>NZ_JAKGSD010000059.1 GCF_021654135.1 Amycolatopsis tucumanensis | reverse complement strand
GGGGCGGGGGAGGTCTGGTTGGGGTAGTCGCTTGCTTTGCGTTGCCGGCTTGCGGTTGCTCAAGAGAAGGGGGCGCCGAGCTTCGCCCGGCGCCCCTTTGCTCTTCCGTTGATCAGCCCTCGTCGAATTCCCGTGCTGCCAGTGCGCGCACGATGCCGGCTCGGCCTTCCGACACCAGCCGCCGCAGGGCAGCCGGGTGGTCGCCGGCCAGCCACTCGTCCGCGGCCTGCACCGTGGCGTGTTCGACCGCCCAGGCGGGGAACAGGCCGACGACCGTGGGCTGGGCGCGTTCGCTCGACCGGCGGGACCAGACCTCGTCGATGGCGGCGAAGTAGGTGCTGACGTAGCCCGTCAGCAGGTCCTTCTGCCCGGGGTGGGAGAAGCCGCCGATGATGGCGTTGCTCATCGCGTTCGGGAGGTCGTCGTCGTAGACCGCGCGCTGCCACGCCTCCGCCTTGGCCTCCGGGGTGGGGCGCAGGGCGCGGGCGTGCTCGGCGTGGCGGCGGCCCGTCGCGGTGTCGTCCCGGGCCAGTTCCGCGTCGATCTCCTCGTCCGCCGCCCGGCCGTGCGCCACCAGCGCGTTCAGCAGGCGCCAGCGCAGGTCCGCGTCGACCACGAGGCCCTCCAGCGGGCTCGACCCGTCGAGCCAGCCTGCCAGCACGTCGACCGTCGCGTCGTCCAGGACCGAACCGGTCAGCGAGTTGACGAACGCCAGCTGGTGGTCCGAGCCCGGCTCGGCGGCGCGGGCCATCTCCAGCAGCTTCCGGGTGAACTGCGGCCACCCCTCGGCCGCCGCCCAGGACGGCTGCGCGTACGAGTTCAGCGCGGTCTGCGCCTGCAGCAGCAGCCGCTGCACGACACCGACCTCGGTCTCCGCGTGGATCCCGTGCAGCACGATCTGCAGGAAGTCCCTGGCCTTCAGCTCGGCCTCGCGGGTCATCTCCCACGCCGCCGACCAGCACAGCGTCCGCGGCAGCGGCTCGGTGATGTCGGCGATCCGGTCGACCAGCGTAGTCAGGGAACCGGCGTCCAGGCGCATCGTGCAGTAGGTCAGGTCGTCGTCGTTGACCAGCACCAGCTTGCCCGCGGGCTGCCCGACCAGGTCCGGCACCTCGGTGCGCTCGCCCTCGACGTCCAGCTCCACCCGCTGCTTGCGGACCAGCTTGCCGTTCTCCTCGTCGTAGATGCCGACCGCGATGCGGTGCGTGCGCAGCTCACCGGCGCCCGGCTTCGCGCCGGTCTGCAGCACCGCGAACGACGTGAACCGGCCATCGGCGTCGGTCTCGAACTTCGGCCGCAGCGAGTTCAGGCCGGTCGTCTCCAGCCACTGCGCGCTCCACCCGGACAGGTCGCGGCCCGACGCCTCCTCCAGGGCGCTGAGCAGGTCGGCCAGCGTCGCGTTGCCCCACGCGTGCTTGCCGAAGTACACCCGCAGCCCGGCCAGGAAGTGGTCCAGCCCGACGTAGGCCACCAGCTGCTTCAGCACGCTGGCGCCCTTGGCGTAGGTGATGCCGTCGAAGTTCACCTCGACGGCCTGCAGGTCCACGATGTCGGCCGCGATCGGGTGCGTCGAGGGCAGCTGGTCCTGCCGGTAGGCCCACGACTTCTCGATGTTGGCGAAGCTCGTCCAGGCGTGCTCGTACTCGGTGGCCTCGGCCTGCGCCAGCACGCTCGCGAACGTCGCGAACGACTCGTTCAGCCACAGGTCGTCCCACCAGCGCATGGTGACCAGGTCGCCGAACCACATGTGCGCCATCTCGTGCAGCAGCGTCTCGGCGCGCCGCTCGTAGGCGTAGCGGGTGACCCGGCTGCGGAAGACGTAGTCCTCCAGGAACGTCACCGCGCCCGCGTTCTCCATCGCGCCCGCGTTGAACTCCGGCACGAACAGCTGGTCGTACTTGCGGAACGGGTACGGCGTGGCGAACGCCTTGTGGTAGAAGCCGAAACCCTGCTTGGTCTCGGTGAACAACCGCTCGGCGTCCATGTGCTCGGCCAGCGACGCGCGGCAGTAGATGCCCAGTGGGATCGTGCCGTGCTCGTCGGTGTACTGGTCGTGCCACTCGGCGTACGGGCCGGCGATCAACGCGACCAGGTACGTCGAGATGCGCTCGGAGGTGGCGAAGACCGTGCGGGTGGCGCCCTCGGCGGTCTTCTCGGTGCTCTCCACCGGCGCGTTGGACACGACCTTCCAGTCGCTCGGCGCGGTGACCGTCAGCCGGTAGGTGGCCTTGAGGTCGGGCTGGTCGAAGCAGGCGAACATGCGCTTCGCGTCGGCCGTCTCGAACTGCGTGTACAGATACACGGCGTCGTCGACCGGGTCGACGAACCGGTGCAGGCCCTCGCCGGTGTTCATGTAGCGGCAGTCGGCCTCGACGACCAGCTCGTTGGTCGCGGCGAGGTCCGGCAGCTCGACGCCGTTCTCCTCGGTGTAGCCGGAGACGTCCAGCGCCGTGCCGTTCAGCGTCGCGGAGCGGACGGAGCCGGCGACGATGTCGACGAACGTGCTCGCGCCCGGCTTCGTGGCGGCGAACCGGATCGTTGTCTTCGAGTCGAAGCTTCTCTCGCCCGGGCCGCCGTTACCGTCCGTGAGGTCGAGGGCGATGTCGTAGGACTCGACCTCGAGCAGCTCGGCACGCTGTTTGGCTTGGTCACGGGTCAGGTTAGGGGCGGGCACAGGCACCTCGGAAACGCTCGCGGTTGTCATTCTCGGTGATCCCGCTATCCAATCATGTTCCGGCGGGGAACAAGTGCCCTCCGCGTGCTGTTGGCCCGTTTGACGGCCCAGCACCCACAGGGAGAACACTGATGACCGCAGAGCGCACACGCGTGGACTTCTACTTCGACCCCGTCTGCCCGTTCGCCTGGATCAGCTCGCGCTGGATCCTGGAGGTGGAGAAGCAGCGCGACCTCGACCTGAACTTCCGCGTCATGAGCCTCGCGGTCCTCAACAGCGGGCGCGACCTGCCCGCGGAGTACAAGGAGCTGCTGGAGAAGGCGTGGGGCCCGGTGCGCGTGGCCACGGCGCTCGCCCAGGAGAAGGGCGAGGCGATCCTGCGGGACTTCTACACCGAGTTCGGCACCCGCTACCACAACCAGGGCAACAAGGACATCCCCGAGGTCACCCGCCAGGCCCTGGAGGCCATCGGCGCGCCCGCCGACCTCGCGTCCGCCGCCGACTCCGCCGAGTACGACGACGCGCTGAAGAAGAGCCACCACGAGGGCATGGACCCGGTCGGAATGGACGTCGGCACCCCCACCATCCACATCGACGGCGTCGCGTTCTTCGGCCCGGTGCTCAGCTCGATCCCGAGGGGCGAGGACGCCGTGAAGGTGTTCGACGGCGCCCGGCTGCTGGCGAGCTACCCCGACTTCTACGAGCTCAAGCGCACCCGCACCGGCGAGCTCAACTTCGACTGAGCTCGTCGCGCTGGGCGGCCACGAAGTCCGGGCCGACCGGATCGCCGTGCCCCGGCACGATCGTGGCGGGGCGCAGGGCGAGCAACCGGTCCAGCGCCGACGGCCAGTGCGCGGGGTGCGCGTCCGGCCCGATCGACGGCGGCGCACCCTGCTCGACGAGGTCGCCGGCGAACAGCACCCCGGCGTCCGGCACGTGCACGGCCACGTCGTGGTCGGTGTGCGCCACGCCGGGGTGGACCAGCTCGACGGTCCGCCCCCCGAGGTCCAGCTGGACGCTTTCGGTGAGCAGGTGGTCCGGCAGCACCAGCCGGGCCGCCGCGAGCCGCTCGGCTTCCGGCTTGCCCGCCAGCCGGCGCACCCACTCCGCCCGGTCGGACTCGCCTTCGCGGACGAGTGCGTCCCGGCAGCGTTCGTGCGCCCACACCGGGCAGGGCAGGAACGCGGCGGTGCCGAAGTGGTGGTCGAAGTGGGCGTGGGTGATGACCACGGTCCACGGCAGCGCGGTGATCTCGCGGATCTCCGCCGCGAAGGCCGCGCCGTGGACCTCGTCGCCGCCGGTGTCGATCACCAGGCACCGCTCGGCGCCCACCACCAGACCGAGCGTCTGGTCCAGGTGCTCATAGCGGCGGGCGTGCACGCCGTCGGCCAGTTCGAGCCAGGTCACGCGGCCTCCAGGAGAACGGGGGCTGCCGTGCGTACCGCTTCGTCGCCGCTGGTGCCAGTCAGTCGAGCACCGGGTGCGGCGGAGCGGTGGTCAGGGCAATGGCGAGTTCGCCGGCCCTGGCCGGGTCCTCCGCAGCGGGGCATCGTCGCACACGCTACGGCGGTGGTGTGGCGCAGGTAGCCCACGAGCAGGGTCGCGCCGTTCGGGGACGGCAGGTCGAGCAGCCCGGGATCCGGGCCGACCGCGGCCGGCCGCGGCACCCGGCCACCACGCCAGCGCAGGGGACGGACTCGGCCGCCGCGGCCCGTCACCAGGTCCACGGTCGTGCTGAACGACAGGACGTCCACGACGATCAGCACCGCGCACTCTCGCCCCAGCTCGGCGACCCCTTCCGCACCCCACTCCAACCGCAGGTCATGCCCGTCCTGGGCGAACGCGTCCACACCCCCAGCATGCCCGGGTCCCACCCGGATGCGAGACTCCACCCGTGCGCGTCTACTTGGGATCAGACCACGCCGGCTTCGAGCTGAAGAACCACTTGGTCGAGTACTTGAAGGGCCAGGGCCACGAGGTCACCGACATCGGCCCGGCCGTCTACGACGCCGCCGACGACTACCCGGCCTTCTGCATCGAGACCGCCCGCCGAGTGGTGGCGGACGAGGGCAGCCTGGGCATCGTCATCGGCGGTTCCGGCAACGGCGAGCAGATCGCCGCGAACAAGGTGAAGGGCGCCCGGGCCGCGCTGGCCTGGAAGCCGGAGATCGCCGAGCTCGCCCGCCAGCACAACCACGCGCAGCTCATCGGCCTCGGTGCGCGCATGCACACCGTCGAGGAAGCCACCGCGATCGTCGACGCGTTCCTGTCGACCCCGCCGTCGGAGGACGAGCGGCACGGCCGCCGCGTGCAGCAGATGCTCGACTACGAGCGCACCGGCACCCCGCCGCCGCTGCCTGCCTGATGCCCGAAGGGCACACCCTCCACCGGCTCGCCCGCCTGCACCAGCGGCGGTACGCGGGCGCGCCGGTGGGCGTTTCCAGTCCGCAGGGCCGCTTCGCGAGCGAGGCGGCCCTTTTGGACGGTCAGGTCATGCTGAAGGCCGAGGCCTACGGCAAACACCTGTTCCACGACTTCGGCCCGCTCGGATCGGTGCACGTCCACTTGGGACTGTACGGGACGTTCACCGAGGCGAAACTGCCGGAAACCCCGCCGGTGGGCCAGGTCCGGCTGCGGCTGACCGGCCGGACGCACTGGACGGACCTGCGCGGCCCCACCCGGTGCGAGCTGCTGACGCCGGCCGAGGTCGACGCGATCAAGGCGCGCCTCGGCCCCGACCCGCTGCGCCGCGACGCCCGTCCGGACGAGGCGTGGCAGCGGATCTCGGCGTCCCGCACGTCGATCGCCGCGCTGCTGATGGACCAGTCGGTCATCTCCGGCGTGGGCAACGTGTACCGCGCGGAGGTGCTGTTCCGGCACCGCATCAACCCGATGGTGCCCGGCCGCGCGCTGGACCACGTGCAGTGGAAGGAGATGTGGACCGACCTCGTCGCGCTGATGCGCAAGGGCGTGCGGATCGGCCGCATCGACACCGTGGACGACGAGCACCTGCCCGAGGTCACCGGCCGCGCGCCGCGGCAGGACCGGCACGGCGGCGAGGTGTACGTCTACCGGCGCACCGGCGAGCCGTGCCTGATCTGCGGCACGCCCATCGCTCACACCGAGCTGGCCGGGCGGAACCTCTACTGGTGCCCGGTCTGCCAGGCGGCGTGAAAAAGCGGGCCGGACGTGGTGTCCGGCCCGCTGAGTGGTGAAGCGTCAGAAGCCGCCGAAATCCCCGCCGAAGTCGCCTCCGAAGTCGCCGCCCATGTCGCCGCCGAAGTCCCCGCCCGCGTCGCCGCCGGCGTCACCCATGTCGCCGCCGTCGGCTCCCGCGTCCTCCTGGCCCGCGTCGTAGCCGGACTCCCACGCCGAGGCGCTCGCGATGCCTGCCATGCCGCTGAACATCGCGCTGAACAGGAACATCGAGCCCAGGCCCCACGCACCCGCCACGAGCGCCGGCTTCCACCACGGCTCGCTGTACCAGCCCTGCGGCACCGGGCGCCCGGCCACGCGGCCACCCGGGTAGTAGTAGGGCGTGTTGTCGCCCGGGTTCGGCGACGCCTCGTAGTGCCTGCCCTCGACGTCCACGCTGCGGTGCTCGGTGACCTTGCCCGCGCGCTCGCGCTCGGCCTCCTCGGGCAGCTTGGGGCCGGGGTCCATGCCCATCGCCTCGCGCGCCGCGCGCACGTAGTAGAGGCCTTCGAGCGCGGTCTCCTTGACGAGCTTGGCCTGCTCGGCCGTCTGCGCCTGCTCCAGCTGCGAGCCCGCCGCGTTGTAGCGCTCGGACGCGTCGGCCAGTGCCTGCTTCGCCGGCTCGTTCGAACCCACGAGGTTCAGCACCTGGCCACCCAGGCGCTCGACCAGGCGCCGGGCGTCGGCCTTCGCGTCGTCGAGCTGGCGCCGCCGCGTGGCGGCCTGCGCCTTCGCGAAGTAGGCGATGCCGCCCACGATGAGGACGAGGAGCACGATCACGGTGATCGTGGTGCCCATGGCTACTCCCGGAAGTTCGGTGTCTTGAACCGGACAACGCGGGCGCTACGCCGATGGTTCCCAGCTCGCGCACAGGACGCGCACGGGCACCTCCTCGGTGAAGACGCCGCCGGGTTCGGCTTCGCGGAGCGCGGCCCGCAGGTCGGCGTCGAAACCGCGCCGGCCTGCGGCGTCGAGCTTTTCCAGCGCGCCCGCGGAGTAGAAGGCGCCGACGACCTCGTCGAGACCGAGCCGCTCGGTGTGATCAAGGCGATGTTCCCGCACCCGCGTGAACCCGGCCCGTTCGAGCAGGTCCCGGTACCGCGCGCGCTCGGCGTCGCTGCTGCCGCAGGTTGGGAAGTCCAGCGCGCCCAGCCAGCGGGTGGACACCTGCCGGATCGCCGTCGCCCACCGGGTGCGCTGCGTCCAGACCGGGGTGCCGTTGGCGATCACCGCGACGCCGCCGCCCGGCCGGAGCAGGCGGGACAGCGCCGCGAACAGCGGGCCGGGGTCCATCCAGTGCAGCGCCTGGCCGATGGTGACGAGGTCGAGACCGCCCGCGCCGAGCAGGGGCTCCAGCGCGGGCACGTCGCTGTCCGCGCCGACGACCCACACGACGTTTCCGACCTCGGCGGCGCCGGCGTGCGCGAGCATGTCGGGGGAGGGGTCCATGCCGATCACCGCGCCCGCCCTGGCGGCCATCGGCACGGTCAGCTGGCCGGTGCCGCAGCCCAGGTCGAGCACCCGGCCGAGCGGGAACTCCGCCGCCAGCAGGTCGAAGACCTCCGCCCGGTACCCGCGGCGGAAGCGGGCGTAGTCCGAGGCGACGTCGCCGGCGAATTCCTGGATCACGGTGACCAGTCTGTGAGCTGCCGGAACGAGGCCGCAAGCGGTTCCGCTCTCGACGAAAACTAGAACACGTTATAGTCTCGGTCGCATGAAGTTCACCCTCTCGGTCGCGATGAACCCCCTGGACCAGTTCACCGAGCTAGCGCGCACCGCCGAGGAGTGCGGCTTCTCCTCGATCGCGTTGCCGGACTCGCTGTTCTACTCCGAGCACGTGTCCGCCGAGTACCCGTACACGCCGGACGGCAGCCGGTTCTGGACCGCGGACACGCCGTGGGCCGACCCGCTGGTGGCGGTCGCGACGATGGCGGCGGTGACCGGGCGGATCGAGTTCTACACGTCGGTGCTCAAGCTCGGCTCGCGGAACCCGGTGCTGCTCGCGCGGCAGGTCGGGTCGGTCGCGGTGCTGTCCGGCAACCGGTTCGGGCTGGGGCTGGGCGTCGGCTGGTCGCCGGAGGAGTTCGAGTGGTGCGGCGCGCCGTACGCGAAGCGCGGCAAGCGCGTGGACGAGGCGATCGAGGTGCTGCGGCTGATCCTGGACGGCGGGATGGTCGAGTACCACGGCGAGTTCTTCGACTTCGACAAGCTGCAGATGAGCCCGGCGCCGTCGGAGCACGTGCCGTTCTACATCGGCGGGCACACCGAGGTGGCGTTGAAGCGCGCCGCGCGGGTCGGCGACGGCTGGTCCTCGGCGATGATGAAGTTCGACGACCTGCGCTCCACGATCTCGCGGCTCGCGGAGCTGCGTGCCGAGTACGGGCGAGCCGACGTGCCGTTCGAGATCCAGGCGGTGTGCATCGACCGGTTCGGCCTGGACGGCTACCGCGAGCAGGCGGAGATCGGCGTGACCGACATCGTCACGCAGCCGTGGGTGTTCGACGGCATCGGCTTCGGCGATCCGGTCGGCCCGAAGAAGGACGCGATCCGCAAGTTCGCCGACGAGGTCATTTCCCGGTTCTGAGGGGGCGTGTCATGGGTGTTCAGGTGTGCTGGGACGTCGAGGCCGAGCAGCCGCCGGCCCGGGTCGCCGCGTGGCGGTCGATGAACGCGACCTGCCGCGGCGCGAAGGACGAGTGGCTGGCGTTGTTCGCGCCGGACGCGGTGATCGAGGACCCGGTCGGCAAGTCGATGTTCGACGAGGAGGGTCGCGGGCACCACGGCCACGAGGGGATCGCGGCGTTCTGGGACCTGGCGATCGCGAAGGTCGAGCGGTTCGAATTCGTGATCAAGGATTCGTTCGCGGCGGGCGACGAAGTGGCGAACGTCGGGACCATCACGACGTACTTGCCCGGCGGGTACCGCGTCGACACCGAGGGCGTGTTCGTGTACCGGGTGGGTGAGGACGGGCTGGTCCGGTCGATGCGGGCGTTTTGGGAGACCGAGCGGGCGATGGCGACGGCGCGGCAGGTGGGCGGGTAAACAGTGGGCGCACGTTCGTAAGCCGTGTGTTACCGGCGGTGTGGCTGGTGTTCGCCGTGTGCCGGTGTTCGCCACGATGCCGCGCATGCACGGCAGATCGCCTTTGGAACTGTGCGTCTACTGGGGCTGGCTCCCCGACAGCGACGCCGGAGCCACCCACTGGGTCTCCCCGGCGCGCGACTACCACCCGAGGACCGGGCTGCGGTCGAACTGCGGGAGGCGCTGCATCCCGTCCGAGAGAACCCACGCGTGGCGCAAGCTGCCCCGGTGCCGGGAATGTGTGTCGTCGCTGGCTGCTGCTGATCGGGCGCGGGGCTAGACCAGGCGTTTGGTGAACCCTGCGGCTATGAGGCGCTGCAGGGCACTGTGGACGTTCGCCGGGAAGGGTTGGGGGATCGCGAAACCCCGCTCGGCGTAGAGGGTGATCCGTTGCGTGTCGCCGACCAGCATGTTGATCACCCGGTCTTCGTCGCCGATGGTGTGCAGGTGCTCGTCGAGCGTTTGTGGTTTGGCGGCGCACACGACGTCCACGTCGGGCCACAGCTTGCGGCAGGTCGCGTAGGCGCGGCGCTGCTGGTAGGGGCGCGAGACGAGCGTCACGGACCGGATGTCGAGGTCGGCGAGCAGCCGGCGGGTGAAGGTGATGTTCTCGCCGGTGTTGGTGGCGCGGGTCTCGAGCCGGATGGCCGCCGCCGGCACGCCGCGGGCTCTCGCGTGCTCGCCGAAGTGGACGGCCTCACCGCGCGGGAACAGGTCGACCGTGGTGGGCGCGTTGGCGCCGGTGAAGACGACGAGCGGAAACCGGCCGGCGTGGTACAGCTCGGCGGTGTGGTCGGCGACCCCCAGGTCATGACTCCCGAGCCCCACCCCGACATCCGTCCGCCGCGGCTCGTGGTCCAGGTGGTGGTAGCGCCAGAGCGTCTCGACGTCGGCGCGCAGGTGGTCGTCCACGGTCCCATCAAACCCGGCCGGTCCAGTGCCGCGAAGCGCCGCTCGTTGCATGCTTTGACCTGCGAAGACAGTGAGAGCGGGCGACGGGAATCGAACCCGCACCACCAGTTTGGAAGACTGGGGCTCTACCATTGAGCTACGCCCGCATGCACCCGCATCGTACGGGCGCGTCTGCGAGTCTAGCGGCTCGCGCTAGAGTGATCGCACCGCCCCGGCCCTGGGGCGAACCGGGATGTGGCGCAGCTTGGTAGCGCATCCGCTTTGGGAGCGGAGGGTCGCAGGTTCAAATCCTGTCATCCCGACCACCATCGACCGGCCGGTCGCCCGTGTGGCGGCCGGCCGGAGTCGTGTCCGGCGGCGGGCACCGCGTCCGGCAGGCGCTTATTTTTCGTCACCGCCATCCTGAATTGTGTTCAACACGATTTCGTGAGGCATGAACAGAACCTCAGTGCGCCGCGTCAGGTGTTTACCTCGGTTACCTACTTCGCAGTACCGTTGAGATTTCCTCCTCCTTCACTTACTGTCCTCCAGCAGACCTGGGGGTGGTGCTTTTTTCCAACGGTGAACGAAGGACAGAATGGGCTCGATGACGGAATTGACGTTCGGCTGGATCACGCCCGTTCTGTCGTACGTCATGGCGTGCGTGGGAAGCGCACTCGGTCTCCGCTGCATGGTGCGAGCGCTTTCCGCGACCGGCCGTTCCCGCCGCCACTGGCTCGTCAACGGCGCCATGGCCATCGGCACCGGGATCTGGACCATGCACTTCATCGCGATGATGGGGTTCGGCGTCACGGGCAGCGAGATCCGGTACGACGTCCCGCTCACGGTGCTCAGCCTCCTGGTCGCCATCGCGGTCGTCGGCATCGGCGTGTTCGCCGTGGGCTACCTCGCTTCCAAGACCCTCGCCGTGCTCGTCGGCGGCGCCGTCGCCGGCCTGGGCGTCGCCGCGATGCACTACATCGGCATGGCCGCCATGCGGCTGTCCGGCAACGTTTCCTACGACCCCGGCGTCGTCACGCTGTCCGTCGCGATCGCGGTCGCCGCCGCGACCGCCGCGCTCTGGGCCACCCTCAACATCCACGGCAAGGCCGCCGCGGTGGGGGCGTCACTCGTGATGGGCGTCGCCGTCAGCGCCATGCACTACACCGGAATGGCGGCGGTCAGCGTCGAAGTGCACGCCGGGCATTCCGTGACCAGTGGCGCCACCCCCATGCAGTTCGTGTTCCCGCTCACCGTCGTGCTGGGTTCCTACCTCTTTCTGACCTCCGCGTTCGTCGCGCTTTCCCCGGGTCCGCAAAAAGAACTGACGACCTGAGCGAACCGCGAACGAATTCCGCAATGGGAGAACCATGGCCGTGCGCCGAGAAAAGCATGCCCGCATTTCGCCGGCCCCCCGGCTCGTCGACCGCCGGACGCCGCGGTCCGTCCGCGCGAAGATCGTCGCGCTGCTGATGGTGCCGGTGGTCTCGCTGATGGTCCTGTGGGGCCTCGCCACGGTCTCGGCCGTGCAGACCGCCTGGAACCAGCGTCAGGTCGAGAAGTTCGACACCCACCTGACCGCCCCGGTCGCCGACCTGGTCACCGGCCTGCAGGCCGAACGCGCGGTCGTCGCCGCCCACCTCGCCGGCTCCGGTGACCTGCCCGCGCTGGAGCAGCGGTACGCCCAGACCCGCGCCGCGCTCACGACGCTGCGCGACGGCGTGACCCTGGTCGCCGCCGACCTCGCCGGCCTCGCGCCCGACCTGGACCGCCGCCTCGGCGACCTCGTCGCCGACGTGACCAGGCTGGGCAGCGCCCAAGGCGCGGTGACCGCCCGCCAGGCCGACTGGCGCGCCACCTTCGACGCCTACTCCGACGCCATCGACACGGCCTTCGCGGTCGAGGCCGCCCTCGCCGACGTCCACGACATCCCGGTCGCCCTGGCCGTGCCCGCCCTCGGCCGCGTCGGGGAGATGCTCGCCCGGCAGGACGCCGCGGCCCGCGCCGCGGCCGCCGGGCGCGCGAACGCCGAGACCTACCGCGCCTTCGTCGACGCGCTCGGCGGGCAACGCGTCCTCACCGCCGGTCTGCTTTCCGACCTGCCGGACGCCCAGCGGGAAGCCCTCCGCGACATCACGTCCAGCGACTCCTACCGCGCCCTCACCGACGTGCAGAACACCGTGCAGGCCGACACCGCGGGCCGCGCCCTCGCCGCGACCGTCACCTCCGGCCAGTGGGCCTCCTCGCTCGACGCGGTCACGCGCGACCTCGCCGCCGTCCGCTCGGAGGCCGCCATCGAGGCCGCAGCCGAAGCGGACGACGCGGGCAGCTCGGCCCTCACCGAAAGCGCGGTGACCGTCCTGCTGGGACTCGCCGCCGTGCTGCTCGCCCTGCTGATCTCCGTGCGGATCGGGCGCGGCCTGGTGATCGAGCTGGTCGGCCTGCGCGACTCGGCCCTCGAACTGGCCAACCGGCGGCTCCCGCGCGCGATGCGCAGGCTGCGGGCCGGCGAGAAGATCGACCCGGACGCCGACGTGCCGGTGGTGCCGCCGAGTGACGGCGAGATCGGCCAGGTCGGCGCCGCGCTCAACGCCGTGCAGCGCGCCGCCCTGACCGCCGCCGCGGAACGCGCGGAGCTGCTCACCGGCGTGTCCGGTGTGTTCGTGACGCTCGCCCGGCGCAGCCAGTCGCTCGTGCACCGCCAGCTCAGCCTGCTCGACACGATGGAACGGCGCACCGAGGAACCCGCCGAGCTGGAGGACCTCTTCCGCCTCGACCACCTCGCCGCGCGCATGCGCCGCCACGCCGAAGGCCTGATCATCATGTCCGGTGCCGCCCCCGGCCGGGTGTGGAGCAAACCCGTCCCGCTGATGACCGTCGTCCGCGCGGCCGTCGCCGAGGTCGAGGAGTTCCAGCGCGTCGAGGTGCACCGGATGGCCGACGTCGGCGTCCAGGGCGCCGCCGTCGCCGACCTCACCCACATGATCGCCGAGCTGGTCGAGAACGCCACCTCGTTCTCCCCGCCGAACACCACGGTCCTGGTGCACGGCGAGGCCGTCGGCGCCGGGTTCGTCGTGGAGATCGAGGACCGCGGCCTCGGCATGGGCCCGGAGCGGCTGGCCGAGGCCAACCGGCGGATCGCCGAGGCGCACCAGCTCGACCTGTTCGACGGTGAGCAACTCGGGTTCTACGTGATCAGCCGCCTGGCCCGGCGCCAGGGCATCACCGTCACGCTGCGGCGCTCGGCCTACGGCGGCACGACCGCGGTCGTGCTGCTGCCGACCGCGCTGCTCACCCGCGCCGAGGCCACGCCCGCCGACGCCGAGGTCCCCACGGCCCGGTCGCGCCCGGCGCGGCGCCCCGAGCCGGCCCGGGAACGGGACAACGGACGGCACCGTCCGCCGCCGCGCCCGCCGGCTCCGCCGCGGCCAGAACCGGTGGTCGCCGAGGACGACGAAACCGGCGGTCTGCCGCGCCGCAAACGACAGGCGCACCTCGCTCCCGGGTTGCGTGAATCCGCGCAGGACGAAGCCGCGGCGCCGCGGACGTCGCCCGACGAGGCCCGCGCCACCATGTCCGCCCTGCAGCAGGGATTCACCCGCGGACGCAACGGATGACGACGAGAGGGGTAGCGGTGGACACCACCGATAACAGCAGGGAGCTCGCCTGGCTGCTGGACGAGCTGGTGGGCAACGCGCCACGGGTCCGGAACGCGCTGCTGCTGTCCAACGACGGCCTGGCGATGGCCACTTCGACGGGGATGACCCGCGAGGAGAGCGAGCACCTCGCCGCGGTGTCGTCGGCCCTGAACAGCCTCGCGAAGGGCGCGGGCAGGCAGTTCGACGCCGGCGCGGTCCGGCAGACGATGGTCGAGCTCGACGGCGGGTTCCTGTTCGTCATCGCGGCGGGCGGCGGGACCTGCCTGTCGGTGTTCGCCGAGGCAGGCACGGACATCGGACTGGTCGCCTACGAGATGGCGCGGCTCGTTTCGCAGGTGGGTGAGCACATGTACACCGCACCGCGGCTGGACCGGACAGGCACGTGAGCGACTGGTACGGCGACGAGTCCGGCCCCATGGTCCGCCTGTACGCGCTGACCAGGGGCCGGGCCCGGCCGTCCGCCGACTTCCTGGACATCATCGCGCTCGTCTCCGCCCGCACGCGGCCCGAGCACGACCTCACCCTGAGCCCCGAGCAGGCGGTGATCCTCCAGCTGTGCCAGGCGCACATACTGTCGGTCGCGGAGATCGCGGCCCGCGCGAACCTGCCGCTCAACGTCACGCGGGTGCTGCTGGCGGACCTGCTGAACGGCGGGCACATCGAGGTGACCCGCCCGGCGCCGGCCGCCACCGGGCCGACCGATCGCATCCTGAGGGAAGTGCTGAATGGACTCCGTGCGCTCTGAACCACTGCCCGCGCCTGCGAAACCCTTCACCGCGTTGAAGATCCTCATCGCGGGTGGGTTCGGCGCGGGCAAGACCACGATGGTCGGGGCCGTCAGCGAAATTCAGCCGTTGCGCACGGAGGAGTACCTGACCGAGGCCGGTGCCGGGATCGACGACGCCGAGGGCGTGGAGCAGAAGACGACCACCACGGTCGCCATCGACTTCGGCCGGATCACGTTCGACGAGCACCTCGCGCTGTACCTGTTCGGCACGCCGGGGCAGGACCGGTTCTGGTTCTTCTGGGACGACATCGCGCAGGGCGCGCTCGGCGCGGTCGTCATCGCCGACACGCGCCGCCTCGAAGACTGCTTCCCGGCCGTCGACTACTTCGAGCGGCGGGAGACACCGTTCGTGGTGGCGGTGAACTGCTTCGCCGGATCCCGCCAGTACCACGCGAACCAGGTCGCGGCGGCGCTCGACCTCGACCCCGGCATCCCGGTGGTGCTGTGCGACGCGCGGAACCGGGAGTCGGCCAAGGAAGTGCTGATCGCGCTGGTGGAGCAGGTGCGGCGGGGCAGGCACCGCTGAGTTCGGCCGGGACCGACACGACCGGTCCCTAGCGTGGCGGCGTGAACACCGCAACGGACGAGCACGTCGTGATCGACCCGAAGATCCTGTACTTCGGCACCCCCGTGGTGCTGCTGTCGACCGAGAACGCCGACGGCAGCGCCAACCTCGCGCCGATGTCCTCGGCTTGGGCGCTGGGCCACGTCGTCGTGCTGGGGCTGTCCGCCGCCTCGCACACGGCGGCCAACCTCCGCGCGCGCCGGGACGTGGTGGTCAACCTGCCCGGTCCGGAGCAGTGGCGGGCGGTGGAGCGGCTGGCCCCGCTCACCGGCGCGGACCCGGTGCCCGCGCACAAACGCGGCGCGTTCCGGCACGAGCCGGACAAGTTCGCGGCGGCCAGGCTGCGGCCCGTGGACTCGGACCTGGTCCGGCCGCCGCGGGTGGCGGACTGCCCGATCGCGCTGGAGGCGCGGGTGGCCGAGGTGGGGGAGGGCTGGGGCGGCGGGTTCGTCGTGGTGCAGGCGGAGGTGCTGCGCGTGCACTGCGATCCGCGGCTGGTGGTGCCGGGGACGCAGCACGTGGACCCCGGCGCGTGGAGCCCGCTGATCTACAACTTCCGGCACTACTTCGGCCTCGGGCCGGAGCTGGGGCACAGCTTCCGCTCGGAGACGCCGCGCTAGGTGGCTGGGGCGGCCTGGGTGGTGGGGTTGCTGCTTGGGGGAGGGGCGGCTGTATGGGGCTGTTGCTTGGGGGAGGGGCGGCTGTATGGGGGGTTTGTGGCTGCGCGGGGGCCTGCGGCTGGGTGGTGGCGCTGCCGTTCGGGGGAGCGGCGGCTGCGTGGCGGACTGCGGCTGGGTGGTGGGGCTGCCGTTCCGGGGAGGGCGGCTGTGTGGGGGCTTGTGACTGGTGGCCGGGCTGCTGCGCGGGGGAGGGCGGGGCCTGCGACTGGGTGGCCGGGCTGCTGCTCGGGGGAGGGGCGGCAGCGTGGCGGCTTGTGACTGGGTGGCCGGGCTGCCGTTCGGGGGACGGGCAGCAGTGGTGGCTGACGCTGGGTGGCCGGGCCGCCGCTCGGGGCAGGGACAGCGTGGCAGCCAGCGCCCGGGCGGCGGGAGCAGCCGCGGCAGGTGAGCGGCGGGGATCAGCGCGCCCGAGTCACCACAGTCAGGAGCCCTGCTCGCGGCGGGCGCGGGCCCGGCGTTTGCCCTCGTGCATCGCCTGCACGCGGGCGATCGGGATGGTGCGGCCGTGCTCGACCAGCTCCTCCGGCAGCTCCTGCGGGTCCGGCAGCGACTCGGTCCACGGGTCGCCCGAGTCCAGCAGCCGCAGGGCCTCCCGCAGGGTGAAGTCGCCGGGGTGCACGTTGTCCAGGTCGCTCCACGGCACCGGGAACGACACCGGCAGACCTGGCCGCACCCGCGGGCTGTAGACCGACACGACCGTGGCGCCACCCGCGCGGGTCGAGTCGAGGAAGACCTTGCCCTCGCGGTCCTCGCGGATGAACGCCGTCGTCGCCAGTTCCGGGTCGAGCGCCTCGGCCCGCGCGGCCAGCGCCCGGGTGGCCGCGGCGGCCTGCTCCGCGTCGGCGCCGCGCACCGGCACGAAGATGTGCACCCCCTTGGAACCGCTGGTCTTCACCGCGCCGGCCAGACCGCAGTCGTCCAGCGCGCGGCGCACCAGGTGGGCCGCGCGCACCGCCAGGTCGAAGGCCGCCGAGCCCTCCGGCGGATCCAGGTCCAGCACCAGGTGCGTCGGCTGGTCCAGGTGCCCGGCGAGGCCCAGCGTCGGGTGGTACTCGATCGCCCGCTGGTTGCCGAACCACAGGAGGGTGCGGCGGTCGTCGCACAGGGCGTAGGTCACCTGCCGGTGCGAGCTTTCGGCCCACATGCTCACCCGCGGCACCCACTCCGGCGTGTACTTCGGCAGGTTCTTCTGCATGAACGCGTCCTGGCCGCGCAGCACCCGCACGACCGACAGCGGCCGGTCCCGCAGCGCCGCGATCATCCGGTCGGCGACCGCGTCCAGGTAGTCGACCAGATCGCGCTTCGTGGCGCCGGCATCGGCGAACAGTGACTGGTCGAGGTTCGTCAACGACACGCCGTCCCGCACCTCTGCGCTGCTCATGGCCCCACTCTTGCCGATCCGTGTCGTCCAGGCCACCCCTGGCCGGGTTTGCCGCCACCCGCGCAGGGGTAGCGATTCCCCGTGGACATGGGTGAGCGGTACCGGCTCGAGGAGCGGATCGGTGGCGGTGGCAGTGCCGACGTGCACCGCGCGTGGGACCGCGTCGCCGAACGCGAAGTCGCGATCAAGCTCTTCCACGCCGGCTCGACACCCGCCCAGCAGCGGCGGCAGGCGCAGGAGTTCCGCATCCTGGACCGGTTGCGGCACCCGGCTCTGGTGCCGCTGTACGACTCCGGCGTGTGCGACGGGCGCGCGTTCTTCGTGATGCGGCTGGTGCACGGCCCGACGCTCGCGGACCGCATCGCCGAGGGGCCGCTGGCGGTGGACGAGACGATCGAGCTGGGCGCGCGGCTGGCGGACGCGCTGGCCTACGTGCACCACGCGGGGATCACGCACCGGGACGTCAAGCCCGCGAACATCCTGCTCGGGCCGGACGGGGCGGTGCTCGGTGACTTCGGCATCGCGCAGGGCCACGACAGCACCCGCTTCACCACCACCGGCACCGTCGTGGGCACCGCCGCGTACATGGCGCCCGAGCAGGTGCGCGGAGAACCGGTCGGGCCGGCCGCGGACGTCTACTCGCTCGGGCTGGTGCTGCTGGAATGCCTGTCCGGGCGGCGCGAGTACCCCGGGTCGCTGACCGAGTCCGCGGTGGCGCGCCTGCTGCGCCCGCCCGCGGTGCCGGAGGGCCTGCCACCGCACTTCGCGGACTTGTTGCGGCGCATGGGGAACCGGGACCCGCAGGGGCGGCCGACGGCGCGCGAGGTGGCGGCCGTGCTCGGCGGGGTCACCCGGCCGCTGGTGCCGCTGAAGCCGAAGCGGCGCCTCGGTGTCGCCGCCGGGATCACCGGCCTGGCGGCCGCGGCCGCGATGGCGTTCACCCTGCTGAACGGCTCCACCACGGAGGCTCCGGCCTCGGTGCCCGCACCCACCGCACCGGCCCCCGCGCCGGTGGCCGCACCGCCGCCGGTGACGAGCGAAACACCCGCCCCGGTGGCGAAAACCGCTCCGGCGAGCCAGAGCGAGGAGGCTCCCGCGCCCGCGAAGGGCCGGAAGGACGACAAGGGCAAGGGCCAGGACAAGGGCAAGGGGCCGGACAAGAAGCCCGGCAAGGACAAGTGAGGCGTCAGACCGCCTTGCTCATGTGCACCAGCGCGCCGTCGAGGAACGGCTCCTCGCGGTCCACCCGGTAACCCAGCCGCCGGTAGAAGCGGATGTTCTCGGTGAACAGGGCGTTCGTGTAGAGCCGCACGCCGGGCAGGCCCATCGACTGGGCCAGCAGGTCGGCGTGCCGCATCAGCAGTCGCCCGTAACCGGCGCCCTGCGCGGACGGCCGCACGGCGACGTTCTCGATCAGCAGGTGGTCCACCGCCGGGATCATCTCGATCAACGCGACCAGCTGGTCGTCGTCGTAGAGCAGGTCGATGTGGTGGGCGGTGACGGCCTGCCGGTAGTCCGTGCGCATCGGCAGGGGTTCGCGCCGGATGAGGTCCACCCACTTCGCGTACGCGGCGTGGACGAGTTCCCGGATCGCGTCGGCGTCGTCGGGCGTCGCGCGTCGGAAGAGGTACTTGTGCGGCATTTCTCCTCCTTCGCGGCCGGGCGGTTGCCCGTGGGCCTCGGGGGTACCCGGTGGCCGCACGAACAGCCGAGTATCAGGAGAGCGTATGGCGCAGCACGCCGGACTCCGGGACCTCGCCGCCGCGGGTCGCGCGGAGGCCGACGCCTACCGGGGGAACCACGACCGTCCGCTGGGCGGCTACCTCGTCGTCATGCTCGTGTACACCTCGCTCGTGGCGACGGCGGTGCTCGCGGCTCTGCTCACCGGCCGGAAGTTGCCCCGTGACCTGCGGGTGTCCGACATCGCCCTGATGGCGATGGGTACCCACAAACTGGCGCGCACGATCAGCAAGGACGCCGTCACCAGCCCCCTGCGCGCCCCGTTCACCCGATACGCTGACACCGGCGGGCCTGCCGAGGTGATGGAGGAGGTGCGCAAGCCCTCCGGGCTGCGGCACAGCCTCGGCGAGCTGCTCAGCTGCCCGTTCTGCCTCGACATGTGGGTGGTGACCGGGTTCACCGTCGGCCACGTCTTCGCGCCCCGGGTCACGCGCCTGGTCGTGGCGGCGATGGCCGCTCTGACCGGCGCCGATTTCCTGCAGCTGGCCTACGCGAAGGCGCAGCAGATCGCCGAGGGCTGAGCCCGCCGGGTGTCGCGGAGGAGGAGCAGGGGTACTCGCACCGCGGACAGGAGGTGCGATGACTGAGCTGATGACCCGGGAAGACGCGGCCATCGAGGTCCGCGACCCCGCGAGCGGTGAGCTGGTGGGACGCGTGCCGAGCGCGACCGCGGAAGAGGTCGCCGAGGCGGTGCGCGCGGCGCGGGCGGCGTTCGCGGGCTGGGCGCGGACCGCGGCGGGGGAGCGGGCTGCCGCGTTGAAGGCCGCGGCGGCCGAGCTGCGTGAGCGGGCCGACGAGCTGGCCGCGATGAACAACCGCGAGACCGGCAAGCTGCCGGACGAGGCACGCGAAGGTGTCCTCGCCGGCGCGGGGACCCTGGAGCAGTACGCGGAGCTGGGGCCCGCCCACCGCGGGCGCAGCCTGCAGGGCGGCTGGGACGCGACGGACCTGATGGTGCCCGGGCCGCGGGGCCTCGTGGTGGCGCTGACGCCGTGGAACGACCCGGTCGCGGTCGCGTGCGGGCTGATCGGCGCGGCGCTGGCGACGGGCAACGTCGTCGTGCACAAGCCGAGCGAGCGGTGCCCGCACGTGGGGCGGATGCTGACCGAGCTGATCGCGCGGCACCTGCCCGCGGACGTGCTGGTCTGCGTGGACGGCGACGGCCGGGTGGGCGCGCAGCTCGCGGAGTCCGCCGACGTCGACGTGATCGCGCACGTCGGCAGCACGGCGACCGGCCGTTCGGTGGCGGTGGCCGCGGCGCGGACCGGGGCGAAGGTGCTGCTGGAGAACGGCGGCAACGACGCGCTGATCGTCGACGCCGGTGTGGATCCGAAGTGGGCGGCCGAGCAGGCCGCGCTGGGGGCGTTCGCGAACGCCGGGCAGATCTGCGTGTCGGTGGAGCGGATCTACGTGCACCGGTCGGTGGCCGACGAGTTCCTGGACGCGCTGGTGGCGGAGGCGCGCAAGCGCCCGACCGAGGTGCCGATGGCGCCGCTGGTGGACGAACGGCAGCGCGAGCACGTGCACTCGCACGTCGAGGACGCGGTGGCGCAGGGCGCGTCGCTGCTGGCGGGCGGGACGTTGCCGGACGGGCCGGGTGCGCACTACCCGGCGACCGTGCTGGCCGGGTGCACGCCGTCGATGCGGGTGCTGAGCGAGGAGACGTTCGGGCCGGTCGCGCCGGTGCGCGTGGTGGACAGCTTCGACCAGGCGCTGGAAGAGGCGGCCGACGACCGGTACGGCCTCACCGCGACGGTGCTGACCGAGTCAATGGCGCACGCGCAGCGGGCGTGGCGGGAACTGCCCGTCGGGACGGTGAAGGTGAACAACGTCTTCGGCGGCGCGCCCGCCGGGGCGGCCCACCCGCGCAAGGCCAGCGGCGAGGGGTTCGGCTACGGGCCCGAGCTGCTCGACGAGATGACCGTGACGAAGGTCGTCCACATCGGACCGTCCGGCGGCCGGGCGTGAGCGTCCGGTCCCGCCCTCTCCCCGGGGGCGGGACCGGAACGCGTGTCAGCGGGTGGTGAAGACGTACGGCTTGAGCGGCGGCTCCGCCGGCACCCGGCCGTGCAGGGCGAGCTGCTCGGCGATCACACCGGTCAGCGCCGCGTAGTCGGTCGCGAACCGCACTGGATCGACTCCGGGCATGAACAGCTGTCCGCACGTTTCGCGGGGCACGCGTGCGGGGTCGGCCGGACCGGGATGCGTCAGGGCGTCCATCGCGATCGCGTACGCCGTCGGGTCGTAGGTGCCGACGGCGAGGTGCTCCCCGGCCACATTCGCCGGGCACACGTCCTGGACGGCCACGTTGGTGATCCGCCCGCCCCCGCCGCGGAGGCTGGTGGTGCCGCTGTCGTCGAGGTTGGGCTGGACGAACTCGTCGGTGCGGGTGTAGACCGCCGTGTACGAGATGCCCGGGAAGGTTTCCTGGCCGGAGTTCATCGCCCTGGTGTAGGCCGAGTTCAGCGTCTGCTGCCACAGCGCGGGTGCGCACCCGAGGACCGGCGGGCACATCGCGTTGATCACGAGGCTGCCGTGGTTGGTCGCCCCGAGTCCGACGTAGTCGTCGACCATCGGCCGCAGGTCGGGCCAGAACCGCAGCGCGAAGCGGGGTTCGGTGCCGCCCTGGCTGTGGCCGACGACGTCGACCTGGCGTCCGCTGATCCGGTGCACGTGCCGGATCGCGTTGACCACGTACTCGGCGGAGACCTGGGCGTCGGACATCGCCTGGTCCGGCAGGGTCACCGCGCAGTAGGGCCTGCCGAGCCGGTCCAGCGCCCGGAACCAGTTCCAGCCGAAGTCCTGCTGGGGGGTCAGGGTCGTGCCGGGCACGAAGAGCACCACGTCTTCGGTCGCCACGGCGGCGTTCGCCGTGCAGGTGATGCTCTTCGCGAGCTCCGCGGCGGGCACGGTGAGCTCCGGTCCGGGGCGGTCCACCGGGGCGAAGGACGGTGCGGCGGCCGCGGGCGCCGGCACGGCGATGGCTGCGGCGATCAGGGCTGCCGCCGCGAGAACACGGTGAAGGCGCATCGTTGCTGCCTTTCTGTCCACATCGGATCCACTTGGGGTGCCGGGAACGATAACCGTGCGCCGGCGTCGGTGCAACACATTGAGAAATGTTGCAGCCCGCGTCCCCTCGACGTAGAGTGCCGGTGTGAGCACAGACGTGTCCTGGAGCAGGCTGGCGTCGGACGCGGCGCTGGAGTCCGCGCGCCGGGAGCCGTTCACCAGGCTGTCCCGCGAGCTCTACGCGGGACAGGAGAGCCGCCACGCCGGGCCGCGCCAGGCTCTGCGGGCGGCGCGCCGCACCTTCCTCGCCGGTGAGCGGGTCGACATGGGGGCGCTGGCCGCGGAACTCGGGGTCGACCGGGCGACCCTGTTCCGCTGGGTGGGCAACCGCGACGAGTTGCTGTCCGAGGTGATCTGGTCGCTGTGCCTGCCGACCTGGCAGGGCGCCGTCCGCGGCGCCGAGGGGACCGGGGTGGCCCGGGTCGTGTCGGTGTTCCACGCCTTCAGCGGTGCCATCATCGACGCCGGGTTCTTCCGGGCCTACCTCCGCCGGGAGCGTGACCGCGCGCTGCGGCTGCTCACCACCCGGGCCGGTGTGCACCAGACCCGCGTGATCGCGCTGTTCGAAGGGCTGCTCCACGCCGAAGAGGCCCATTCCGGTCTGCGGCTGCCGCTGCCCGCGCACGACACGGCGTACGTGATGACCCGCATCGCGGAGTCGTTCATCTACGCCGATCTGATCGTCGGTGAGGAACCCGACGCGGCCAAGGCGGCCGCCGCCGTCGCGGCTCTGCTCGGCCCGGCCCAGTCCTGAGTGGACAACGGCCTACGCTGATTCGCGCAGCTTCAGCGACACCGGCCGTCGCGTGCCTCGCCGGTCGACGGGATGACCGTCACGGAGGCCGTCCACATCGGACGGTCCCCCGGTCGGGTCGGTCAGACAGGCACGCGTCCGAGAGCCTCGGCCAGCTGGGCGCGGTAGGCGGCCAGCCGGCCGGGGCGGTTGCCGGTCAGCGCGCCCACCAGCTCGCCGTCCCGCCGGTAGGCGATGTCGAGTCTGCCGGCGTCCGGGGCGTTTTCGTGGACCTCGACGGTGTCGGCGAACGCGGGGAAACCCACGGCGCGGAGCCGGACGCCGTAGAGGTCCGACCAGAACGACGGCACCGGGCGGTAGGTGGCGGGATGGGCCGGGTCGAGCAGGGTCCGGGCGGCCACCTCGGCCTGTTCGACCGCGTGTGTCCAGTGGCCGAGCACGGCGCCGTCCGGCCCCGCCCACGGGTGTGGCCACCGGGCCACGTCTCCCGCCACCACGATGCCCGGCACCGGCGTCCCGTCGATGCCGAGCGCTCGTGCGTGGTGGTCGCAGACGAGACCGCGGTCGATGCGCAGGCCCGCGCCGGCGAGCCATCCGGTGCGCGGCGACGCGCCCAGTGCCACCACCGCGAGGTCGGCCGCCACCCGTGTGCCGTCCGACAGGATCGCGCCGGTCAGCCGGTGGCCGCCGGTGAACGAGCCGACCCGCGTGCCCGTCCGCAGGGACACCCCGGCCGCGCGGTGCAGTGCTGCGACGAACTCGCCGGCGACCGGCCCCAGTGCGGAGCGCAGCGGCTGCGGCTGCGCTTCGACCAGCTCGACGGACGTCCCCCGGCCCCGGGCGGCGGCGGCCAGTTCACCACCGAGGAAACCGGCCCCGACGACCAGCAGGCGATCGCCGCCGCCGAGCCGGTGCCGCAGGGCCCGTGCGTCGTCCAGCGTGCGGAACACCCCGACCTCCGGCGGATGCGTTCCCGGCCAGGGGTTCGGCGCGGCGCCGGTGGCGACGATCAGACCGGTGTAGGGCAGGACGTCGCCGCCGTCCAGTTCGACGGTGCGGCTCGGCACGTCCAGCCGGCGGGCTCGCCGTCCGAGCACCCAATCGATCCCGAGCCCGGCGGCCGGCAGTGCCGCCGCGGCCTCGTCCGCGGTCGCGGCGAGGAGCTCCTTGGACAGCGGTGGCCGGTCGTAGGGGAGATGCGGCTCGGCGCCGACGACGGTCAGGCGCCCCCGGTAGCCGTGGCGGCGGAGTGCGGCGCACGCGCGCTGGCCCGCCAGGGACGCGCCCACCACCACGATGCCCGCGTCACCGGCGGTCATGCCGCCGGTCTTCCGCTGCCGGACGGGCCGACGGTGATGGCGCGCACCGGGCAGGCGGACGCCGCCCGGATCACGTCCGCACGCCGTTCTTCCGGCGGGGAGGGCGAATAGCGGAGCTGGTCGTCGTCGTCGAAGGAGAAGACGTCCGGCGCGCCGAAGACACATTGGCCGTGGCTCTGGCACACCGCGAGGTCGACGTGTACTTGCACCGTGACCGTCCTATGAGGCAGTGGGGAGGGGAGGGTTGAAGCGGGAGAAGGCAGGTGCGCTCCAGCGGAGGCGACTGGCGCTGGGAATCTCGACCACGGCGCTGACGGTGAAGTCGACGACCCGTTGCGCCCCCGGCAGGGAGCCGGCCGCGGCCGGCCCCCAGTCGGTCCGCGCCGTTCCGGTGAGCTGCAGGGTCGTGCCCGTGGCCCAGTCCTGGAACAACAGTCCGGCGGCCGGGTTGACCTCCAGGTTGCCCAGCGTGTTGAACATGGCATTGCCGACGTAGTCCGGCCAGCGCAGCGTGGTGTCGGACAGCACCTGGACGAAGCCCGGGTTGCCGCCGCGGTGCGAAGCGTCGGCGTCGCCGTCCCGGTCGGCGGTGGCGACGAAGAACGTGTCGGCGCGGCTGAGGAGTTCCCGCTGGTCCGGCGACAGGGCGGACGAGGTGACCGGTTCGCCGGGCGCGGCCTGCTCCGGGTGCGGTTCCCGCTTCTGGATGTACTTCGGGCAGTTCGCGTAGACCTGCTCGAGCGCGACCCGCAAGCCGCCGGCGACCGGTGTGCTGCGGCCGTTCATCCGCATGCGGCGCCGGGAGGACGCCTCGATCGCGAGCATGCCCACCGGTGCGGGTTCGCCGAGCCGGGAGCGCAACGGGTCGCCGGGCGCCGGGAGCGCCGCGACGGCGAGCGTGGTGTCGTCCTCGGCCCGCAGGAACCCCGGCGGTCCGGACAGGAGTGTGGCCCAGACCCGGCCCTCGGCGTCGGTGGCGCCGAGCACGAGCATGACCTGCCGGGCGAGGAAATCCCGGGCCACCGCCGGGATCGCGTGCTGGATCGCGCGGGCGGAGAACCCGCCCTGGTCGAGGAGGCCGGAGCGCCGCTGGGCGGCCCGTTCACCCTCGTGGTAGACGTCGACCGCCACAGCGGCCTCCTTTCAGCGCGGAATCAGGGTGCGGATCAGAAGAAGCCGCAGGTGGGCGCCTCGCCGCTGGGGGCGGCCGCGGTCTCGGCGCCGCTCGGCGCGTAGATCTCCAGGCGGATGCCGTCCGGGTCGGTGAAGAAGATGCCGCCGGAGCTCATGCCTTCCCCGTGCGGCACCACTCCGTCGTAGCGGAACTCGGCACCGAGTTCGCGCAGCACCGACTCGGCCGCTCGCACCTCGTCGATCGAGTCGACCTGGAAGGACAGGTGGTGCAGCCCGGCCGAGGACGCCGGGAACGGCGTCTCGCTCTGCTGCCACAGGGTCAGCACCAGCCGCCCGTCGCGCCCCAGGAAAGCCCAGCGCCGCTCGTCGTTCCCGCTTTCCGCCTGCACCTGGAACCCGAAAACCCGGGTGTAGAACGGCACCGCTCGCTCCAGATCGGTCACGTTCAGACCGACGTGGCCGGTCTGAACGGCGCTGATCGTGGCAGTGGTCATGAGATTCCTCCTCGATGGGGTCTAACCGTCTTAATGAAGTTAGACGGTTATACGATCCAGTGTCAACCACCTATTCGTCGATGACCGGATAGAATGGGCTCATGTCAGATCCCCGTCCGCTGACCGGCGAGCCGCTGTGCCTCGATCTGCTGAACACGTACTGGATCGGCGAGAACGGCCCCGAGGACCTGCTCGACTCCACCGACGGTGTGGGCGTCTGGCTGCACTCGGCCGGCCTGGCGGACCGGGCGGTCGCGAACGAGGCGACGCGCGGAGCCCTGCGTGAGACGCGGGAAGTTCTCCGGGCACTGGTCGACGGCGAAGCCGGGCGGGACGCCGCTCGCGAACTCAACCTGATCCTCGAGCGCGGGGCGCTGCGCTACCGGCTCGGGGCAGCGGGGCCGGAGGCGCGTGGCACGACCGATGATCCGGCCTGGCTGCCTGCTTGGCTCGCCGCGACGGACTATCTGGGACTCGTCGACGGCAAGCCGGAGCGGATCAAGCGGTGCGCGGCGCACCCGAAGTGCGTGCTGCACTTCTACGACACGACCAAGAACGGCACGCGCCGGTGGTGCTCGATGGCGGGGTGTGGCAACCGGGCGAAAGCCGCCCGGCACTACGAACGGGAGCGAGCCGGGTCCGGCTGAGGCCGGGGCGGCTCACGCCGATTCGCGCAGTTTCAGCGACACCGGTAGCACCTGCCGCCGCGGGCGGATCGTTTCGCCGGCCAGCAGGGCGGTCAGCGTGGCGACCATCTGGCGCACCTGGGCGGCCGGGTCCTGGTGCACCGTCGTCAGCGGGGGGTTCATCGCGGTGGCCAGCGCCGGGTGGTCGTCGAAACCCACGACCGCCACGTCGGCGGGCACGCGGCGGCTCGCGGCGCCCAGTGACTGCAAGACGCCCGCGGCCATCACGTCGCTCGCCACGAAGACCGCGTCCAGGTCTGGTTTCCGTGCGAGCAGCCGGTCCATCGCGTCGCGGCCGCCGTCCAGCGTGAAGTCCGCCTCCTCCGCCAGGCCCGCCGACTCCAGCCCCGCGTCGGCCAGCGTTTTGCGCCATCCGGACAACCGGTGGACCGCCGCGGTCTGGTCCTGCGGGCCGGCGACCGTCGCGATGCGGCGGCGGCCCAGCGAAACCAGGTGCTCCACCGCGAGCCGCGCGCCGGACTCGTTGTCGAAGTCGATCACGTGCACGCCACGCGCCACCCCGCCCGCCGGGCCGCCGAACACGACCGGCAGCCGCAGCAGCCGCAGCGCCCGCGGCAACGGGTCCGCCTGGTGCGGCGCGAACACCAGCGCCCCGTCGACGTGCCCGCCCTCCAGGAAGCGCAACGTCCGCGCCAAGTCGTCCCGGCCGTCGCAGAACATCAACACCATCTGCGCCCCGGACGCCGCCAGCTCCCGGTACCCGGCGCGCATCACCGCGGTCCGGTACGGATCGCCGAGCACGACCTCCTCCGGCTCGGACAGCACCACCGCCACCGCGCCCGTCCGCCGCGTCACCAGCGACCGCGCCGCCTGGTTCGGCGAATAGCCCAGATCGGCCGCCGCCGCGCGCACCGCTTCCCGGGCGCGCGCGCTGACGTTGGGGTCGTCGTTGAGCGCCCGGGAGGCTGTCGAGCGCGAGACCCCGGCGAAGGCGGCCACGTCCTCCAGCGTCGGTCGGCCGTCGTGGTTGCCGTGTGCGGTCACCGGGTCACCTTCCGCCATCGATGGGAGCGCTTCCAAGAATAGCGCATCTTGACACGGCTCGTGACTAGGGACACACTCAAGCCCGTTCTGGGAGCGCTCCCATAATCTCCCTCCCTGGAACCCCACGAGTTAGGGAATCGACGTGCGACATCTTCACAAGGGCGTGAGCTTCGCGATCGGACTGGCGGTGCTGGGCGCGAGCCTGGCCGCCTGTGGCGGCGGCTCGTCCGGGACGTCCGGCGACGGGCGGATCGAGCTGTCCATCGGCACCTTCACCGAATTCGGCTACGAAGACCTGATCACCGAGTACGAACGCCTGCACCCCAACATCAAGATCACCCACCACAAGACCGGCGAGGGCGGCCCCTACCACCAGAACCTGATCACGAAGCTGGCCGCGGGCAACGGGCTGGAGGACGTGGTCGCGGTCGAGGAGGGCCACTTCTCCGACATCATCGACAAGTCGTCCAAGTTCAACGACCTCACCGAGATCGGTCCCAAGGACGTGACCCCGGACCGGTGGCTGAACTGGAAGTACGAGGCGGGCAAGGACTCCGACGGCCGCCTGATCGGCTACGGCACCGACATCGGCCCGCTGGCCCTGTGCTACCGCAAGGACCTGCTGCAGGCCGCCGGCCTGCCGTCCGATCCCGAGGGCGTCAAGTCGCTCTTCGCGACCTGGGAGTCCTACTTCGCGGCCGGCGACCAGTACGTGCAGCGCACCGGTGGCAAGGCGTGGTTCGACGCGTCCTCGCAGCTGTACAACTCGATGGTCAACCAGCTCGAAACCGGTTACCTGGACCGCAACGACAACCTCACCATCGAGACGAACCCGGGCATCAAGGCGGCCTGGGACCGCATCACCGGCGCCATCCAGCGCGGCCAGTCCGCGAAGCTCATCGCGTTCGGCAACGAGTGGAAGACCGGGTTCCAGCAGGGATCCTTCGCCACCACGGTGTGCCCGTCGTGGATGCTCGGCGTGGTCGAGGAGAACGCCGGTCCCGGCAACGCGGGCAAGTGGGCGGTCACCGACGCGTTCCCCAACGGCGGCGGCAACTGGGGCGGCTCGTACCTGACGGTGCCCAAGCAGAGCCAGCACCCGAAGGAGGCCGCGGAGTTCGCGGCGTGGCTGACCGCGCCGGAGCAGCAGCTCAAGGCGTTCCAGGCGCGCGGCAACTTCCCGAGCCAGACGCAGGCGCTCACCTCGCCGCAGCTGCTGCAGCAGACCGAGCCGTACTTCGGCGACACCAAGGTCGGCGAGCTCTACTCCGAGCAGGCCAAGAAGGTGACCCGCGCGCAGTACAAGGGTCCCGGCGACGGCCAGATCCAGGAGAACGTCACCAGCCCGGCGCTGCAGGCCGTCGAGCAGGGGACACCACCCGGCCAGGCCTGGCGGCAGGTGGTCGACGAAGCCAAGAAGATCGTGAAGTGAGCGCAGGGGGAACGGGCCGATGACCACTGTGGCCGAAAAACCACCGCGGCAGGACGTGCCGCCGGAACCGGTGAGACCGACGCTGCGGCAACGGTTGTCGCGCTGGGACGTCAGGTTTTCGCCGTACCTCTACATCGCGCCGTTCTTCGTGGTGTTCGGCCTGACCGGCCTGTTCCCCCTGCTCTACACGGGTTACGTGTCGCTGTTCGACTGGGAGATCGGCGACGACGACCCGAAGTTCGTCGGGTTGGAGAACTTCGTGACGCTGCTCGGCGACGCGCAGTTCTGGAACGCGGTCGTGAACACGATCTCGATCTTCGTGCTCTCCAGCGGGCCGCAGCTGGTGATCGCGATCCTGCTCGCGGCGCTGCTGTCGCTGCGGCTGCGCTTCCCGGCGAGCTGGCGGGTCGGGATCCTGCTGCCCTACTCGGCCAGCCTCGTCGCGCTCGGCATCATCTTCGCGAACCTGTTCGGCCCGCGGTACGGGCTGGTCAACGCGATGCTGGAGGCGGTGGGGCTGGACCGGGTGGAGTGGCAGGCCAACCGGTTCGCCAGCCACCTGGCGATCGCGACGATGGTCAACTGGCGCTGGACCGGCTACAACGCGCTGATCGTGCTGGCGGCGATGCAGGCGCTGCCGCGGGACGTGTACGAGGCGGCGGTGGTCGACGGGGCCGGCGCGGTCCGCCGGTTCTTCTCCATCACGCTGCCGATGCTGAAGCCCACGCTGATCTTCGTGGTGGTCACCTCGACGATCGGCGGGCTGCAGATCTTCACCGAGCCCAAGTTGTTCGACGCGATGCCCGGGTCGAACAACGGCGGTTCGCAGCACCAGTTCCAGACCCTGACGCTGTACCTGTACCAGTCGGCGTTCGAGGGCTTCGACCTCGGCTACGCCTCGGCGATCGCGTGGCTGCTGTTCCTGCTGATCGTCCTCATCGCGCTGGTCAACTTCCTGATCACCCGGCGGGTCGCCGCGACGACGGGACTGAAACGATGACCACACTGAGATTCCCGCGCGGGCGCGGCGGTTCGCGCTTCTTCGTCTACGCCACGCTGATCGCGTTCGTCGCGGGTTCGCTGTTCCCGTTCTACTGGTCGTTCCTGGTGGCCAGCCGCGACACCGGCATGCTGTCGGACCACCTGCCGTCGCTGCTGCCGGGCGGGAACTTCTGGGCCAACGCCGTCCGCGTGTTCGACGCGGTGCCGTTCTGGAAGGCGCTGGGCAACAGCGTGATCGTGGCAGGCACGGTGACGCTGACGACCGTGCTGTTCTCCGCGCTCGCCGGGTTCGCCTTCGCCAAGATGCGGTTCCGCGGCTCGAACGGGCTGTTCGTGTTCATCGTGGTGACGCTCGCGGTGCCCACGCAGCTGGGCGTGATCCCGCTGTTCATCATGATGTCCGAGCTCGGCTGGGCCGGGCACCTGCAGGCGGTGATCGTGCCGAACCTGGTCACCGCGTTCGGGGTGTTCTGGATGCGCCAGTACATCGTGGACGCCGTGCCGTACGAGCTGATCGAGGCCGCGCGGGTGGACGGGTGCAGCGTGTTCGGGACCTTCGTGCACGTCTGCCTGCCCGCGATCCGCCCGGCGGCCGCGGTGCTCGCGATGTTCACGTTCATGATGTCGTGGAACGACTTCCTGTGGCCGCTGATCGTGCTCGACGCGGGCAACCCCACCGTGCAGGTGGCGCTGGAAAAGCTGCAGAGCGGCCACTACGTCGACTATTCGCTGGTGCTGGCCGGGACCACGCTGGCGACCATTCCGGTTCTGATCGTCTTCCTGCTGCTCGGGCGCCAGATCGTGTCCGGGATCATGCAGGGCGCGGTGAAAGGGTGAGCATGTCGGTTCTGGGTGAAGAGGTCACCGCCGGGCTGGAGTTCCCGCCCGGGTTCGCGTGGGGGGTCAGCACGGCGGCCTTCCAGATCGAGGGGGCGACCACTGTGGACGGTCGCACCGACTCGATCTGGGACGCGTTCTGCCGTCGTCCGGGCGCGGTCGCGGGCGGTGACACCGGAGAGCCTGCCGCCGACCACTACCACCGCTTCCGGGACGACGTCGCGCTGATGGCCGAACTCGGGCTCGGGGTGTACCGGTTCTCGCTGGCCTGGTCCCGGGTGCGCCCGGACGGCGGCGCGGTCAACCCGGCGGGGCTGGACTTCTACGAGCGGCTGGTGGACTCGTTGCTGGAGCGGGGGATCACCCCGTGGGCGACGCTCTACCACTTCGACCTGCCGCAGGCGCTGGAGGAGCGCGGCGGATGGGCCGCACGCGACACCGCCCACCGGTTCGCCGAGTTCGCCGCGTCGGCCGCCGAGCGGCTGGGCGACCGGGTGCCGTTCTGGTCCACGCTGAACGAACCGTGGTGCTCGGCGTTTCTGGGCTACGCCAAGGGGATCCACGCGCCGGGCAGGCAGGAGCCGCGCGCGGCGGTCGCGGCGGCGCACCACCTGCTGCTCGCGCACGGCCTCGGCCTCGCCGAGATCCGGCGGCGCGCGCCGCGGGCGCAGGCGGGCATCACGCTGAACCTGTACCCGGTGCGGGCGGAGGACCCGTCGTCGGCGGCGGACCGCGACGCGGCGCGGCGGGTGGACGGGTTGCAGAACCGACTGTTCCTCGACCCGGTGCTGCGTGGGCGGTACCCGGAGGACCTGCTGGCGGACCTGGAGCCGTTCGGCCTCGGCGCCTGCGTGCGGGACGGGGACCTGGCGCTGATCGGGGCGCCGATCGACCAGATGGGGATCAACTACTACCGCGGCTACGAGGTCACCGGCACGCTGCGGCCAGGGGTCGAGCCGGGCGGGCTGGAGTGGGTTGGCGCGGACGGGATCGGGTTCGTGCCCGACACGGCGGCGTCGGTGACGCACTCGGGGTGGTTCGTGCAGCCGGAGGGGCTGACCGAGACGCTGGTGCGGGTGCACCGCGAGTACCCGGCGGTGCCGTTGTACGTCACGGAAAACGGCGCGGCCTACGACGACTCCGTGCGGCCGGACGGCTGGATCGACGACGTCGAGCGGGTCGAGTTCCTGGCCGCCCACCTGCGGGCGGCGCACGCGGCGCTCGCGCAGGGGGTCGACCTGCGGGGGTTCTCGTACTGGTCGCTGCTGGACAACTTCGAGTGGGCGGAGGGGTACTCGAAGCGCTTCGGGCTGGTGCACGTGGACTACCGGACGCAGGTCCGCACGATGAAGCGCAGCGCCCACTTCTACGCCGACGTGATCCGCGACAACGCGGTGCCGCCGGTCCGCGGGTGACGGGTGCTACGTCTCGTCGGTGAGCAGGCGGTGCTGCTCCACGAGCCACGTGTCGAACTCGACGGACGCGTGGATCCAGGTGGCGGTGGTGGTCACGAAGTGCTCCACCGTGACGCCGGCGCCGATCAGCATCATCGCCTCACCGACCAGCGTGACCGCACCGTCGTCGCCGGTGTGGCTGTACACCTTCGGCCACAGCGTGCGGCGGTTCCAGTCGTCGAGGAGTTCCAGGAGGTGCGGCTTGGCCTCGATCGCGTGGCGGCGGTCGTAGAAGGTGCGCACGGCGAAGGTCCGTCCCTCGTCCGCGCCGCGGAACACGAAGTACATCCGGAAGTGCTCCCACGGGGCGCCGAGATCGCCGTCCTCGTCGAGGCCGTACTCCAGCCCCATCTCCTCCAGCAGCCGCTCGACGAAGGCCTGGTCGGGAACGACGATCTCGGTGGTCATCCGGAGATCCTGTCAGGCGGGGGTGACCGTGGGCAGCGGGGTGGTGGTCAGGTCGGGCAGGGCGGGCGCCAGGTCGGCCATCAGGGCGGTCGCGTTGTCGTGGCCGCCCGCCGCCAGCGCCGCGTCCACCAGCGCCTGCGCGCTGTTCGACGGCACGCGCAGCAGCTCGGCCATCGCGGCGCGGGTCAGGACCTTGTGGACGCCGTCGCTGGTCAGCAGCAGCCCCGCGGGACCCCTCGCGTCGGCGTGGCCGAACTCGTCCGGGCGCGCCGTCCGCACGCTGGTCGTGACCAGGTGCTCCATCCTGGGGGTGGGCACCTGGCCACGATCGCGGAAGTACTGCGCCAGCGTGTGGTCCCTGGTCAGCTGCCGCAGCGAGTCGCCGTTCCAGGCGTAGGCCCGCACGTCGCCGACCCACCCGACGCGGTAACCGCCGTCGACGGGCGTCGCGACCACCAGCACGCAGTCGCCCGCCGGCTCGGCGCGGACCGCCCGCTGCGCCGCGGCCAGCGCGGCGGCAGGCCCCTGCGACGCGGGCACCTGGACGGCGGTGGCGACGGCGACCTGGGCGGCCCGCGCGGCGCTCGGCTCGTCGCCCACGCCGTCGGCGAGGGCGAACACGACCTCCCCGGTGCTCGGGTCGGTGTAGGCCGCGGTGGCGTCGGCGTTCACCGAACGCGGGCCGCGGGTGGTCGCGGTGGCCCACACGGGGCTGGTGGTGAGGCGGTGCATGGTGGCCTCCTTCGTGCTGTTATACCTCCACTGTCGACCGCCCGCCTGTGCTCAGGCTGAGATCAGCGTGAAGCCCAGTTATGAGCTCAGCAGGTACACCGTGGTGCCGCCGACGGTCGTGGCGGTGAAGTTCGCGGCGACCCACGCCTGGATCTCGCTGGACGACGTCTCACCGGAGCCGCGCATGCCCTGCCCGTCGGCGATGTAGTACTTGATCTCGCCGGCGGCGACGTAGGCCTGGAACTGCTCCAGCGTCGGCGAGTCGTCGCTGCCGTCCCAGCCGCCGATCGCGATGACGGCCTTGCCGGTCGCCAGCTCCAGGCTCGCGGCCTGCTGTGACCCGCTGACCGCCGCCGCCCACCTGGTCGTGGTCTGCGACAGCAGCGTCGTCAGTTCCGCCGAGGACGTCTCCCTGCCCGGGCCGGCGCCCATCACGCTGCCGGCCATCGCGCTGCTGCCCGGGCCGGACGCCGGGGTCGAGCCGTTGTGCGCGACGCTCGCGGTGGTCACCGCGTAGGCCGCGCCGCCGAGCCCGAACACCAGCACCGCGGCGGTGATCAGCACCGCGCCGATCCGCCGGAACTGAGTGGCCCCGGCCAGCAGCCCGGTCGACACGACCAGCCCGAGCGCGACGACCACGAACTTCAGCCACGGCAGGTAGTCCGGGGTGCGGGCGAGCAGGATGTAGTCCCACACCGCGGTCACCGCGACCATGCCGGCCAGCACCGCCCGGGCGGAGGAGTTCGCCCGGCCCTGCCACAGCGCCTTGCCCGCGATCGCGACCAGCGCGGCGATCGCCGGGGCCAGCGCCACCGAGTAGTACGGGTGGACGGTGCCGCTCATGAAGCTGAACACGCCCGCGGTGATGACCAGCCAGCCGCCCCACAGCAGCAGCGACAGCCGGGTCTTGTCGGTGCGCGGCGCGCGGCGGGTGAACCACAGCCCGGCGACCAGGCCGAGCGCCGCGGCGGGGAGCAGCCAGGAGATCTCGGTGCCGAAGGCGGAGTTGAACATCCGGAACAGGCCGGTGCTGCCGCCGAATCCGGCGCCGCCGCCTCCGCCCGTGTTGCCGTCGCCGCCGAAGATCCGGCCCAGGCCGTTGTAGCCGAGCGCCAGCTCCAGCAGGCTGTTGGTCGTCGAACCGCCGATGTAGGGACGCGAAGACGCGGGCCAGATCTCCACCAGCGCGACGTACCACCCGGCCGACACGACGACGGCGACGAGCGCGCCGAGCAGGTGCAGCAGGCGACGCCGCAGCGAGGCCGGCGCGGCCACCAGGTACACCAGTGCGAACGCCGGCAGCACCAGGAACGCCTGCATCATCTTGGTCAGGAACGCGAACCCGATCGCGACACCGGCCAGCGCCAGCCACTTCCCACTCGCCTTCTCGGTGGCGCGCACCGTGCAGTACGCGCCCGCCACGAGCAGTAGCACCAGCAGCGCGTCCGGGTTGTCGAACCGGAACATCAGCACGGCCACCGGGGTCAGCGCGAACGCGGCGCCCGCGAACAACCCGACGACGGGTCCGGACATCCGCTTCACGGTCGTGTACAGCAGTCCGACCGAGGCGACACCCATCAGCGCCTGTGGCGCCAGCACGGTGAAGCTGGAGAAGCCGAAGATCCGCGCGAAGGCCACCGCGACCCACAGCGCGGCGGGTGGTTTGTCGACGGTGATCGAGTTGCCGGAGTCCAGCGAGCCGAACAGCCAGGCCTTCAGGTCCTGGCTGCCGGCCTGGACCGCGGCGGCGTAGAAGCTGTTGCCGTAGCCGGAGGCGGTCAGATTCCACAGGTAGAGCACCGCGGTCGCGGCCAGCAGCGCGAGCACCGCGGGCCGCACCCAGGCGGGCTGGTTCGACGGCCCCCGCAAGAGCCGGCGTATCCGGCCGCCGGGCGGGGACCCGTCGGGATCCCGGCCCGGTGCCGCGGCCCGGTGCGGGCCGGCTCGGTCAGGACGCTGGTCATCTCGGCTCTCTTTTCTCTCGGTGGAGTCAGCTCTGGCGGCTCGGGTGGAACACCCAGCCGCGCAGCAGGACGAATCGGAGGACGGTGGCGGCGAGGTTCGCCAGCACCAGGACGGTCAGTTCGAGTGCGAGCCCGGGCGCGGTGAGCCCGGTCAGCAGGCGAGCGAGCCGCTGGTCAGGACGAGCCCGAGGCCGAACACGATCAGGCCTTCGAACTGGTGCCGCCCCGCGCCCTTCGCGCCGCGCACGCCGAAGGTGAACCGGCGGTTGGCGGCGGTGTTGGCGACGGCGGTGAGGCCCAGCGCCAGGAAGTTGGCGAGCTGGGCGCCCATGCCGAGGCGCAGCAGCAGGAACAGCACCAGGTAGGCGAGCGTGCTGCCGACACCGATCGCGGCGAAGCGGACCAGCTGCGTGGCCAGCCGCGGCGGCACCCCGGGCGCCGACACGCCGATCGGGTGGCGGCCCAGCTGCGCGCGCAGGTCGCTGATCGGCAGCGTGCCCTTGGTGAACGCGCGCAGCATCCGGGCCACGCCCTTGAGGTCGGCGGTCGCTGTCGCGATGATGTCGACCGAGGAGTTCGGATCGTCCACCCAGTCCACCGGCACCTCGTGAATGCGCAGCCCGGCGCGCTCGGCGAGCACCAGCAGTTCGGTGTCGAAGAACCAGCCGGTGTCCTCGACCAGCGGCAGCAGCTGCCTGGCCACGTCGGAGCGGATCGCCTTGAAACCGCACTGCGCGTCGGAGAACTTGGCGGCGAGCGCGCCGCGCAGGACGAGGTTGTAGCAGCGGGAGATGAACTCGCGCTTGGGGCCGCGCACGACGCGGGCGCCGCGGGCCAGCCGCGAGCCGATCGCGACGTCCGAGTGCCCGGAGATCAGCGGGGCGACCAGCGGCGCCAGCGCGGCCAGGTCGGTCGACAGGTCGACGTCCATGTAGGCGACGACCGGAGCGTCCGAAGTGGACCAGACGGCGTTCAGTGCCCGCCCGCGGCCCTTGAGGTCCAGGTGGTGCACCTCGACCTCGGCGAACTCGCGGGCGAGGCGCTCGGCCACCTGCAGTGTGGTGTCGGTGCTCGCGTTGTCGGCGACGGTGATGCGGAAGCGGTAGGGAAGGGTGGCGGTCAAGTGGGCGTGCAGCCGGCGGATGCACGGCTCCAGGTCGGTTTCCTCGTTGTAGACCGGGATGACGACATCGAGAACCGGGTTGGCTGTCCGGGTGTCGATGCGGGTGGTGCCGGGGCCGGCCGCGGGAGTCGTGACTGTCATGACTCCACGATCGGCCGGCCCGCTGTGCCCCGTCTGTGAAAAGTTCTTGTGGCGCCTAGGAAGTCAGGTCGTACACGGTTACACCGTCCACAGTGGTCGCGCTGTGGTTCGCGGCGACCCACTCGGCGATCTCCTCGGCCGAGTCGCTGCCGCCGGTGCTGTTGATCTCGGTCGGCTCGCCGATGAAGTAGTGGATCCGCCCGTCCGCCACGTACTGCTGGAACTGCGCCAGCGTCGGGGACGGGTCGGTGCCGTTGAACCCGCCCAGCGCCATCACCGGGAAGCCGGACGCCAGCTGGTAGCTCGCGGCCGGGTTGGAGCCGACGGTGGCCGCGACCCACGTGTAGTTCTCCGCGTCGGCCTGCAGCAGCGCGGTCATCTCCGCGCTCGGTGCCGTGGTGGTGAGCAGGCTGCCGACGCCGCCGCGCATCCCGCCGCGCAGACCACCACCGGGCGGGCCGCCCTGGCCGCCGAAGCCGCCGAACCCGCCGCTGCTCGGCCCGGCCGAGGGGATCGCGCCGGAGTGCGGCGTGGCGGCGGTCGCCACCGTGTACGCGCCGGACCCGAGGAGCGAGGCGATCAGGGCCAGCACCGCGACCCCGCGGGCACCGGCGCGCGGCAGCCGGTCGGACACCAGCACCAGCACCGCGGCGGCCAGCCCGAGCAGCAGCACCACGTACTTCAGCCAGGGCAGCCAGGTGGATTCCCGCGTCAGCAACAGGTACGCGGTCAGCGCGGTGAGCACGACCCCGCTGGACAGCAACCCGGACGCGATCGGGTGCGTCCGCGCCCGCCACAGCCGCACGGCGCCGGTGCCGACGAGCGCGGCGACCGCCGGGGCCAGCGCGACCGTGTAGTAGGGGTGGATGATCCCGCTCATGAAGCTGAACACGCCGCCGGTGACGACCAGCCAGCCGCCCCACAGGATCGTCGCGGCGCGGGTCCGGTCGGTGCGCGGCGCGCGCCAGGTCAGCCACGCGAGCGCGCCGACGGCGATCGCGGCGGCGGGCAGCAGCCAGGCGATCCCGCCCGCCATCTCGCTGCCGAACAGCCGCGCCCAGCTGCCGCTGCTCTGCGCGCCGCCGAGGCTGCCGACCTCGTCGCCGGTGATCCGGCCGACGCCGTTGTAGCCGAGGGTCAGTTCGAGGATGCTGTTGCTCTGCGACCCGCCGATGAACGGCCGCGAGTCCGCCGGCCACAGCTCGACGACCGCGAGGTACCAGCCCGCCGAGACGACCACCGCGCCCAGCGCGCCGAGCAGGTGCAGCAGCCGCTTGCCCAGCGGGGCGGGCGCGGCGACGAGGTAGGCGATCGCGAACGCCGGGAGCACCAGGAACGCCTGCAGCATCTTCGCCAGGAAACCGAACCCGACCGCGACCCCGGCCAGCGCGAGCCACTTCGGGGACGCCTTCTCCAGCGCCCGCGTCACGCAGTACGCGCCGAGCACGAGCAGCAGGACCAGCAACGCGTCCGGGTTGTTGAAGCGGAACATCAGCGCCGCCACCGGGGTCAGCGCGAGCACCGCGCCGGCCAGCAGGCCCGCCGTCGGCCCGGAGACGCGGCGCACGGTCGCGAACAGCGCCCATGCCGAGCCGACGCCCATCAGCGCCTGCGGCACGAGGATGCTCCACGAACTGAGCCCGAACAGCCGCACCGACAGGCCCATCACCCACAGAGCGGCGGGTGTCTTGTCGACGGTGATCGCGTTCGCGGCGTCGCTGGAGCCGAAGAACCACGCCTTCCAGCTCTCCCCGCCGGCCTGCGCGGCGGCCGAGTAGAACGCGTTGGCCCAGCCGGACGCGCTCAGCCCCCACAGGTAGAGCACGGCGGTGGCGATCAGCAGCCCGCCCAACGCCGGGCGCACCCACCCCGGACGGGACGGGTGCGGATCGGCGGGTTCGGGGGTCGAGGGCGCGGAGCCGCGCTCGGCGAGGGCCGTCATGAGTTCACTGTGACCGCGCGAGCTTGGCCGGTCTTGTGGCGTTCCTGTGCGGAACCTGTGCGCGGCAGCCGCACCTCGAACTCGGTGCGGCCGGGTCTGCTGTGCACGCCGACCGTGCCGTGGTGCGCGTGCACCACCGCGGCGACGATGGCCATGCCGAGACCGGTGCTGCCTGCCGCGCGGGAGCGTGACGAGTCGCCGCGTGCGAAGCGTTCGAACACGTGTGGCAGCAGGTCCGGCGCGATGCCGGGGCCGTCGTCGGTGACGGTCAGGACCGCGCTGCCGTCCGCCGACACGGTCAGCCGCGTGGTCACCGTCGTGCCGGGCGGGGTGTGCGTGCGGCCGTTGGCGAGCAGGTTGCCGAGCACCTGGTGCAGGCGCTGCGCGTCGCCGGTCACCACGACCGGGTCGGGCGGCAGTTCGAGCCGCCACCGGTGCCCCGGCCCGGTGATGTGCGCGTCGCCGACGGCGTCGGCGACCAGGCGGGTCAGGTCGACCTCGCCGGCGTCGAGCGGGCGTCCCGCGTCCAACCGGGCGAGCAGCAGCAGGTCGTCGACCAGCGTCGTCATGCGGTCGGCCTCGGATTCGACGCGGCTCATCGCGTGCGCGATTTCCGGCGGCACGCGGCCGCCGCTGCGCCGGGCCAGCTCGGCGTACCCGCGGATCGCGGCGAGCGGCGTGCGCAGCTCGTGGCTGGCGTCCGCGACGAACTGGCGCACCCGCATCTCGCTGTTCGCGCGGGCGTCGAGGGCGTTGTCGATGTGCACGAGCATCCGGTTCAGCGCGTAGCCGACCTGACCGACCTCGGTGGAGGGGTCGGTGTCGGTGACCGGGACGCGCACCGACAACGCGACGTCGCGGCGGTCCAGCGGCAGCTCGGTCACCTTGGACGCCGCCGCGGCCACGCGGTCCAGCGGGCGCAGGGTCCGGCGCACGACGAACGCCCCGACGAACCCCGCGCCCAGCACGGCGATCGCGGCGACCGCGGCGAGGATGATCCCGACGGTGAGCAGCGTGTCCTCCGCCTGGTTCATCGGCAGGCCGAGGACCAGCACGACCCCGTCGTCGATGGTCGCGATGACCCGGTAGTCGCCGCTGGACAGCGAGATCGTGTGGGCGTGGCCGTCGACCGGGATCGCCGGCAGGGCCGCGGCGTCGGCGGCGGGCAGCGCCTGCGCCTCGTTCTCCGGCGAGCCCGGGATGGGGGCGAGCGTGGCCGCTTCGAGCACCCGGCCGCCGGAGAGCTGCGCGTACAGCGTGCCTTCCGCGGTGCCCGGGATGTGCAGCGGATCGTTCCCGGCGGGCCCGTCGAAGTGCCGGGTCCGCTCGACCGCGTCCCGCACCTGCGTGTCGACCTGCTGGGTGAGGAACCTGCTCAGCGCGAACTCGCTGATCACGCCCACCACCAGGCACACCACGGCGAGCAGCGCGACGAGCGCCGCGATCAGCTTGGTCCGCAGCGGGCGGACGCGCCGCGGTCGCGTCCCGGCCCGCCGGTGGGGCAGGTGCATGCCACGACGATCCGTCGGGTTCGTGTGTGGTGCTTGTGCCGTCCCTGTGAGGCGGCTGTGTCCGTCCGGGCACAGGAATCCTTCACCCGTCCCACAGTCGGTCCACAGCGGAGCCGCCGAAGCTGGTCCTCGACGCACCGGCGAGAGGAACCCACGATGACCACGGAACAGCAGACCGCCCCGCAGTCCCAGGAATGGGGCGCGCAGCAGCCGCCGCGGAAGTGGTCCGCGCGCAAGACCGTGGCCGCGGTCGCCATCGCGGTCGGCGTCGCGGGCGCGGGTGGCGTGGCGATCTACGCGGCGAGCGGTTCGACCGATTCGTCGGCGATGGGCCAGGGCGGCATGGGGGTGCCCGGCGGCGCTTCGCCGAGCGCGATGGTGAACGCGCTGCACGGCGAGTACGTCGTCTCCGACGGCAACGGCGGGTACACCACCGAGCTGATGCAGATCGGCACCGTGACCGAGGTCAGCGCGACGTCGCTGACCGCCAGAAGCGACGACGGCTACACCAAGACCTACACGATCGACAGCGACACCGCGGTCGGCGACAACGCCGACCTGAGCAGCATCGCCACCGGCGACACGGTCACGGTCGTCGCATCGGTGTCCGGCGACGCCGCGACCGCCGACACGCTGACCGAGGGCACTGCTATGGCAGGCCCGGGCGGCCCGGGCGGTCAGCAGGGCGTGCTGCCGCGCCGCGACGACAGCACGTCGGGCTCGAACTGACGTGGGCGCGAGGGAGAGCGGCGCGCGGCGGGCCGGCTGGCTGACGCTCGGCCTTGCCGCCGCCGGGTGACCGCGGTCGCGGGCACGGTGCACGAGGCGTCGGCGACGGCGGAGTCCACTTCGGACAGCGCTACGGTGCCCGCGCTCCGCGGCGGGGACTTGTCGTCCCACGGACGGCGGCGCGGATAGGGCCTACCTGGCGGGGCGAGCGCGCGCCGCAACGGGGTTTCCCGCGCTGGCCGACCGGGACGCGGACCTCGCGCACGGCGCTGGCGCGCTGGACCGGGACCCGTGGGGCTACCCGGTGCCGCCCACCCGGGAGCCCGAGGTGCCGCCCGGACTGGTCCCACACGCCGAACGAGCGGCCCGCCTCTGCCCGACGCTGGCTTTGCGGCTGCGCCGTTAGCATCGCCGGATGGGCGGGGCGTCGCGGAACCTGAACTACCAGCCCGAGTGGCCGGTCCCGGAGTTCGTGGGGCTGTCGGTCCCGCAGGCTCGCGCGCTGGCCGATGAAACCGGCGTGGTGCTGACCGACGGGGTGACCGGCGCACCGCCGGTCGCCGGACGCATCGCTCGCCAGGACCCGCACGCCGCGCCGTCCGCCCACGGTGACGGTCTGGCTCGAGCGGGACACGCCGGCCTGACCGCCAGCGGCGCGCCTGGCGCGCCATCGCGCCCTCCGCGCACCGTCACGGTGTGGGTCGACCGGGACACCCCGCCGCTAACCGTCAGCCGCGCGCCCGCGTGCGCAGGTGGATGCGCTCACCCTGCTTGCCGAACAGGCTCAGCACCTCCACGGCACCCCGGCCGGCCGCGCCGAACCAGTGCGGGATCTGGCAGTCGAACTCGGCGGCCTCCCCGGCGTCCATCACGAAGTCCTGGCCGCCCAGTTGCACGCGGAGCCGTCCACGCAGCACGTACAGCCACTCGTGGCCCGCGTGGGTGCGCAGGTGCGGCTCCTCGTCGTGCGCCGGGATGATCATCTTGTACGCCCGCGGTTCGGTCTGCTGCCGGGACAGCGGGATCAGCACCCTGCCGTCCTTCCGCGTCGGCTCTTGGGGCACCCGCGGGTCGACGATCCGGGGCGCGGCGACGATCTCGTCGAGCGGCACCCCCAGCGCGGCGGTGACCGGCAGGAGCAACTCCAGGCTCGGTTTGCGCTGACCCGACTCCAGCCGCGACAACGTGCTCGTCGAGATGCCGGTGGCGCGCGCCAGCGCGGTCAGGCTGACGTTCTTCCGCTCACGGGCGCGCCGCAGCCGGGGAGCGATCTGCTCGATGACGGCGCCGACGGTCGGTTGCGACTCCACGGGCGCAGTGAACCAGTGCGTCCCGGTTTCGGCAACGTCTGTTGTCGGAGCCGGGCGGATCTCCGGATCCTCGCGGTGGAGGTGATCCGAATGGAGATGTTGGTCGGCAGGCGGACCCGGAACCGCCTGCCCGCAGGGGTGTACCTGCTCGGCTTCAGCCTGTTCGCGATGGGCACGGCGGAGTTCCTGCTGGCCGGGGTGCTGCCGGCGGTCGCCGCGGACCTGGACGTCACGTTGTCCTCGGCCGGGTTCCTGATCACCGCGTTCGCGCTCGGTGTGGTGCTCGGCGGGCCGCCGTTCGCGGTGCTCAGCCTGCGCTGGCCGCGCCGCACGACGCTGGTGGTGGCGCAGGGTGTCTTCGCCGCGAGCATCGCCGCCGGGCTGCTCGGCGACTACCCCGTCCTGGTGGTCACGCGCGTGGTCGCCGGCATCGCCTACGCCGGCTTCTTCGCGGTCGCGTCGGTGACCGCGATCAGCCTCGTGACCCCCGACCGGAAAGCCAGGGCCTCCGGCGTCGTGGTGAGCGGGCTCAGCGTGGCGATGGTCGCCGGCGGGCCCGCGGGCACGCTGCTCAGCCACTTCACCGACTGGCGCGGCGGGTTCTGGGCGGTGGTGGCCCTGACGGTGGCCGGGATCGCCGGGTGCCTGCTCGGCATCCCCGCCACGCCGAACCACGCGAGCAGGCCCAGCGTCCCGGGTGAACTCGCCACCATGCGGAAACCGGCGCTGTGGGGCCTGTTCGCGATCACGATCCTGACCACGGCCGCCTACATGATCACGTTCAACTACCTGGCGGCCATGCTCACCGTGCCCGAGGTGTGGGTCCCGGCGATCCTCGCGCTGTTCGGCATCGGGGCGTTCGCCGGGCTGTCGATCGGCGGTCGGGTGTCCGACCGCCGCCCGCACCTGGCTCTGCTGACCGGCGCCGGCGCGATCGTGGTGCTCTCGGTGGCGATGGCCGCCGCGGTCGGGCACGGCTGGGCGGTGGTGCCGCTGGTCTTCCTGCTCGGCGTGGCGGCGTTCGTGCTGAACCCGGCCATCTACGGACGCGTCTTCACCGTCGCGGCCGGCGCGCCGACCCTCGCCGGCGCCACCACCGTCTCGGCGTTCCAGCTGGGGATCAGCATCACCCCGGCGCTGGCCGCGGCCGCGCTCACGCGAGGCGCCCCGCTCACCTCGGTCTGCCTGATCGGCGCCGCGCTCGCCGCGGCCGCCGTGCCGCTGATCCTGCTGGACCGGCGTTAGGACCCCTCCGCGACGCGGGCCAGCATCGCGCGGAACGAACGCTGCTCGGCGGCGCTCAGCGGGCCCAGCAGCTCGTCCTCCACGACGCGGATGGCGGCCCGCGCCGCGGCGTGGCGGGCCTCGCCGTCCGGGGTGAGCCGCACCGTGTGCGAGCGGCGGTCCGCCGGGTCGCGCTCGCGCACCACCAGGCCCTCCTGGGCGAGTTCGTCGAGCAGGCCGATCAGCCGGGTCTTGTCGTAGCCGATGGCCTTCGCCAGCGCCAGCTGCGAGGTCGCCGGCTGCGCGGCGAGGCTCGACAACGCCGCGTACGCCCACATCGACAGCCCGTGCGCGCGCAGCACGGGCTCCTCCGCCTTCATCAACCGCCGCACGATGCGCGCCAGCGAGGCGCCGAGTTCTGCCACGCACCGAATCGTAGAGTGACAAGACGATAAGCAAGAGCGTACGATCTGCTCATGCCTACGATTACCGAGTCCGTCTCGATCGCCGCCACGCCCCAGACCGTCTTCGACCTCGTGTCCGACCCCAGCCAGCTGCCGAAGTGGGCGCCCGGCGTGGACGGCACACGCGTGCGCGTCCGCGCGTCACGGGAACACGGCACCGTCGACTTCTTCGCCGCCGACAACCCGGCCGCCGGCGTCTACACCCGCGTGCTCCCCAACGGCGAGGGCGCCGAGTACCAGTTCACGATGTTCTTCCCGGACGGCACACCGGAGACGGTCGTCGCGGAGCAGGCGTCGGTCGTGCGCGGTGAACTGGAGTCCGTCCGCACGCTCTGCGAATGACCGGTCAGGGCCGGTGGAAGTGCTCCACGTGCACGGCCTCGTCCGGCACGGCGTGCTCGGCCAGCGCCGACCGCACCGGCCCGGCGACCTCGGCCGGCGCGCACAGCAGCCACTCGTCCACCTTCGACGGGTGCAGGCGCGCCTCCAGCAGCCCCCGGATGCGGCCGGGGTCCAGCCCGCCCGGCAGGTACCGCTCGTACGAGATCGCCAGCGCCTGGCCGATGCTGTCGAACGGCCGCGTCCCCCGCGCGTACCGCAGGCTCGGGTCGCGCTCGTCGGTCCGGTAGTGCGTCACCCGCAGCCGCCCTTCGAAGCGGCGCGTGTACTCCGACAGCTCGTCGGCGAACAGCGTGTCGTCCCCGGACCGGTTCACGTACAGCAGCGTCACCCGGCTGCGCGGTGACTTCTCGAGCAGGTGCACCACGACCGGCAGCACCGGCGCGATCCCCGACCCCGCCGCGACGGCCACCACGTGCCGCGGTTCCGAGCGCAGTGTGAACGTCCCGGACGGCGGCCGCGCCAGGACCCGGTCGCCGAGCCGCAACCCCATGGCGTACCCGGAGAACCGCCCGCCGGGCACCCGCTTGATCGCCACCCGCAGCTCCGGTTCGTCCGGGCACGCGCAGATCGCGTAGCTGCGCTCCACCGGCTCGCCGTCGATCTCGGCCCGCAGCACGAGGTGCTGTCCCGGCGTGAACCGGAAGACCTCGCGCAGATCGTCCGGCACGGCGAGGGTGACCACGACGGCCTCGCCGGTCAGCGAGCGCACGCCGGTGACGGTCAGCGGGTGGAACTCCGACGGCGCCTCGGCGGCGGGCGCCACCGGCTCCGGCGACCGCGGCCGGGGGATCGCGGTGTAGCGGTAGAACGGACGGCCGGGCCGCTCGGCGTGCATCCGGTGGTAGCCGGTCGGCCGCCGCCGCGGGTGCCAGTCGTGGCACCACGACACCAGCGCGAGCGCGAGCCGCTGCGGCACCACGTAGACCACCGCCAGCTCCCATCCGTGCCCGGTGCCGACCACGGCCGCGAGCGCGCACGGCAGGAACACGAGCATCCCGAGCATCTCAGCGCTCTCGGCGGTCGGCCGCCCCGGCGTGGACAGGTAGCGCCACGCGTACCAGAGGTCGACGGTGGCCCATCGCAGCGGCAGCGTCCACGCCGGTCCGCGCGTGTTCCACGGCGTGAGGTGCTCCGGCGAACCGGACCGGTGCTGGGTGAGGTGCACGTACCTGGCCGCGGGGAAACCGCCGAACGGCGACACGAACGGCACCGTCAGGCGGCCGAGCGCCCCGTTCACCCACGTGAGGCTGCCCGCGGCGTGGTGCGCGGCCTCGTGCAGCACGGTGAACAGGGCGACCACGGCGAGCGTGTGCAGCGGCACGGTCACCCAGGCCGGTGAGTGCCAGACCAGGGCGAGCAGGGTCGCCCAGCTCCACAGGCCCAGCCCGCAGGCGGCCAGCGCGACGGTCGGCGCCACCACCATCGGCAGGCGCGTCGGGGGTTCCGCCACGACCTGCGGAACGCCCTGGACCTGGGCATCGGCTGTCACGGACCGGGCTCCTGGGGACGGCGGGACGGCAGGACCAAGACGGTAGACAAAGCGTGCGTAAATGTAAACGGAGCGCACGCGCCCGTACCGCACCGCCTGGCAGGCAGGGCCGGGCCGGTGCTGTCGGGTCACTGGCCTAGACTCGGCCTTTGGGCACAGCCGTGCCCGCTTGTCGGCTACCACCCGAAAACCAGGTTTTCACGGCTCGAGGAGAACACGTTGAAGAGCACCGTCGAGCAGCTCAGCCCGACGCGAGTCAAGATCAATGTCGAGGTGCCGTTCGACGAACTCAAACCGAACTTCGACCGCGCCTACTCCAAGATCGCCCAGCAGGTCCGCATCCCGGGCTTCCGCCCCGGCAAGGTGCCCGCTCGCGTCCTGGAGAGCCGGATCGGCCGCGCGCCGGTGCTCGATGAGGTCGTCAACGAGGCCATCCCGGCGAAGTACCTGGAGGCGGTGCGGGCCGGCGAGGTGCGCACCCTCGGCCAGCCGGACTTCGAGGTCACCAAGCTCGAGGACCGTGAGGTGCTGGAGTTCACCGCCGAGGTGGACATCCGCCCGGAGATCACCCTCCCCGACTTCAGCGGCCTGTCGGTCAGCGTCGACGACGTCGAGGTCACCGACGAGGAGGTCGACGCCGAGCTGGACAACCTCCGCGCCCGCTTCGGCACCCTGAAGGGCGTCGAGCGCCCCGCCCAGGACGGCGACTTCGTGTCGATCGACCTGTCGGCGACGGTCGACGGCCAGGAGGTCGAGGAGGCGGCCACCAGCGGGCTGTCCTACGAGATCGGCTCCGGCCAGCTGGTCGACGGCATCGACGAGGCCATCATCGGCGCGAACGAGGGCGAGACCAAGACCTTCACCACGAAGCTGGTGGCGGGTGAGTACGCCGGCCGCGACGCCGAGGTGTCGGTGACCGTGCAGAGCGTCAAGGAGCGCGAGCTCCCCGAGGCCGACGACGAGTTCGCCCAGCTGGCGAGCGAGTTCGACACCATCGACGAGCTCAAGGCCGACCTGCGCGAGCGCCTGGCCAAGATGAAGAAGGTCCAGCAGGGCGTGCAGGCGCGCGACAAGATCCTGGACGAGCTGCTGGAGTCCGTCGACGTCCCGCTGCCGGAGAAGGTCGTCGAGGCCGAGGTCGAGAACCGCAAGCACGACGCGATCCACGACCTGGACCACAGCGAGGAGAACCTCGCGAAGGTGCTGGAGACCCAGGGCAAGACCCTGGAGGAGTTCCACGCCGAGCTGCAGACCGAGGCCGAGAAGGCGGTGCGCACCCAGCTGCTGCTGGACAGCGTCGCCGACGCGGAGGAGGTCCAGGTGGGTGACGCCGAGCTGACCGAGCGGATCATCTACCAGGCCCAGCGCTTCGGCATCAGCCCGGACGAGTACGTGCAGCGGGCCCAGCAGTCGGGCCAGCTGTCCGCGATCTTCGCCGACGTGCGCCGCGGCAAGGCGCTGGCGTCGATCGTGCGCAAGGCGACGGTCACCGACGCCTCCGGCGCCGAGATCGACCTGAGCGACCTCTTCGGCGGCGACGAGGACGAGGCCCCCGCGGCCGCCACTGAGACCGAGGTCACCGAGGAACCCGCGGCCGCTTCCGAGAAATAAAGCTGTCAGCGAACTTGGGCGGTACCGGGCATGCCGGGCCGCCCGAGTTCGTTAGGGTCGGTTACAAGATCTCAGCATCTTCGACAGTGCACAGTGGATCTCCCTCCGGGAGGGCCACAGCGGTGAAAAGGCAGGCAGACGTGACGCAGCACAAGGCAGAGGCTCGCAGCTCGACCGCGGGCCTCAATCTGACCGACTCGGTGTACGAGCGGCTGCTCCAGGAGCGCATCGTCGTCCTCGGCTCCGAGGTCAACGACGAGGTGGCGAACCGGATCACCGCGCAGCTCCTGCTGCTGTCCGCGGAGGACTCCGAGTCGGACATCCGCTTCTACATCAACTCGCCGGGCGGCTCGGTGACCGCCGGGTTCGCCATCTACGACACGATGCAGCTCATCGAGCCGGACGTGGCGACCTACGCGATGGGCCTGGCCGCCTCGATGGGGCAGTTCCTGCTGTCCTCGGGCGCCCCCGGGAAGCGCTACTCGCTCCCGCACGCGCGCATCCTGATGCACCAGCCGTCGGCCGGTGTCGGTGGCACCGCGTCCGACATCGCGATCCAGGCCGAGGTCTTCGGCAAGTGGAAGCAGGAGCTGGCCCGGATCACCGCCGAGCAGACCGGTCAGTCGGTCGAGCAGATCATCGCCGACGGCGACCGGGACCGCTGGTTCACCGCCGAGGAGGCGCGGGAGTACGGCTTCGTCGACCACGTCCTCACCCGGGAGAACCAGCTCCCGTCCAGCAACGGCAGCCGCTGACCGGGCCTGATGAGGAGAAAGCTCTCATGAACAACTTCCAGCTTCCGCAGTCCCGGTACATCCTGCCGTCGTACGTCGAGCGCACGAGCTACGGCATGAAGGAGTCGAACCCGTACAACAAGCTGTACGAGGAGCGGGTCATCTTCCTGGGTGTGCAGGTGGACGACGCGTCGGCCAACGACGTGATGGCCCAGCTGCTGCACCTCGAGCACGAGGACCCGGACCGCGACATCACGATCTACATCAACTCGCCGGGTGGCTCGTTCACCTCGCTGATGGCGATCTACGACACCATGCAGTTCGTGCGCCCGGACATCCAGACCGTCGCGCTCGGCCAGGCCGCCTCCGCGGCCGCGGTCCTGCTGGCGGCGGGCACCAAGGGCAAGCGGCTCGCGCTGCCGAACGCCCGCGTGCTGATCCACCAGCCGGCCACCGAGGGCACCTACGGGCAGGTCTCGGACCTGGAGATCCAGGCCAACGAGATCCAGCGGGTGCGCCGCCTGATGGAGACCACGCTGTCCAAGCACACGAACAAGACCGCCGACGAGGTCCGCGCGGACATCGAGCGCGACAAGATCCTGACCGCCGAGCAGGCCAAGGAGTACGGCATCATCGACGAGGTGCTGCCGTACCGCAAGGCGACGCAGATCGGCTGAGGCCCGGCCCCGGGACTCTGACCCGGCCGGTGCGTGTCCTACCCGGCGCGCCCCGGCCCCCGGTTTAGGGTCTCGGGGCGCCCGGCGCCCGCTGGTCCTCCCGCGCGGCGCTCCGGGCGGGTACCGTCTAGGGGCAGCGGCCATTTTTCCCGCTGGCTCGGCGGCGAGGGCAGGAACACGATCAGGTGTGCCGGCAGGCGCACCGGAGGGGAACAGGTCAACGGTCATGGCACGGATCGGCGACGGCGGGGACCTGCTGAAGTGTTCTTTCTGCGGGAAGAGCCAGAAACAGGTGAAGAAGCTCATCGCCGGACCTGGCGTCTACATCTGCGATGAGTGCATCGACCTGTGCAACGAGATCATCGAGGAGGAGCTGGCCGAGGCCGGCGACGTCAAGCTCGACGAGCTGCCCAAGCCGCTCGACATCCACGAGTTCCTCGACCAGTACATCATCGGCCAGAGCGACGCGAAGCGGACGCTCGCCGTGGCGGTGTACAACCACTACAAGCGCATCCAGTCCGAGGACAAGACCGGTCCGAAGGACGCCAAGGACGAGCCGGTCGAGCTGGCGAAGTCGAACATCCTGCTGCTCGGGCCCACCGGCTGCGGCAAGACCTACCTCGCGCAGACCCTGGCCAAGATGCTGAACGTGCCGTTCGCGATCGCGGACGCCACGGCGCTCACCGAGGCCGGGTACGTCGGCGAGGACGTCGAGAACATCCTGCTGAAGCTGATCCAGGCCGCGGACTACGACGTCAAGCGCGCCGAGACGGGCATCATCTACATCGACGAGGTCGACAAGATCGCCCGCAAGTCGGAGAACCCGTCGATCACGCGGGACGTGTCCGGTGAGGGTGTGCAGCAGGCGCTGCTGAAGATCCTGGAGGGCACGACGGCGTCGGTGCCGCCCCAGGGTGGGCGCAAGCACCCGCACCAGGAGTTCATCCAGATCGACACCACGAACGTGTTGTTCATCGTGGCGGGCGCGTTCGCGGGCCTCGAGAAGATCATCAACGAGCGGGTCGGCAAGCGCGGCCTCGGCTTCGGCGCCGAGATCCGCACGAAGGCCGAGATCGAGGAGAGCGACGTCTTCTCCGACACGATGCCCGAGGACCTGATCAAGTTCGGGCTGATCCCGGAGTTCATCGGACGTCTCCCGGTCGTGGCGAACGTGACGCACCTGGACAAGCACTCGCTGGTCCGGATCCTCACCGAGCCGCGCAACGCCCTGGTGAAGCAGTACAAGAAGCTCTTCGAGATGGACAACGTCGAGCTGGAGTTCACCAAGACGGCGCTCGAAGCCATCGCCGACCAGGCGGTGCTGCGCGGCACCGGCGCCCGTGGCCTGCGCGCGATCATGGAGGAGGTGCTGCAGCCGGTGATGTACGACATCCCGAGCCGCACCGACGTCGCCAAGGTCGTCATCACGGAGCAGACGGTCCGCGAGAACGTCAATCCCACGATCGTGTCGCGTCAGCCGTCCCGGCGGCGCAGCAGCGAACGTGGCGAGAAAACGGCCTGATCTGCGTGAAGGCGGCTCCTCCACGCTCGCTAAGCTAGCCGGATGAGCGTGGAGGGGGCTGGTCCCCGTTCGGGTGCCGGCGAGGGCACCGCTCCGGCCGAGGCGGCCGGGGACACCGTCGTCCCGGAGGGGCGGGACGATGTGCGCGGCATCAGCGACCTGACCTTCCGGGTGGTCGCGCCGTACCTGAGCAATCCGATCCTGTACAAGGTCATGCTGGTGCTGCTCGGGCTGATGACGCTGGCGTGTGTGGTAGCCGCGCCCGTGCGGCTGTCGGCGCTGCCCCTGATCCCGCTCCCGGTGCTCGGCATCGGGTTCTACGCGCTACGCCGGGTACGCACCGCGGACGGCGACTACCGCCCCCTGTTGCGCTGGTCAAGCCTCCTCTTCTCGGCGACGCTCATCGGCCTGTGGCTGCTGTCGGTAGTGGGCCGCTGGGTCAGCTGACCCAGCACCACCGGGAAACGCAACGCAAGCCGGCAACGAAAGGCAAGCGACTACCCCAACCAGACCTCCCCCGCCCCCGATCCACAGCCGATCTTTAGTCGC
>NZ_JAKGSD010000058.1 GCF_021654135.1 Amycolatopsis tucumanensis | reverse complement strand
TGGGCGTGCTGGGCGGCGGGGTGCGGGGCGAGTGCGGAGTGGCTGTTCATCTGCGCTGCTCGGTTTGTTCGGTGCGGGGCCAGTGCGCGGGAGTGGCGGGCAGCGGGGTTCGGGGCGGTGGCGAGGGAATCGAGCATCAGGGCTGCTCGGTTTGTCCGGCGCGGGGCCAGTGCGCGGGAGTGGCGGGCAGCGGGGTTCGGGGCGGTGGCGAGGGGATCGATCATCAGGGCCGCTCGGATTGTTCGGCGCGGGGCCAGCGGGCGGGAGTGGCGGGCAGCGGGGTTCGGGGCGGCCGCGGGGAAATCGATCATCAGAGCTGCTCGGTTCGTTCGGCGCGGGACAGGTGCCCGGGGGTGCTGGCCGCGAAGTGGCTGACCGTCAGCGCCGCTCGGTTTGTTCGCTGCGGGGGCAGTGCTCGGGCGTGCTGGGCGGGTGCGCGGTGGCCCGCCATCAGCGCTGTTTGGCTTGTTCGGCGTGAGGCGGGTGCGGAGCGGCCGGCCATCAACGTTTCTCGGCTCGTTCGGCGCGGCGCAGGTGCCAGTGCCCGAGCCCGATGAGCAGCGGGTACGGCACCACCGCCAGCACCAGCCAGGAAACCGGCACCCCCGCCAGGCGGGCGTGGTCGAGCGCGGGCCAGACCGCGAACAGGACCGGCAGCCCCGCGAGGATCGCGAAGAGCAGCAGCAGCGCGGCGACCGCCCGGCGGCGTTGCCTGCGGTAGTTCTGCAAGGCGCGCTCGGCGTCGGCCGCTTCGAGCCGCGGCGGGCGCCAGCGTCCGCGCTGCCTACGACGCGCATGGGCGAGCCGGGTCTGCGGACTCATCACCGCGACGCGGCGGTTGGGCATTCAGCACCTCCCCACGGGGTAGCGGCCAGTACCCCGGCCTTGCACCTGTGTTGTGAGGGCATCTGGGAACCGTGCCAGGGGCGCGCGGCAGCCGCCGGGCACCTGCCCGGTCGCCGATTGGAGGGCTCCGCCGGGCCGCGGGTGTTGCGGGGCGCGGAGATGCCGCCGCGCTGCGGGCGCCCCCGGCGTCGCGGCGGTCCCGGGATCCACCCCGCGCGACCCGGGAGCACCCGCCAAGCGTTCACCATCACCGCCCCCGCTGGTTCAGCTCGCTGCGCTGCGCCGCGTGCAACAGGCGTTCCCGCAGCTCGCGGGCGTGCCGCCGGCTCACCGGGACGTCCCCGGCCGCCGTGTGCGCCAGCAGCCCGCCCACGGAGTCGCTCCGCAGCTCGCGCACCGCGTCCAGCGCCACCAGGTAACCGCGGTGCACCCGCACGAACCCGCTGCCCTCCCAGTACTCCGCGAGCCGCGAGATCGGCATCCGCACCACGTGCACGCCGCCGCGGGTGTGCAGCTTGACGTAGTCGCCCTGCGCCTCGACGAACAGCACCTCGCTGCGCCGCACGTACCGCGTCCGCCCCCGCGACTCGACCGGCAGCGCGGCGAGCGCGTCGGCCAGTCCGGGCGACCTCGGCGCGCCCGCGGGCAGCATCCGCAGCACCTTCCCCAGGGCAGCCGACAATCGCTCCGCGCGCACCGGTTTCAGCAGGTAGTCCACCGCGCCGATGCCGTACGCCGTCACCGCGTGCCCGTCGTGCGCCGTCACGAACACGATCACCGGCGGTTCGCTCAGCTTCGCCAGCAGGCCGGCCAGCTCCAGCCCGTCCAGGCCGGGCATCGAGATGTCCAGGAACACCGCGTCGAACCGCTCGCTCTGGATCATCCGCAGCGCGGTCAGCGCGTCACCGGCGCCGGTCACCTCCGCCACCTCGGGCGCCTCCCGCAGCAGCTGGCAGATGTCCTCCAGCGCGGGCGGCACGTCGTCCACCGCGAGCACGCGCAACCCGGTCACGGCAGGACCACCCCGGGCTGGAACATCGGCACCCGCACCACGACGCGGGTGCCCGCGCCCGGCGCGGTCTCCACGACCAGGCCGTACCAGGGGCCGTACACGCTGCGCAGCCGCCGGTCGACGTTGGCCAGCCCGACGCGCTCGCCGTCGCCGGAGAGCACCGCTTCGGCGTCCGCGGGCGGCATGCCGACGCCGTCGTCCTCCACGCTGATCACGCAGTCGTTCCCTTCCGCCTCGCCGCGCACCGAGACCGTGCCGGGCCTGCCGAGCGGCTCGATCCCGTGCCGGATGGCATTTTCGACCAGCGGCTGCAGCACCAGGTACGGCACCGGCACGGCGAGCACGTCCGGCGCGACGCGGATCTGCACGCGCAGCCGGTCGCCGAGGACGGCTCGTTGCAGCGCGAGGTAGGTCTCGATGGCGTGGAACTCGTCCGCGAGCGCGGTGTACTCGCCGTGCCTGGCGAGACTGTGCCGGATGTAGTCGGCGAAGTCGAGCATCAGTTCGCGGGAGCGGTCGGGGTCGGAGCGCACCAGCGACGCGATGACGGTGAGCGCGTTGTAGACGAAGTGCGGGGAGATCTCCGCGCGCAGCGCCCGCAGTTCCGACTGGGCCGCCAGCTCCGCGGAGGCCTCCAGCCTGCCCCGTTCCAGCGCGGCGGCGACCAGCCGGGCCACCTCCTGCACGGCCTTGCGCGGCGCCTCGCCGTCGACGACGAGCACCCCGGCGAGCTCGCCGTCGACGTCGAGGGGCACCGCTCGCAGCGGCGCCTTCCCGGCGGGGGTCTCGCTGTGCAGGACGGCGGAGACGAGTTCGCGGGCCGCGTTCTCGTCGGAGGGGTGACCGGCCCAGGTGGTCGCGCCGGAGAGGTCGGCCAGCCCGGCCGCGGGCACGCCGAGCAGCGCCCGGACGCCCTTCGCCGCCGCACGGGCGCCCGGCCCGGACAGCCCGTCGGCGAGGTGCCCGGCGACGCGCCGTGCGGTGGCGAGGACGTCGGCGGCGTCCGGGGCGCGCCGGGCACGCCACAGGGCACGCCCGCCCGCCGGCTCCTCCTCGGCGACCACCAGTCCTCCCATCGACCACGATGAGTGCCGGTCGATAGTACGGGGCGGACCTGCCCCGCACGGGGGTTGGCGGTGGCGGTGCTCCTGGTATAGAAAGAGGTGAGCCCGTCCCCGCGATCATGGGGTGTGGCAGCCGTGACCCCTCGCCGAACGGGATCCTGCTGTGCCGGGCTTCGTCCACCCCCTCCGCGACCGCCCCCACCTGGGACCGCTCCGGCCGCACGCGATCGAGGGCCGGGATGACGACGCCCATCCGTGAGCGCGCGCCGATCACGCGTTCGGTCGTCGTGTCCGCCGCCCTGGAACTGACCCGCAGGCAGGGCCTGTCCGGCTGGACGATGCGGAACCTGGCTGCCGCGGTCGGCGCGCGCACCAACGTGATCCGGTACCACGTCGGCAACCGGGCGGACGTCGAGGCGGCCGTCGTCGCGGACGTGTGCGCCGGGATCAGCCTCCCCGCGCACGGCGAGTGGGCGGGCTGGATCCGCGCGCTCGCCTGCCGGATGCACGCGGTCTTCGACCGGTACCCGGGCGTCGGTGCGGTGGCGGCCACCGGAACCGGCCCGGCCGCTCCGCTGCTGGAGGCCGTCGCGGCGCGCCTCGCCGACGCCGGCTTCGGCGCGGAGAGCGGGCTGGCGGCCCGTGCGGTACTGGTGGAGATCTGCATGTCCCGAGGGGCGGGGCTGGACCTGCTGATCGCCGGGCTCACCGCCCGGCTGGCCGGACTGGGAGGTGACCGGTGACGTACGGGCCACGGTGCACGACGGATCGCGCGACCTGCGGCGGCGTCTACGACATCCACCTCGGCGGCAGCGGCTACACCCGCCACGACCGCGAAGCGGCGCGCCGGATGGTCGCCGAGTTCCCCGCCGGGCAGCGGGACGTGCCGGAACGGGCGGCCCGGTTCAACCGCCAGTTCCTGGTGCGGTCCGTCGGCTACGCCCTCGACCAGGGGATCCGGCAGTTCCTCGACCTCGGCTGCGGGTTCCCGCGGTGGGGCAACGTGCACGAGGTCGCGCAGCCCCGCCACCCGGACGCCCGCGTCGTCTACGTCGACTACGAGCTGGGGCCGGTGGAGGAGTACCGGAAGCTGTTGTCCGGCAACGGGAAAACGCACGTCCTGCACGCCGACCTGCGTGAGCCGGAACGCGTGCTGGCCCAGGCCGCGGAGCGGCTGGACCTGGGCGAGCCGGTGTGGCTCGGGATGCTGTGCGTGCTGTCGTTCGTCCGCCTCTGCCACGGCGAGGACCTCTACGACGTCGTGCGCCAGTACACCGACCGGCTGGCCCCCGGCAGCTGCTTCACCCTGTCCATCGGGTGCGGCGAGGACATGCCCGCCGAGTCGCTGCCGCCGTTCTACCTGCTCTCCGAGGTCTACGAACGCGAACTGGGCACGCCGTACGTGCTGCGCAACGTGTCCCAGGTCGAGCGGTTCTTCGACGGGTTGTCCCTGGTCACGCCGGTGACCTACCTGACGGACTGCCTCGCCGAACCGGGACGGCAGGTCAGCTACACCGACTGGGCCAAACGCGCGATGCGTGGCGCGGTCGCGCGGGTGCCGGGTTAGACCGCGGCGAGACGGCACACCACGTGCCGCGCCGGGCCGTCGCTCGCGGCGCCGCCGACCGCGATCACGTCGAACTCCCGCCACACCTCCGCGGACAGCGTCGCCAGCCGCAGGCGTTGCGGGCCCACCACGTGGTCCGGGTCCGCGGCCGCGGCGTTGAGCAGTTTCGACATGGCCGGGACGTCGAACGGGTGCACCAGCTTGCGGATGTGGTGGTCCGACGGCACCGCGAGGTTGAGCGCGTCGAACAGGGCGTTGGCCGATTCCAGTTCCTCCAGCACGCGGTCGACCACGACCACCGGATCCCGCGACGCCAGGAGCAGCGCGCGGACCAGCGGCCCGGGCGCCGGGACGGGGACGTTCTCGCGCGCCCCGGCGTCCCGCGTGACCAGGCCGCGGAACCAGCCCGGGCGGTCCGGATCCGCCCGGCCGGCGAGCCGCAGCGCGACCGGTTCGCCGGACGCGCGGTGCTGGGCCTTGTAGCTGCACAGGTACAGTTCGCCGGCGCGGTCGCGCAGCAGCGCGTCGCGGAACTCCCGGACCGCGGGCCGCCAGGAGTCCATCACCAGGTTGTTCAGGTAGTACGTGCCGTCCCACCAGCGGCCGTGCGGGAAGCGGGGCTGGGCGTCCGCGGGGGCGGAGCGGTCCTCCGGCGGCGCCAGCCCGTACAGCTCGAAGGTCTCGTCGTTCCACGCGACGACGTTGCGGTGGTCGGTGCCACCCTCGGTGATGCGCCATTCCCAGCTGCCCACGACCGGCGGGGGGTGGTCGGCCCAGTCGGCGGAGGCCTCGATGTAGCAGGCGAGCGCGCCGACGACCGCGGCGGAGACGGGCGCCCGGACCGGCCGGACGCGGACCTGCCACTCGCGGCCCGCGTAGGCGACGCGTGCGGCGTCGGCGGGGCGGCCCGTCCGGACGGCCTGGTCCAGCCGCTGCCGCAGCAGGTACTGGGCGACGCGGTGGTCGAGCGCGTTGCGCGGCGCGACCCCGTGGTAGCTCGCGTTCCCCATCGCGAGCAGGAGACCCACCTTCGGCCCGTGCCGGGCGTCGACGAGGATCCACTGCGCGTGCGCCGGATCCTGCTGGTGGCGAGCGGGCCTCATGGCCTGGACGCTACCCGCGGTCACGCCGCCCGGCCAGTGGCCGGGCGAGCGCGCCGTCCGTCCTCATCGGACCACGTAGAACGTCTTCGTGTAGGTGTTTTCCGGGCAGGTGATCGACACGGTGTGCGCGCCCCGCTTCGCCTTCGGCGACACCGTCGCCGACCAGTGCGTCGGCTCGCCGGTGGGCGTGAAGTTCAGCAGCACGTCGGACTCGGGGAGCGCCACCGCGTTGAGGCAGTTGGCTTCCACGTCCACCACGTCCCCGCGGTGGACCACCTCCGGCACCACGTTCACCCACCCGCACGAGCCGGTCGAGCCGGGGTTCGGGTCGCAGTCCACCGGCGCCGCCGCGTTCGCGGCAGGTGCCGCGAACAATGCCAGCCCGATCGCCCCGGCCGCCGTACCCATGAGAATTCCCTTGATGCGCATGCCCTTTCCTCCCTTTCGTGGGCCTACGCACCTCCTCACGCGGCGGGAGAATCCGAGGTTGCCCGCCCGCGCAGGAAAACCAGGACCACGGAAACCACCAGGCCGAGGGCGCCGGCGAGGACGAAGGTGTTGCCGAGGCCCACGCCGTCGACCACCGGCTGCGCCAGCAGCGGCGAGGCGAACTGGCCGAGGAACAACGCGGACGTCAGCATCCCGAGCGCGCGGGTGCGGGCCGCGGGGTCGACCGAGGCGACCACCCACCCGTTCATCACCGGATTTTGCAGGCCGATGCCGACGCCCGTGACGAGCATGCCGAGTGCCGCCATCCAGATGCCGCCCGCGAGGCCGAGCACGACCAACCCGGCCGCGTAGGCGGCGAAGAGCACGGCGGCGAGGACGCGGAAGTCCCACCGGGCGCGCAGCCGCCGGAAGTTCAGGCCGACCAGCGTCATGACGAGGTTCAGCGCGGCCATCAGCACGCCGACGACGACCGGGCCGGCGCCGGTGACCGCGCCCAGCCAGAACGGCGCCTGCGTGGGCACCGTGTAGAAGACGACCACGCCGAGGAACATCAGGGCGTACAGGCCGAACAACCGCGGTGTCCGTTGTGGACCGCCGGGCGCGGGCGGGGATTTCGGCGCCTCGGGCACGAACCGCAGGACCAGCACGACCATCGGCACCGCCAGCAGGTACACCGCGAACGGCCCGCGCCAGCTCAGGTCGGCCAGCACCCCGCCGAGCAGCAGCGCGACGACGCCGCCGAAGCCCATCGCGGCGCCCTGCAGCCCCAGCACCCGGCCGTGCTCGGTGGCCGGGTAGTGGTCGGCCAGCAGCGCCGTCGAGGTGACCATGATGGCCGCGATGCCGACGCCGAGCAGGGCGCGGCCGGCCAGCAGCCCGGGCAGCCAGTCGAGCACCAGGCCCGACCCGCCGCCGACGACGTAGAGCGCCAGCCCGGCGGTGAGCACCCGGACCCGCCCGGCGCGGCCGCTCAGCCGGGCGAGCACCGGCGCGGCGAGCATGATCGCGAGCCCGGGGAGGGTGAGGACGAGGCGGACCAGCAGCGCGGCGTTCGGGGTGGCCGCGAAGTGCTGTTCCATGCCCGGCAGCGCCGGGGTGATGGTGGCGCTGGCCATGATCGTCATCGTGCTGACGCCGAGCAGCGTGAGAAGGAGTGTCCTGGGTGGCATCCGCACCGCGGTCGCCGTCGCATCCGTCATGGTCACGACGTTAGAAGTTCGAGCTAACTCGAGGTCAAGCGCGCTTTTCTCAGGCGGGCTGCGGAAAGCGGTCGATGTTGTCCTCCACCCAGGTGCGCAGCGCGGCCAGCGGGACGGCCGCGTCGGCGCCGAGCGGGGTCAGCCGGTACTCCACCCGCAGCGGCACGTCCGGGAACACCTCGCGCTCGATCAGCGCGTGCGACTCGAGCTTGCGCAGCGTCTGGGTCAGCACCTTCGGGCTGATGCCCTGCAGCCGCGCCCGCAGCGCGCCGAACCGCTGTGGGCCGCCCTCCAGCGCGCCCAGCACGAGCGCGCTCCACTTGTTCGCCAGCAGGTCGAGCATGTCCCGGCACGGGCACGCGGCGGCGTAGACGTCCTTCGGACCACAGGTCTGCACGCTGCGATGGTACCCGATGGGAACTTGTACGCCTTGCAGGTAACTACTACCTTCCTACTACCGTCACCGGTATGACGACCATGCGCGCGGTTGCCTACCGCAAGTCCCTGCCCATTACCGATCCCGCCGCATTCGAGGACGTCGAACTGCCGGTCCCGGAGCCGGGGCCGCACGACCTCCTGGTGCGCGTCGAGGCGGTGTCGGTCAACCCCGTCGACACGAAGGTGCGTGCCGGCTCCGACCCGGGCGGCGAGCCGCGGGTGCTCGGCTTCGACGCGGCCGGCGTGGTGACCGCGACCGGCGCCGAGGTGACCCTCTTCCAGCCCGGTGACGAGGTCTACTACGCGGGCACGATCGACCGGCCGGGCACGAACGCCGAGTACCACGTCGTCGACGAGCGCATCGTGGGCCCGAAGCCGCGGAGCCTGTCGTTCGCGCAGGCCGCGGCGCTGCCGCTGACCACCATCACCGCGTACGAGACGCTGCACGACCGGTTCCGGGTCGGCCCGGACAGCACCGGCACGCTGCTGGTCCTCGCCGGCGCGGGCGGGGTCGGGTCGATCCTGATCCAGCTGGCGCGGGCGCTGACCGGGCTGACCGTGGTGGCGACCGCGTCCCGGCCGGAGTCGCGGGAGTGGGCGCGCTCGATGGGCGCCCACCACGTGGCCGACCACCGGGACCTGGTCGCGAGCGTGCGGGAGGTGGCGCCGGACGGCGTGGACTACGTGTTCTCGCCGAACACCGCCGGCCGGATCGAGGAGTTCGCCGAGCTGCTGCGGCCGGGTGGCGCGATCACCGCGATCGACGAGCCGCCGGGGCTGGAGTTGTTGCCGCTCAAGGGGAAGAGCATCAGCTTCCACTGGGAGCTCATGTTCACCCGGCCGCTGCACGGCTGGGACCTGATCGCCCAGCACAACCTGCTCGCGCACGTCGCCGAACTGGTCGACGCGGGTACCGTCCGGACCACGCTGACGACCGAGCTGAAGCCGATCAACGCTTCGACGGTGCGGCAGGCGCACGAGCTGACGGAGACCGGGCGGACCGTCGGAAAGACGGTGATCTCCGGCTTCTGATCGGCGATACTGCCGGTTGTGCGAGCGGAGTTGATCGAACGGGTGCGGCGGGGCGAGCGGGTGGAGTACCTGTTCTTCTGGGGCCACCGGCCGGAGCCGAACGGCAGTGCGGGGCGCGGGTGCCTGAGCCAGTGGTGGCCGGCGCCGTTCACCGTGGACGGGCGCGAGTTCGACACGGCGGAGCACTACATGATGTGGCGCAAGGCGCAGCTGTTCGGCGACGCGGCGGTGGCCGATGAGGTGCTGCGCGCCCTGCACCCCGGGCGGGCGAAGGAGCTGGGCCGCCAGGTGGCGGGCTTCGAGCCGGCCCGCTGGGAGGCGTCCGGGTACGACATCGTGGTCGCCGGATCGGTCGCGAAGTTCGGCCAGAACCCGGAGCTGGGGCGGTTCTTGTTGGGCACGGGTTCGCGGGTGCTGGTGGAGGCCAGCCCGGTGGATGCGATCTGGGGTATCGGCGTCGCGGCGGACGATCCGCGCGCCGGGGAGCCGGAGCGGTGGCCGGGGCTGAACCTGCTGGGCTTCGCGCTGATGGACGCGCGGGCGCGGTTGGCCGGTTGACCGGGTGCGGGTCGCGCGGCCCGGCGGTGGACGCACGGGCGCGCCTTTCCGCTCGGTGGTGTCCCCGCCCTGAGGCGGGGACACCACCATTCGGTCAGCGACCCTCGAACACGTCCGCCACCCAGTCGGCCACGTAGCTGCTCACGTGGGGCAGGTGGTCCAGCCCGATGTGCTCCGTCGCGCCCTCGGCGGCGCTGAAGATCCGCAGGTCGCGCCGGGGGCTGGCGGTGGCCTGCTCGTACGACCGGTGCGCATACGCCAGCGGGATCTGCCGGTCGTTCTCGCCGTGGCAGATGAGGAACGGGACGTCGATCTTCTCCACCACGCCGTCCAGGTTGACGGCGTCCGCGAAGTCGATGAACTCCGTCAGGTCGTCGTGGCCCCACACCCACAGCACGTGCTCCCAGTAGTGCGGCACCGGCCGCTCACCCTCGCGCTCCAGCCGCCGCCGCTGGACGGCTCCCCAGTCGTGGTTCGCGCCCCACGCCACCACCAGCGCGAGCCGCTTCTCGAAGGCGGCGGCGCGGGGCGCGTAGTAGCCGCCCAGCGACCAGCCCACCAGGCCGATCCGCGAAGAGTCCACATCGGACCTCCCGGCCAGGTAGTCCACGCACGCCGACGCCCACGCCTCGGTGTCCACGCGCGCCGTCAGGCCCTGCAGCCGCAACGCCTCGCCGGAACCGGGGCAGTCCACCATCAGGCACGAGATCCCGCGCGCCGCCAGCTCCTCCCAGTGTCCGGAGGAGTACATGTGCTCCTTGGTCGAGTCCAGCCCGTTCCACATGATCATCACCGGCGCCGGACCGTCGACCGGCGCCGCGCTGAAGTACGCGGGCAGCGTCGTGCCCTCGTACGGGATCTCGACCCGCGACACCCCCGGCGCAAACGCTTTCTCCTGCAACGAAAGCACCCGCCGGTAGGTGTCCAGCCGTCCCGGCGCCGAGGCGCTCTGCATCCGCTCGGCCTGGCACAGGTAGTTCGTCGCCCGCGCGTACAGCTGCCGCGCGGTGCGGGTGTGCCCCGCCGCCTCCGCTTCCTCCGCCTGCCCCACGAGCTGGTCGGTCAGCGCGGTCCACGCCGTCAGGAAGTCGGCCGTCCCGGCGTCCTCACCGCGCTGCGCGGCCTCCTTGATCGGGCGGCACGCGCGGTCGACCTCGTCGATCAGCCCGCCGCTGTTCAGCGTCGCCACGACGCCCAGGTTCCAGACGTAGTTGCCGGGGAAGTACTCGAACATCAGATACCCTTCAGAAGTCTGTCACTGATCGATTTCACGCCACCGTGCGCGGTGAGGCCGCCGTCGACCGGGATCTCCGCGCCCGTGATGAACGACGCCTCGTCCGAGAGCAGGAACACCACCAGCGGCGCGACCTCGTCGACGGTTCCGGTGCGCCCCAGCGGGGTTTCGGCGATGTTCGCGTCCCGGAAGGCCGCCGCGGCGGACGCGGTCATCGGTGTCTCGATGTAGCCGGGGTGCACCGCGTTGACCCGAATCCCGCGCGCGCCCAGCTCCAGGCACGCCGCCCGCGTCAGCCCGCGCAACGACCACTTGCTCGCCGTGTACGCCACCGGGTAGTGCCCGGTCAGCGCCGCCACCGACCCGACCGTCACGATCGACCCGCCCGTGGGCATCAGCGGCAGCACGGCCTGGATCGCCCGCACCACCCCGCCGACGTTCACGTCGTGCACGCGCGCCAGGTCGGCCGGGTCGACCTCGTCCAGCCGCGCCCGCCAGGTGACCCCGGCGTTCGCGACCAGCCCGTCCACCCGATCCAGCCGGGACGCCAGCGCGGCCCAGCCCGCCGAGTCGGTGACGTCGAGCTGCAGGTACTCGACCCCGGGCAACGGCTCCACCGGCGAGGCGCCCAGGTCGACGCCGATCACGCGGGCACCCTCCTCGGCGAGCAGCCGCGCCTCCGCCGCGCCCTGCCCCTGCCCGGCGCCGGTCACGACGACGACCTTGCCGGCGACCCTCATCGCTTGCGCTTCCGCGGCCGGGGCCGCGCGGCCCGCACCGGGGGCAGCTCCACCCCGGCGACGACGGTGTTGCGGATCGTCCCGATGCCCTCGACGGTCATCTCCACGACGTCGCCCGGCGCCAGCGGCGGCAGCTCCCGGCCGCGGCCCCACAGCTCGGCGAGGCAGCCGCCGTTGCCGCAGGTCCCGGAGCCCAGCACGTCCCCGGCCCGGACCCAGGTGCCGCGTGAAGCGTAGGAGACCAGCTCCTCGAACGGCCAGCCCATGTTGGACAGCAGGTCCTGGCCGATCTCCGTGCCGTTCACCGACACCCGCAGGTCGAGCTCCAGGAACCCGTCACCGTCGCGATAGGACTCCAGCTCGTCGGCGGTGACCAGCCACGGGCCGAGCGTCGTCGCGGAGTCCTTGCCCTTCGCCGGGCCGAGCTGCACCTTCATCTCGCGCCGCTGCAGGTCGCGGGCCGACCAGTCGTTCAGCACCGTGTAGCCGAAGATCTCCACCTCGTCCGGCGCCAGCGACGAGCCGTCCCGCCCGACCACGGCTGCGACCTCCAACTCGAAGTCGAACAGCCGTGAGCCCGGCGGCACCGGCACGTCGTCGAACGCGCCGAGCAGCGCGTACGGGTTGGTGAAGTAGAACGTGGGCGCCTCGTACCACTCCGGCACGACCCCGGAGCCGCCGGAGACGCTCGCGACCACACCCTCCACGTGCTCCTCGAACGCGACGAAGTCCCGGACCGTCGGCGCTTCCAACGGCGGCAGCAACCGCACGCGATCCAGCGGCACGGACGGTCCACTCAGGACCGCCGAACCGGCCTCCAGCGCGGCCGGCAGCCCGGACCGCACCAGGCCGAGCACCGTCACGTCCGGCGGCAGCGGGTGGATGCCGTCGCCGTCGACGACACCGGCCCGCACCGCGCCGTCCAGCGAGTAGGTGGCGAAACGCATCAGGACCTCCTCACACCGGCGGGGCGACGAACAGGCCCTTGTCCGGGTCGTTGAACGACTTCTGGGCGACGAACTCGTTCATCGCGTTAGCCGTGCCCCACTGGTCGGACACCTCGGGGTCGCTGAAGTCGTACAGGTGCGGGTGCCAGGTGTCCTCGTCGATCAGCTCCAGCTCGGTGGTGTACTCCATCGTGTTGCCGTGCGGGTCGAGGAAGTAGCTGAACGTGTTGTTGCCTGCCAGGTGGCGGCCGGGGCCCCAGATCTTCTCCACCCCGGCGCGCAGCAGCCGCCCGGTGCCGCGCATGTACTCGTCCAGGCCGCGCATCTCGAACGACACGTGGTGCAGCGACGGGTGCGGGCAGCGGGCGATGGCCATGCTGTGGTGCCACGAGTTCACCCGCATGAACCACATCATCTCGCCCATCCGCGGGTGCATCAGGATGTCGGAGAGCCGGAACCCGAGGTGCTTCTCGTAGAACGCGCGGGTGCCCTCCGGGTCGGCGGAGTTGATCACGACGTGCGACAGCCGCACCGGGATCGACTCGCCCTCCTCGACCTTGCGGTGGGCGCGGACGGCGACGTCGGCGCTGATCTCGATCGTGCGGCCCTCGTTGTCGAAGAACCGGAAGCCGTAACCGCCGCCGGGGGTGTCGATGGCGCCGGGCTCGCTGACCAGCCGCACGCCGGAGGACGCCAGACGCGCGGCGAGGGTGTCCACATCGGAGGGCGTGGCGGCGCCGAACGAGATCAGGTCGATGCGCTTGTCGTCGGCCTGGCGCAGCCGGATCACGTACTGCTCGGGCGATCCCTCGGCGGCCAGGAACGCGATGCCGGAGTCGGTGTGCTCGGTGGTCAGGCCCCACGCTCCGGTGAAGAAGTCCTGCTGCCGGGCCAGGTCCGGCACCGCGAGGTCGACGTGGCGCAGGTGGGTGATGAGTCGGTCGGTCATGGGTCCTCCTGGATCAGGCGGGCTGGGTGACGAGTGCGGCGACGCGGCCCATCAGGCCCGGCACGTCGCCCTGTTCGCGGTCGAGGAGCCACTGGCCGAGCTGGTTGGACGCGTCGACGACGGCCTTGGCCCGCTCGTAGCGGCGGTCGGTGAAGGCCTGCCACAGCGTGTCGTCCAGCGCGTCGGCGGCGAGCAGCAGTTCGGTGAGGACGGCGGCGTCCTCCAGGGCCTGCGCGCCGCCCTGCGCGAGGGTGGGCGGGCAGGAGTGCGCGGCGTCGCCGATGAGAACGACGCGACCCCGATTCCACGGCGGCGGCAGCACGTGGGTCTCGAACCAGGTGTAGTTGACGCGGGACGGGTCGGTCAGCGTCTCCCGGATCTCGTCCCACGGGCCGTGGTAGGCCGCGGCCAGCTCGCGCATCGTGGCGAGCCGCTCGTCCGGGGTGAGCGCGGAGCGGTCCTGCGCGTCCTCGACGACGTAGGCGTAGAGCGAGTTCTCCCCGGTGGGGCAGTAGCCGGCGATGTAGCACGGGCCGCCGTAGAACAGGTCGGTGCGCGTGACGGACGCCGGGCGCGGCCCGAACGCGCGCCAGATGCCCATACCGGTGGCGCGGGTCTCGAGTTCGACGCCGAGCATGCGGCGCACCGACGAGCGGATGCCGTCGGCGCCGACGACCAGGTCGTAGCGCCCGGACGAGCCGTCGGAGAACACCACGCTGCCGTCGGTCTCCAGCTCGGTGACGGTGACGCCGAAGCGGGTCTTCACACCGGTTTCGGCCGCGCGCTCCAGCAGGATCCGCGCCAGTGCCGGGCGCGGCATGCCCATCGTGGCCGGCAGGTCCGGCCCGCCCGTGCGGGCGTCCGGGATCTCCACGAGCAGGGTGCCCGCGGGGTCGGGCGCGCGCAGGCCGAGGCTGTCGAAACCGAACCCCTCGGCGCGCACCCGTTCCCACACGCCCAGGTTCCGCAGCTCCCGCAAAGCGTTGCCCTGCAAGGTGATCCCGGACCCGATGGCGGCGATGTCGGGCTTGAGCTCGACCAGGTCGACGGCGACGCCGTGCGCGGCGAGGCCGATCGCGGTGGCGGTCCCGGCGAGGCCGCTGCCGACCACCAGGACGTTGTTCACGGCTGGCATGGCAACTCCTACTTGACGGCGACGGGTGCGACCGGGGCGCCGACCGCGCCGGTCACCGGGATGGGGTCGGCGGCGAGGAAGAACTCGTACACGCCGTCGGCGGCGCAGTCCGCGGCGAGCGCGTCGAGGTCCCACATCTCGCCGAGGAACAGGCCGATGTGCGGGATGCAGACCTGGTGCAGTGGCTGGAACGCGACGTCGAACTCGTTGGGCCGCACCTCGAAACCCCAGGTGTCGGTGGCGATCCCGGCGATCTCGGTGCCGTGCAGCCAGTCCGCGGTGGTGAAGGACAGGCCGGGCGCGTCGCCACCGGCGTAGTCGCCCCAGCCCTCGCGCCGGGCGCGGGTGAGCCGTCCGGTCCGCACCAGCAGCAGGTCGCCGCGGCCGACGCGTGCGGTCTCGCCCTGTGCGGCGATGGTGTCCTCCAGGTGCTCGACGGTGATCGCGAACCCGTCCGGCAGCTCGCCGTCCTCACCGATCGCGCGCCCGACGTCGAGCAGCACGCCACGGCCGGCGATCCGGCCCGCGGTGGTCTCGATGCCGGTCACCTGGTCGCCCTCGCTGGTCACGACGTCGCCGGCGCGGCGGCCGTTGTAGGCGGTGCCGTGGTCGAAGATGTGGCCGAGCCCGTCCCACTGCGTCGAGGCCTGCAGCGGCATGAACACGACGTCGTCCGCGCCGCCGAGGCCGTGCGGGAAACCCTGGCCGCGTTCGGCGTCCAGGCCGGTGTCGAGCATCGTGTGCACCGGGTTGGTGCGGCGGCGCCAGCCCTTCTGCGGGCCGTCGGCCTCGAACCGCTGCGCGAGCGAGAAGCTCTTGCCCTGCCGGACGAGCGCGGCGCCTTCGCGGCGCTTGGCCTCGTCCAGGAAGTTCAGCGTGCCGAGGACGTCCCCGGCTCCCCAGCGGCCCCAGTTGGAGCACCGCTTGGCCGCGGCGGCGATCGCGCCTTCGGGATCGGTGCGGTCGTGGATCACGTCGGTTCCTCCTTGAGCGACTCGTCCACTGTCGGGCACCGCTGCGGTATCAGGGAAGACGAAATCGGTTATGGGAGGTATCAGCCTGGCTGATGTAGCCTGCGCTGGTGAACCTCGCGAGCCTGGACCTGAACCTGCTGGTTGCGCTGCACGCGCTGCTGCAGGAGCGCAGCGTCACGCGCGCGGCCGAACGGATGGGCCTGAGCCAGCCCGCGGTGTCCGCGCACCTGGGCAAGCTGCGCCGCCACTTCGGCGACGACCTGCTGATCCGGGTCGGCAACTCCTACCGGCTGACTCCGCTGGCGGTGCAGCTCAAGGAACGGGTGCGCGTCGCGATTTCCGGGGTGGAGCGGGTGTTCGCCGCCGAACCGGACTTCGACCCGGCGTCCTCGGCGCGCGAGTTCTCGCTGCTGATCAGCGACTACGGCGTCGCGGTGCTCGGCTCGGAGATCGCCGCGCTGCTCGCCGCGGAGGCGCCCGGCACCCGGTTGCGGCTGACCGCGAACACCCCGTCGCTGGTCGAGCAGGCGGCGCAGGCCCTGGTCAACCACGACCTGCTGCTGATGCCGCACGGGTTCATCACCGACCTGCCCTACCGCGAGCTGTACCTGGACGACTGGGTGTGCCTCGTGTCGCGGGACAACCCGGACGTCGGCGAGGAGCTGACCGTCGAGCAGTTGAAGACGATGCCATGGGTGGTCACCTACCACGGGCCGACGGCGTCCACTCCGGCCGCGCGGCAGATGCGGATGCTCGGCATCGAGCCGAACGTGCAGGTGGTGACGGAGACGTTCCTGACCGTGCCGAGCCTGGTCCGCGGCACCGGCCGGGTCGCGTTGCTGCAGCGCCGGCTCGCCGCCGGGGTGCCCGCCGAGCTGGGGGTGCGCGCGCTGCCGTGCCCGCTGGAGATCGGCCCGCTGCGCGAGGCGATGTGGTGGCACCCGATGTACGACGACGATCCCGAGCACCGGTACCTGCGGGACCTCGTCCTCCGCGCGACGGCTGTTCTCGATCAGAATCCCTGATAGTTTGCCGGGTCATGGCGACCCCGTACGAGCCACCGCGACCCGGTCTGGAGTTCCTCGCCAGGGCGGAGGTGACGCTGGACGAGGTGCTCGACCTGGGCGGCACCCCGCACGGCCGTCGCCGGGTCGTGCCGATCACCGGCGGCCGCGTCGACGGCCCGCGGCTGTCCGCCGACGTCCTGCCCGGCGGCGCGGACTGGCAGATCCTGCAGACCGGCGGCTGGGTGCGCGTCGAGGCGCGCTACACCGCCCGCACCGACGACGGTTCGCTGGTGTCGATCATCAGCCGGGGCGTGCGGCACGGGCCGCCGGAGGTGATGACCGCGTTGCTCGCCGGACAGTGCCCGGACCCGTCCACGTACCGTTTCCGCACCGCGATCACCTTCGAGACGGCCGAGGACTCGCCGGAGCACGCGTGGCTCAACCACGTGGTCGCGGTGGGCTCGGCGCTGCGCCGCCCGGACGCGGTGGTGCTGGACGTGTACGCGATCTGCTGAACGGGCAGGCGGGTTGCGGTAGGCGGGTGGCGTCCGGCGCGACGGGAGGGGGCGCGGTTGGACCGGGAAGCGCTGGCGGAGCTGCTCGACCGGCCGTCCGCGGCTTGCCGCGCCGCGCGGCTCGCTCTGCGGCGGGGCGGGGAGTACCGGGTCTGGGACGAGAGTCCAGTGCCCGCCTACCGATTGGCGAGTACCTACCGGTCACGGCTGCGCAACACCGAGCGGCGTGGCGTCGAGACCTTGGATCTGCGGGACACCGTCGAGGCCCTCGATCAGCTCGGCAACGAGCAGCTGGCGCTCGGGCAGGTCGTTGCTCCCGACGGCGTGTGGGCTTTCGTCTTGTTCCTGCGGCCCGGCTGCGCGGAGCTGATCGCCTGCACCGGCGTCCGCCGGCGGTAGGCGAGGCGCCTGCCAATGGCCGCTCCGCTGGTGCCGCACGCGGGTTTTCGCCGGTCGTCGCCCGGGAACTCCTCGCCATGGGCGCCAAGACGGTCACCGAGCGGGAGCGGAAGTTCGACTTCGACGACGGCCGGCCGGTGCCGCGGCTGGCCGGGGTGGGTCCGGTGGCGGAGCAGGCCCCGCCGAGGGAGTCCCGGCTCGACAACACCTACTACGACACCCGCGACCTCCGCCTGGCCCGCGCCGGCGTGACCCTGCGCCGCCGCACCGGCGGGGACGACGCGGGCTGGCACCTCAAGCGCCCGGCGACCGCCGGGGTCCGCGAGGAGACCCAGCTGCCGCCGGGCGACCAGTTGCCGCCGGAACTCGCCGACGCCGCGCGCGAGTGGACCGGTGGTGCGGACCTCGTCGAGATCGCACGCCTCCGCGTCGACCGCTTCACCCACGACCTCACCGACGCCGACGGGCGGCGGCTGGCCGTGCTGACCGACGACCACGTCCACGGCGAGCGCGCCGGCGACCAGGCGCACCTGGACCACTGGCGCGAACTCGAGGTCGAACTCGACGACGCGGAACCGGAACTCCTCGACACTCTCACCGAAGCCCTCGTCGCGGGCGGGGTGCGGCCCGCGCACTGGCCGTCGAAGCTGCGGCGCCTGCTCGCCGCCGACCTGGCCGCCGACGACGAGCCGGGCAACGCCGGGGAGACCGTCATGACCTACGTGCGCACCCAGGTCGAGGCGATCCGGCGGCACGACGAGGGCGTCCGGCGCGGCGACGACGACGCGGTGCACCAGTTGCGCGTCGCGATGCGGCGGCTGCGGAGCGCGTTGCGCGGTTACCGGCGCCTCTTCGTGCGTGACCGGGCCAAGGCGCTGGCGGACGAACTCAAATGGGCCGGCCGGGTGCTGTCCCCGGCGCGGGACGGTGAGGTCCGCCGCGAAACCCTGCTCGCCGAGCTCGCGAACCTCCCGCGCGAGCCGGAAACCGAGCACGCCCGCCGCACACTCGTGTCCCATTTGGACGAAGCAAGCGAGCGGGACCGGCAGGCGCTGCTCGCCGAACTGACCGGCGAGCGCTACGCCCGGCTGCTGGGCGCGCTCGACGAGTGGGTGGCCGACCCGCCGTTGACGACCGCCGCCGAGTCGGGGCGCCGCGAGCTGCGCAAGGCCCTCCGCCGCGCGAACCGGCGGTTGACGGCCGCGGCGGAGGCGGTGCGCGACGCGCGCGACCCCGACTCCGCCCTGCACGAGGTGCGCAAGAAGGCGAAGGCGGCGCGGTACGCGGCCGATGTGGCGAAACCGTTGCTGGGGAAGCGGGTGCGCTCGTGGCGGCGGGCGGTCAAGGAGGTGCAGAGCGAGCTCGGCGAGTACCACGACCTGGTGAGCGCGGGCGAGCTCCTCCGGCAGCGAACGGGGGATTCGGTGACCGATGCGTTCGTGTTCGGGCGCCTGTACGAGCGCGGCCACGCCCGCCGCGCCGCCCTGCGCGAGAGCTTCGAGCGGCGGAAGCTGCCGGGCGCGCCGTGAGAGCGGTACCGTTCGGCGATGGCGACTGTCGGCGACGTGGCACGGCTGGTTTCCGAGCTGCCGGAGGTGACCGAGGGGGAGCGGCACGGTCACCAGACGTGGTTCGTCGCCGGTAAGGCGTTCGCCTGGGTGCGGCCGTTCAGCAAGGCCGACCTCCGCCGGTTCGGCGACGAGATCCCGCCGGACGGGCCGATACTCGCGATCCGCGTGGACGACCTCGGCGAGAAGGAAGCGGTCCTCGCGGCGAACCCGGACGGCTTCTTCACCATCCCGCACTTCGACGGCTACGCGGCGGTGCTCGTCCAGTTGCGGAAGGTGTCCCGCACCGCGCTGCGCGAAGCGCTCACCGACGGGTGGCTCGCCGTCGCGCCCGCGAAGCTGCGCGGCCGCCTGACCGACGGGCCTGGTGACAAGGACATCGCGGGCGTTTAATGACCCGGTGGACACGCGCGTCCTGCTCGAACGGGCCGGCGCGGCTTACGACCGGCGGGCCTGGGCCGACGCCTGCGACACCCTGGCCGCCGCCGACCGGGAAACCCCGCTCGCGCTGCCGGACCTGGAGCGGCTCGGCGAGCTGGCGCTGTTGCTGGGCCGCCCGGACGAGGCCGCCGACGCGTTCCGCCGCTGCTACGAGCAGCACGTGCACGCCGGCGCGATCGGCCGGGCCGTGCGGTGCGCCTTCTGGCTGCGCGAAGTGTGCGCGTTCCAGGGCGAGTTCTCCCGCGCGCAGGGCTGGATGGCGCGGGCGGCGCGGCTGCTGGCGCACGACCCGGACTGCGCGCAGCGCGGCTACCTGCTGATCGGCGAGGCCGAGCGGCAGACCGGGGACGCCGCGTTCGCCACCGCCGCGGAAGCCGTCGAGCTGGGGAACCGGTGCGGCGACCGGGATCTGGTGACCATCGGGGTGCAGGTCCAGGGCCGCGCCCGGCTCGCGCAGGGCCGCGTCGACGAGGGGCTCGCGCTGCTGGACGAGGCGATGCTCGACATCGCCGCGGGCGCGTGTTCCTCCCAGGTGACCGGGTGGATGTACTGCAGCATGATCGCGGCCTGCCGCGACGTGCACGAGCTGGGCCGCGCCCGCGAGTGGACCGCCGCGGTGAACGCCTGGTGCGACGCGATGCCGCAGTTCACCGGCGCCTACTCCGGCATCTGCCGCGTGCACCGCTCGGAACTGCTGCAGCTCGTCGGCGACTGGCCGGACGCGGTCCGAGAGGCGCGGACGGCGTGCGCGCGGCTGGACCAGCGGTACGGGCACGTGGTCGCGGGCATGGCCTACTACCAGCTCGCCGAGATCCACCGGCTGCGTGGCGAGTTCGCCGACGCCGAGCGCTCGTACCGGCGGGCCGGCGAGAGCGGGTGGGAGGTCCAGCCGGGCCTGGCGCTGCTCCGCCTGGCACAGGGCCGCGCCGACGCGGCGGACGTGTCCCTGCGCCGCGCGCTGGCCGAGGCCGAGGACGACATCAGCCGGTCCCGCCTGCTGCCCGCGCAGGTGGAAGCCGCGATCGGCAACGGCGACCCGGAGTGCGCCCGGGCGGCGGCGGCCGAGCTGACCGCGATCGCAGGCCGGTTCCACACGCCCGCCCTGCGTGCGCTGGCGTCGGGCGCGACCGGCGCGGCGCACCTCGCCGCGGGTGACGAGTCCGCGGCGCTGCCGCCGTTGCGGACCGCGTTGCGGTTGTGGTGCGAACTGGACGCGCCCTACGAGGCGGCGCGGACCCGGTGCCTCGTCGGGCTGGTCTGCCGCGCGCTCGGCGACGAGGACGCCGCCGAGGTGGAGCTGGACGCGGCCGCGGAGGTGTTCGCGCGGCTTGGCGCCGAACCGGACCTGGCCCGCGTGCGCGACGCCCGCCGCGGCGCGTCGCTGCTGAGCCCGCGGGAGACCGAGGTGCTGCGGTTGCTCGCCGCCGGCGCCACCAACCGCGGCATCGCGCGGGAGCTGGTGCTGAGCGAGAAGACCGTGGCGCGGCACGTCAGCAACATCTTCGCCAAGCTCGGGGTGGGTTCACGGACCGCGGCGGCGGCGTACGCGTTCCAGCACCGGATCGGCTGACTGGGCAGAACTACCCATGCCCGGCGGCGGGAATTGGGTCGTTCGCCCGAAGTTCCCATGGCGCGCCGCGGCCTAGCGTCGGTCTCCTCGAAACAGGAGGTGGACGATGAGGTTCGACACGGTGGTCATCGGCGGTGGGCAGGCCGGGCTCTCGGCCGGGTACCACCTGGCCCGCGACGGCAGGCGGTTCGTGATTCTCGACGCGCACGAACGGATCGGCGACTCGTGGCGGCGGCACTGGGATTCGCTGCGGCTGTTCAGCCCGGCGCGCTACGACGGGCTACCCGGGATGCGGTTCCCCGCGCCACCCGGCAGTTTCCCCACGCGGGACGAAATGGCCGACTACCTGGAGGCCTACGCGCGGCGGTTCGACCTGCCGGTGCGCTGCGGCACGCGGGTGGACCGGCTGTCGCAAGAGGACGGAGAGTTCGTGGTGACCGCGGGCGGTGAGCGGTTCGAGGCCGCGAACGTGGTGGTCGCCTCGGGGGTGTGGGGCGTCCCGCGTGTCCCGGCTTTCGCGGGCGAGTTGAGCCCGGAGATCTGCCAGATGCACTCGAGCGAGTACCGGAACCCTTCGCAGCTGCGGCCAGGGCCGGTGCTGGTCGTCGGCGCGAGCCACTCCGGCGCGGACATCGCCTACGAGGTGGCCCGCGAGCACCCGACGATCCTGTCCGGCACGGACACCGGTGAGATCCCGTTCTACTTCGAAAGCCGTGTCGCGTCGGTGGCGTTGCGGGTGCTGTGGTTCGCCGCGACGCGGGTCCTGACCGTGAACCGGTCGGTGGGCCGCAAGCTGCGTGAGGAGGTGCGCGGGCACGGCGGGCCGCTGATCCGGGTCAAGAAGGAGGACCTGCGCAAGGCCGGTGTGGAGCGGGTCGTCGACAAGACGACCGGCGTCCGGGACGGCATGCCCGTGCTGGCGGACGGGCGGGTGCTCGATGTCGCGAACGTGGTGTGGTGCACCGGTTTCCGCCCCGACTACGGCTGGATCGACCTGCCCGTCACCGGCGAGGACGGCTATCCCGAGCAGGAGCGCGGCGTGACGCCGGTGCCCGGCCTGTACTTCGTCGGGTTGCCGTTCCTGCACTCGTTCAGCTCGATGCTGGTGGGCGGAGCGGGCCGCGACGCCGAGTACGTGGTCCGCCACCTGGCCCGGCGCGCGCCCGAGGTGTCCGCGGCGGGCCTGACGACGCTCGGGATGGACCACCAGGCGCACGGAAACCTGACCGAGGCGCGACGGCTGTACCAGCGGGCGCTGCGCACGCTGGACCGGTGACGCGCGGCTGAGGCCCGGCGGGGGCGGCTCATCAAGGGCCGCCCCTGCCGACCTGCGACACCCGAACACCGGCGCCCGCGTCAGAGCCCGCCGCGCTGCCGGTCCGCGCGCAGCGTCGTCGTCAGGGCGTGGGCCTCCTTGAGCAGCAGCGCGCCCAGTTGCGCCCGCCGCGGCTCGCGGAAGCGGGACTCCACCCCGGTCAGCGTCAGCGCCCACGCCAGCTCCCCGGACGAGCCGAACACCGCCGCCGCCATGCCCCAGCTGCCCTCGACCACCAGGCCCGGGTTGACGGCGTACCCCCGCTCCCGCGTCTCGGCGATCCGTTCCCGCAGCGGCCCCGGCGCGTGCGCCTCGCCCCACCGCTCCGTCAGGTCGACCCGCGCCAGGTAGTCGTCGATCTCCCGGTCGGACAGCAGCGACAGCACGACGAGCCCGGCCGAGACCACGCCCAGTGGGAACCGCGCGCCCTCGTACAGCACGAACGACCGGATCGGGAAGTCGCCGTCCTCGCGCAGCAGGCACACCGTTTCGTCGCCGCGCCGGGCGGAGAAGAACGCGCTCTCCCCGGTCGCCGCCGCGAGCCGGTGCACGCTCGCCCGCGCGTGCTGCGTCACGTCGTAGCGCGCGGCCGCCGACTCGCCCAGCAGGTACAGCTCCGGGCCCAGGTACCAGCGGCCGTTGCGCTGGTCGCGGTCGACGAACCCCTCGTCGGCCAGCGCCGCCAGCAGCCGGTGGACCGTCGGCCGGGCGAGCCCGGTCAGCCGCGACACGTCGGAGGTCGACGCGCCGGGCTCGCCGGCCGCGGACAGCGCGCGAAGCACCAGCGCGGCCCGGCCGATCAGATGGGCGGGCGGCATGTCCCCATGGTACGTCCACTCAGTGAACGCCATGCCTCGAGTCGTTCACCTGACGAGAGATCCAGAAGGCGCGCTTGACCGGGTTTCCCCAGGTCGTCTTGACTGCGGGCAGGTGCTCATCCCACGGACGCTCGAAGGAGAGTTCACGTGTCCAAGGTGTTCGGCGCGGCCGCCGACGCGATGGCAGGCGCGCTGCGCGACGGCATGACGATCGCGGTCGGCGGCTTCGGTCTGTCCGGCATCCCCTACGACCTGATCGAGGTCGTCCGCGAAGCCGGGGTCAGCGACCTGACGATCGTGTCGAACAACATGGGTGTGGACGGCAAGGGCCTCGGGCTGCTGCTGGAGAACAAGCAGGTCCGCAAGGTGATCGCGTCCTACGTCGGGGAGAACAAGCTGTTCGCGCAGCAGTACCTGGACGGTTCGGTCGAGGTCGAGTTCGCGCCGCAGGGCACGCTGGCCGAGCGGATGCGCGCGGGCGGCGCCGGCATCCCGGCGTTCTACACGAAGACGGGCGTGGGCACGCCCGTTGCCGAGGGCAAGCCGCACGCCGAGTTCGACGGCGAGACCTACGTGCAGGAGCGCGGCATCGTCGCCGACCTGGCGCTGGTGCACGCGCACACCGCCGACCGGGAGGGCAACCTCGTGTACCGGATGGCGGCCCGCAACTTCAACCCGGTGGTCGCCACCTGCGGCCGGGTGACCGTGGTGGAGACCGAGGTCCTGCTCGACGGCTACGTCGACCCGGACCTGGTGATCACCCCCGGCGTGTTCGTGGACCGCCTGGTGGTCGCCACGCCGCGGGAGAAGGAGATCGAAAAGCGCACGGTGCGCCCGCGGGCGCTCGCCGGGACGGAGGCGTGACCATGGGCTGGAGCCGCGACGAGATGGCCGCGCTGGCGGCGGCGGAACTGCGCGACGGGGACTACGTGAACCTCGGCATCGGCATCCCCACGCTGGTGGCCAACCACATCCCGGACGGCGTCCGGGTGACCCTGCAGAGCGAGAACGGCATCCTCGGCCTCGGCCCGTTCCCGTTCGAGGGCGAGGAGGACGCCGACCTGATCAACGCCGGCAAGCAGACGGTGACCGTCCAGCCCGGCGCGAGCTTCTTCGACTCGGCGACGTCGTTCGCCATGATCCGCGGCGGGCACATCGACCTCGCGATCCTCGGCGCGCTGCAGGTGGCCGCCAACGGCGACCTGGCGAACTGGACCGTGCCCGGCGCGCTGGTGAAGGGCATGGGCGGCGCGATGGACCTGGTCGCGGGCACCAAGCGGATCATCGTGATCACCGACCACGTGGCGAAGGACGGCAGCCCGAAGATCGTCGAGACGTGCACGCTGCCCCTGACCGGCGCGGGCGTGGTGGACCGGATCATCACCGACCTCGCGGTGCTGGACGTGACACCGGAGGGCCTCCGCCTGGTGCGCCTCGCGCCGGGCGTCACGGAGGAGGAGCTGCGCGAGAAGACGGGCGCGAAGGTGCTGGAGCCGGTGGCGGGGTAGGACTCCGCACGGGTGGGACCGTTGGTTGCCGGTCCCACCCGCTCGCGGCGCGCTCTGCGGCGGCGGCGCGGAGCCATGGCGCTGCTTGCCGGGAGGGCCGCCGGGCGGCCCTCCCGGCGGCGATGCCGCCCACGAGCAGCGCGTCCGGCAGCGGCGCTCGGTCGTGGCGTGGCTCGTCCGGCAGCGGCGCTCGGTCGTGGCGTGGCTCGTCCGGCAGCGGCGCTCGGTCGTGGCGTGGCCCGTCGGCAGCGGCGCTCGGCACCGTGGCCGCGGCGTCGGGGGTGGTGGTACCCGGCGGTCACCATGACCACCACCGCGCCAACACCACACACCGGGGGTCAGGGCATGCGCCACACCAGCGGATTGCCGTCGTAGTCGTTGCCGTCGTAGCGGGCCGCCACCACCAGGGCGTCCGGGGACGTCGCGTCCAGGTCCGCGTTCTCGTACCGCGCGCCGGGGTGGTCGAAGTCGCCGGGGGACAGGCGTGGGGCGCAGCTCGGGATGTCGCCCGTGATGAACGTTCCCGTGGTCTCCCCGTCGCCGACCAGGGCCTCCAGCTTCGGGCCGACCTTGGTGCCGAAGTCGATCCCGGTCAGGTTCTCCACGGTGTAGCGGATGCAGTACGGCGCCAGCCCCTGCGCCCGGTCCCCGAACGCGGTCCGGAACTCGTTCTGGTCCGCCTGCTCGATCGCGGTGACGGTGATCGCCAGCAGGCCCTCGTCGATCCCGTCGGAGTAGCTGACCACCGCGCGCTGCCCGACGGTCAGCGAAGTGCCCGGCGGCGTCGTGGGTTCCACGATGGGCGGCGGGGCGCTGCTGCTCGTCGCAGGCGGGGCCGGAGCGTCCGAAGAGGACGATCCACACGCCGAGGCGGTCAGCGCCGCCGCCACCACCGCTGCTGTCCGGAAGAAAGATCCACGCTTCACGCGGATCATGATGCCGTAGCCGATCAAGGCGTTCCGCAGCCGCCGGTCCGGCAGAGCTCGATCCGTCTCAGGTAGAGCGAGCCGTCGCGCTGCTCAACGCTGAGCGCAGGGCGACTCGCACATGACCTCCCTAGAACGGCTCGCCCGTCCGGACGTCCACCGCCGAGCCGCGGTCGTTCGTCTCCGACGGCAGCTCCACGGGGCTCGGTGACGGTTCGCTGATCAGCTCCACAATGTAGTGCGTCACGGCGTGGTCCTCCAGGTTGCGGATCCGGTGCGGCGTCAGGGGTCCGCCGCTGCCGACGGTCTTGAACGCCACGTACCCGGCCTCCGCGGTCTGCCGCAGCGTCCAGTCCTCGTCGCCGAGGCGCTGCGCCTCCGCGCGGCCCGGGTCCGGCCAGATGATCAGGTGGTCGTGGTGGTGCTGGTGCCAGTCGTACATCCCGCGCGGCGGGAGCGTCATCGACCACACGCGCACGCGGTCGTTCTCGAACACCAGCGTGTCGCCGGGATTGGGGGTGTAGCTCATCGGACTTCCTTTCAGGCCAGAGCCGGTTCCTCGGTGACGGTCCGGGTCCGCGCCGCGAGCCAGCCGTAGACCGCGGCGACGACGAGGGACAGCGGCAGTGCGCTGATGACGGGCGAATCGCTGCCGGTGATTTCCGTGTAGTGCGCGACGATGACCACCCCGCAGCTCACCAGCGCCACGCACGCGATCGACGGCGCCACCCGCACCGCCCACGTGGACCCGCTGATCCGCCCGCGCGCGGCCGCGGTGACGATGCTCGCCGAGCACGCCGCCATCAGGTAGATGATCGCCAGCGCGGTGATCCCGGAGACCGCGGGGAAGAACGTCGCGATCGGATCGGCGCCCGCCACCGCGAACGGCACCACCACCAGCACGCACACGACCAGCTGCACGGTCCCCGCGGACACCGGCGTCCGCCGCCGGTGGTGCACCCGGCTCAGCGACCGGGGCAGGAACCCGTCGCGCGCCAGGGAGAACATGTACCGCGACGCGATCGCGTGGAAGGACAGCGCCGCGGCGAAGAAGCTGAACGTGATCATCAGGCTCAGCACCGGCCCGGCCCACCCGCCTAGGTAGGCGGTGATCGCCGAGACCAGCAGCGCGCCGGGATCGGCCTGCGCCGCCGCGGAGGCGTCCGGGAACGCCGCCGCGATCGCCCACATGACGAACACGAACGTCACGGCCAGCACGATCAGCGCGGAGTACGTTGCCCGGCCGACGTTCCGCCGCGCCGACCGCGCCTCCTCGCCGTAGATGGCGGCGGCCTCGTACCCGGCGAAGGACAGGATGCAGAACACCACGGCGAGCCCGAAGTTCCCGCCGAACACGGTGCCCGGCGCGAGCACGTCGAACGAGAACCCGCCCGGCCGCCGCACCAGCACCGCGATCGCGAACGCCAGCAGCACCGCGAACTCGGTCACGGCCACGAACACGTTGACCTTGCCCGCGATCGTCACGCCGAAGTAGCCGACGACCCAGGTGGCCGCCACCGCCACCAGCGCGATCACCCACCATGGGACGTCCACCCCGAGGTAGGCGGACAGCCCGGCGTGGCCGAAGTACCCGACGGCCACGGACATCCCGGCCGCCGCGACGTTGTAGGCCAGCGTCGCCACGAGCGCCGACGCGCCGCCCATGCGACGGCCGAGGCCGAACCCGATGTAGGCGAAGTAGGCGCCCGCGTTGACCACCTGGCGGCTCAGCGCCACGTAGCCCGCGGAGAACACCAGCAGGATCGCCAGCACCAGGACGAGCACGCCGACCGTGCCGGTGCCGGCGCCGAACGCGAGGCTCAGCGAGAGGTTCGAGGCGACCGCGGTCAGCGGTGCGGTCACCGCGATCACCATGAGGATCATGTCGAAGATGCCCACCGCGTTGGGTCGCAACCGGTGGTGGTTTCCGTCTGGGTTCATGAGCACTCCTGGACATCCGGGGTGAATGGCGGTCCCCCCACCACGCCACGGAACAGCGCTCGCGAATGGTCGATACGGTATCGTCGCGTCCGAGCAGCGTACGCCGGGCGCTCCCGGCGTGTCCAGACTCTTGTTGGTCCGCTCCGGACGAGTTACCGTGGTCGAGACGATACCGTCTCGTCCATTTCTTGATTCCTCCCGGAAGGACGGCGTTCATGTCCGTTTCCACGCAATTCCGCGAAATCCCCGCCTGGCCCTCGGCACCCGCGAGCTACGACGAGGTCGTCGAGCGCGCCAGGGCGCTCCGGCCGCGCATCGCCGAGCTGGGCGTCGAGGTGGACGCACGCGGCGTCGATCCCACCGAGGCGATGCGCCTGCTCGGCGAGGCCGGTCTGCAGCGCGCGAACGTCCCCGTCGAGTTCGGCGGTCTGTGGACGGGCGGCACCTTCGCCGGCTGGGACCGGGTGGTCGAGGCGGCGCTGGAGGTGACCGCGGGCGACGGGTCGACCGGCCAGTGCTGGTCGACCACCGCGCTGCAGGCCCGCGAGGTGATGTCCGCGCCGCTGCCCGCGTCGACCAAGCAGGCGCTCGCCGACGAGCTGATCTCCGAGGGGCGCCGGATCGTCGCCTCCAACGCCGAAACCGGCGGCACCGGACCGGTCACCGGCCGCCGGGTGGACGGCGGGGTGGTCGTCAACGGCGTGAAGACCTTCAACACCAACAGCGGCGGCGGTGGCCGCGACCTGGCGAACGTCAGCTTCCGCCTCACCGGGCCGGACGGTGCGACAACCCGGCACCACGCGCTGATCCGGCTCGACGCGCCCGGCGTCGAGGTGCACGGCGACTGGGACAACATGGGCCAGCGCGGCACGATCAGCCAGACCATCACCTACGCAGAGGTGTTCGTGCCCGACGGCTGGCACTACGCGGCGCCCGAGTCGGAGGTCGTGTTCGTCGACCTCGTCCTGCCCGGCCACGCGCTGCTGCTGCAGGGGATCGGCGAAGGCGCGTACGCGGCGATGCTGGAGTACCTGCGGGGGCTGAACCGCGCGAGCATGCCGATGTTCGCCTCCGCGATGGAGGACCCGCTGATGCACCGGCAGATCGGCGAGATGGCCGCGGAACTCGCCGCCGGCCGCGCCTACCTGCTGGACACCTGCCGGAAGCTGGCGAACTCCGACGACACCACCGACCTGCGCGCCCTGATGACCGAGTTCTTCAAGGTCAAGGTCGTGTGCACCACGGCGGCGCTCGACGTCACGGCACGCGTGCACGACCTCACCGGCGCGCGCAGCACCGCCAACAAGTACCGGCTGGACCGGTTCTGGCGCAACGCGCGCACGTTCGCCAGCCACGACAGCATCGACGCCAAGAACGCGTTCGTCGGCGCCGCCGAGCTGAGCGGCGAGATCCCCGACGCCGGCCGCTACCTGCCGGGGGTGCGCAAGGCATGACGCTGCCGCACCCGTCCGACGTCGCCTTCGCGCGGCCCGCCTCGCACCACATGGCCGACCCTCGCTTGTGGACGGTCCGGCCGGTGCGGGTCCTCGACGACGCCGAGTCGTACCTGAACGTCAAGTACGCGATCCCGGTCGGCTGGCGGCCGCTGACGCTGGACCTGCACGTCCCGCTCGGCGCGACCGGCCCGGTGCCGGTGGTGGTCTACGCGCACGGCGGCAGTTTCCTCGGCGGCGTCAAGGAAATGGGGCCGTGGGCGAGCCTGCCGCGGTACGGGATCGCGGTGGCGTCGGTGGACTACCGGCTCGCCGGCGAGGCGCGGTACCCGGAGCCGGTCGAGGACGTGCTCGCCGCGATCAGGTGGGTCCGCGTCCACGCCCACCGGTACGGGCTGGACCCGGCGCGCGTCGCCGGGTGGGGCAGTTCCGCCGGCGGGTACCTGATGGGGCTGGCCGCGCTCACCGACCGGATCGGACGGCCGGTCGGCGACCACCCGGCGGTGTCCGCGCGGCTGTCCGCGGTGGTGCTGCACTACCCGGTCACGGACTTTTCGACGATCACCGAGGACGCGTTCGAGCCGACGGAGGCCGGTCTGCGGAACATGGTCGACGTCGGGTCGCAGTTCTTCGGGTTCCCGCTGGCTTCGCGGCCCGGTGTGGTGGCCGGGGCGGCGGTGTCCCGCGCGGTGGCGGCGGCGTCGCGGGTGCCGCCGTTCCGGATCAGCCACGGCGACGCCGACCGCCGGTGCGGGCTGGGGCAGAGCAGGCGGCTGCACGAGGCGGTGCTCGCCGCGGGTGGAAAGTCCACTTTGGAGGTCGTGCCGGGCGCGGACCACGCGACGGCGGTGTTCAGCAGCCCGGAGGTGGTTGGCCCGGCGGTCGAGTTCCTCCGCGGCGCGTTCGAGCTGGAAGGAGTGGCGACATGATCGACGGGAGCACACTGCGGGCGGCGTTCGGCCAGTTCCCGAGCGGGGTGGCGGCGGTGTGCGCGCTGGTCGGCGGTGAACCGGTGGGCATGGCCGCGAGCACGTTCACCGCCGTTTCCCTGGACCCGCCGCTGGTTTCGGTGTGCGTGCGGAAGGAGTCGCGGACCTGGCGGACGTTGCGGGCGGCGCCGGAGCTCGGGGTCAGCGTGCTGTCGGCCGGGCAGGGCGGGATCTGCCGCAGCCTGGCGATGCCGGAGGGGGACCGGTTCGCCGAGGTGCCGTGGGTGGCGCGGGGCAGCGCCGTGCTGGTCGAGGACAGCGCCTTGCAGCTCGAATGCCGGCTGACCGGCGAGGTCGACGCCGGGGACCACGTCATCGCGCTGCTCGGGATCACGGCGCTGACGGACTTCCCCGGCGCGGAGCCGGTGGTGTTCCACCGCAGCACGTTCCGGGTGCTGCGGTGAACTACCTGCGGCGCTTCTTCGCCGGCCGCGCGCCGAGGAACGCCAGCGTCGAATCGGTCAGCGTCGCCAGGAACTCGGGCGTGATCTCGGTGCGGCGGACGGTGTAGCGCCAGTAGATCGGGGCGGCGAAGATGTCGAGCGCCAGTTCCCGGTCGACGTCCGGCGGCAGCTCGCCCCGGGCGATCGCGCGGTCCAGCACCGGTTCCGCCTTGGCGCGGCGCGGCTCCTCCAGGTGCTCGGTCATGGCCTTGGCCAGTGCCGGGTTGCGCTTCGCCTCGGCGGTCAGGTCGGGCAGGATCCGGCCGAGGCGCTCGTCGCTGAGCCACTGCACGACCATCTCGAAAGCGCGCTCGATGTCGCCGCGCAGGGAGCCGCTGTCGGGGATGTCGACCAGCGGGACGCTCAGCTGGGAGACCGCGTCGGCCACCATGTCCTGCTTCGACGGCCACCGGCGGTACAGGGAGCTCTTCCCGACCTCCGCCCGCCTGGCCACGCCGTCCATCGAGGTGCGGGCGTAGCCCTTCTCGGCGAGTTCGTCGATCACGACCTCGACGATGGCGTCCGTGAGCTCGACACGTAGCACGGCGGCGCCACTGGGCGCGCGACGGGTCCGGGTCATGTCCCGGACAGTACCAGGAGTGGACGGGACGGCCCCGTCTCGATCGTTGGCGTGGTCAGGATCGCCCTTTCACTGGGAGGAGCGGTCGGGTGGGTGGACGGCTGGACGGGAGCGACCTGATGCTGAGCCGGGAGATCGGTGCGCCGGTCGAGGAGGTGTTGGCCGACGTCACCGATCCGGAGCGGACGGCCCGCTGGTTCGGCCCGTGAGAGGGCGACGGCGCGCCGGGCCGGAAGGTTTGGTGCCTCGCTGGGTAGGTTCCCTTTGCTGACCGCAGCGCGGTCGGTGTCAGCTGGAGTCGACGCACCGGAATCGGCCGTGGAGCCGCTGCTGCGAGGGTTCGCGGGGCCTGAGCCGGTTCGCCGCGGGAATCGAAACCCGGCTCGGGTGGCTGTTGCGAAGACGACCGCGGCTGGGCCGGTTCCCGCCGCTGGAGCGCGGCGGGGTGGCGCTTGTGCTGACAGTGCGCCAAAGCCCCGGCACCGCTACGAAGGCGTGCCCGGCTGCGCCGGTTCCCGCCGCTGGAACGCCGCCCGGTAGGCGTTCGGGCTCGTGCCGACCACCCGCCGGAACCGCTCGCGGAACGCGGTCGGCGAACCGAAACCCACCTGCCCCGCGATGCGGTCCACCGGGTGCCGCGTCGTTTCCAGCAGGTACTGCGCCTGCCGGATGCGCTCACGGTGCAGCCACTGCAGCGGCGTCGTCCCGGTCTGCTCGCGGAAGCGCCGGTTCAGCGACCGCGTGCTCATGCCCGCCCGCGCCGCGATGTCGTTCAGCGTCAGGTCCCGGTCGAGGTGGTCGGTCATCCACCGCAGCACCGGCTCCAGCACCGAACCCCGCGGCGCCGGCGGCTGGTCGTGCACGATGAACTGCGCCTGACCGCCCTCCCGCTCCAGCGGCATCACCGACAGGCGCGCCGCGTCGGCTGCCACCGCCGAACCGTGGTCGCGCCGGATGAGGTGCAGGCACAGGTCCATCCCGGCCGCGGCGCCCGCCGAGGTGAGGAACTGGCCGTTGTCCACGTACAGCACGTCCGGGTCGACCTCGATCTCCGGGTGCCGCCGGGCGAGCAGGTCCGCGGCCACCCAGTGCGTCGTCGCGCGCAGGCCGTCGAGCAGGCCGGTCGCGGCGAGGACGAACGCGCCAGCGCAGACCGACGCGATCCGGGTGCCGTCGGCGGCCGCCTTGCGCAGGGCGTCCAGCACGTCCTCCGGCACCGGCACCGTCGGATCGGCGCAGCCGGGCAGGATGATCGTGTCGGCGTCGGCGAGCGCCTCCAGGCCCCACTCGGCCCGGACCGTGAACGTGCCCGCGCTGACCTCCGGGGTCGGGGCGCAGACGCGCACCCGGTAGGCCGGGCGCCCGCCGGGCAGGCGGGTCCTGGTGAAGATCTCGATCGGGGTGGCCAGGTCGAACGGGACCACCTGGTCCAGCGCCAGCACGGCGACCGTGTGCATGGCGACACCGTAGGTCCTCGCCATGTCGCAGCGCCAGGACCGCCCTGGTCAGCGGGTTGGCGAGAATCTTGTGGAAGTTGGCCATCGAGCCAGTTCCGGTGATCACCGGCGGCCGTTACCGTCCCGGGGCGTGACGAAGGTACTGCTCTCCCTCCACGTGCTCGCGGCGCTGGTCGCGATCGGCCCGGTCACCGTCGCGGCCAGCATGTTCCCCGCCGCGACCCGCCGCGCGACCGGCGGCACCGACCACGACCTCGCGGTGCTGCGCACGCTGCACCGCATCTGCCGGGTCTACGCCGCGGTCGGCATCGCGATCCCGGTGTTCGGGTTCGCGACCGCGGGCAGCCTCGGCGTGACGGGCGACGCGTGGGTGATCGTGTCCATCGTGCTGACCGCGATCGCGGCGGCCGTGCTCGTGCTGGTGGTGCTGCCGCGCCAGCAGGGCATCCTGGACGGGATCGCGGAGCAGGCGGAACCGGAGCCACGCGCCCCGGCGCGACTGGCGATGTACACCGGGATCTTCAACGTCCTGTGGGCCGTAGTCACGGTCCTGATGATCGTCCGCCCCGGCTCGACGACCAGCGCCTAGGACTTGCCGGAGAGGTACTCCCGCGCCGCCTCGCGGGCCTCGTCCAGTGACGCGGTGATCGTGAGGATCCCGTCGAGGCCGGTCATCTCCAGCGGCCGCGTCACGACCGGCGTCGGGCAGACCAGCGCGAGCGCCTGCTCCGCGGAGTGGCACTCGGCGGCGGTCTCGACCAGCACCGCCAGGCCGAGGGAGTCCAGGTGCTCGACCTCGGACAGGTCCAGGATCACGGTGGTGAGCGCGACCGGCCCGACGCTGTCGCGGGCGTCCTTCACGGCTTCGCGCACGCGGGGCGCCGTGGTGAGGTCGACCTCGCCGACGATGGTGACGATGACTTCGCTGCCCTCGCGCGTCCAGCGGGTGGCGAAGGCCTGCGGCACGGATCTCCTCCATCGTCGGTCAGTTCAGCCCGGACACTCTAACCGCCGTCGCCGGTGGCCCGGTTCCCGGACCACCGGCGACCACCGTCACGCCGGTTCCGTGACGTGCACCGCGTCCAGCGCCGGACCGTCCGGCGTGACCGGGGCGGCGACCGGGACATCCGCCCACAGCACCGTTTCGCCGCGGCGTGGCGTCATGCCCCACCTGGCGGCGATCCCGTCGAGGACCCGCGCCGACGTGCCGAGTTCCCCGCGGGCGGGTGGCTCGGCGGCGATCGTGACGTCGACGCGGATGGTGTCCGCGCCCGCCCAGCCCAGCCGCAACGTGAACGGCTGGCGCGTGGACAGCCAGGCGATGCCGGCGATTTCATCGGTCACCAGCAGCGCGTCGACGACGTGTTCCTCGCCGACGCCCGCGAGCATGACCCGCACCCGCCGCCGGAGGGCCGCCAGTTCGGACGGCCCGTCCACGACGCTGGTGAACCGATCCGGCCGATGCACCATGTCATCCACGATGCATCACCTCCTCCGCTGACTCGTCAACCGGAGGATCATCGGTTTACCCAGGGTCACCGACAGTAAACCGGTCCACAGAGGACCGTGCCCGTTCAGTCCAGCGCGTCCGGCAGCCCGAACACCGCGAAGTGCTCCCGCGCCACGAACGACGTGATCTCCGCGATCCGCCCGTCCCGCGGCCGGAGCACGTTGATCGACCAGCTCTCGAACGCCCCGCCCGGCGACGAGCGCAGGTACGACGCCACCGCGGGCAACCCGTTCGCGGAGATGATCCGGTGCCGCCACGAGCCGCAGGACGCCAGCGGGTACCGGCGCGCGAAGGACATCGCCGCGTCGATCCCGCGGTACCAGTGCGGCATCGGCGGCATCGACCACGTCACGTCCTCGGTCAGCAGCGCCACCAGCGCGTCCGCGTCGCCCCGCTCCAGGGCACTGGCGTAGTCCGACGCCAGCGTCCGCACCCGCGCGTCCGACGGCGCCGGCTCCCGCGCCGGCACCACGCGCCGGGCCCGTTGCAGCGCCGAGTTCACCGACGCCGCCGAGGTGCCCATCATCGATGCGATCTCGGCCGCCGAGAACCCCAGCACCTCGAACAACACCAGCGCCGCCCGCTGGTTCCCCGGCAGGTGCTGCAACGCGGCCACGAACGCCAGCTCGACCGCCTCCCGCTGCTCGGCCCGCGCGTCCGGCCCCGTCGGGTACGGCCCGAGCCACTCGACGTCCGTCCGCGGCGAGTCACCGGCGACCACGTGCTCGCTGGACGGTCCGAGGTCCATCGGCAACGCCCGCCTGCCACGCCGCTCCACCGCGTCCAGGCAGGTCCGCGTCGCCACCGTGTACAGCCACGACCGCAGCGACGCGCGCCCCTCGAAGCGCGCCAGCCCCCGCCACGCCCGGAGCAGCGCCTCCTGCAACGCGTCGTCGGCGTCGTGCGCCGACCCCAGCATCCGGTAGCAGTGCGCGTGCAGCTCCCGCCGCAGCGGCTCGACCAGCCGCGTGAACGCCGAGTCGTCCCCGGCGCGCGCCCGCTCCAGGTCAACGGCCAGTTCCGTCACGAGCGATGATTCTGCCCCACGCCGGCGGTCACACCTGTGAACCCACTTCCCGAGGAGGATCCGATGTCCCAGATCGCCGGCACACTCCGCGTCCCCGGCGCCGAGCTCTACCACGAGATCCGCGGCCACGGCCCGCTCGTCGTGCTCGTCGGCGCACCCATGGACGCGCGGTCGTTCACCCCGCTCGCCGAGCTGCTCGCCACCGACCACACCGTCCTCACTACCGACCCGCGCGGCATCAACCGCAGCCCGGTCGACGACCCGGACCAGGACTCCACGCCGGAGATGCGCGCCGACGACCTCGCCCGGCTCATCGAGCACGCCGACGCCGGCCCGGCCGTGGTGCTGGGTTCCAGCGGCGGCGCGGTCAGCGTCCTCGCTCTCGCCCAGGCGCGCCCGGACCTGGTCACCACCGTCATCGCGCACGAACCGCCGCTGAGCGACCTGCTCCCGGACGCCGAGCGGATCCGCGCGCAGGGCGAGGAGGTCATCGCGACCCACTTCGGCGGCGACCCGGTCGGCGCCATGCGGAAGTTCCTGGTGATGGCCGGCATCGACCTCCCGGAGCCGGTCTTCCAGCAGTTCTTCGCCCAGGAGCCGAGCCCGCGGGACCGGGCCGACGCGGACTTCCAGTACGCGCACATGTACCGCCCGACCACCCGCTGGATCCCGGACTTCGACGTCCTGCGCACCCGCCCCGTTGTGGTCGGCATCGGCACCGAGTCCGCCGGGCAGCTGTGCGAACGCACGTCGGAGGCACTGGCGAAGGAGCTGGGCGTCGAACCGGTCCGGTTCCCCGGCGACCACACCGGCTTCGCCGGCGACCCGGCCGCTTTCGCCGCGCGGCTGCGTGACTTCCTGTGACCGGGCGGTCGAAGGTCTCAGGACGGTAAAGGTCTGCACCCGCCACTGGTCTTCCGGCACTGTGGGATCTAGGTTGCCAGGGAACTAATCAAACCTTTGATCTTCTTTCCAATGGCGGGAAGGGATGGCCCATGACGCACACGCCCGAGGCCTCGGCCCGGACGAGCTCGGCGCACGACGGCCGGCAGCTGCGCCGCGTCGTCGGCGCGAGCCTCGTCGGCACGACCATCGAGTGGTACGACTTCTTCATCTACGCCTCGGCCGCGAGCCTGGTGTTCGGCAAGCAGTTCTTCCCCTCGCTGGACGGGACCGCGGCGCTGCTGGCCTCGTTCGCGACGCTCGGGGTGAGCTTCGTGGCGCGGCCGATCGGCGGGATCGTCGCCGGGCACCTCGGTGACCGGGTCGGCCGCAAGGCGGTTCTTGTCGCGACCCTGCTGCTGATGGGGATTTCCACGATCGGTGTCGGGCTGCTGCCCGGCTACGACTCGATCGGTGTCGCCGCGCCGGTGCTGCTCGTCGTGCTGCGGCTGCTGCAGGGCCTGTCCGCGGGCGGTGAGTGGGGCGGCGCGGCGCTGATGTCGGTGGAGCACGCGCCGTCCGGCCGCCGCGGCTACTTCGGCTCGTTCCCGCAGATCGGCGTGCCGATCGGGTTGCTGCTGGCGAACCTGGTGTTCTTCAGCGTGTCCGCCGCGACCACCGACGACCAGTTCGCGCGCTGGGGCTGGCGGATCCCGTTCCTGCTCAGCGTGGTGCTGATCGCGGTCGGCTTCTTCGTGCGGGCCAGGGTCTCGGAGAGCCCGGTGTTCAGCGAGCTGCGCGCCCGCCGCGCCCGCCGGTCGGCGCCGCTGGCCGAGCTGCTGCGCACCAACCGGCGTGAGCTCGTCGTCGCGATCGGGCTGTTCATCGCCAACAACATGGTCGGCTACATCCTGATCGCGTTCATCAACTCCTACGGCACCCGCACGCTCAAGCTGTCCAGCACGACGATGTTGTTCGTCGGCATGGTCGGCGCGGTGTCGTGGGGTGTGTTCACGCTGCTGGCCGGGCACTGGTCGGACCGCTGGGGCAGGCGGAAGACCTACCTCGTCGGCACGCTGGCGATGGGCGCCTGGACGTTCCCGTTCTTCCTGCTGTTCGACACCCGCTCGGTGCCGCTCATGCTGGCCGCGGTGATCGTGCTGGGCTTCGGGCTCGGCCTGACCTACGGCCCGCAGGCAGCGGCTTACAGCGAGCTGTTCCCGGCCGGCATCCGGTACAGCGGGGTGTCCTTCGCCTACGCCTTCGGCGCCATCCTCGGCGGCGGGTTCGCGCCGCTGGTGTCGACCTGGCTCGTCGGGGAGACCGGCACGTCGCTGTCGGTGTCGGGCTACATGCTGGTGGCCTGCCTGGTGACGCTGGCCGCGGTCCTCGCCCTGCGCGAACGTCCCGCCGCGGAGCGGGAGGCGTTCGTCACCGGCGCCGAGTAGTCAGCGGCGCTGCTCGGGCGGGAACTCGGTGTCCACCCGTTCCTGCTCGTGGTAGGAGCGTTCCTCCGCGTAGGACTCGTAAGCGCGGTGGTCGGCGTCCGTCTCCGGGGCGCCGACCAGCGCGCGCGGGTGCAGCCGGTCCTTGAGCACGACGTTGAGCTGCGCGCCGAGCAACGTGATGATGCTCTGCAGGTAGAACCACCAGAGCAGCGTGATGACCGTGGCGAACGTGCCGTAGGTGCTCTGCGCGTTCTGCAGGTAGCGGCTGATGATCAGCGACGAAAGCGTTTGCAGGACCCAGAACAGCACGCCGGAGAGCACCGCGCCGGGCAGCACGTCGCGGGTGGAGATGTCGCGGTCGGTGAGGATCCGGAACGCGGCGACGAACAACGCGATGTCCAGGACGATCGCGACGGCGTAGCCCAGGATCCGGCCCAGCCACCCCAGGTTCAGCAGGTCCGTGCCGCTGGAGACGAACCCGCTGATGAGCGTGCTCACCACCAGGCCGAGCCCGATCGTCACCAGCACGAGCACGCTGCGGCCGATCTGCTCGGGCAGGCTCGGGCGCGCGTGGAACGGCAGCTCCCACACCGAGTTGAACGCGGTCTGGGTGGCGCGCACGACCGCGATCCCGCTCCACAGCGCGGTCACCAGCCCGAGGACCAGCGCCCACACCGAGCCGCCGAAGCCCTGCATGGTGGCGGGGTCCAGCAGCGGGAACATCGACCCGACGTGCCCGAGGACGTCGCCCTTCAGGTCGTCCGGCACGAAGAACCCGAGCAGGGTGATCAGGACGAGGAACAGCGGGAAGATCGAGAAGAACGCCCAGAACGCGATCATGCTCGCCAGGTTCGTGGACTGGTCCTCAACGAACTTCTTCACCACGGCGACCGGCACGGAGAGCGCGGTGTGCTGCTGCTGCACCGCGTCCGCGCGGTCGAGGCCGGCCTTCGCCTTGCTGACAACGCTTTCCCTGTTGTGCTCGCTCACGGTTGCACTCCCACCGTCGGCGTCTGCGCGATGGCGGTGAGCTACCCCGTGGAGCGGCGGGTCAACCGGCCTTCGTCAGATGCGCCTCGCCGAGCGTGGCGCGCAGCACCGCGCGGTGGGTCGGCTTCGCCTCCTCGTAGCGGCGCCGCCCGGCGTCGGTGAGCGAGACGAAGATGCCGCGCCGGTCCTGCTCGCACATCGCGCGCTCGACCAGGCCCTCCTTCTCCAGGCGGGCGACCAGGCGCGAGGTGGCGCTCTGGCTCAGGTGCACCGCCTCCAGGAGGTCGGCGGAGCGGCACTTGAAGTCGCAGGTCGCGAGCCGTTCGAGGGCCTCGAACTCGCTGACCCCGATGCCGTGCGCTTCCTGCAGGCGGCATTCCAGCTCGCCGAAGACGGTCGCGTGCAGGGCCAGCAGCTCGTGCCACTGCTGCACCAGCCGGCCTTCGGCGACGTCACCCATGGCGACACCTTAGCATGCACGGGAATCTGATGCAAAGACATTAAATCCCCTTGCATTAGATGCGCGCGCATGTAACCTGGCTGCCATGACTTCTCCTGCGCACCTGTCCACCACGTCGACGCGGTGGGACGCACGGCTGTGGGCCGTGCTGCTCACCGTGTCCACGGTCGTGGGGCTGGACGCCCTCGACGTCTCGATGGTCGGCGTCGCGCTGCCGTCCATCCAGGCCGATCTTGGCCTGTCGACCAGCGCGTTGCAGTGGGTCGTGAGCGGGTACGTGCTCGGTTACGGCGGGCTGCTCCTGCTCGGCGGCCGCACGGCGGACCTGCTCGGGCGGCGGCGGGTGTTCCTCGTCGCGGTGGCCGTGTTCGCGGTCGCGTCGCTGCTCGGCGGTCTCGTCGACAACGGCGCGCTGCTCATCGCGAGCCGCTTCATCAAGGGCCTGGCGGCGGCCTTCACCGCGCCGGCCGCGCTGTCGATCATCACCACGACGTTCCAGGAGGGCCCGGCCCGCAACCGCGCCATCAGCATCTTCGCGGTGTTCGGCGCCAGCGGGTACTCGGCGGGCCTGGTGTTCTCCGGGCTGCTGACCGAGGTCGGCTGGCGGTGGACGTTCCTGCTGCCGGTGCCGATCGCGTTGATCGCGCTGGTGTCGGCGATCAAGGTCGTCCCGGCCTACGAGCGGGACCACTCGGCGGGGGGCTACGACCTGCCCGGCGCGATCACCGGTGCCGCCGGGTCGCTGCTGCTGGTGTTCGGTGTCGTCGAGGCGCCGGAGGCCGGGTGGGCCTCGCCGCAGAGTTTGATCACCTTCGTCGTCGCGGCGGCGCTGCTGACCGCGTTCGTGTTGATCGAAAAGCGCAGCAGCCACCCGTTGCTGCGGCTGGGCATCCTGCGCTCCGGGCCGCTGGCGCGGGCGAACCTGGGGGCGGCGCTGTTCTTCGGGGCCTACATCGGGTTCCAGTTCGTGGTGATGCTGTACCTGCAGGACGTGCTGGGGTGGTCGGCGCTGGAGACCGCGCTCGGGTTCCTGCCTGCCGCGCTGATCGTCGCGTTCGGTTCGCCGCGGATCGAGCCGCTGATCGACCGGGTCGGCACGTCGCGCACGATCCTCGGTGGCGTGCTGGCGCACGTGCTCGCCTACGTGCTGTTCCTGCGCGTCGACGAGCACTCGGGGTACGCCGGTTCGGTGCTGCCGAGCATGATCCTGCTCGGCATCGGCTTCACCCTGGCCTTCTCGTCCCTGAACATCCAGGCGACGACCGGCATCAGCGACAACGAGCAGGGACTCGCCGGTGGCCTGCTGAACACGTCGCTGCAGGTCGGCGGCGCGATCGGCCTGGCGATCGTGACGGCGGTGCTGACGGGCAGCGGTGAGGGCAACCTGCTGACCGGCCTGACCCCGGCGCTGGCGGTCATCACCGGCATCGCGGCGCTCGGACTGCTGATCGCGCTGTCCGGCGTGGTGCGCCTGCGGCGGGCGCCGGAACCGGAACTCGCCCGGGTCTGATCGCGGGGGTGGTGGGGCCCGTCCACGGGGGGACGGGCCCCTACTCGCGTGACAGCCGGTCGACGCGGCGCAGCGCGTCCGGCAGGCGGTGGGGGCCGGCCATCGTCCGGACGATCCGCGCGGCCTCGTCCGGCGCGAGGCCGATCGCGGTGACGTGGAGGGGCCGGACCGCCTTGCCGCGCAGCACCGGAATGGCGTGCGTGGCGGTGCGGAAGGCCGTCTTGGCGACCCCGATCACCGGGACGCCGAACTCCTCGTGCGCGTGGGCGCCGAGCCCGGGACGGCCGTCCGGGTCGAGGTGCACGTACCCGTCGACGACGAGCAGGTCCACCGGCCCCGCGCGGCGCAGCACCGCGCGCATCGCCGGCAGCTCCCGCAGGTAGAAGGCGCCCGGCCGGTACGGCTCGGCCTCGTCCAGCCGCGCCACGTGCTCCCCGGTGATCTCGGCGAAGGCGGGCCCGGCGGCGAGCACCAACGCCGCCTTGGCGCCACCGGCGTCCGGGTAGTGCACGTCGACCGCCGCGCATCGGGTGTGCCGCATGCCTCCATACTGGTCCCGTGTTTCCCGTCGAGCCGATCCGCCTCCTGCTCAACGAGTGGGATCCGATCGGCGTGGCGGATTCCGTTGACGACGAGTACGACTGCCTGGTCTGGCCGTTGCTGTCCCGTCTGCGCGCGGGCGCCGGCGTGGACGGGATCCGGGAGTACCTGCGCCACGAGATGTCCGACCACTTCGGACTGACAGCCGACGTGGACGCCATCGCCGAGCGGCTCGTGTCCTGGTGGCGCAGCCGGTAGGCCGGGCGCGTCTTCGCAGGCTTCTTCCCGATGATCACGGTCGCCTAAGCTGCCGCGATGGAGGAACCCATCCAGTCGGCGGTGCCGCGTCCCGGGCTGAGCCCGGCCGAGCTGGCACAGGACCTGCTGTCCCGCATCGAGACCGGCAACCGCTACGCGCGGGTCCGCAAGAACCGCTTCCGCCGCCGGTCCGCGCTCGTCCGGGTCGCGACGCTCGTCTTGTCCGGCGCGTCCACGATCATCCTCGGCCTGCAGGACCTGGACTTCTGGGCAGGCCTCGGCTTCGCGCTCGTCGCGCTGGTGACCGTGGTCAACACCCTCGAACCGTTCTTCGCCTGGCGCTCGCTGTGGGTTCTCATGGAGGAGACGCAGTACCGCTTCTACCGGCTGCGCGACGACCTCACCTACTACCTGGCCGAGACCCCGCCCGAGCAGGTGGACCGCGAGGTGATCCGCCGCATGTTCGGCGAGTACCAGGGGATCTGGGACTCGCTCGGCGAGCGCTGGCTGAGCCACCGCCGTCCCGGCGAAGGTCCCTGAAACCCCGCCCCGCCACCCCTGAAACCGGCTTGAAGCCCTCCTGAAGCCGCCTCCTCCGAAGCTCGTCACCAGCAACGGAACAGCACACGGAGGAGGGGGCTTTGACCACCACCACGACCACCCCGGCCATCGAGGTCGCCGGGCTGCGCAAGGCGTTCGGGGACAAGGTCGTGCTCGGCGGGATCGATCTGCGCATCCCGGCCGGCTCGATCTTCGCCCTGCTCGGGCCCAACGGCGCGGGCAAGACGACCATGGTCCAGATCCTGTCTACCTACCTGCGGGCCGACTCCGGCAGCGCCCGCATCGCCGGGCACGACGTCGCCGCGGAGGCCGACCGCGTTCGCGCCGCCATCGGCGTCACCGGCCAGTTCTCCGCCGTCGACAACAAGCTGACCGCCGAGGAGAACCTCTGGCTGATGGCGGACCTGCACCACCTGCCCAAGGCCGAGGGCCGCCGCAGGGCAGCCGAGCTGCTCGAACGCTTCGACCTGGTCGAGGCGCGCAAGAAGCTCGCCGCGGTCTACTCGGGCGGCATGCGGCGCCGCCTTGACCTCGCGATGAGCCTGGTCGGCGAGCCGCGCATCATCTTCCTCGACGAGCCGACCACCGGCCTCGACCCGCGCAGCCGCCACACCATGTGGGAGATCATCCGCGACCTCGTCGCCCGCGGCGTCACCGTCTTCCTCACCACCCAGTACCTGGAGGAGGCCGACGAGCTGGCCGACCGCATCGCCGTGCTCGACCACGGGGTGTTCGTCGCCGAGGGCAGCCCGGCCGAGCTCAAGCGCCGCATCCCCGGCGGGCACGTCGAGCTCCGCTTCGCCGACGACCGCGCACTCGACCTGGCCGCCCGCACGTTCGGCGAGGTCACCCGCGACGACGAGGCCCGGACCCTGCAGATCCCCAGCGACGGCGGCGTCCGCTCGCTGCGCGCGCTGCTCGACCGCATGGACCACGCCGGCATCGAGCCCGAGGGCCTGTCGGTGCACACCCCTGACCTCGACGACGTCTTCTTCGCCCTGACCGGCCACCCCACCGAAGAGAAGGTCTCCCGCTGATGTTCACCGATTCCGCCACCATGCTGCGGCGCAACCTGCGCCACGCGATGCGCTACCCGTCCATGACCGCGAGCGTCGTCGCCGTCCCGATCATGATGCTGCTGTTGTTCAACTACGTCTTCGGCGGCGCGATCGGCAACGGCATCGCGGGCGCCCCGGCCGGCGGCGGCGACTACCTCGGCTACCTCGTGCCCGGCATCCTGCTGCTCACCATCGGCTCGGCCTCGATGCCGGTCGCCGTCGCGATCTGCACCGACCTGACCGAAGGCATCGTCGCCCGGTTCCGCACCATGGCGATCGCCCGCGCGTCCGTCCTCACCGGACACGTCATCGGCAACGTCATCCAGACCGTGGTGAGCCTCGTGATCGTCCTCGCGGTGGCCGTCGCGATGGGGTTCCGCACCTCGGCCGGCTTCGGCGACTGGCTGCTCGCGGCCGCCGTCCTGCTGCTGCTCACGCTCGGACTGAGCTGGTTCTCCGCCGCGCTCGGCCAGGTCTCCAAGACCCCGGAGGGCGCCAGCAACGTGGTGCTGCCGATGACCTTCCTGCTGCCGTTCCTGTCCAGCGCCTTCGTGCCGCTGGACTCGATGCCCGCCGGCATCCGCTGGTTCGCCGAGTACCAGCCGTTCACCGCCGTCATCGAAACCCTGCGCGGCCTGCTCGCCGGCACGCCGATCGGCTGGTACGGCTGGGGCGCCATCGGCTGGGGCGCGGGGATCACCGTCCTCGGCTACTTCTGGTCCAAGCGCCTGTTCAACCGGGAACCGACCCGCTGAGCAGGTCCAGCGCCGCCAGGCGCAGCTCGTCCGGCCCGAGGCCGGCGTACTCCGACACCGCGTCGGCGTACGCCGGCCCGTCGGCTTTCTCGGCGGCGGCCCGGAACCCGGCGGGTGTCATGGTCGGCTGGAAGTTGCGCAGGAACCCGAGCCGCTCGGCCAGCGCCACCAGCCGCACCCCGGTGCGGTCCCCGCGGTCGAGTGCGAGCACACCGAGCGCGAGCAGGACGGTGCCGCGCACCGGCATCCCGATCAGGTAGGCGGGCACCTTCGCCGCGCTCTCGCTGAACAACGGCGGCGCCAGCGGGGGGAGCTCGGCGACCAGGTCGGCGACCAGTCCGAGCCTGCCGTGCTGCGCGTGCGCGATCACGGTGACGCAGAGCAGCTCCAGCGACCACGCGTCCAGGCCGGGCGCCTCCGGCAGGGGGAGCACGCCACTGTCCCGCTGACGGGCCACCGCCTGCCGCCACAGCGCGAGCCCTTGGTCGATTTCGTTGCGCGCCAAGGCGATTTCGGCGCGCACCCCCAGGTCGAAGGTGATGACGTCGAACCGGTCCTCGCCGCCGCCCGGGCTCGTCTTCGCCAGCCAGCGTTCGGCCTCGTCGACCGCGCCGCTCTGCAGGGCGGCGAGCATGAGCCCCCACCGGATGCCGATCGTGTCGGGCCACGGCGCGAGCTCCGCCAGCACCCGCATCGCGACCAGCAGGTGCCGCGTGGCTTCGTCCGGTTCGCCGCGCTGCAGGTACAGCTCGCCGAGCCGGGCGCGGGCCATCAACCGGACCCACGGCAGACCGGAATCGCCCGCCGCGTCCAGCATCCGCACCGCCGAGGCGAGTGCCTGCTCGCCGTCGCCCGCGGTCTCCCACCAGTAGCTGTGCACGGCGTGCGCGACGAACGCGAGCAGCGGCTGATCGCTGTCGCCCAGGGCGCCGAGTTCGCGGGGATCGATCTTGGGGAGCGTGGACAGGACGGTGGACAGCGCCCGGACCAGCGTCGTCGGCGGCGCTTCGGGCAGCCGCCGCAGGACGACCAGCGACCGCACCGCGCGCGGACCCTGGAGCATGAAGGTCGTGGTGGCGCACACGGTCGCGGCCGTGCGGGTCACCTCGACGAACTCCGGTTTCGGGTGGAAGTGCGCGAGCACCGCCGGGACGTCCGTGGTGAGCGCGGCCATGCGCGAGTAGTTGGAGTCGGCCGTCCACAGCGCGCCCAGCGCCGCCGCCGTGGCCGCGACGGTCGCGCCGTCCGCCCGCTCGATGCCCAGCCGCATCGCCGTCAGGAGGTTGTCCTGCTCGACGCGGATCCGCTCGCTCGCCGTGTACGGGTCGGGACCGAACACCGGTTCGTGGTGGGCCAGGCCGAAATCCCGTGCCCACGCCAGGAAATCCTCGGTGGCGCGCGCGGTCCCGCCGGCTTCGTCGAGGCGGGCGGCGCTGAACTCGCGCACCGTCTCCAGCATCCGGAACCTCGCGCCGACGGGAGTGTCGACGACCTTCAGCAGGGACTGACCGGACAGCTCCTCCAGCACGTCGAGCGTGTCGCGGCTGCCGAGCAGGTGGCGCGCGGCGTCCTCGGTGAACCCGCCGGGGAACACCGACAACGCCTGCATCGCCACCTGCGCGTGCTCGTCGAGGAGGTTCCAACTCCAGTCCACGACGGCCTGCAGCGTCCGGTGCCGCTGGGGCGCGTCGCGCGGGCCGCCGCGCAGCAGCGCGAACCGGTCGGTGAGGCGCCGCGCGATCTCCGCGACCGACAGCACGCGCACCCGCGCCGCCGCGAGTTCCACCGCCAGCGGCAGCCCGTCGAGGTGGCGGCACAGCGCGGCCACGGTGTCCGCGGGCAGGTCGACGTCCGGCCGCGCGGCCCGTGCGCGCTGGACGAACAGCTCGATCGTCGTGTCGAGGTCCAGTTCCGGCAGCGGGTACACCGACTCCGACGACAGGCCGAGCGGCGCGCGGCTGGTGACGAGCACGCGCAGGTCCCGCGTCATCGACACCAAGGCCCGGACCAGCTCCGAAACCCCGTCGAGGACGTGCTCGCAGTTGTCCAGCACCAGCAGCGCCGGTGCGGCGCCGAGGACTTCGGCGATGCCGGTCAGGTCGTCGGGCGGCGGCGGACTCGGGGTGCGGCGCGCCTCGCCGACGGCGAGCGCGGTCGCGACGTGCCCGGCCACGTCCGCGTCGGCGCGGACGCCGGCCAGCCCGACGAAGTGGACCAGCGGCTGTTCGGCGTCCCGGCCGATCGAATGCGCGAGGCGGGTCTTGCCCAGCCCGCCGGGACCGACGATCGAGGTGACCCGGGACCGGCGCAGCAGCTGCGTGACCGCCGCGATGTCGTCCGCGCGGCCCAGCAGCGGGTTGGGCTCGTGCGGGATGCCGTGGCGGACCGCGGGCCGCTCCCCGGCGAGCGTTTCCCGTTGCCAAGCCTGGAGTTCCGGGCCGGGATCGGTGCCGAGCTGGTCCCGCAGCTCGCGGCGGTAGGACTCGAACCGGGCCAGCGCCGCGGACGGCCCGGCGGTCGCGGACTCCGAGCGCAGCAGCTCCAGCAGGACTTCCTCGTCACGCGGCCGGTCCGCCGCCGCGGCGGTGAGCGGTTCGACCGCCTCGGCGTGGCGGCCGAGCCGGGACAGCGCCAGCCCGCGGGCGCGCACGAGGAAGAGGTGGGCGGCACGGCGTTCGCGGCGCAAGGTGGACAGCGGGTCCAGCGCGTCGTCGGCGGTGCCATCCCAGAGCGCGAGCCCGGCGTCGGCCTCGGCGAGCGCGGTCGCGGGATCGTCCGCGCGGGCCGCGGACACGTGCTGGAGCAGCGCGGCGGCGTCGACCTGAGCGGGTTCGAGCGTGAGGCGGTACCCGGTTGGCGTGCTGGCGATGAGGTCGGGGCCGAGCTGCGAGCGGGCGCGCGAAACCAGGATCTGCAGCGCCTTCACCGGGTTCTCCGGCTGCTCGTCCGGCCACAGCCCGTCCACGAGCCGCCCGGTGCCGCAGCCGGTGGTGAGGTCGGCGGCGAGCAGCGCGAGGAGGTCGCGCAGCCGGGGCGCGGTGATCTCCCGGCCGCGGCAGGTCACCCGCGGCAGCAGGGTCAGTTCGACGGTCACCGGGCCGGCTTGCCGGATCCGCGGGGCGTCTTCTCCTGGCTGAGCGCGACCCACTGCAGCTTCTCCTGCTCCCGGCGCGGCAGCCCGGAGACGACCAGGTCGTAGGAGTCCTCGACCATTTCCCGCACCAGGTCCTCGGGGACGCCGCCGTCCAGCACGACGGTGTTCCAGTGCCGCTTGTTCAGGTGGTACCCGGCGGTGATCTCCGGGTGGTCGCGGCGCAGCTGCACCGCGAGGTCCGGATCGCACTTGAGGCTGACCCGCAGCGGCTTCGACTCGAGCGGGCTGAGGGCGAACATCTTGCCCGCGACCTTGAACACGCTGTTGGCCTCGCCGAACGGGAACTCCTCGCGGGCCCCCGGCAGCGACAGGCACAGTCGTTTGAGTTCGCCTGGCGTCATGGGTTCAGGCTAGCCACGTGCGGCCGTGTCCAGGATGCGGTCGAGCCCGAACTCGAAGCGGCGGGTGAACTCGTTGTCCACGAGGTGCGGCAGGACGCGGGCCAGCGCGGGGTGGCTGTCCGGGGTGACCGCGGATTCCAGCAGGCCGGCCACCGCGCCCGCCGCACCCTGCTCTTCCTGCGTGAGGCCGAGCGTGAAGTAGAGGATCGTCCAGCAGGTCCAGCCCGCGTCGCGCGGTTCGAGGCCACCGTCGAGCAGGGCGGCGACCAGCGCTTCCGCGGCGCGCAGGGTGGCCGGCTCGGCGACGAACGTCCCGGCCACGGCGAACGCGCCGTCCCGGTGGGCCAGCAGCGCGCGGCGGAAGCGGCGGGCCAGCTCGGCGGTGCGGTCCCGCCAGTCGTCCGGGAGCCCGTCGAAGGAGATGCCGGCGAAGATCGCCTCGGCCATCAGCTCACGCAGCCGCGCCTTGGTCTTGACGTGCCAGGAGACGGTGTTGAGCCGGACACCGAGCCGCCGCGCGACGGCGCGCAGGCTGACGGCCTCCAGGCCCTCTTCGTCCAGCAGGTCGAGCGCGGCCCGGACGATCTCGTCGCGCCGGCTGTCGCCGTTCCGGGTGATCACCGGGCGATGCTAGCCAGGTGGCCGTCAGCGGTGCTGGTCAGGCTCGCCGCTGGGGGTCACCTCCGCGACATGGCCGTCGGGGCGGATGAGGGCGGTGTCGAGCGCGGCCCAGTCCGGCCGGTCGTCCAGTGGGCGTCCGTGGTGGACGATCGCGCCGGGGGCAGCGGGGCCGGGCTCGTCGCGGAAGTCCAGCAGCACCGGGCGTCCCGCGTGCAGGAGCCGGAAGAGCGTGGTGTCACCGAACTTCAGGTTCGGCGCACGGGTGCCGGTGAGCGGGTGCGCGCCGGCGTAGCGGACGGACAAACCGGACAGCCGCTCGGCGAGGGTCTTGGCGAACGCGGGCTGTTCGGCGATGAGGGTGCTGAGCAGCGACCGCAGACGGCGGCCGTCGGGGGAGAACGCGGTCATCAGCGCGGTCTGCGCCTGGGTGTGCTCCAGGAGTTCGGCGCCGACCGGGTGGCGTTCGTCGTGGTAGGTGTCGAGCAGGTCGTCGGGCGCCTCGCCGCGCACGACCGCGCCCAGCTTCCAGCCGAGGTTCATCGCATCCTGCAGGCCGACGTTGAGCCCGACGCCACCGGCCGGCATGTGCATGTGGGCGGCGTCGCCGGCGAGCAGGACGCGTCCCCGGCGGTAGCGGGTGGCCTGGCGGCTGGCGTTGGAGAACCGGGACAGCCACGCGGGGGAGTGCATGCCGAAGTCGCGGCCGGCGATGGCGGTGACCTTGGCGCGCAGCTCGTCGAGGGTGAGTTCGCCGGGGCGGTCGGCGCGGATGTCGTCGGGGCTGTGGCCGACCAGCCGGTGCAGGCCGCCGGGCAGCGGGACGGCCAGGAGGAGCCCGTCCGCGGTCGCGCGGCTGTAGGAGCCCGCGGACGGCGGGTCGGTCAGCACGACGTCCCCGAGCCAGCCGTACACGGACGCCGACGTGCCGGGAAAGTCGATCCCGGCGGCGGCGCGGACGGTGCTGCGGGTGCCGTCGCAGCCCACGACGTACGCGGCGGCGATCGTGTACCCGCCATCTGGGCCGTCGACTGTCACGCGCACTTCGCCGGGGTGTTCGGTGAGGCCGGTGACGCGGTGGCCGCGCCGGATGTCCGCGCCCCTGTCGCGTGCGTGGTCTTCCAGCAGTTCCTCGGTGCGCGCCTGCAGGAGCGCCAGGGTGATCGGGAAATCGGTGTCGAGCAGGGCGAAGTCCAGGCGGTCGTCGAGCACGGCGAAGTGCCCCTGCGGGATGGGGATCCCTTCGGCCAGGAGGGGCTGCTCGACGCCGCGTGAGGCGAGCACCTCGATGGTGCGCGGGTGGATGGTGAGCGCCTTCGAGTGCGGGTCCCGTTCGGTGCGCTGTTCGAGGACGGTCACTTCGGCGCCGGCGAGGCGGAGTTCCGCGGCCAGCCACAGCCCGGTCGGGCCTGCTCCGGCGATGACGATGTTCTTGGTCACTGACCAAACATAGCCTAGGCTGGGTCGATGACCAAGGATGAGATGCCGCACTACGCCAACCCGGCCGGGCTCTTCGCGCTGCCCGAGATGTTCAGCCTGTCCGTCGCCGTGCCCGCGTCGCGGCTGGTGTTCCTGTCTGGGCAGGTCGCGTGGAACGCGGAGGGTGAACTCGTCGGCGAGGGTGACCACGGCGCGCAGGCGGAGCAGATCGCGCGCAACATCGACATCGCGCTCGCCGCGGCCGGCACGAGTCGTGAGCACCTGGTCAAGCACACGATCTACGTCGCCGGATATCGCCCGGAGCTGGCGGAGGCGATCCTCGCGCCGATGCGTGCCGGGGTGACCACGCGTTCGGCGAGCACGCTGGTCGGCGTCCAGACCCTGTTCGACCCCCGCTACCTGGTCGAAATCGATGCAGTTGCCTGGATTCCTTGACGCATTCCCATATGGGTATATATTTGGTGCATGGCAAGGGCAGCGACTACGGCGGACGCGTTCAACGCGGTGGCCGAACCTCGGCGGCGGCAGATCCTCGATCTGCTGGCCGGCGGGGAGAAGCCGGTGAACGAGCTGGTGTCGGTGCTCGGGCTCGCCCAGCCGCTGGTGTCCAAGCACCTGCGGGTCCTGCGGGAGGTGGGTCTGGTGGAGGTTCGCGACTCCGGACGGCAGCGGGTCTACCGCATCAACGCCCGCCCGCTGAAGGACATCCACGAGTGGGTCAGTGGTTACCAGCGGTTGTGGGACGAGCGATTCGACCGCTTGGACGCGGTGTTGGAAGAACTCAGGGAACTGGAGGACGGAGATGAGCACGATGACGACCAGCGGTACGGCGAAGGTGACGCTCCCGGCGGACAACCAGATCCAGATCGTGCGTGAGTTCAACGCGCCGGCGCGGCTGGTGTGGCAGGCGTGGACCACGCCGGAGCTGGTGAAGCGCTGGTGGGCGGGCGAGCGTGGCGAGGTCACGTCCGTCGAGGTCGACCTGCGGGTCGGCGGGAGATGGCGCAACGTGATGACCGCGAACGGCGGTTTCGAGGTCGCCTTCCACGGTGAGTACCGGGAAATCGTGCCACACGAGCGGATCGTGTCGACCGAGGTGTTCGAAGGCATGCCCGGCGCGGAGTCGCTGAACACGCTGACGCTGACCGAGCACGAGGGACGCACCACGCTGACCGTGCTGGCCGAGTACCCGAACAAGGAAACCCGCGACGGGCACCTGGAGTCCGGCATGGAGGGCGGCATGCAGGAGTCGCTGGACAAGCTGGAGCAGGTCGCGGTGTCGCTCGCCTGACGGCCGGTGGCTGCCTGAGGGCAGGTGGTCTGGCCTGTCGGCTGGTGTCGCTGGCTGACGGCAGGTGGTCTGGCCTGACGGCTGGTGGTGCCGGCCTGAGGGCAGGTGGTCTGGCCCGTCGGCTGGTGTCGCTGGCCTGTCGGCTGGTTCTGGGGCTGCTTCTTCAAGGGTGGGTTCGATGGGCCTCGCTGCGCGAGGCCCATCGGCGTGCGCGCTCTCGGTGAAGGTTCCGCCTGGCGCGGCAGGTTCCGCGCCCCGCCGAGGCAGGATCTGCCTGCGCGGGGCGGCCCGTCCGGTGGATCTGCTTGGCCGGGGGCGGCACGTCCGGTGGGTCCGCTTGGCCCGGGGTGGCACGTCCGGTGGATCCGCTTGGCCGGGCGTAGCGTGGCAGCTCTTCGCTTCACCGGCGCGGCGGCTTGCCCGGGCAAGCTGGCCTGCCCGCGCAAGCCAGCCTGCCGGGGCAAGCCGATGTGCCCGGGCTAGCCGATGTGCCCGGGCTAGCCGGCCTGCCGGGGCTAGGGCGTGTCTGACATTGCGTCGGTCCAGGTGATGACGTCGTGGATGAGGATGGCGGCGCGGTAGACGGTGGCCAACTTGTCGTAGCGGGTGGCGATGCCGCGCCATTGTTTGAGCTGGTTGAAGCTGCGTTCGATGACGTTGCGGC
>NZ_JAKGSD010000057.1 GCF_021654135.1 Amycolatopsis tucumanensis | reverse complement strand
CGGCCCTGGCTCAAGGTGATCGTTGCGTGTCAGGCGACGGGATGACCACCCAGCTCCGGTTGGGTTCAAAGATTGGCGCTGGGCGCCGTTAAACGCTTTCCTCTTCGAGCATTTCCGGGGTCACGGCGCTTTCGGTGTCGGGGATGTTCAGTTCCTTCGCCCGCTTGTCGGCCATGGCGAGCAGGCGCCTGATGCGGCCGGCCACCGCGTCCTTCGTCATCGGGGGGTCGGCCAGCTGGCCCAGCTCCTCCAGCGACGCCTGCCGGTTCTCCAGCCGCAACCGTCCGGCGGCGAGCAGGTGTTCGGGTGCGGTGTCGGCCAGGATGTCCAGCGCTCGCTCCACCCTGGCGGCCGCCGCGACCGCTGCTCGTGCGCTGCGCCGCAGGTTGGCGTCGTCGAAGTTGGCCAGGCGGTTGGCCGTCGCCCGGACCTCGCGGCGCATCCGGCGCTCTTCCCACTGCAGGACGCTCGCGTGGGCGCCCAAGCGGGTCAGCAGGGCGCCGATGGCGTCGCCGTCGCGGACCACCACCCGGTCGGCTCCCCGCACCTCCCTCGACTTCGCCTGGATGCCCATCCGCCGGGCGGCCCCCACGAGCGCCAGCGCCGCCTCCGGGCCGGGGCAGGTGACCTCCAGCGAAGACGACCGGCCGGGCTCGGTCAGCGAACCGTGCGCCAGGAACGCGCCCCGCCACGCGGCCTCGGCGTCGGCGATCCCGCCGGACACCACCGCGGCGGGCAGGCCCCGCACCGGGCGGCCCCGCTGGTCGATCAGGCCGGTCTGCCGCGCCAGGCTTTCGCCGTCCTGAACCACCCGGACGATGTACCTCGTCGTCTTCCGCAGCCCGCCCGCGGACAGCACGTGCACGTCCGAGTGGTGGCCGTACAGCTCGTGGATCTCCTTGCGCAGGCGCCGCGCGACCGAACCCGTGTCGAGCTCGGCCTCCACCACCACCCGTCCCCCCACGATGTGCAAGCCCCCGGCGAAGCGCAGCATCGACGCGACTTCGGACCGGCGCGGCCCGATCTTCGTGATCTGCAGCCTGCTGAGCTCGTCCTTCACGGCGGCGGTCATCGCCATGGCCCCTCCCTACCCTTTCCGGCCCTCGGTCCCGCTGAGACCGAGAGCTTCCCGCACACAGCTCGCCAGCGCATCCGGATCGTGCACACCCTCGCGACCAGGGTCCGCCACGTCCGCCAGAAGCGCCTTGGCCCCCAGTCCCGCCGCCGCGTCCCGCAGGCGGGCCGGTGCCGGCACCGAATCCCGGTCGGCGATCACCGCGTCCACCCGCAGCCCGGGCGCGTGCTGGAAGAGTACGTCCAAGTGCCGTTCGGGTGAGAACCCCGCCGTCTCACCCGGCTGAGGGACGAGGTTCAGGACCACGATCTTCGTCGCCTCGGTGCGCAGCAGCGCGTCGTGCAGGCCGGGCACCATCAGGTGCGGGATGACGCTCGAAAACCACGATCCCGGCCCCAGGAACACCGCCTCGGCGTCCAGCACGGCCTGCACCGCCTCGTCGCACGCGGTGGGCACACCGCCGGGCCGCTTCGGCGTGCGCAGCGTGATCCGCTCCACCCGGCCCGGCGTGCTCGCCACCGCGACCTGGCCGCGGATGCGGCGCAGCGTCCCGTCGTCGTCGAGGCCGGACACCTCCGCCTCGATCTCCAGCGGCTCCGGCGACATCGGCAGCACCCGGCCGGACACCCCCAGCAGCCGCCGCGCCTCGTCCAGCGCGGCCACCGGATCGCCCAGCACCTCGAACAACCCGGCCAGCACCAGGTTGCCGACCGCGTGCCCGGTGAGGGCGCCGCTGCCGCCGAAGCGGTGCTGGAACACCTCCGCCCACAGCGACTCGCCCTTCTCGGCGACCGCCAGCGCGGCCAAGGCCTGCCGCAGGTCCCCCGGCGGCAGCAGACCCAGCTCACGCCGCAGCCTGCCCGACGAACCACCGTCGTCGGCGACCGTGACCACCGCGGTCACGTCCGGGGTCAGCCGCCGCAACGCGGTCAGCGTCGCGTGCAGCCCGTGACCACCACCCAGCGCGACGGCGCGCAACGTCGGAGTCACTCGCGTCCCAGGTCCCGGTGGATGACCTTCACCGCCATACCGTCCTCATTGGACAGCAGCCGGGACAGCTCCTCGGAGATCGCGACACTCCGGTGCTTCCCGCCGGTGCAGCCCACCGCCAGCGTCAGGTACCGCTTGCCCTCGCGCCGGTAGCCGGCGCCGATCAGGCGCAGCAGCTGGTGGTAGCGGTCGAGGAACTCCTCGGCGCCCTCCTGCGACAGCACGTAATTGCGCACCTCCGCGTCCAGCCCGGTGTGGTCGCGCAGCTCCGGGATCCAGAACGGGTTCGGCAGGAACCGCACGTCCATCACCAGGTCGGCGTCCATCGGCAGGCCGTACTTGTAGCCGAAGGACAGCACGGTGACCCGCGTCTGCGTCGCCGACTCGGTGCCGAACGCGTCCTCGATCTTGGCGCGTAGGTCGTGCACCGACAGCGCGGAGGTCTCCAGCACCAGGTCGGCCTCCTCGCGCAGCGGCGCGAGCATCTGCCGTTCGGCGGTGATGCCGTCGATCAGGCGGCCGTCGCCCTGCAGCGGGTGGCCGCGGCGCACCTGCTCGAACCGGCGCACCAGCACCGCGTCCGTGGCCTCCAGGAACAGCACCCGCGGCTTGTAGCCGCGCGCGTCGAGGTCCTTGATGATGGAGGACAGGTCGTCGGTGAACGCGCGCGAGCGCACGTCCATCACGACGGCCACCTTCGTGATCGCGCCGCGGGCCTGCGCCCCCAGCTCGACCATGGTCGCGATCAGCTCGGGCGGCAGGTTGTCCACCACGAACCAGCCCAGATCCTCCAGGCACTTCGCGGCCGTGCTGCGGCCGGCGCCGGACAGGCCGGTCACCACCGCGACCTCCATGCCGGTGCCCCGGTCCTCGGCCATCGTCTCTCCCGTCACTGCTTCTCCGACTCCCCTTGCGAGGCCAACGCCGCGAAGATCGCCTCGGCCGTGCGCTTCCCCACGCCAGGCACCTGCGCGATCTCGTCCACCCCTGCTTCCTTCAGCCGCTTCACCGAGCCGAAGTGCTTGATCAGCGCGGCCCGCCGCGCCTGCCCCAGCCCCGGCACACCGTCCAAAGCGGACACCTGAACGCGCTTGGCGCGCTTCTGCCGGTGGTAGGCGATGGCGAACCGGTGGGCCTCGTCCCGCACCCGCTGCAGCAGGTACAGGGCCTCGGAGGTGCGCGGCAGGATCACCGGGTCGGGGTCGCCGGGCAGCCACACCTCCTCCAGCCGCTTCGCCAGGCCGACCACGGCGATGTCGGTGATGCCCATCTCCGCCAGCACGTCCGCCGCCGCCGTCGCCTGCGGGCCCGCGCCGTCGACCACGAGCAGGTTCGGCGGGTACGCGAACTTGCGCGGCCGCCCGGTCTCCGGGTCGATGCCCGGCTTCTCGCCCGCCAGGCCCTCCTGGGTTTCGGTCTGGTAGCGAGCGAACCGCCGCCGCACGACCTCGGCAATGGAGGCGACATCCCCCTCGGTGGCGGCCTCCCGCAGCGCGAACCGCCGGTACTCCGACTTGCGCGCCACGCCGTCCTCGAACACCACCAGCGACGCCACCACGTCGGTGCCCTGCGTGTGGCTGATGTCGACGCACTCGATGCGCAGCGGCGCGCTGTCCAGGCCGAGGTGCTCCTGCAGCTCGGCCAGCGCGGCCGAGCGCGCGGTCAGGTCGCCCGCGCGGCGCAGCTTGTGCTGCTGGAACGCCTCCTGCGCGTTGCGCTCCACCGTCTCGGCGAGCGCGCGCTTGTCGCCGCGCTGCGGCACCCGCAGCTGCACCCGCGAGCCGCGCAGCCCGGACAGCCACTCGGTCATCGCCTCGGCGTCCTCGGGCAGCTCCGGCACCAGCACCTCGCGCGGCACCGGCGTGCCCAGGTCGGTGCCCTGCTCGGCCAGCTCGACCTGCTCGCCGTAGAACTGGGTGAGGAACTGCTCGACCAGCTCGGGCACGCCCATCTCGTCGGCCTTGTCGATCACCCAGCCGCGCTGGCCGCGCACCCGGCCGCCGCGTACGTGGAAGACCTGGACCGCGGCCTCCAGCTCGTCGTGGGCGAAGGCGACCAGGTCGGCGTCCGTGCCGTCGCCGAGCACGACGGCCTGCTTCTCCATCGCCCGCCGCAGCGCGCCGATGTCGTCACGCAGGCGGGCGGCCTTCTCGAACTCCAGGTTCTCGGCCGCCTCGGCCATGTCCCGCTCCAGCTTGCGCACCATCGCGTCGGTGCGGCCGGAGAGGAAGTCGCAGAAGTCTTCCACGATGTCCCGGTGCTCCTCGGCGCTGACGCGGCCCACGCACGGGGCGGAGCACTTGTCGATGTAGCCGAGCAGGCACGGGCGGCCGATCTGGCCGTGGCGGCGGAACACGCCGTTGGAGCAGGTGCGCGCCGGGAACACGCGCAGCAGCAGGTCGAGCGTCTCGCGGATCGCCCACGCGTGGGCGTACGGGCCGAAGTACCGGACGCCCTTCTTGCGCGGGCCGCGGTAGACGTGCAGCCGCGGGAACTCCTCGTGCAGGGTCACCGCCAGCACGGGGTAGGACTTGTCGTCGCGGTAGCGGACGTTGAACCGCGGGTCGAACTCCTTGATCCAGTTGTACTCGAGCTGGAGTGCCTCGACCTCGGTGGAGACCACGGTCCACTCGACGCTGGCCGCGGTGGTCACCATCTGCCGGGTGCGCGGGTGCAGCCCGGACAGGTCGGCGAAGTAGGAGTTCAGCCGGCTGCGCAGGCTCTTGGCCTTGCCGACGTAGATGACCCGCTTGGTCGCGTCGCGGAACTTGTAGACGCCGGGCTCTTCCGGGATGCTCCCCGGCGAGGGACGGTAGGTGGACGGGTCAGCCACGCCCTCCAGCCTATGGCTCGGGTGTGACAGTCCGACGCACCCCTCCCGCCGCGTGCGGCCGGGCCGGGCGGGTATGCGATTCTCGGGATCATGCGCATCGCCACCTGGAACGTCAACTCCGTCACCGCGCGGCTGCCGAAGCTGCTGTCCTGGCTCGAGACCGCCCAGCCGGACGTGGTGTGCCTGCAGGAGCTGAAGTGCGCCACGGAGGCGTTCCCGGCCGAGGTGGCCGCGGCGGGCTACGAGGTGGCGGCGTACGGGACCGGCCGGTGGAACGGCGTGGCGATCCTGTCCCGGGTGGGGCTGGCGGACGTGCGGCGCGGGCTGGACGGCGAACCGACGTTCGACGACGTCTCCGAGCCGCGCGCGATCGGCGCGACGTGCGGCGGGGTGCGGGTGTGGTCGGTGTACGTGCCCAACGGGCGGGAGGTGGCGCACCCGCACTACGCGTACAAGCTGCAGTGGTTGTCGGCGCTGCGGGCGACGGTCGCGGCCGAGGCGGCGGAGGACCGGCCGTTCGCCGTGCTGGGCGACTTCAACATCGCGCCCACCGACGCCGACGTCTGGGACATCACGTTGTTCGACGGCATGACCCACGTGACCGAGGCGGAGCGGGCGGCGCTGGCGGCGCTGCGCGAGGCGGGCCTGGAGGAGGTCCTGCCGCGCGCCCTGAAGTACGACACGCCCTACACGTACTGGGACTACCGGCAGCTGGCGTTCCCGAAGAACAACGGGATGCGGATCGACCTCGTCTTCGGATCGGCGAAGTTCACGGGCGCGGTGAGCGACGCGTACGTGGACCGGGAGGCGCGCAAGGGCAAGGGCACGTCGGACCACGCGCCGGTGGTGGTGGACCTGACGGTCTGACCCGCGCCGCGCGGGGCGCGAACGTGGAGTTCACGCTCCTGAACGTGGAACTCGTCGTCCCGAACGTGGGACTCGCCGGCGCCACGCGAGTCCCACGCTCACGCGCTCGAGTTCTGCGCTCGGGCGGTCCGGGCAGGGGTGGACGGGCGAGCTCAGTCCTGCGCGGCCCAGGCTTCCTTGTGCAGCCGGCGCAGCGTGCGCACCGCCTCGACCGCGCGGTCCCGGTCGACCGCCTGGATCGCCAGCATCGCGTAGTACTCGTCCTCCGGCAGCTCCAGCCGGGCGAACGAGGCGCCGTCGGGGAAGCTCACCGACAGCACCTCCAGCCAGGTGAACCGGCGCCCCACCAGCACGTTGCGCACCTGCACGCCCGAGGCGTCCGCCCGCACCCTGGGCGTCGCGAACAGCATCGTCGCCCCGGCGAGCAGCAGTCCGATGAACACCATGGCGATCTGGTCGGACCGCTGGAAGATCACGCCGGTGTCCGAGCCGCGCAGCAGGATCGCCACGACCACGAACACCGCCAGCAGCACGACCGCCAGCACCGCCGACATCCACGTCGCCCGGTGCGGCCGGAACACCACGGCCTCCGACTTCTCCGCCACGGCTGCGCTCACACGAACTTCCGATCGGTCCACGGCTGCCGCAGCGACCGCAGCACGTGCGCCGCGTCCAGCGCCGCCTGCGTGGCCTCGCGGCCCTTGTCCTCCTTCGACCCGGGCAGCCCGGACCGGTCCAGCGCCTGCTGCTCGGTGTCGCAGGTCAGCACCCCGTTGCCGACGGGCGTGCCCTCGTCCAGCGCGACCCGCGTCAGGCCGGCCGTCACCGCGTCGCACACGTACTCGAAGTGCGGCGTGCCGCCGCGGATGACCACGCCGAGCGCGACCACCGCGTCGTGCGTGCGGGCCAGCGCCTGCGCCACCACCGGCAGCTCCACCGCGCCGGCGACGCGCACCACCGTCGGCTCCTCCGACAGCTTCGCCTCGCGCACGGCCTTCAGCGCGTTCTCCAGCAGGGCGTCGGTGATCTTCGCGTGCCACCGCGTGGCCACGATGCCCAGCCGCAGGTTCTCGCACTCGCTCAGGTCGAGCTCGACGTCCGGCCTGCCCTCACCACTCACTGCGAAGCACCGTTCCCGTTCCGTGCCTCCAGGTCGGCGCCGACCTGGTCGAACTCCTCCAGGTTGGACAGGTCGTGGCCCATCCGGTCCCGCTTCGTGCGCAGGTAACGCAGGTTCTCCGGGTTCGGCGAGATCGGCAGCGGCACCCGGCCGGTGACCTTCAGGCCGTAGCCCTCCAGGCCGATCCGCTTCGCCGGGTTGTTCGTCAGCAGCCGCATCGACCGCACACCCAGGTCGCACAGGATCTGCGCGCCCGTGCCGTAGTCGCGGGCGTCCGCGGGCACCCCGAGCGCCAGGTTCGCGTCCACCGTGTCCGCGCCGAGGTCCTGCAGCTGGTAGGCCTGCAGCTTGTGCAGCAGCCCGATGCCACGGCCTTCGTGGCCGCGGATGTAGAGCACGACACCCCGGCCCTCGTCGGCCACGATCCGCAGCGCCGCGTCCAGCTGCGGGCCGCAGTCGCAGCGCAGCGAACCGAACACGTCGCCGGTGAGGCACTCCGAGTGCACCCGCACCAGGATGTCCTCGCCGTCGCCGATCTCGCCGTACACGAACGCGACGTGCTCGATGCCGTCCAGCAGGCTGTCGTAACCGACGGCGCGGAACACGCCGGCCTCGAGCGGGATGCGCGCCTCGGCCACCCGCTCGACCTGCTTCTCGTGGCGGCGCCGGTAGGCGATCAGGTCGGCGATCGTGATGATCTGCAGGTCGTGGTCGGAGGCGAACACCTCCAGCTCGTCCCGGCGCGCCATGTCCCCCTCGTCCTTCTGGGAGACGATCTCGCACAGCACGCCCGACGGGTGCAGCCCGGCCATGCGGGCCAGGTCGACGGAGGCCTCGGTGTGCCCGGGGCGGCGCAGCACGCCGCCCTCCTTGGCGCGCAGCGGGACCACGTGCCCCGGCCTGCGGAAGTCGCTGGCCTGCGACTTCGGGTCCGCGAGCAGCCGGATCGTGTGCGCCCGGTCGGAGGCGGAGATGCCGGTGGTGATGCCCTCGGCCGCGTCCACCGTGACCGTGTACGCGGTGCCGCGCTGGTCCTGGTTCGTGTGGTACATCGGCGGGAGGTCCAGCCGGTTGCAGTCCTCCTCGGTGAGCGCCACGCAGACGTAGCCCGAGGTGTAGCGCACCATGAAGGCGAGCAGCTCCGGCGTCGCCTTCTCGGCGGCGAAGATCAGGTCGCCCTCGTTCTCGCGGTCCTCGTCGTCGACGACGACCACCGGCCGCCCGGCGGCGATGTCCGCGATCGCCTTCTCGATGCCGGCGACGTCGACCGGCACCCCCGCCCCGCACGGTGTTGCTGCGCTGCTCACGCGTCCTCCTTCGAGCCTGCCCCGGCTCCAGTGTGCTCCGTGCGGCCGGGCAGATGGGGCGTCGCGAGCTTCTCCACGTACTTGGCGAGCACGTCGACCTCGAGGTTCACCGGATCACCCGGCTCGGCACGGCCGAGGGTGGTCAGTTCCAGTGTCGTCGGAATCAGCGCCACGGAGAACTCGTCGTTCGTCACACTCGCCACGGTGAGCGAGATGCCGTCGACCGCGATCGAGCCCTTCTCCACGACGTAGCGGGACAGCCCCTCCGGCAGCGCGAACCGGGTCAGCCCGTCCGGATCGCGGGACAGGAACACCCCCGTGCCGTCGACGTGGCCCTGCATGATGTGCCCGCCGAGCCGGTCCCCGACCGCGGTCGCGCGCTCCAGGTTCACCCGGTCACCGACGGCGATCCGGGCCAGCCGGGACCGCTGCAACGTTTCGTGCACCACGTCGACGGTGAACTCGGCGCCGAACACGTCGACGACGGTCAGGCACACCCCGCTGACGGCGATCGAGTCGCCGTGCTTGGCGTCGGAGGTCACCACGGGCCCGCGCACGGTGAGCCGCGCGGCGTTGGGAACCTGCTCGACGGCGGTGATCTCGCCGAGCTCCTCCACAATCCCGGTGAACACTGGCGCGCCCCTCCTTGTCGGTGTCAGTGTGCCGCGCCTGCGCGGGCGGCACGTTCGCGCAGGGCCGCGACGGCCTTGCCGGGGTCTTCCGCACCGTAGACGGCGGAGCCGGCGACGAAGCAGTCCACGCCGGCCTCGGCGGCCTGCTCGATCGTGTCGGCATTGATGCCGCCGTCGATCTCCACGACCAGCTTGAGGTGGCCGGTGTCGACGAGGCGGCGCGCGGTGCGGACCTTCTCCAGCACGTCCGGGATGAACGACTGGCCGCCGAAGCCCGGCTCGACCGACATCACCAGCAGCGTGTCGTAGTGCTTGAGGGTCTCGACGTGGTCCTCCAGCGGGGTGCCCGGCTTGATGGACAGCCCGGCCTTGGCGCCCGCGGCACGCAGGTTCTTCGCCAGCATCACCGGGTCGGCGGCGGCCTCGACGTGCACGGTGACGTTGTAGGCGCCGGCCTCGGCGTAACCGATGGCCCAGCGGTCCGGGTCCTCGATCATCAGGTGGCAGTCCAGCGGGATGTCCGTGGCCGTCAACAGCGACTGCACGACCGGCAGGCCCAGCGTCAGGTTGGGCACGAAGTGGTTGTCCATGACGTCCACGTGGACCCAGTCGGCCCTGGTGTCGCCGGCACCGGCGACGGCGTGGATCTCCTCGCCCAGACGGGCGAAGTCGGCGGACAGGATGCTGGGCGCGATGAGAGGTCGGTGGGCCACGGTTACGGAGTGTAGATCGTGCGTCCGCGCGCCCGTGGCCCCACTCATCCTGTGGACGCGGGCAGCAGGTCCAGGATCTCCGACCAGGGCTTGCCGTACTCCAGCCGCCGCACCCGCACGCCCGCCTCGGCGAGGGTGTCCAGGTGCCGCCGCCAGGCCGGGTGCCGGAACCGGGCGTCCTGCACCTGGTATCCGACGATGATCGTGACGGCCGGGTCGCCGAGCACGTCACCCAGGACGGTGAGGGCCTGGTTGTCGGCGATGCCCAGCGCGAGTTTGGCGACCGAGTTGGCCGACGCCGGCGCGAACAGGAAGACCGGCGGGTCCGGGTGCGGGCGCGGCTCGCCGGGCAGCCGCGAGGCGGCGCGGACCGGCAGGTCGGTCAGCGCGGCCAGCGGCTCGAGTTCACCGGCCGCGTCCAGCCAGCGGTGCGCGGTCGGCGTGAGCGTGATCGCGAGCCGGTGGCCGCGGGCGGCGGCGGGCGCGGCCAGCTCGGCGCGGAACCGGGTGTCCAGTCCCCCGCACGAGCTGCCGATCAGGCCGAGGACGGTCACGGCTTGCGCAGCACGGCGCAGAACATCGCGTCCGTGCCGTGCCGGTGCGGCCACAGCTGCACGTACGGCCCGTCGCCGAGCTGGGGCACGCCGGGGAAGAACTCGCGCGCGTCCAGCACCTCGGCCTTGCTGCGGCGGGCGATCTCGCCGACGACGCCCTCGGTCTCGGCCAGGTGCGGCGAGCAGACGACGTAGGCCACCACGCCGCCGGAGCGGGTGAGGTCCAGCGCCGAGGTGAGCAGCTCGCCCTGCAGCCTGGTCAGGTCCGGCACGTCGGAGGGCTTGCGCCGCCACCGCGCCTCGGGGCGGCGGCGCAGCGCGCCCAGGCCGCTGCACGGCGCGTCGACCAGGACGCGGTCGAAGCCGGGTTCCAGGCCGGGGTCGCGGCCGTCGGCGACGTGCACGGTGACCGGCAGGCCCTCGGTCGCCTGCTCGACGAGCTTCGCGCGGTGCGGAGCCTGCTCGACGGCGTCCACGTGCGCGCCCTGGGTCGCGGCGAGCGCGCCGAGCATCCCGGCCTTGCCGCCGGGGCCCGCGCACAGGTCGAGCCAGCGCTCGTCGGCGCCCTCCAGAGGCACCCGGGTGAGCGCGACCGCGCACAGCTGGCTGCCCTCGTCCTGCACCACCGCGAGGCGTTCCCGGATCGGCTCCGAGTCGCCGGGGTCGCCCGCGCCCGGGGGCAGGTGCACGCCGTAGGGCGAGTACGGGGCGACGTCGCCTCCGGTGATGGCGGCCAGCTCGTCGGCGCTGATCTCACCGGGCCGGGCGGCCAGGTGGACGGCGGGCCGGGCGTCGTCGGCCTCCAGCGCCGCCTGCAGGTCGTCGCCCTTGTCGCCGAGCGCCTCGGCGAACGCGCGCGCCACCCACCGCGGGTGGGCGGTGCGCATCGCGAGGTGACCGATCGGGTCCTTGTCGCGGTCCGGGGTCAGCTCCGCCATCCACGCGTCCTCGTCCTTCTCCGAGACGCTGCGCAGGACGGCGTTGACGAACCCGGCGACGTGCGAGCCGGCGTCGGCGCGGGCCAGGTCGACGGTCGAGGTGACCGCGGCGTGCTCCGGGATGCGGGTGCGCAGCAGCTGGTAGGCGCCGAGGCGGAGGCAGTCCAGGACCGGTCCGTCGACCTTGTCCAGCGGGCGGTCCAGGCACGCGGCGAGGATCGCGTCGAGCGTGCCCTGGGCGCGGGAGGCGCCGTAGGCGAGCTCGGTGGCCAGCGCGGCGTCCCGGCCGGACAGCCGGTTGCGGCGCAGCATGTCGGGCAGCACGAGGTTGGCGTAGGCGTCGCGCTGGCGGACGGCGCGCAGCACCTCCAGCGCGACGCGGCGCGCCGGGTCCTCGGCCGGTGGGCGGCGGGGGCCCTGTTTGCGGGGCGCCGGTCGGCCGCGCTGGGGCCGGGCAGGCCTGCGCTCGTTCATGACAGCCGTTCTCCTTGCTCGATGCGGGTGCCGCGGGCCCAATCGGTGGCCGCCATGCGTTTCTTGCCCTGCGCCTGGACCTCGCCCAGCCGCACCGGTTTCGTCGCCGTGCCCGCCAGGACGCGCTTGCGCTCGACGCGCAGCTCGCCGGGCGCCAGCGGGGGCTCGTCGACGATCGTGACCGGGCCGAGCTTGAAGCGTTCGCCGCGGAACTCGGTCCACGCGCCCGGATCCGGCGTGACCGAGCGGATCACGCGGTCGACCGCGGTGGCCGGGTCGGTGAACGTGACGCGCGCGTCCTCGACGCTGACCTTCGGGGCGTAGGTGACGCCGTCGGCGGGCTGGGGCACCGCCTGGACCTCGCCGTCCTCGATGCCGTCCAATGTGGACGCAAGGAGGCGGGCGCCGGAGACCGCGAGGCGGTCCAGGAGCGCGCCCGCGGTGTCGTCGCCGGCGATCTTCTCGGTGACCACGCCGAAGACCGGGCCCGCGTCGAGTTCCTTGACGATGCGGAAGGTGGACGCGCCGGTGATCTCGTCGCCGGCGCGGATGGCGGCCTGCACCGGCGCCGCGCCGCGCCACGCGGGCAGCAGCGAGAAGTGCAGGTTGATCCAGCCGTGCCGCGGGATGTCGAGGGTGCGCTGCGGCAGGAGCGCCCCGTAGGCGACGACGGGGCACGCGTCCGGGGCGAGTTCGGTCAGGCGCCGCAGGAAGTCCGGGTCGCCGGCCTTGGGCGGGGTGAGGACCTCGATGCCGTGTTCGTCGGCGAGGGCGCCGACGGGTGAGCGCAGCAGCTTGCGGCCCCGGCCCGCGGGCGCGTCGGGCCGCGTGACGACGGCGACGACCTCGTGCCGCGGCGAGTCGAGGAGCGCGCGCAGCGACGGCACGGCGGGTTCGGGGGTACCGGCGAAGACGAGGCGCATCAACGCACCTCGGCGACGGGTGTGGAGTGGGTGGGCATCGGAGCCAGTCTAGTGACCGGCCCCGGCGCCCCGCCCGGCCGGATCAGGGCGTCCGGCCCGGCGGGGGCGAGATCCGCGATCAGGGCGCGGGGTGCACCACCTGCGCCGCTCCCCCGCCTCGGCGCACCGGCTCGGCCGCGGCCAGCCACCGGCCGTCCGGGAGGCGCTCCACGCCCGTCGCGGCGCCGATCTCGGCCGGCGTCGACGAGAAGAGCTGGCCCCGTGCCCGCAGGTCGGAGGCCTCCCGCAGCGCGAGGAACGCCGGTTCGACCTGGGCGGGCCCGGAGTTGCGCTGCGAGGCCCGCGGCGCGGCGATCGCCTCCTCCAGCGACAGCCCGCGGTCCAGCCGGCCGAGCAGCACCTGCAGCACCGTCGTGATGATCGACGCGCCACCGGGCGAACCAGTGGCGAGCAGCGGCTTGCCGTGCTCCAGGATGATCGTCGGCGCCATGGACGACCGCGGGCGCTTGCCCGGGCCGGGCAGGTTCGGGTCGGGCACGCCCGGGGTGACCGGGGTGAACGAGAAGTCGGTCAGCTCGTTGTTGAGCAGGAAACCGCGGCCGGGCACCACGATGCCGCTGCCGCCCTCCTGCTCGATCGTCAGCGTGTAGGCGACCACGTTGCCCCACCGGTCGGCGACGGTCAGGTGGGTGGTGTTCTCGCCCTCGTACGGGGTCGGCGCCGCGGTCCCGGCCGCGCACGGCTGCGGGTGGCGCGGGTCCCCGGCGGCGACGGTGCCCTCCGCCGCGCGGGACGGGTCGATCAGGCACGCGCGGCTGTCCGCGAACCGCTGGCTGAGCAGCTCCCGCGCGGGCACGTCGACGAACGCCGGGTCGCCGATCCACCGGTTGCGGTCGGCGAACGCGAGACGGCTCGCTTCCAGGAAGTGGTGCAGGTAGTCGGCCTCGCCGAACCGGGCGATGTCGAAGTTCTCCAGGATGTTCAGCGCCTCGCCCACGGTCAGCCCGCCGGAGGACGGCGCGGGCATGCCGTAGACGTCGAGGCCCCGGTAGCGCGTGCGGGTGGGTTCGCGCTCCACCGTGCGGTAGGCGGCGATGTCGTCGGTGGTCAGCTTGCCGGGCCGGACGTTGAGCCCGGCGGCCGGATCGACCGGCGGCTGCTGCACGGTCGCCGCGATCTCCTCGGCGATCGGGCCGCGGTAGAGCGCGCGCACGCCCTGGCGCGCCAGCGTTTCGTAGGTCGCGGCCAGGTCCGGGTTGGCGAACGTGCTGCCGACCGCGGGCGGCGCGCCCCCGGGCAGGTACAGCTCGCGGGTGCTCGGGAACGCCGAGAACCGCTGCGCGTTGTTGGCGATCTGCGTGTGGAAGGTCTGGTCCACGGTGAAGCCGTCGCGGGCCAGGCGGGCGGCGGGGCGCAGCACCTGGTTCAGCGACCGGGTGCCCCACTTGCGCAGCGCGTCCTGCCAGGTGGCCGGCGTGCCGGGCACGCCGACGGACAGGCCGCTGGTGACGGCCTCGGCGAACGGGATCGGCTGCCCGTTTTCGACGAAGAGGTTTTCGTCGGCGCTGGCGGGCGCGGTCTCGCGGCCGTCGAGGGTGTGGACCTGGCGGGTGCGGGCGTCGTAGTAGACGAAGAACCCGCCGCCGCCGATGCCGGCGGAGAAGGGGTCGGTGACGCCGAGGGCCGCGGCGGTGGCGACGGCCGCGTCCACCGCGTTGCCGCCTTCGGCCAGCACCCTGGTGCCGATCGCGGTGGCGTCGGCGTCGATGCTGGCGACCGCGCCGCCGAACCCGGTGGCGACCGGCTGTTTCGGTGGGGCCTCTTCGGCGTACGCGACGCCGGGGGCGAGCAGGACCGCACTGACGAGAACCGCGAAAGCACGCAGAGTCCGCATTTTCCGCAGTCTGCCCGGTTCCGCGCCCGCGCTCAACCGGAGCAGGGCAGGATGATCACCGTGTCCAGGATCAGCGCCGGCGAAGCGATCGGCTCCCTCATCGCGATCGTGTTCGGCCTCGTGTTCGTGCTCGTCAACAGCGGCGGGCTCGCCGCGCCGTGGCCGCTGGTGCTCCGGATCGCCGCCGCGGTGGTGGCGGTGGCGTTGTTCGCGCTGCTGGCGCGGCGCGGGAAGCCGGTGGGCGGCGCGGGCACGACGTTCTTCGGCCGGCACCGGTTCTGGCTGATCGTCGCGGCCGAGGTGGTGGCGCTGTTCGGCGGGTTGTTCGTGATCAACGGCGTGCTCGGGCACGGCGAAGCGGGTGTCGCGTGGATCGCCGTGGTGGTCGGGGTGCACTTCGTCGCGATGGGGCGGGCGTTCCGGCTCGCCCGGTTCGTGACGCTGGGCGGGGCCATGACGGTGCTCGGGGTGGCCGGGTTCGTGCTCGCCGCCGTGAGCGCGAGCGCGGCGGTGATCGGCCTGGTGGCGGGTGTGCTGTCCGGCTTCGCGTTGTTCGCCGCGGCCGGTCACGCGCTCGCCCCTAGATGAGTAATTCCGATCTTGGTTAGTGGTCGTAGGCGATCAGGGATCGGGTGGTGGGTTGGCGGTGGCGGTGGTTGTGCCGGATGGCGGCGGTGAGCGCGAGGAGGCGTTGTGCGATGCGGGCGGCGACTCCTTCGATGGTGCGACCGCCGTGCAGCTCGAGCTCGAGTTGGCCTTTGAGGGTGGCGGACCGGTTTGAGCAGGTGCTGGGCCGGGTGCGGGGTGCGGTTGCGGTAGACGGTCGCAGCAGTCGCACTCCGCGGTCGGTCAGGTAGGTGTCCAGTTCTCGGGAGACGTAGCCCTTGTCGGCCAGGATGAGCAGTCCTGGCCGGTCGTGCAGCAGGGCGCGGTCGGCGTCCAGCACGGCCATCAGCACCTGGCGCTCGTCGATTTTGGGGGTGGCCTGCCGACACGGGCGGGCTTACCGACGTGGTCATCGATCTTGACGACAGTGCGGTCAGAAGGGCGTTCAGGTCGGTCCTCACAAACTGATCTTGAACACCCTTCACCCATCTCCAACACCACCCAGGGTTGGGACTCACTCATCTAGATGAGGGCCAGCGGGTCCAGCTGGATCCGCACCGCCGCGGTTTCCTTGCGCGCGGCCCGCGCGGCCTGCGCCGAGGCCAGGCAGGATGCCAGCGCCCGCCCGTCCGCGCGGGGCACGCGGATCAGCGCCCGCTCCCGCTCGGAGCGGCCCTCCTCGTCCGGCTCGGTCAGCGGCACCGGCCCGAGGACCTCCGCGGACGGCGGCAGCTCCGTCTCCGCGAGCAGCGCGGCCACCGCCTCCGGCGTGCCTTCCACGCTCGCCATCCGCACCGCGGGCGGGAAGCCCAGTTCGCGGCGCTCGGCCAATTCCCGCTCGGCGTGCCAGGCCGGGTCCCAGCGGACCAGTGCCTGCACCGGCGCGAGCGGGGCCTCCGCGCCGACGACGACCCGGCCGCCCGCCGACGACGGCCGCACCAGCGCCGCCGCCGCCATCCACCGCCTCAGCGTCTCCTCCGCCGCCCGCAGGTCCTGCCGCCCCAGCAGCGCCCAGCCGTCCAGCAGCAGCGCCGCGCCGTAGCCGCCCTCGGCCACCGGCTCGGCCCCGGGCGTGGACACGACCAGCGCCGGCCGCCCGGGCACGGACGCCAGCACCTCCCGCGCGCCCGAGGTGCGCACCGGCACGCCCGGGAACGCCCGGCCCAGCTCCTCCGCCGTCCGCTTCGCGCCGACCACCACCGCCCGCAGCCGCGCGGAACCGCAGGCGGGGCACCGGAAGTGCGCCTCGGGCGTGCCGCACCACCGGCAGCTCGGCGGGTGCGCCACGTCGGCCCCCGCCCCGCCCGGCAACCCGAGCGGACCGGCGCAACGGCGGCAGTGCGCGGGCGTCCGGCACTGCCCGCATGCCAGCGCGGGCACGTAACCGCGCCGGGGCACCTGCACCAGCACGGGCGCGCCGGCCGACAACGACTGCCGCGCGGCCTCGAACGCCACCGAGGGCAGCCGGGCCACGCGCGCGGCCTCGTCGCGCGCCACGTCGAAGTCCTCGCCGACCGGGGTCACGCGCGGCGCGGCCTTCCGCAGCTCGTCGCGGGATCCGACGATCGGGTGCGCCCACCGCGTCTCGACCAGCAGCTGGGCCTCCGCGGTGCGGGCGAACCCGGCCGCGACGAACGACGCGCCCTGGGCGTGGGCCCGCAGCGCGAGCACGTCCCGCACCTGCGGGTACGGCATGTGCGGGTCGACGTGCAGGTCGTCGCCGTCGTCCCACACCACGAACAGCCCCGGGTCGGCGACCGGGGCGAACATCGCCGCGCGGGTGCCGACCACGATCGGCACCGACCCGCGCGACACCGCCAGCCACCGCCGGTACCGTTCGGCCGGCCCGGTATCGGCGGACAACGCGACCACGGCGTCCGCACCGGCGATCCGCACGCACGCGTCGTGCACGCGCGTCAGGTCGCGGTGGTCCGGCACGACCAGCAGCGCGCCGCGCCCGCTCGCGGCGGCGAGGGCCGCGAGTTCGGCCAGCCGCGCGGGCCAGTCCTCCCCCGGCAGCGCCTGCCACACGGCGTGGGCCTGCCGGGCGGCGCGCAGCGCTTCGGTGAACGACCCGCCGAACTGGTACCGCTGCCACGCCTGCGCCGAGGGCGCCTCGGTCACCTCGGCGCGCTCACGGGCGGGCTCGGACTCGGCCTTGGCGTGCCGGGGCGGGATGGCCAGCCGGAGCACGTCCATGAGGGTGCCGCCGTAGTGGTCGGCGACGCGGCGGGCCAGCCCGTAGAGGGTCGGCGACAGGACCGGCTCGGGCGAGGTCACCCGCTCCAGGAACGCCAGCCGCCCCTTGTGCTCGGTGGTGGACGCGCGCTCGACGAGGAACCCGTCGACCAGCTGCCCGGCGAACCGCACCCGCACGCGGCAGCCGGGCACCGCGTCGGCGTCGAGCTTGTCCGGCACCTGGTAGTCGAAGGTGCGGTCCAGGTGCGCGAGCGGCACGTCCACCACGATGCGTGCGACGGGATCCTTCTCCGCCGGCTTCTGCTGCCCCTTCCGGGACGCCGGACGCTTCGCCGCGGCCCGTTTCGGGGACGCGGGCAGGTCCCAGAGCGCGTCGGAAGAGGTCACGCTTGTTCTCTACCAGACACGCCCCGGGGCTCAGGCCCCGGCGAGGGACCGCAGCGCGTCGGCGCGGTCGGTGTTCTCCCAGGGCAGCTTGACGTCGGTGCGGCCGAAGTGGCCGTACGCGGCCGTCGCGGCGTAGATGGGGTGCAGCAGGTCCAGGTCGCGGATGATCGCGGCCGGGCGCAGGTCGAACACCTCGGTGATCGCGGCCTGGATCTTGGCCGGGTCGACCGTCTCGGTGCCGAAGGTCTCCACGAACAGGCCGACCGGCGAGGCCTTGCCGATCGCGTAGGCGACCTGCACCTCGACCCGCCCGGCCAGACCGGCGGACACGACGTTCTTGGCGACCCAGCGCATCGCGTAGGCCGCGGAGCGGTCCACCTTCGACGGGTCCTTGCCGGAGAAGGCGCCACCGCCGTGGCGGGCCATGCCGCCGTAGGTGTCGACGATGATCTTGCGGCCGGTCAGCCCGGCGTCACCCATCGGGCCGCCGATGACGAACCGGCCGGTCGGGTTGACCAGCAGCTTCACGTCGCTGTGGTCGAGCTCGATCTCGTTCAGCTCGGGCATCACGACCTGCTCGCGCACGTCGACGCCGAGCATGGTGTCCAGGTCGATGCCGTCGGCGTGCTGGGTGGACACCACGACGGTGTCCAGCCGCACCGGCTGGTCGCCCGCGTACTCGATGGTGACCTGGGTCTTGCCGTCCGGGCGCAGGTAGGGCAGCACACCGTCCTTGCGCACGCGGGCCAGGCGGCGGGACAGCCGGTGGGCCAGCGCGATCGGCAGCGGCATCAGCTCGGGCGTGTCGGAGCACGCGTAGCCGAACATCAGGCCCTGGTCGCCGGCGCCCTGCCGGTCGATCTCGTCGATGGCGTTCTCGACGCGCGACTCGTAGGCGGTGTCCACGCCCTGCGCGATGTCCGGGGACTGCGCGCCGATGGCGACGTTCACGCCGCAGGAGTTGCCGTCGAAGCCCTTGGCCGAGGAGTCGTAGCCGATGTCGAGGATCCGCTCGCGCACGATCGTCGGGATGTCGGCGTAGGCCTCGGTGGTCACCTCGCCTGCGACGTGCACCTGGCCGGTGGTGATCAGCGTCTCCACCGCGACGCGGGAGCGCGGGTCCTTGGCGAGGAGGGCGTCCAGGATCGAGTCGCTGATGGCGTCACAGATCTTGTCCGGGTGCCCCTCGGTCACCGACTCCGAAGTGAACAACCTGCGGTTAGACGCGGTCACCACGCTCACATCCCATCAACTCTTCTGTCCCTCCGGCGTCCAGACTAGGCGCGCCGGTCAGTGCCTGATGAATTCCCCGACGGCGTCCCACACCGCGGCGGCCAGTTGCGCTTTGGAGCCCAGCGGGATAGGCCGCTCGGTGCCGTCGGCTGACAGCAGCCAGCCCGCGTTCTCCTCGACCTCGAACGCCCTGCCATCCCCGACGGCGTTCAGAACCAGCAGGTCACAGCCCTTGCGCCGCAGCTTCGCACGGCCGTGGTCGAGTACGCTACCGCGCTCGTCGCCCGTTTCCGCGGCGAAACCGACAATGACCTGTCCTGGCAATCGATTCGTTACCAGTTCCGCGAGAATGTCCGGATTGCGGGAAAGCGTGATGACGGGATCCGGCTGGTCGTCGGTTTTCTTGATTTTGTGGCCGGATCGGTTCGCGGGACGAAAATCAGCGACGGCGGCGGCCATCACGACGACGTCCGCCTCCTTGGCGGCCTCGGTGACGGTGTCGCGCATCTGCTCGGCCGTCGACACGCGGCGCAGCACGGCGCCCGCGGGCTCGGGCAGCTCGACGGTGTGGCCGGCCACCAGCGTGACCTCCGCGCCCCGCTGCGCGGCCACGCGGGCCAGCGCGTAGCCCTGCTTGCCCGACGAGCGGTTGCCCAGGTAGCGGACCGGGTCCAGCGGCTCCCGGGTGCCGCCCGCGGAGACGACGACGCGCAGGCCCTCCAGGTCGCGCGGCAGCGCCGACGGCTGGGCCAGCAGCAGCCGGGCCAGGTCGACGATCTCGGCCGGGTCGGCCAGCCGTCCCTTGCCGGTGTCGGCGCCGGTGAGGCGTCCCGCGGCGGGTTCGGTCACCACGGCGCCCCTGGACCGCAGCAGCGCCACGTTGTCCCGGGTGGCCGGGTGCTCCCACATCTCGGTGTGCATCGCCGGGAAGAAGACGACCGGGCAGCGCGCGGTGAGCAGCGTGCCGGTGAGCAGGTCGTCGGCGCGGCCCTGGGCCGCGCGGGCCATCAGGTCCGCGGTCGCCGGGACGACCAGCACCAGGTCCGCTTCCTTGCCGATGCGGACGTGCTGCACCTGGTCCACCTCGGTGAACACGCCGGTGTGCACGGGGTGGCCGGACAGCGCCTCGAAGGTGGCCGCGCCGACGAACTTCAGCGCGGCCTCCGTGGGCACCACGCGGACGTCGTGACCGGACTCGGTCAGCCCGCGCAGCACCTCACACGCCTTGTAGGCGGCGATCCCGCCGCCCACACCGAGCACGACGCGAGGTTTACTCACCCTCGGTGTGCTCGAGCAGGCCGGCGTGGATCTCGCGCAGCGCAATCGACAGCGGCTTCTCGCGCGGGCCCGGCTCCACGAGCGGGCCGACGTACTCGAGCAGCCCCTCGCCGAGCTGGGCGTAGTAGTCGTTGATCTGGCGAGCGCGCTTCGCGGCGTAGATCACCAGCGCGTACTTCGAGCTGACCTTGGCCAGGAGGTCGTCGATCGGCGGGTTGGTGATGCCTTCGAGTTCCTCGCCGTAAATGCCGAGCGATGCGGTCACGCGCCTATGCTCCTGAGTTCTCTTCGTGAAGTCGGTGGTCTCCCCGCAGCAAGTCTAACAACTGCCGCGCGGCTTCCCCGACGTCGGCGTTCACCAGCCGCACGTCGAATTCACCCGCCGCCGCGAGCTCGCGCTCCGCTTCGGCCAGCCGGGCGTTGACAGCGGCCTCCTCCTCGGTGCCGCGGCCCTTGAGCCTGCCGACCAGCTCGTCCCAGGACGGCGGCATGAGCATGACCAGCCTGGCGTCGGGCATGGCGGCGCGCACCTGGCGCGCCCCCTGCAGCTCGATCTCCAGTACGGCCGGCCTGCCCTCGGCCAGTGCCCGCTCGACCGGTTCCCGGGGCGTGCCGTAGCAGTTGCCGGTGAACTCGGCGTGTTCGAGCAGCTCGCCCGCGGCGACCATCTTGTCGAACATCGCCCGGTCGATGAAGTGGTAGTGGACCCCGTCGACCTCGTCCGGGCGGGGTGGCCGCGTGGTGACCGAGACACTGAAGTAGATGTCCGGGTCCAGCCGGCGCAGCGCGCCGACCACGCTGGACTTCCCGACCCCGGACGGGCCGGAGACGACCGTGAGCCGGCTCCGGGACCCCTGGTGCGCCTGGCCCGGAACCGGCTCACGGTGCGACGCCGGGCCGGCATGCCCGCCGGCCCCGGTGACGCGGTCGCTGCCGGTGTCGCTCACTCGCCGCTGAACTCGGCCAGCAGCGCCTTGCGCTGCCGGTCACCAAGGCCGCGCAGCCGCCGGCTCGGTGCGATCTCCAGGCGCTCCATGGTCTGCTGAGCGCGCACCTTGCCGACGCCGGGGAGGGCTTCGAGCAGGGCGGAGACCTTCATCTTGCCGAGAACCTCGTCCTCGTCGGCCTGCTTCAGCACGTCGGTGAGCGTGGTGCCGCCTCGCTTGAGGCGCTCCTTCAGCTCAGCGCGGGCACGACGAGCGGCAGCGGCCTTCTCCAGCGCCGCCTTGCGCTGTTCCTCGGTCAGCTGGGGAAGTGCCACGTTTTCCTCCGTAGTACTCAAAATTCTGGGTGGGTGACGCGACGGTACCCACCCCGCGCCACCGGCCACAATGCGGGGGGTGGTCGCTCGGTTCCTGGACAGGGACCTGATATTGGCGCTATCCGGTCAGACTCGCCTGCGTGCGGCGCACCGCGTCGCGCAGCGCGACGGGGTCCGGACCGTGCCTGAGAACGTCCCTGGACGACGCGGGCAGCACCCCCGGCAGGTCCGCACCGAAGAGGCGGCGAAGATCGTCCACGGTGGCTCCCTGGGCCCCGAAACCGGGCGCCAGGACCGGCCCGTTCAGCCCGGTCAGGTCGAGCTCGCCGGGCTCGATCGTGGCCCCCACGACGACGCCGACGTCGCCGAGGGAGGCGGCGCCGGCGTTGCACCGGGCAGCCTCGTCCACAATCGACTGCGCGACGGTCTTCCCGTTGGCCAGCAAGGCGTTCTGCAGGCCACCCGCCTCCGGGTTGGAGGTGCGGGCGAGCACGAACAGGCCCTCGCCGGCGCCCAGGGCGGGCGCCAGCGAGCCGAACCCGAGGTAGGGCGAGACGGTGATCGCGTCCGCCCGGATCGGGGCCGCGTCGCCGAGGTAGGCCGCCGTGTAGGCCGCCATCGTCGACCCGATGTCGCCCCGCTTGACGTCCAGCAGGACGAGCGCGCCGCGGTCCCGGGCGTGCTCGACCACGCGGGCCAGTACGGCCACCCCGGGCGGCCCGTAGGCCTCGAAGAAGGCCGACTGGGGCTTGACCACGGAGACCTCCTCGGCGAGGACGTCAACCGCCGTCAGGGCGAACTTCTCCAGCCCGCCCGGGTCCCGGTCCAGGCCCCACGCGTCGAGCAGGCCGGGGTGGGGGTCGATCCCCGCGCACAGGTTCCCGCGCGCGGCGACCGCCTCCACCAGCCGGGCGCCGAAGCCCGTCACGCTCACGACTTGGCCCGCAACGCCGCCTGCAGGTCCTGCAGCGACCGGACGCCGATGTCGCCCCGGATCAGGGCCTCGATGCCGTGCACGGCCGCCGCGGCGCCCTGCACCGTGGTGATGCACGGGATGTCCCGCGACACCGCCGCGGTGCGGATCTCGTAGCCGTCGATGCGCGGGCCGCTGTTGCCGTACGGGGTGTTGATCACCATGTCCACGCCGCCGGAGGCGATCACCTCGACCACGTTCGGCTCGTCCGGCGCGCTGCCCTCGGAGTACTTGCGCACGACCGTGCTGGGCACGCCGTTGCGCCGCAGCACCTCGGCGGTGCCCGAGGTCGCGAGGATCTCGAACCCGAGGTCGGCCAGCCGCTTGACCGGGAACACCAGCGCCCGCTTGTCGCGGTTGGCGACCGAGACGAACACCTTGCCCGAGGTGGGCAGCGACCCGTAGGCCCCGGCCTGGGACTTCGCGAACGCCTCGCCGAAGGAGGTGTCCACGCCCATGACCTCGCCGGTGGACTTCATCTCCGGCCCGAGCAGCGAGTCCACGCCCTTGCCCTCCGGCGTGCGGAAGCGGTGGAAGGGCAGGACCGCCTCCTTGACCGCGACCGGCGCGTCGATGGGCAGGTGCCCGCCGTCGCCCTCGGCGGGCAGGATGCCGCGGGCACGCAGGTCCTTGATCGAGGAGCCGGTCATGATCAGCGAGGCCGCCTTGGCCAGCTGCACCCCGGTCGCCTTGGACACGAACGGCACGGTGCGGCTGGCGCGCGGGTTGGCCTCCAGGACGTAGAGCACGTCGTCCTTGAGCGCGTACTGCACGTTGAGCAGGCCGCGCACGCCGACGCCGCGGGCGATCGCCTCGGTGGAGGCGCGCACCGCCTCGACGTCCTGGCGGCCCAGCGTGATCGGCGGCAGCGCGCACGAGGAGTCGCCGGAGTGGATGCCGGCCTCCTCGATGTGCTCCATGACGCCGCCGAGGTACAGCTCCTCGCCGTCGAACAGGGCGTCCACGTCGATCTCGATGGCGTCGTCGAGGAACCGGTCGACCAGCACCGGGTGCTCGGGCGTGACCTCGGTGGCGCGCTGGATGTAGCCGGCCAGGGAGGCCTCGTCGTAGACGATCTCCATGCCGCGGCCGCCGAGCACGTAGGAGGGCCGCACCAGGACCGGGTAGCCGATCTCGTCGGCGATCCGCTTGGCGCCCTCGAACGAGGTCGCGGTGCCGTACTTCGGGGCGGGCAGGCCCGCGCCCATCAGCACGTCGCCGAACGCGCCGCGGTCCTCGGCCAGGTTGATCGCCTCGGGCGAGGTGCCCACGATCGGCACGCCCGCGTCGGCGAGGCGCTGCGCCAGCTTCAGCGGGGTCTGCCCGCCGAGCTGGACGATCACGCCGGCCACGGTGCCCGAGCGCTGCTCGGCGTAGACGACCTCGAGCACGTCCTCGAAGGTCAGCGGCTCGAAGTAGAGGCGGTCGGAGGTGTCGTAGTCGGTGGACACCGTCTCCGGGTTGCAGTTGACCATGACGGCCTCGAACCCGGCCTCGCGCAGCGCCAGCGCGGCGTGCACGCACGAGTAGTCGAACTCGATGCCCTGGCCGATGCGGTTCGGCCCGGAGCCCAGGATGAGCACCTTCGGCTTGTCCGGCTGCGCGGTGACCTCGGACTCGGCCGCGGGGTCGGACTCGTAGGCCGAGTAGTGGTACGGCGTCTTGGCGGCGAACTCGGCCGCGCAGGTGTCCACCGTCTTGTACACCGGCCGCACACCGAGGCGGTGGCGCAGCGCGCGCACGCCGTCCTCGCCGGCCAGCTCCGGCCGCAGGGCGGCGATCTGCTGGTCGGACAGGCCGACGCGCTTGGCCTCGCGCAGCAGCGGCGCGTCCAGCACCGGGGCGTCGCGCACCTCGGCGCCGACCTCGCCGATCAGCGCGATCTGGTCGATGAACCACGGGTCGATGCCGCTGGCCTCGTGCACCTGCTGGACGGTCGCGCCCAGGCGCAGGGCCCGCTCGACCGCGTAGAGGCGGCCGTCGTGCGGGGTGCGCAGCGCTTCCAGGGTGTTCTCCAGCGTGGCGCCCTCGGGGTCCGGGGTGGTCCAGAACCCGGACGCCTTGGTGTCGATCGAGCGCAGCGCCTTGCCCAGCGCCTCCGGGAAGCTGCGGCCCAGGGCCATCGCCTCGCCGACGCTCTTCATCGTGGTGGTCAGCATCGGGTCGGCGCCGGGGAACTTCTCGAACGCGAACCGCGGCACCTTGACCACGACGTAGTCCAGGGTCGGCTCGAACGAGGCCGGGGTCTCGCCGGTGATGTCGTTGCGGATCTCGTCCAGCGAGTAGCCGATGGCCAGCTTCGCGGCGATCTTGGCGATCGGGAAGCCGGTGGCCTTCGAGGCCAGCGCGCTGGAGCGGGACACGCGCGGGTTCATCTCGATGACGACCATGCGGCCGTCGCGCGGGTTGATCGCGAACTGGATGTTGCAGCCGCCGGTGTCGACGCCGACCTCGCGCAGCACGGCGATGCCCACGTCGCGCATGTGCTGGTACTCGCGGTCGGTCAGGGTCATCGCGGGCGCGACGGTGACCGAGTCGCCGGTGTGCACGCCCATCGCGTCGATGTTCTCGATCGAGCAGATCACCACGACGTTGTCGTGGCGGTCGCGCATCAGCTCGAGCTCGTACTCCTTCCAGCCGAGCACGCTCTCCTCGATGAGCACCTCGGTGACCGGAGACTCGGCGAGGCCGATCGAGGCCAGCCGCTCCAGCTCCTCGTCGGTGTGCGCCATGCCGGAGCCGAGGCCGCCCATGGTGAACGAGGGCCGGATGACGACCGGCAGGCCCAGCTCGGCGACGGTCTCGCGGACCTCGTCCATCGAGTGGCACACGCGGCTGCGCGGGACGTCGCCGCCGATGGCGCGGACGATGTCCTTGAACTTCTGCCGGTCCTCGCCGCGCTGGATCGCGTCGATGTCGGCGCCGATCAGCTCGACGCCGTACTTCTCCAGCACGCCGCGCTCGTGCAGGGCGACGGCGGTGTTCAGCGCGGTCTGCCCGCCCAGGGTGGCCAGCAGGGCGTCCGGGCGCTCGGCCGCGATGACCTTCTCCACGAAGTCCGGCGTGACCGGCTCGATGTAGGTCGAGTCGGCGAACTCCGGGTCGGTCATGATCGTGGCCGGGTTGGAGTTGACCAGCGAGACCCGCAGGCCCTCCTCGCGCAGCACCCGGCAGGCCTGCGTGCCCGAGTAGTCGAACTCGGCGGCCTGGCCGATGACGATCGGGCCGGATCCGATGACGAGCACGTGCTCGATGTCTGTACGTTTCGGCATCAGCGGCTCTTCTTCTCCATCAGGGTCACGAACTCGTCGAACAGCGGCGCGGCGTCGTGCGGGCCCGCGGCCGCCTCGGGGTGGTACTGCACCGAGAAGGCGGGCACGTCGGCGCAGCGCACGCCCTCGACCGTGTCGTCGTTGGGGCAGTAGTGGCTGACCTGCGCGGCGCCGAACGGCGACTCGAACCGCTGACCCGGCTCACCCTCCAGGGCGAAGCCGTGGTTCTGCGCGGTGATCGCCACCCGGCCGGTCTCCACGTCGATCACCGGGATGTTGATGCCCCGGTGGCCGTAGCGCATCTTGTAGGTGCCCAGCCCCAGCGCGCGGCCGAGGATCTGGTTGCCGAAGCAGATGCCGAACAGCGGGATCTCGCGGCGCAGGACCTCCTCGGTCAGCGCGACCGCGTGGTCCTGGGTGGCCGGGTCGCCCGGGCCGTTGGACAGGAACACCCCGTCCGGCTCGACGGCCAGCAGCTCGTCCAGCGAGCTGGTCGAGGGCAGCACGTGCAGCTCGATGCCGCGGCGGCTCATCTGGCGCGGCGTGTTGGACTTGATGCCCAGGTCCAGCGCGGCGACACGGAAGCGGCGCTCGCCCTCAGGGGCGACCACGTACGGCTGCTTCGTGGTGACCTCGCCGGCCAGGTCGGCGCCCTTCATCGGCGGGCTGGCCAGCACCTGAGCGGTCATGGCCTCCTCGGTGTCCAGCGCGTCGCCGGAGAACACGCCGGCCCGCATCGCGCCCCGCTCGCGCAGGTGGCGGGTCAGGGTGCGGGTGTCGACGCCGCTGATGCCGACCACGCCCTGGCGCGCCAGCTCCTCGTCGAGGGTGCGGCGGGACCGCCAGTTCGACGGGGTCCGGGCCGGGTCGCGCACGACGTAGCCGGACACCCAGATGCGGGCGGACTCGTCGTCCTCGTCGTTCCAGCCGGTGTTGCCGATCTGCGGCGCGGTCTGCACCACGATCTGGCGGTGGTAGGACGGATCGGTCAGCGTCTCCTGGTAGCCGGTCATGCCGGTGCAGAACACGGCCTCGCCCAGCGTGCGGCCCTGGGCGCCATAGGCCGATCCGCGGAACACCCGCCCGTCCTCCAGCACCAATGCGGCCGGTGTCCTGGTGCCCACGGTCACTGGGCCCCTCCCTTGATCTCTCGTTCGGACAAGCTTTCGATCCACTGTGGATAGACGTCGAGGTCGTCGCCGCGGAAGCCGGTGTCCAGCTCCTTGTCGCCGAGCCGCCAGGTGATGACGATGAGGCTGTTGGTGCCCATCACCTTCCCGGCGATCCCGCTCGCGCGCTTGACCTCCACAATGGACTCGCGCGGGATGAAGAACCCGGGCGCGCCGGCCCGGTCGACCTCCACGCCCTCGCGGTAGAGCCGCAGCACCGCCCGCCCGCGCAGGCCGACGCCGCGCGTGACGATCCGGTCCTGCCAGTCGCCGGCCGTGGTGGTGCTCACGTAGAGCCCCTTGTTCGCCGGCAGCAGCTCCTCCCCCGGCTCGGCGGGGGTCTGCGGGAACGGCGGCAGCTGCGCGCTCTGCGAGCGCGCGCGGCGCCGCCAGCTTCGTCGCATGGCCCAGAGCCCGAGCAGGAAGCAGGCGAACACCAGCAGGGTGAGCAGCAACCGTTCCATCAGCAGATCTTCCCTTCGCGGGCCGTCACGCGCCCGCGCAGCAGCGTCGCGGTCACCACGGCGGGCAACCGCATTCCCTCGTACGGGGTGTTGGCGGCGAGGCTGGCCAGCTCCGCCCCCCGCACGGTCCATTGTGCGCCCGGGTCGACCAGCGCGAGGTTGGCCGGTTCCCCGACGGTGAGCGGTCGTCCCTGGTCGGGCAGGCCGGCGATCTCCGCGGGGCGCTCGCTCATGACCTTCGCCACGCCGCGCCAGTCCAGCAGGCCGGTCTCGACCATGGTGGCGGCGACCACGGACAGGGCGGTCTGCAGGCCTAGCATGCCGGGCCGGGCGGCCGACCACTCGCAGTCCTTGTCCTGCGGCGCGTGCGGGGCGTGGTCGGTGGCGACGCAGTCGATGACGCCCTCGGCCAGGGCGGCGCGCAGCTTCTCCACGTCGGCGTCGGTGCGCAGCGGCGGGTTGACCTTGTTCACCGGGTCGTAGGTGGCCAGGCGCTCGTCGGTCAGCAGCAGGTGGTGCGGAGTGACCTCGGCGGACACCCTGGTCCCGCGCTCCTTCGCCCAGCGCAGCACGTCGGCGGTGCCGCTCGTGGAGACGTGGCAGACGTGCAGGCGAGCGCCGGCGTGCTCGGCGAGCAGGCAGTCCCGGGCGACGATCGACTCCTCGGCCGAGGCGGGCCAGCCGGCGTAGCCCAGGCGCGAGGCCTGCTCGCCCTCGTGGGCCTGCGCGCCGACGGTCAGCCGCGGCTCCTCGGCGTGCTGCGCGATCACCACGTCCAGCGCGGTCGAGTACTCCAGCGCGCGCCGCATGATCAGCGGGTCGTGCACGCAGTGGCCGTCGTCGGAGAACACCCGCACCCCGGCGGCCGACTTCGCCATCGTGCCCAGCTCGGCCAGCCGCTCCCCCTTCAGGCCGACGGTCACGGCGCCGACCGGGTGCACGTCGACCAGGCCGACCTCGCGTCCGCGGCGCCACACGTGCTCGACGATCACCGAGTTGTCGGCGACCGGGTCGGTGTTGGCCATCGCGAAGACCGCGGTGTAGCCGCCGAGCGCGGCGGCGGCCGAGCCGGTCTCGATGGTCTCGGTGTCCTCGCGGCCGGGTTCACGCAGGTGGGTGTGCAGATCGACGAAGCCGGGCAGCAGGACCTGGCCGTTCGCCTCGATCACCTCGGCGTCGTCGGGCGCGCTCACGGATCCGATCTCGCTGATCGTTCCGCCGGTGACCAGGACGTCCACCGGGTCGCCCTCGCCGTAGAGCCGGGCGCCCTTGATCAGAACCTGGTTCACTTCGCGTCTTCCTCTCCGGCGAGCAGGTGGTACAGCACGGCCATCCGCACGTGCACCCCGTTGCGGACCTGTTCGGTGATGGCCGCGGACGGCGCGTCGGCGACCGCGGAGGCGATCTCCATGCCGCGCAGCATCGGGCCGGGGTGCAGCACGACCGCGTGTTCGGGCAGCAGCCGCAGCCGCGCCTCGTTCAGGCCGTAGGCGATCGAGTACTCGCGCGCCGACGGGAAGAACCCGCCGTGCATCCGCTCGGCCTGCACGCGCAGCATCATCACCGCGTCCAGGCCGGGCAGCTCAGCGTCCAGGTCGTGCGACACGGTGACCGGCAGCGCCCCGACCCCGGCGGGCAGCAGCGTCGGCGGGGCGACCAGGACGACCTCGGCGCCCAGCGCGGACAGCAGGTGGATGTTGGAGCGCGCGACCCGGCTGTGCAGCACGTCGCCGACGATGCCGATCCGCCGGTCCTTGATGCCGCCGAGACGTTCCCGCAGCGTGGCGGCGTCGAGCAGCGCCTGGGTGGGGTGCTCGTGCATGCCGTCCCCGGCGTTGACGACCGACGTGCCGGTGCCCTCCAGCCAGCCGGCCAGGCGCTGCGCGGCGCCGGAGGCCGGGTGGCGGACGATGACGCAGTCGGCTCCGGCCGCGGACAGGGTCAGCGCGGTGTCCCGCAGCGACTCGCCCTTGCCGACCGAGCTGCCGCCCGCCGAGACGTTCACCACGTCGGCGCTCATCCACTTGCCCGCGATCTCGAACGAGACCCGGGTGCGGGTGGAGTTCTCGTAGAACATGGTGATGACCGTGCGGCCGCGCAGGGTCGGCAGCTTGCGGACCTCGCGGCCGAGCAGGGTGCGCTTGAGGCCGTCGGCGGTGTCCAGCACCGCGGTCGCCAGGTCGGGGTCCAGGCCTTCGGTGGCCAGCAGGTGCTTCATGCCTTCGCTTCCCCCTCGCGCAGCAGCACCGCGTCACGCCCATCCACTTCGGACAGCAGGACGGCGACGTCTTCGGCGCGTGCGGTCGGGATGTTCTTGCCCACGTAGTCGGCCCGGATCGGGAACTCGCGGTGCCCGCGGTCGACCAGGACGGCCAGCTGCACGGCCCGGGGGCGGCCGTGGTCACGCAGGGCGTCCAGCGCCGCGCGCACGGTCCGGCCGGAGAACAGCACGTCGTCGACCAGGATCACCACGCGGTCGTCGATGCCGGTGTCGGGCAGGGTGGTGTCCGCGAGCGGCCGCGTCGGGCGGCGGCGCAGGTCGTCGCGGTAGAGGGTGATGTCCAGGGCGCCCGTGGGGACCTCGACGCCGGAGAACTCGGCGATCCGCTCGGCCAGCCGGGCCGCGAGCGAGGTGCCCCGGGTCGGGATGCCCAGGAGAACGGGAGGTGCGCCCGTGCCGCCGTCGAGGGCGGTCTTCTCGATGACCTGGTGGGCCATCCGGGCGATGGTGCGCGCGACATCACCGGCGGAGAGCAGCTCGCGCTCGCCGCCTGGTGCTGCCGCGTCACGAGGGCGTGACGCCACAGCGGACTCCTTCCCCGCCTCACCGGACGGGTCCTTAAAGGACGTCGATCTCCTGCTTGCCGAGGAAATCCCCCCGATGTTAACAGGCGGCACCGTTCAGCCGTCCGGGTGGTGCCAGGGGCATCATGTTCTTGACCTGGTGACGACAATGCGTAACCATTACTCTGAGTGTTCAACTCGGCAGTCCCCCGGCGGCCCATGAGACCGACTGGGCGAGGAAACGGAGAACCACCAGATGGGCGATTACGCCAAGGCGCTCGGGGCGAAGCTCCGCGGGATCCGCCAGCAGCAGGGGCTGTCCCTGCACGGGGTCGAGCAGAAGTCCGGCGGACGCTGGAAGGCTGTCGTGGTCGGTTCCTACGAGCGCGGCGACCGGGCGGTGACCGTGCAGAAGCTGGCCGAGCTGGCCGACTTCTACGGCGTGCCGGTGGTCGAGCTGCTGCCCGAGGGCCGGGTGCCGTCCGGGGCCGAACCCGCCACCAAGATCGTCATCAACCTGGAGCGGCTGCAGCAGCTGCCTGCCGAGAAGGTCGGCCCGCTCGCCCGCTACGCCGCCACGATCCAGAGCCAGCGCGGCGACTACAACGGCAAGGTGCTCTCCATCCGCACCGAGGACCTGCGGTCGCTGGCCATCATCTACGACATGACCCCCGGCGAGCTGACCGAGCAGCTCATCGACTGGGGCGTCCTCCCGCCGGAAGCCCGCCCGGCGAAGGAGGACTAGGCAACAGGCCCTCCCGCCGCCCGCGTGGCGGTGCGGGTGGCTGAACCTCGAACCAGCGCCGGCCCGGCCACCCCTGGTGGACGCGCCTCGCGCGACCCAGAACCCGCGGCGGTGCGAGCTGACTGCCCTCCCGCCGCGGGACGAAACCGCCTGACCAGCGAAAAGCCCGGCGCGATCTCCGCGCGCCGGGCCTTTCTCGCGTCTTCTGCCAGGTCAGAGCACCGCGCGGATGCGGTCGGCGATCGTGCCGATCCGGCCCAGCACGCCGTTGACGAACCGCGGCGAGTCGTCCGTGGACAGCTCCCTGGCCAGGCCCACCGCCTCGTCGATCGCCACCGGGTCGGGCACGTCGGCCGCCCACAGCAGCTCGTAGACGCCCACCCGCAGTACGGCCAGGTCGACCGGCGGCATCCGCTCCAGGCTCCAGCCGTGCGCGTGCTCGGCGAGCAGCTCGTCGATGCGCTCCCGGTTCGCGGTGACGCCCTCGACGAGCGAGATCGTGTAGTCGCCGATCGGGTCGGCGTCGGTGGAGCCCACCCGGTCCGCCAGCAGCGTCACCGGATCGAGTGAACGCTGGGCGGCTTCGTACAGGATCTCGACGGCGCGCCTGCGGAGTGCGCGGCGGCCGGTCTGGCCACCGCGCCGGGGCGCCGATGCGGAGTCGGACAACCTAGGCCCTGCCCAGGTAACGGCCGTCGCGGGTGTCGACCTTCACCTTCTCGCCGGTGCTGAGGAACAGCGGCACCTGGATCTCGGCGCCGGTCTCCAGCGTGGCCGGCTTGGTGCCGCCGGTGGAGCGGTCGCCCTGCAGGCCGGGGTCGGTGTGCTGGATGACCAGCTCGACCGAGGTGGGCAGCTCGACGTAGAGCGCGACGCCCTCGTGCATCGCGACCTGGACCTCGGTGTTCTCCAGCAGGTAGTTCGCGCCGTCGCCGACGGTCTCCCGCGGCACGGTGATCTGGTCGAACGTCTCGCCGTCCATGAAGACGAAGTCCGACCCGTCGTTGTACAGGTAGGTCATGTTGCGCCGGTCGACGGTCGCGGTGTCGACCTTGGTGCCCGCGTTGAAGGTCTTGTCCACCACCTTGCCGGACAGGACGTGCTTGAGCGTGGTGCGCACGAAGGCGCCGCCCTTGCCCGGTTTGACGTGCTGGAAGTTCACGACGGACCACAGCTGTCCGTCGAGGTTCAGCACCAGGCCGTTCTTCAGGTCGTTGGTGGTGGCCACGGGTTGTCCAGTTCTCCTGTTTCCGATCGGGCCGCGCTACACGACCACGAGTTCCTTGCTGCTCAGGGTGAGGAGTTCGGGATCGGCGTCCCGCACGACCAGCGTGTCCTCGATGCGCACGCCACCGCGGCCGGCGAGGTAGACGCCTGGCTCCACGGTGACCGTCATGCCGACGGACAGTGTACCGGCGACGTTCATCGCGAGCCTCGGTGCCTCGTGCACCTCCAGGCCGACGCCGTGGCCGAGCCCGTGCGAGAACTCCTCGCCGTGCCCGCCCTGCTCGATGATGCGGCGGGCGGCCAGGTCGACGTCGGCGACCTCCTGCCCGGCCAGCGACGCCTCCAGCCCGGCCTGCTGGGCCCGGCGGACCAGCTCGTAGAGGTCGGCCTGCCAGTCCGCGGGGCGGCCGAGCACGACGGTGCGCGTCATGTCCGAGTGGTACCCGTCCACGGTCGCGCCGAAATCCAGTTTGACGAAGTCGCCCGCGTGCAGGGGGCGGCTGGTGGGCCGGTGGTGCGGGATCGCCGAGTTCGGCCCGGCGGCGACGATCGACTCGAACGACGGCCCGGACGAGCCGTGGTCGAGCATGCGGTTCTCCAGGTCGCGGGCGACCTCCAGCTCGGTGCGGCCGGGCCGGATGCCGCCGTGCTCCAGCAGGCTCGCCAGCGCCCGGTCGGCGGCCGCGCACGCCATGCGCAGCGCCTCGATCTCGGTTTCGTCCTTGATCAGCCGCAGCTGCTCGACCAGGCCGGGGGCGCGGGTCAGCTCGATGCCGTCCGCGACGCGGGTGAACTCGTCGTGGGCCTCGACGCTGACGTGCTGGCTTTCGAAGCCGGTGCGCCGGTGGGCGGCCGCGTCCCCGGCGGCGCGGGCGAGCAGGGCGGCGGCGCTCTCCCGCTCGATGACCCGCTCCAGGTCGGGCACCTCGGCCGCGGCCTGGGTGGTGTAGCGGCCGTCGGTGCAGAACAGCGTGCGGCTCTCGCCGTCGCCGTGGACCAGCAGCGCGGCGTTGGAGCCGGTGAAGCCGGTCAGGTAGCGGACGTTGAGCAGGTCGGTGACGAGCAACGCGTCGACGCCGGACTCGTTGAGCACCGTGCGCAGGGCGTCGCGCCGCGAGGCGTGGAGGTCGGGCACAGTGGCAGCTTAGTGCGGTGCGACGATGGGTGGATGGGTATGCGGTCCTGGCTGGTACGGGGTCTCGGCATGGCGGTGCTGCACGCGATCGCCGAAGTCGCGCTCGCCAAGGCGACGGTGTACGACCCCACGGGCCTGACGACGGCCCGGATCGCCGTGATCGCGCTGCTGGTGGGCGCCGCGGCGCTGTGGAGCGCGCTGGACGCGTGGCTGCGCCGGGAGGACGCCGGGCGCACGTGGTTCATCGCGTCGCTGGTGGCCGGGCCGGTGTCCGGGGTGCTGTACGTGATCGGCCGCGCGATCTTCGTCGACCGGACCGGCGCGGAGGAACTGTGGCCCGCGATCTCCGACGGGGCCGCGTTCACGGCGCTGCTGGTCCTGGTACCGGCCGGGCTGGGCCTGTTCGTCGGCGGACGGCTCAAGCGACCCGCGGACGAGCCGCCCAAGCGCCCGCGTCCCAGCCCGCGCCCGCGGACCGCCGGGGACTGAGTCAGCCGAGCGCCGGGCCGGCCGGGTAGCCGCGCCACTGCGCTGGGGTCACGTCCCTCGGTCCACGAGCCGTCGGCCACCGCAGGGCCGCGTTCACGCGCTGCTGGTCCTGGCGCGCGGCTCAAGCGGCTCACCGCGCCCCAAGCCCGTGCCCACGGGCCGCCGGGGATCTAGCCCAGCGCCGGGCCGGCCGGGTAGCCGCGCCACTGCGCCGGGGTCACGTCTTCCGTCGACGAGCCGTTGGCGATCACCGCTTCCGCCCGGCGCACCGGGTAGAGGCGGCCGTCGTCGAGCAGGAAGCCCACCCCCAGCCCGGTGGCCTGCAGCGCGCGCGTGCCGGACTCCAGCCGCGCCGCGACCGGGAACTGGTTCAGCACGTCCAGCCGCGTGTCGAGCACGTGCCCGGCCAGTTCCTGCGCCACCGAGCGGCGGTCGATCCGCACGACCTGGCCCGACACGACCAGGTCCATGGTCCGCACCGGCGAGGGCATGGCGAAGCCGTCCAGCACCGTCAGCGCGCGCTGCGGATCGGCGCACGCGTTGACGCCGACGATGTCCAGTCCGAAGCGCCGCAGGTCGGTGGGCGCGCCCGCCTCGCCGGTCACGGTCGCGCGCACGACGTCCAGCGGCACCCGCCCGCACGGGTCCTTCGCCGACACCGGCGCGTGCCCGTCCGGCCGCCGCACCAGGCCGGGCCCCTCCCGCCACACGCCGGGGATCAGCAGCGGCTGGAACGGGGCGCGCAGGAAGTCGCGGTCCCAGAACGTGATGGTGGTGCCGTCGGCGGTTTCGTGCGCGATCGCCCACGCGTTCAGCGCGTCGATCCACATCAGGTCCGCACTGAACGCGTCGACCAGCGACTTGGTGCGCGGCGCGTTCGTGCCGGCGACCGCGGCGAACCCGGCCTCCCCCAGCGCCTCCACGCCGCTGCCGAACGCCGGGTCCTTCGACCGCAGCACGAACTGGCCCGCGCCGTTCCAGCCGGCGGCGAGGCCGGTGGTGTCGGTGAACATCAGGTAGAACCAGCCGTCGAGGTACACCGCAGCAGGCTGGCCGGCGCCGTAGAGATTTTCGCGGTGGGTGTCGTGAGCGGGGTCCACGATGGGTCTGCCGCCGTTCGCGCGCTGCCAGGTGATCCCGTCGGTGCTGGTCGCGAGACCGATGGAGTTGCCGAGCGCGTGGTCGCCCGCGGCGCCCGTGTAGTACTGGTAGTAGGTCCCGTCGACGCGGATCACCGACGGGTCGCAGGCGTGCACGCCGTCGAACTGGCCGGGGTTGCCGGACAGCACGGCGGGCGGCACGGACCCGCCGGGGCCGGTGAACGGGCCGTCCAGCGAGGCGGATTCGGCGTAGAGGATGTCGTCGCCGGGCGGCGGCGAGCCGGGGTACTGGCTGCACCACCACATCCGGTTGGTGGCGCCGTCGGCCATCAGCGTGGGGCCGTAGTTGTAGGGCGCGCCGGGGCCGCCGGCCGCGACGACGCCGGGGCTTTCGCGCGGCGAGTCGGTCTTGAGCTGGACCGCGGCGGGTGTGGCAGTGGTGGTCTCCGGTTGGGCGCCGCCGATGACGCCCTTCCCGGCGCCCTCGGCCTGCGGCGGCACGCTGCCGGTGCACCCGGCCAGCGCGGGGACGGCCAGCACCGCGGCCAGCAACGCGCCGAGCACCCTGCGTCTGCCCACCCGTCGTCCTTCCCTTTCCGCCAGCAAGCTCAGTGTAGAGACTGATTAACCCGGTCGAGTGACACGCGGGGAGTCGGCGACGAGCTCGATTTCGAAGCCGTCGGCGTTCTCCAGATACGCGGCGTGATGATCAGGGCCGCCGGCATGCGGGTAGCGGTCGGCGAACAGCGGGCGCCAGCCGTGCGCGAGCGCGGCTTCCGCGAGCTGGTCGACGCGCTCGGGCGGGCCGGCGTGCAGCGCCAGGTGGTTGAGGCCCGGCGCGCGGCGGTCATGCGTGGCGGCGGTCAGCGCCGGGGACTGCTCGACCACGAGGTATCCCGCGCCGAGTTTCCAGCTGACGCCGTCGCGCCAGCGCTGGTGTTCCTGCCAGCCGAGTTCGGTGAGCAGCCAGCCGAAGCTCTCCTCGGCGCGCGCGAGGTCGGGCACCCACAGCTCGACGTGGTGCCACTGCCCTGCGGTGGCGGGCAGCGCGACGAACACGCGGTGCGGCCCGCCGTAGTGTTCGCCGCCGCCGACGTCGGCGAAACCCAGGCGCCGCACCAGGTTTTGACTGGCCACATTGGACTCGTGCACGAGCGCCCACACGGCGGGCAGCCCGAGCGCGACGAAGGCGTGGCGAAGCAGCGCGGTGGCCGCCTCGGTCGCCAGGCCGTGGCCGCCGTGGGCGGGGTCGAGGAAGTACCCGATCTCCACGAGGTCGCCGGACAGCTCGGCCGATGGCCGCAGGTGCGCCAGCCCGATGACGTCGCCGTCGCGCTCGATGACCCAGTGACCGGTGCCGTCCGGCCCGGTGTAGGCGAGGCGCCGCTCGACCGAGGCCCGGCACTGGTCCGGGTCGCTGAGGTCGGCGGCGAGGAACCTGCTCGTGTCCGGGTCGGCGAAGACCCGGACGATCGATTCGGTGTCGGTGGGTTCGAGGCCTCGCAGGCGCAGCCGGGCGGTTCTGAGGTCGGGGACGGTCATCCGGCGTTGGCGGCGAGCCAGCGCAGGGCGAGCGGGTAGCCGTCGACACCGAGCCCGGCGATGACAGCCGTGGCGATGTCGGAGAGCACGCTGTGGTGGCGGAACGCCTCACGCTTGTGCACGTTGGAGATGTGCAGCTCGATCAGCGGCGCGGCGAGCTGCGCGGCGGCGTCCCGCACGGCGATCGAGTAGTGCGTCCAGGCGCCCGCGTTGAGCACGACGGGGTTGCCACCGTCGGCGGCTTCGTGCAGCCAGCCGACCATCTCGCCCTCGTGGTCGGTCTGCCGGACCTCGACGTCGATGCCCAGCTCGCTGCCGGTCTTGACGCACAGCTCCGCAAGGTCGGCGTGGGTGGTGGAGCCGTAGACGGCGGGCTCCCGCTTCCCGAGGCGGCCGAGGTTGGGACCGTTGAGCACGAAGACCTTCACAGCAGCACGCTCCCACCGTCGGACTGCCGCGGTCCGGCGACCGCCGAGTACGCCGCGGCCAGCAGGGCCGGGTCGGGACCTTCGAGGCGACCCGGTTTGGCCAGGCCGTCGAGGACGACGAAGCGGAGCACGCCGGAGCGGGTCTTCTTGTCCTTGCGCATGGAGTCGATCAACTGCGGCAAGGCGTCCGGGTCGTACTTGGTCGGCAGGCCGAGGCGCTCCAGGATGGCGGCGTGCCGCTCGGCGGTGACGTCGTCGAGCCGCCCGGCGAGGCGGGCCAGCTCGGCGGCGAACACCAGGCCGACGCTGACCGCCGCGCCGTGGCGCCAGCGGTAGCGCTCGCGGCGCTCGATGGCGTGGCCGAGGGTGTGACCGTAGTTGAGGATCTCGCGCAGGTCGGACTCGCGCAGGTCGGCGGCCACGACGTCCGCCTTGACCTGGATCGAGCGGCGCACCAGCTCGCCGAGGACGTCACCGGCAGGGTTGGTCGCCGCCTCGGGGTCGGCTTCGATGAGCTCGAGGATGCGCGGGTCGGCGATGAAACCGGCCTTCACGACCTCGGCCATGCCGGCGATCAGTTCGTTGCGCGGCAGGGTTTCCAGGGTGGCGAGGTCGACCAGGACGGCGCTGGGCTCGTGGAAGACGCCGACCAGGTTCTTGCCCGCGTCGGTGTTGATGCCGGTCTTGCCGCCGACGGCGGCGTCGACCATGCCGAGCAGCGTGCTGGGCACGTTGACCAGCCGGACGCCGCGCATCCAGGTGCCCGCGACGAAGCCGGCGAGGTCGGTGACCGCTCCCCCGCCGAGGCCGATGACGACACCCTGGCGGTCGAGGCCGATGCGGCCGAGGACCTCCCAGCAGAAGCCGGCGACGGACAGCGCCTTGCCGTCCTCGGCGTCGGGGATCTCGACGCGGTGGGCGTCCAGCCCGGCGGCGTTGAGTTCGTCGCGCACGGCTTCGGCGGTGGTGGTGAGCGTGGGCTGGTGGATGATCGCCACGCTGGAGGCGCCCTTGACGGCCTCGGTGAGCTCGCCGAGCAGGCCGCGGCCGACGACGACCGGGTACGGCCGGGCGGTGCGGACCTCGATCCGGACCGGGTCGGTCACTGCGTTTCCTCCAGGGCTAGTTCGCGGGCGATGGCGTCGACGATCTCGGCCGGGGTGCGGTCGTCCGTGGACACCTCGATGGTGGCGACCGAGCGGTACACCGGCAGCCGCGCTTCGAGCAGCGAGCGGTAGGTGGCGCGCGGGTTGACCCCGGCGAGCAGCGGGCGGGCGGTGGACAGGCCGACCCGCTGCACGCCCGCGGCGAAGCCGACGTTGAGGAAGACCACCGGGTGGCCAACCAGGCGTTTCTGGGTGCCCTCGGCGAGGACCGCGCCGCCGCCGACGGAGAGCACGCCGTCGTGCTCGGCGAGCGCCTCGGCGATCACTTCCTCCTCGAGCGCGCGGAAGGCCGGCTCGCCGTCGTCGGCGAAGATCTCCGCGATGGGACGGCCGGCGCGGGCGACGATGTCGTCGTCGCTGTCGCGGAACGGCACGCCGAGGCGCTGCGCGAGCAGCGGCCCGACGGTGCTCTTGCCGGACCCGGGCGGGCCCGCGATCACGATGCAGGGAGGTTGGCCCACCGTTCCTCCAGTGCCGCGAGGTAGGACTCGGCGTTGCGCTTGGTCTCGGCCAGCGAGTCGCCGCCGAACTTCTCCAGTGCCGCGTCGGCGAGCACGAGCGCCACGACGGACTCCAGGACGACCCCGGCGCGGGGCACCGCGCACACGTCGGAGCGCTGGTGGATCGCGACGGCGGGCTCCCCGGTGACGACGTCCACAGTGGACAGCGCGCGCGGGACGGTGGAGATGGGCTTCATCGCGACGCGCACGCGGACCGGCTCGCCGTTGGTGATGCCGCCCTCGAGGCCGCCGGCGCGGTTGGACCGGCGGGTGACGCCGACCGGGCCGGTGCCGCGGTCGATCTCGTCGTGGGCCTTGCTGCCCCAGCGGCGGGCGGTGGTGAAGCCGTCGCCGATCTCGACGCCCTTCATGGCCTGGACGCCCATGAGCGCGCCGGCGAGGCGCGCGTCGAGGCGGCGGTCCCAGTGGACGTGGGAGCCGAGCCCCGGCGGCAGCCCGTAGGCGATGACCTCGATGACGCCGCCGACGGTGTCACCGGCCTGGCGGACGGCGTCGACCTCGGCGATCATCGCGTCGGTGGCTTCCTGGCCGAACGCGCGGACCGGGGATTCGTCGACCGCCGCGAGGTCCTCGGGCCCGGGCAGCGGGCCTTCGGGGGCGACGGCCGCGCCGATGGAGACGACGTGGCTCACGATCTCCGCGCCGAGGAGCTGGCGGAGGAAGTTCCGGGCGACGGTGCCCAGTGCCGTGCGGGAGGCCGTCTCGCGGGCGCTGGCGCGCTCCAGCACGGGGCGGGCCTCGTCGAAGCCGTACTTCTGCATGCCCGGCAGGTCGGCGTGGCCCGGGCGGGGGCGGGTGAGCGGCTCGTTGCGGGCGAGGCCCTCGAGCTCGGCCGGGTCCACCGGGTCGGCCGACATGACCTTCTCCCACTTGGGCCACTCGGCGTTCTCGATGTGCACCGCGACCGGTCCGCCCTGGGTGACGCCGTGCCGGACGCCGCCGAGGAACTCGATGTGGTCGGTCTCGAAGCCCATGCGGGGGCTGCGGCCGAACCCGAGCCGCCGGCGGGCGAGCTGCTCGCTCACGTCGGCGGTGGTGACCTCGACCCCGGCCACCATCCCTTCGAGCACGGCCGCGAGGGCCGGACCGTGCGATTCACCAGCGGTTATCCAGCGCAGTACCACCAGACGATCCTGTCATGCGGGTTGTCGCCCGGTTCAGGCGGCTCCGACGGGCGGGGGCTGACCCGCGCGGGGTGGTCGCGAGGGCGGGGTTGACGTGGTCCGTGCCCTGGTCGCGCCGGTGCGTCCGGGTGGCGGGCCGGTGTGCCCGAGGTGCGCGCGTGGTGGGCCGGTGGCGCGCCGGTGTGCCCGGGCTGGGCCCGGGTTTGGCGGGCCGGTGTGCCCGGGTTGGCGGGCCGGTGTGCCCGGGCTGGCGGGCCGGTGTGCCCGGGCTGGCGGGCCGGTGTGCCCGGGGTCGGGGGCCGGTGTGCCCGGGGTCGGGGGCCGACGCGCCCGGGGTAGCGGGCCGGCGCGCCCGGGGTAGCGGGCCGGTGTGGCCGACGTGGCGGGGGTCGGTGGCTGCAGGCCATTGCGCTCGCCCGGCTCCGGCGGGCGGGGGCTGGCCCGCGCGCGGTGGTCGCGACGGCGGGGTTGACGTGGTCCGCCCGCTAGTTGCGGCGAATCCGGAGTGGGCGCGGCGTGTGTCCGGCATGGCGCGCCGGCCGGCGGCTGTCTGCCGCTGCGTTCGCCCGGCTCCGGCGGGCGGGGGTGCCTGCGCGCGGCGCACGCAGCGGTGAGGCTGCTGTGGCTCCACCCGCTCGTGGCGCCGCCGTGCCCGAGCTGGCGCGCTGGTGGCGGCTGCCTGCCGTTGCGTTCGCCCGGCTCCGCCCCGGCGGTTGCCCGCGAGCGGCAGGCACGCCTGACTCCCGCACCCTGTCCGGGGAGCACGACATGCCCGCAGCAGGCGGCACCGGCCTCGCCCGTGCTCATCCAGGGCGGATCAGGACCAGCGCGGTGGCCGCAGCGAGTAGGCCGGGTCCGTGCGGCACCCCGTTCCGCCAGCGGCGGGTGGCGGCCAGGACGGCTGTGACAAACGCGGCCAGCACGGTTGCCACCGGCAATGCGGACCAGCCGATGGAGCCGAGCGCCGCGCCGAGGGCGCCTGCCAGCTTGACGTCACCGGCGCCCATGGCATGGGGCGCCACGAGGTGGATCACCAGGTGCGCGCCGCCGAAGACGGCGGCCGCTCCGAGGGCCTTCGCCGGATCCGGCGCCACCGCGACGAGGAGCGGGTACGCGGGCAGCGTGAGCACGTCCGGCAGCCGCCGGTGGCGCAGGTCCGCCGCGATCAACGGCACGGCGAGCGCGGCCAGCACGAAGGCCGTCCAGGCAGGCGCCAGGACGGCGAGTCCCGCCCAGGCCGCGCCGGTGCCGAGCGCCACCACGGCGGCCGGCACCGGAGCTTCGGCTCTCCGGAGCAGGCTCACCGTCCCGGCACCCACTGTCGTTCCGGCGGCGCCGACCGCCGCCACGATTCCCCAGTTCACGAACCCAGACTGCGCCGCGGGCGGCGGAATGCCAAATCATGCGGCGCACGAAATTCCCACTCGCACGGCACCCGTCGCGCGAGTGGTCATTTCGTGACGCGCGAACAGTCCAGTCGCGGGCGCACGAGAATCCCACTCGCCTAGCCGGAGCGCGCGGGTTCGCACGAGTGGTCCTCTCGTGCGGCAATCAGGCCGCGCGAGAGGTCAAGTCGTCGTCGCGCGAGGTTCCCACTCGCGCAGGGCGACGTGTAGCGGCGGAAGTGGTTTTGGGGCGATGGCGGGAACTTGGAACGCGAAGGCAGGAGTTGGGGGGCGACAGAAGGTTCAACGCATGGCAGGCACCTGTGGCTGGGCGGGAAGCCGAAGCGCGGCAGACACCTGAGGCAGGGCAGGAAGCCGAAGCGCGGCAGACACCTGAGGCAGGGCAGGAAGCCGAAGCGCGGCAGACACCTGAGGCAGGGCGGGAAGCCGAGGGGTGTCAAGAAACTGTAGGCGCGGCGGGAAAACTGGAGGCGCGCTCTGGAGATTAAAGGCGCGGCACGAGATTCACGACCCATCGACAGCTGAGGTCTGGCGGGCAACTGGGGCAAGGCGCAAATTCAAGGCGCGACGAGATCTTCAGGCGCGGCGGAAAATTTTCGCAGGGCGAAAAACAAAGCGCGGCGAAACCTTCAAGCGCGGGCATGAAGATCCGCGAGCGCGGCACAACGCCCCACTCCCCTCACGGATGCCACCGCAAAAGCGGCACCCCTCCGGTCGTGCGGATCTCCAGCGCCTTGATCTCCTCCGGCGGCAAATCCGTGCCGACCGAGATGCGGGCGTCCCGGTCGGGGGTGGCGTTCCACGTCGCCAGCTGGGCCTCCGATCCGTCCGCCCGGATGGCCACCAGCAGGTACCCCGCGCCCTGGTAGGCGCCCCGGTAGCTGCACGACATGTCGACGCGGCTGCCACCGGACACCTCGGCCACCGCGGCCGTCGCCTGGACCGGGTACGCGCCCAGCGGCGTCATGGCCGTCCCACCGCCGCCGTCGGGCTGGGGCACGAAGATCGCCGCCAGCACCGCCGCCGCCGCGGCCACCGCCACCCCGAACGTCGTCACCACCCGCCGCCGCCGGGCGCGGCGCACTCCGCGCAGCAACGCAGGCAACAACCGGTCCGGTGGCGGCTCCCCCTCGACCATGTCCGGCGTCACCTGCGACAACAGCCCGGGCAAGCCGGCCAGCTCCGCCACCGCCGCGGAACACCGCGCACAGCCGCGCAGGTGCTCCTCGTACGCCGCGCGGTCCTCCGGGGACAGGGCGCCCAGCACGTACGCCGCGTCGTAGGTCACGAACTCGTCGGGCTCGGTCACCGGGTCACCCCCTTCTCCTCCAGCGCGAGCTTCAACGCCCGCAGCGCGTAGTGCGTCCGGGACTTCACCGTCCCGGCGGAAATCCCGAGCCTCGCGGCCGCGTCGGCGACCGAGAAACCCTGGAAGTAACACAGCAGCAGCACCTCGCGGTGCGCCGTGGACAACTCCTTCAACGCCTCCGCCACCAGCCAGCCCTGCAACGCCCGGTCGGTGTCGTCCGGCGTGACCAGCTCGGGCGGCGAATCGGTGGTCACCTCGGAGCGGTGCGCGGCCGACCGCCAGTCGTCGATCGCGATCCGCCGCGCCACCGTGAACAGCCACGCCCGCGCCGAGCCCTGCGTCTGGTCCAGCACCCGCGGGTGCTTCCAGGCCCGCAGCAGCGTCTCCTGCACCACGTCCTCGGCCCGGGCCCGGTCACCGCCGGTCAGCCGCAGCGCGTAGGACCAGAGAGCGGCCGCGTGGTCGTCGTGCAGCGCCCGCATCAACTGGTCTTCCGCGCCGTCGCTCACGCGAGCACGCCCTGCTTCCGCCGGACCCGCTGCGCGAACAGCAACGCCACGCCGAACACCACGCACCCGGCTTCGGTGATCACGCCCCAGGTCTCCGCGGACGTGGCGAACTGCTCCCGCACCCCGAACAACCCGCCGGGCGTCAGCGAGATCAGGTACGCGGCCAGCGTGACCGCGCCGAACCCGATCGCGGCCAGCACCGGCAGCCAGTGGTGCCAGAACAGCACCGCCACCGCGATGACCACCCCGGCGACGACGTTGACCAGGAACAACGGCCCGATCGTCGCGATCTCGTCGAAGCCCTCGTTGGCCCACAGGTCCCAGTGCACCCAGGCCGACCCCAGCAGTCCGAGGACCACCAGGATCCGCAACAGCCACGCCACCATGACCCGACCTCCTCCACCGGCGATCCTTGCACCCGTTCACCACGGAGCGGAACGCGATCGGGTTCAATCCGCCGCCGGATTGAACCGAGCCGGGACCGCGACCGTGTCACGGGGCATGACTGCTCACTCACCCACCCGCCGTACCGTCCTGACGACCGGGGTCGCCGTGGCCGGCGCCGCCGCAGGCACCGTTGTCCTGGCCGCCTGCGGCGGCAGCGACAGCGGCACGTCCGGAAGCAGCCAGAACACCGGCTCGGCCCCGTCGGGCACCACCGTCGCGGCGCTGAACGACGTCCCGGTCGGCCAGGCCAAGTCCGTCACGGTCGACGGCAAGCCCGCCATCCTGGCCCGGCCCACCGAGACCACCGCCGCCTGCTTCAGCGCCGTGTGCCCGCACCAGGGCGCGACGGTGGCCCCCGAGGGCGACGCCATCAAGTGCCCGCTGCACGGCTCGGAGTTCGACACCCTGACCGGTGCGCTGGAGAAGGGCCCGGCGGACACCGGCCTCTCCCCCATCCCGGTCAAGGTCGAGGGCCAGAACGTGGTGACCGCCTAGGGATCGCGGCCCGCTCCGCCCGAGCGGCGCCTAGTCCCAGGTGAAGAGCTGCTCGCCGGCGTCGACGGAGCCGCCGGTGAGCACTCCCGACAGCGCCTCGGCGTCCGCGTCGAGCGCCACCACCGGCACCACCGGTGAGTACCCCGCCGCGGCGACCGCGTCCGGGTCCCAGCTGATCAGCGGCTGCCCGGCGCGCACCGATTCGCCCTTCACGACGTGCAGCGTGAAGCCCTCGCCCTTCTGCTTCACCGTGTCGATGCCCAGGTGCACCAGCACGCCCTGACCACCCGCGGTCGCGACGACGAACGCGTGCGGGTGCAGCGTCACCACCGTCCCGTCGACCGGGCTGAGCGCGTCCTGCCGCCCGCCCGCTGGCAGCACCGCGACCCCGGGCCCGACCATCGACTGCGCGAACACCGGGTCCGGCACCTCGGACATGGGCGTGACCCGGCCGGGCACCGGGCTCTGCACGGTCACGCTCACATCAGGTCCTGGATGTCGCTGGCGATCGTGTCCGCCTCCGGGCCGACGACGACCTGCACGACCGACCCCATCTTCATCACGCCGTGCGCGCCTGCCGCCTTCAGCGCGGCCTCGTCCACCAGCGAGCCGTCCTCGAGTTCGCACCGCAGCCGCGTGATGCAGCCTTCGATCTCGACGACGTTGTCCGCGCCGCCCAGTGCCGCGAGGATCTTTTCCGGCCTGTCGTCCGCCACGGCGGCCTCCTTCTCTGCTTGCCGAACACGAACCCGTAACGGTGGTTGACACCCGCCCGGGTAGCGGAGCATTCTGCCCCATCAAGAAATGGTCTAGACCGGAACGTACCAATTGTGGGCCGCCGGTGCGACCCCGGAAACCAACCCGAAACCTGGAGGTGGCATGGCGCAGACCGCGACCACCGCCGACCGCGTGGTGGACGGGCCGACGCCGAAACACGCGCAGCTGCGCGAGATCCTGCGGCGCTCGATCGAGCGCGAGCTGCCGCCGGGGTCGCCGATCCCGTCGGAGCGCGAGCTGGCCGAGCGCTACCGGGTGTCCCGGCTGACGGTCCGCTCCGCGATCGGCAAGCTCGTCGAGGAAGGCCTGCTCACCCGCGCCCGCGGGAAGGGCACCTTCACCGCGACGCGGCGCATGGAGCTGCAGCTGTACCTGATGTCGTTCACCGACGACATGCGCCGCCGCGGCCTGACGCCGGCCACCGAGCTGCTGCACTGCGGGCTGGAGACCCCGCCCGCGGAGACGGCGGGCGCGCTCGGCCTGGGCACGCGCGAGCAGGCGTACCGTCTGGTGCGCCGCCGCCGCGCGGACGGCACCCCGCTGGCCGTCGAGCGCGGCTGGTACCACCCCGGCCGGGTGCCCGGGCTGCCGGATCTGGACCTGACCTCCTCGCTGTACGAGCAACTCGCGCAGCGCTACGACCTCCGCTTGGACCACGCCCGCCAGACGGTGTGGTCGGAAGCGGCGGACCGGGAGACGGCGCGCCTGCTCGACATCCGCGCCGGCGACCCGCTCCTGGTCTTCCGCCGGGTCTCCAGCGCGTCCGGAGTCCCCGTGGAGGACATGACCTCGTGGTACCGGGGCGACCGGTACGAGGTGTCCATGCAACTCGATCGCACAGTCCCCGCCGAACACGGAGGTAACCCGTGAGCGCCACCGTCGCAGATGGAACCAAGGGCAAAGGGAGGGGGATGGCGGGGCTGCAGCGCTTCGGCCGCAGCCTCATGCTCCCGATCGCCACCCTGCCCGCCGCAGGCCTGCTGAGCCGCCTCGGGCAGGACGACCTGCTCGGCAAGGACGGCCTTGGCTGGGACAAGGTCGCCGCCGTGCTCGCCGCGGCGGGCGGTGGCCTGTTCGACTGGCTGCCGCTGCTGTTCGCGGTCGGCATCGCCGTCGGCTTCGCGCGCAAGGGCGACGGCTCGACCGGTGTCGCCGCCGTCGTCGGGTTCGTGGTGTTCAACAAGGTCGTGCAGGTGTTCGCGCCGGTCAGCGACCTGGAGGGCTTCAAGGAGGGCTGGTACCTGCAGCCCATCAAATGGCCCTACAGCGTGCTGGGCGGCATCGTGGTCGGCCTGGTCACCGCGGTGCTGTGGCAGCGCTTCCACCGCGTGAAACTGCCGCCGTACCTGGCGTTCTTCGGCGGCCGCCGGTTCGTGCCGATCATCAACTCGGTTGCGCTGCTGCTGATCGGTGTCGTGTTCGGCCTGATCTTCCCGGCCGTGGACAACGCGATGCAGTGGCTCGGTGACGCGGTGACCGGCAACGCCGTCGTGGGCGGCGGGATCTACGGCCTGCTCAACCGCCTGCTGCTGCCGATCGGCCTGCACCAGCTGATCAACGTGCCGGTGTGGTTCATCTTCGACGGCGGTGACATCACCAACTTCTTCGCGGGCGACCCGAACGCCGGCGCGTTCACCACCGGCTTCTTCCCGATCTTCATGTTCGCGCTGCCGGCCGCCGCGCTGGCGATCTGGCAGACGGCGCGGCCGGGTCAGCGCAAGGTCGTCGGCGGCATCATGATCGCCGGTGCGGTCACCTCGTTCCTGACCGGTGTGACCGAGCCGATCGAGTTCGCGTTCATGTTCGTGGCGTGGCCGCTGTACCTGATCCACGCGGTGCTGACCGGCCTGTCGCTGGCCATCTGCAACGCGCTGGACATCCACCTCGGGTTCTCGTTCTCGGCCGGGTTCATCGACTTCGCGCTCAACTCGTCGGCGCCCGCGGCGAACCGGGCGTGGCTGCTGATCCCGATCGGCCTGGTGTACGCGGTGATCTACTACTTCCTGTTCCGGTGGGTGATCACCAAGTGGAACCTGCGCACGCCGGGCCGGGAGGACGACGCCGAACAGCCGTCCGCCGACGCCGGCACGCCCAGCAAGTGAGGAGAGGTCGAACATGGCGGAACGACGTGTGACCGTCGCGAGCAAGGTGGGCCTGCACGCCCGGCCGGCCGCCCTGGTCGCGAAGACCGCGGCCGCGCAGGCGGTGCCGGTGACGATCGCCAAGGACGGCGGCGCGCCGGTGCCCGCCGGGAGCCTGCTCAGCCTGATGACGCTGGCGGCGGGCCACGGTGACGAGGTGGTCATCGCCGCCGAGGGCGACGGCGCGGAGGCCGCGGTCGACGCGGTCGCCGAGCTGGTCGCCAGCGACCTCGACGCCTGATCCGGCGGCGGCTGTCCCCGGCGCGGGACAGCCGCCGTTTAGGCTTTGGGTATGCGGAGCCTGGAGCGGATCGATCAGTGGCCAGCCCCGCACGCGGCGGCGGCCGTGGTGCGGGCGGACGGAACGGTGGCCGGCAGCCACGGCGACACCGCGCGCACGTTCCGGCTGGCCTCGGTGACCAAGCTGCTCACCGCGTACGCGGCGCTGATCGCGGTCGAGGAGGGCGTGGTCGAGCTGGACACGCCTGCCGGGCCGGAGGGGTCGACGATCCGGCACCTGCTCGCGCACACCGCGGGTCTTGGCTTCGACTCCGACCGCGTGATGGCCCAGCCGGGCACGCGGCGCATGTACTCCAACGCCGGTTTCCAGGTCCTCGGCGACGCGCTGGCCGAGCACTCGGGCATCCCGTTCGCCGGGTACCTGTCCGAGGCGGTCCTGGCCCCGCTGGGCATGACGTCGACCCGGCTGGAGGGCTCCCCCGGCGCCGGCGGGGTGTCGTCGGTGGACGACCTGGTGCGGTTCGCGGCCGAGTTGCAGGCGCCGAAGCTGCTCGACCCGGCGACCCTGCGCGCGGCCACGTCGGTCGCGTTCCCCGGGCTGAACGGGGTGCTGCCCGGACTCGGGCACCAGAAGCCCAACGACTGGGGGCTGGGCTTCGAAATCCGCGACTCGAAGAGTCCACACTGGACGGGAGCGGACAGCTCGCCGCGGACCTTCGGGCACTTCGGGCAGTCCGGCACGTTCCTGTGGGTCGACCCGGACGCGGGCGCCGCGTGCGTCGTGCTGACGGACCTGGACTTCGGCCCGTGGGCGATCGAGGCGTGGCCCCCGTTCACCGACGCGGTGCTGGCGGAATTGCGCGCCGCCTGACAGCGGGAAAGGCGAATCAGGCCGCCCGACGGGCAAACACGGCGTGTTCGCGCCCGAGAGCGTCGTGTCGGCCGTTCCGGGGCGGCGCCGAAAACCGGCCACTGGTCGTAGGCCATCCGGGGTGTTTTCCCGCCGGTGACACCGGATTGACGACTTTCGTCGGGTTCTCCGCGCGCTAACTTCTGCCTGTCGCGCACATCGTCGGGCGCGAATACCTCACCCCTGCGGAGGTTTATTCGTCATGCGCATTTTCCGGTGGATATCCGCAATCACCGCCGCGGCCGGGATAGCCGTCGGCGGCGCCGCTCCCGCGGTCGCCGCGGGACCGGCCGTCGAACCGTTCATCATCGGCGGCAGCACCGTTTCGAGCGCGCCGTGGGCGGCGGCCGTGTTCGTGAACGGTCAGTTCAACTGCTCGGGCACCATCATCGCGTCCCGGTGGGTGCTCACCGCCAAGCACTGCCTCGGCTCCGGCATGACCGTGCGCGTCGGCAGCGTGTACCGCTCCTCCGGCGGCGTCACCGCGACCGTCACCAGGCAGGTCGCCAACCCCAGCACCGACTTCGCCCTGCTCCAGCTCGGCACCTCGATCAGCACCACCTACGCCAGGCTGGCCAGTGCGGACCCGGCGGTCAGCAGCACCAACTCCATCTACGGCTGGGGCCGCACCAGCTACAACGGCTCGGCGGCCGAACAGCTGAAGACCGCGACCGTGCGCAACACCCGGATCGGCGGCGGCTGCACCGACGCCTACGGCGGTCGTGCGATCTGCTCCACCGGCGTGAGCGGCGTGGCCTGGAAGGGCGATTCCGGCGGCCCCCAAATGGCCAATGGAGTTCAGGTGGGTGTCGCGTCCATGGCGGACGGCAGTTCTTCCCAGATCTATGGCAGCGTCGCCGCGAACCGGTCCTGGATCAGTCAGACGGCGGGGGTCTGAAATTGCGGAAATCAATCGGGAAAACACTCCGGCGCGCCATTCTCGCGACCGCCGCGTTCGCCACCGCGCTCACCGCCGCGCTGACCCCGGCGCACGCCGCGCAGCCGTCCGGTGACACCGTCACCCCGTTCGTCGTCGGCGGCACCAACGCCACCCAGGGCCAGTTCCCGTGGATGGTTCGGCTGTCGATGGGCTGCGGCGGCGCGCTCGTCGCATCGCGCGTCGTCCTGACCGCGGCGCACTGCGTCAGCCGGACCGGCACCAACTCCAGCATCACCGCCACCCTCGGCAAGGTGGACCTGCAGGCGAGCGGGGGCCAGTCGATCAAGTCGACCTACGTCTACCGCAGCCCGCAGTACGCCAGCACCGGTGCGCAGGACTGGGCGCTGATCGAACTGGCGTCCGCGGCATCGGCCCCGACGCTGAAGTTCGCCGCGCCGGGCGACACCTCCCTCAACAGCGGCACCTTCACGATCATGGGCTGGGGCGCCACCGTCGAGGGCGGCGGCCAGTCGCGCTACCTCAAGTACGCGACCGTCCCCTACGTCAGCGACTCCACCTGCCAGCGGTCCTACGGCAGCGACCTGCAGCCGGCCTACGAACTGTGCGCCGGCTACCCGGAGGGCGGCACCGACACCTGCCAGGGCGACTCGGGCGGCCCGATGGTCAAGCAGAACGCGGCGGGCGAGTGGGTCGAGGTCGGCATCGTGAGCTGGGGCGAAGGCTGCGCCCGGCCGGACTACCCGGGCGTCTATGCCGAGGTGCAGTCCTTCTCCGCCAACATCAGCAACCGGATCAGCTCCAGCGGCACGATCGTCCGCTGAGCCGCCGGGGGCGCTTCCCGCCCGGGGAGGCGCCCCCGGTCACAGCGTCATGACCCGGACCGGGTTCCCGTCCCGCCACGCGGCGATGTCCTCGACCGCGTCGCGGTAGAAGATCTCGTACACCTCGCGCGTGACGTAGCCGAGGTGCGGGGTCAGCGTCGCGTTGCGCATCGCCCGCAGCGGGTGGTCGGCAGGCAGCGGCTCGATGTCGTAGACGTCCAGCGCGGCACGGATGCGGCGCTCCCGCAACACGTCCAGCAGCGCCTGCTCGTCGATGATCGGCCCGCGCGAGGTGTTCACCAGCAACGCGCCCGGCTTCATCGCGGCCAGCTCGGCCGCCCCGACCAGACCGCGGGTGCGCTTGGACAGCACCAAGTGCACGGACAGGACGTCCGCCCGCGCGAACAGGTCCTCTTTGGACACCGCGGTGACGCCGTGCTCGGCGGCGCGCTCAGCGGTCAGGTTCTGGCTCCAGGCAATGGTTTCCATGCCGAACGCCTGACCGATGCGCGCCACCCGCTGGCCGAGGTTGCCGAGCCCGAGCAGGCCGAGCGTCTTGCCGTGCAGTCCGATGCCGACAGTCGACTGCCACGCGCCGTCCCGCATCGCGGCCAGCTCGGTCTCCAGGTGCCGCTGCGCGGCGAGGACGAGCGCCCAGGTGTGCTCGGCCGTGGGGTGCGGCAGGTAGCCGGTGCCGCAGACCGTGATGCCCAGCCGTTCGGTGGCCTTGAGGTCGATGGCCGCGTTCCGGCGCCCGGTGCTCACCAGGAGCTTCAGGTCGGGCAGCCGCTCCAGCACCTCGGCGGTGAACCGGGTGCGCTCCCGCATCGCGACGACGACCTCCGCGCCGGCCAGCCGCCGGACCAGCTCGTCGTGGTCGCCCACGTACGAGGTGATCACCTCGACCTCGGCACCCAGCGAGTCCCAGTCCGCGAGGCTCCGCGCGACGTCCTGATAGTCGTCCAGCACCACGATCTTCATGGTGCTCACGCTAGTCCAGGGGCAGCGGCAGGATGCCGCCCGTCGCCTCCCGCAGCGCGTCACGCATCGCCTCGCGCGGCGCCGGCCTGCCGGTGAAGTGCTCGACCTGGCCGAACGCCTGGTGCAGCAGCATGTCCAGCCCGGTGGCGACCCGTCCGGCGGCCGCCTCGGCCAGCGGGGTCGGCCACGGGTGGTAGATCACGTCCAGCACGCACGGCGCCGCGGCCAGCTCGGCCGCGTGCTCCGCGACCGCCGCCGGCGGCACCGTGCTCACCAGCACCGCGCAGTCGGCGGCGAGCTTGCCGAAGTCCGCCGAGGCCCACACGCGCACGTCCGCCTCGACGCCGGCCCGGCCGGCCGCCTCGACGGTCTCCCGCGCCCTGGCCGGGTCGCGGACCACCAGCACCGCGCGCCGGATGCCCAGCTCCGCGAACGCCACGACGGTCGCGGCCGCCGTGCCGCCCGCCCCGAGGACCAGGCCGGTTTCCCCGCCGGTGAACCCGCCGGCGCACCGCAGCGCCCCGGCGACGCCGTCGACGTCCGTGCAGTCGGCCAGCCAGCCGTCCGCGGTCGGCACCAGCGTGTTGGCCGCGCCCGCCGCCACCGCCCGCGGCGTGGCCTCGTTCGCGAAGTCCAGCGCGGCCCGCTTGCCCGGCATGGTCACCGACAGGCCGGCCCACTCCGGGCCGAGCCCGCGCACGAAGCCGGGCAGTCCCGCGGCGTCCATCTCGACGCGCTCGTAGGTCCAGCCGTCCAGGCCGAGCGCGGCGTACGCGGCGGTGTGCAGCACCGGCGACAGCGAGTGCGCCACCGGTTTGCCCAGCACCGCCGCCCTGCGCTCAGTACGCACCGCGCTGCCTCGCCAGTGTCTTGTTCTGCTCGTGCTCCGGGAGGTCCGACGCGAAGCAGGACAGCCCGTTCTTCTCGCACTTCACGAAGTACACGTACGTGCCCTGCGTCGGCTCCTCGGCCGCCTGGATCGCCTCCGGGCTCGGCGAGGAGATCGGCGTCGGCGGCAGCCCCGGGATCTTGTACGTGTTGTACGGGCCCGGCCGGTTCCGGTCGTCGTCGGTGGTGGTCACGACCGGTTTGTCCAGCAGGTAGTTCACCGTCGAGTCCAGCTGCAGGCGCATGTTCTGCGCGAGCCGGTTGTAGATGACCTGCCCGATGTTCTCGAAGTCCTGCTTGACGCCCTCGCGCTCGATGAGCGAGGCGACGATCAGCGTCTCGTACGGCGTGCGGCCCTGGAACTTCGACGTCGCGGTCAGCCCGGCGGTCTGGATCCGGGTGGCCGACGTCTTCAGCACGTAGCCGAGCAGCTCCTCGGCGGACCAGCCGGGCTTGACGTCGTAGACGCCGGGCGCGACCAGGCCCTCGATGCGGCGGGCGTCGGTCGACCCGGAGACCACCGGCACCGCCCAGTCCGGCGCGCCGAGCGCCGCCAGGTCGGCCTTGGCCGCGGTGTCGCGCAGCTGCTCCACCGGGATGCAGGTGCTCTGCCCGTTCAGCTGGGCGCACGAGGCCTTCGACAGCAGCGTGAACACGCCGGGCGTGACCGTGCCGTCGGGCTGCGTGATGTCGTCCAGCTGGGTGCCGGCGCGCACCTGCAGGACGCCGACGCGCGAGCCGTCCTGGGTCAGCTTCGCCACCGCCGCGGCGCCGGACATCTTCGTCTTCACGACGTAGTAGCCGGGCTGCAGGCTCAGCACCTTCGAGTTGTCCTCGCTGGCCTTCACGAACGCCTTCGCGCTGGCCACCACCCCGGCTCCGGCCAGTTCCTGGCCGATCGCGCCGGTCGAGTCGCCCGCGCTGATCTCGATCAGCACGTCGGACTCGCCGCTGCCCTCGAAGTCGTCGTAGCCGAACACGGCGTCGATGCCGTACCAGGCGCCGCCGCCGATCAGGGCGAGCACGACGAGGGCGACCAGCCAGCGCAGCGGCTTGCGCTTGCGCCGCGTCTCGGCCGGTTCGTCGTCGTCGGCCGGCTCGATGTACTCGGGCTCGGCGCGCTCCTCGTCGGCGTTCTCCGGGTAGTCGTCGTAGTCGTCGTACTCGTAGTCGTCCTCGAGGTGGATGATCTCGGTGGGCGACTCGTCCGGCGGCGGCTGGCGCGGCCGGCGGGGACGCGGCGGCGGAGGCCGCTCGTCGAACAGGTCGAGGCCGTGGTCGGGCGGCGCCGGGCGGCGCGCGGGCGGACGGCGCGGCGGCATCGGCGGCTGCGCGGGCGGCGCCGCAGGCGTCGGCGGAGTGGCAGGCGCCTGCGGTTCGGGCCGGGCGTGACGCGGCACGCCGGGACGGCGGGCCGGCATCGGCCGGTC
>NZ_JAKGSD010000056.1 GCF_021654135.1 Amycolatopsis tucumanensis | reverse complement strand
TCGCCTTCCGGTTTGTGCATATCACCTTGAGCCAGGGCCGCAAGGTTGGCATGTCATCTCACGCGAGCACGGAGGTTGCGGCCCTGGCTCAAGGTGATCGCGCCGGTGTCAGGCGACGGGATGACCACCCAGCTCGGGTTGTGTTCACAGATCAGCTCTCGCCGCTCGAAAAGGTGGTCCTACCCACCACACTGGTTACCCATCGGTAACCAGGGCTAGAGTGGCGTCATTACCGCCGGGTAACCGGCGGTCCCAGAGCTGACAGAGGGAGCACATCGTGGCTGCAACCCCCCTTGCGCCGACCGCGCGGGCGGTGCGCACCGTGGCCTTCGTCGAGGGGGTCCGCACCCCGTTCGGCAAGGCGGGTGACAAGGGCATCTACGCCAACACCAGGGCCGACGACCTCGTGGTCAAGGTCATCCGGGAACTGCTGCGCCGCCATCCGGAACTGCCGCCGGAGCGGGTGGACGACGTCGCCATCGCCGCCACGACCCAGACCGGCGACCAGGGCCTGACGATCGGCCGCACGGCCGCCCTCCTGGCCGGTCTGCCGCGCTCGGTCCCCGGCTACGCGATCGACCGCATGTGCGCCGGCGCGATGACCGCGGTCACCACCGTCGCGGGCGGCATCGGCTTCGGCGCCTATGACATCGCCATCGCGGGCGGTGTCGAGCACATGGGCCGCCACCCGATGGGCGAAGGGGTCGACCCCAACCCGCGCATCGTCGCCGACAAGCTCGTCGACCCGTCCGCGCTCGTCATGGGCCAGACCGCGGAGAACCTGCACGACCGCTTCCCGGCCATCACCAAGCGTCGCGCGGACGAGTACGCCGCGCAGAGCCAGGAGCGCTACGCCGACGCCGTCAAGGCCGGCAAGATCGGCCCCGAGCTCGTCCCGGTCGCGATCCGCTCCGAGCTGGGCTGGGGCCTGGCCACCGAGGACGAGCCGCCCCGCCCGGGCACCACCGTGGAAACACTGGCGAACCTGAAGACCCCGTTCCGCCCGCACGGCCGGGTCACCGCGGGCAACGCCGCGGGCCTGAACGACGGCGCGACCGGTGCGATCCTCGCCGACGAGGAGACCGCCCGCGAGCTGGGCCTGCCCGTCGCGATGCGGATGGTCGGCTACTCCTTCGCCGGCGTCGACCCCGAGGTGATGGGCGTCGGCCCGGTGCCTGCCACCGAGAAGCTGCTCAAGCGGACCGGGCTGTCCATCGACGACATCGGCCTGTTCGAGATCAACGAGGCGTTCGCCGTGCAGGTCCTGGCCTTCCTGGACCACTTCGGCATCGAGCAGACCGACCCGCGCGTCAACCCGTGGGGCGGCGCGATCGCCTGCGGCCACCCGCTGGCCTCCTCCGGCGTGCGGCTGATGACCCAGCTGTCCCGCCAGTTCGCCGAGCACCCCGAGGTCCGCTACGGCATCACCACGATGTGCATCGGCCTCGGCATGGGCGGCACCGTGATCTGGGAGAACCCTGCGTACGACGGGAGTGACAAGTGACGTTCACGGTTGAGCAGGCCAAGGCCGCCTTCCCGGACGAGGTGGTCACCCGCGCCACCACGCGCCTGATCCGGGTGCCCGGCCTGGACAAGCAGGTCGCGCTGATCACCCTGGACAACGGGCACGACCACACCCGCCCGTCCACGTTCGGCCCGCAGGGCCTGGTGAGCCTGAACGCCGCGCTGGACGAGGCGTTCGCCGCGGAACCGGCGGCCATCGCGGTCACCGGCAAGCCGTTCATCTTCGCCGTCGGCGCGGACCTGTCCGGCGTCGAGGCGATCAGCGACCCGAACCTGGCGCACGAGATCGCCGAAACCGGGCACGCGGTGTTCCGCCGCCTCACCGACTCGGCGATCCCGACCTTCGCGTTCGTCAACGGCGCGGTCATGGGCGGCGGGCTCGAACTGGCCCTGTCCTGCCACTACCGCACGCTGTCGGAGTCCGCCGCGGCGATCTCGTTCCCCGAGGTGTTCCTCGGTCTGTTCCCCGGCTGGGGCGGCACGCAGCTGCTGCCGAACCTGATCGGCCCGGACGCCGCGGTCACCGTGATCATCGAGAACGCGCTGAACCAGAACAAGATGCTCAAGCCGGCGCAGGCCGCGCAGCTGGGCATCGTGGACGAGCTGCTGGGCAGTGCGGACTTCCTGGAGCAGTCGCTGCTGTGGCTGGCGAAGGTCGTCAACGGCCAGGTCACCCCGCAGCGCAAGGAGATCGACCGCGGCGCCGGCTGGGACGCGGCGATCGCCCGCGCCAAGGCCATTGTGGACGGCAAGACCAAGGGCGCGTCGCCGGGCGCGACCAAGGCCGTCGAGCTGCTCGAACTGGCCCGCGCCAACGACCTGGACGCAGGCTACGCGGCCGAGACGCAGGCGCTGGCGCAGCTGCTGATGGACGACACGCTGCGCGCCGGGCTGTACTCGTTCAACCTGGTCAACAAGCGCGCCAAGCGCCCGGCCGGCGCGCCGGACAAGTCGCTGGCGCGCAAGGTGACCAAGGTCGGCGTGGTCGGCGCGGGCCTGATGGCGAGCCAGCTGGCGCTGCTGTTCGTGCGGCGCCTGAAGGTCCCGGTCGTGCTGACCGACGTGGACCAGGCGCGCGTCGACAAGGGCGTGTCCTATGTGCACGGTGAGATCGACAAGCTGCTCGGCAAGAATCGGATCTCGCCGGACGAGGCGAACCGGCTCAAGGCGCTGGTCAGCGGTTCGCTGGACAAGGCCGCCTTCGCGGACGCGGACTTCGTGATCGAGGCCGTGTTCGAGGAGATGGGCGTCAAGCAGCAGGTCTTCGGCGACCTGGAGAACTACGTCAAGCCCGAGGCGATCCTGGCGACGAACACCTCGTCGCTGTCGGTGTCGGAGATGGCGTCGAAGCTGCAGCACCCGGAGCGGGTCGTCGGGTTCCACTTCTTCAACCCGGTGGCCGTGCTGCCGCTGCTGGAGATCGTGCGCGGCGAGCAGACCGACGACGCGGCGCTGGCCACGGCGTTCGCGGTCGGCAAGCAGCTCAAGAAGTCCAGCGTGCTGGTCAAGGACGCCCCGGCGTTCGTGGTGAACCGGCTGCTGCTGCGCTTCCTCGGCGAGGTGCTGACCGCGGTCGACGAGGGCACCCCGTTCGACGTGGCCGACCGCGCGCTGGAGCCGCTGGGCCTGCCGATGTCCCCGCTGACGCTGATGCAGCTGGTCGGCCCGGCGATCGCGCTGCACGTCGGCGAGACGCTGCACGCCGCGTTCCCGGAGCGGTTCCCGGTGAGCGAGAACCTGAAGAAGTTCGTCGCGTCGGGCAAGACCGCGGTGTGGCAGTGGGACGACAAGGGCAACCCGAGCGTCGACCCGGAGGTCGCGGCGCTGTGGCAGCAGGGCGACCGGCCCTCGACCGCGGAGCAGCTGCGCGAGCGGGCGCTGGCCGCGATCGCCGAGGAGATCCGGATCATGCTCGACGAGGGCGTGGTCGCGGAGGCGCAGGACATCGACCTGTGCCTGATCCTCGGTGCGGGCTGGCCGTTCTGGCTCGGCGGCATCACGCCGTACCTGGACCGGACCGGCGTGTCGCAGAAGGTGACCGGCAAGCCGTTCCTGGCGCCGGGTGTGGCCTCGGTGCCGGCGTAACCGCCGAACCTGGTGGCCCCCTCGCGCGTCCTGCTGCGCGAGGGGGCCTTTCCCCGTCTGGGGAACAGCCACGGCCCACCCGCGAGCACCGCAATCGGAGACCGTCGTCCGCCGACGCTGGGCCGAACCGACCCGGCCCAGCCGGTAGAGGATCGCCCATCCCAGGATGACGACAAACCCGCCGGGCATGTCGCAGCACGCCCCGGCCCCTGTCGACGGTCGGTCCTACCTGGTCTGGATCGCCTGACCGGTCGTGGACGCCCGGACGAACAACTCCGGCTCCAGGCGCTCCGACTCCGGTGACTGTCCGTTGAGGACGGTGACCAGCAGTTCGAGCGCGCGCCGCCCCATTTCGTGCATCGGGGAGCGGACGCTGGTCAGCGGGACCGGCAGTTCGGCGGCCAGCGGGGTGTCGTTGAAACCCGCCACGGCGACGTCGGCCCCGGGGCGCAGGCCGGCGTCCCGCACCGCGCCGAGTGCGCCGATCGCCGCGAAGTCGTTGACGGCGAAGATGGCCGTCGGCCCGGTCTCCGCCAGGAGCCGCTCGGCCGCCCGGTGGCCGCCGACGGTGTCGAATCCGGAGTGGACAGTCGCGACCTCGAGACCCTCCTCGCGGTACCGGTCGGCGAACCCGGCCGTCCGGTCGATGCCGGTGCTCGCGAACGGCTCCCCGGCGATCACCCCGGCCCGCCGGTGCCCCAGCTCCAGGAAGTGCTCCGCGACCAGCCTGCCGCCGCGGTAGTCGTCGCAGGTGACCGACGGGTGCCCGCCCGCGTGGCGGCTGACCAGCACGAACGGCACGCGCCGCTCGGCCAGCTCGCCGGTGAACTCCCCGTCGTGGTGCGCGTCGCCCAGGATGAGGCCGTCCACGCGGCGCGACAGCGCCAGCTCGGTGCGCGCCCGCTGCTCGGCAGGCCGGTCGTGGCTGTTCATCACGAACGTCGCCAGCCCGTGCCCCGCCGCCGCGTCCTCGATGCCCTCGTAGATCGTGGCGAGGACGACGTCGGACAGCCGCGGCACCAGCACCCCGACGAGGTTGCTGCGCTGGGTGCGCAGGCTCTTCGCGTGCGGGTTCGGCCGGTAGTCCAGCCGGGCCGCCCACTCCCGGATCGCGTCGGCGGTCTCCCGGGATGCGGCGCGCGCGGCGTCCTCCGGCGACCCGTTGAGCACGCGGGACACCGTGGAGATGTCGACCCCGGCGCTCTGCGCGATGGTCCGCAGCGTGGCCGGCCGTTTGCGCTCCGCTCGACCCACTTCCCAGCCTTCCGCCCGGCCACCCCTTGACGGCGGCTCCCGGGCTCCTTGATACTACCCAAACGATTTTCCCAAACGTTTGGGTACACGAGCAACACGAACCCAAACGTTTGCGCAAGGAGAGGAACACCGTGTCGTCATCCCTCGGGACCAGGCTCGCCCCGCCACCCGGCGCCGGCTGGTTCGCGCACCGCCCGGTGGCGGGCCTCGCCGCGGACCTGCGCGCCGGACGGCTCACGCCACGCGACCTGGTCGAGACCGCGCTCGCCGAACTCGCCCGGTGGGAGCCGGTGATCAACGCGTTCGTCACCGTGGACGAGGCCGGCGCCCGGGCCGCCGCCGACCAGGCGGGGCGCGAGCTGGCGGCGGGCGTCGACCGCGGACCGTTGCACGGCGTCCCGGTCGCGGTCAAGGACGTGATCGACGTGCGCGGGCTGCCGACCACCGCCGGTTCCCGCCAGTTCACGGACCACGTCGCCACCGCGGACGCCGACTGCGTGCGACGGCTCCGCGCGGCGGGCGCGATCGTCCTCGGCAAGACCGCCACCCACGAAATCGCGTTCGGTCCGACGGGTGACCGCGCCGCGAACGGCCCGGCACGCAACCCCTACGACCCGGGCCGGATGACCGGAGGGTCGAGCAGCGGCTCGGCGGCGGCGGTCGCGGCGGGCGTCGTCCCGCTGGCGCTCGGCACCGACACCGGCGGCTCCGTCCGGATCCCCGCCGCGTGCTGCGGGATCGTCGGCCTGAAGCCGACGCACGGCGCGGTCAGCACACAGGGCGTCCTGCCCTTGGCGCCGTCGCTGGACACCGTCGGCCCGCTGGCCCGCACGGCCGCGGACGCGCGTCTGCTGTGGACCGTCCTGAGCGGAGCCAAGCCCGGAAACAAGACATCCCGCGTCGCGTGGCTGCCACCGGACACGATCCACCCGACCGCGCCGGAGGTGGTCGCCACCGTCCGCGAGCGCCTGCGTGATCTCGACGAAGTCGTTGTCCCGCAAGCGGAAGCGCTGCGCGCCGCGTACGCGGCGATCCAGGGCAGCGAGGCCTACGCCGTGCACGCGGAGCGGCTCGCCGACCGGCCGGACCTGTTCGGCGACGAGGTCCGCGACCGCCTCCGGGCCGGTGGCGAAGTCCGCGGCTGGGAGTACGTCCGTGCCCGCGAGCTGCGCGACCGGGTCCGCGGCGAAGTGCTGGACCTGCTGCGGGAACACGGGATCCTCGCGCTGCCCACGACTCCGCTGCCCGCCCCGCCGCTCGATGCGCGCACCTCCGACGTCGGCGACGTGCGAGCCGCGCTGCTGTCGCTGACCAGCCCGTGGAGCGTTCTCGGGCTGCCCGCCCTGTCCGTCCCTGCCGGTCTCGTCAGTGAGCTGCCCGTGGGACTGCAGCTCGTCGGCCCGCCCGGCTCCGAGCACGACCTCCTGACGATCGCCGAACACCTCTGAAGGGAACAGCCGAATGTCGACGAGCGCCATCACCGCCGCTGCCGTGCAGTGCGACCCGCAGGTCGGGCTGGAGAACAAGGACAAGAACCTCGCCCGGACCCTCGAACTGGTCACCGAGGCCGCCGACCGGGGCGCGAACCTGGTCGTGCTGCCCGAGCTGGTCAACACCGGCTACTCCTTCGCCACCCGGGAGGAGGCCTACGCGCACGCCGAGGAGCTGACCGGCCCGACAGTGCAGGCGTGGACCGAACTCGCCCGCAGCCGCGGCATCCACCTCGTCGGCGGCATCACCGAACTCGACGGGGTCCGCCTGTTCGACACCGCCGTCCTCATCGGACCGGACGGCCTGATCGGACACTACCGCAAAACTCACCTGTGGCACCGGGAGAAGCTCGTCTTCACCCCCGGCGACCTCGGGTTCCCGGTGTTCGAGACCCGCATCGGCCGGATCGGCCTGCTGATCTGCTGGGACATCTGGTTCCCGGAGGTCGCGCGCCTGCTCGCGGTGCAGGGCGCGGACGTCATCTGCAGCGTGAACAACTGGGTGTGGACGCCGCCGCCGCTGTTCGACGACGCCGGCCGGTGCATGGCCGCCTACCTGACGATGACCGCTTCGCACGTCAACGGTGTGCCGATCGTCGCGGCGAACCGGGTCGGCGAGGAGCGCGCCGCGAAGTTCCTCGGGTGCTCGCTGATCACCGGCACCAACGGCTGGCCCGCGAGCGAGGTCGCCGCACCCGAGGGTGACACGATCGTCTACAGCGGACTCGACCTGATGGCCACCCGGTCGGCGGCGATCTGGAACGAGCTCAACGACCTGCCGCGCGACCGCCGCACCGACCTCTACGATCCGCTGCTGGGGTACCGCGGCGGCCAGGCCTACCCGCGGTGATCCAGATGCTCACCACGACCCGCCGGGCGACGAAGCCCGCCGGTGCGCTCGGCCGCTGGCTGGCCGGCGCCGCGCTGTTCGGGGTCACCGCGGGGCTCGCCCTGCTGCTGGCCCGCGTCACCGGTTCGCTGCCGCACGTCCTGTCCGCTTACGACGAGTGGCAGGAGCAGGCCTACCAGCAGATCCCGCAGTTCCTGCGCTGGGTCCTGGGCGACACCACCGAGGCGCAGTTCTACAAGTCCGCGCTCGGCGGGGTCGGCCTGCTGGCCGGTGGCTGGATCGCGCACGTCGGATGGCGGCGGGGCCGCCGCTGGGCCGGGTTCGCGGTCAGCGGGGGCAGCGGGCTGTGGCCGTGGGTCACCGCCGCGGCCCTGCTCGGGCTGCTGCTGTCCAACCTGGCCTGGGGGTGGACGATCCCCGCGACCGGCGCGTGGCAGCCGACGTTCGTGGCGTTCGTGTCGGTGCCGCCCATGGTGGTCCTGACCTACGGCGCGGGGTGGCGGGTCGCCGCCACCGGTGCCGTGCTCGGCGCCGCGTTGACCACGCCCGCCGCGTTGCTGCTGGTCAACTTCGTGTGCGTGCCATTGGGGCAGCCCGCGGTGCTGGGCTCGGTGACCGCGATGTGGGTCAGCGCGCTGATCGCGTTCCCGCTGTGCCGCCGCCTGCCGTGGCTCCCGCGGCCGGTCCCGCCGCCCACCGCGGAGCACACCGTGCCGCGGCAAGGACCGGTCTGGGTGGTGCGGCGCGTGCTCGCCGACTTCACCGAGGCGCCCTTCCACGGCAACGAGATCGCCTCGCTCGGACTGCTCGCCGGGACGGTGCTGACCTACCTGCTCAACCCGCTGACCCCGGTGTACGGCAGCGGTCTGCTACCCGCCCTGCTCACCGCGCAAGTGCTCACCGCCACGCTCGGCGTGCTGGTGTACCGGCGGCAGTGGGCTCGGCACGGCTGGTACCCGACTTTCGTGCCGGTCGTGTCCGTCGCGCCCGCGGTGGTGCTCACCTACGGGCCGACGTGGCCCGCCGTGCTGAGCGGCGCTGTGCTCGGGGCGCTGGCCGCTCCCCCGCTGGCCGCGTTCGCGTCCCGGCGCATCCCGCTCGGCGTGCATCCCTGCGCGGGCAACATGTTCGCCATGACGGTGTGCACCGGCGTCCTCGTTCCCCTGCTGGACATCGTTCTGTGAAAGGAAAACCGATGGAGATCCTGCGGTTCGACCGCGACGGCACGACGCTGACCGCCGAGCGGCGCGACGGTGACGGGCCGCCGGTGGTCGTGGTGCCCGGTGTGATGGCCGACGCCGCGTCCTGGCGGCCGGTCGTCGACGCCCTCGCGCTGCCGAACCCGGTCGTCGTGCTGAACCGGCGCGGCCGGGCGCCCAGCGGCCCGCTCGGCGACGGGTACTCGCTGCGCACCGAGATCGACGACCTGCACCACGTGCTGGACACCCTCGGCGGCGACGTGGAACTGTTCGGCTGGAGCTACGGCGGGCTGATCGCGCTGGAGGCCGCGGTGCAGCGGCGGGATCTGCGGTCGGTGGTGGCTTACGAACCGGTGTCGAGCCCGTTCGGCGTTCACGCGCTGGAGTCGTTGCGGGCGGCCGAAGGCGACCTGGACCGCGCGGTGGACATCGTGAACCGCGACGTGTCCGGGTTCTCCGCGGAGTACGTGGCGGCGCTGCGGGAGAGTCCGGTGTGGCCGGTGCTGCGCCCGCTGGCCCATCCGCTCGCGGCCGAACTCGCCGCGCTGAACGCGCACGAGCCGGCCTTCGACCGCTACCGCGACCTCGACGTGCCGGTCACGTTGCTGCTGGGCGAGCTGAACGAGGGAGCCGAACCGTACGGCACGGCCTTCGCGGTGTTCGAGCGGGCGCTGCCCCAGGCCCGGCGGGTGGCCATGCCCGGGCAGGGGCACCTCGCGCACGCCCAGGCGCCGGAGGTGCTGGCGAAACACCTCGCGGCGGCGATCCGGCCCTAGGACTGCGCCCCTTGGTGAGGCGGGTGGCCAGGTCCTTGGTCGGCGGCGGCAGGCGCACCAGCATGCTGCTGGCGCCCGGAAAAAGAGGGCTGCGCGCCCGGAGTCGAGGCGCTCGCGGTCGACGGGGAATGACCCGGCCGGTCCCGCGGCCAGATTGAGCACGAAGATCCATCTTGCGACGGATGGGCGCGGGTCACCGACGCGGGTGCTGCTCACCGGCCAGGCCGCATCCCTCGACCCGGCAGGCGATGCGGGACCGGCGAGTCCGATTCACCAGCCCGGAACGGGAGGACACTTCCTAGGCGAGGGGGTCTCACAGTACCTGCATCACCAGGGTCTCCCGGACGTCCAGGACGCGTGCCAACTTGGTTGAGCCGGCTCCTGCTTCCACGACAAAGGGGACGAAGACCCATGGCGGACGACCAGTTCACCACCCACGCGGATCTCTTCGATCTGAGTGGGAAGTACGCACTTGTCACTGGTGGCACCAGGGGCATCGGGATGATGATCGCGCGGGGCCTGCTGCAGGCGGGCGCCCGCGTCGTCATCAGCTCACGCAACACCAACGCGTGCACGGAGGCACAGCATCGACTCTCCGAATTCGGCGATGTCCGAGCATTCCCCGCCGAACTGTCCAGGTACGACGAGTGTCAGCGCCTCGCTGATCTCGTCAAAGGCGACTCGGATCGCCTGGACATCCTCGTCAACAACGCGGGAGCGATGTGGCGCGAGCCGCTGGAGACGTTCCCGGCCGAGGCCTGGGACACGGTGATCGACCTCAACCTCAAGTCGCCGTTCTGGCTGGTGCAGGCGCTGCTCCCCGCACTTCGCCGGGCGGGCACCGCCGACGATCCCGCGCGGATCATCAACATCGGCAGTATCGCCGCCATCCACGTCGCCGAGTCGCCCAACTACTCGTACGCCGGCAGCAAAGCCGCGCTCCACCAACTCACCAGGGTGCTCGCCAGGGAACTGGGCCCCCAGCACGTCACGGTGAACGCGGTGGCCCCAGGAGTGTTCCCGTCGCAGATGATGGCGGCCACGCTCGACGCCATCGGCGACAAGATCGCCGCGAAGGCCCCGCTGCGCCGGCTCGGCCGCGACGACGACATGGCAGGCGTCGCCGTGTTCCTCGCCAGCCGGGCCGGGTCTTACCTGACGGGCGCCATCGTCCCGGTCGACGGCGGCATCGCCACGACCGCAACGGGTACCTAGGCGTTTTGCCGGCGGCCCCGGGCCTCGACGGGGGTACCAGCAGAACCTCCCTCCGCCCGCGGACAGGGCCTACGGTCAAGGGGTGGCCAAGATCGATCTGCGCACCGAGATCAAGGAATTCCTGAGCTCGCGTCGCGCGCGAATCACGCCCGAGCGGGCGGGATTGCCCGCCTACGGCGGCAACCGCCGGGTCGAAGGTCTGCGCCGCGAAGAGGTGGCTCTACTGGCAGGGGTGTCGGTCGACTACTACGTGCGCATGGAGCGCGGCAGCCTCACCGGCGCCTCCGACGGGGTGCTCAACGCGTTGGCCTCTGCCTTGCAACTCGACGAGGCCGAGCGCGATCACCTGTTCCACCTCGCGCGGCAGTCCAAGGGTCCACGCCGCCGGCGACCCGCCGTGACAGTGCGCCCGGCCCTTCAGCAGGTGCTCGACGCCATCACCGATGCGCCGGCTTGGATTTGCACTGGCCGTTATGACGTGCTGGCCATGAATCACCTTGCCCGCGCGCTGTATTCACCGGTGCTGGCCGACCCGCGACGGCCGGCGAACACCGCGCGGTTCGTGTACCTGGATCCCGGCGCGGCGAAAACGTTCTTCGTCGACTACGACCGGATCGCCTGCGACGTGGCTGCGAAGCTGCGCATGGAAGCCGGCCGCGATCCGCACGACGAGGAGCTGATCGCCCTGGTCGGTGAATTGTCGGCGCGCAGCGAGCTCTTCCGGCAGCGGTGGGCATCCCAGGACGTCCGGCACCACCGGTCCGGGCGCAAGCGTCTGCACCACCCGGTGGTGGGCCGGCTCGACCTGGACGTCGAGTCGATGGAGATGCCTGCCGAACCCGGCCTGCTCCTGAACGTCTACACCGCGCCCGCCGGCACGGCGACCGCGGACGGCCTGGCCCTGCTGGCGTCGTGGGCGGCCGGCCTTGGGCACCCGCGGTCGGAGCGCAGGCAAACCCAGCCGGAGGCGCCGTAGCCTAGGCCTCCTTGGCGATCGTCTCCCGGACAGCGGGCACGATCTCCCGGGCCCAGCGGCCGAGGGAGATGTCGTCGTGGGCGGCGTGGCCCGGTGGGAACAGGATGAAGCCGGACATCCCGTGCTCGAGGACGCCCGAGGTCAGCTCCTCGACCCACTGGTCCACGGACCCGCCGATCCAGCGGCCCTCGTCGTCCCGCGTCTTCGCCAGCGGCGCGTCGGTGATGCGGCCGGGGAAGTTCAGGATCGTCCGGACCTCGCTCGGGTCGCGGCCTGCCGCGGCCGCCGCCTCGTCGATCACCGGCCGCGACGTGCGGTACCGCTCGCTCAGCCAGTCCGCCGCGTGGCCGGGCAGCCAGCCGTCGGCCACGCGGCCGGTCGCGGCGAGCGACTTCCGCCCGACCGACCCGGTCCACACCGGCGGCGCGGCCACCGGCGCGGGCTCGATGCCGCGCACCCGGTAGTGCCGTCCCTCGTGGGTCACCGGCTCTCCACCCCCGGCCAGGCTCTTGACCAGCAGGATCGCCTCCTCGAAGGCCTCCACCGCCTCGCCCGGGGTGAACCGCGGCCCGCCCATGTCGGCGATCCGGTCCGGGAGCCCGCCCGCGCCCACCCCGAGCACGACCCGGCCGCCGGACAGCGCCGACAGGGTCGTCACCGCCCTGGCCAGCATCGCCGGGGGCCGCAGCGGCAGGTTGGTGACGTTGGCGAAACCCGCGATGCGCTCGGTGTTCCCCAGCAGGAACCCGATGGTCGCGTAGGCGTCCAGGCGGCTCCCGAAGTAGGGGTGGTCGGACAGCGAGACCAGGTCGAGCCCGTCGGCGTCCGCTCGCCGGACCATGCGCAGCAGGTCGGTCACCTCGTCGACGCCGGTGTGCGCGCCGAACCCGAAAACGACGTCAGGTGCAGTCATGATAATCCCTCCAGTTCGTACTACGAACAATAATGGTTCGGAGTACGAACTGCAAGGTTCAGCGATCCAGGAAGACCGGGGGCACCTCGTTGTCCGTCACGACCCGGCCGAGCAGCCCGGCGAGCCGGTCGCGGTCGGCCGCGTCGAGCCCCGCGGGAAGCTGTTCGATCCGGCGGCAGGTCTCGGCGTAGAACTCCCCCGCCAGCCGCTTCCCCTCCGGCGTGAGCGCGACCAGAACCGCCCTGGTGTCGCGCGGATCCGGCTCGCGGCGGACCAGGCCGTTGCGTTCGGTGCGGTCGACCAGCCCGGTGAGGCTCGACTTCGCCAGCCGCAGCACCGCGCCCAGCTCGGTCATGCCGTAGGGCCGCGCCATCAGCACGCACAACAGCTGCCCCTGCGGCATCGTGATGCCGTACTCCCTGGCCGATTCGGAATACACCGCGTTCACCAGGAACGTGGACCGCACCAGGGCGGTCACGATCCCCATCCGGCCGTCATCCTGTGCGGGCATTCCACCAGGTTAACAGTTCGTGGTGCGAATTACCTCAGGCATCGGGGTGGGGGCCGTGGCGGTCGCCGGCCTCCAGCGTCGCCATCCCGGCGATGTCGTGCGAGTCCAGCTCGAAGTCGAAGATGTCGATGTTCTCCCGGATGCGGCTCGGGGTGGCCGACTTCGGGATGACCATGTGCCCCATCTCGATGTGCCAGCGCAGCACCACCTGCGCCGGGGTCTTTCCGTGCTTGCGGGCGATCGTGGTGATCACCTCGTGGTCCAGCTGCCTGCCGCGAGCGAGCGGGCTCCACGCCTCGGTCACGATGCCGTGCTGCTCGTGGAAGCCGCGCAGCGCCGCCTGCTGCAGGCCGGGGTGCAGCTCGACCTGGTTGACCGCGGGCACGACCTCGGTCTCGGCCATCAGCCGTTCCAGGTGCGGGATCTGGAAGTTGGACACGCCGATCGCGCGGGCCCTGCCGTCGGCGAGGATCTTCTCCAGCGCGCGCCACGTCTCCACGTAGCGGTCCTGCCCCGGCACCGGCCAGTGGATGAGGTACAGGTCGACGTAGTCGAGCCCGAGCAGCTCCAGGCTGCCGTCGAACGCCTTCAGCGCCCGGTCGTAGCCGTGCTCGGTGTTCCACAGCTTGGTGGTGACGAACAACTCCTCGCGCGGCAGGCCGGACGACCGCACCGCAGCGCCGACGCCGCGCTCATTGCCGTAGAGGGTCGCCGTGTCGAAGCTGCGGTAGCCGGCCTCCATCGCCACGTGCATCACCGACTCGACCTCGTCGTCGGGCAGCTTGTACACCCCGAACCCGAGTGCGGGCAGCTCGATCTCGTTGTTCAACCGGAGGGAAGGGACCATGCCCAGCACCGTAACTCAGCGGGTCGCGGGCAGCCGGACGGTGACGGCCAGCCCGCCGCCGACCACCGGTTCCGCGGCGACCAGCCCGTCGTGCGCCTCGACCGCCGCGCGCACGATCGACAACCCGAGACCCGCGCCGTGGCGGGCGGTGCGCGCCACGCCCGCGCGGCGGAACGGCTCGAACAGCTCGTCCACCGTCTGCGGGTCGACCAGCCCGCCGGAGGACCGCACCCGCAGCGTCGACCACTGCTCCCCGGCCTGGGTGGTGACCTCGATCCAGCCGGCGTCGACGTTGTGCCGCACCGCGTTCTCCAGCAGGTTGCCCGCGATGCGCTCGAGCAGCGCGGGATCGCCGGTGGTCCAGGCCGGCTCGACGTGGAAGGTGGTCTTGAGGCCGCGCTGGTCGGCCTCCCCGGACACGGCCCGCCACGCGCTCGCGACCAGCGCGGCGAGGTCGACCGGCTCGGTCACCACCAGGCCGGCGCCGTCGGTGCGGGCGAGCAGCAGCAGCGACCCGACGAGCTGGTTGGCCCGCTCGGTCGCGTCCCGCACCACACCGGCCATGCGGCGCAGCTCGGCGGCGTCGGCCTGGTCGTCGGCGAGCGTGACGTCCAGTTCGGTGCGGATCACCGACAGTGGGGTGCGCAGCTCGTGGCTGGCGTTGGCGACGAAGTGCCGCTGCGCCTCGAACGCCGACTGCAGCCGGTCGAGCATCGCGTCGAAGGTCTGCGCCAGCTCGGCCAGCTCACCGCGCGCGTCGACCTCGCCGATGCGCTCGCCCAGCGACTCGACCGACAACCGCCGCGCGGTGCCGGTGATGTCGCGCAGCGGGCGCAGCACGCGCGAGGTGAACGTCCACGCCAGGATCGCGGTGGCCAGCACCACGCAGCAGAACGCGATGGTCCCGGCGAGCAGCATCTTGTCCCGCGCGTGGTCCCGCAGGTGCGTGGCCAGCGCGGCGGCGTCCACGTCCACGCCGTCGACGCGCACGACCGTGCCCGGCGGCATCTGCGGCACCGCGGCCACGGCGTCGCCGACCAGCGTCCAGGCCAGCCAGAGCAGCACAAGGCTGACGCCGGCCGCCAGCCCGGTCGCGAGCAGCGTGATGCGCGCCCGCAGGCTGCGCACCGGCGTGCGTGTCGAGCGCGAACTCACCCCTTCGCGGGGCCGGTGTCGCGTGCCCGGTACCCGGATCCCACCACGGTCTCGATGATCCCAGGTTCGCCCAGCTTCTTGCGCAGGGTCATCACCGTCACCCGCACGGTCGTGGTGAACGGGTCGGCGTTCTCGTCCCACACGCGCTCGAGCAGCTCCTCGCTGCTGACGACCGCGCCCTTGGCGGACATCAGGACCTCCAGGACGCCGAACTCCTTGCGGGTCAGGTCGACCGGGCCGCTCGCGCGGCGGACCGTGCGCTTGGCCGGGTCGAGCTCGACGTCGCCGACCGTGAGCAGCGGCGGCGCGGCCGGGGTGGCGCGACGGCCGAGCGCGCGGACGCGGGCGACCAGCTCGGGGAAGGCGAACGGCTTGGCCAGGTAGTCGTCGGCGCCGAGGGACAGGCCCTCGACGCGGTCGGAGACCGTGCCGCTCGCGGTCAGCATGAGGACGCGGGTCAGCTCGTCGGAGGAGACGATCTGGCGGCACAGCTCGTCGCCGGACATCCCGGGCAGGTCGCGGTCGAGCAGCACCACGTCGTAGCGTGTGATGCTCGCCTTCTCGTGCCCCTCGTCGCCGGTGAGGGCGACGTCGACCGCCATGCCTTCCCGGCGCAGCCCGCGCGCGATCGCGTCCGCCAGCGGCGCCTCGTCCTCGACAACCAGAATTCGCACGCAGACAACCGTGCCACAGTTTCCTGAGAGTTACCTGGGCGGCGGTATCCTGGCTCTTCGCGACTGGCTGGGGGTGGCCCGGATGAGCGGTCTGGAGATCTTCGTCGGCGAGTGGACGGTCGAGGTCGGGTTCCCCGGCGCGCCGCCCGCGCGGTCGGTGTTCGAGTGGATCCTGGACGGCACGTACCTGGCGCAGCGCACCGAGGTGCCGCTGCCGGAGGTGCCGGACAGCCTGTCGCTGGTGGGCCCGGCGCAGGACGGCGGGTACACCCAGCACTACTTCGACTCGCGCGGGGTGGCCCGCCTGTACACGATGACCTTCGACGGCGCGCGGTGGACGCTGCTGCGGGAGACCGCGGACTTCACGCCACTGCATTTCGCGCAGCGGTTCACCGGGGTGTTCTCCGCGGACGGCGACCGGATCGACGGCGCGTGGGAGAAGCAGGAGCCTGGCGGGGACTGGGAACTGGACTTCGAATTGGTCTACACACGGGCAGGTTGAGTTTCCGCGGGCCAGTCGCGGTCGGCTGGCCGCGCCGCGCACATCGGCCGGACACCGTTCGGCGGGAAGCCCGCGCCTGCGCGCCGGACCAGCCGGGAGTTCGCAGCGCGCGCCGCGGCGAGGGCGCTGCATCCGAGCGGTCGGCGGAACGGCACCGATCGCGGCACCGCGCTTTGATCTAGAGCGGCACCTCCACGAATCGCTGCCCGTCGAGGGTTTCCACCGCCACCGCGGCCACCTCGGTGGGCGCCACCAAAGCGAAGCCGTCCAGCGAAGTCCCCTCCCGCTCCCCCGCCGGGGACACCAGCCAGCTGCCCGCCTCGACGCGCGAACCGTCGCGGGCGACGACCACCAGGCGGCACTTCTGGCCTGCCGGGATGCCGCCCACGGACGCCGTCAGCCGGACCCATCCGGCGGCAGGCCGGACCGCCACGGACATCGTCGCGCCGGTCGCCGCGTCCGTGCCGGACACCGTTCGCGTGCCCGGATCCTGCGCGGTCACCGTGGGCGGCGCCGTCGTCCGGCCCAGCACCACGCCGCCGGCGCCCAGCGCGACCGCCACCGCGACCGCCGCCACCCCGGCCACCAGCCGGTTCCGCCGCACCCGCGAGTCGCGTTCGCGGCGGACCTGGCCGAGCGTGCGCTGCAGCAGCAGGTCCCCGCCGTCGGGCGGCCCGTCCAGCATCGCCTCCGGCGGGACGACCTCCAGCGCCGCCCGCGCCATCCGCAGGGACGCCACCTCGGCCTGGCAACGACGGCAGGAGTTCAGGTGCCGCTGCATCGCTCGCATCTCCTCGTGCTCGAGCGCTTCGAGCAGGTAGGCGGCGAGCGCTCCGGGATCGTGGATCGTCATCCGGCCACCTCTCCGACGGCGGCCCCGCGGCCGCCGAACGTCTGGCGCATCGCTCTGAGCGCGTAGTACGACCGCGACTTCACCGTGCCCGGCGGGACCCCGAGGGTCTCCGCCGCCTCGGCGACGCTGCGGCCGCGGAAGTAGATCTCGGTCAGCACGTCCCGGTGCTCCGGCGACAGCCGGTCCATCGCGTCGAGCACGACCATCGAGTTCAGCACGGCGTCGGAGTGGTCGGCCGCGACCGGCGGCGCCGCGGGTGCCTCCGCGACCTCCGCCGGCCGGGCGGCCTTCGCGCGGAACCGGTCGGTGATGATGTTGCGCACCACCGTCAGCAGCCAGCCGCGCACCGAACCCTTGCCGTTGACGAGGGTGTCCGGATGCCGCCACGCCCGCACCAGGGTTTCCTGCACGGCGTCCTCGGCCGCGGCGTGGTCGCCGGTGAGCCGGGCGGCGTAGGCGAGCAGCGCCCGCCCGTGCTCCTCGTACAGCGTCCGGATCAGGGCCTCGTCGGCGACCGCCGTCCGTTTCGCGGCGCGTAGCACCGGCATCCGCACTCACTCCTCGCTGGGGATCAGTAACTGCTCGGCGCGGCCGCGAGTGGCTTCCTCTCCGCGGCGACCTTGCAGCCGTTGGTCTCGATGGCGAACCAGGTGCCGCCGACGGTGTGGCCGTTCGCCTGGCCGGGCGCGGTGTCCTGGGTGTAGGTGTAGACCGGCCAGCCGCCGACGGTGACCTGCTCGGTCCCGTCCGGGCGGGTGACCGTGCCGACCAGCTCCGGGTCGACGCCCTCGATGCGGGTCTCCCCGCGCGCCACGACCGGGGGCCAGGTGGTGGCGCACTGGCCCTCGCACGTGGTCTTCGGCGGGTTCTTGCCGTCCTTGGTGAACAGGTAGATCGTGCGGCCGTCGCCGTCGGTGAGGACGGTGTCCAGGCCGGGGATGTTCGTGGTGCGGATCGCGGTCTCCGGGGTGGCGGCCTTCGCCCCGGTCGGCGTGATCGCCGCCCAGGTGCCGCCGACGCCCTGGCCCTTGGCCTCGCCGGCCACGGTGTCCTTGACGTAGCGGTAGACCGGCCAGCCGTTGACCGTGACCTGCTGGGTGCCGTCGGCGCGCGCGACCGTGCCGACGAGCTTCGCGTCGACCCCGCGCACGTCCACCGCGCCGGTCGCGATCACCGGCGGCCAGGTGGTGGCGCATTCGCCTGCGCAGGCCGACTTGGGCGGCCGCGCGGTGTCGCGGTCGAAGCGGTAGAGGGTCAGGCCGTTGGAATCGGTGAGGACCGGGCCGAGCCCGTCGACGTCGGACGCGACCAGCCCGACGGCCGGCTGGACGGCGGCCGCCTGCTGGATCGCGACCGGGCCGGCGGCCGGGCCGGGCTCGCCCTGCCCGCACGCGGTGAGCAGGGCGAGTCCGGCGAGTGCGGCGGCGGGCAGGACGATGCGCGCGGTCATGGTCGTCTCCTTCTCGGGGAATTCGCTTCCGGCGCAATGCACACGTCCGCCGCCGCCACGCGGTTCAGACTTCTTTCACTCGCTGCAGGTGCGGTCGCGGTTGATGCACCACACGAGGCGGTTCATGATCCGTTGCGACATCACGTTGGCGAAGTCGTCGTGGTCGGACCGCGGGTTGTGGCTCTCCTCGGGGAAGGAGTCCACTTTGTACTGCCCGGCGACCTGGACGTCGCGCGGGATGTCGTAGACCAGCGTGATGCGCAGCTGCGGCACGGCCACGAACCCGCGCTTGCACCGGCCGTTCGCCTCGGGGAAGACGATGTGGTCGCGGTGGTTGGCGCTGTCGATGTTGCGGCCGTCCCAGCAGCTCGGGAAGTCGTGGATGCGCTCGACCTTGCTGCCTTCCGGGCAGATCGGGTACTTGTCGATGAGCCGGTCCTCGAACCCGGTGCACGTCCAGCTGGCGCGGGCGTTGCGCGGACCGTTCGTGCCCTGCTTGGCGTCGCCGTAGAGCACGCGCAGGAACTTCGGCATGGCCCGCACCGGGCCCACCGGGCTGCCGCGGAAGGTGATGTTCACCGACTCGGGCAGCTGGATCTCCCCGTCGTTGCCGCCGATCTCGCTGTTGTCGTCGGCAGGCGGCTGTTCGGCGTCGTCGCCGTCGCTGTTCTCGTCGCCGTTGGGGATTCCCTGCCGCTGGGCGTCCTCGACCGCGCAGGTGGCCTGCGCGGGGTCGACGGGCTGCCCGGTCGCCTGGCTGATGCGGTCCAGGCTCGCCGATCGCTGTTGCCGCAAGGGTTCCAGTACAGCCGCCTCGGCGGCGGGGTCGGCCGCGATCCGCGCGTCGGCGGCCGCCTCCTGCTGGTCCAGCGCGTCCAGCTCGGTGTCCACGGTCGACATCGCCTGCTCGGGGACCTCGGCGAGCTGACTGGCCACGTCCGGGCACTCGACCTGCGCGACGTCCTCGGTCTGCTCGGCCTCGGCGCGCTGGGCGTCGAGCTCGGCCTCGTCCTCGGGCGGGTTGGCCTCCTCGGCGTCCTCGCGGTCGATCCGCACCACCGGCCAGAAGTAGGCGGACTTGTCCCCGTTGCGGCAGGTGGTCCCGGCGCGCAGCAGGCTTTCGTTGGTGGAATCGGCGTTGGTGGAGAGGTTGCCGACGTAGTCGTGCAGGTGCTGGGCGCCGTTGCGCACGCCTGGCTGCGCGATGAAGTTGTCGGGGTTGTAGTGGCCGTTCTCGTTGCGGCCGCAGTCGACCGTGAACGTGCCGGTGGAGGCGCGGCGGTTCGGCCGCACCTCGGTCACGTTCGGGGCGACCGTGGTGATGTCGACGAAGAACGCCGGGTCGACCTCGTCGGCGCCGGCCTGACCGGTGTCGCCCGCGGTGGTGGCGACGGTGACGCCCGCGACCGCGAGCGCCAGTCCGACCGCGAGGGTCGCGATCTTGGTCCGGCGTGCGACGCGGTGCCGGCCTTCGTTTCGAGCCATGGATGTGCTCACCTCGAATCAGCCCGGCGGCGCACGCGCGCGCCGGGTTGTGGCGTGGGATTGGGACGAAACGGCTCCCCCGAGCCCGTCACAGGGGGATACGTACGTCGCGCCCGCCGAGTTCAAAACGCGATCTGCGCGTTATCGCGTCGTTATAATGCCTGGTCAGCGCTCGATGCTGGCGAGCACCGCGCCGGACTCGGTGCGGATCTGGAACTTCTCGATGTCCCCGGGACCGAACGCGGTGCCGCCGGAGATGAGCAACGGGTCCACCGCGCCGGCGGGCACCGTCCAGCTCGCGACGGTCTCCTCGTGCCCGCTCCAGTCGACGGCGACGAGGTGGCAGCGCAGCGGGCCGGCGACGCCGGTCAGGTCGAGCCGTACCGCGGCGCCCCAGCTGGTCGGCATCACCAGCACCTCGGTGCGCAGCGCCTGGCCGGTCTCGCTGCCGGTGAACCGGCTCGCGCCCGGCGACGAGGGTGACGACGGCGGGGGTGGCGGTGTACTGGCCGCGACCGGCGCCGGGGCCTGCGACGGGACGACGGCCAGCGTCACCAGCGGCCCGGCGATGATCAGCAGCATCGCGGCGACGGCCAGCACCCGGCGCACCAGGGTGCGGCGGCGGCGGATCGCGGCGACCTCGTCGAGCATCGGCGCCAGCACCCGCGGCGCGGGAACCGGCGGTTCCGGCCAGTAGCGGCGGATCTCGTCGAGCAGGTCCGGCAGCTCGTGCATCTCCAGGAGGTCGAGCTGGCAGTTCGGGCAGTCCAGCAGGTGCGCCTCGAACGCCGCGTTGTCGGCGTCGTCGAGCACGCCGAGGACGTAGGCGGCGATGTCGGTGTGCGCCGGTTTGCCCATGCCGCTCACCCCCGCTCCCGCAGCGAGCGGCGAAGCGCCCGCACCGCGTGGTAGATCCGGGACTTCACGGTCCCCGGCGGCACACCGAGCGTCTCGGCCGCCTCGTTGACCGTGCGGCCGTGCAGGTAGGTCTGCAGGACCGCCTCCCGGTGCTCCGCGGACAGGGTCTGCAGTGCTTCGTACAGCATCATCGCGGCCAGGGTCCTGTCCGATTCGTCCGGCACCCCGACGGAGTTCGCGTCGGGCTCCTCGACCTCCTGGGGCCGCGCGCGGCGGCTGCGCCAGCCGTCGATCACGATGCGGCGGGCCACGGTGTGCAGCCACGCCCGCAGCATCTCCGGCTCCCGGTCGAGCTTGTCGGCGTTGCGCCAGGCCCTGATCAGGGTCTCCTGCACGACGTCCTCGGCCCACAGACGGTCACCCCCGGTCAGGGTGATCACGAACGCGAGCAGGGGGCGGCCGAACTCCCGGTAGAGGGCGGTGGCCAGGTCGTCGTCCTGGCCCGCGTCGGGCACCGGCTCGACCACGGTGCGGAGAATTCGGCTGTGGCGTCCCACGGCGGACATCTTTGCGGTATTCCGGTCGCGGAGTCCAGTGCGAAATTCGCGGAAAAATTCTTTGAACCGCTTCCGCGCCGCCGTCGTATACCCCGCTGACAGTTCCCGGGCCGATCCCCCGCGACCCGGACCTTTTCCGTCCACTGTGGATTTCAGGAAGGCGTCCCGACGTGCCCCGATCCCCTGCGCTGACACCGCTGGCCACCGGTTGCGTGGTCCTCGCGGTGATCACCGCGTGCGACACCGGCTCCCCCGCGCCGCTGCCGCCGCAGTCCGTTCCCGCCGCGGAGGCCGCGCCGGCGCTCAACGCCGTGCGCGCCTTCGACCTCGGCCGCATCGTGGTCGACGGCGCGGGATTCACCTTGTACCGCTACGACAAGGACACCACCGCCCCGCCGCGGTCCGCGTGTGACAGCGCGTGCACCCGGACGTGGCAGCCCGTGCCCGCGACCGCGGCGCAGCAGCTGCGCGGCATCGACCCGGCGCTCGTCGGATCCCTCACCCGGGCCGACGGCACGGACCAGGTGACGCTCGCCGGGCACCCGCTGTACCGCTACCGGCCCGACGAAATGCCCGGCGAAACGGGCGGGATGAGATCGGGCGACGCGTGGTTCCCGGTCACCCCGGACGGGAACAAAGTGCAGGCCGCGAGCGATCCGGGACGAACTGATGCGTTCGGCCTCTAGACGATTCCTGACCCTGCTCCTGGTCGTGTTGTTCGTCCAATTGGCCGTACCACGGAATGTGACCGCGCAGACCGAATTGAGCGCCGCCGACCGCGATCTGCTGATCCGCGTCCGGCAGGCCGGGCTGTGGGAGATGCCCGCGGGCGACTGGGCCCGCACCCGCGCCCGCGACGAGCACGTGAAGGACGTCGGCATGACGTTGATGGTCGACCACGGGCGGCTCGACGTGCAGGTGCGCGACCTGGCCCGGCGGCGCGGCGTGATCCTGCCCGACCAGCCGACGGCCGACCAGCAGCGCTGGCTGGTGGAGATGCGCGACGCGCCGACGGCCGCCGACTTCGAGCGGGTCTTCGCCAACCGGCTGCGCGCGGCGCACGGCGTGGTGTTAGGCGTCATCGCGCAGGTGCGCGCGAACACCCGCGACGACGAGATCCGCGCGTTCGCCGCCGCCGCGAACCAGGTGGTGCTCCGGCACATCACGCTGCTGGAGAGCACCGGCCTCGTCGACTACACGCAGCTGCCCCAGCCGCAATCCGGCACGGCGTCCGCCTCCGCTGGCGCGGCCCTCGACCTGGCGGCCACCGACGTCATCACCACCGTCGTGCTGGCCGCGCTGCTGTGCGGAGCGACGGTGCTCGTGCTGTGGCTGATCCGCCACCCCGCCAGACGACTGAAAGCTGGAGACAAGACGTGACACTCGAGTCCCTGATGCCGCTCGCGCAGCAGACGGCCGACACCGGTTTGCGCGGTGTCGCGGCCTTCTCCGCGCGGCTGGCGTACGCGTTCATGTGCCTGACGCTGTGCTGGGGCGTGCTGACCGCGACCGGCTGGGTCCGCAACATCACCGGCCGGAAAGCACTGCGCAGCGGGCACATCGCGCTGGCCACGCTGGCGCTGGCCTTCGGCGCGATCCACGCCCTGTCGTTCCTGTTCCTGACCAGCGGCGCGTTCACCGTGGCGCAGCTGACCGTGCCGCTGACCGGGCTGGCGCGGCACAGCTTCGGCATCATCGGCATCGAGCTGATGCTCGCCGTCGCGCTCACCGCGGGCCTGCAGCGCTACACCGCCTACCGCCGCTGGCTGTGGGTGCACCGGCTGGCCTACCCGGCGGTCGCGCTGACCGCGCTGCACTCGTTCTTCGGCGCGATCGCCAACGGGCACCTCGCGCTGCTGTGGCTCGGCGGGATCACGCTGCTGGTGCCCACGGTGACGCTGGCCGTGCTGCGGTTCCTGCCCGCGCGGGTCCTGGAGCGCATCGGACTGGTCGAGGAGCTGGTGTGAAGCTGCGCAAGGGACCACGCGTGAGCGTGAACAACGAGCGGTGCGAGCTGTTCGGCACCTGCCAGTGGGAGGCGCCGGGACTGTTCGAGCTGGAGCGCAACGGCCGGCTGCGGTACCGGAGCCGGCTGACGGACGAGGACTGGGAGCCCGCGGTCGCCGCCGCCCGCAGCTGCCCCATGCAGGCCATCCAGATCAAGGGGATCTCCGATGAGTGACGGCGACCGGATCGTGATCGTGGGCGCGGGCGTGGCCGGGCTGCGTGCCGCGGAACGGTTGCGGGAACTGGGTTTCGACGGCGAACTGGTGATCGTCGGCGACGAGGCGCGCAAGCCCTACCACCGGCCGATGGTGTCCAAGCAGCTGATGATGGGCACGGTCCGCCCGGCGGACGCGACGTTGCAGACCTACACCGACCTCGACGCGCACTGGCGGCTGGGCACCCGCGCGACGCACCTGGACACGCTGCAGCGCGTCGTGCACCTGCCCGGCGGCGAGGAGCTGTGGTACGACGGGCTGGTCATCGCGACCGGGGTGGTGCCGCGGCATTTGCCCGGTTCGCCGCGGCACGATCCACGGGTGCGGGTGCTGCGCACGGTCGAGGACGCGGCCGCGGTGCGGAAGGCGCTGGCGGCCAGCAACAAGCCGGCCGTGGTGATCGGCAGCGGGCTGATCGGGTGCGAGTTCGCCGCGAGCATGCGGCAGATGGGCCGCGACGTGACGCTGGTCGGGCACGCGCGGGCGCCGCTGCACCGGTTCGGCACACGCATCGCCGAAGCGGTCACCGACATCCAGCTCAAGCACCGCGCGAGCCTGGCGATGCGGTCGGAGGTGCGGCACTGGATCGAGACGAAGGACGCGTTCGGGCTGCACCTGACCAACAACAAGCTGGTCGTGGCCAGTTGCGTGATCCTGGCGATCGGCAGCGTGCCCGCGGTCGACTGGCTGCGCGGTTCCGGGCTGGTGATCGAGGACGGGGTGCTGTGCGAGTCGACGCTGTTCGCCGTCGACGCGGACGACGTCGTGGTCGCCGGGGACGTCGCGTGCTGGCCCAACCTGCGGTTCGACGAGGTGCCGCGGCGGGTCGAGCACTGGCTCAACGCGGTGGAGTCCGGTCGCGCGGCGGCGGAGAACCTGATGGCGGGCCGCCGTGCCGCGCAGCCGTTCACGCCGATGCCGCGGGCGTGGTCGAGCCTCTACGACGCGCGGCTGCAGATGGTCGGCATGCCCGCGCTGGCGGACGACACGGTGCAGCTCGCGCAGGGCGTGACGGGTTTCGTGCGCGGCGGGAAGCTCGTCGGGGCCGCCGGGTGGGACCGCCCGCGGGCGATGCTGAACTGGACCGCGGAACTGCACCGCCGGCTGCCCGCCCCGGCGACGGTTCCGGCGCCCGAACCCGCCGACACCGAGCGAGTGCCGGACTCCCCGGCGGAGTGGCTGTCGGTGGGCTAGCAGGCGCCGGACTCCTTCACGGAACGACTGTCGGTGCGTCAGCGGCTGCCGCACTCCCCCACGGAACGGCCACCGCCGGGCCAACGGCTGCGGGTGCCTCCGGTGCTCCGCCGGAGGCACCCGCGGATCGCCGGGTAACACGGGGAAACCTGGCCGTCACCGGGGGACAAACCGTTGGCAACAGCGGCTTCCTAGCGTCGCCGGTCATGGATGCGACGACGGCTCCACCGGTTCAGCGCCAGGCCACCAAGGAAACCCTGGAGGACTACACCCTCCGCTTCGCGCCGCGGACCTACCGGCGGTGGACGCCGGCGGTCGTCGGCGCCTCGGCGCTCGGCGGCATCGCCTACATGGCCGACTTCTCGATCGGCGCGGGCATCGGCCTGACGCACGGCACCGGCAACGCCCTGCTCGCGATCGGCGTCGCGGCGGTCGTCATCTTCGTCACCGGCTTCCCGCTGGCCTACTACGGCGCGCGCTACAACATCGACCTCGACCTCATCACCCGCGGCTCCGGCTTCGGCTACTACGGCTCGGTCATCACCAGCGTCATCTTCGCCAGCTTCACGTTCATCTTCTTCGCCACCGAGGGCTCGATCATGGCGCAAGGGCTCCGCTACGCGCTGGGCCTGCCGCTGTGGCTGGGGTACCTGGTGTCCACTTTGGTCATCATCCCGCTGGTGATCTACGGCATGAAAGCGCTTGCGAAGCTGCAGAGCTGGACCAACCCGCTGTGGCTGCTGCTGATGGTCGCCCCGCTGGTGTTCCTCATCGTCCAGGACCCGGATTCGGTGTCGCGCTGGCTGTCCCACGAAGGCACCGGCGGTTCCGGCTTGAGCACGGCGGCGGTGATGCTCGGCGCGGGCGTGTGCCTGTCGCTGATGGGGCAGATCGGCGAGCAGATCGACTACCTGCGCTTCATGCCGCCGCGCACGGCCGAGAACCGGCGCGCCTGGTGGACGTCGGTCGTGCTGGCCGGGCCCGGCTGGGTGCTGTTCGGCGCGGTCAAGCAGGCGATCGGCGTGTTCATGGCGGTCTACGTCCTCGACGCCGTCGGCGCGGCGGCCGCGGTCGAGCCGATCGAGCAGTTCACCGGCGTGTTCAAGCAGATGATGCCGCCGTGGCTGGTCGTCCCGCTGGCGCTCGTGCTGGTCGTGCTCAGCCAGGTGAAGATCAACGTCACCAACGCCTACTCCGGGTCGCTGGCGTGGACGAACTCGTTCACCCGGGTCACCAAGCGCTACCCGGGGCGCCTGGTCTTCGTGCTGGTCAACCTCGCGATCGCGCTGGTCCTGATGGAGGCGAACATGTTCAGCTTCCTCAACAACGTGCTCAGCTTCTACTCCAACTGCGCGATGGCCTGGGTCGTCACGGTCGCCACCGACATCGGGGTCAACAAGTACCTGCTCAAGCTGTCGCCGAAGCAGCCGGAGTTCCGGCGCGGGATGCTCTACGCGGTCAACCCGGTCGGGGTGGTGTCCTTCGTGGCCTCGTCGGCCCTGTCCATCGCGGTCTATTTCGGACTGTTCGGGGACGCGATACAGCCGTACTCGCCGCTGGTTGCGGTGGTGATCGCGGTGGTGCTGACCCCGCTGGTGGCGATCCTGACCCGCGGCCGGTACTACCTGCGCCGCACGGACGACGGCATCACCGAGCCGCTGCTGGACGCCGACGGCAACCCGAGCGGCACCCGCTACGACTGCGTGGTGTGCGGCGAGCCCTACGAGCGCCCGGACATGACGGCGAGCGCGGCCGGCGGCACGATCTGCTCGCTGTGCCTGAGCACCGACCGCACGGGCGCGCACGTGCTGCCCGCATAGTCAACCGGACAGGGCCCGCGCCGCGATCGCGACGAAGTCCTCCAGGTGCGGGCGCCGGTGCCCGTCGGCGACGGCGAGGCAGATTTCGAACTCCTCGGCGTCGCTGATGGTCCGGTGGACCACGTCCGGCCGCGAGTAGTAGCGCGCCACGCTGCGCGGGATCATCGTGATGCCGAGACCGGCCGCGACCAGCTCCAGCTTCTCCTCGATCGTGCTGATCCGCCTGGTCTGCGCGTCGATGACGTGTTCGCCGTCGAGGTCGGCGTGCCGGACGCGTCGCCGCGCGGCCAGCGGGTGCGCGGCGGGCAGGCACACGACCTTCGGCTCGCTGCCGACGCGGAGGGTCTTCAGGCCGGCGCGGTCGAACGGCTGTCGCAGGTACCCGACGTCGGCGCGGCCGTCACGCATCGCCTCGGCCTGCTCGAACCAGTTGAGGTGCAGCAGCTCGACCTCGACGCCCGGGTGGGCCTGCGCGAACGCCCGGACCGCGGGCGAGACGGTGAGCCCCGGCGCGAACCCGAGCACCAGCCGCCGCGCACCCCGCGCCGCGCCGTACGCCCGGCGGGTCGCGGCCACCGCCGCCGCCAGGACGCCGGGCGCGTCCGCGTACAGCTGCTCACCGGCCGCCGTCAGCCGCACCGAACGCGTGGTGCGCTCCAGCAGCTCGCAGCCCAGTTCCCGTTCCAGCGCGCGGATCTGCCTGCTCAGCACCGGCTGCGCGATGTGCAGCCGCTCGGCCGCGCGGCCGAAGTGCCCGTGCTCGGCGACGGCGGTGAAGTACCGCAGCTTGCGCAGATCCAGATCCATACCGGAAGGGTATCAATGTCCGCGAAGAGGTATTGGACGATCGGCGCCCTGCGGGCGGAGGGTGGATCCCATGATCGTGGTAACCGCACCCACCGGCCGCATCGGCCGTCAGCTCACCGAATCCCTGCTCGCCGCGGACGCGCCGGTTCGCGTCATCGTGCGCGACCCGTCCCGGCTCACCGCGGAGGTCCGCGAGAAGGCCGAGGTCGTCATCGGCTCGCACGGCGACCCCGAGACCGTCGGCAAGGCGTTCGCGGACGCCGACGCGGTCTTCTGGCTCCTCCCGCCGAACCACTCCGCCGAAAGCCTGGACGCCGCGTTCCTGGACTTCACCCGTCCCGCGTGCGAGGTGTTCCGCGGCCGGGACCTGCGGGTGGTCGGGGTGTCGGCGGTCGGTCGCGGCGTGGCGGTCAACGCCGGGCACGTGTCGGCGTCGCTGGCGATGGACGACCTGATCGCGAGCACCGGCGTCCGGTACCGGGCGCTGACGATGCCGACCTTCATGGACAACCTCCTCTGGCAGGTGCCGTCGATCGCGCGGGACGGGGTGTTCGCCGAGATGGCCGTCCCGGACCACCGGCGGCCACTGTGCGCGACGAAGGACATCGCCGACGCCGCCGCCCGGCTGCTGCTCGACGATTCGTGGAGCGGCCACGGCGAGGTGCCGGTGCTCGGGCCGGAGGACCTCACTTACCTGGAGGTGGCGGAGATCATGTCGGACGTGCTGGGCAAGCCGGTGCGGTTCGAGCAGCTCTCGGCCGAGGCGTTGAAGGCGGGTCTGCGGCAGCGGGGCTGGTCCGAGGCGATGGCGCAGGGCATGATCGACATGGCGGCGGCCAAGAACGCGGGCCTGGACAACGCGGAACCGCGCACGCCGGAAGCCACCACGCCGACGACGTTGCGCCAGTGGTGCGAGGAGGTTCTGCGGCCGGCGGTAGCATCCGCTGGGTGAAGATGATCGCCGTTCCGGGCGGGAGTGTGACGGTGTCCGACCGGCGCACACAGCGCAGCTGGGCCGTCGAGGTGGCGCCCTTCCGGATGGCGGCGCACCAGGTGACGCAGGCGCAGTACGCGGCGGTGACCGGTTCGCGTCCCAGCGCTTCCCGGGGTTCGGAACTGCCGGTGGAGAGCGTGACGTGGGCCGACGCGGTGCGGTTCTGCAACGCGTTGTCCGTCCATGAAGGACTGTCCCCAGTGTACTCGTTCGGGGATGACGTGGAGTGGGACCGGGCCGCGGACGGCTACCGCCTGCCCACCGAGGCGGAGTGGGAGCACGCCTGCCGCGCCGGAACGGATGGCCCGCGGTACGGCGATCTCGACGAGATCGCGTGGCACCGCGGGAATTCCGGCGAGCGGATCCACGAGGTCGGCGGGAAGCGCCCGAACGCGTGGGGGTTGCACGACATGATCGGCAACGCGTGGGACTGGTGCTGGGACGTCTACGACGCCGAGGTGTACGGCCCGTACCGCGTCCTGCGCGGCGGCGGCTGGTTCGACGAGCACTGGAGCTGCCGAGCCTCCGTCCGGCGGCGCAGCCACCCATCCTTCCGCAGCGACGACGTCGGTTTCCGGGTGACCCGCTCCGGCTGACCGCGGCGCGGGTCCGGCTGGTCTACGCCAGCGTGGTGCCGCCCGCCGCGCAGCCGGGGCCGGCCTGCGCCGTGGAAACGGCCGCGCTCCGCCCGGCCTTTTCCGGTGGCGAGCTCCGACAGAGCGGGGCGCGGGGCTCTTGTGCCGTCGCCGGTCTACGCCAGCGTGGTGCCGCCCGCCGCCCAGGCGGGCCGGCCTGCGCACCGCTCGGTTGCCGCGCCTGAGACGACCAAGCCGCGCTCACGCGGGGCCGCTCATACAGCAGTGTGGTGCCGCCCGCCGCGCAGCCGGGGCCGGCCGGTGCCGTGGAAACGGCCGCGCTCCGCCCGGCCTTTTCCGGTGGCGAGCTCCGACAGAGCGGGGCGCGGGGCTCTTGTGCTGTCGCCGGTCTACGCCAGCGTGGTGCCGCCCGCCGCCCAGGCGGGCCGGTCTGCGCACCGGAAGTGGTCGCGCCCCGCTTGGTGGCCACGCGTGAGATGGCCACCGGACAGCGCCTCGCCCGGGCCGGGCCAGCCTTGCCCGGCCAGTGCCATGCGCGGCTGGGCGGGGCGCGCGGATCCAGCGCTGTCGCTGGTCTAGGCCACTGAGGTGCCGCCGCCGCGCAGCCGGGACAGCCCGTGCCCTGGAAGTGGTCGCGCCCTGATCGGTGGCCGCGCGTGAGCACGACCAAGCCGCGCTCACGCGGGCCACTCACCGGCACCGGGCCGGTGCTTCTCCACCAATGAATCCACCGCCGCGGGCCGCGCCCCACCCCGGAGCGCGGCTCGCGCGGTGTCCGTCCTACTCGGTCGGCGCCTCGGCCGCCGCCGGCTGCGCCTCGCCGATCAGGTTCGACGCCCACTCCGTCACGCGCCGCGCGACGTCTTGCGCCGTCAGGCCCACGCTGGCGAGCACCTCCTCGCGCGAGGCGTGCGGCAGGAACTCCTGCGGCACGGCCAGGTCCCGCAGCGGCACGTCGCACTCGGCGTCCCGCAGCACGGATGCCAGCGCGCTGCCGAAACCACCGTGCCTGCCGCTGTCCTCGACCGTCACGACCAGCCGGTGCTCACTCGCCAGGCCGACCAGCTCGCGCGGCACCGGCAGCACCCACCGCGGATCCACCACCGTCACGCCGATGCCCTGGTCGGCCAGCCGCTCGGCGGCGGCCAGCCCGAGCGGCGCGAACGCGCCCACCGCGACCAGCAGCACGTCGGCGCCCGCGCCTTCCCGCGGCCGCCGCAGCACGTCGACCACGCCGATGCGCTCCACCGCGGGCACCGACTCGGTGACGCTGCCCTTGGAGAACCGCAGCGCGGTCGGCCCGTCGGACACCGCGACCGCCTCCCGCAGCTCCTCGCGCATCGTCTGCGCGTCGCGCGGCGCGGCGACCCGGATGCCGGGCACCATGCCCAGCAGCGACAGGTCCCACATGCCGTGGTGGCTCGGCCCGTCCGGCCCGGTGATGCCGGCCCGGTCCAGGACCAGCGTGACCGGCTGGCGGTGCAGCGCCACGTCCATCAGCAGCTGGTCGAACGCCCGGTTGAGGAACGTCGAGTACACCGCGACCACCGGGTGCAGCCCGCCCATCGCGAGGCCGGCGGCCGAGGTCAGCGCGTGCTGCTCGGCGATGCCCACGTCGAACCAGCGGTCCGGGTGCCGCTCGGCGAACTCGTGCAGTCCCGTCGAACGCAGCATCGCGGCGGTGATCGCCACGACGTCCTCGCGCTCCTCGCCGATGCGCGCCAGCTCGTCCCCGAACACCGCGGTCCAGCTCAGGCCCTTCGGCTTGGGCAGACCGGTCTCCGGGTCGATCGGGTCGGTCTGGTGCATCTGGTCGGCCTCGTGGTTCACCGCGGGCGGGTAACCGTGGCCCTTCTCGGTGACCGCGTGCACGACGACCGGCCCGCCGAACGCCTTCGCCGCCTGGAACGCCTTCTCCAGCGCCGCGATGTCGTGCCCGTCGACCGGGCCGAGGTACTTCAGCTTGAGGTCGGAGAACATCTCCTGCGGGCTCAGCGCGTCCTTGATGCCGGCCTTCGCCGCGTGCAGCGCCGCGTAGATCGGCTTGCCCACCACCGGCGTGTTGAGCAGCAGCTCACGCCCGCCGTCGAGCATGCGCTCGTAGCCCGGCTGCAGCCGCAGCGAAGCCAGGTGCTCGGCGAACCCGCCGATCGTCGGCGAGTAGGACCGGCCGTTGTCGTTGACCACGATCACCACGGGACGGCCCGGCTCTGCGGCGATGTTGTTCAGCGCCTCCCAGCACATGCCGCCGGTCAGCGCGCCGTCCCCGACGACCGCGACGGCGTGCCGCCCGCCGCCGGCGAGCTCGAACGCCTTCGACAGTCCGTCCACATAGGACAAGGCGGTGGAGGCGTGGCTGTTCTCCACCAGGTCGTGCTCGCTCTCCTCACGGGACGGATAGCCCGAGGGCCCGCCCTGCTGGCGCAGCAGGTCGAACTCGGTGTGCCGGCCGGTCACGATCTTGTGCACGTAGCACTGGTGACCGACGTCCCAGACGATCGCGTCCTTCGGCGAGTCGAACACCCGGTGCAGCGCCAGGGTCAGCTCGACCACGCCGAGGTTGGGGCCGAGGTGGCCGCCGGAGCGGCGGACCTTGTCGACCAGGAAGTCGCGGATCTCCCCCGCCAGGTGCTCGAGCTGGCCGTGTCCCATGCGCTTCAGGTCGGCCGGTCCGTGCACGGACTCCAGCAGCGTCACTTTCCACCTCACCCGCATAGATACCTCGCCCTGCCCGCCAGGGCGCGTCCAGTCAGTCTACGGAGAACCGTAGTCCTCCGGCCGCCCCGCGCGTCCCGGGTCACTGATCACGCGGTGAGAAGGTGCCTGCCGCTGCCGCGACCGTGTGAACACTGTCTCACTGACATGACGCACCGGGGTGCGCACGTGGTGACATCCCGTGAGATCGGGTCCGGCCAGGCGTGGCGTTACATCAGGCCACGGGATTGCTGAACCGATCAAGACTGGTGTGGGTGGCGGGGCGGGCGAGATCAGCCGCGGGCCAGATGCCGACGACCAGGCGGACCGAGCGTGCGGGTGACGGGTTGGACCCGGGCGCTGCGGGGTGGGTGCCGTCAGTGCGGCTGCCGCAGCTCGGGGTCAGCACGGCGGCTCACCGCCCGGCCAGCTCCACCCCGGCAGGCAGCGTCCCGGCCCGGTGCAGCTCGTCGACGTGGGTGAGCAGCGTCTCCCGGAACGCGCGGGCCGCGTTGGTCGGCGCCACGTCCGTCCGCTGAGCCAGCGCGATCGTCCGGGTGATCTCCGGTGCGGTCAGCGGCGTCCCGCGCAGCGCAGGCCGCCCGGCGAGCACCAGGCTCGGCACCACCGCGACCCCCAGCCCCACCTCGACGAACCGGAGCACGGCGTCCATCTCCCCGCCCTGCGCCGCGAACACCGGCGTGAACCCGGCGGCGCGGCAGGCCTGCAGGGTGGTGTCCCGCAGGTCGTAGCCCTCCCGGAACATCACCAGCGGCCGGTCGCGCAGCTCGGCCAGCCGGACCTCCTCGCCCAGGTCCACCCCGGCGGGCGCGGCCACCACCAGCCGCTCCCGCAGCAGCGGCACTGTCGTCAGGGCCGCCTCCTCCCCGGCCGCGATCAGAACCGCCAGGTCCAGCTCGCCGTGCGTCAGCGCCCGCACCAGGTCCTTCGACCCGCTCTCCTCCACCACCAGCTCGATGCCCGGGTACTCGCGGTGGAAGCGGTGCAGCACGTCGGCGAACACGGTGACGCACAGGCTCGGCGTCGCGCCCACCCGGACCCGGCCGCGGCGTAGTCCGACCAGCTCGGCGACCTCCAGCCGCGCGGTGTCGACGTCGGCGGCGATGCGCCGCGCGATCGGCAGCAGCGCCTCGCCGGCCGGGGTGAGCGTGACGTTGCCCCGCGCCCGGCTGAACAGCGGCGCGCCCAGCTCGTCCTCCAGCGCGCGGACCTGCTTGCTCAGTGAGGGCTGCGCCACATACGTGCGCTCGGCGGCGCGCGTGAAGTGCCGTGTCTCGGCCACGGCCAGGAAGTACAGCAACTGCTGCAAGGTCATAGCTTCAGGCTATCGTCTCCAGCGCTTCGATATATTGGACGACTCGTCACCGCGGGCCGCACGCTGCCCACGTGGCCCTTCTCGAACGTTCCGCACCACCACGACCACGCCGGCTGTGGTCCTCGACCGTCGGGCAGAAGGCGATCATGGCCGTGACCGGCCTGCTCCTGCTGCTCTTCGTCATCGCGCACATGCTGGGCAACCTGAAGTTCTTCGTGTCCGCGGCGAGCTTCGACCACTACGCGGCCTGGCTGCGCACGATCCTGGACAGCGTCCTCGGGCACTCCGGGTTCCTGTGGGTGCTGCGCGCCGGGCTGGTCGTCTGCGTCGTGCTGCACGCTCTCACCGCGGCTCGTCTCGCGCGTCGCGCCCGGGCCGCCCGGCCGGTCCGATACGCCCACCGCGGGCGCGTCCAGGGCGACTACGCGGCACGCACCATGCGCTGGGGCGGGGTGATCCTCGCGTTGTTCGTCGTCTATCACGTGCTCGACCTGACCACCGGGCACCTCAACCCGAACGGAGTGCCGGGCGCGGTGCACGACAACGTCGTCGCCGACTTCCGGCTCTGGTACGTGACGCTGGTCTACACGCTGGCCGTGGTCGCGCTCGGGTTCCACATCCGGCACGGCCTGTGGAGCGCGCTGCAGAGCCTGGGCACGTCCGGCGCCGCGCGACGCACCGCGCAGGGCGTCGCGCTCGGCGTCGCGGTCGCCGTCACCGCCGGGTACCTGTCCGTCCCGTTCGCCGTCGTCACCGGATTGGCCGGGTGAGCACCGTGTTCGTCGAAGGAACCCCGATCTCCGACACCCGCGCGCCGGACGTCCCGCTCGAACAGCGCTGGGAGCGGCGGCGGTTCACCGCCCGCCTGGTCAACCCCGCCAACCGGCGACGGCTCTCGGTCATCGTGGTCGGCACCGGCCTGGCCGGCGCGTCCGCCGCGGCGACTCTGGCCGAACTGGGCTACCAGGTCCGCTCGTTCTGCTACCAGGACAGCCCGCGCCGCGCGCACAGCATCGCGGCTCAGGGCGGGATCAACGCGGCCAAGAACTACCGCGGCGACGGCGACAGCGTCCACCGGCTCTTCTACGACACGGTGAAGGGCGGCGACTTCCGGGCGCGGGAGTCCAATGTGCACCGTCTGGCCGAGCTGAGCGTGCGGATCATCGACCAGGCCGTGGCCCAGGGCGTGCCGTTCGCGCGGGAGTACGGCGGGCTGCTGGACACGCGCTCGTTCGGCGGGGCGCAGGTGTCCCGGACCTTCTATGCCCGCGGGCAGACCGGGCAGCAACTGCTGCTCGGCGCTTACCAGGCGATGGCGCGGCAGATCCACCTCGGACGGATCGCGATGCACCCGCGCACCGAGATGCTTGATCTCGTCGTGGTGGACGGCCGGGCACGCGGGGTCGTGGTGCGGAACCTGGTCACCGGCGAGATCTCCACACACGTCGCGGACGCGGTGGTGCTGGCCACCGGCGGGTACGGCAACGCCTTCCACCTGTCCACGAACGCCAAGGGCTGCAACGCGACCGCGATCTGGCGCGCGCACCGGCGGGGTGCGCTGTTCGCCAACCCGTGCTTCACGCAGATCCACCCGACGTGCATCCCGGTCAGCGGCGGGCACCAGTCGAAGCTGACGTTGATGAGCGAGTCCCTGCGCAACGACGGGCGGGTGTGGGTGCCACTCGCGGCCGGTGACACGCGGCCGCCGTCGCAGATCCCGGAAGCGGAGCGCGACTACTTCCTGGAGCGTCGGTACCCGGCGTTCGGGAACCTCGTGCCGCGCGACATCGCCTCCCGCGCGGTGAAGAGCGTGTGCGACGCGGGCCGCGGGGTCGGGCCCGGCGGGCTCGGGGTGTACCTGGACTTCGCGGACGCGCTGGAGCGGCTCGGCCGGGACGGCGTGGAATCCCGCTACGGCAACCTGTTCGCGATGTACGAGCGGATCACCGGGGACGACCCGTACCGGGTGCCGATGCGCATCTACCCGGCCGTGCACTACACGATGGGCGGGCTGTGGGTCGACTACGACCTGCGCAGCACCATCCCCGGCCTGTTCGTGATCGGCGAGGCGAACTTCTCCGACCACGGCGCCAACCGGCTCGGGGCGAGCGCGTTGATGCAGGGCCTCGCGGACGGGTACTTCGTGCTGCCCACGACGATCGGCGACTACCTGGCCGACGGCCCGTTCCCGGCGGTCGGCGACGTGTCCGGGACGCAGGCGGAGGTCGAGGACCGGATCGCGCGGCTGCTGGCCGTGGACGGGGACCGGTCCGCGGAGGACTTCCACCGCGAGCTGGGCGCGGTGCTGTGGGAGCACTGCGGGATGAGCCGCAGCGAGACGGGGCTGCGGAAGGCGCTGGAGCTGATCCTGGCGCTGCGCGAGGAGTTCTGGTCGCGGCTGCGGGTGCCGGGTTCGGGGGCTTCGCTCAACCAGTCGCTGGAGAAGGCCGGGCGGGTCGCGGACTTCCTGGAGCTGGCGGAGCTGATGTGCGTGGACGCGTTGCACCGCACCGAATCCTGCGGCGGGCACTTCCGGGAGGAGAGCCAGACCGCCGACGGCGAGGCGCGGCGCGACGACGCGGCGTTCTCGTACGTGGCCGCGTGGGAGTTCACCGGGGTGGGGCAGCCGCCGGTGCTGCACCGCGAGGCGTTGTCGTTCGACCATGTCACACCCAGTCAGCGGAGCTACTCGTGAAACTCGTGTTGAAGATCTGGCGGCAGAAGGACGCGGCGGACCGCGGCCGGCTGGTGCGGTACGAGGTGGACGACCTGTCGCCGGACATGTCGTTCCTGGAGGTGCTCGACGTGCTGAACGAGCGCCTCACCGCCGCGGGCGAGGAGCCGGTGGCGTTCGACCACGACTGCCGGGAGGGCATTTGCGGGGCGTGCGGGGTCGTGATCGACGGCACGGCGCACGGTCCTCAGGCCGCGACCACCACGTGCCAGCTGCACCTGCGGCACTTCGCGGACGGGCAGACGGTGACGGTGGAGCCGTGGCGGGCGCGGGCTTTCCCGGTGGTCAAGGACTTGGTGGTCGATCGTGGGGCGCTGGACCGGATCATCGAAGCGGGCGGGTACATCACCGCGCCGACCGGCAGCGCACCCGAAGCCCACGCGACGCCGGTGCCGAAGCCGGCGGCGGACATCGCTTTCGAAGCGGCGGCGTGCATCGGCTGCGGTGCTTGTGTGGCCGCGTGCCCGAACGGTTCGGCCATGCTGTTCACCGCCGCCAAGGCGACGCACCTGGGGGTCCTCCCGCAGGGCGAGCCGGAACGGCCGGCGCGGGCGGTGTCGATGGTGGCCGCGCAGGACGCGGAGGGCTTCGGAGGCTGCACCAACAGCGGCGAGTGCACGGCGGTGTGCCCGAAGGGCATTCCGCTGGACACGATAGGGCGCCTGAATCGGGACGTGCTGGGCGCGGCGTTGCGGCCCGGGTGATGGGCTGGCGGCGGTGGGGCGGGGCGGCCGGGCGGCGGTGGGACGCGGCGGTGGGGCGGGGCGGGGCGGGGCAGTGCTGCGGCGGGGCGCCCCGGGGCGTAGCGACGCTGCGGCGGCGGGGCGGCGGGGCGGCGGCGGGGCGGCCGGGCGGCGCTACGGCGCTGCGGTCCGGGTGATGGGCCGGCCGCGCTGCGGCGGCAGGGCGCAGCGGCAGGGCGCAGCGGCAGGGCGAAGCGGCAGGGCGAAGCGGCGCTGCGGCCCCGGTGGTGCGCCCTGTGGGGGTGGCGGGGCGGGACGGCAGCCACGCGCGCGCAGGCGGCGGGGCAGCGCGGCGGCCACGCGCGCGCAACGCGCGGGCGGGGCGCCCGATGAGGCAGCGGCGTGCAGGCGGGAGCGGAACCGCAGCGGACGGGGTGGAAGCGGGTGGCGCGCAGGCGGCGGCGCGCCGATGAGGCGGCGGCGTTCAGGTAGGGCGGAAGCGTCGCAGACGGCACGCGGAAGCGGGGCGGGCGCGGCGCAGCAGCGCCGGCTGCGCAGCAGCGCGATGTCACACGCGTGCCTGGCGCTGCCGAGCAGCCGCATCCCGGGCAGCGTTCTCAGGGCGAACCGTGCGCGCGGGAGCGCGGCCGCAGCGGCGGCGGCGTGGCAGTGCGCGGCGCGGCAGCGCGGCAGCGCGCAGCGCGGCAGCGCGCGGCGCGGCAGCACGGTGACGCGGCCCCAGCGGCAGTGCGGCCTCATTGGCAGCCGGCATCAGCGGCGGCGACGCGGTAGCGCGGCCTCAGCGGCAGCGAGCCTCAGCGGCGACGCGGCCTCAGCGGCCCCAGCGCGCGCCGCAGCGTGGGGCGGCTTCGGGGCTGCCGAGCAGCCGCATCCTGGGCAATGCATCACCGCCGCCCACCCTCGCCCGCGGCCAAGGCGAAGCGCGCCGCCCCAGGCCGCGCCGCTTCGGGGCGGCCGCGCCTCAAAGTCCTAACCCGCCTCCACCTCGGCGCGCTCCACCGTCAGCCGTGCGTGGTTGGCGGCTTCTCGGCCTGCTGTCCAGCCCTCGCCGTTGCTGATGGTTGTCCGGCGGGTTGTCGTGTGCGGGAACAACTCCGTGAACAGCGTGTCCACCTCCTGGCGGCGCCGGGCGAGGATCGGGACCAGCCGCGCCTCCGCGAACTCCGCTCCCGCCGCGCGGTCGGCGTCGGTCAGGCGTTCGCCTATTCGCGTCGCGTAGGCGAGCAGGAAGGCGTGCCGGAACGAGCGGGTCCGCGCGCCGCGGCCGGCGGACAGCATCGCCTCGTTCGCCTGCACCAGCAGCGACGTCGACAGCAACTCCACCAGGTCCAGATCGACCTCGTGGCCGACCAGCGCCACGAACCCCAGCTTGGCGTAGAACGCGGCCCGGCACCGGTTGGCCATCGCGACCGCCGACACCAGCGACGACTTCGGCCCGAGGTACGGCTGCTCCAGCCAGAACCGCCGCGCCGAACCCGCCCTCGGCACCGGCTCGTCCACCAGCGCCTGCTCGAACGAGTACCGGCTCATCAGCTGCTGCGCCTTCGCCGACAGCGCCTCCGCCTCCTCGGGGAACGACGTCGACTCCGCCTTCGCCAGCAGCGCCCGTATCCGCGCCAGCACCTTCTCGTCCACGCCCGCCCGCTCCGCCGGCACAGGCACCTCCGGCAACCGCGGCAGGGGCAGCAGCACCTCCAGCACCGACAGCACCACGAGCAACGCCGCCACGCGCTCCACGCCGTGCCGCTCCGACCACCGCTCCAGCAACGGCCGCTCGGCGCCGTCGCACCCGGCGAGCGCGTCCGACGTCAGCGCGACCCCGCGCCGGTCCAGCCGCCGCACCGCGATCTGGTGCACGTCCCCCGGCTGCCACCCGGTCCGCCACAACCGGGACAGCACCTCGCGCAGCGCCAGCTCCGCCGCCCGGTCGATCAGCCGCGCGTCGTAGCGCGGGCCCGCCAGCTCCCGCGCGGCGAGCTCACCCAGCCGCCGCTGGGCGGCATCGCACAGCAGGACGGCGAACGTTTCCACGGTGGACTCGGCCATGCCCGCATCATGCCGGAGGGCACCGACAATTCCGGGCGCCTCAGCGCACCAGCAGCGCCACGCACTCCACGTGGTGGGTCATCGGGAACGCGTCGAACGCCCGCAACCGCTCCAGCCGGTACCCCGACTCGCCGAACGTCGCGACGTCCCGGGCCAGCGCCGCCGGATCGCACGCCACGTACACCACCCGCTCCGGCGAAGCCGCCGCCACCGCCTGGACCACCTCGCGCCCGGCCCCGGACCGCGGCGGGTCCAGCACCACGACCTCCGGCTTTCCGGACAGCGACCGCAGCACGTGCTCCGTCCGGCCGGCCCGCCAGCTCACCTGCGGCAGATCCGCCAGGTTCCGCTCGCCGTCGCTCACCGCGCGCTGCCCCGACTCGACCGCGACCACGTGCCCCGTCACGCCGACCTGCGCGGCCAGCACCGACGCGAACAACCCGACCCCCGCGTAGAGGTCCCAGGCCAGCTCGCCGGGCGAGGCCCGCGCCCACTCCCGCACCACCGACGCGAACGTCTCCGCCGCCGCGGGGTGCACCTGCCAGAACCCGTGCGCCTGCAGCCGCCAGTCCCGGCCCGCCGCGTGCTGCACCGCCTCCCCGCCGGCCAGTTGCCTCGCCCGGCGCTTGCCCCGCACGGTCGCCAGCTCGCGGGCGTGCACGTGGCCGTCCCCGTCGCTGGTCACCTCGATCTCCGTGCCCGGCCGCCAGCGCCGCGACAACGCGCGGTCCAGCGCGCCCGGCACCGAGATCGGGCACTTCTCCAGCGCCACGACCCGGTGGCTGCGGTGCGCGCGCAACCCGGCGCGCCCGTCCGGCCCGGCGACCAGCCGGACCCGCGACCGCCAGCCCAGCGCACCCCCGGGCAGCGCCTCGACCTCGACCGGCCAGTCCAGCCCGGCCAGCCGCTGCAGCTGCTCGGCGACCACGCGGCCCTTGAGCTCCCGCTGGAACTCCGGCGTCGCGTGCTGCCAGTCGCAGCCGCCGCACTGCCCCGGCACGGCCAGCGGGCACGGCGGATCGACCCGTTCCGGCGCCGCGCGGAGCACCTCCACCGCGTCCGCGCGGCAGAACGAGCCGCCCTTGTCCTCGGTCACCTCGGCACGCACCAGCTCGCCGGGCAGCGCGTGCCGGACGAACACGACACGACCGTCCACCCTGGACACGCAATGCCCGCCGTGGGCGACGGGTCCCACCTCGAGCTCCAGGATCCGGCCGGTCCAGTCCTGCCCGGTCACTTCCCGCCGTCCTTGCCCGCCCCGTTGCGGGTCCCGTCCCCGAAGAAGCCGCGCCGCACGTCGCCGGCCGCCGGGCGGGACCGGGCCGCGCGCCGCACCGCCTTCGCCGAGGACGCCAGCTGCCACGGCACGCTGGTGACCATCACGCCCGGCTGGAACAGCAGCCGGCCCTTCAGGCGCAGGGCGCTCTGGTTGTGCAGCAGCTGCTCCCACCAGTGCCCGACGACGTACTCCGGGATGAACACGGTCACCACGTCGCGCGGGTTGTCGCCGCGCACGCGCTTGACGTAGTCCAGCACCGGGCGCGTGATCTCGCGGTACGGCGATTCGACGACCTTCAGCGGAACCTTGAAGCCCTTGGCCTCCCAGTCGGCGGTCAGCTGCCGCGTCTCGGCGTCGTCCACGTTGACCGTCACGGCCTCCAGGACGTCCGGCCGCATGGCCTTCGCGTAGGCGAGGGCGCGCATGGTCGGCAGGTGCAGTTTGGACACCAGCACGATCGCGTGGTTGCGCGAGGGCAGCACGGTCGGGTTGCCGTCCAGCGCGGCCAGCTCCTCGGCGACCCGGTCGTAGTGCTTGCGGATCGCGGTCATCAGCAGGTAGATCGCCACCATCGCGGCGATCGCGATCCACGCGCCGAGCAGGAACTTCGTGATCAGCACGATGATCAGCACGGTGCCGGTCATGGTGAGGCCGATCGCGTTGACCGTCTGCGAGCGGCGCATCCGCCGCCGCGCCGCCGGGTCGGTCTCCCTGGACAGCAGCCGGTTCCAGTGCCGCAGCATGCCGGCCTGGCTCACCGTGAACGACACGAACACGCCCACGATGTAGAGCTGGATCAGCTTGGTGACCTCGGCGTCGAACGCGATGATCAGGACCAGCGCGAACGCGGCGAGGAACAGGATGCCGTTGGAGAAGGTCAGCCGGTCGCCGCGGGTGTGCAGCTGGCGCGGCAGGAACCGGTCCTGCGCGAGGATCGAGGCCAGCACCGGGAAGCCGTTGAAGGCGGTGTTCGCGGCCAGCAGCAGGATGATGCCGGTGCTGAAGGAGATGTAGTAGAAGGCGGGCTCGAAGTGCGGGAACACCGCCTGCGCGATCTGGGCGACGATCGTCTTCTGCTGGTAGCCCTCGGGGGTGCCGCTCAGCTGGGTCGCCGGGTCTTCGGCGAACTTGACGTCGGTGAGGATCGCCAGCGTGATGATGCCCAGCAGCATCGTCACCGCGAGCAGGCCCATCATCAGCAGCGTGGTGGCCGCGTTCTTCGACTTCGGCTTGCGGAAGGCGGGCACGCCGTTGCTGATCGCCTCGACACCGGTCAGCGCCGCCGCGCCCGAGGAGAACGCGCGGGCGATGAGGAAGACGAACGCGAAGCCGGTGAAAGACGCCTCGGCGTGCAGGTCGAAGTCCGCGCTCTCGGCGCGCATCGGCGTGCCGCGGACGGCCTCGAACAGGCCCCACGCGACCATGCCCAGAATGCCGATGATGAACCCGTATGTCGGAATTGCGAAGGCCTTGCCGGACTCGCGCACGCCACGCAGGTTGATCGAGGTCAGGACCACCACGATGATCACCGCGCTGAGCACCTTGTGCTCGGCCACGAACGGGATCGCCGACCCGATGTTGGCCACGCCGGACGAAGTCGACACCGCCACGGTGAGGACGTAGTCGACCAGCAGAGCGCTCGCGACGGTCAGGCCGAATCTGCCGCCGAGGTTGGTGCTCGCGACCTCGTAGTCGCCGCCGCCACTGGGGTAGGCGTGCACGTTCTGGCGGTAGGAAGCCACCACGACCAGCATGACCACGGCGACGGCGATGCCGATCCACGGCGAGTAGGCGTAGGCCGACAGCCCCGCGACACTCAGCGTCAGGAAGATCTCTTCGGGCGCGTACGCGACGCTCGAGAGCGCGTCCGACGCGAAGATCGGCAGCGCGATCCGCTTCGGGAGCAGGGTGTGGGAGAGCCGGTCGCTCCGGAACGGACGGCCGACGAGCAGCCGTTTGGTGGCGGTCGCAATCTTCGACACGTCAGAAGGGTACGGGCGGGTCCGCGAGGGGGCCGGACAAGGTAGGTTCTGCGTCGGCATCTACCGGGTAACCGCCGTTCGGGTGACACACAGGAGGCAGTGACGTGCACGTGGTGATCATGGGGTGCGGCCGGGTCGGCGCGTCCCTGGCCGCGGCCCTCGAGCGCCTCGGTCACGAGGTCGCGGTGATCGACAAGGCGCAGGAGGCGTTCCGCAGGCTCGGCAGCGACTTCCACGGCCAGCAGGTGCTCGGCATGGGCTTCGACCGGCAGGTGCTGATCGACGCGGGCATCGAGAAGGCGGGCGCCTTCGCCGCGGTGTCCAGCGGCGACAACTCGAACATCATCTCGGCGCGGGTGGCGCGGGAGAACTTCGGCGTCGAGCACGTCGTGGCCCGCATCTACGACCCGAAGCGCGCGGCGGTCTACGAGCGGCTGGGCATCCCCACCGTGGCGACCGTGCCGTGGACGACTGACCGGTTCCTGCGCACGCTGCTGCCCGACGGGGTGGCCTCGGCGTGGCGGGACCCGAGCGGCAACGTCGCGGTGCTGCAGCTGCCGCTGCACGAGGGCTGGATCGGCCGCAGCGTCAACGAGCTGCAGGAGTCGACCGGCGCGCGGGTCGCGTTCATCATGCGGTTCGGCACGCCCGTTCTGCCCGATTCCAAGACGGTGTTGCAGGCGGACGACCTGGTCTACGTGGCCGCGAGGTCCGGGACCGTCGGCGACGTGACGAGCACCGCGGCGCGCGCGCCGGAGGAGGAAGCCTGATGCGGGTCGCGATCGCGGGAGCCGGCGCGGTGGGCCGGTCCATCGCCAAGGAGCTCATCGACGGCGGCCACCAGGTCATGCTGATCGAACGGCAGGCCGGGCAGTTCGAGCCGGACGCCGTCGAGCAGGCCGACTGGGTGCTCGGCGACGCGTGCGAGGTCTCGACGCTGGAGGACTCCGGCATCGAGCGCTGCGACGTGGTGATCGCCGCGACCGGTGACGACAAGGTGAACCTGGTCGTGTCGCTGCTGGCGAAGACCGAGTTCGCGGTGCGGCGGGTCGTGGCGCGGGTGAACAACCCGGCCAACGAGTGGCTCTACACCGACGCGTGGGGCGTGGACGTCGCCGTGTCGACGCCGCGGATCCTGGCCGCGATGGTCGAGGAGGCGGTCAGCGTCGGCGACCTGGTGCGGCTGCTGACCTTCCGGCAGGGGCAGGCGAACCTGGTCGAGCTGACCCTGCCCGACCAGACCCCGCTGGCCGGCCGCCCGGTGAGCGACCTGGCGCTGCCGCGGGACGCCGCGCTGGTGACGATCCTGCGCGGCGACCGGGTGATCGTGCCGCAGCCGGAGGACCCGCTGGAGCCGGGCGACGAACTGCTGTTCGTCGCCAACGCCGAGGTCGAGAACGACATCCGCAAGGCGCTGGGCTACTAGCGTGCCGCGAGGAGGTCCCGGATCGCGGCGGTGACCTCGACGGGCCGTTCCTCCGGCAGGAAGTGGCCGCAGGGCAGGGCCCGGGCGCGTAGGTCGGGCGCCCAGCTCGCCCACACCTGTCGCGGGTCGAACGGCAGGACGAGGTCGCCGGGGTCCTGCCAGATCGCCAGGACCGGCATCGACAGGATGCGGCCGGCGTCGCGGTCGGCCTGGTTGTGCCCGGCGTCGACGAACGCGCCGGCGCGGTAGTCCTGGCAGATCGCGTGGATCGCCCGCGGGTGCCCACCGCGGCCGGGTAGGCGCCCGGCCGTCGGCCGGGATCGCGCCGGTCCAGGTGTCCGCGGTCGGAATCACGTCGAGCACCGCGAGGTGCTCGACGACGCCGGAGTCGTCGAGTGCGGCCCGGAAGGCCACCAGCGCTCCCCGGGCGTGCCCGACGACGCTGAACCGCTCGTGGCCGAGTTCGCGCATCATCGCGACGACCGTCGCCGCGGTGGCCCGCTTCGCCACGTGCCGCCACGCGAGGTGGGTTTGGGGGAAGCCGTGGAAGTGGACGCGCTCCCGGCCATCGAGCCGGCTCACCCGGACCGCGGTGCTTCAAGCCGCTCGCAACCTGCTCTCCGAGCGGACTGACCGGCTTGTCGATGCGGGCGCTGATGGCTTCGACCTACACCGTGCTCCTGAGCAGGCAGGGCGCTCACGGCCCCAACGCACAGCGTCTCGGTGAGAACCGGCATCCGCGCGGAGGCGGACCGGGCGCGCTAGGCCTCCTGCGGCGGCTGGCCGTACTTGAGGCGGAGGCGGGCCTCGACGTCCGCCTCCTCGGCGACGCGGGCCTCTTCGATCTCCTTGAGGCGCTTGTCGGAGCGGCGCACGGCCCACACGACGACCAGCAGCGCCAGCCCGTACAGCGGCCAGCCCATCGCGATCTTCGCGAACGCCAGCCAGCCGGTGTAGTCGGCCTCGTACAGCCACCGCTGCACCACGAACCGCGCCCCGAACACGGCGGCCAGCGCGAGGGTGGCGACGTCGTAGCCGAGGCGGGACGGCTTGTCCCGGCGCCACGCGGTGCCGGTGCCGTTGAGGAAGTTCCAGATCACGCCCGCCAGCGGCCAGCGCACCACCACGGACAGCACGAACACGCCGCAGTAGACGAGGCTCGCCCAGATCCCGAACAGGAAGAAGCCCTTCGCGGACCCGGTGCGGTAGGCGATGAACGCGCCGATGCCGACGCCGAACAGGCCGGAGATGGCCGGCTGCAGCGACTCGCGGCGCACCAGACGCACGATCGTGATCAGCGCGGCGCTGCCGACGGCGCTCCAGATGCCGACGGTGAGCCCGAAGAACGAGTTCGCGAGCACGAACACCACGATCGGCACGGACGAGTAGACGAGGCCGGACACCCCGCCCATCTGTTCCAGCATCGTGGGCTCGGGCCGCTCACCCGCCCGCCCAAGCTCGGCCCCGTCTGTGGCGGGGTTCGGATCGGTCTTGTCGCCTGGACGGGCGGGTTCAGTCACGCGGTTACCAATTCAGGAGGTCGTCTGCAGCTCGTAGAACGGGTTGTACAGCACCTTCTGGCCGTCTCGCTCGGCCATGCGTCCCCGGACCTTGATGGTCCGGCCCGGTTCGATGCCCGGGATGCGGCGCCGTCCCAGCCAGACTAGCGTCACGCCCTCCGTGCCGTCGAACAACTCGGCACGCAGTGTCGCCGCCTCTTTCGTGGGACACAGCTCCACGCTGCGCAACCGCCCGAGGACGGTCACCTCTTCGCCCGACCGGCAGTCACAGGCCCGCCGCGCGCCGCCCGCCTCGGATTTTTCGGACAGATCATCAGCGTCGAGTTCCTCGACGTCGCTGGTCAGCTTGCGCACCAGCCGGCTGAAATAGCCGCCGTCTTTGGCGGACATAGGCGTCTGCTCCTGTTCCAGGGCCCCCGACTCGAACGGCCCGTTCGTCATCCAGCCTAACCTCGTGGGGGCCAGCACAACCGCTTTGCGGCAAGATCGCAACGTGACGTCCGCTATGCCGAAACCGGCCGCTGTCCTGCTACCCGGGACGGGCTCGGACGAGGTGTTCGTCCGGTCTGTTTTCGCAGGTCCGCTGGGTGCGTTCGGGATGCGCACACGAACCCCCGAACCGCCGGGCGGCGCCGCTGTGACAGCAGGTCTGCTGGCGTCACTCGACGAGGCGGCGGCCGGCGGCCCGGTGCTCGCCGGAGGCATCTCCCTGGGCGCGCACCTGGCCGCCGAATGGGCGATCCGCAACCCCGACAAATGCGCCGGCCTGATGCTCGCGATGCCGGCCTGGTGCGGCCGCCCGGACGACGCGCCGGCCTCGCTCGCCGCGCGCGCCTCCGCGGACCTGGTCGACTCGCACGGCCTGGAGGAGGCGCTGCGGCTCGCGACGGCCGGAGTGGCGCCCTGGCTCGCCGCCGAGCTGACGAGGGCCTGGCGGCGGCACGGGGACGGCCTGGCGGCGAGCCTGCGCGTCGCGGCGGCCCACCCCGCGCCGACGCTGGACGCGCTGGCGGAGCTGGACGTCCCGGTCGGCATCGCCGCGTGCACCGACGATCCGGTCCACCCGGCCGCGGTGGCGCACGCCTGGGCGGAAGCGCTTCCCCGCGCCGTGGTGCGGGAGACCACGCTGACCGCGCTCGGCGCCGATCGCGAGTCACTGGGCCGGGCCGCGCTGCTGGCCTGGCTCCAGGCGCGCGGCTGAGGTCCGCACCGCTGCCGCGGCGGCCGCCACGGCGGTGACCACCAGCGCGGCCACGGCGACCAGGCACCACCGCGCTACTGGACGAGCACCCCGGCGGTACAGCACCCCGTGCGATCCGATCAGGCGCGCTCGCCGTTGGGGTGCCGACGCCCGACGCCGGCGCGGCGTCGGGCAGGCGCTGCCACGACCGCAGCGCGACAGCCAGGGCCGCACCCCGCGGCAGTAGACCGCGGTGGCGTCTGGTCCCGAACGAATCGGCCGGCCTCGGCGGCGGAAAATCGAAGCGCAGGCACCACCGCAGCACCGGACGAGCACCCCGGCGGTACAGGTCTCTGTGCGCCCCAATGCGGCTCACCGTTGGCGCGCCGACGATGAGCGCAGCGTCGGCCAAGCGGCCCACGACCGCACCCCGCCGCCAGCCCCCGCGGCCAGGACCACCAGAGCCCTCGACCGGATCGGGCAAGACGGGCACACGCACCGCAGCGCGCACGATCCCCGGACGGCGCGCCTACTGCTGCCCCTGCTGCTGCGCGATGTGCTCCGCGACCGCCTCCGGCAGCGTGATCGGCAGCGGCGTGCGCACCGGCATCGGCGCGTCGCCGCGGTCGACGATCGTGCCGCGGACGATCTCGCGCAGCACGGCGGGCGCCTCGGCCGCCATCGACTGCGGGCCCGCGATCACGCCGCGCAGCATCCAGCGCGGCCCGTCGACCCCGACGAACCGCAGCGCCACGTCGCCGATCAGCGCGGACAGCTCCGGCCCCCACTCGCCCTGGCCCGGCGCGACCTTGGCGCCGTCGTTGCGCAGCTGCTCGGTCAGCTCGCCGACCACCTCACGCCACAGCCCACCGGACCGCGGCGCCGCGTAAGCGCTCACCGTGACCTGGCCGTGCGCGGTCACCACGTGCACCGCGCGCACGCCACCGGCCTGCGGGTCCATCTCGACCTGCACCTGGGTGCCGTCGGGCACCGGGACCCGCACCGAGCCGAGGTCGATCCGCGGCTTGCCGTCCTCCGGCGCGTCGGCGATGTCGAACGGCCCGTCGGTGGCCTCCGGCTCCGGCTCCGGGTCCTCTTCCGGCTCCTCGGCGATGTCCGAGTCCCAGGACTCGCCGGGGTCGGCCATCGCGTGGCGGCCCCGCTTCTTGCGTCCGAAGATGCCCACTACTCCCTCGTTCCTTCCCCGGGATTCCCGGTCAGCGTCGCATGCCCGCCGGTCGAGCCGTACCCGCCGGCCCCGCGTTCCGTCGCCGCAAGCTCCGCGACCTCCACGAACTCGGCCGTCTCCACGCGCTGGACCACCAGCTGCGCGATCCGGTCGCCCCGCGCGAGCCGGATCGGCTCGCTGCGGTCGTGGTTGACCAGGCACACCTTGATCTCCCCGCGGTAGCCCGAGTCGATGGTGCCCGGCGTGTTCACCACGGACAGCCCGGTGCGCGCGGCCAGGCCGGAGCGCGGGTGCACGAACCCGGCGTAGCCCGGCGGCAGCGCGATCGCCACGCCGGTGCCGACGAGCACCCGCTCACCAGGCGCCAGCACGACGTCGGTGGTGGTCACCAGGTCGGCTCCGGCGTCGCCGGGCCTTGCGTAGGACGGGATCGGGACACCCGGATCGAGCCGGGTGAGCAGGACCTGCACGGGGGACACGGGCGGCGAGACTACCCTGGAGGCATGGGTGAGTACGCGAGCGCGGCCGGTGCGGTGGGCGAGACGACTGCGGGAGACGGCAGCACGCGGTATTCCGAACGGCTGTACCTGTCGTGGTGGGGCTGGCCGCTGCCGCTGGCGGGCGCGGCGCTGCTGGCCTACGAGATCCACCTCGGCTACCCGGCGGTGCCGCTGTGGCTGCCGTTCGCGGTGCTGATGCCGTTGATGGTGGCGTGGCTGGTGGCCATGGGCCGGGCCCGGATCCGGGTGACCGGCGACGAGCTCGAAGTCGGTGACGCTCATCTGCCGTTGCGGTTCGTGGGTGAGGTCGAGGTCATCGGGAAGGACCGGAAGCGGAAGGCGATGGGGCCGGAACTCGACCCCGCCGCTTACGTGACGCATCGCGGCTGGGTCGGTTCGCTGCTGCGCGTGCACCTGACCGACCCCGCGGATCCGACCCCATACTGGGTGTTCAGTACCCGCAGGCCGGAGGCCCTGGCCGAGCTGCTCCGCTCAGGGAAGTAGCCCGGCCGTCCGCGGTGTCACGCGCAGTCGCGGCAGATCATCTGCCCGTTGTGCTCCTCCGCCAGCCTGCTCCGGTGGTGCACCAGGAAGCACACGGAGCAGGTGAACTCGTCAGCCTGCTTCGGCACCACCTTCACCGTCAGGTCCTCACCCGACAGCCCGGAGAGGTCCGCGCCCGGAAGCTCGAAGTTCTCCGCGCTCGCGTCCTCGTCCACGTCCACCACGCCGGACTGCGTCTCGTTCCGGCGAGCCTTCAGCTCCTCCAACGAGTCCTCGGCGAGCTCGTCGGCTTCGCTGCGGCGCGGAGCGTCGTAGTCGGTCGCCATTGTCCCTCACCCCTGCGATCAGCTTCGTAATCACTGTTCAAGCACGCTGTTCGCATGCCATCGTGCCGCTGGTCAACGTCCCAGCGCCCCGGTTTGTGCCCGCCGCCGTAGTGAGCCAGGTCTCTCTTCAGCAACGTGTTTCGGTACCTGATCTACGGGCGGAGCCCGCAGAGGGTAGCTCACGCTTTACCCGGACGCGCAGAGTGTCATTCGAAGCAGGACATACGTCACCCAACAGGGGGAACACATTCCGGGGACGCCCGTGGGACCGTGCGAGAAGTACCCCGGCTTCGGACGGGTGACGACGCTGGTGCACTGTAACGCCTACGCTGATCAGGAACGACGGTTCGGGCGAGCGGGTGTTCGGGTCTTCGATCGAAGGGGTGGGGCAGGTGTCGTCGGGGATCGGTTACGGCAACCGGAGATCGCGGCCCTACCGCAAGCGCCGCCCGCTGCCCGCCTTGATCGTGATTGGGGTGCTCGGGCTCGTCGCGATGGTCATCTGGGTGCGCGCGATCACCAGCAAGCAGGACATCGACGAGGCGCTGCGGTGCGATCCGCCGCCCACGCCGCCACCCGGTGTGACGTACACCAACTTGGGTTACAACGCGCTCGACGAGACGACGCCCGTGCCCGCCGACCGGATCGCGGTGAAGGTGCTCAACGCGAGCGAGAAGCGCGGGCAGGCCGCGATCACCACGGAAAGCCTGCGGCAGCTGGGTTTCACGCAGATCGCGCCGCCGGAGAACGACCCCGCGTACGCGACCGACGAGGCGGCCTGCCGCGGCCAGTTGCGCTTCGGCGACAACGGCAGCTCCGCGGCGCGCACGCTCAGCCTGGTCGTGCCGTGCGTCGAACTGGTGCGGGACAACCGCGAGGACGCGAGCGTGGACCTGGCGATCGGCAGCGCCTTCGGCGACGTGGTGCCGACCCAGGCGGCGCGCGACATCCTCGCGCAGTTGCAGGCGTGGTCCGGCCAGCACGGCGACGGGGGCGAGCAGTCCGCGGTGAACCCGCCGGTGATCGACGAAGCACTGCTGGCCGCCGCCCGCCCCGGCACCTGCTGACGCGCGTCGCGGGCGCTCGCGCCGGATTCTGCCCTCAGGGGGCGAGTCAGGACCCGCCGGAAAGCGGCCGAAGAGGCCGCCGGCGGGCGCGAATCCCGCACCCGTGCCCGCGAGTTCGTCACTCGCGGGCGAGGGTCCGGCACCCGGCCGAGAGTCCGCGGGCGGCCGCTACACGTCCTTGACGCCGCACTCCACGGCCGCGTCGTAGAGCGCTCCGGCGATCGACGGCGCGGCCGCGAAGGTCGCGTCCTCCCCCAGGGCCGGGTCCGCGCCGGGCAGGTGCACCACCGCGCCGGCTTCCTCCGCCACCAGCGCCCCGGCCGCCCAGTCCCAGCGGTGCAGGCCGTGCTCCACGTACCCGTCCAGCCACCCGGCCGCCACGGCGCACAGGTCGAGCGAGGCCACCCCGGCCCGGCGGACGTCGCGCACGCGGGTCAGCAGCCCGGACACCAACCGGGCCTGCCGGGCACGCCGCTCGGCCTGGTAGGCGAACCCGGTGCCGATCAGGCTCAGCTCCAGCCGCTCGGGCGAGGACACCGCGAGCCGCCGCCCGTCGAGCCACGCGCCCTGGCCCCGCACGGCCGTCCAGCAGCGCCCGCTGACGGGTTCCACGACCGCCCCGGCCACCGACACCCCGTCCACCTGCGCCGCGAGCGACACGGCGAACAGGGGCGCGCCGTAGAGGAAGTTGACGGTGCCGTCGATCGGGTCCACCACCCAGGTGACGCCGTCGCCCGCCGCGCCGCCCGCCTCCTCCCCCAGGACGTGGTCCCCCGGACGCAGCTCCGCCAGCCGATCGCGCACCAGCTGCTCGGCGGCGCGGTCGACCGCGGTGACGACGTCGGTGTCCGTCGTCTTGGTCTCGACCGACACCGGCTCACCTGCGACCATGGCGTCACGGGCACGGCGGACCAGGTCCGCGGCCTCGGCCGCGACCTGGACGGCGACGTCCTTCAACTCTGTTTCGGCAGCTCCCACGTCCACCATGGGACCACACCCGGTTAAAGTCTCCGGCACAGGTTTCTGAATCGAGCGAGAAGGGACGGCGCCAATGACGGCGACCCGTGGTTTCGGAATCGACATCGGCGGCAGCGGTATCAAGGGCGCCCTTGTCGACCTGGAAAAGGGCGCACTGATCGGCGACCGCTTCCGGATCGACACCCCGCGCCCGGCGACCCCGGACGCGGTGGCCGACGTGGTGGCCCAGATCGTGGCCCACTTCGGCTGGGAGGGCCCGGTCGGCATCACGCTGCCCGCGGTGGTCAAGAAGGGCGTCGCGCACACCGCGGCGAACATCGACCCCAGCTGGATCGGCACCGACGCGGACGCGTTGTTCGCCAAGCGGCTGGACCGCCACGAGGACGACATCGCGATGCTCAACGACGCCGACGCGGCGGGCATGGCCGAGATCCGCTACGGCGACCCGCGGGCCCGCAAGGGCGTCACCACCCTGCTGACGTTCGGCACCGGCATCGGCAGCGCGCTGTTCCAGCACGGCACCCTGATGCCGAACACGGAGTTCGGCCACCTCGAGGTCGACGGGCACGACGCGGAGAAGAAGGCGGCCGCCTCCGTCAAGGACAACGAGGGCCTGTCCTACCCGCACTGGGCCAAGCGCGTGAACCGTTACCTTTCCGTGCTGGAGAACCTCATCTGGCCGGATCTGTTCATCGTGGGCGGCGGGGTCAGCAAGAAGGCCGAGAAGTGGGTGCCGCTGCTGGAGATCAGGACACCGGTCCTGGTCGCATCGCTGCAGAACAACGCGGGGATCGTGGGCGCGGCGCTGGCGGCGGCCGAGGGCCTGGAGCACTGACCTGCGAACAGGCCGCCCCGGGTTTGAACGATGATCGGCCGCAACGCACCGGCGTATCGTCGTTACAATGGAACACGGCCCACGGTCGCGGAGGACAAAACCGCAGGCCGCGGGACGTTCCCCGAATCTGAGGCAGCCGGGACCCACCATCCCGGCTCGCCGTGATCGACCGCTGCGAAAGGGCGTACGTGGCAGCCGCAAAAACCGCTACCCGAAGCGGCACGAAGACAACGAGCGCCGCCGACGTGAGCGCGGAACCCGACGCGGGCCGTGAGAACGTGACCGAGGCCGAGGCTCAGGGCTCCGGCGCCACGAAGAAGGCGACCACCCGCAAGCCGGCCGCGGCCAAGGGCCCGAAGAAGGCTCCGGCCAAGGGCCGCACCACCCGCAAGGCCGGCAAGACCGACGACGGGGAGCCGGACGGCCCCGGCGGCGAGGACATCGAGGACGTCGACCTCGAGGCCGACCTCGCCGACCTCGAAAGCGAGGTGGAGGTCGACGTCGTCGACGCGACCGTCACCGACGAAGCCGAGGACCTCGACGAGGACGAGCCGGACGAGAAGACGCCGGCCGCGAAGTCGGGCGCCAAGTCGACCGACCGCGACTTCGTCTGGGACGAGGAGGAGTCGGAGGCCCTGCGGCAGGCCCGCAAGGACGCCGAGCTCACCGCGTCCGCGGACTCGGTCCGCGCGTACCTGAAGCAGATCGGCAAGGTCGCGCTGCTCAACGCCGAGGAGGAGGTCGAGCTCGCCAAGCGGATCGAGGCCGGCCTGTACGCGGCCGAGCGGCTGCGCATCGCGGAGGAGGAGGGCGAGAAGCTCGCCACCCAGATGCGCCGCGACCTGCGCTGGATCATCCGGGACGGGGAGCGCGCCAAGAACCACCTGCTGGAGGCGAACCTCCGTCTGGTCGTGTCGCTGGCCAAGCGCTACACCGGCCGCGGCATGGCGTTCCTGGACCTGATCCAGGAGGGCAACCTGGGCCTCATCCGTGCGGTCGAGAAGTTCGACTACACGAAGGGCTACAAGTTCTCCACGTACGCGACGTGGTGGATCCGGCAGGCGATCACCCGCGCGATGGCCGACCAGGCCCGGACCATCCGCATACCGGTCCACATGGTCGAGGTGATCAACAAGCTCGGCCGCATCCAGCGTGAGCTGCTGCAGGACCTCGGCCGCGAGCCCACCCCCGAGGAGCTCGCGAAGGAGATGGACATCTCCCCGGAGAAGGTCCTGGAGATCCAGCAGTACGCCCGCGAGCCGATCTCGCTGGACCAGACGATCGGCGACGAGGGCGACTCGCAGCTGGGCGACTTCATCGAGGACTCGGAAGCGGTCGTCGCGGTCGACGCCGTGTCGTTCACATTGCTGCAGGACCAGCTCCAGTCGGTGCTGCAGACGCTGTCCGAGCGCGAGGCCGGCGTGGTCCGGCTGCGCTTCGGCCTGACCGACGGCCAGCCGAGGACTTTAGACGAAATCGGCCAGGTCTACGGGGTCACGCGCGAGCGCATCCGGCAGATCGAATCGAAGACGATGTCCAAGCTGCGGCACCCCAGCCGCTCGCAGGTCCTGCGGGACTACCTGGACTAAAAGCACAAGAAGAAGGAGCCCGGGCCACCAAAGCGGCCCGGGCTCCTTCTTTTTCTCCGCAAGCCAACGCAACGCAACGCAAGCCGGCAACGCAAAGCAGCCGACTACCCCAACCAGACCTCCCCCGCCCCCG
>NZ_JAKGSD010000055.1 GCF_021654135.1 Amycolatopsis tucumanensis | reverse complement strand
ACCAGGTACATGATGCCGATCTGCTTGTGGTCTGTCGTGCGGAACAACCGCAGCAGGACGGAACCCTTGGGTGGTGCAACGGCTGCGGGTAGCGGACGCACCGAGACCGGGGCCGGCTTGACGACCATGTGTGAGCTCCGTTCCTGTACCCGAAGGTCCGATCATACTACTAAAGAAGATAGTAGTGATGGCGGGGTGGCGAGCGCAGGCCGGTCCCGGTGGGCCGTCCAGGGCGTGGTCGCTATCGGCGGGTTGTCACCGTGCGGGTGTGACGCAGCATCGTCCACCGGCGGGTCAGTAGTCCCGTCGCTAGCCAGGCTGCCAACCCGGCTCCGAGGCAGGCCGCCACCACGGCAGCAGGGGGGAGGTAAGGCAGCAGTGCGGGGTAAACGGCGTAATGGGTGAGGTAGATGTACAGCGAGGCGCCTGCGAGCAACCCGGCTGTCCGGGCCAGGGGCTTCGGCAGCGGCAGTCGCGGTGTCAGGACCAGCAGCAGCAGTCCGGCCAGGATGAGCGCCTCCCGCCGGGGGTCGAAGAAGTAGTCGGAGACCAGCAGCATCGCAGTGCCCAGCACCACGAGCTTGTGCCATCCGCAGGTAGCGCGTTGCGCGGCCCAACCCAGAGCGAAGAACCACACCGTCCCCTGGATGCTCATCGCCCGTTCGGGAAACCCGCTCGTGTCGTCGACGAGAAGGCGTGCCGACGTCGCGACGGCCAGCGCTGCCGCAGGGAACCCGAAGGGATGACGCTGCTCGAGACGCCGCACGGCCGGGACGGCGAACACGATCGCCAGTACGACGAGAGTCTGAACCAGCACTTCGACATACCAGTACCCGGTGGCACCCTGCCGGACGTAGTTGTTGATCAAGAGGACGTTGGGCAGGAGCACGTCCGGTTGAGAAGCCGCTCGCCAGCCGATCCAGGCAACCGCCGGTACAGCGATCCGGGCGGCGCTACGCAGCAGGTTCGCACTGGTCCGGTTCCTGCTGCGGTCTGCCAGTGCGAACCGGGCGAAGTTCCACCCCGCGATCACCAGCAGCAGATGGGCGCCGCCGAGCAGCCGGAACAGGCCGACGTGGGTGCCCACCACAAAGATGATCGCGAGTGCCCGCAGGACGATGTCGGTCTCGACCGTCGTGGCGCGCTTGACCGAGACCCGGTTTTCCAGGACACGAACGGGCGTCACGTGCCAGTCCGGTGGAACGTGACCGAGCAGCCGTTCGAGTGCGAGAGTCATCTGCACGTAGGACATGGAGTCGCCGCCGAGGCTGACGAAGGTGTCCTTGTCGGACACGTCCTGACGGTTGACGACGGTGGCCAACGCCTGCCGCACGGAGCGCGCGGCCGGCTCCGGCGGGCAGGCGCCACGCAGGATGGCGGGGTAGTCGATCTTTCCGCTCGACAGACGGGGAAACTCACTCAGCACGCGGACGTGGATGCGGTGTGCGGGCAGACCGGTGTGGGCCGAGGCGAGAGCTCGGACGCGGTCAGGGGCCCCGGTGCCAGGCACGGCGACGACGACGTACTCGTCGTTACCGGTGCACGCTGTGTCCTGCCCGGATTCCCGTAGCCGTCGTTCCAGCACGTCCAGGTCGACTCGGTGGCCGAACACCTTGACGAAGCGGCTCCGCCGCCCGACCACTTCGTACAGCCCGTCCGCGCAACGGCGGGCGATGTCCCCCGTTGCGAGCTCGTCGACTGTGCGTCCCAGGGCGAGGTCGGCCGGTCCTTCCGCGTAACCGAGCATGACGTTCGGGCCGTGGTAGATCAGTTCGCCCACGTCTCCGCCGGTGTCGGAGCGTATCTCGAATCGGCCGCCAGGAATCGGGTGGCCGATCGTGCCGGGGCGGGACGTGGCGAGTTCAGGGGGCAGGTAGGACATCCGCGCGGTCGCCTCGGTCTGGCCGTACATCACGAAGAACCGCCAGCCGTCGCGCCGGCCCAGTTGGGCGTAGCGACGTACCGTCTCCGGCGGCAGCCGGCCACCGGCTTGGGTGACATACCGCAGGTGCGGCAGCTGCAGCCGCTCGAACTCGATGTGGTCGAGCAACTCGAAGGTGTAGGGGACACCGTGCAAGCTGGTCGCGCGATGGCGCCGGACGAAGTTCCAGAACCCGGGATCGACCACCGACTGTGCGGTCAGCAGGACCGTGGCGCCGCGCACAAGGTTGCTGTTGATGATCGAAAGCCCGTAGCAGTAGTTCAAGGGCAGTGACAGGACGGCCCGGTCATCGCTCCGGATGTCCAGGTAGTCCGCGATGGCCGTGGCGTTGGACTGGAGGTTCGCCGCCGAAAGGCGGACCAGTTTCGGAGATCCGGTCGACCCCGAAGTCGACAGCAGGACCGCCAGGTCGGGGTGCAGCACGTGCGCGGAACCGGTACGGCGTTCCTCCCACGCCGCGTAGCCCTTCGGCTCGCGGACCACGACGTCGGGGTCATACCGGGCGATGAGGGTGTCCGGTGGTTCGCTCGACGTGAGCAACACCGGATGTCCGGCGCGGAGGCACGCAAGGTAGGTGACCACGGTGTCGAGGTCATGGGCCGCGGTGAGCAGGACGAGCCGCCGGACCGGGCCGAGATGCTGGATCGCTTCGTCGACGCGGCGCGTGAGCTCGTCGTAGGTGAGAGTCGTTCCGTCGGGTCCGACGAGTGCCGTCCGGACGCCGAACGAACGCAGGGAATGTGCGAATCCCACCCGTGACTCCTGGTTCGGCGTTCCCCGCGGCGCGACCTGACTGTCCACTGCGACTCGTCCTTGTGTCGAGAGGGATGATCTTTCCCCGGGAGAGGGGAACGAAGAGCAGTCAAGCCTAACCAAAGTAAGGCTTGGCTTCGCTGTGATTCGTCCCATGCTGTTCCTCGATCCCGCGCCGACTTAAGGTAGGCCGACCTAAGTTCGACTTTTCAGGCGAGATGGGGCCTTGATGCAGCGGTTCAGGACAGCGGTGGCGGTGGCGGTCAGCGTCTTGACCGCCGTCAGCGTCTCGGCTTGCGCCGGGTCGGCGTCGGGCGGTGACGTTCTGACGTTGTACAGTGCGCAGCCCGCCGCGAAGGCCATGGTGGACGGATTCACCCAGGAGACTGGGATCAAGGTCGACATCCGGTCCGGTTCGGACTCGGAGCTGGCCAACCAGATCGTTCAGGAAGGCGACGCATCCCCGGCGGACGTGTTCGTGACGGAGAACTCGCCGGCGATGAACCTGGTGCAGTCGAAGGGATTGTTCGCCCGGGTCGACGACCTCACGCTGTCTCAAGTGCCGGAGCGCTTCGTTCCCGGCAACCGCGAGTGGGTCGGGTTCGCCGCACGCTCCACCGTCCTCGTGTACAACACCAAGGCCTTGGCGCCCGACCAGTTGCCCGGTTCGATCGTCGACCTCGCGCAGCCCCGGTGGAAGGACAAGATCGGGATCGCCGCGGCGGGCGCGGACTTCCAGGCCATCGTGAGTGCGGTGCTGGCCGTCGAGGGCGAAGCCGTGACGCAGCAATGGCTGGACGGGCTCAAGGCGAACGCGAAGATCTACCGGACGAACAATGCGGTGCTGACCGCGGTCAACGCTGGTGAGATCCAGGCCGGCGTGATCTACCACTACTACTGGTACAAGGACCGCGCCCAGGCCGGGGCCATCAGCGCCAACACCGAGCTGAAGTTCTTCAGCGGCAAGGATGCCGGTGCCTTCGTGAGCACTTCCGGTGCCGGCGTGCTGAAGAGCAGCGCGAAGCAAGCTCAGGCCCAGCAGCTCGTCCGGTACCTGACCGGACGCAACGGACAGCAGATCCTCGCTGACAGCAACGCGCTGGAGTACACCGTGGCGAGCGGTGTCCCAGCCAACCCGAAGTTGAAGCCGTTTACCGAGCTGGACCCGCCCGCCGTGGATCTCGCGACGCTGAACGGGCCGATGGTCGTGAGCATGATGCAGAAGGCGGGGTTGATCTGAGCCGCTCGGTGTTGTGGGCGCGTGCCGGCGCCCGCCGGTTCCGCGCTGGAGGATGGCCGCGGGGGACGGCTGTCCTCCGGTCGGCAGCTGGACTGGTGGGTTTGCTGGCCCTGGTGCCGCTGGCCTTCGTGGTCGTCTACACAGTCAGCGCGGGATGGACGCAGGTCGAGCAACTGGTCTTCCGCCCGCGCACCGCCGAACTGTTGTGGAACACCGGCCGGCTGGTGGGTGGATCGATGCTGTTGTCCGCAGCGATCGGGATCGGCGCGGCGTGGCTGGTGGAGCGGACCGCGCTGCCCGGCCGCAGGGTGTGGCACGTACTCCTGGTCGCCCCCTTGGCCGTCCCCGCTTTCGTGAACAGCTACGGATGGGTGTCACTGCTGCCGGGCGCGAGCGGGTATCTTGCCGCCGTCTCGATCGTGACACTGTCGTATTTCCCGCTGGTGTACCTCCCGGTGGGTGCGGCACTGCGAGGGCTCGACCCGGCGCTGGAGGAGAGCGCCCACAGCCTGGGGTACGGCCGGTTCCACACGTTCCGGCTCGTCGTGCTGCCACAACTGCGGCCCGCGGTGCTGGGCGGGTGCCTGCTCGTCGGGCTCCACCTGCTGGCGGAGTTCGGAGCGTTGCAGATGCTGCGCTTCCCGACGTTCACGACGGCCGTCTACGACCAGTTCCAGTCCTCCTTCAACGGCCCGGCCGCCAACATGCTCGCCGCCGTGCTGGCGTTGCTCTGCCTGCTCCTGCTGTTAGGCGAGTTGCGGCTCCGGGGCAGGCTGCGGTACGCCCGGGTCGGGGCGGGCTCGGCGCGGGAAGCCGCTCCAGCCAGGCTCGGCGCCTTCGCCGGCCCGGCGATGGTGACCCTGGCCGCCCTGGTCCTCCTGACGCTCGGAGTTCCTCTGGGCAGCCTCGCGTTCTGGCTCACGACCGGTCCGTCGGCCGATGTTCCGATCGTGGAGCTCTCCTCGGCGGTGGGGATGTCCCTCGGTCTGGGAGCGATGGGAGCAGCGGTCACGGTTCTGCTGGCGATTCCGGTCGCCTGGCTGGCGGTGCGGAACCGAGGGCGGTTCGCCACCGCGATCGAAAGGCTCACCTACTTCGGCAGCGGCCTTCCAGGCATCGTTGTCGCCCTGGCCCTGGTCACCGTCAGTATCCGGCTGACGCCCGCGTTCTACCAGACGACCGCCTTGCTGATCGTCGCGTACGCGATCCTCTTCCTGCCCCGGGCGGTGGTCAACGTGCGGACGGCGCTGGCCCAGGCCCCACCGGAACTCGAGGACGTCGCCCACGGTCTCGGTCTCACCCGCCTGGCAACCCTGCGACGGGTCATCCTCCCGCTCATCGCGCCCGGCCTGGGCGCGGGTGCCGCACTCGTCTTCATCGCCGTCGCGACGGAGCTCACCGCCACCCTCCTGTTGTCGCCGATCGGCACGCAGACCCTGGCAACCCAGTTCTGGGAGCACAGCAACAGCGTCGAATACGGCGCGGCGGCACCCTTTGCCGTCCTGATGGTGTTGCTGTCTGCCCCAGCCACCTACCTGCTGACTCGTGAGGCGAGAAGGACAACCCGGGAATGACCGAACTGACCATGTCCGGCGTCGTCAAGTCGTTCGGCCGGACCCCTGTGCTCCGCGGTGTCGACCTGCGGGTCCCGGCCGGCGGCATCACGGCGATCCTCGGTCCGTCGGGGTGCGGGAAGTCCACCCTGCTGCGGCTGATCGCCGGGTTCGCCGATCCCGATTCCGGCACGATCACCTTCGGCGGCCGCACGGCGTTCGCCGACGGCCGCTCGATCCCGCCACAGCGGCGCAGGGTCGGATACGTGCCACAGGAAGGTGCGTTGTTCCCGCACCGCACCGTCGCCGAGAACATCACCTTCGGACTGACCCGGCACGCCCGCCGTGCGGGCCACCGCCTGACCGAACTGCTCGACCTGGTCGGCTTGGACCACGAGCTCGCGTCCCGGTACCCGCACGAACTCTCCGGAGGACAGCAGCAGCGCGTCGCGCTGGCCCGTGCGCTCGCTCCCGCACCTGCGGTCGTGCTGCTCGACGAGCCGTTCTCGGCGCTCGACGCCGGGTTGCGCGAGGGCACCAGGAGGGCCGTGTTGTCCGCGCTGCGCGCCGCGGGCGCGACCGCCGTCCTCGTGACCCATGACCAGGCGGAGGCCCTGTCCCTCGCCGATGAGGTCGCGGTGATGCGCGCCGGCCGGCTGGTGCAGCTGGCGGCACCGGCGACGCTCTATCGCCTGCCGCGGGACGCGGACGTGGCGCGGTTCGTGGGCGAGGCCGTCCTGTTGCCGGCCTGGGTGCGCGGTGGCGTCGCGGACTGCGTTCTGGGCACCGTCCCGGTCCGGGAAGTCACGTTCGAAGGTCCGGCGGAGGTTCTGGTGCGGCCCGAGCAGATCAAGGTCACCGCTGGGGACGACGAGGGCGGGGTGGAAGCACGGGTCCGTGAGGTCAGCTTCTACGGCCACGACGCGTCGGTGGTGCTCGACATCGTGCCCGGTGGCCCGCGGATCACCGCCCGGCTGCCCGGCGCCGGTCTTCCCGATCCCGGAGACCGGGTCCTGCTCGCAGTGCATGGTGACGCGCTCGCGTTCCCCAAGTCGGACAGTGGCAACGATCAGTGATAGTAGATCCGCCCGGTTGCCGGATTGACCGGGCGGGAGCACCGGGAGATGCTGCTTGCCGACAAGTGCAGATCGAGGCGACGGTGCGCAGGAACCCGGTGTGATTCCGGGACGGTCCCGCCACTGTGACCGGGTAGTGAACCCCACGACGACCACGGCTGGTTTCTTCCGGCGGGAAGGTCGGGGCGAGCGGTGACCCGGGAGTCAGGACACTGACCCGTCGGCTTCCTTGACCGGGGCGTGTGTACCCCGTGAGGAGATGAAGGATGGCGACTCCAGCCGTTCCCCAGCCGGCCCGACCGCGGGTGCTGACCAAGGGCGCCCGCGACGTCGTGATCGCCGGACTGGCGGTCGCGATCGCTCTGCTCGCGCTTTACGCGATCTTCCTGGATCAGGGGGCACTGCTGTCCCCGGTGTTCGGTGAACTCTCGCCGACCATGAACTACATTCACGAATTCGCCCACGACGGACGGCACCTGCTCGCCGCCCCGTGCCACTGAACGGGGCCGGCCATGACACTGCTGCCCCTGCTCGGCCGTGGGCTGCTCGCCGGCGGTGCCGCCGGGCTGCTCTCCGGAGCCTTTTCCTGGGTGTTCGCCGAGCCCGTTCTCGACCGGGCCGTTGCCTTGGAAGCGGCCCGCCGAGCGACCGAGGGCACGCCGGAATCCGCCGAGGTGTTCAGCCGCTCGACGCAGCATGCGGGGCTCCTGTTCGGCACCACGGTCACCGGCCTCGCGTTCGGGGTGCTGTTCGCCGTGGTGTACGCGGTCCTTCAGCGCCGGCGGCCGGAGGATCGTCCGTGGTCGCTGTCGTTGCGCCTCGCTGGTGCGGCGTTCCTGGCCGTGGAGTTCCTGCCCTTCCTGCGGTACCCCGGGAACCCGCCCGGAGTCGGCGTGCCCGCGACGGTCTCCGAGCGGGTGAACTCGTGGCTCGCCGCCATCGCGATCAGCATCGTGTTCGTCACGGCGGCGTGGCAGCTGGCCGGGTACCTGCGACGTCGGGGCGTGCCGGACCCCGCGCGACAGCTCGCGGTCGCGGGAACGGTGGTCGCCGGTCTGATCGTGCTGTTCCTGCTGCCGGAAAATCCGGATCCGGTGACCGCTCCGGCCACGCTGGTCTGGCAGTTCAGGCTGCTCTCGCTGGCCTCGCTCGGTCTCTTGTGGACCGCGTTGGGCACCGGGTTCGGCTTGCTCGGCGAACACGCGAGGAGCGTGGTTCACCGAGCGCACGCCGGCCTGGCTCAGTCGTAGGGCGGCGGCTGAGCGGCGAGCTCTTCAGGCAACGGCGAGCTGGCACGTCGCGATGACCGCGGTCAGCACGCCGATGGCGGCGGCCGCAGGCAGGACCACCGCCGTCAGGGTCGCAAGGCCTGGCCAGAGTGCCCGTCGCCCCGGCCGGGCCGGCGCGGGGGTGTGGTCCAGCCGGGCCAGCCGGCGGCTGACGGCGTCGTCGGCGAGTGTGAGAGAGCCGTACGGCAGGTCGTGACAGGCCAAGGCGCTGATGGCCGACCGGATCGCCCCGGCGCCGCACGCGCGGGCCGCCGCGTCGTCGGCGGCGAGCTCCACCAGTTCGCGTGCCGCCGAAGGGGCCTGGCGGAACAACGGGACGATCGGCAGCGCCTTGCTCAGGGAATCGAGCAGCAGGACCAGCAGGTGGTGCCTGCCGCGGAGGTGGGCGTATTCGTGTTCGAGCGCGGCAGCTGTTTCCTTCGCGGACAAGGCCTGCGCCAGTCCGGTCGTCGCCACGACGATGCCGGCGGGGCGGCGGGCGAGGCTGAAGGCCATCGGCTCGTCGTCGTCGACCCAGAAGGTCATCGGCGAGCCTCCGTCGCACTGCGCGATTGTGCGAAGTGTGGTCAGGCACTCGTCGTTCGTGTGGTCCCGTTCCCGCAGGTCGCGCACGATGTGGATGACGAACCGGGCGGCCACCACGACGAGGAGGAGTGCCCCGGCCAGTCCGGTCAGTTGCCCCACCGAGGGAAGGGTGCCACGGGAGAGCGCGATCCAGCAGTCCTCGGCCGTCTTCACCAGGAAGACGCCGTGCCCAGGCGTGAGCAGCACAACCACGCCCACTGCCGCGGACAGGGCGCCCCCGAGGACCGCCAGCAGCCACGCCGCCAGGATCGTCCGTGGGGCCCGGCTCGGATCCCACCGGCGCAGCAGTGCCGGGCCGCACCACCCCGCCACGACTGCCCCGGCGAGCAGCGCGAAGGCCACGAGCATGTCCCCACCGGCTTTCTGTCGACGTCGGAAACGGAATCGTAACTACTACGAGTAATAGTACACATCGATACGACCGAAATGTCCCCCGTGTGGGTCAGGTGTGTCCGGCTGTGTTTCCGGTCTTGATCTACTAGCGTTTCTAGTAGATCAAGACCGCGGGTGGGAGGACACGACGGTGGCAGCCAGGGAAAGCAGGTGGCGCGCGCGGACAGTGGTGTCGGTTCTGCTCGCCGTATCGCTGGGCAGCACGGGCACCAGCGCGGCCGTCCCGCCGCCGCCACCCAAGCCGAGCGATTCCGAAATCGACTCGAGCCGTCGGGCGGCCGAGTCGGGCGCCGCCGAGGTCGGCGTGCTCGCCAACCAGCTGGCCGAGGCCGAAGCCCGCCTGACAGCACTGCAGGACGACGTCGAGGTGAAGCTCGAGGACGCCAACAAGGCGCTCGTCGACCTGCAGGCCGCGCAGGACACCGCGGGGCAGGCGGAGCGTGACGCCGAGACGGCACGGCGGACGGCGGACGCGGCCGGCCTCGCGGTCGAGACCGCGAGGCAGAACCTCGACCGGTTCGTCGCGGCCAGCTTCCAGCAGGGCAGCACCCTCGACTCGGTCTCCGCATACGTCGGCGCGGAGAATCCCCGGGATCTGCTAGCCCGCGCCCAGATGTTGACCGCCCTCAGCCAGAGCCAGTTCAACGTGCTGGAGGACCTGCAACGCGCACAGACGGAGAAGGGCAACGCTGACGCCACCGCGCGCGCCGCGCTGCAGGTGGCACAGCAGAGACAGGCGGAGGTCACGCAGGCCAAGGCCGGCGCTGACGCCGCGCTGGCCGCCGCGGTCCAGTCCCAGCAGAGCCAGGCAGCGCGGGCCGGTCAGCTCGAGGCGGACAAGGCCACCGCCGAGCAACGGCTCTTCGACGCGCAGACCCGGCTCGGGGGCCTGCAGGGCCAGCGGAGGCGCTACGAGGACTGGCTGGCGCAGAAGCAACGCGACGACGACGAACGTGCACGGCAGGCAGCTCTGGCGACTCCAAACGCTCGTGGCGCTGCTCCGTCCAGGCAGCGCCCCTCCGGTCCCTCCGTGCAGCGCCCGTCGGCTCCCGCCGGCGCGTCTGTGGAGGCGGTGATCGCCCGGGCGCTCTCCCAGATCGGGGTCCCCTACGCGTGGGGTGGTGGCAACGCCTACGGCCCCACCCTGGGTATCCGTGACGGCGGGGTGGCCGACTCCTTCGGGGACTACCGCAAGATCGGCTTCGACTGCTCCGGCCTGCTCATCTACGCCTTCGCCGGCGTCCGGCCCCTGCCGCACTACAGCGGATATCAGTACGCCCTCGGCCGCAAGGTCCCGCTGTCCCAGATGCGTCCGGGGGACCTGCTCGCGTGGAGCACGGCAGGCCGGATCCATCACATCGCGCTCTACATCGGCAACGGCCAGATGGTCGAGGCTCAACAGTCGGGCACGTTCGTGAAAGTGTCGCCGGTTCGCTACGGAGGGATACTGCCGTTCGCCAGCCGCCTCATCGGGTGACCCGGCAAGCGGAACTACTGTGGCCGGTGGCTCGCGCAGCCACGCTGTTCGTTTCTGACTCCGGGGAGACCACGTGGAGATGCCGTCCCAGCCGGAATCCGCCACGCCTCCCGCGCGGCGCCGGAAGGTCCTGCTGCACCCACTGCTGGTCACGGTGCCGATCGGGTGCTGGATGGCCAGCGCGGTGTTCGACGTCGCCTCCCGGTCCGCCGACAGGCCGGCGGAGTTCACGACCGCCTCGACCTGGCTGGTCGTGATCGGTCTCCTCGCGGCGGTGATCGCCGGCCTGGCCGGGTTCGTGGAGTCGCTCCCCATCCCGGTCGGTACCGTGGCTCACCGGCGCTTCGTCGTCCACCTGATGTTCGCCGGCGCGGTGCTCGTGCTGTACATGCTGGATTACCTGATGCGGCTGGGGGCGCCGCCCGACCGGCCGGTGCCGGCTGGGCTTGTCGTGTTCTCGCTGGTGAACGCCGCGGTGCTGGTGGTGACGATGGGTACGGGCGCGGCCATCCGGGCCGCGTCAAGATGAGGCCCGCTAACTCGAGCAGACCACGTTGGGCTCGGCGTTGTAGCGGACGGTCCGGGTGCTGCGGCTGATCTCCTTGCCGCTGAGGTCGCGGATGATCCTCGTGTCCGATGCCGTGAAGCCCTGCTGGCCCTGCACGGGTTTGCACGGGGTACCCGCCGGCTTGGTGACCGTCGTCGGGTTCACGTAGTCCCGCCGCGGGCCCGGCACGGACTCGACTGTCACGTGCTTGGTGCCCCACAACCGCACCGTGATCGACTTGGGCGTCCAAATGGTCTGGATCGCCACGCCGGTCGGGTAGTCGTTGGTGAACTTCAGGTCGATGACGCTGCTGCCGTCCGGGTTCTGGAACACGGTCGCCTCCCGCGCCGCGGGGTAGCGGCTGATGTAGAAGCTGTGTTCCTTGTGGCCGGCGTCGGTCATGCCCGCGAAGTAGGAGGCGTTGTACAGGGTCGTGGCGAACTGGGAGATTCCGCCGCCCACCTCGCGCGCCGGGACTCCGTCCTCGATCACGCCAGCTTCCACGTAGCCCTGCGCGGCGCCGCGGGGGCCGGTGTACCCGTTGAGGCTGAAGGTCTTCCCGGGCAGGACGACTGCACCGTTGACCTTCTCGGCGACCACGCGGATGTTGACGCCGGAGTCCTGGGCGAAGCCGCCCGTCGTGAACTCGCCGATCACGTCCTTGATCCCGGCCTGCTGGACCTGCTCGGTCGTGACCTTCGCGGGAGTGGTGACGTAGCGGGCGTCGGTCGTCCGGTTGCCGCCCCGGCTGATGGCCTGCAGGAGCCCAGCGAGGGTCTGGTCCCAGTCGATGACCCTGCCGTCGCTGGAGGGCACCACGGCGGGCGCGCCGGTGTCGAAGCTGATCCGGGCGTCCTGCCCCGGCTTCTCGGTGGGAGCGAGCTGATCCAGCAGGGCGTCCAGCTTGGCCTTGTCCAGCCGGGCTATGAGAGAACCGTCGTCCCCGGGCTGGAACGACAGCGCGGCGGCGATGCGCCGTCGCTCCACCGTGGCGGTCCGGCCGTCGCCGCGCACGGTGGCCGGGCCCGAGACGGCGGGCTCGGCCACCTGGGCCAGGGCGGCTCGCACGCCCTCCCGCGTCGCCTTCGGACGTACCTCCTTCACGGCCAGCTCCACTCGGGACGAGCGGGCCCACCCGGTGAGCAACGCCTTCTGCGCGCTGTCGGTGTCGAGCACCTGACCGGGCTGGGGGTCCACCGGGATCGCGGTGGACCCGTCGAAGTGAATGTCGCCCTCGACGGCGGGCCGGTCGACGCTGCTCTTCAGCTTGCCGAGTGTCCCGGCCAGGCCGTCCTCGCTCTCCGTGGCCACGATGTCGAGATCGCGATCACTGAACAGTGAGGTCAGGCGGGACCACGGGTTGAGCGGTTGGGAACCGGCCTGGACGACGGTCGCGGTGAAGTCGACGCGGATTCCCGCGTCCGCCGGGAGGAACTGGGTTTCGGCTGTCCCCGCGACGACCTGGACGGGCCGGGTGAGCCGGGGTGTCAGCTCGTCGCGCAGCTTCTGCTCGGCCGCGGAGGTGCTCAGGCCGCCGATCGGGATACCGGCCACGACTGTCCCGCGCGGGACTTCGCCTCCGGTCAGGGCGAGGTCGAGCAGGTACAGCACGCCAAGCACGACCACCACTCCAGCCGCCGCGATCGCCGCGGGGCGACGCCACCAGGGTCGCGGCTTCGGTTGAGGATCGCTCACACTGCCCGCGAGCGGTAGGTAGGCGGTCTGGTCCCCGTGCTCCTGGTCATCGGTAGTCCTGTCCGCGTCGTCCATCGAAGGAACCACTGTCTCCCCTCATCCCGGCCCTCTGTCACGTTGTCGGGCCACAGCTGGTAACTACTATCACAGGTAGTTGCCTGCTCAGTACGCAAGGTGCGGACGCGTGCGGCACGCCTCCGGCGATGCTACGTTCGGCTTTTCGAGCCTCATGGAGGCGACAGCGATGGAACCCCGCCCGGTCGCCGTGGTGATCGGCGACAGCCGGAGACTCGTCGAAGCGATCGTGCGATCCTTGGCCGGCAGCCATGATGTTCGGGTGGCCGGTGATGCGGCGGCGGCCTGTCCGCCTGGCCGGCCATGGACGGAGCTCGATCGTGTGCCGGCCGGGGTGGAAATCCTGGTGCACTGTGCAGACGTCTACGCCGACGGTCCGCTGCGGGAAACCAGTGCACAAGCCTGGCGAGAGCTCTACCAGGCGAACTTGTTCGGCTTCGCCGAGCTGGCGCATCGCCTTTTGCCTGCCCTGAGGGCGGCGCGCGGACACATCATCGTGGTGGAATCGGCGAGGATCACCGACTCACCGGTGAACCGGGCGGCCTACGTGGGAAGCCGGGCCGCGCTCTCGGTGCTGACTGAGGCGTTGCGCGACGAGGAGGAGGGGCACGGGGTGCGAGTGACGGTGATCGACCCGGCCGAGGATCCCGCGGCGGGGGCGCCAATTCCCGATCGCGCTGAATCAATCGCCGGCGCAGTGCGCTCGGTGACGTCTCTCCGATAGCCGACCGCCGGGGCGCTAGTCCGCTCGACGGGCGGTGACCAGATAGCCGGTACCCAGCCACCGGCTCGCGCCACGGCTGACCGTCTTGTCCGGATGGTGCCGCCAGCCCTGCTTCCACCGGCGGACGATCTTGTCTACCGGAGGCAGGAACGGAGTCACGTCGTAGTAGACGAGATCCCTCGGATGGAACCCCGCGTTCCGCAAAAGGCGACGGAGACGCCGTGCGGGAAGCGCGCGTATCCCGGATCTCGGCACTCCATGCCGCTTCGAGGATGGCACCCCGAGTAGCCGTTCGAGGCGCCCGAGCAGGCGCAACGTCGGCCAGTAGACGCACCATTCGAAGGTTCGGTAGGGGCTCAACGGGTTGAGCATGGTCACGACGGCGAGCCCGCCTGGCCGGGTGACGCGGGCCAGTTCTCGCAGTGCCTGGCGGACCTCGGCGTACTCGAGCACGCCCATGGCCACGACTACGTCGAAGCTGTCGTCGGGGAACGGCATCTCCTCGATCCGTGCGACCGAGAGGCGGACGCCGGCGTGCCCGGTGCGCTCCGCGACGGCGTCGATCATGGCTGGGGAACGGTCGCACGCGGTGATCCGGAACTCGCCGGGGCGGGTGGCGAGGAGATGGCTGATCAGGATGCCCGGACCACAGCCGATGTCGAGGAGGTCGCCGGAGACCGGCGCCAGGGCTTCGTCGACGACGTGGAGACGCGAGAAGAAGTACCTGGTGGACGGTCCTGACTCGTGTGCCGCGACGTAACCGCTGGCGGCGGAAGCGTCGGCGTACTGGTCGCGGACGGCGTCGTCGCGGATGTTCGCGACTTGCTTGTCCGCTCGCCGCTGGTTGGAGAGTGCCATCGGTCCTCCATCGTCCGCCGGGTGCTGAGCCGCGACTCCTACCCTATTTAAGACTATCGAGCATAGTAGTTCGTTACGTCATCTGCTCGATCATTGTCGAGATCCTTCTGGTGCAACGAGTCGAGGCTTCGCACGCCGGCATCTTCCGGACACAAGAACCTTTTCGCTCCGGCGGGTGTGGGTCGTGTTCGAAGGGGTACCCGGGCGACCGGCCACACGACTACGACCATGGATAGGAGATCTGATGACCAGGAGTGCTGAAATGCTCGGCGCCTACCCGGCGGATCTCGGCGGCGTGGACCGGGAGGCGCTGGCGCGGTGCATCGACGCGTGCTTCAGCTGTGCTCAGGCGTGCAGCGCGTGCGCGGACGCCTGTCTCAGCGAGGAAATGGTCGCCGAACTGACCAAATGCATCCGCGGCAACCTCGACTGCGCCGACATCTGCGATGCCACCGGCCGGACGCTGTCGCGCCACACCGGCTACGACGCCAACCTCACCCGGTCGATCCTTCAAGCCTGCGCGGCCGCGTGCAAGGCGTGTGGTGACGAGTGTGCCCGCCATGCCGGGCACCACGACCACTGCCGCGTCTGCGCGGATGAATGCCGCGGTTGTGAACAGGCATGTCGCACTCTGATCGCTTCACTGGGCTGACCCCTCCACTTGACAGGGAGATCGCATGCGTTTCCGAATCGCCCCAAGCCGCATCCGTCTCACCGTCGCCGCACTGGCCGCGGCTGCGTTGGTGGTCGCACCCGCGGCGAGCGCCTCGACCTCGAACAGTGCCAAGGGCAACGACCGCGCCACCAGTCATGACATCAGCTTCATCGCGATGCTCGTTCCGCACCACCAGAGCGCCGTCGAAATGGCCGAGGTTGCTCGGGCCAAGGCGACGAACGCCGAGGTGCGGCAACTCGCGGCGCACATCGCCGGGGAGCAGAGCGGGCAGATCCGGCAGATGGAGGCCTGGCTGAGCCGCCAAGGCGCGAAGCCCGAGCCACCGCCCGCGCCCGTGCGGGAGATGGAGCAGCAGGACCTGCAGATGCTTCGAAGCGCCGAGGGGGCCATGGTCGATCGTATGTTCCTGATGATGATGCGACCCCACCACGCCCAGGCGGTTGCCGAGGCCATCGACGAACTCGAGCACGGTCGGGACCGGTTCGCACTCGACGTCGCGCGCACCACCAAGACCGACCAGAGCCGTGAACTCGCGCGGATGAACGACCTGCTCGCGGCACTCGGCTAGCGGACGCCCGGCTGCTGCCGAGAACTGCGAGAAGGAGGGGGCCCGGCTACAGGGACAGGCCGGGCCCAACTCCCGCGTTCACATCAGGATGAGGCTCCCGCCGAACGCGCTCAGCAGCGGACCGGCCAGCGGGCCCAGCACCACAGAGGCGGCGGCAGCGGCGTAGGCGGTGCCGGCGGACCACCGGTCGACGTCCGAGGCGGCGGGGGAGTCCGCCGAGCGCACGGCGGGGGCGATCCACCGCAGGTAGTAGAACAGACTGGCGACCGTGTTGATCGCCGCGACCACGACGAGCCAGGCATAGCCACCGTCGAAGGCGGCGGTGAATACGGTCAGCTTGCCGGCGAACACCCCGGTCGGCGGGGTGCCGACGAGCCCGAGCAGGCACACCACCAGGCTGACGGCGAGCCAGGGCCGGCGCCGGATCAAGCCGCGGTAGTCCTCGATCACAGCGGCCTTGGGCAGCGCGCACACCACGGCGAACGCCCCGAGGTTGGTGACGGCGTAGGCGGCGACGTACAGCAGCAGGCTGGGCAAGGCGAGGTCGCTGCGCAGGGCGGCGGCGACGGCCATGAGCAGGTACCCGACCTGGCTGATGGTCGAGTACGCGAGCAGTCTGCGCACGTTCTGCTGGAAGAACGCGGCGAGGTTGCCCAGTGTCATGGTGACCGCGGCGACGATCGCCAGCAGCAGCGCCCAGTCGACGGGCGAGTCCGCCAGACCCGAGGACACGAGCCGGTACGCGGCGATTACCCCGCCGATCTTGGGCACCGTGGTGAGGAACGCCGCGACCGGTGGCCTCGTGCCCTCGGTGACGTCCGGCACCCAGAAATGTGCGGGCACCGCGCCCACCTTGAACAGCAGCCCGCCGAGCACTCCGACGAATCCGATGGCCACCGCGGCGGCCGGTGCGCCGCCGAGCGATTCGCGGAGCGGCGCGTACCCGCTGGCCCCGCCGACTCCGAAGAGGACGGTCGCACCGGCGAGCATGACGATGCCGAGCAGGGCCCCGAGCAGGTAGAACTTCAGCGACGCCTCGGTGCCTGTGTCGTCCTTCGCGAATCCCGCGAGCGCGTACAGCGGGATGCTGGCGAGCAGGTAGGCGGCGACCAGCAGCATCAGGTCGTTCGCCCCGGTCAGCAGCACCGTCCCGAGGGCGGCGAGCAGCATGAGGACGTACAGCTCGCTCTCCCGTGGGGCGCCGCGGAACTCCCCGGCGCTGACCCCGAGGGTGATGAGCACGGAGACCAGCACGATGATTCGGCCGGCGTTGGTGGCGACGTCGATCGCATAACTGCCGCCGAACACCGTCTCGTCGTGCCCCCAGGCCACCACGGTCGCGACCAGGCCGGCGAGGCAGGCGAGGGCGGTGACCAACCGGACGGGCCACTGGCGCTGCCGCGGGAGGTAGGACCCGAGCAGCAGGGCGACCACGGCCGCCACCGCGAGGAAGATCTCGGGCAGCAGTGCGGAGGGGTCTTCGTTCATCATCTCCACGGCGCGATCACCGGGCCATCAGGTCGAGGACCGCGCGCGACGCCGGTTCGATCAGGTCGAGCAGGAACCGCGGGAACACGCCGATGACGACGGCGAGCACCAGTAGCGGCGCGATCGAGACGCCCTCGGTGACAGTCAGGTCGGCTGCCGGTTCGGTCGAGCGCGCGGGGCCGAGGAAGATCCGCTGGAAGGCGCGCAGGAACAGGGCCGCTGTGACGAGGATGCCGAGGAACGCCAGCACTGTGGCGACCGGCGTCGCCCCGAGTGACCCGGTGAAGATCTGGAACTCGGCGATGAATCCGGAGAACCCGGGCAGGCCGAGCGAGGCGAACGCCGCCACCGCGGTGAGCCCCGCGAACTTGGGTGCGCTGGCCGCCATCCCGCCGTAGCGGGACATGTCGTAGGTGCCGCCGCGGTCGTAGAGCACCCCGGCCAGCAGGAACAGCGCGGCGGTGATCAGGCCGTGGCTGACCATCTGCGTGACCGCCCCGGTCACCGCGAGCTGGCGCGCCTCGGCTGCGGAATCGGCGACCAGTCCGGCGGCGCCGACCGCGAGGATGATGTAGCCCATGTGGTTGACCGAGGTGTAGGCGATCATCCGCTTGAAGTCCCGCTGTGCCAGCGCCACGAACGCTCCATAGAGGACGCTGACCACGCCGATCACGACGACGACCACGGCGTAGCGGCGCCACGCGTCGGGCAGGATGGGCATCATGATGCGCACGAACCCGTACGTGCCCATTTTCAGCAGCACTCCGGCCAGGATCGCCGACCCGGCCGCGGGCGCCTCCGTGTGCGCGGGCGGCAGCCAGGTGTGGAACGGGACGGTCGGGGTCTTGATCGCGAAACCCACACCCAGGGCGAGCAGCACGAGCCCGGCGACCCATCCGCCGCCGGCCAGCGGCATTTGCCGGGTCAGTTCGACGATGTCGAAGGTGTGCGGTGAGGCGGCGAGGTAGAGGGCGATGAACCCGACCAGCAATGCGAGGGAGCCGACGAAGGTGTACAGGAAGAACTTCACGGCCGCCCGCGCGGCGTCGCGGTGACCCCAGCCCGCGATCACGAAGTACATCCCGACGATCGACAGATCGAAGAAGACGAAGAACAGGATCAGGTCCAGGGCCACGAACAGCCCGAGGCTCACCGTCTCCAGGAACAGGAACAACGCGGCGAAGGAGCGCACCCGCTTGTCCTGACGCAGCGAATAGACCGCGCACGCGAGGAACAGGCCCGCGGTGAGCGCGACCAGCGGCAGGCTGAGACCGTCCACGCCCAGGTGGTAGCCGGAGCTCACGCTCGGGATCCACCGCAGGTTGACCTCGTAGGCGTAACCGTCCCCACCCGGGTAACCCACCCACAACGCGATGACCAGCGCGAAATCGATCGCCGCCACCGCGAGCCACCACCACCGGACGAACCGGTCGGGCACGCGCGGCACCGCGAACAGCACCACCGCGGCCGCCAGCGGCAGGAACACCACGACGCTGAGCACGTTCACCTCACGTTCGTCACAGGACGATCAACAACAGGACCAGGACACCCAGCCCGACGGCCGCCTGGGCGTAGTAGTGGTGCAGCTGACCGGTCTGCGGCCGCGGCGCCTGCCGACCCAGTGCCCGCGCCGCCCCGGTGAGGCCGCGCACGGCGCCCTCGATCGACCATTCGAGGCGCAGGTTCACAAGGCGGCCCAGGCCGCCGGCGGTAGCCGCGGCCGCGCGCACGCCGCCGTCCACCACCCGGTCGTCGAACCGGGCCAGCCCGTCGGCCAGGCGCAGCGCAGGCGTCACGACGAGCAGCCGGGCGAGCCGTTCGAGCCCGAGCCAGCCGGCCAGCACGCGTGGCGCGGCCGGCGACCGCTGGCGCGTCCAGGACGCGGCGACCAGGGCGCCCACGATCGCGATCAGCCCGGAGACGATCAGCTCGAGCCACGAGGCCTCGGGAACTTCGGTCACCCCGAGGAGGGAAGCGAACCAGTGTGCGGGCCCGGGCAGTCCGAGGACGCCGAGCAACGCGGCAGCCAGCGCGAGGACCGGCAACGGTCCCAGGAGCAGTGAGTTCGGCGGCGAGGCCGAACCCGGCTCAGTGGGCAGCCAGAGGACGGCCAGCACCCGGCCCACGTAGGCACCGCTGAGCAGCGCCGCCGCCAACCCCACGACATAGAGGGCGGGTGATCCGGCCAGCGCGGTCGCCAGCACTGCGTCCTTGGTTACCCAGATCGACAACGGCGGAATGCCCGCCAGGCTCATCGCGCCGATGGTGAACACCGCGCCCAGAAGCGGGAAGCGCCGCGCGGCGCCCTTCAGCCGGGCGAGGTCCTTGGTGTCCAGCGCGACCAGCCACGCACCGGCCCCGAGGAAGAGCAGGCTCTTGGTCGCCGCGTGGGCCACGAGCTGGCCCGTCCCGGCCGCCACACCGCCGGTGCCGGCGGCGAGCACCATGAACCCGATCTGCGAGCACGTCGAGGCCGCCAATACCTGCTTGAGGTCGCGCTGTGCCACCGCGACCGCGCCGAGCGCGAGCGCGGTGAGCACCCCGACCCAGGCGACCGTGGTGGCCGCCCACCCGGTCACGGTCAGCAGCGGCTCGACCCGCAGCAGCAGGTACGCACCTGCCGCGACCATCGTCGCCGAGTGCAGCAGCGCCGAGACCGGGCTCGGACCGTCCATCGCCCGTGAAAGCCAGAAACTGAACGGCAACTGGGCGGACTTTCCGATCGCCGCGAGCACCAGTCCGGCCGCGATCGCGTCCCGCCAGCCGCCCGCCGCGTCCGGCAGGCCGGCGAGGTCCAGGCCGGCCACTCCGCCGGCGAGGGCGGCCCCTGCCGCCAGGTACAACCCGAGGTCGGCGGCGCGCGTGGTGAGGAAAGCGACCACACCGGACGCCGCCCGGTGCTCGTCCCGCCACCAGAACCCGATCAGGGCGTACGAGCAGGCTCCCATGACTTCCCATGCCATGAGCAGCGCGGTCAGGTCACGGGCCGTCACGGTCACCAGCATCGCGCCCGCGAAAACCAGCATCAGCCCGTGAAAACGGGCTCGCGACTCGTCGGCGCGGAATTCGCCGGCGGCGAACACGAGCACGGCGAGCAGCACGAGGGCGACGGTCACCACCATGACGGACGAGAGCCCGTCCACACCGAGCCCGAGCCGGAGGCCGGCCAGCAACGGCGCCGAGACCTCCGGCCTGCCGACCGCGGCGATGATCGCGAGCGCGACCGTCGCGGCGGCTATGGCGACGCCGGCCCAGGGAGCCACCCGGTCGGCGCGGTGGCCCGAGAGCAAGAGGGCGCCTCCGGCCACGAAGGGGAGCGCGATGAGCAGCCACAGGGTCATCGGTTCAGCCCTTGAGATCCGCGGCCGAGTCGGTCATGTCCACGTCCCGGCGCCGGAAGATCGCGGTCGTGACGGCGAACCCGATCGCCATGTCGACCGCCATCAGCACGAGCGCGACGACCACCACGACCTGGCCGTCGGGGCGGCTGGGCGAGGCGAAGTACCAGAACGCCGAGGCGGCCACGATGATCGCGTTGGCCATCAGCTCCAGCCCCATCATGATCATCACGATGGACTGCTGGGAGAGCGCGCCGTAAAGACCGACGCTGAACAACGCCGCAGCGAGGAGCAGAAACTGTTGCAGGATCACCGGTTCAGGCCCCCTCGCACTGGGTCGTCGGGGTGCTTGGCGTCGAGCCGGTCGCCGTAACGGTCGTAACGGCCTCGGTGTGCAGCCAGGACGACGGTGGCCACCATGGTGGCGAACAGGCACAGCCCCAGCACCATCATCACGAGCATCTTCGAGCCCATGAGGGCCTCACCGAGGGCGCGCGTCGGGTCGGCGGGCGGTGGCTCGCCCGAAGTCGGCCACGGGATCAGGAAGATCGCCACGGCCAGCACCGCGAACACCCCGCCCGCGATCGCCAGCGAGCCCTTCTGGTTGTGCACCATGGTCATCGGCATCAGTCCGGCCGGGTTCATCATGTACATGATCATGAAGATCGCCATGACGACCATCTCCATGATCATCATGAGGACCACGAGGACGCCGAGGTAGGCCAGGTTCAGCAGCAGCACGGTCCCGGCGGCGAAGACGAACGACGCGAGCAGCGCGAACGTGGCGCGCGCCATGGAGTCCACCCGGAACACCGCGACCCCGGTAGCCACGGAACCGACGGCGCAGACCCAGAAGGCGATCTGTGCCCACATCAGGCGCGCTCCTTTCTCACCGGGCGAGGACCACGAGGGCCACCACGAGCGCCTGCAGCAGCATCAGCGGGATCAGGACCATCCACGCGATCTCCTCGTAACGCTCCACGCGCACGATCGGGGTGCGGCGCCGCATCCACACCAGAACCGCCAGCACCGCGGCGGTCTTCAGCAGCGACCACAGCCAGTCCGGGAGCAGCGGCCCCGCGCCGCCCCCCAGGAACAGTGGCACCGCGAAGGCCGCACCCGACACCAGCAACAGCCACCGTCCGGCCGAGAACAGCAGCCGGTCCACCCCGGACAGTTCGGCTGAGGCGCCGCCCGCCAGGTCCGCGGCGACCGGCTGGCTGAACGGCCCCCAGAACGCCATCGCGAGGACCGACAGCAGGTACACCACGAACGCGACCGGCATCCAGACGACGAACCACACCGAGCCCTGCGCCGCGACGACGTCGCCGACCCGGAGCGACTCGGCCCCCAGTGCCGCCGTGATCAGCGCGAACATGTGCGGCAGCTCGTAGGCCAGTCCCAGCGCGACGAACCGGTACCCCCCGATCATCCCGTACGCCGAGTTGGCGCCCCAGCCGACGAGCCAGACCGCGGCCCACGCGACTACCTCCATCGCGTTGAACCACACGATCCCGATCGAGAAGTCCGCGACCACCCACCGGCCCAGCGGTGTGACCAGGGAGGCCAGGAAGCCGGCGACGAGGAGGGCGAGCGCGCCGCCGCGCGAGAGCAGGAGGTCCGCCGCGATAGTCCGGCGCCGTTGCTGGACCAGCAGTCCGGCCGCGGCGTGGAACGGCTCGATGAGTGCGCCGTTCCGGCTCCCGGCGGCCCGGGACGCGAGCGCCGAGTCCCACGCCGCGGTGGCCGCGACGAGTGACACCAGGACGAGCGGCAGCACCAGGCCGCCCCAGAAGGGAAGCTGTTCAACCATGGGCCACCCGCGCACGTTCGAGGTCCGGATCCAGGCTGGCCACGATCAGCCGGGCCGCCGCGAACTCACTACCGGCCAGCAGGGCCGGCAGGCCCTCGAGGGCCCCCGCTGGATCCTCCTCGTTCGCGGTCACGCCGTCGCGCAGCTCCGCTTCGGCGTCGTCGAGCCAGCGCGTCAAGCGGTCCATCGCGTCGCCGGCCAGCGAAGGGGCAGTCTCGTCGAGCACCCCGACCCCGGACAGCGACCACCGCAGGACCCGTGACCTGCGGACCCGTCGTGCCCACCGATGGAACTCCGGGTCGATCCGCTCACCTGCGAGTGCGCGGTCCCGCAACCGGGCCGCGACGACCGCTGCCTCCTCCCAACCCGCGACGGTCAGGAGCCGGTGACAGCTGTCGAGTCGCCGAGCCGCCTTGCCTGGGATGCCCTCCGCCCGCGACGACCAGAAGGGCTCGGTGCCGTGCGGGGCTGGAAGCAGGTCGACAGTCGCTTCCTGGATGACATCGCCCTGCAGGGCCGCGTGGATCACCAGCCCGTCCGGCCATGCCGGCAGGACCGGGCCGAGCTGCACGTGCAGTTGATCGAGCTGCAGCCCGTCACGGTCCGGCGCGCGGTCGGCCATCGGGATACCGCCGGGCATTTCCATGCCGCTCATGTCGTGACCCGCATGCCCACCGTGGCTCCCATGTCCACCGTGGCTGGCGTGCCCGCCGTGGCTCGCGTGTCCACCATGGCCCGCGTGCTCGTCGTGTTCGCCATGCCCGCCGTGGTTGTCATGCCCACCGTGGCCGCCATGGTCCTCGTGCCCGCCGTGATTGCCATGCCCACTCTGGGCAGCGGGCTGGGTGGGGACGGTGTGCCCCCGATGGGCGCCGTCGCTCATGTGCCCGTCGGGGCCAGCGGGCCCGTCGTGCTCCTGGTCGCGCTGGGTGTGCGCGGTGTGCTGTGCGTGGTCGTGCGGCTCGTGCCCGGTGTGCAGGGTGTGTGCGTGGTGTTCCTGCTCGCCGTGGTGGGCGTGCGGATCCGGGCGGTGTTGCTCGTGTCCAATCGGGCCTTGTGGCGCCTGCTCGTGGTCGGCGGGGTCATTGTGGGGTCCGTGATGATGGCTCACGTCAGGACCGTGGGCTTGGTGCACCTCCGCGCGCTGGTGATCGACAGAGTGCAGTCGGCGCACCGCGTCGTCGAGTGCGGCCGCGACATCCGCCGCGTCGAGAAGTTCTGCACGGACCCGGGGAAACGGCATCTGCCGCCAGACCGCCTCCGCCGCCGCCATCTGCTCGCCGGGTGGCCCCGCGACGATCAGCACGTTGGCTTCAGCCGGGCTGAGTGCCGGTCGCCACCCGCGGACGCGCGCCTCCCGCTCGGCCGCGAGGCGCGCGGCCGTACCTCCCGGCGCTGTGGCGATCAGCGGTCGCACGGGCGTCCGGCGCAGCAGCCAGGATGTCACGTCCACCGGAACACGCCCTCCCGCCACGCATACCAGACGCCTGCGAACAGCAGCGCGAGGAAGAGGAACATCTCCACCACGGCCGCGGCGCCGACCTCCGAGACGACAAGCGTCCACGGGTACATGAAGACCATTTCCATGTCGAAGGCCAGGAAGATCATCGTGATCGTGTACCAGCGGGCGTGGTACCGCGAGACGGCGTGCTCCGCGGGCGCGCCGCCGGACAGGAACGGGTGAACCTGGCGGGCTGTGGGCGCCAGTCGCACCAGCATCGACCCGCCATAGACCGCGGCCACGAGCGCAACCACGGCGACGAGAGCCGCAACCGCACCAGCCACCGCACCCTCCTGTGGTAAGTCGATCTACTAGGCAGCCTAGAGGGTAGGAACGCGTCCGGCCCGCCGACACGCTGTATACCATTACGGGGTAGGCCTAATGGTGAAGAAGTCGCTGACGGGCCGTTGCTACCTCCTGGCGGTGTCCGATGTTCAACACCTTCGCGCGTGCCTTCGTGGCGCGCCTCATCGATCCGCTCGGTGTGGCGCTGGTGAAGGTCGGGCTGACGCCCAACGCCGTGACTCTCCTTGGCACGGTCGGGGCGGTCTCGTCCGCGCTCCTGTTCCTGCCACGCGGGATGCTCCTCGCCGGCACCTTCACCGTCTGGGCTTTCGTGATGCTCGACCTGGTCGATGGCGCGATGGCCCGCGCGGCCGGCACCACGCGGTTCGGCGCGGTACTCGACGCCACGTGCGATCGGCTCGTCGACGGCGCGCTCTTCGCCGCCATCACGTGGTGGGCCTTCGCCACGGGTAGGCCGAGGGCTGCGGCGGCCGCGCTCGTGTGCCTCGTACTCGCCCAGGTGATCTCTTACGTCAAGGCGCGAGCCGAGGCGTCGGGCTTCTCCGCCCAGGGCGGTGTTGCCGAGCGTGCCGAGCGGCTGGCCATCGCGCTCATCGGTACCGGCCTTCAGGGTCTCGGCGTGCCGTATGCCGTCGAGGTGTCGCTGTGGCTGCTCGCGCTGCTGTCGCTGCTGACGCTCGTGCAACGGATCAGGGTGGTGGTCGAGGCCGCGCGGAACGCCGGTTCATAAGCGAGGGTCATGCCGTAGCCCTGACCGTGAGAAAATCCTGGATCAGGCGCGCCAGGGCCACCGGCTGGTCCTCACTGATGAAGGGCCCCGTGTTCTCGAGTACTTCCAAGTGTGCATTCGGGAGGATGCAGGCGAGCCGGTGCGCGTGCTCTTGCGGGAAGAACCGGCGCCGCTCGCGCGCCCAGGCGATCAACGTGGGCCGGTGGAAGGCGTTCAGCCCCCGCGCGGCTTCCTGCGTGAATTCGGAGCTGATCGCCCGCACCAGCGCGGCGAAGTCGCGGCGGACACCGCTGTGCTTACGCAGTGGTTCGGTGTACGACCGCATGATCTCCGCCGGGATCGGCCGCTCGGTGAGCCTGCCGAAGGCGATCGGCAGTCGTTGGACGGCTCGCGAGCGCAGCCCCTGCGCGAGCAGGTAGAGCCCTGTCGGCGTGCGCCCGACCACCTGCAGGTGCTTGATCGGCGGAGGCAGGAAGTTGCCGATGGCGTCGCACGGCGTCAGTACCAGCCGGCCGAGCCGGTCCGGGTGGCGGGCCGCGACCGCTTGTGCGATGGCGCCGCCCGTGTCGTTGGCGACCAGCACCACGTCGTCGAGCCCGAGGGCACCGAGGAACTCGTTGACGAGCTTCGCCAGCCCGAAGAGGGTGAAGTCGGTCCCGGCGCGCATGGGCAGCCGGTGCGAACCGAGCGGCCAGTCGGGGGTGATGCAGCGGTACTGGCCGGCCAGTTCGGGGACGACGTGTCGCCAGACGTCGCCGTTGGCGATGATCCCGTGCAGGAAGACGACGGGTGCGCCGGTCCCGCGTTCGCGGTATTCGATGGGGCCTGCGGCGAGCTCTGTTCGACGCGGCGCGCCCAGCTGAGCGGAGATGGCCACGGTTTGCCTCCTGAGAGGGGTTATGACGAGACGTGGACAGCGACCGTGTGCCAGCCGCTCGCGCCGACGGGGTAAGGCGGCCGCTCCCGGCTGTCCTGGACCTCACCCGACCGGCTGATGGCCCGGGCTTGGACCGAGTGCGCTCCCGGGACGAGGTCGAGCGCGGCCGTCCACCGGCGCCACGAGGAAGGCGAGAGTTCACGTGCCAGCTTTGCCGGCTGCCACGGGCCGTTGTCGGCGCGCACGTCCACGCCTGCAATGCCGTGCGGCGGGGCCCAGGCGACGCCGGCCACCTGGAGCGGGCGGCCGGCTCGCAGGCCCTCCGCCGGTACGTCGATGCGGGCTTGGGGCTGGATCCAGGCGGGCTCGTGCGGCCAGCCCCGCGGCGACCAGTAGTCGGAGTGCGGGCCGGTTGTCAGTTCCAGCTCGGTCAACCACTTCACGCCGGTGTACTGCCCGTAGATGCCCGGTACGAACACCCTCGCCGGATAACCGTGTGCGGCCGAAAGCGGCCGGCCGTTGAGGCCGACCACGACGTAGCCCTTCCACTTCCCGGATCGCAACGGCTCGGTGGGCAGGGAGACGGTGAAACCGTCGACCGCTCGTGTGACCAGCGTGTCCGCTTCGGCGGACGGGGCTGCCCGTTCGAGCAGGGTTCGCAGGGGCACGCCGTGCCACCTGCCGTTGCCCAGCCGGTGCCCGCCCACCGGATTGTGGACGCAGACCATGACCGCGTCGAACTCCTCGGCCTCAGCCATGAGGTCGGCCAGCGACCATCGCTGGGTTTCGCCCACGAGGCCCATGATCGTGAGCTGCCACCGGTTTTCCTCGATCAACGGCGTGCTGAGGTTGACATCCGTGACGTAGAACTGGTCGGCCGGGGTGATGAGTGGAGCCAGCCCGGGCACCGCCTCGGCTCCGTCCTCGGGCACGGCGGCGCTGTCGAGCGGCCGCTGGGTCTCGATTTCGTGCCGCCGCCGCCGGCTCGCCAGCAGACTGCGCGCGGCCACCAGCGAACCGCTACCGAGCAGGACCCACGCTGTCGCGCGGCCCGGGCCTGAGCTGCCGGACAAGGCGTAACTGGTCGTAACAGCTCCGGCGGTCGCCGCGGCAAGAGCCGCCGGAACGGACCGGGGCGGGCGGCGCAGCGCGAGCCCTGCTGTCGCGGTGGCGAGAGCTGTGAGAGCCGCAGTGCGGGCGGCCGTAGGCAGGCGAGCCAAGGCGACGGTCGTGCTGATCGCCGTCGCGCCCACGGCCGCGCGGATCGCCGGCTTGTCCCGGCTCGACAGGAGCTTCACCGTCAGGTCAACCACCTGGCGGGGACTCCAGTCCACCACGCTCCGGCCGACGTTGTCGATCAACGACTGGCCGTTCGTAGCGCTGACCAGTTCGCCGAGACCCAATCCCGCCAACCCGGCAGCAGCCGCGCGGTAACGCGCGGCTCGTCTCGGGGCTTTCGCCTTCCTGCGCATGGCACCTCCGCTCGCGATACTAGCCTGTATTCGAGCTGATACAGTAGCGTCTCATGGACGAATGGGAAAGCCGAGTTGTCGAGGCGGGGCTGGAAATCCTCGCCGAGGAGGGTTTGACGGCCCTCTCGGTGGCCGGCATCGCGCGACGGTTGGGTGCGTCGCGGATGACTCTGCATCGCAAGGGGCTGACCCGGGAACGAGTGATCGAACTACTGAGCATCCGCGCCGGCTACGAGTACCAGCAAGCGGTCTGGCCGACGCTCGTCTCGGACGGGACTGGGCTGGCGCGCCTGGAGCGCGCCCTGCGAGCGACGTGCCAGGTTGCGGATCCGTGGCGGCACCTGCTGGTCGGCCTGTTCGCCGAGGACGGCGGAATCTTCCACGAACCCGAGAAGGTCAGCGGCCTCGAGCGCGACCGAGCGCTGGCGACTCGTACGGTGTTCGTCGAGCCCCTCGCGCGGCTGCTGCGGGACGGGATCGTCGACGGGAGTCTCGCCGGTGTACCCGATGTCGACCGGACCGCGACTGTGCTGTTCAACCAGGTGGGCTGGACGTACCTGGCATTGCGCGTCGGTCAACGGTGGACTCGGGAACAGGCCGAGGACTCCGTGGTGACACTCGCTCTCGCCGCGGTGGCCCAGCGTCCGCCCGGCTGATCAGGTCAACGCTTGGCGGATCGTGAAAGTGCGGCCGCCGTCGGACGAGTAGTGGATCGCGGTTTCAGTCCCCACGTACACGTCGGACACACTGGGCGCGGCGAACGCGCCCGGCGGACCCGGCGCCTGTCCCTGCCGCGCCCAGGTGTTCCCGCCATCCGCGCTGATGTAGATCGTGTTGTTCGGATCGGAGCCCAGCAGCGTGCCGGAAGCGGGCCACTCCACGAAGACCAGTTCCGGGGCGTCGGGCAAGAGGGAGAAGTTGCGGCCGCCGTCGCTGCTCCGCATCAGTCCGTCCGTGGTGTTCGCGACGATGACGTCGGGGCTGGCGGGGTCCACGGCGAAGTCACTGACAGCGAGGCGAGCTCGGTTGTCCCAGTTCCGCATGTCGGTGGTCACCATGAGCTGGCGACTCTGACTGTCGTAGCCGTAGACGAGGCCGTGTTTCGCTTCGATCGAGTGCAGGTCCGCGCGCCCTGCGAGGGACAGCTCACGCCAGGTCTGCCCTGCGTCGGTGCTTTCGACGAGGCCCAGGTGGGGAGGCCCGTCGGTGCGGGATCCAGGATGGCCGCTGCCGAGGAAATGCCGTGGTCCCACGACGGTGAACCCCATCACGTCCTGCACCGGGCCGACCCGCTCCGGTGCGCCGCCCGGTGCGAGTTTGAAGAGTCCGTAGTGGCTCGCGGCGTAGAGCATGCCGTCCGCGGGGTCGACACCGAGTCCGTGCACATGTGCCAGGTCCGGGGTGGTGGACGTGCTGTCGCCTGCGGTCACGCTCGGCGTTGCGCAGGCGGACAGCGTCAGAGCTGTGAGCGTGAGCAGCAGTTTGATGTGCAGGCGTGAGCGCATGCTGACCTTTCCCGGGAGCGTCATTACTAGGAATACTAGTAGTCACCTCCTTGGGGCCGGAGCTTGGCGTGGCACATGACCAGTCGGGCGACTTCGCTGGGTGCATCAGCGGGCATCAGGTGTCCGCTGCGTGGCAGCAGGACCTGGGTCGCCGCGGGCAGCAGCTCGGCGGCGCGGCGGGCACCGCGACGGCCGATGATCCGGTCGCGGCCGGCCCAGGCGATGGTGACCGGTGCCGAGATCTCCGGGATTCGCCGGAACCGGTAGCGCCCGGTGTACCGGCTCATGGTCGCGATGTCGCTCAGCGCCAGCGTCGATGCCATCGTGGACGCTTCTCCTGCGCTGATCACGGCGGGGTGCGCAGAGAACAGGCCGAGTGCGGCGGATCGGGTCACGCGGCCGGCCAGGAGGCAGGCTGGTGTGCACCTCGTGGTCCATCCTGGACCAGTACCGCAGGCTCCATGCCGTGGCGCTGGACGTTCTCGGGCCCGAACACCTGCGCCGCCAGCACGACCGGGCGTTCCGCCACGTCCAACGGCTCATCGCGAGGGGCCGGCGTGAAGGCGTGTTCCGCACCGACTTGCCGGAGGACTGGCTGGTCACGACCTGCTACGCCCTGATCCACGCCGCGGCTGACGAAGTCGGCAAGGGTGAACTCACCACCGAGCAGGCGCCCGGAGTGCTCACTGCGACGTTGCTGTCCGTGCTGGAGGCACGACGACAGCCACGGGATCAGCGCGGACAGTGATCGACCGTCCGAGTATCGCGTCTGATGCGGACACGCGGTTCGGCGGGTAGGCGTGTCGAAGCTCACGACCCATCGAACGACGCAGCCGGTCGGTTGATCACCAAGGGTGAGAAATTCAACGACAGCCTGTAGTACGAAACACGATAGTGGACAACGGCTGCTCGTTACCCTACTGTGACCGCGGACCTTCGGGGAGGTCGAGGAACGTCCGCTGATCCACAAAGGAGAACCACCTCGGTGCGCCCGCACAACCGCAGACTCACCAACGCCGTACGAGCCCTCGCGGCCACAGCGGTCCTCGCGATGACTCTGGTCGCCATCCCCGCAGGGGCTCAGCCCTCCGAAGGCTCTGACGAGATGCAGCGCTACCAGGAACTCGGTGCAGCTGCCGCCCAGGCTGACGAGGACCTGCTGGGCGCACAAGCAGACCTCACCAACGCGAACAACATCCGCGACCGGGCCAACGCCGACCTGGCTGCCGCGAACGAGGCTCTCGCCCGCGCCCAGGCCGCCGAGGGGCAGTTCCGCGGCACAGTGGACGAATTCACCGCGGAATCCTTCCGGGGCGGCCAGTTCGCCCGGCTGTCGGCGATCATGGGCAGCAGCTCCGCCCAGGACTACCTCGACCGCATGTCGGCGCTGAGCATGCTGTCCGCCAACAACATGGAGGCGCTGACCCAGCTGCAGGCTGCGAGCAGCCAGGCGGCGACTGCCCAAGCAGCCGCCGCGGAGGCGAAGACGCGTGCCGATGCCGCGGCGGCCGAGGCGCAACGAGCGCTGGACCTCGTGAACCAGCGCAGGCGGGATCTCAACACCCAGATCAGGCAGGTGCGGCAGGCCCTCAACGCCTTGTCAGCCAGTGAACGGGAAGTCCTCAACACGGTGCAGGACACCGGCTCCTACCTCGGGCCCCCGGGTGCGGCGAACGACGCGTTGCAGGCCGCGCTCTCCAAGCGTGGTTCGGAGTACGAGTGGGGAGCGACCGGCCCCAGCGAGTTCGACTGTTCCGGCTTGACCAGCTGGGCCTACAAACAGGCGGGGGTCAGTCTGCCCCGGACGAGCCGGCAGCAGTACACGGTCGGCAGGCCGGTGTCGATGAGCGAGCTCCAGCCCGGTGACCTTGTCTTCTTCGACGACGGCAGCGGCGACCCGTCGAAGATCCACCACGTCGGCATGTACGTGGGCAGTGGGAAGATGGTCGACGCCCCGACCGAAGGGCAACTCGTGGACGTCCGTTCCGCGAAGGGTGACGGACATTACATCGGCGCGCGACGGATTGTCGGCTGACGCTGGGCACGGCCGGTTGGGGGCGCCGGAGCTGCTGGGGTGGCCACACCGACGCCACGGCATCCGAAGGGGTCTGACCATGGGGAGCGAGGATCGGTGACGGCACCCGCCCGAACCAAGTGGCGGCGGGGATCGACCGGGTCCCTCCGGGTGCTGTGCGTGGTGCTGCTCGTGGCACTGCTGGCCCAGAGCTACCTGGTCGACCTGTTCGACGTGGCGGCGTTGCGAACCGGGTCGACGGTGTTCGTCGCAGTGGTGGTGCAGGCCTTGCCCTTCCTGGTTCTCGGAGTGCTGCTGAGCGGGGCGATCATGGCGTTCTTGCCCGCCGAACGCCTGCGACGACTGCTTCCGCGCCACCCTGGGCTCGCGATTCCGGTCGCGGGTTTGGCGGGGGCCGCGCTGCCGGGATGCGAGTGTGCGTCGGTGCCGGTCGCACGCCGGTTGATGCAGAATCAGGTGGCCCCTGCGGTGGCACTTGCGTTCTTGCTGGCCTCACCGGCGATCAATCCGGTCGTGCTGGTGACCGCGGTTGCCTTCCCGGGGCGGCCGGAGATGGTGCTCGCCCGATTCGGAGGGTCGCTGACCACGGCCGTCGTCACGGGCTGGTTGTGGCAGCGGTTCGGCCGCGTGGAGTGGATCGCGGAGCGGGCGCTGAGCCGCCTGTCCGGGCCGGTCGGCGGATCCCGCTGGCGGGTGTTCACCGAGACGGCACGGCACGACCTCGTCGAAGCGGGTGGGTTCCTCGTCATCGGCGGGCTCGCCTCCGCCGTGCTCAACGTCGTCGTCCCGCAGACCTGGCTGGGCACCCTGGGTGGGAACCTGGCGCTCGGCGTGCTCGTGATGGCCGTGCTCGCTGTCGTCCTGGCGCTGTGCAGCGAGGCAGACGCCTTCGTCGCAGCTTCTCTTTCCGCCATCCCCCTGGTTCCCAGGCTCGTTTTCCTGGTAGTCGGCCCGGCTGTCGACCTCAAGCTCATCGCACTGCAGGCCGGGACATTCGGCCGCCAGTTCGCCCTCCGGTTCGCGCCGCTGACGTTCCTGGTCGCCATCGGATGCGCTGTTGCGGTCGGGCTGCCGCTGCTGGGGAGTGGCCGATGAAGCGGGAGACGCAGAACGTACTTCTGCTCCTGGTCGGGGGCGCTCTGATCAAGATCGTCCTCGACGCCGGCTACCTGCGCTATGTCAGGCCGGTCATGGCGCCGTGGTTGCTGGCCGCTGGCACCGTGATCGTCGCGCTGGCAGTGATCGCCATCGTCCGGGACATCCGGGATGCTCGCCCGATCCCAGCCGGGCAATCTGGGTCGTCTCCAGGCCCGGCCTGCGCCGATGAGCACCATCATGCCCCACGAAGCCCGTGGCTTCTCCTCGTCCCCGTCCTGGCCATCTTCCTCATCGCCCCTCCCGCGCTGGGCTCCGACGCGGTCAACCGCGCCGGAAACCGCACCGTGGCCGCCCCCGGTCCGGACACCACGCGCCGCGTCCCGTTCCCACCTCTGCCGCCAGGCGAGGTCGTCCCGATGCGCTTCACCGACCTCATCACGCGCGCCGGGTGGGACAGCGCCGGGACGCTCGACAACCGCACCATCCAGGTCACCGGCTTCATCGTCCGCAACAAGGCCGGCGCCCCGTTCCTCGCCCGCATCGTCATCAACTGCTGCGCCGCCGACGCGTTCCCCCTCCACGCCCGGCTCGCCGGCGACAACCTCGACCACTACCGGGACGACCAGTGGCTGACCGTCACCGGAACCGTCGCACCCAACACCGCGAACGAAGGCAACCGCTACACCCCGACCTTGATCGTTCACGGCGCTCGGCCGATTGCCGCCCCGCAGGACACGTACGAGTACTGACGCGTAGGCCGGCATCGCATCGCTCCGAGAAGCCGTTCGGCGATGGAGTTCATGCCACACCTGGTGCTTCGGTCCGCAGCAGCGCAGCGATGAGCACTGCGCCGAGTGCCAGGATGGCCGCGGCGACGGTGAGCGCGGATGAGAAGCCGTCCTGTCGCTCGGCCACCGCCACCAGAACCGCCACCCCCAGCGCGCCGCCGACCTGTTGCACGGAGCTGAACAGGGCCGACCCGAGGCCGGCATTCTCTGCGGTGGTGCGCGTGACCGCGGCCGCCGTCAACACCGGCAGGCTCAGCCCGCACCCCAGACTCGTGACGAGCATCCCGGGCAGGACGCCGGATGCATACGAATCATGCGCTGCCACGCCGGACAGCAGCAGCAGTCCGCCTGAACTGATCAGGAACGACAGGACCAGCGCCCACCGCACTCCCAATGTGGTCACGGCGCGCGTGGCGATCCGCATCCCCAGCAGGATGCCCGCGCCGTAGGGGAGGTAGGCAACACCAGCTTGGAGCGGGTCGTATCCGAGCACGGTCTGTAGGTGGATCATCAGCAGGAAGGCCATCGCGTAGAAGGCTGCCGAGAAGACCAGGGTGGCGCCGTTGGCGACCGCGCGGGTCCGATCGGCCAGCAAGGCCCCCGGCACGAGAGGTTCTGCTGTGCGAGACTCCACCAGCAGGAAGCCGGCAGCCAGGACCGTGCCCACGACCAATGGGGCGATGACGGTCAGCTCGGCCCAGGACGATTCCCCGACCTGCAGCAGGCCGTAGACCAGGGTGATGACCGCGGCGGTGCCGAGAAGTGCGCCCGGTACGTCCAGAGGTGCCCGTCGGCCTGCCCGGCTCTCGGGGATGAGGCGAGGAAGCAGTACGAGAGCCAGCGCCGCCACCGGCAGATTGATCAGAAAGATCCACCGCCAGGAGGCGAGGCCGGTCAGCACGCCCGGGACCATCAGGCCCGTGGTGCCGCCCAGTGCAGCGATGCCGCCCCAGATCGCCAGTGCTCTGGTGCGTTCTCCGGCGCCGGGGAACAACAGGGTGATCATGGACAACGCCGCTGGGCTGGCCAGCGCCGCACCGGCGCCCTGGGTGAACCGCCCGGCCACGAGCTGCCAGGGCTGTTGGGCAAGGCCACAGGCGAGACTGGCCGTACCGAACAGTGCCACTCCGGCGAGGAAGACGCGCCGCCTGCCCAGCAGGTCGGCAGTGCGGCCGGCCAGCAGCAGCAATCCGCCGAAGGTCAGGAAGTACGCGTTGACGACCCAGGCCAGTCCTGTCGTGGTGAACCCGAGGTCGCCGCGAATGCTGGGGAGCGCGACGCTCACCACGTTGTCGTCCAGCACCACCATGAACTGGACGAAACACAGCACGGCCCACGCGGCCCCGCGGCGGTTCCGCGCGGGCGGTGTCATGACCGCGGTCCTGTCGCTGAGTGCGGTATGGGCGAAGCGGCGGTCGGCAACGGGTTGATCAGCACCATTCCGAAGCTATGGTTGACGCCGCCCGGCCACAATCAGCGACGAGGCCAGAGGATGTCGAGTTGAGGACAGACGCATGGATCGCGTGATCGAGGCCGGTGACACCACCGTTCCAGCAGGTGCGGGAGTGATCGTCGTCGGGCAGTTCCCGTTGGCGTCAGGGGAGTGGATCGCACCCCACAGCCACACGCATCACCAATTGGCCTGGACGCGGAGTGGCGTGCTCAGCGTGGCCGTCGGCGACTCGTACTGGGTCCTGCCGCCCACGCGTGCGCTGTGGTTGCCGGCCGGTGTTGTTCATCGCACTGGCGCCACCCGGGACGCGACGCTGTGCAGCCTCTACCTGGACCCCGCGCGATGCGCTCTCAATTGGACGGAGCCCACCGCGGTTGGCGTCGACGGTCTGCTGGCGCACCTGTTCGCCTACCTGGCCCGTGACGGCCTCTCCGATGACGCACGGCTGCGGGCCGAAGGTGTGGTGCTCGACCTGCTGCACCCCCTGCCGGCCTTGCCGATCGATGTCCCGCTTACGGTGGACGAACGCGTCCGCGCCGTGGCCGACGCCCTGCTCGCCGATCCGGCTGACTCGCGGAGCCTCGAGGCCCACGCGCGCGCCGTCGGGGTGAGCCGGCGAACCCTGTCCCGGCTGTTTGTTCGCGACACGGAGATGAGCTTCGACCGGTGGCGCACCCACATGCGGCTGCGGGCGGCCCTGCCGCTCCTCGCGGAAGGACGCCCGGTCTCCCAGGTCGCGCACACTGTCGGGTACGCGAACGCGAGCGCCTTGATCGCCGCGTTCCGTCGGACGGTCGGCACCTCCCCGGGCCGTTACCTGCACGGCTCCTGAAACGGGTTTCGGGTTCCCCGACTTGGGGTCAAGTAATGCGGTCCTATTGCCCGACCTTCCCGCATTGGCCGTCGAGCTTGTGCCCGAAGAACGCGTTCTCGTTCGCGGACTGTATCGCCCTGAAGGTGCTTTGTTCCGAGTGCGACCCGACGCCCGGAGTTTGACCGATTGGATCGGCGACGTCGCCGAGCGGGTGGTGGGCGTCTGCGGTCGGGTTGGCGCAATCGGCGGACTCCACAATCGGATGAATTGTTGCGGACGCGGCGCCGGTCATCAGTCCGAACGACAACGACAGGGCGGCGGCGAATGCGAGAATTTTGCGCTTCATCATGGCTCACCTGATTTCCGTGCGCTGGCAACGTCTCACTATGCGCCCGTCGATGCGGGTGGGGCAAGGGTGGAGTGCGCTCCGTCGTTCACTTGTCGCGACCGGTTGTGGATTTTGAATTACCGACGAAACGACGGGGAAAAGTGTAATTCGCGAACTGTGGAAGGAGGCTCGGGTCCCTGGTCGACTCGAGGTGGAAAAAAACCTATTTGCGCTCGGTGTCTGTGAGGAAGTCTGGTCAGCCGACGTTGTTGTGGCGTTCGAGGAGAACGGTGTTTGCCAGGTGCTGTCGCGCTGGGCCATGATACGGCGGACCGAGAGCGCGAGCGCCTGTCGACCACCCACCGCGCGCTCAGCTTCGGCTGGGGCGGCAGCGCAGCCTCTCCTCGGCCGCGATCTGCGGCGCCGGCCGCGACGCCCCTACCCCCGAGGTCGACCTCGTCCGCGCAGTCGAGGCTGCGGTGCGCTGAGGTGATGATGCGGTCCAACCACCGGTTCATCCGCCGCGGGCCGACTTGGGGCTGTGGATGTCACGCCTCCTCGAACCTGCTCGTTCCTGCTCCGGAAACCGTACGGGGCGAGTGCAACCCTCCTGGACACAGCGTGAGCAGCGTCGAGCAGGCTGGCGTCGCTGGCTCCACGGTGCGTGGTGGCCACCTGGTCGGACGTGCCGGTCGCTTCCTGCTCCGCGCGGCGCCGGAAGGGGGCGGCCAGTGTCGGCAGGATGTGTCGGCGATTGTTCACCAGCGCCACCAGGGTGAGGACTGCGTAGATGCCGGCTAGGACGTAGCGGGCGGCATGACCGGGCACCGCGAACTGGACAGCGAACAGCCCAAGCAGGGTCCAGGCGGCCCAGCGCGGGAACCGCAGCGCGAGCAACGCGGCGACCCCGAGCAAGGTCTGAGTGGCGGTGAGCAGAAACTCCTCGACCTGCCGGCCATCCAGACTCAAGGCTGCGGTACCGCCGCCGGCGAAGTACGCGAGCGGCAGACTGCCCACCAGCAGGGTCCACTGGTTGACCTTGCTGGAGATCAGGGTGCCGATCGCGTCGGCACCCTTGCCGCGCAACGCGAACAGGATAGCCACAATAAACTCCGGCGCCTCCGAGGCCAGCGGCGCCAGCCACTGCACCAGTAGGAACTGGTCGATCCCCAGCTGCGTCCCGGTCGCGATCAGAGCGTGTGCGAAGGGCTCGGCGCAGTCCACGATCACCAGCGCGGCGAAGGCGAACATCCCCACCACAAGGGCGCGGCGGCCCCGCTTCGGAAGTTGCGCGATGGTCGACCGACCAGATGCGGTTCACCGGACTCGGCGCGGGAAACCTTCCACAGGTAGAACACGAAGAACCCGAGCAGCGCGAACCCCAGCAGCAGAGGAATCTGGCCGCTGACGGGGATCAGGAACGCCACCACCGAGGCGATCGCCAGGAAGCCCAGCTCCACCCGGTAGCCGGGCTCCAGGACCAGTGCACGCACGGTCTTGCCGCTACGGCGCGTGGCCAGCGCCAAGGTGACGAGTACGACCACCGACCAGCCCAGGCCCAGTAACAACCGGTTTGACCCGGTCATGTTCGCCGCGGCGTAGGCCACGGAGTCCGGATTGGACCCGGCGGTGTAGGCAAAGTACAGGTCCACCGCGTATTCCGGCAGCACCGCGATCACGGCAAGGATCGCAATCGCCAGCCCTCCGGAAATGTCGACCTGCGCGGCCTCCGCCGCCCAGGCGAGCACGAACGAGGCCGCGACCACTGCCATACCGATAACCGCAGCACCAACGCTGGAATGGTCAACGCGACACACAATGCCAGCGGCCGCAGCAGCTTGCCGAACATGAAACAGGTCCTCCCGGTAGCAACCGCGCTGACCGAGACATCGCGGAATGGGCTCGGGCAGTCGGTACCAGCAGCTGGCCGAAGGTCTCGCCCACCAGGCGCCACAGCGTCGGGCCCCGCCACCGGAGACCCGGCGGCGGTCTCAGCGTGTCGGCGGCGGGCTAGCTTGAGTTTTAACCTGTTCGGCGTGGTCGGGGCGTGCTCGACTTGGTCTTCGTGGATGTCGTTGAGGTGACGACGTGCACGTCATAGCGGATGGCTGGCCGGTTGTTGCGGCGGCCGGGTGGCCGTCCTGGGTCGGCCCGTGTTGGTTTTGGTGCATTGGCGGGAGAGCCGGCGTGTGCGCGTAGGTGCCGAAACCCGCGACGAACCCGGGCCGGAGTGAGCCGGCCCGGTGGTGCGGGTTTCTCCCAGGGGCGCCGTAGATCCGCGGCCAGCCGGCGAGCCAGCCGGAGGGGACTGCCCAGAGTTCGGTTGACCCCGGTTTTGTGGGTGGGTCAGGCCGCGTCAGCGGCGTTGAGCAGTGTCTCGAACTCGATCGGAGTCAGTCGCCCCAGGGTGTGTTGGCGGCGTCGGCGGTGGTAGGTGGTCTCGATCCAGGTGACGATGGCCAGGCGTAGTTGCGCTCGGGTGGGCCAGCGTCGGCGGTTGAGCACGTTCTTTTGCAGGAGGCTGAAGAAGGATTCCATCGCGGCGTTATCGGCGCAGGTTCCGACTCGTCCCATTGATCCGCGCAGCCCGGCCGCGCGCAGCTCGCGCTGGTAGACGTGTGAGCGGAACTGACTGCCGCGGTCGGAGTGCACCACGGTCCCGGCCGGTTCGCGCAGCGTCACGGCGTGGCGTAGCGCGGCGACGGCAAGGTGGGAGGTCATGTGGAAATCGATGGAGTAGCCGACGATCCGTGTGGAGCAGGCGTCTTTGACCGCGCAGAGGTAAAGCTTGCCCTCGCCGGTGGGATGTTCGGTGATGTCGGTCAGCCAGAGCTGATCGGGCCGCTGGGCGGTGAACTCGCGACGGACGAGGTCATCGTGCACGGGTGGCCCGGGGCGTCGGTGGCGCCCTCGTTTGCGGGCGTGCACTGACCACAACCGCTGCTGGGAACACAACCGGCCGACGCGGTTGCGTGAGGCCCGCCAACCCGTGGCGGCGAGTTCGTCGGCGATGAACCGGTAGCCGAACTCGGGGTCATCGTGGTGGATGTCGATTGCGGCGTTGATGAGATGGGCGTCGTCGTAGTCGCGGTCACTGACCGGTTTGACCTTCCACTTGTAGAAGGCCTGCTTGGAAAAGCCCAGCACCCTGCAGGTCACCGTGACGGGGATGCCGTCGCCGGCGAGGTCGAGGACCAGCGGGTACATCATTTTGGGAGCACGTCACGCGCGAAGTAGGCGGTCGCGCGGCGCAGGATCTCGTTCTCCTGCTCCAGCTGCTTCGTGCGCCTGCGCAGCTCCCGGTTCTCCACCTCCAGGTCCCCGTGCGGGGCTGAACTCGGGCGGTCGGCGCTGACACCATCCTCGCGGTCGGCGATCTTCAGCCACCGCGACAGGCAGGACTCCGAGATTCCGAAACTCCTCGCGACCTGCGCGACCGACTGGTCGCCCTGACGGGCGACCGCGATCACGTCACGACGGAACTCCTTCGGGAACGGCTTCGGCACGATCCTCATCCTTCCAGCAAGGCCGTCGGCCTCACAGATCAGGAGTCAACCGAAGCCTGGGCAGACCCGAGTTGGGTGTAGGCGGCCAGGACCAGCCAACCCCACCGGTCGGCCTGTTCTGGTGTGCGCAGCTTCGGGCGGGTCCAGCCGAGCGTCTGTTTGAACAGCCGGAACGTGTGCTCGATATCGAATCTGCGCAGGAACGCCTGCCAGAGCAGATCGACCGCGCCGATGTCCAGATCGACGCGGGAATGCCATAACCACACTGGTTTCGGGATCGCTCCGGACGGTAACCGGTCCACCTGCAAACGAACCACGGTGCCCTCCAGAATCGGCAGGGGTCCGACGTGTGTGGTCCAGGCGGTGCGGTGTGTCAGCCGGGGATGCAGCCGGTTCCAGGCCCGGACGATGGCGGGACCGTAGAGACGGGTGTCGGCGTCGATAGCGACGTCGGGTTGGCCCCAGGTGGCCGGAACGCCGAAGGCGAACTCGCTGCCGTGGCGGCGCGGCCGGCCCACCGTGTGCGGGGTGTGGGGCGGGGTCGAGCGGCGCAGGACCCGGTCCGACGGCCGTGTCATGACAACCGTGTAAGCCGCGGATGGACCAAGATCGGATCGCCTGACGCGATCCAGAAAGGTTCCATCTGTGACCGAGGACACATCTGCTCAGGCTGGGGATTCCGCGGCAGGCAAGGCGCTCGCGGGCGCGTTGTCGCCGGAGGCACTTGATGCGCTGGTGAAAGACGCGTATGCCAACGGTGGGGCGCTGGGTGCGCAGGAATTGCTGAATCGTATGACGAGGGCGGTTCTGGAGCGGTCGCTGGAAACCGAGATGACGCATCATCTCGGTTGAGAAAGGTGACCCTGCCGGTAACGGGAGTGGTAACTCGCGCAACGGCAAGTCGACGAAAACAGTGTCCACGACAAACGGCCCGGTTGAGGTGTCGGTACCGCGGGGCCGGAATGGCTCGTTCGAGCCGGCGATCGTTCCGAAACGCGCCCGTCGGCTCGGCAATATCGACGAGGTGATCCTGTCACTGTATTCACGTGGCATGACCACTCGCGATATCGAATCCCATCTGCGCGAAGTATATGGGGTGAACGCGTCGCGGGAACTGATTTCCAACGTGACCGAGGTGGTCACCGATGAGATCGCACTGTGGCAATCCCGACCCTTGGACGAGATGTATCCGATCCTGTATGTGGACGGGCTGCGGCTGCGGGTCAAGGACAAGGGTGTGGTCACCACGAAGGTCGGCTACCTGGCCGTCGGCGTGGACGTGGAGGGCCGCAAACACGCCCTCGGGCTGTGGATCGCGGACACCGAGGCGGCGAAGTTCTGGGCCAAGGTCGTCACCGACCTGCGCAACCGTGGCGTGAAGGACATCCTGATCGCCTGCTGCGATGGGCTGACCGGGCTGCCGGACGCGATCCGCAGCGTGTTTCCCGACACCGGGATCCAGACCTGCGTGGTGCACGTGATCCGCAACGCCATGCGCTTCATCTCCTACCGCGATCGAAAAAAGGTGGCCGCGGGTATGCGCGAGATCTACACCGCCCCCACACTCGAGGCCGCCGAGATCGCACTGAAGAATTTCGACAAAGAATTCGGCACCCAATACCCGGCCGCGATTCAGGTATGGCGACACGCCTGGAATGACTTCACGCCATTTCTCGACTATCCCGCCGAGTTGCGTCGCGTCGTCTACACCACCAATCTGATCGAGAACATCAACTTCCAACTACGCAAACTCACCAAGAATAGCGGACATTTCGACAGCGACACCGCCGCGATAAAACTTCTCTACCTCGGTCTCCGCAACATCACCAGCCATCGAGGCGGACCATCGGGAACAGGAACATGGGGCTGGAAACAAGCACTCAATACCCTCGTCACCCTCTTCCCCAACCGTATACCACTCCACTAGAATAAGACAAGAAATCATCCGTGGCTTACACGGAAATCGTGACAGGGCCGGGTCCGACCGCATCTGCACCAGCACCGCCACGGGCAGGTCAGCCAACTGGAAGGCCAAGCGTGGCCCGTCGTAGCCGCGTCGGCCACGATCAGGATCTCGCGGTCACCGGGCTGCCAGTGCCCGCGGTTGATCAGCCCGGTGACGACCCGGCGGAGTTGGTCGGCGGTGACCGTGGCGGCGTCGGCCCAGGGTTCCAGGCGTTGGATGTCCACGGGCGCGGTCCAGGAGCTGCGGCCGGTTTCCAGCGCGACCACGACCGAGTAGGGCCAGCCGGGAATCGCCAGATGCTGGTTACGGTTGCGGCCGTAGGCGTGACACATGACCCGTTCTGGCGCGGTGTGCGCCTCGGGCCGGAACCAGCAGGTGATATCCACCGCCAGCACCAGCCGGCCGTCGGCCGCTCTGGGCAGCGGCCCGGCCAGGATGGCACCGCGCAGCCGAGCGACGTCGATCCGGCCGTGGGCCAGGCCCGCATACAGCCCGCCATGGCCACGGCGATGCTCGGCGAGTAGGGACAACTCCGGCAATGACCGCACCGGTCCCTCGGCACACAACACCACAACGAAACCGGAGGGAAGGTTAAGGCGTACCGAAGGGAACTAGCTAGCTTGAGTTTTAACGTCTGGGGTGCTGCGTGGACCCGCGACAGAAAGACGATCCGACCAAGGGCTCCGCCAGCGGTGACAAGGGACGCCGATTACGGAAGACTCGAGATCGCCATGCCGAACTTTGCCCACCGGGCCACCACAGAAGCGGCCATCACCAGGGCCGCGGCGGAGCCATCGGCGCCTCAGATCGCGGCCGCCGCAGCAACGTTCGCGCTGCTGTCCAGCCCGCCGCGGCTATATCTGGTGTGGCTGATCACACATGGCTCCTACGACGTAGGCACCCTCGCAAAGCGGGTCGGCATCAGCATCGCCACCGCCAGCCAGCACCTGGCGAAGCTGCGCCTGGTCGGCGTCGTCACCGCGCGGCGCGAAGGCCGCCGACACCTCTACGCCTCAGCCAACTCAAACAACGCGTCCGCCCGTCGGGTCAGGCACCGATAGAACTCGCCTCGGAAGCAGACAAGATCCCCGGACGCGCTACCCCCACCCGGATCGCGCACACTGATCATCTGAAAGTCTCGGCCGCCGATGCGTTCGTAGCCGTCGGGTCGCGCGTTCGCCCGAGCGCTGGATCCGGGGACGATGTTGTTCGACGTCGTGAACTACCTGGACTCATGCGGCGGTGACGTGCTCCTGCACGGTGCTGGAGCTGGATCGCCCCGCAAGGGCACACACGGCTCACTGAACTTCGGCACGTCCTGGCGCAGCGGCCAGCCGTGAACGACCTGCCTGCTGAGTTAGCAGCCGACATCCAGCTTTGTTGAACTGCCCCGCTCGCCGCGATCCACCCACGCCTACCCGCAGAGGCGCTGGATCAGCGATCTTGTCCTCCGGCGTCGCAGTCTTCCGGCACCCCTCGGTCAGGGGTAGCAGTTCCCGGATCTCATCGAGATTAGCGTTCAGTTCCTGCGCCGTTTCACGAATCGCACCGTCGCCGCCGGGTAGACCGCTCGCGGTAGCCCTAGTCCGCCCGTGGCGGCTCGGTGCTTAGGCCACGGCGCTCGTAGTACCGCAACGTCTGCGGGTCCACCCCTGCCTTGGCCGCTACCTCACTGCTCCGCGTCCCCGGCGCCGCTTTCTGTTTGAGGTGGGAATTCCGGCCGTGGAGGGTATGGCCTGCTGTCATTGCGTGGTGTGGCGACCGACGAGGTCTGCAAGGTCGACGGGCTCCTCACTCGGGATGGTCTGCCCTGAGGGTGAGCATCCGAGCGCGCGGTGCCCTGACTCACTCGGCATCCGGGTCCATGGTGCGCTGTTCGAGCTTGCCCATCGCATTCTTCTTCCATCGCAGCAGGAAGAAGACCGCGACGGCGGCCAGCACGCCGACCACGATCAGGCCGCCGGTGCTGATCAAGCTCTCGATCCGCTTGGCCGCCTCACCGAGTGCGGCACCTAGGCTGATGTGCAGCAGGGACCAGCTGATTGCGCCCGCGGTCGCCGCGGGGAGGAACTTCCGGAACTCCAGTCCCGACGTCCCCGCCGCGGCAGGCGTCAGCGTCCGGATCACCGGCAGGAACCGGGCGAAGAACACCGCCCACGCGCCCCTGCGGTGCAGCACGTCGGTCGCCTTGTCCCAGGCGTCCGTGCCGTACTTCTGGATCAGCTTGGTCTCGCGCAGCCGTGGCCCGAACTTCCGCCCGATCGCGTAGCCGAGCGAGTCGCCGAGGATGGCGCACACCGCCACCACCGCCCACAGGATCAGGAACCGCGGCGCGGTGTTGGCGGTGGTCGCGGCGACCAGCAGTCCCGACTCGCCGGGGGCGATGAAGCCGAGCCCGATGGTGCACTCGGCGAACACGAGTGCGCCGGTCGCGCCGACCAACGCCGGCTGCGGCAGTGCCTGCAGCCATTCCAGGATGTCGGTTACCACCGCCACGTGTGATCCCCTGTCCGTTTATGCGCCGGTAGCTTGCGGAGAGGGAGACGGTTTCGGTGTCGTCTCCGCGGGACTGAGACCGCCGCACGCCAAGCTTAACCAGCATGCCGGCGCCGCACTCATGGTAGCCGGGGTGGGTTGTGGAACCGAATGCAGCGAGTGCCGGGGTCAGCGTCCCTGTAGCCACTGTTCCCAGGTGAACCGCCAGTCGGTCCAGCCGTCGCCGGGCTTGATCTGTTCGCCGGTGTCGCTCACTTCGACGACATCGCCTCGGTGTGAGTTCTCGTAGAACCACTTGGCATTCGCGGTGCTCATGTTGATGCACCCGTGTGAGACGTTCGTTCTGCCCTGATCGGCGACGGACAAGGGGGCCGAATGCAGGAACTGGCCGGAATTGGTCAACCGCAGGGCATATTGCACCGTGGTGCGGTACCCGCCGGGCGAGTCCGCCGGAACCCCATAGGTGGAGGAGTCCATCGTGTATGGCGACTGCACGGTCATCACCAGGAGCGTCCCGGAGACACACTTGGCCGTGGGCTTGCCGGGACTGACCGGGGCGGTCAGGACGAGTTGACCGTCCTTGTAAGCCCGCAGTTGCTTGTCCTTGTCGGACGCCTTGGATATTATCGCGGGCCCGGTCTGGAAACTGATCCGCCGGTCCGTCTCGCCGTAGATCCCGTCGCCCAGTGTGACACCGCCGAGGTCGATGTCGAGGGTGATCTTGTTGTAGGCGGGCCGATACTCCTTCGTGCGGTAGTGCACTTCGTCGTCTCCGAACCACCGCCATGCGCCCTCGGCTGGCTTGTCCGAGGCGACCTTGAGCCCTCGTTCGGCCGCCGCGTGGTCCTTCACCGGTTGGGAGAATTTGATGATGATTGGGGATGCCGACTCCTGTCGTCTCGCCATCGAGCGGAATGACGGAGGGGTAGGCGAGTGCCTTCGGGGTTTCGGTCATGAAGGTGCTGGTCCCGGTCACGGTGGCACCGTCCCCACTCGAGCCGGTCCAGGTCATGGTGTACAGCATGGAGTATACCAGCTTTCCGGTGGCGGTCCAGGTATCGCCTGACGGGCTCAGTTCACCGCTCACCGGCTTGCCTTCTCGTCCATCAGGCTCACGTTCCGCAACGTCGAGCCCTTCGCGGACACCATGACCGGATCACCGGGCGCCAGGTCCCTGGCGCCATCGGCGGGCTTCGCCTCGACCGCTGCGGATGGGCCGGCCTGGGAGGGAGACCCGGAGTCGGTGGCCGGGCTCGTGGAAGAACCGGTGCACGCGGCGAGGAACACGCCCGCGATGCCGATCACCACCGCGACGCCATGAGCATCTGAAGTCCCCCTTCTGTCACGGACGTAGCCCCTCTACTGGGTGACATAGTAGAAATCTCCTGGCGCTCTGTGAGGGGCGGACACCTGCGAGCGCAACGGCTCCTCCTCGGTTCTACTATGAGAATTCGTTGAACTGCGCGAGCAAGGAACGGAGCGTCTGGCGATGATGCGACTTGGGCTCGCCCTACCCCCCGGCCAGCCCGACGCGGACGCGGATTTGCGGGAGGTCGAGCTGTCGGTGTCGGGGATGACCTGCGCTGCCTGCGCGGCTCGGGTGGAGCACCGGTTGAACCGGCTGGACGGCGTACGGGCGACGGTCAACTTCGCCACGGGCCGAGCCCAGGTCACCGCCGCACCGGCGGTCGGGGACGAGTCGCTCGTCCGCGCGGTGGTGCAGGCGGGTTACGATGCCGAACTGGTCGAGCCTGCTCGCCTGGGTGACACCGATGACGGCGACAGCGGCCGTGCTCGCGACCTCTGGCGCCGTTTGATTCTGTCGGTGGTGTTGTTCGTGCCGCTGGCCGACCTGTCGATCACATTCACCGTGCTGCCCCAGTGGCGTTTCACTGGCTGGCAGTGGCTGCTTATCGGACTCGCCGCGCCCGTCATAGGCTGGGCGGCGTGGCCGTTCCACCGCGCTGCTGCCCGGAACCTGCGGCGCCGGGCCGCTTCGATGGATACGCTGGTTTCGCTCGGGATCACCGCCTCTTCGGCATGGTCGGTCTACGCGATGTTCGTTCAGGCCGAGCGTCCGTCGCCGGTGTCCGGCGTGTGGCTCCTGCTCCGCTCCGAGGGGGCGATCTATCTGGAGGTGGCCGCGGGCCTGACCGCGTTCGTGCTTGCCGGCCGGTACTTCGAGGCGAAGGCCCGCCGCAACGCCGGCAGCGCTCTGCGGGAGCTGGCGGCGCTGCAGGCCAAGAACGTCACGGTCGTCCTGGCTGACGGTGCGCGACGATCCGTGCCCATCGGGGAGCTTCGGGTCGGGCAGCGTTTCCTGGTCCGTCCGGGCGGCACCATCGCCACCGACGGGCGTGTCGTCGAAGGGCGGGCTGCTGTCGATACCAGCACGATGACCGGTGAATCGGTGCCCGTCGAAGCGAGCGAGAACACCGAGGTCGTGGGGGGCACCGTGGCACTCGACGGGACTCTCGTCGTCGAGGCCACCCGAATTGGACGGGACACCCAGCTTGCTGCGATGTTGCGTCTGGTGTCGCAAGCGCAGAACGGGGATGCCCGGGTGCAACGGCTGGTGGACCGGATCTCCGCCTTCTTCGTGCCCGCAGTGCTCGTGCTTTCGGTCCTCACGCTGGTCGGCTGGCTGGCCTTCGGAGGCTCGGTCGAGCGGTCGTTCAGCGCCGCGCTCGCCGTGCTGGTGATCGCATGTCCGTGTGCGCTGGGACTGGCTACGCCGACCGCATTGATGGTGGCATCCGGTCGTGGTGCTCGCCTCGGCGTCTTCATCAAGGGCTACCAGGCGATGGAGTCCACCCGCACGATCGACACGGTCGTGTTGGACAAGACCGGAACCGTCACCACGGGCCGGATGTCCGTGGTCGACGTGCAGCCGACCGAGGGGGCCTCCCGCGCGGAGGTCCTCCAGCTGGCCGGTGCGGTCGAGGACGCCTCCGAGCACCCGATCGGCACCGCTATCACCTCGGCTGCCCGAAGCGAGCTCGGCGAGCTCCCGTCGGTCAGCGGTTTCCGCGCGGAGCCTGGGCTCGGGGCTTATGGTGTGGTTCTAGATCACGAGATCGTCGTGGGGCGGGCGACGCTGTTCACAGAACGTGGTGTCCGGCTTCCGCGCGTGATCGAGAACGCGCGCGTCGCATGGGAGCGGCAGGGGCGCACTACGGTCGTCGTCAGCAGGGACAGCGAGGTCATCGGGCTGCTTGCGGTCAGTGATCTGGTGAAGCCCTCGGCCGCACCCGCGGTGGCCGAGCTCCACCGGCTCGGGCTGCGCACCGTGCTGCTGACCGGCGACAACGAGGAGACTGCCAGGGCCGTCGGAGCCGAGATCGGAATCCAGGAGGTTGTCGCCGGGGTGTTACCCGGCGACAAGGCTCGCGAGGTCGCCAGGCTGCGGGCCGAGGGCCATACCGTGGCGGTCGTGGGGGATGGGGTGAACGACGCGCCGGCGCTGGTCACCGCGGACCTCGGCATGGCCATCGGGGCCGGGACCGACGTCGCGATCGACGCCGCGGACCTCATCCTCGTCCGTGACGAACTGACCGTGGTGCCGGACGCCGTCAGGCTCGCGCGGGCCGCGCTATGGACCATTCGGGGCAATCTGTTCTGGGCTTTTGGTTACAACGTCGCCGCGCTCCCACTGGCGGCGGCGGGTCTGCTCAACCCGTTGATAGCGGGAGCAGCGATGGCGGTGTCGTCTTTGTTCGTGGTGTCCAACAGCCTCCGGCTGCGCAAGTTCTCGCCCGCGGCCGTGCCGTCGTCCGCCGACCAGGTGGTGCAGTGACATGGTGACCGCTTCTGTGCTGGCGTCGATGCCCCCGGCGGATCCGCTTCCGCTGACGCCGGTCCGGATGCTGACGAGCTGGACCTTGGACCCGGTGATGCTGGTCCCACCGGCGGTGGCGGCCGCGCTGTACGTGCACGGTGTCCGCGCCCTGCGCCGGCGGGGTGACGGGTGGGAGCGTCATCGGACCGTCTACTGGTTCGTCGGCCTCGCGATCGTGTTCCTGGGAACCTCGTCGTCCCTGGGTGTGTACGATCGAGTGTTGTTCTCGGTGCCCGCGATCCAGCACATGCTGTTGCAGATGATCGCGCCGGTGCCACTCGTGCTCGGTGCGCCGATGCAACTAGCGCTGCGTACCTTGCCGAAGCGGTGGCGCAATGTCCTCTTGGTCGTCATCCACAGTGGCCCGGCCCGGTTCGTCGCGCACCCCGCAGTCACGTTCACCCTGTTCGCCGCCACCCAGTTCGTCTTCTACTACACCGGGCTGTACGAGAGTGCGTTGCGCAACACCTGGACCCACGACTTCACCCACGTGCACTTCGTTCTGACCGGGTTCCTGTTCTATTGGTCCCTGCTGGGAGTGGATCCGGTGCCACACCGGCCGCCTTTCGTGTTCCGATTCCTGCTAGTGGTGGGCCTCGCCCCGATTCACATCCTGCTCGGCATCCCGATCATGATGATGGACACGTTGCTCGCCGGGGACTTCTACCTCACGCTCGCCCGTGACTGGGGACCCGCACCGCTCACCGACCAGCACATCGGTGGCGCCATCCTCTGGGCATTCGGCGACGTGTCCGCGGCCGTGCTCGTCGGCGCGTTCATCCGTCAGTGGTACCGGTCCGACGAGCGGGAAGCACGCAGGATGGACCGGCAGCTCGACCGGGTGCAGGGCCAGAGCCAGACCGTGACTCCGTGGTGGCTGCTGGACGCCGACGACAGCCGCGCCGAGGTGCTCGGCCCCCAGCGTGACTCGGAACGGACTGCTTCGCGACGGCACCGGCGATGACCGGGCGCCACGGGAGTCGTCGGATCGCCCTGGTGAGTGGTGCTGGACTGCTGCTGGGACTTGTGCTCGCCGTCGTCCTCGTCCTGCGCAGCGGCGGCGGGGGCTATGGGGCGCTGGGGTATTCCGATCCCGGCGCCGTGACGAAGGTCTGCGCGTACGTACTGCGCTTCGTCGTCGACGTCGCCAGCGCGGTGGCCGCGGGCTCCCTGGCGTACGCCTTGTTCTTCACGGCGTCCGAGCCGAACGGACGGTTGTCACCGGACGGGTGGGCGGCCACCTGGGTCGCCGGCTGGGCGGCCTGGCTGTGGTTTGGCGGCATTGTGCTCATGATGCCCTTCGACATGGCGGACGCGATCGGCGTCCCTGTCTCCGAAGTGCTTGGCCCCGTCGACTTCGCGGGCCTGTTCATGGCGCTGTACGAACCGCGCGCCTGGTTGGCGTCGGCGCTTGTCGCGCTGGTGGTCGCGGTGGGTTGCCGGGTCGCGCTGCGGTGGCGCGCGGCGCTCGGGCTGGCGGTTCTCGCGGTGCTCGGGCTGCTGCCGCCAGTCGTCAGCGGCCATGCGTCCTCCGGAGCGGCGCACGACTACGCGATGAACAGCATGGCGTTCCACGTAGTCGTGGCCGGCCTCTGGTTCGGGGTGCTGGTCGCGCTGAGCCTCCACCTCCGGCGGGGCACCGGGCAGGTCGAGGTCGCGGTGGCCAGCTACCAGCGGTTCGCCACTGGTTGCTGGATCCTGATCGCTGCCTCAGGCATTTTCGTCGCGTTGCTTCTCACACCACCGGCGGCGCTGGTGACGACCGGTTATGGACGACTGGTGCTGCTCAAGGGCGTGGCCCTGGTCGCCGTGGGAGCGCTTAGCGTGGTCGCTCGGAGTCGGGCGGTACGAGACCGGCCCCACCGACTGGTGCGTCTCGCCGCCACTGAAACCGCCGTCTTCCTGGTCACCTTCGGTGTGACGATGGGCATGGTCCAGGTATCTCCGCCCGCGGTTTTCGGCCCGGAACTCAGCCCCGTCGAGATCGCCGTCGGCTACTCGTTGCCAGGTGCGCCGAACCTGCTGAACCTGCTCACCACCTGGCGGCTCGACCTCGTGCTCGGCCTGCCCGCGCTGGTCGCCGCGGCGGTCTACCTCCTGGGGGCGCGTCGGCTGCGCTGGCGAGGCGAGCGCTGGCCGCCCGGGCGGACCACCGCGTGGCTCACCGGGTGCGGACTGGTGTTCGTCGCGACCTCGTCCGGGGTCGGGGCCTATGCGCCTGCCGGGTTCAGTGAGCACGTGAGCTCACACATGGTGCTCGGCATGCTGGCCCCGCTGCTGCTGGTGCTCGGTGGGCCGCTCACGCTCGCACTGCGTGTGCTTCCCGCCGCGGCAACGGGAAGGGCACCTGGCCCTCGTGAGTGGCTGGTCGCGGTGGTCGACTCGGGGATGGTGCGGGCCCTGTCCCACCCGGCCGTGGCCGCGGGTCTGTTCGTCGCCTCCTACTACCTGCTCTACTTCACCGGGGTGTTCGGGTGGGTGATCGACGAGCACTGGTCCCGGATGGCGCTGAACGTCTTCGTGCTCGCGGTGGGCTATCAGTTCTATTGGATCGTTGTCGGCATTGACCCGTCGCCGCGGCGGTTCCCCCACCTGGGACGACTGGGTCTGGTGTTCGCCGTCATGCCCTTCCACGCGGTGTTCGCCGTCATCGTGATGACGATGCGGACGGTGATCGCGGAGAACTACTACCGGACGCTCACCCTGCCCTGGTTCAGCGACCTGCTCGCCGACCAGCGTTTGGCGGGGATCATCTCGCTCGTTGCCGGTGAACTCGGGCTGGTGGTCGCCCAGGTCGTGCTGCTGGTCCAGTGGTACCGGTACGACCGGCTGGTCGACTTCCGCGGCGCCCCCACGGGGGAGGAGGACGAGGAAACTATGGCCTATCGGGCGATGCTCACCAAGCTCAGGCAGAGCCGGAGTGGCTGACGAGCCGCTGACTTGCGCCATCGCCGGACCGGCCCTTTGGTAACGAATTGCAGAATCGGTTCCGGTCTCCGGAGGTGGACCGCCCTGGCCGCGGTGCTGGCCGGGGCGGTCGGCAACCTGGCTGACCGGGCGGTGGACGGTGTCGTGACCGACTACCTGGACACCGGGTGGTTCCCCACCTTCAACCTCGCCGATGTCTTCATCACCGTAAGTGCTGCGGTACTGGTTCTCGCCAGTCTCCGCAACACCGAGGACAGCCACCGGTCGGCTCGTTAGACCAGGGTGATCCAGTAGTCCCAGAACGCTGCGAGCACGGCGATCCCGATGATCAGGTACCACGCGGTGATGATGAGGCCGTGATAGGCAGCCAGCATGTTCACGGCCGCCCGGGGTGCACGCAGGTGGCGCTGTCCCAGGTTGTGCACTGTGGTGTACCAGAAGATCGGGATCGTGACCGCCCAGACGACCATACAGTACGGGCACAGGGCGCCGATTTCGTACAGGCTCTGGTAGATCAGCCAGTGGACGAAGACGACGCCGAGCGTGGTGCCGGCCTGCAGGCCGAGCCAGTACCACTGGGGCAGTGACGCCCGGGCGAGGAGGACGACCCCAGTCGTCACGACCACGGCGAAGCCGGCGATCCCCAGCAGCGGGTTGGGAAATCCGAACACCTCGGCCTGCGCGGCGCGCATGATCGAGCCACAGCTGAGGACGGGGTCGATGCTGCAGGAGGGCACGTAGTCCGGGTCTCGCAGCGAGGCGATCTTCTCGATGGTCAACGTCACGGAGGCGGCCAGCCCGACCAGGCCCGCGACGGTCAGCAGCCAGGGCAGCAGCCTGGTGGTGAACGCCGAGCGCCGGCCTGTCGGTTCAGTCGTGGCGGTGGTCACCGGGCCAGCTCCTGGTCGATCGCGGCCTTCAGGCCCTGGTAGGTGGGCCTGCCCTGGAAGACCGAGCCGTTGATGAAGAAGGTCGGTGTGCCGCGCACCCCCAGCGCGGTGCCGTCGGCCTGGTCGCGGCGCACCCGGTCAGCGACCTCGGGGCTGTCTAGATCGGACTCGAACCGGGCAATGTCCAGGCTGAGCTGGCGGGCGAAGCCGAGGAAGGTGTCCCGATGCGACACCTGCTGGTCTCCCCACTGGGGTTGGTTGATGTACATCAGCTGGTACATCGGTTCGAGCTTGCCCTGCCTGCCCGCAGCCTCGACGGCACGCGCGGCCAGTTCGGCGTTGCGGTGGCTGCGGATCGGGAAGTAACGCATCACGAACGTGACCCGGTCACCGTACTCGGCGCGCAACTGCTCCACGCCGGGGAAGGCAGCGCCGCACGCCTCGCACTCCAGGTCCAGGAACTCCACGACCGTGACCTTGCCGTCCGCCGCGGAGGTCAGGCGGTGGCTGTCCGGCCGCACCAACATCGATTGCGCCTCGGTCGGCAGCGAGTCGGCGGACGAAACGGCCTCTGTGGACGGAACCTGGCGGCCGGTGCCGTTCACTACCAGGAGAATCCCGGCGACCACCGCGACAACGGCGACTACGACCAGTGAAAGCTTCGTGTTTCGTGTCATGACGGGGGAACCTTTCGAGGAATGTCAGAGCAAGGTGGTGAATCCGGCTATCGGGCTACGCAGAGCCGCCACGAGCGAGCCCCACAGCCCGGTCACGAGCAGCAACCCGACCGTCAGCAGAAGAACGCCGCCGATGACCTGCACGCCCCGGGTGTGGCGTCGGAGGAAGCCGGCGGTGCCGACCGCCCAGCGGGCACCCAGCGCCAGGAACACGAAGGGCAGTCCGAGCCCGAGGCAGTAAGCCAGCACGAGCAGCAAGCCCCGCCACAGCGCGGGACCGGCCTGAGAACCGCTGGCCAGAGCGATGACACCGGCGAGCGTGGGACCCAGGCACGGTGTCCAGCCGAGTCCGAACACCGCGCCGAGTGCGGGAGCGCCCCAGATGCCGCGTCGTGGACGATGCCGGATTCGGAACTCCCGCTGCAGCGCGGGGATCAGCCCCAGGAAGGCCAAACCCATCGCGATGGTGACGACACCGCCGAGGCGCTGCAGGAGGTCCTGGTTCGTCAGCAGCGCGTCGGACACGCCGAGCACGGTCAGCACCGCTGCGCAGAAGATCACGGTGAAACCGAGGACGAACAATAGCGCGGCACCGGCCACCCGCCAGCGGTCCCGCCGAGCCGCGCCGGCGTCGGCGACGTCGCCCGGGTCCGTGCCGACCAGTCCCGCGAGGTAGGCCAGGTAGCCGGGCACCAGCGGGATACAACACGGTGAGGCGAAGGAGATGATGCCTGCGGCCAGCGCGACGAGCGTGGCGAGGACGAGCGGTCCCGAGATGGCGAGATCGGTCAGGTTCACGGCAGACCGCCCGGGACGGAGGGCTCGACCGCGACCCGGTCGACGACCGGCTGCAGGTGTGTGTCCAGGAGCGCGGTCAGGAAGATCGCCGCCACGCGATGCTGACGATCCAGGACGATCGTGGAGGGCACGACGTTGCGGGGAAAGCCCCGCAACGCCAGCAGAGTCCGGCCGGGCGGATCATAGAACGACGGGTACCCGACATTGAGGTTGCGCACGAAGTCCTCAGCGGCTCCACGCATCTCGTCGCGGACGTTCACCCCGAGAAACTGGACGCCCGAGTCGCGGGTCCGGGCGAACACCCGCTCCAGATCGTCTGCCTCGCCCCGGCATGGACCGCACCACGAACCCCAGATGTTGAGGACGACGACCTTCCCCGCGTAGTCGGACAGGCTCAGCCGGCGTCCCGGCTCGGTAAGGCTCTCACCGGATATCTCCGGCAGCTCGCCCCGCTGCTCCGGGGGATCGTAGAAGATCCTCGTCTGCCCGCCCGGCGCGACGAACTCGAACGTGCTTCCCGGGACCACAGCATCGGAGCCCGTGCCGCAGCCGGTCACAGCCAGCGCGGCGAACACCGCAACCACCGCGGTACGTGACCGCGCACGACGCTTACGGGGGAAAAATGCGCGCACAGAAGAACTCCAGTGCTCGTCGGAACGTGAGCAAGTTCGATAGCCGGGTCACCGCGCGCCAGTGCCAGGCGCGTCAGGACGAGCGCAGAACCGGCTTACGTCCGGCGCACGCAGAGCTGTTCGAGACTGGAGACGCGGGACGAAACCGTACGGGGTAGCGCTCGGTGCGCGGGGACGGCTCGAGTCAGCGCCGCACCGAAAGAGCGCAGCCTTGTGAAGACAAAGAGGACGGCCATCAGGACCATCAGGCAGGCACCGAGAGCGTCGTCCACCCCGTCCGATCGCCCGTCCTCCTCCAGCCCCGGGGCGACGGTAGCCGTGACGGAGGACTGAACGACGATCGAACCCACGGTGTCCGCGGCAGGAAGACACGGACCGGGGTTGCCGGTGGTGCACGACGAGTCCTGGAACAAGGCGACCCCAGCGACGATCGCCAGCACCGCGACGAGCCGCGCGAACGCCGTTCGCGGGATCGGGCGAGGCCTCGCAGTGCCAGGCACGCCCTTCAGGGTACCGCGCGGGGCACTGTGCTCGCATGCGGCCCGTCCCAGTTGGGCGGTTCGCCCCGTGGCGGCTTGCGTCGGCACGAGAGCCGATATATAAATACATAGTAATTCATGCATGTATTGACGGGAGCTGACGTGGACGACAAGACGCTCGGGGGTATCGCCCTCGCGACGATGGTGGCGTTCCTGGCGGTGGCGTTCGGGTTGCGCGCGGTCCTGCATCACCGCCGAACCGGCACCACGGGCTTTCACGGCGTGAGTGGCCGTCCGGGTTCGGCGGAGTGGTGGGGAGGGATCTCGTTCGTGCTCGCGCTGGTACTGGGACTCGTCGCGCCGGCCGCGCAGTTGTCCGGCGCGGTGGCACCACTGGCGTGGTCGCGCTCTCCGGTGGTCACCATCGCCGGTGGCGCGCTCGCCCTCGCGGGTATCGTGCTGACCCTTGCTGCTCAGCATGCCATGGGGTCGTCTTGGCGCATCGGCGTGGCAGCGGGGGAGGCGACCGAACTGGTGACCAGCGGACCGTTCGCGCTCGTGCGCAATCCCGTGTTCACCGCCATGATCACCGCGGCCGCCGGGCTGGTGCTCCTTGCTCCCAACTTCGTCGCGCTCGTCGGCCTGGTGATGCTCGTTCTGGCCGTGCACTTGCAGGTCAGGCTCGTGGAAGAGGCTCATCTGCGGGCGACTCAAGGCCAGGGCTACCTCGCCTACGCTGAGCGCGTCGGCCGGTTTCTGCCGGGCATCGGCCGCCTCCGCACCAATCCCACGAACAACACCGCGGCAAGGAAGGTGTGAACGATGGCACAGGGCCACGGCCACGGCCACGGCCACGGATCGGCGGCTGCCTACGCGGGCAGCGCGTCGGGCAGGCACGTCCGGCGGCTGACGGTAGCCGCCGGACTCGGGTTGGTGACGTTCGTGACTCAGGTGGTGGTTGGCCTCACCACATCGTCGCTGGCACTTCTGTCGGACTCAGCCCACGTCTTCACCGATGTGTTCGGTATTTTCATGGCACTCGCGGCGATCCTGGTGTCGCGCCGAGCCCGGACGCGGCCGGATCGGACGTTCGGCCTGTACCGGTCCGAGGTTTTCGCGGCGCTGTTCAACGCCTTTCTGCTGTTCGCGGTCGCCGGCTGGGTGCTCTACGAGGCGGTCGACCGGCTCGCGGAACCGCCCGAGGTGCCGGGGCTGCCGGTGACTGTCGTCGCGCTGGTCGGGCTGGTGATGAACGTCGCAGCGTTCCTCCTGCTGCGGTCGGGCGCTCAGGAGAGCCTGAACGTGCGGGGCGCCTACCTCGAGGTCATGGCCGACATGCTCGGCTCGGTCGGCGTGCTGGTCAGCGGTTTGGTCACTCTCATCTTCGGCTGGCGCTACGCCGACCCCGTCATCGGCGTCGCGATCGGGTTGTTCGTGTTGCCGCGGGCGTTCTCGCTCGCCCGCCAGGCGCTGCGGATCCTGCTCCAGCATGCGCCCCAGCGGATCGACGTCGAGTCGCTGACAAACGACGTCCGCGCGTTGCCGGGGGTGAAGGACGTCCACGACGTCCATGTGTGGACGCTCACGTCCGGTATGGAGGTCATCTCGGCCCATCTGACCGCGAGCGGAGAGGCCGATCCGGCCGCCGTCCTGCAGGACGCGCAGGCGTTGCTCGCCGAGCGGTACCACCTCGAGCATGCGACGCTGCAGGTGGAGCCCGAGGATGCCGACGGTCACTGCGGGAACCCGAACTGGTAGGCGAACACGACCTTGAGGTGGTGGTTCAGGATTTCGGCGGGTCCGCCCGGTGATGAAGATGCCTCACGACGGTGCAACTTACGCCATAGCTACTATGCAGGCTCGTTATCGCTGGCTGGGAAGCCTGGGGATGTCGGAACGTGTCCAGCCGTTCGGCGCGGGCCGGTGTAGGAAGTCAGGGAGGTCTGCATGACGACTGTGGCGCCCCGTCCGGTGGCAGTCGAACCTGCGAAGCGACCCAGGGTCAACGGCGGCTTGTTGCTGCGGTTGTTCCGCACGACAGACCACAAGCAGATCGGCATCATGTACCTGGT
>NZ_JAKGSD010000054.1 GCF_021654135.1 Amycolatopsis tucumanensis | reverse complement strand
GCAGCCGGCCCTGCGCCTCGGCCGCCGCGTTGGCCCGGAAATCCGCCAGCAGGTTTCCGGAGGCGACGATGTACTTGCCGTTCCACGGGGTGCCGTTGGAGTCGGCGGGGACGGCGCCGCCGCCGGAGACGATGGCTTGCTGCGGGTCCATCCCGCCCAGCACGGCGGCCATCACCGGGTCCTTGGCGGCTTCCGCGGTCGCGGTGGCCGGCGCGCCCTCCAGCAGGCGGGCGACCATGGTGGCCAGCATTTCCACGTGACCGATCTCCTCGGTCGCGGTGTCCATGATCAGGTCTTTGTACTTGCCCTCGATGCGGCAGTTCCAGCCCTGGAACAGGTACTGCATGGTCACGGTCATCTCGCCGTAGGCCCCGCCGATGAGCTCCTGCAGCTTGCGCGCGTAGTACGGGTCCGGACGCTCCGGCTTCGCCTCGAACTGCAGCAGTTTCGTGTGTCGGAACACAGAGATCTCCCTTGGAAACGAAGGAAAGTTGCAATTGGGTCGTGCGTGCAGACGGGGGGCTTCCCCCGGGCGGGCGGGTTATTCGCGTTCACCCCGCCGACTTGCGGATCCCACTCCGATGACCTATGCATGAGTCATGCATGACGAAAGGCTGGCGAACCTGCTCGGCGCTCTCGCGCTGACGGTCAACGACCTCGCCCTGACCGACGCGACGGCCGCCGCGGGCACGAGCGTGAGCGGATCGGCCGCGCTGGTGGTGCTGTCCACGGCGCCCGGGCTGTCGGTGACCGAGCTGGGGCGGCGGGTCGGCCTGAGCCAGCCGGCCGCGGCGCGGATGGTGGACGCGCTGGAGCGGCGGGGCCTGGTCGAGCGGCGGCCCACCCTCGCGCGGGCGGTCGCCGTGCACCTGACCCCGGCCGGCGTCGAGACCGCGGGGCGGATCCTCGGCCGCCGCGGCGGGCGGCTCGGCTCGTTGACGGCGGCGCTCGACGAGCGGGAGCGGGAGGTGTTCGCGGAGCTGGCGGGGAAGCTGCTGACGGCGGCGTACGAGCAACTCCCGGAGGCCGACCGCCTGTGCCGGCTGTGCGACCGCGAGGCGTGCGTGGCGGAAGGAGAGGTGTGCCCGGTGGGGGCGGCCTGCCGGGCGCGGGAGGCTGCTGATGAGGGGTGAGCAGGGGTGGGCCACTCGGCCCGCGCGGGGCAGTGGACCGGAGAACCGTCTGCCAGGTGCGGGAGGCCCCTGCCAGGCAGCGGAGGCGGGGCGGCGCGGTGGGGCGCGCGTTGCCGTGCGCGGGAGGCCGCTGATGACCGATGAGCAAAGCCCTGGTCGGGGGCGATCGGTGGCGCGGCGCCGCTGCGCGTGCTCCCGGTGCCTGGTGGTTTGCGCGGGAGCCGCGGAATCGGCTTCTGGGTGGTCTGCCGTCGCGGGTGGGCTGGCCGGCATTGGAGGCGGGGCGGCGCGGTGGGGCGGGCGTTGCCGCGCGCGGGAGGCCGCTGATGACCGGTGAGCAAAGCCCTGGTCCGGCGCGGGCGGTGGCCGCTGCGCGGCGCCGTGGCGCGGGGTGCCCCGGTGTGTGGTGGCTCCTGCGGGAGCCGGCGCCGCGGAGTCGCGTTCTGGGCAGTCTGGCGGCGGGTCGCTGCGCCTGGTCGCCGCGTCTGCTGCCGTCGCGGGCGGGCTGGCCGGCATTGGAGATCCCTCATGACCGGTGAGCAGGGGCGGGCGGTGGCCGCTGCGCGGCGCCGTGGCGTGGGGTGCCCCCGGTGTGGGGTGGCTCCTGCGGGAGCCGGCGCCGCGGAGTCGCGTTCTGGGCAGCCCGTCGGCGGGTCGATGCGCCTGGCCGCCGCGTCTGCTGCCGTCGCGGGCGGGCTGGCCGGCATTGGAGGTCGCCGATGACCGGGGAGCTGCTCGCCCTCGCGTCGGCGGGGTGCTTCGGCGTCACCCACTTCGTCAACGGCGTCGTCGCGCGCCGGGCGCCTGGGCTCACCGTTTCCCTCTACGCGCAGCTCGGCGGCACCCTCGTCACCCTGCTCGTCGCCCTGGTCTGGTCGGCTCCCACGAGCCACGGCATCTGGTGGGGCGCGCTCTCCGGCGCCGGCACGGGGATCGGCGTCGGGTTCCTCTACCGGGCCATGAGCCGGGACGCGCTGAGCGTCGTGGTGCCCGTCAGCGACGTCGGGGCCGTCGCGCTGCCCGTGGTCGCCGGGCTGGCCTTCCTCGGGGAACGGCCCTCGCCCGCGGCGATCGCCGGCATCGTGCTCGCCCTGCCCGCCATCTGGCTCGTCTCCGGCGGCGGGCGTCCCGCCGGGCCGGGCATCCGGGACGCGCTCGTCGCGGGGGCCGGCTTCGCGATCCAGTTCCTCGCCATGAAGCCCGTGCCGCTGGACGCCGGGCTCTGGCCGATCGTCGTCAGCCGCGCCGCGTCCGTGGCCGTCATCCTGCCCCTCGTGCTCGGCACGCGCACCCCGCTCGCGCTGCGGCCCCGCCTCGCCTGGCCGGCCGCCTCCGCGGGCGCGCTCGGCAGCGTCGCGATCGTGCTCTACTGGGTCGCCACCCACCAGCAGCTGCTCGCCGTCGCGACCGTCCTGGCCGCCCTCTACCCGGCCATCCCCGTGGTGCTCGCACTGCTCTTCCTGGGTGAACGCCTCAGCCGCAAGCAGACTCTGGGTGTCTGCGGAGCTGCCGCGGCACTCGCCCTGTTAGCCCTGGCGTAGGAGAAGTACCTCCGTAGCGTTTCGAAGTGACTCCGCCGGGTAGGAGGAGTGCGTGCCAGGGCATGCGGTCGTCACGGGTGGAGCGGGCTTCGTCGGCTCCCACCTCTGCGACCGCCTGCTCGCCCGCGGCATGCGCGTCACCTGCGTGGACAACCTGTCCACCGGCCGCGCGGACAACATCGCGCACCTGCGCGGCGACTTCCGCTTCGTCGAGGCCGACGTCGCCCGTGGACTGGACATCACCGGCCACGTCGACCTGGTGCTGCACCTGGCCAGCCCCGCCTCGCCACGCGACTACGAGCGCCTGCCGGTGGAGACGCTGCAGGTCGGCGCGGCGGGCACCAACCACGCGCTGGACCTCGCGCAGGCCAACGGCGCCCGGTTCGTGCTGGCCTCGACCAGCGAGGTCTACGGCGACCCGCGCGAACACCCGCAGCGCGAAACCTACTGGGGCAACGTGAACCCGGTCGGCCCGCGCAGCGTGTACGACGAGGCCAAACGCTACGCCGAAGCGCTCACCGCCGCCTACCGCCGCGCGCGCGGCGTGAACACCGGCATCGCGCGCATCTTCAACACCTACGGCCCCCGCATGCGCGCCGACGACGGCCGGGCGATCCCGACGTTCATCAGGCAGGTCCTCACCGGCGAGCCGGTCACCATCGCCGGCGAGGGCGCCCAGACCCGCTCCCTGTGCTATGTGGACGACACCGTCGACGGCCTGCTGGCGCTGGCGGACAGCGATCTCCCGGGACCGGTCAACCTCGGCAACCCGCACGAACTCCGCATTCGCGACCTGGTCGGGGAAATCCAGCGGCTGGCAGGCACGAGCGTCCCGGTGCGCGGCATCCCGGCCCCGGTGGACGATCCGCAACGACGCTGCCCCGATATCGCGGTGGCGCAACGGGAACTGGGCTGGCAGCCGCGGGTGGAGCTGCACGAGGGCCTGCGCCGGACCCTGGAGTGGTTCGCCACCCACGTCAGTCTCGTTTAGACGAGGAGTAGCAGGGGTAGCGCTAAGTAGCAGTGGTGACCGGATGTGGAGGTAACGAGCTTGCGGATCCTCGGGATCAACGCGGTGTTCCACGATCCGGCTGCCGCCCTCGTGGTGGACGGCCGGGTGGTCGCCGCCGCCGAGGAGGAGCGGTTCAGCCGCCGCAAGCACGGCAAGCGCCCGGTCCCGTTCGCCACCTGGGAACTCCCCGAGCAAGCCGCCCGCTGGTGCCTGGCCGAGGCCGGCCTGGAGCCCGCGGACCTGGACGCCGTGGGTTACTCCTACGACCCGGACCTGGTCGATCACGATCTCGACGGCGTCGACCCGGGCTGGGAGGAGCTGCGCACCACCTACGCGCGCCGCGCCCCGAACTTCCTGAAGACCGCGCTGCCCGGCCTGGACCCGGGCAAGGTGCGGTTCGTCCGTCACCACGTCGCGCACGCCGCGTCCAGCGGGCTGGCCGCGCCGTTCGGCGACGCCGCCGTCCTGGTCGCGGACGGCCGCGGCGAGGCGACGTCCTACCTGGCCGGCGAGTACCGCGACGGCAAGCTGGCCGAGCTGGCCGCGCAACGGCTGCCGCACTCGCTGGGCCTGCGTTACGAGGACCTCACCGAACACCTCGGGTTCGCGCGGTCCAGCGACGAGTACAAGGTGATGGCCCTTGCCTCGTACGGGAAACCGCGGTTCCGCGACGAGCTGTCCGAGGTGCTCGCCGCGTTGCCGGACGGCGGTTTCCTCGCCGCGCCGGTGGATCTGACCCGGTTCGCGCCGCGCCGTGAACCCGGCGCGGACTTCCGGCCCGAGCACGCCGACCTCGCGGCCAGCGTGCAGCAGCGGCTGGAAGAGGTCCTGCTCGACCTGCTGCGCTGGCTGCACGCCCAGACCGGGCAGCCCAGGCTCACGATGGCCGGCGGCATCGCGCTGAACTGCGTGGCCAACACCCGGCTGCTCGCCGAAGGCCCGTTCGACGAGATCTGGGTGCAGCCCGCCGCGGGCGACGCGGGCACCGCTCTGGGCGCCGCCCTGCACCTCGCCGCGGAACTGGGCGAACCGGCCGCGCCGATGCCGGGCGCCGACCTCGGCCGGGGCTTCACCGACGCGGAGATCCAGCAGGCGCTCGAGACCGCGCGGCTGCCCTACGACCGGCCGGACGACCTCGCCGCCACCGTGGCGCAGGCGCTCGCCGACGACGAGATCGTGGCCTGGTTCCAGGGCCGCGCCGAGTTCGGCCCGCGTGCGCTGGGCCACCGCTCGCTGCTCGCGCACCCCGGCCACCGGCGCAACCTGGAACGCCTCAACGACGTCAAGGGCCGCGAGCAGTTCCGCCCGGTCGCGCCCATGGTCCTCGCCGGCCGGGCGCGGGAGCTGTTCGAGCGCGGCCCGGTGCCCAGTCCGCACATGCTGTTCGTGCACGACGTCCGTCCGGAGTGGAGGGACCGCATCCCGGCGGTGACCCATGTGGACGGTACCGCGCGGATCCAGACGGTGGACCCGGCCGACGAGCCGCTGGTCGCGCGGATGCTCGACGAGTTCGCCGCCCGCACCGGCATTCCCGTCGTCGTCAACACCAGCCTCAACACCGCGGGCCGCCCGATGGTCGACTCGCCCCGCGACGCGCTGGAGTGCTTCGGCTCCAGCCCCATCGACCTGCTCGCCATCGGCCCGTTCGTGGTGCGGAGGCCGGCATGACGGCCTACACCGTGGTTGTCCCGACGACCGGCCGGGACAGCCTCCGGGCTCTGCTGTCCGCGCTCGGCCACGGCATCGGGCCGGGACCGGCGGAGGTCATCGTCGTCGACGACCGCCCCGAGCCCGGCGACCTGCCGCTGCCCGACACGAACCTGAAGGTGCGCGTGCTGCGCTCCGGCGGCCGCGGCCCGGCCGCGGCGCGCAACGTGGGCTGGCGCGCCGCCGACACCGAGTGGATCGCGTTCCTCGACGACGACGTCCGCACCACCGCCGACTGGCCGTCCCGGCTGGTGACCGACCTGGAGTCGCTGGCTCCCGACGTGGCCGCCTCGCAGGGCCGGATCGTGGTGCCCGGCCCGACCGGCGGCCGCCGCCCCACCGATCTGGAACGGGACACCGCCGGGCTCGCCACCGCGGAGTGGATCACCGCGGACATGGCGTACCGGCGCGCGGTTCTCGCCGCCGTGGGCGGTTTCGACGAGCGGTTCCCGCGGGCCTTCCGCGAGGACGCCGACCTCGCGCTGCGCGTCCGGCAGGCCGGGTGGCGGCTGGAGCACGGCACCCGCCGGACCCTGCATCCCGCGCGGCACGGCGATTTCTTCGCCAGCGTGCGCGCGCAGCGGGGCAACGCCGACAACGCGCTGATGCGCCGCAAATTCGGTCCACAGTGGAGGGAACTGTCCGCGGCCGGTCCCGGCCGTCTCGGCCGCCACGCGCTCACCACCCTCAGCGGCGCGGCCGCGCTCGCGTTCGCCGCCGCCCGCCGCAACACCCCGGCCGCCTTCGCGGGCATCGCGTGGCTCGGTCTCACCGCGGAGTTCGCGCTGCGCCGCATCCTGCCCGGGCCGAAGACGGCGGACGAGCTGGCGAAGATGACTGTCACGAGCGTGCTGATCCCGCCCGTCGCGGTGGCCCACCGGCTCGCCGGCGAGGTGCGGGTCCGCCGCCCGCGCCCGGTCGCCAAGGCGATCCTGTTCGACCGCGACGACACCCTCATCCACGACGAGCCCTACAACAACGACCCGGACAAGGTGCGCCCCGTGCCGGGCGCCGAGGACGTGCTGCGCCGCCTGCGCGCCGCCGGCGTCCCGGTGGGCGTGGTGAGCAACCAGTCCGGCGTGGCCCGCGGGCTGATCACCCCGGACGAGCTGGCCGCGGTGAACGCCCGCGTCGAGGAGCTGCTCGGGCCGTTCGGCACCTGGCAGGTGTGCGTGCACGCCGACGGCGACGGCTGCTGCTGCCGCAAGCCCAAGCCCGGCCTGGTGACACGTGCCGCGCTGGCACTGGGGGTGCGGCCCGAGGACTGCGTGGTCATCGGGGACATCGGCGCCGACATCGAGGCCGCCCGCGCCGCGGGCGCACGGGCTGTCCTGGTGCCGACCCCGCGCACACGGGCCGCGGAGATCGAAGCCGCGCGGCGGGACGCGCTGGTGGCGGGTGACCTGGCCGAGGCGGTCGGGCTGGCGATGGGGGACCGGAAGTGGTGAGGTCACGGGTTCTGGTGGCGCGGCTGGACAACGCGGGCGACGTCCTGCTGTCCGGGCCGCTGGTGCGCGCCGTCGCGGCGGAGGCCGACACGGTCACGTTCCTGGCCGGGCCGCACGGGCGCGCGGCCGCCGAACTGCTGCCCGGCGTCGACGAGGTGGTCGAGTGGTGCGCGCCGTGGATCGACCCGCAGCCGCCCGCGGCGACGCCCGCCCACCTGGCCGAACTGCGCGCGCACATCCGCGCGGCGCAACCGGATGCGGCGCTGATCGTCACCTCGTTCCACCAGTCGCCGCTGCCGCTCGCGCTGGTCCTGCGCGAGTGCGGGGTGCCGTGGATCGGCGCCATCTGCGAGGACTACCCGGGATCCCTGCTGGACCTGCGGCACCGTGTCGAGGGCGACCCGCCGGAGGCCGAACGCGCCCTGTCGCTGGCGCGGGCCGCCGGGTTCGAGCTGCCACCCGCCGACGACGGGCGGCTGGCCGTGCGCGAGCCCCTGCCGGACGTGTCCGGCCTGGTCGGCGAACCCGGCTACGTCGTGGTGCACCCGGCGGCGTCGGTGCCCGCCCGGCAGTACCCCGCCGAGCACAACGCGGAGGTCGTCCGGCTGCTCGCCGAATCCGGGTACCGGGTCGTCGTCACCGGCGCCCCGTCCGAACGGGACCTGACCGCCCGGGTCGCCGGTGACCACGGCCTGGACCTGGCGGGGAAGACCGATCTGCACGGCCTCGCGGCCGTGCTCGCCGGGGCGCGCGTGACCGTCGCCCCGAACACCGGGCCCGCGCACCTCGCCGCGGCCGTCGGCACCCCCGTGGTGTCGCTGTTCGCGCCGGTGGTGCCTGCCGCGCGGTGGGCGCCCTACGGGGTGCCGCTCGTCCTGCTCGGCGATCAGGACGCCCCCTGCCGTGACACCCGGGCCCGGACCTGTCCGGTGCCCGGCCACCCGTGCCTGGACCGGGTTCCGCCCGAGGAAGTCCTGCGGGCCGTGGAGAAACTAGGAGGTGCAGCGTGATCGAAGAGCGGTTCGCGGCGTTGGCCGCGACCATGCGGGACCTGACCGCGCTGGCGCCGAGGATCGAGGCGTGGGGTCGTCACCTCGCCGAGGTGCTCGGGGCCGGCGGACGGCTGCTCGCCTGCGGCAACGGCGGCAGCGCCGCCGAGGCCCAGCACCTGACCGGCGAGCTCGTCGGCCGGTTCGTCAACGACCGGCAGCCGCTGTCGGCGATCGCTCTGCACGCCGACACCTCGGCGGCGACGGCGATCGTGAACGACTACGGCGACCAGGAGGTGTTCGCGCGGCAGGTGCGCGCGCACGGCCGCCCCGGCGACGTGCTGGTGGCGCTGTCCACCAGCGGCCGCAGCCAGAACGTGTGCGCCGCGGCGAAGACGGCGCACGAACTGGGCATGACGACGTGGGCGCTGACCGGCCCCGGCCCGAACGCGCTGTCCTCGGTCAGCGACGACGCGGTGATGATCGACGCGCCCAGCACCGGCACCGTGCAGGAGGCGCACCTCGCGGTGATCCACGGCCTGTGCGCCGCGCTGGACGAGGCGCTGGGAGTGCCCTCGTGACCGGCCCGCTGGTGGTGGTCGGCGACACGCTGCTCGACATCGACGTGGACGGCAACGCCGACCGGCTGTGCCCGGAGGCGCCGGTGCCGGTCGTCGACGTCGGCCGCGAATGGCACCGTCCCGGCGGCGCCGGGCTCGCCGCCCGCCTGGCCGCCCGGTCCGCGGCGGACGTCGTGCTGGTCACGGCGCTCGGCGCGGACGAGGGCGGGGCGCGGCTGGCCCGGCTGCTCGCCGGCGAGGTCGAGCTGTGCGCGCTGCCGCTGGAGGGCGAAACCGTCCGCAAGACCCGCATCCGCGCGGCCGGGCAGTCGGTCGTGCGACTGGACCACGGCGACGGGCGCGCCGCGCACGAGCCGCTGGACGAGCGCACGGTGGCCGTGCTGCGAGAGGCGTCCGCGATCCTCGTCGCCGACTACGGGCGCGGCGTGGCGAGCCACCCGCGGATCCGGGAGCTGCTGGCCGCGACCGACGCGCCGGTCGTGTGGGACCCGCACCCGCGCGGCGGCCCGCCGGTGCCCGGCGCCGCGCTGGTCACCCCGAACGACAGCGAGGCCGCCAACTTCGCCGGCGAGCCCGGCACACCAGAGGAGCTGGCCGAGCGGCTGCGGGCCGAATGGGCGGCCGAGGCGGTCGCGGTGACCGTCGGCTCCAAGGGTGCCGTCCTCGCCGACGGCACCGGCACGCGGACCATCCCGGTGCCCAACGCCGCCCGCGTCCCGGCGAGCGTCCGGCCGGACACCTGCGGCGCGGGCGACCGGTTCGCCAGCGCCGTCACCGCGGCGCTGTTCGAGGGCGCCGCATTGCCGAACGCCGTGGCTTCCGCGGTCGAGTCGGCGGCCCGGTTCGTCGCCGCGGGCGCGGCCACCGCGCTGTCCGAGCCCGCCGAACCGATCCGCCCGCCCGAGGGACTGACCGGCTTCGAGCTGGCCGAGCGGGTCCGGCGCCGTGGCGGCCGGGTCGTCGCCACCGGCGGGTGCTTCGACATCCTGCACCCCGGTCACGTGACCCTGCTGCGGCGCGCCCGCGAGCTGGGCGACGCGCTGATCGTGTGCGTCAACTCCGACGAGTCGGTGCGCAGGCTGAAGGGACCGGGCCGCCCGGTCGTGACCGCCGCCGACCGGGTGCGCGTGCTCAGCGCCCTGGAGTCCGTCGACGCCGTCGTGGTGTTCGAGGAGTCCTCCCCGGTCGAGGTGCTGCGCACGCTGCGGCCCGACGTCTGGGTCAAGGGCGGCGACTACGAGGGCGCCGACCTGCCCGAGGCCGAGGTGATCCGTGAGAACGGCGGCAAGGTCGTGCTCGTGCCGACCGTCGAGGGCTACTCCACCACGCGGCTCATCGAGACCGTGTCCAACGGATAGAAGGGGAGACATGGCTGCATCGCCAGGCAAGGTACTGATCACCGGGGGCGCGTCCGGGCTGGGCGCGGCGACCGTCAAGGCGGTCGCGGACGCCGGCGGGACCCCGCTGGTGCTCGACCGCAAGCCCCCGGTCGCCGGGGTGCCCTACGTGCCGGTCGACCTCACCGACACCGCGGAGACCGAGCGGGCCGTCGCGGAGCTGGCCGAGCAGGCCGGCGGGCTGGACGCGGTGTTCACCGCCGCGGGCATCGACTTCCCGGGCAAGCTGACCGACGTGTCCACAGAGGACTGGGAGCGCGTCGTCAAGGTCAACCTGTTCGGCACCGCCGCCGTGGTGCGCGCCGCGCTGCCGTACCTGGAGCGCTCGCGCGGCAAGGTCGTCACCGTGGCGTCCACCCTGGGCATCAAGGCGGTCAGCGACGCCACCGCCTACTGCGCGTCGAAGTGGGGCGTCGTCGGCTTCACTCGCGCGCTGGCCGCGGAGACCGCCGGCCGCATCGGCGTCACCATGCTGGTGCCCGGCGGCATGCACACCGCGTTCTTCGACTCCCGCGACGAGCAGTACAAGCCGCCCGCGGACGCGAAGCTGAACAATCCGGAGAACGTGGCGCAGACCGTGCTGTTCGCGCTGTCCCAGCCGGCCGGCTGCGAGGTGCGCGAACTGGTCGTGGCGCACTCCGAGGAGGGCTCCTGGCCGTGACCGGCGACGTCCTGGTGCTGCGGGCGCTCGGGGTGGGCGACCTCCTGGTCGCCGTCCCGGCGCTGCGCGGCCTGCGGGCCGCGTTCCCGGACGCGCGGATCACCCTCGCCGCGCCCGCGGCGCTGGACGAGCTGGCCGCGCTCACCGGCGCGGTCGACCGGGTGCTACCCACGACCGGCCTCGGCGCGCTGCGCTGGACCGGCGCGCCGCCCGCCCTGGCGGTCAACCTGCACGGCAGCGGCCCGGAGAGCGTGACGGACCTGCTGGCCGCGCGGCCGGACCGGCTGCTGGCCCACCGGCACCCGGACTTCCCGGATCTGGACGGCCCGGACTGGCGGGAGGACCAGCACGAGGTGCTGCGCTGGTGCCGGATGCTCGCGTTCCACGGCATCGCGGCCGACCGGCACGACCTCGGACTTGCCCGGCCCGGGGTGCCGAGCCCGGCGGCGGACGCGGTCGTCGTGCACCCCGGCGCGGCGTTCGGGTCACGGCGCTGGCCGCCCCGGCGCTTCGCCGAGGTGGCACGCGAGTTCTCCCGCGCTGGTCACCGCGTCGTGGTGACCGGTAGCGCCGCGGAACGGGACCTCGCGGGAGACCTCGCGGCCGCCGCCGGCCTCGGCGGGGACGCGGTGCTGGCCGGGCGCACCGGTCTGACCGAGCTGGCCGCCCTCGTGGCCGGGGCGCGGCTGGTGATCAGCGGCGACACCGGGGTCGGCCACCTGGCCACCGCCTACGGCACCCCGTCGGTGCTGCTGTTCGGCCCGACCCCGCCGTGGCGGTGGGGGCCGCCGCCGGGCACCGAGGACCGGCACGTCGTTCTGTGGGCGGGGGAGGAGGGCGACCCGTTCGCCGACACCCCGGCCGCCGGGCTGCTGCGCATCACCGTCGACGAGGTCGTCGCCGCGGGCCGGAAGGTGCTCCGGCCGGTGGCGGAGGTGTGACGTGGCGGCCGTCGGGGTCGCCGGGGCCGGCTACGTCGGCCTGACGACCGCAGCCTGCCTCGCCGGGCTCGGCCACGACGTGACGTGCGCCGAGGTCGATCAGTCCAAAGTGGATCAGCTGTCCCGCGGCGAGGTTGCGCTGGGCGAGCCGGACCTGGCCCCGCTCGTGCGGGACGGGCTGGCCGCCGGGCGGCTGCGGTTCACCCCGGACCCCGGCGCGCTGGACGGCCGGGAGTTCGTGTTCGCCTGCGTGCCCACCCCGGCGGGCCCGGACGGCGCGGCCGACCTCGGCGCGGTCGAGGCCGTGCTCGCGGCGCTCCACCCCGGCCCGCACACCGTGCTGGTGGTCAAGTCGACCGTCCCGGTGGGCACCTGCGCCCGCATCGCGGAGACCGCCGGGATCCCGGTGGTGAGCAACCCGGAGTTCCTGCGCGAGGGCCACGCGGTGCACGACTTCCGCCACCCGGACCGGATCCTGCTCGGCGGCGAGGAACCCGCGGTGGCGCGGGTCGCCGCCCTCTACGCGGACCTGGGCGCGCCGGTGGTGCGCACCGACCACGCCAGCGCCGAACTGGGCAAGTACGCGAGCAACGCGTTCCTGGCCCTGAAGCTGTCGTACGTGAACCTGCTGGCCCGGCTGTGCGAGCGCACCGGGGCCGACATCGACGCCGTCACTCGCACGATGAGCCTGGACGAGCGGATCGGGCCGCACTTCCTGCACCCCGGCCCCGGCTGGGGCGGGTCGTGCCTGCCCAAGGACACCAGCGCGCTGGTGGCGACCGGCGCCGCGGCCGGGGTGGACCTGACGATCCTGCGGTCCGCGATCGAGGCTAACGACCGGCAGCACGACCACGTGGTCGCGCGGATCCGCCAGGCGGCCGGCGGGCGGCTGGACGGGGTGCGGATCGGATTGTTCGGGCTGACGTTCAAGGCCGGCACGCACGACCTGCGGGACTCGCCCGCGCTGGCCGTGGCCGCCCGGCTCGCCGCGGCGGGCGCCGTGCTGACCGGCTACGACCCGGGCGTGACCGGCGGCGACCAGGCCGGGCCCGTCCAGCGCGTGGACGACCCGGTGCTGGCCGCCAAAGGCGCCCGGGTGCTGGTGGTGCTGACCGAGTGGCCGGAGTTCGGCGGGCTCGACTGGAGCCAGCTGGCGGCCGTCGCCGAGGGCGACGTCGTGGTGGACACCCGGGGGGTGCTCGATCCCGCGGCGCTGCGGGGGAGCGGGCTGCGCTGCCTGCGGCTCGGGCACCCGGCCGGGGAGTGACGGTCAGTGCGCGACGGGTGCGCCCTGCGTGAGGTGGCGGGCGGCCACGGTGACGCTGGGGAAGAGCGGCAGCTGCTCGTGCAGGCCGGTGACCTGCAGCGGGCGGACGACCACCCGGTGGCTGCCGGCCAGTGCCCACCGCACGGAGCGCCGGGCGGCGGCCTCGTCGGCGTCGACCAGGGCCTGCAGGCCGGCCGAGCCGAGGAAGGCGATCGATTCGAGGTCGATGATGAACGTGCGGCCGTCGTCCACGCAGCGGGTCAGGAAGTCGCGCAGCGCGGGCGCCGCGGCGAGGTCGAGTTCACCGGTGAGGCGGGCCAGCCGGATGCCGTCGGCGCGGTCGGTGAGGTCTATGCGGAGTTCGTGAGCTTCGTACACGGGAGTCTCCCCGGGTTGTGGTGAGCACAGCGGGGAAAGCCACACACGCGTCCAAGTGTTCGAAGAGTCGAAATTCGAAAGCCCAAGGGCCGGGTGTGTCGTTCCCCGGCACGGCTGGTCACTCAACCGCTCCCCACCGACGGTACGGACCAGCAAGCCGCGTTGGCAACCCGGGTCATCCGGTTAGCGATGTTTCGCCGCGGGTATCCGGTGCTGGTCGGCACGACGGCGAGCCGTCCCCGGCCGCCGCCTGGGTCGTCGTGGTGGGTGCAACCGGCGGTGCGGGACAGCGGTGGTCCCGCACCGCCGGGTCCGCCGCTCACCGCACGGTCGCCCACACCGTCTTGCCGCCGGCGGGCTCCCGGTCGCACCCCCACTGCTCGGAGGTCTGCGCGACCAGCAGCAGCCCCAGTCCGGGCGGGTGACCGCTTTCCCGGATGACCGCCTCGTTCGGGTCGTCGTCGGTGACACTGACCGTCAGCTGGTCCCCCTTCAGGTGGTCTCGGTGCAGCTTCAGGCCGAGCCGGGGCGCCGCGCGGGTGTGCCGCAGCGTGTTCTCCACCAGCTCCGTGACGATCACGATCGCGTCCGGCGCCAGGCCGGGCACCCGCCACTTCGCACACACCTCGGTGGTGAAGCGGCGTGCCCGCCGCGCCGCGTCCAGTGTCCTGGGCAGCCTCAGCTCGGTACTGCGGCGCATCGCGCTCCCAACCCTTGCGGACGGGACGGGACATACCCCGAGGCCGGGGCGCGAAACCCCCGTCGTTTGCCCCGGCCGGGCACGGGTACCCGGCCGGGCATGGACGAGCAGTCGTTGCTGCGCACGCTGACCAAGGTGGTCACCACGCTGACGGCTCGGGAGATCCCGTTCACGGTGTCCGGCGGCTGCGCGGTCTACGCCAGGGGCGGGCCACCGTCCGACCACGACGTCGACGTCTTCCTCAAGGAGGAGGACGTGCCCGCCGCGCGCGCGGCCCTGGTCGCGGAGGGCATGCGGCCGGAGGACCCGCCGGAGGACTGGCTCAGCAAGGTCTGGGACGGCGACGTGCTGGTCGACCTGATCTTCCGGCCCAACTACCGCGCCGTCACCGACGAGACGCTGAGCCGCTCCGACGTGATGCGGGTCGGCCCGACCATGGCGCCGGTCCTGAACGGCACCGACATCATGATCGACAAGCTGCTCGTCCTCGACGCGCACCGCTGCGATTTCGCCCCGCTCCTGCACATCGCGCGCGACCTGCGGGAACAGGTGGACTGGGAGCGGGTGGCGAAGGAGACCGGCGAGTCTCCCTACGCGAAGGCGTTCCTGACGTTGCTGGACTCGCTGGACGTCGTCGAGCTCGAAGGAACCGCGTGATGACAACCGAGCACGAGACACCCCAATACCGCGCGGCCCACCTGCGCCGCGCGCTGGCCGAGGACCCCCGGACGGCCGAGATGGGCGTCCGGGTCAACGTCCGCGGCGACGACGTGCACCTGTCCGGGGAGGTGACCTGCGACGAGCGGCGCGCCGAGCTGGAGAACGTGCTGCACGAGGTCGCGCCCGGCCTGCGGGTGCACAACGACGTGCGGGTGGCCGACACCCGTGAACCGGCCCGGAGGGAGGACCTGCGGTGATCCGCGTGGCGGCGGTCGGGGACGTCCACCTCGGCGAGGACGCGCGGGGCCTGCTGCGCCCCGCCCTGGAACACCTCGGCGACCTGGCCGACGTGCTGCTGCTGGCGGGCGACCTGACCCGGCACGGCGCGCTGGAGGAGGCCGAGGTGGTCGCCGACGAGTTCAGCGGCCTGGACCGGCCGGTCGTGGCCGTGCTGGGCAACCACGACTACCACAGCGACCGGCAGGACGACATCACCAAGCTGCTCGAAGACAACGGCATCCAGGTGCTGGAGGGCGCCTCGACCCGGCTGGAGGTCGACGGGCAGACCCTCGGCGTCGCCGGGGTGAAGGGCTTCGGCGGCGGGTTCGCGGGCAAGTGCGCCAGCGCGTTCGGCGAGCGGGAGATGAAGGCGTTCGTCGAACACAGCATCGAACGGGCGGACGCGCTGCGCCGCGCGATGCTGGAGCTCGACGACGTCGACTACCGGGTCGCGCTCACCCACTACTCGCCCATCCCGGAGACCCTGCGCGGCGAGCCGCCGGAGATCTACCCGTTTCTCGGCGCCTACCAGCTCGGCGAGGTCATCGACGAATGCGGCGCCGACCTGGCCCTGCACGGCCACGCGCACTTCGGCTGCGAACAGGGCGTGACCCCGGGCGGGGTGCGGGTGCGCAACGTGGCCCAGCCGGTCATCCGCAGCGCCTACGCCACCTACGGGTTAGGGGCTTGATTCACCGGTGTGATCGGGAGCACCCTGGGTTCGTCCACTCGGCACCCGGGGAGGGCGCATGACGGAGCTGAAGGCACGTCCCATCGTCCTGGGCAACCGGTACGAGCTGCCGGCCAGGCACCGCAGGGGCAACCTGCTGGTGAAGATGGCGAAGACGACCGATCACAAGCTGATCGGCCTGATGTACCTCTACACGTCGCTGGGCTTCTTCGTCATCGGCGGCGCGCTGGCGCTGCTAATGCGCGGCGAGCTGGCGCGGCCCGGGATGCAGTTCCTGTCGCCGGAGCAGTACAACCAGCTGTTCACCATGCACGGCGCCATCATGCTGCTGCTCTACGCGACGCCGAACGTGTTCGCCTTCGCCAACCTGATCCTGCCGCTGCAGATCGGCTCGCCCGACGTGGCGTTCCCGCGGCTGAACGCGTTCTCCTACTGGCTGTTCCTGTTCGGCGGCTCGATCGTGCTGTCCTCGTTCCTCACCCCGGGCGGCGCGGCGGACTTCGGCTGGACCGCCTACACCCCGTTGTCCGACGCGGCGAACTCGCCCGGGATCGGCGGGAACCTGTGGATCACCGGCCTGATCGTCTCCGGTCTGGGCACCATCCTCGGCGCGGTCAACATGCTGACCACGATCGTGTGCCTGCGCTGCCCCGGCATGACCATGTGGCGGATGCCGATCTTCACCTGGAACATCCTGTTCACCAGCGTGCTGGTGCTCGCGGTGTTCCCGATCCTGACCGCGGCGCTGTTCGGGCTGCTGGCCGACCGGCTGATCGGGGCGCACGTGTTCGACCCGGCCGTCGGCGGGCCCATCCTGTGGCAGCACCTGTTCTGGTTCTTCGGCCATCCCGAGGTCTACATCATCGCCCTGCCCTACTTCGGGATCATCACCGAGATCATCCCGGTGTTCAGCCGCAAACCGCTGTTCGGCTACCGGCTGATGGTGTTCGCGACGATGGGCATCACCGCGCTGTCGTTCGCGGTGTGGGCGCACCACATGTTCGCCACCGGCGCGGTGCTGCTGCCGTTCTTCTCGTTCATGACGTTCCTCATCGCGGTGCCGACCGGGATCAAGTTCTTCAACTGGATCGGCACGATGTGGAAGGGGCACCTCACGTTCGAGACGCCGATGCTGTGGTCGGTGGGGTTCCTGGTGACGTTCCTGCTGGGCGGGCTGACCGGCATCATCCTGGCGTCGCCGCCGCTGGACTTCCACATCACCGACAGCTACTTCGTGGTGGCGCACTTCCACTACGTGCTGTTCGGCACGATCGTGTTCGCCACCTTCGCCGGGGTGTACTTCTGGTTCCCGAAGATGACCGGGCGGATGCTCGACGAGAGACTCGGCAAGCTGCACTTCTGGGCCACGTTCGTCGGGTTCCACACGACGTTCCTGGTGCAGCACTGGCTGGGTGACGAGGGCATGCCGCGCCGCTACGCCGACTACCTGGACAGCGACGGGTTCACCGTGCTGAACACGATCTCCACGATCGGCGCGTTCATCCTGGGCGCCTCGATGCTGCCGTTCGTCTACAACGTGGTGCGCAGCTACCGGTTCGGGGATCCGGTCGAAGTGGACGATCCCTGGGGCTACGGCAACTCGCTGGAGTGGGCCACCACCTGCCCGCCGCCGCGGCACAACTTCCTGGAGCTGCCCCGGATCCGGTCCGAGCGGCCCGCGTTCGAGCTGCACTACCCGCACCTGGTGGAGCGGCTGCACGACGAAGGGCACATCACCCTCACCGGGAAGACCATCCCGCACTCCGAGGCGCCGAAGACGCCGTCGGAGAAGGCCACCGAGGAGCTCAGCGAGGGCAGCTCGCCCACCGCGCACGATTAGTGCTCTCCGCCCGGGGGTAGCCGGACTACGAGCTACCCCAAGGGAGGCGAGGCATGACTGAGAGCACGGGCCGCGGGTCGACCGCGGTCGACGACCGCTCGATCGGGCAGCTCGTCCAGGACATGTCGCAGCAGATCCAGCGGCTGGTCCGGGACGAGATGCGGCTGGCCGCCGAGGAGCTGCGGCGGAAGGGCAAGCGCGCCGGCACCGGCGCGGGCCTGGCCGGCGCGGCCGGGATGCTCGCGCTGTTCGGAGCGGCGACGCTGGTCGCCGCCGCGGTGCTGGCGCTGGCCCTGGTGATGCCGGGGTGGGCCGCCGCGCTGATCGTCGGCGGCGCGCTGCTGCTGATCGGCGGGGTGGCCGGGCTGGCGGGCAAGAAGCAGCTGTCGGCGGCGGTGCCGCCGGTGCCGCAGGAGGCGGCGTCCGGGGTGCCCAAGGACGTGGCGGCCCTGCGGAAGGGGGTGCGCCGATGACGACGAAGAAGGACACCTTCCCGCACGACGCCGAACAGGCGCGGCTCGACCTGGAACTCACCCGCCAGGAGCTCGGCGAGACCGCCGAGGCCCTGGCGGGGAAGGTGCGGGAGACCGCGCACACGACACAGCGGATCGCGCTCGGCGCCGGCGCCGGGATCGGGATCCTGGCGCTGGTCTTCGTGATCGTGCGAAGGCTGACCGCCCGGAGGTGACAGATGGCAACGCAGTCGCATGTGGACGAAACACTGTGGGACGAGTTCCACCGCGTGGTGAACATGACCTCGCGGGAGCTCGGGGACTGGCTGCGGGTCCGCTCGGCGGGGACGGACAGCGAGGAGCTGCCGGACCAGTCGGGCACGAAAACCGGCCAGCACGTCCTGGAGATCCTCGGCAAGCGCCGGACGGACCTCACCGAGGACGACGAGCGCGTCATGCGCAAGGTGGTGGACAAGGTGCACGCCGAACGGCGGGACGACCTGGAGCCGACGGCGGGCCAGGAGAACTGGCGCCACCGGTTGATGACGATCGGGCACGACCCGCTGAAAGGGGCCGGCTGATGGAACGCGGCAGTGAGAAGCACAGCCCGCGCGAGGACGACGCGCTGAAGGCCGAACTGCGCGGCACGTTGCAGGGCAACCGGTCCAGCCGCGCCGAGGAGTGGCGCGACCCGGAGCCACCCGCCGACGACGACCCGGACGTCCCCCTGGCCGGTGAACGGCCCGAGGGGCAGTAGGGGAAGCGAACGGCCCGTGGTGTTGTCCCGGAGGGGGCACCACGGGCCGTTGCGCGCTTGCCGCCCGGCGTCAGGCGATCCGGAGGTGGATGGCCCGCGGGGCGGTAGGGGGAGCGGGCGGTCCGTGGTGGTGTCCGGGAGGGGACGCCGCGGGCCGTTGCGCGTTCGCGCCCTCCTCAGGCGTAGAGCTTCTTCGCGTACTCCTGGCCGTAGTAGCGCTCCAGCTCCGCCAGTGACGCGTCCCGCCGCTCGAGCGTCTTGGCGATCACCGCGCGCGGGGCCATCTCCTCCGGCGCCCAGGTGTCCGCCTCCCACAGCCGCGACCGCAGGAACGCCTTCGAGCAGTGGTGGAACACCTCGTCGATCTCCACCAGGATCGCCAGCCGCGGCCGGTGCCCCTTGACGACCATCTCGTCGAAGAACGGCGCGTCCCTCACCAGCCGCGCCCGTCCGTTGATCCGCAGCGTGTCGCCGCGGCCGGGGATGAAGTACAGCAGCCCGACGTGCGGATTGGCGAGGATGTTGCGGAACCCGTCGGCGCGCCGGTTGCCCGGCCGCTCCGGCACGGCGATCGTGCGGTCGTCGAGCACCACCGTGAACCCGGCCGGGTCGCCCTTGGGCGAGACGTCGCAGCGGCCGGCCGCGTCGGACGTGGCGATCAGGCAGAACGGCGACAGCGCGAGCCACTGCCGGTCCAGCTCGTGCAGCGCCGCCCGCTGCTTGTGCACCGCCTGCGGCAGCGGCTGCCCGATCAGCTCCCGCAGCTCGTCCTCGCCCGACACTTCGGTCACCCCAGTGAGATCCATGCCCGCAGGTTATCGGTCATGCGGGGAACCGCTCGAGCGCCACCTCCAGCAGCGTCTCCACGATCCGGCTCTCCGGCACCGTCGTGACCACCTCGCCCTTGACGAAGATCTGCCCCTTCCCGTTGCCCGACGACACCCCGATGTCGGCTTCCCGCGCCTCACCGGGCCCGTTCACCACGCACCCCATCACCGCGACGCGCAGCGGCACCGGGAACCCGTCGAACGCGGCGGTGACCCGCTCGGCGAGCTGGTAGACGTCCACCTGTGCGCGGCCGCACGACGGGCACGACACGATTTCCAGCCGCCGCGGCCGCAGCCCCAGCGACTCCAGGATCTGCGTGCCGACCTTGACCTCTTCGACGGGCGGCGCGGACAGGGACACGCGGATCGTGTCGCCGATGCCCTCGTGCAGCAGCACCCCGAACGCCACCGCGGACTTGACCGTGCCCTGGAACGCCGGCCCGGCCTCGGTGACGCCGAGGTGCAGCGGGTAGTCGCAGCGCGCCGCGAGCTGCCGGTAGGCCTCGATCACCACCAGCGGGTCGTGGTGCTTGACGGAGATCTTCAGGTCGGTGAACCCGTGCTCCTCGAACAGCGAGCACTCCCACAGCGCGGACTCCACCAGCGCCTCGGGCGTGGCCTTGCCGTGCTTGCCGAGCAGCCGCGGGTCCAGGGATCCGGCGTTGACGCCGATGCGGATCGGCGTGCCGTGGTCCTTCGCCGCACCGGCGATCTCGGCGACCTTGTCGTCGAACTTGCGGATGTTGCCCGGGTTCACGCGCACCGCCGCGCAGCCGGCCTCGATCGCGGCGAAGACGTACTTCGGCTGGAAGTGGATGTCCGCCACCACCGGGATGGCCGACTTCGCCGCGATCCGGGGCAGCGCCTCGGCGTCGTCGGAGCTGGGCACCGCGACCCGGACGATCTGGCAGCCGGCCGCGGTCAGCTCGGCGATCTGCCGGAGGGTGGCGTCGACGTCCGCGGTGACGGTCGTGGTCATCGACTGCACCGACACCGGCGCCCCGCCGCCGACGGGGACGTCGCCGACCAGCACCTGCCGGGACTTCCGGCGCGGCGCGGGCACCCGCGGCACGCCCAGCGCCACCGCGGTCACGACTTCCTCCGCACGGCCGTCGGCAGCGTGAAGTGGATGGTCTCGCGGGTGGTCTCCCGTTCGCCGACGGTGAGCGGGCCGAGGCCGCCGAGCGCGGTGACGACCGAGTCGACCAGCCTGGGCGGCGCCGACGCGCCGGCGGTGAGCCCGATCCGCTCCACCCCGGACAGCCACTCGGGCCGCACGTCCCGCGCGTCGTCGATCAGGTGGGCGGGCGTGCCCGCCCGCTCGGCCAGCTCGACGAGGCGCAGCGAGTTCGACGAGTTCCGCGACCCCACCACCAGGACCAGGTCGGTGTCCCTGGCGACCGAGCGCAGTGCGTCCTGCCGGTTGGTGGTGGCGTAGCAGATGTCGTCGGAGGCGGGGCCGCGCAACGCGGGGAAGCGCCGGCGCAGCTCGGTGAGCACCTCGGCGGTCTCGTCGACGCTGAGGGTGGTCTGGGTCAGGTAGGTGACCCGGTCCGGGTCCGGCACCCGCACCCGGCGGGCCTCCTCGACCGACTGCACCAGGACGGTCCGGTCGGGCGCCTCGCCGAGGGTGCCCTCGACCTCCTCGTGCCCGGCGTGGCCGATCAGCAGGACGGTGTCGCCCTGCCCGGCGAAGCGGCGCGCCTCGGCGTGGACCTTGGTGACCAGCGGGCAGGTGGCGTCGACGACCTTGAGGCGTCGGCGGTCCGCCTCGGCGCGCACGGCGGGGGAGACGCCGTGCGCGGAGAACACGACGGTCGCTCCTCGCGGCACGGCGTCCAGTTCGTCGACGAACACCGCGCCCCGCGCGCGGAGGTCGTCGACGACGTGGCGGTTGTGGACGATCTCCTTGCGGACGTAGATCGGCCCGCCGCGCTGGGCGAGGAGGCGCTCGACGATCTCGATGGCCCGTTCGACGCCCGCGCAGAACGACCGGGGCGCGGCGAGCAGCACCGAGCGGGGCCGCCCGGCGACGGCGAGCACCGCGGCCATCGCGGCGCTCACGGCGGCCGCGAGCGCGGAGGAGGCCTGCCCGGTGGCCGCGACGCCCAGCCCGGCCGGCCCGCGGGCCGCGGGGAGCACGGCGCGCAGGGCGACCGCGGCGGCGTGGTCGGTGTCGACGTAGAGGGGCCCGCGGGCGGTCGCGATCCCGCGGCGCCGCAGCTCGCCTTCGAGCAACCCGGCGCCGGGACAGCGGACCGACGGACGGTCCGCCCAGAGCAACTCATCGGCGACGAGAACCTCCCCGGGAGCCGGCCGGCCAGGATGATGCGCGGCGAGAATGCTCTGCGCTGCGGTGAACGACATGGTCTCTCCCGTTCCAGGTGGGGTTGGTCTTCTCGGGCGGTGTGGGCGCCGGGACGGCACCTCGGGGTGGCGCCGGAGGGCCGCGCCGCGGGTGACCCCGCAGCGACCCTCCGGGCACCCCTCGGGTGGCACCCCGAGGGGTGCGGGATGCCCGCACCGAGGGCAGGCCTCAGGTGTGACCCCGCTTTGCGGGGTGGCTTCTGGCGGCGTGGCCAGGCTTCGCGGATGGCGGCCCGGCAGGGGGAGCACCCGGCCTGCCCGATACGGCGGCCTGGCGGCCCTTCCGCCGCGGAGTCAGCCCCACAGGGGCGGCTGCTCCCGGGCCGGGTTCGCCCCGGGCGCGGCCCGTCGGCGGCCACCGCTCCCGGCCACCACCCGCTCCGCGGGTGCCCGAGGCGGCCGCAGGCGGGCTGCCTACCCCGGCCACCGCCTCCGGCTGCGCGGCCCTGCCACCACCCGCTCCGCGGGTGCTTGGACGCGGCCCGCTGACGGGCCGCCGAGCCCCGCCGTCGCTCGCGGCGGCCGCTTCCGACATCCGCTCCCGGCCACACCCGCTCCGCGGGGTCGCCGCTACCCGGTCCGCGGGTGGTCGGCCCAGGGCACCGCCTCCGGCTATCTGTCCCGGTCCGCGAGCAGCGCCGCCAGCGCCTCGAGGTCCGCGGCGCCCCTCGGGTCCGGCACGGCGGCTCTCAGGTGCGCCCTGGCGCGTTCCAGCAGCGCCGCCGCCTCGGTGCGGGTCCACTCCCGGCCGCCGGCCTGGTCGACCAGTCGCGCGGCCCGCACCAGGTCCGACCCGGCCAGCTCACCCGGCGCCGCGTACAGCGACGCCAGCTCCCGGCCCGCGGCCGTCCCCGAGGTCAGCGCCGCCACCACCGGCAGCGACTTCTTGCGGTTGCGCAGGTCCGAGAACACCGGCTTCCCGGTCGCCGCCGGGTCGCCCCAGATCCCGAGCAGGTCGTCGACCATCTGGAACGCCAGCCCGGCCGCCTCCCCGAACCGCCGCAGGTGCGCGACCTGCTCGGACGACCCGCCGCCGAGCAACCCGCCCAGCGCGCACGCGCACCCCAGCAGCGCCCCGGTCTTGCCCTCCGCCATCAGCCGGCACTCGTCCAGCCCGACGTCGGCACGCTGCTCGAACGCCAGGTCCGCGCCCTGGCCCTCGATCAGGTCCTGCACCGCCGCGCCGAGCACCCGCAACGCCTCCCGCGCCGCCGGGTGCCCGCTCGCCGCCAGCACGTCCGACGCCGCCACCAGCAGGCTGTCCCCGGCCAGGATCGCCGGCCCCGCGCCGAACAGCTTCCACACCGTCGGCCGGTGCCGCCGCGTCTCGTCGCCGTCCATGACGTCGTCGTGCAGCAGCGAGAAGTTGTGCACCAGCTCGACGGCGACCGCGCCGGGCAGCGCCGGCCCCCACTCGCCGACCGCCCGCGCCGCCGCCAGCACCAGCGCCGGCCGCACCGCCTTGCCGCCGCCCCCGCTCGCCGGCGCGCCCGTCTCGTCCGCCCACCCGAAGTGGTAGGAGACCAGCGGCCGCATCGATTCCGGCAGCCGCGCCACCGCCGCTCGCAACGCCGGGTCCACGCACCCGCGGCTCCACGCCAGGAGTTCCCGCGCCGTCCGGGTCCCCGCCACCGTCTCCGTCACCGTCCGACCTCCACGTGTTCGAGCACGCCCAGCGCGTCCGGGACCAGCACCGCGACCGAGAAGTACGCCGTGACGAGGTAGGACACGATGGCGCGCGAGTCGATCCCCATGAACCGCACGTTCACGCCCGGCTCGACCTCGTCCGGCAGCCCGGTCTGGCGCAGCCCGATCACGCCCTGGCTGTCCAAACCGGTCCGCATCGCCAGGATCGACGTCGTCCCGGTCCGCGACACCGGGATCTTGTCGCTCGGGAAGATCGGCACCCCCCGCCACGTGGACACGACGTGACCGTCCACTTCGGTGCTCTCCGTGGCGATCCCGCGCGCCGAGCACTGCCGCCCGAACGCCGCGATCGCCTTGGGGTGCGCCAGGAACAGCTTGGTCTTGCGGCGGCGGCACAGCAGCTCGTCCAGGTCGTCCGGGGTGGGCGGACCGGTGCGGGTGTGCAGGCGCTGACTGAGGTCGGCGTTGTGGAGCAGGCCGAACTCGGCGTTGTTGAGCAGTTCGGACTCCTGCCGCTCGCGCAGCGCCTCCAGCGTCACCCGCAGCTGCTGCTGCGTCTGGTCCATCGGCTGGTTGTAGAGGTCGGCCACGCGGGTGTGCACCCGCAGGATCGTCTGCGCCACCCCGAGTTCGTACTCGCGGGGGCTGAGGTCGTAGTCGACGAACGTGGCCGGCAACGCGGGCTCCCCGGCGTGCCCGGACGCCAGCTCGATGTTCGCCTCGCCGTGCTTGTTCTGCGCCAGCTGCGAACTGTGCCGCAGTCCGTCCACATGGGACCGAAGCTCCGGCGAGGTGTCCAGCAAAGCCAGCACTTCCCGCTGCGGCAGGGCGAGCACCGTCACCGGCGTCTCCGCCCGGACGCTGTAGGCCCACGGCTCCGGCGACTCCGCGAGCACCTGCTGCCCGAGGTAGTCGCCGTCGGCGAGCACCCCGAGCGTGACCGGGTCGCCGTAGTCGCCGCGGCCGACCTTGCTCACCTTGCCGTGCGCGACGAGCAGCGCCTCGCCGGTCGGCGCGCCGGCGGTGACGATCGTCTCCCCGGCCCGGTACTCGCGCTGCTCGAACCGGTCGGCCAGCGCGGTCAGGACGAGCTGGTCGCCGAAGCCGCGGAACAACGGCAGTTCGGCGAGGCTGGCCGGCACCACCCGGACCCGGCCCGCCTCGACGGTGAACGCCACCCGGCCCTGCCCGGCGACGCAGGTGAGGCGCCGGTTGACCCGGTAGGTGCCGGCCTCGGTCTCCTCCCAGGGCAGCAGGCTCAGCAGCCACCGGCTGGTGACCGCCTGGTTCTGCGGCACGGACTTGGTGGTGCTGGCCAGTTTGCGGGCCGCCGCCGTGCCCAGGCTCAGCCGGGTTTCGGTGTGCTGGAAGGTCTGCAGGGTTACGGTCAACGGACCCAACCACCCCTCGTTCGCTCGTGGGTTCCGCGGGTCAGCTCGCGCGGCCGATCTCCACCTTCTCCAGCACGGCCAGCGCGTCCGGCACCAGCACGGCCGCCGAGAAGTACGCCGACACCAGGTAGGAGATGATCGCCTTCTCGTTGATGCCCATGAACCGCACCGACAGGCCGGGCTCGACCTCGTCCGGCAGACCGGTCTGGTGCAGGCCGATCACGCCCTGGTTCTGCTCGCCGACGCGCATCAGCAGGATCGAGCTGGTGCGGGTCTCCGACACCGGGATCTTGTTCGACGGCAGGATCGGCACGCCGCGCCAGGACGGCACGTGGTGCCCGTTGAACTCCACGCCCGCCGGGTAGATCCCGCGCGTGTTGCACTCGCGCCCGAACGCCGCGATCGTCTTCGGGTGGGCCAGGAAGAACGCCGGCTCCTTCCACACCGCGCCGAGCAGCTCGTCCATGTCGTCCGGCGTCGGCGGGCCGGTGCGGGTGTGCAGGCGCTGCCTGACGTCGGCGTTGTGGAGCAGGCCGAAGTCCTTGTTGTTCAGCAGCTCGGACTCCTGCCGCTCGCGCAGCGCCTCGATGGTCAGCCGCAGCTGCTGCTCGGTCTGGTTCATCGGCTGGTTGTAGAGGTCGGCGACGCGGCTGTGCACGCGCAGGACGGTCTGGGCGACGCTCAGCTCGTACTCGCGCGGGGACATCTCGTAGTCGACGAACGTGCCGGGCAGCTCCGGTTCGCCTTCGTGCCCGGAGGACAGCTCGATGCTGGCCTCGCCGTATTCGTTGCCACTGGACAGTTTCCGGGCGCGGAACAGTTCGATCTGCTCGCGCAGCGCCTCGGACTGCTCGACCAGCTCGTCGAAGCCGCGTTGTTCGAGCACCAGCACCGTGCAGGAGGTGACGGCCTTGACCGTGTACTCCCAGATGCTCGAGTCGTCCAGCAGCGAGTCGTCGCCGAAGTGGTCGCCGTTGGCCAGCACCCCGAGGTTGGTGAAGTCCCCGTACTCGCCGGGGCCGACCTTGCTGACCTTGCCGTGCGCGATGAGGAAGGCCTGGTCGGAGGCGCTGCCGAACTCGACGATCACGTCGCCGGGCTCGTACTCGCGCTGCTCGAACCGGCTCGCGAGCGCGGCGAGCACCTCCTGGTCGTCGAAGCCGCGCAGGATCGGCAGCTCACCGAGCTCGGCGGGGATGACCTCGATGTTCCCCGCGGTCGTCACGAACGTCACGCGCCCGTCGCCGACCGCGTAGGACAGCCGCCGGTTGACCCGGTAGGCGCCGCCGGAGGCCTCCACCCAGGGCAGCAGGCGCAGCAGCCATCGCGACGTGATGGCCTGCATCTGCGGGACGGACTTCGTCGTGGTCGCCAGGTTCCGCGCGGCGCGGGTGCTCAGGCTCTGCTGCTGGCTGCCGCTGTCCAGTGCGGGCACGGCGGGATCGGTCACGGTCACGGCAAATACCACCCATCGTCGAAAATCAGATCCGCGAATTGGAAATTGGTGATCCGGCGAACTGGCGCCTTGTTTTCTCGGCCGGCGGAAGCGACGTTAGCACCGGCGTCGCGGACCCGTACAGTCACTCGTCCGTGGCGCGGCGTGATGGCGATTTCCGGAAAAGCACACGTTCGGCGGTTCCGGCAGACTCACGGTAGACCGGAATGGACGGTGATCACCCGGGCCGCCCAACCGGGCCGGTCCCGGTGGTGTGACCCGCTCGGCAGTGTGCGCCCGGCATTTCCGGTTCGTTGCTCCGAACGGGCTGAAACTTCCCGGAGTCTGGGAACGCCGTGGTCCGGGCGGGGCAACAGTGACGTCCTACCCTTGGCTGTCAACGGAAAAACCGCGCCGAGTCCGAGGTGGAGTGACGTCCGGTGACCGGAACTCGCCCGGTCGGCCCAGCCGCGCGTCCGGCCGCGCGTTGGCCCCCGGACAACAGGGCCGGGAAATTCGCGGAATACGCGCCTGCTGCTCCGAACAAGTGACGGCGAATAATCCGTTCTATTCCGTCGGACTGAAAGAGCGAATCGAACTTGCCGCCGTGATCCGCACGCGCCTAGCGTGGACCGAAGTCCTTTTCCCGTTCGGGAGGCACAGCCGATGAATGTCTACGTGGCCGGTTCGCTGTGGGTGGTGGGCGCCGTCGGGCTGGGCGCGCTCATCGCCTACCTGGTCCGCCGCTACGGCCTGGACGAGGGCAGACCGGACAACAACGACGCGGCCGGCCAGGCGTTCACCATCGTCGGCGGCCTGCACGCGGCGGTGATCGCGTTCGTGCTGATCTCGCTGTTCGACGCGGCGAGCACCGTGCGGGACTCTTCCTACGAGGAGGCGCAGAGCCTGGTCGCCGCCTCGTGGGCGGCCGACGCGTTGCCCGAGCCGGCGCGCACGGAGATCCGCGAGCTGGCCGCGGGCTACGCGGACACGGTGGTGAACCGGGAATGGCCGCGCATGCGGGACGGCGGTGTGCTGCCCGAGGAGGGCTGGGACCAGCTCGACCGGATGCGCGCGGTGGTCGACACCGCCGACGTCCCCGGCGACGACGACTGGCTGACCAGCCGCAAGACCGAGGTCGCCGACTCGCTGCTGGACGTGTTCAAGGAGCGGCAGGCCCGGCTCAACGCGGTGCGGGACAACAACGTCGGCATGGTGGTGTGGTTCGTGCTGATCGGCGGCAGCGTGATCTTCGTGCTGCTGCCCAACCTGTTCGGCGGCACGAAGTCACTGACCCACATCGTGATCGTGTCCACCCTCGCCGCGGCGACGACCCTGCTGCTCTTCGCGATCTTCCAGATGCAGAACCCGTTCGCGGGCGGGTCGAAGGTGGGCCCGGACGCGTTCAGCCAGGCGATCGAGCGGCTGCGGTGAGGGTACGGCGGCCGGCCCGGGTGCTGGCGGCCGCGGCCGTCCTGGCGGCCTCGCTGCTGCCGGTCACGCCCGCGGCCGGGGCGGCGCCCGCCACCGCCTGCACGGTCCTCCGCGTCGTCAACACGGCACCGGGCGGACCGTCCACCGTGGAGCTGGTGCGGATGCCCTCCGGGGCGGTGGAGAACCGGACCGCGCTCGGCGTGCAGGTCAACGCCCTCGGCTACGCCCGCGCCCAGGACCGGGTGTACGGCCTGACCCGCGACGGCACGGCGGTGGCCGTCGGCCGGGACGGCGAGCTGACCCGGCTCGGCCCGGTGCGGACGACCGACCGCCGCGGGCTTGACCGGGCCACCGCGGGCGCGGTGTTCGGCAACCGCTGGTACGTGCTGCGGGACGACGACCTGTACGTGATCGACATCGACCCGGGCGGCGACGGGTACCTCTCGGCGGTGCGCGGGGTCGACCTGTGGCCGGCGCCGTTCACCTCCGGCATCGACGACTTCGACTTCGCCGGGGGCAAGCTCTACGGGGTGACGAGCACGTTCCCGTTCAGCGGGCGGGTCGTGCGGATCGACCCGGTGTCGGGGTGGACCCACCCGGTGTCCGGGCCGGTGCTGCCGCCTGCCACCGCGTACGGCTCGGTTGTGCTGGCGGGGGAGACCCTGTACGTGACGGCGAACCGCAGCGCCGGCCGCAGCCGCACGTTCCGGGTCGCGCGGGACGGCTCCGGGCCGGTGAGCGAGGTGTCCTCCGGGGCGCCGCTGTCCGGTTCGGACAGTGCCGGGTGCCTGCGGGCCCCCGCGCCACCGCCGCCCCCACCTCCACCGCCCCCACCTCCAGCGCCTCCAGTGCCACCGCCTCCTCCGCCGCCCGCACCTCCACCGCCTCCGCCGCCCCCGGCGGTGGCTCCGGTCGTGCCCGCGCCGCCGCCTCCTCCGGCGCCGAGCCCGCCGCCGCGGCCGGTCGCGACGCCGCGCCCGGCGCCGCCACCGTCCACCACGAAGCGCCGTCCGGTGACCACGAAGAAACCGGTCGAGCAGGTGTCCACACAGGAGCGGACCGAGGAGAAGCGCGGGTGGTCCTTCACCGTGCTGGTGCTCGTCCTCGGCGCGAGCATCGCCGTGCGGCGGCTGAGCCGGTGAGTCAGAGCAGGCGGCGCTGCACGACGTCCGCGACGACGGTCTCCACGACCCGGCCGACCTCGCCGGCCGCGGGGCGGTTCGCGCGGTCGGCGAAGAGCAGGTGGCCGGCGCCGATCAGGGCGAGCGCGAGCGAGTCCACGTCGGCGTCGGCGGCGATGCGGCCCTGGGCGCGTTCCTCGGTCAGGTAACCGGCGAGCATGGCCGCCGCGTCGGCGAGGACCGGGATGCCGCGCCCGAGCCGGGCCCGCAGCTCGTCGCGGAAGACCACCAGACCGACGATGCCGACGGCGACCGGGTCGAACAGCTCGGTCAGGGCCGCGGTGAGGTTGCCCGTGACGGTGCCGGTGCCCGCCGACGCGCGCAGCATCGCGCTCTGGTCGCCGATGCGCCGGACGCGGTCCTGGACGAGCTCGGCGAGGAAGGCGTCGAAGTCGGCGAAGTGCCGGTGCAGCACGCCCTTGGCGACGCCCGCTTCGGCGGTGACGGCGCGGCTGGTCAGCGCGGCCGCGCCGTCGCGGAGCAGAACGCGCTCGGCGGCGTCGAACAACTGCTGGCGCGCGTCGCGGATGTGCACCCCGGTTGGCATGCGGCCATTGTCCTCCTTGCCCTTGTGGGCGCTTGCCCACTAAGGTGGGCGCATGCCCACTTCACATCAGGCCAGGGAGATGGCCGAATCGTTCGGGATCGACGCCGGCCGCTACGACCGCGCCCGGCCGCCCTACCCGGACGCGCTGATCGAGCGCGTCGTCGCGGCGAGCCCAGGGCCGGTGATCCTGGACGTCGGCTGCGGCACCGGCATCGAGGCCCGGCAGCTCCGGGCGGCGGGCTGCCGCGTGCTCGGGGTCGACCCGGATCCGCGGATGGCGGAGTTCGCGCGCCGCGGCGGAATCGAGGTCGAGGTCGCTACCTTCGAGGACTGGGACCCGGCGGGCCGCGAGTTCGACGCCGTGGTGGCGGGGCAGGCGTGGCACTGGGTGGCGCCGGAGGCGGGCGCGGCGAAGGCGGCGGCGGTGCTGCGGCCGGGCGGGCCGCTGGCGGTGTTCGCGCACGTCTTCGAACCGCCGCCCGCGGTGGCGGAGGCGTTCGCCGAGGTGTTCCGGCGGGTGGTGCCCGACTCGCCGTTCGCCGGGCAACCTGCCGGCGACGCGGTGGCGGCGTACCGCACCGGGTTCGAGCGGTTCGCCGGGACGTTCCGGAGGACCGGGGCGTTCGCCGAACCGGAGCACCTGCGGTTCGACTGGGAACGCACCTACACCCGCGCGGAGTGGCTGGACCTGCTCCCCACGACCGGCGGCCTGACCCGCCTGCCCGCCGCGGCGCAGCGGGAGATCCTGACCGCGGTCGGCGCGGCGATCGACGACCTGGGCGGCGCCTTCACGAAGACGTTCACCACGCTCGCGGTGGTCGCCGTGCGCGCATAGGTCGTCCTGAGCGGCGGAGCCGCCTCGCCACCTGAGCAGCTTGCACCGCCTCAGGTTCCGCTACCCGCACCGCCACGCAGGCCGTCGACGAACACTTTCTTCAGTCCTTCGCGCCGGCGGGGTTGGTGTCGTCGCCGAGGTAGGTGCCGTGGCCCTCGCGGACGAGAGGGCCGTCGAAGTGCAGCACCTCGCTGACGAGCCCGCCCTTCTGGTTGCGGTAGTTGATGACCACGGTGTCCACACCGGAGTACACGCCGACCACCTCGAAGCGCAGGTCCGGGATGCGGCGCAGGCCTTCGCTCCAGTAGGCGCGCAGTGCGTCCTTGCCGCGGATCACCGCGGTTCCGGTGAGCTGCGCCGCGACCGGTGAGGTGAACACCACGTCCTCGGTGAAGTGCGCCAGCAGCGCGTCGAGGTCGTGTGCGTTCCAGGCCTTGACCCAGTTTTCGGCGAATTCGCGGGCGTCCATGCCCCGGAGCCTATCCGGCTCACTCGGTGCTCAGGGCGAAGACGGTCGTGGTGTGGTACACCTCTCCGGGCCGCAGCACGGTGCTGGGGAACCCGGGCTGATTGGGCGAATCCGGGAAGTGCTGCGTCTCCAGCGCGAAGCCGTAGCTCTGCCGGTAGGCCTTCCCGCCGGTGCCGACGAGCGTGCCGGTCAGGAAGTTGCCCGAGTAGAACTGGATTCCCGGCTCGGTGGTGTAGACGGTGAGGACGCGGCCGCTCGCCGGGTCCGCGGCACGGGCCGCCGGCGCCAGACGGCCGGCGGAGTTCAGCGCCCAGTTGTGGTCGTAGCCCTGGCCGATCAGCAACTGCGGGTCGTTCTCCGCGATGCGCGCGCCGATCGGCACCGGGCGGCGGAAGTCGAACGGGGTGCCTGCCACCGGGGCCAGCTCACCGGTCGGGATCTGGGTCGCGTCGGTGGGGGTGTAGCGGTCGGCGTCGATGCGCAGGGTCTGGTCGTAGATGTCGCCGGAGGACTCGCCCGCCAGGTTCCAGTACGTGTGGTTGGTCAGGTTCACCACGGTCGGCTTGTCGGTGGTGGCGCGGTAGTCGACGGTGAGCCGGTTGCGGCTGTCCACTGTGTACGTCACGGTCGTGGTCAGCGTGCCGGGGTAGCCCTGGTCGCCGTCGGGGCTGACCAGGCTCAGCCGCAGCCCGGCCTTGCCCGGCTCGCGCACCTCGGTGGCGGACCACACCTTGTCGTCGAACCCGGCGGTGCCGCCGTGCAGGCTGTTGCCGTTGTTGTTGACCGGCACCTGGTACTCGACCCCGTCCAGGGTGAACCGGCCGCCGGCGATCCGGTTGGCGTAGCGGCCGATCAGCGAGCCGAAGTACGGTCCGCCGCCTTCGGCCGGGCTGTTCTTCGCCACGTAGTCGGCCAGGGTGGGGAACCCGAGCACGATGTTCGCGGTGCGCCCGCGCTTGTCCGGCGCCTCCAGCGTCTGGATGGTGCCGCCGTAGGTCAGGATCCGCACCCGCATCCCGTTGCCGCTGGTCAGCGTGTACCGCTCGACGGACTGGCCGCCCACGCTGCCGAACGCTTCCTTCGAGATCGCCGGAGCCGTGGGCCGCGGGGCGGCGGAGGAGGTCACGGCGGGCAACCCTACCGCCGCGGAAAGGATGGTGGCGCACGCGATCGGAACGAGTCTTCGCATGAGGGCACTCCTCGGTCACTGCTGGAGCCGGTACTCGGCGTGCACGAGCTCGAGCAGCTCGGCCACCGAGGTGTCCCGGGACGGTTTGTCGAACGTGATCTCGCCGTGCTGGAGCAGGTTGACCCGGTCGCACACGTCCACGACCTGGCTGTAGTTGTGCGCGATCAGGATGATCGCGAGGTCGCCGCGTTGTTTGAGCTGGGCGAGCAGCCGCAGGATCAGCCCGCCCTCCTTGGCGCCCATCGCGGCCAGCGGCTCGTCGAGCAGCAGCAGCTTGGTGTTGCGGGTGAACACCGAGCGGGCGACCGCGATCGCCTGCCGCTGCCCGCCGGAGAGCTGACCGACCTCGGCGGTCACCGACGGGATGCTGATGCCGATCTCGTCGAGCGCCTCCCGCGCGCGCCGTTTCATCTCCCGCCGCTTCAGGAACGGCAGCGGCCGGTGCACCAGTTCCTTGTTGAGGTGCAGGTTCAGGTACACCGGCAGGTCGTTCACCATCGCCAGGTCCTGGAAGACCGTTTCGATCCCCAGCGACCGGGCGTGCGTCACCGACTTCAGCTGCACCGGCTGCCCCTCGAACAGCAGCCGCCCGCTGTCCGGCTGGTGGAAGCCGGTGAGGATCTTGATCAACGTGGACTTGCCCGCGCCGTTGTCGCCGATCAGGCCCAGGACCTCGCCCGCCGACACGTGCAGGCTGACGTCCGACAGCGCCCGCACCGGCCCGAACCGCTTGCCGATGTGCTCGGCGCGAATCACCTCGGTCACGGCCGCCCCCTCGATCCGAGCCGTTTGCGCATCACCGACACGTACACGTTGAGCAGCGCCGCGACCAGGATCGCGACCCCGAGCACCAGGTAGAACGCGTTGGCGCTGATGCCGGTCAGGTTGAACCCGTCGTAGACGAGCCCGAGCAGCAGCGCGCCGAGGAACGCCCCGACCACCGTGCCGGACCCGCCGAGCAGCGCGGTCCCGCCGATCACCGCCGCCGCCACGGCGTAGAACATCACGTTGAACCCGCCGTTGGTCGGGTCGTAGGAGCCCACCCGGGTGCCCTGCAGGATCCCGGCCAGCCCGGCCAGCGCGCCGACGATCGCGAAGTTGACCACCTTGATCCGGTTCGTGCGGATGCCGGCCTCGGCCGCCCCGACCGGGTTGCCGCCGGTGGCCTGCGTGGCGATGCCGAACCGGGTCGTGGACAGCACCACCTGCATGACCACCACGACCACGACCGCCCACACGAACTCCGACCAGCCCCACGCGCCGAAGACGTCCATCACCCAGCCGTCCGCGGGCGCGCTCACCGGGGAGCCGCCGGAGATGACCAGCGACAGGCCCCACAACAGGAACGCCATGCCGAGGGTGGTGATGAACGAGGACAGGCCGAACACCGTGTGGATCAGCCCGTTCACCATCCCGATGGCTCCGCTGACCACGATCGCCCCGATGACGGCGAGCAGCAGCGGGAAACCGTTGTTGTGGAACAGCACCAGCACGAACGGCGACAGCGTGAACACGAACCCGGCGGAGAGGTCGATCTGCCCGCAGATCAGCACCATCACCTCGCCCGCGGCGACGATCGCCCACGGCGCCACGTACTGGGCGATGGTGTGGTAGTTGTCCGTCGTGGTGAACCCGGGCCCGCTGGTGAGGGCGAAGTAGATCGCCGCGGCGATCGTCACCAGCAGGATGCTCAGCTCCTTGACCCGGATCAGGCCGGGCAGGAACCCGGCGCCGCCACGCGCGCGGGCCGCGGCCGGGCGCTGGTCGGGAAGCGCTTTCGTCATCGCGCCTGCCCGGTCGCGGGCGGCAGCGGGATGGAGGACGGCATCGGCACCAGATCGGCCTTGGCGCCGCCCTCGAACTTGCTGTCCGCGGTCAGGTACGGCCCGACGTTGTCCCTGGTGACGAACGTGAGCCCGGTGTCGGTGAACGGTGGCGTGACCAGCGTGCCCGACACGCGGTAGAGGTAGAGGTAGAGCACGGACAGGAAGCCCTGCAGGTACGCCGACTGGTCGATGGTGAAGTCCAGCGCGCCGGACTGGACGCCCCGCAGGGTGTCGGTCAGCGTGTCGTACCCGCCGGCCCGCACCTGCCCCTGCAGGCCGCGGCTGGTGAACAGCTGCGCGATCGAAGCCGTGCTGCCCGCGTCGACCGCGTACACGCCCTTCGCGTCCCGGTGCCCGTCGTAGGCGGCGGTGATGGCGTTGAGCTCGGCGGCCTGCTCCGCGCCGGTGTTGATCGGCAGCACGGTCACGCCCGGGGCGGCCTGCCGCAGCGCGTCGGTGATGCCGTCCAGCCGCGGCTGCACGTTGTTGCCGCCGGGCTGGGAGATGCCGACCAGGATCAGCCCGGACGTGATGTCCCGCGCGATCCGTTGTCCCATCAGGAAACCGGACTGGTAGAGGTCCTGCCCGACGTAGGTCAGCGGGTGGTTGCCCGCGGCGGTCGCGTTGTAGGCGATCACCGGGATGCCGCGCTCGAAGGCGCGCTTGGTGGGCTCGACGAACGCGTTGTCGTCGGTCAGCGCGATCGCGATGCCGTCGACCCCGCCGTTGATCGCCGTGGAGAACGCGTTGGCCATCTCGGACACGTTGCCGTCGGCGGAGCCGGTCCACTGTGGCTCGGGAATGCCGACCAGCCGGGCCGCGTCGGCCATCCCGGTCCGGGTCGGCACGAAGAACGAGTTGGTCGTGACATGGTTGACGAAGACGAAGCGCCAGTCCGGGGTGTCCGGGAACGCGCCGCCACCGCCCGATTCCGGGCTGTCGCGAACGCCTTGGCAGGCGGCCAGCAGGGCCGAGGCGGCCACGGCTCCGCCGCCAGCCCCCAGGTACTTCAGGGCGCTCCGCCGGGAGGTGAGGCTGATCTGGTCGTCGGTCATGGGGGACCACCCATCCACGTCGTCGGGGAGCTGGGATATCGAACCAAGAACCTGCATGAATGATTGGATGATTCGTCGATACAGTCAACCCCTGTCGTGTGATGGGCACATTGACTTTATGGATCAATGATTTGAGGATTACTCCGTGAGCAGGAGTCAGAGCGGGCCGCTCGGGCGGCACCGCACCCTCCACGGCCAGGTCGTGGAGTGGCTGGGGCGGCGCATCGTGTCCGGCGAGCTCGCCCACGGTAGCCAGCTGCCCAACGAGGCCGACCTGGCGGCCCAGCTGAACGTCAGCCGCGGCGGCGTGCGCGAGGCGGTCAAGGCGCTGGCCGCCAAGGGGCTGGTCGAGCCGCGGCCCCGCCTCGGCACCCGGGTGCTGCCGCGCGAGCAGTGGAACCTGATGGACCGCGAGGTGATCAGCTGGCACGGCCAGCTCTCCGACGCGGCCTTCCTGCGCGACCTGCTCGAGCTGCGGCTGATGGTCGAGCCCGGCGCCGCGCAGCTGGCCGCCGAGCGCGCGACGGACGAGCAGCTCGCCGTGCTGGAAAGTGCTTGCGCCCGGATGGCGGAGGAGGCGGGCCGGGTCGACGCCGACTCGGCCGCGTTCGTCGAGGCCGATCTGGCCTTCCACCTGACCCTGCTGCGCGCGAGCGGCAACCAGCTCGTCGAGCAGCTGGGCCGGCTGCTGGAGGCGAGCCTGCACCACGGCCTGGCGGCCAGCTCGCACGCGCCCGGCGGGGTGGCCGCGACGCTGCCGCTGCACCAGGCGGTGCTCGTGGCGGTCCGCGCCCGCCGCCCGGCCGCGGCCGCGCGGGCGATGCGGAAGCTGATCGAGACCACCACCGACGCGGTGCGGCGGATGACGACCGAGGGGGACTGACGTGGTGTCCACAGTGGACCAGGTGACGGAACCGGTTGCCGCGCACGGTGAAGGCCCGGTGTGGGCGCCGGAGTGGCCGGGCGTGCGCTGGGTGGACATGCTCGCCGGGGACGTGCTCGAACTCGACGGCGACGAGGTCCGCCGCCACCACGTCGGCTCGGTCGCGGCGGCGCTGCGGCCGGGCGCCGCCGGCGGGGTCGTGCTGGCGCTGGAGCGCGGGTTCGCCCTCGCCGACGCCGCGCTCACCGAGGTGCGGCCGCTGGGGGAGGTGTGGACCGGTGCCGGGGTGCGGATGAACGACGGCGGGTGCGATCCGGACGGCCGGTTCTACTGCGGCTCGATGGCCTACGACGAGACCCCGGGCGCGGGCGCCCTGTACCGGCTCGACCCGGACGGCGCCGTCACCACGGTGCTCACCGGCGTCACGATCTCCAACGGCCTCGCCTGGAGCCCGGACGGCGGCACGGCCTACTACGTCGACACGCCCACCGGCCGGATCGACGCCTTCGACTACACCGCCGCGGCCGGGCTCACCCACCGCCGCCCCGTGGTGACGATCCCGGACGGGATCGGCTCGCCGGACGGCCTCACCGTCGACGCGGAGGGCAACATCTGGGTCGCGCTGTGGGGCGGCGGCGCCGTGCACTGCTACACCCCGGCCGGCGAGCAGGTCGCGCGCGCCGAGTTCCCGGTCACGCAGGTCACCGCGTGCGCGTTCGGCGGGCCGGACCTGGCCGAGCTGTACGTCACCACGTCGCGACAGGGCGTCGAGGAGGGCACGCAGCCCGAAGCCGGGGCCCTGTTCCGCCTCCGGCCCGGCGTCCGCGGCCTGCCCGCCCACCGCTATTCCGGCTGCTGAGGACTCCGTACCGGAATACGTACTTTCCCGGTGCCCGGGTTTGGGCGCGACCAGGGAGGGTCACTCTGTCGTGGTTTGCGCACCCGGAGGAGTGACGATGCGAGCGGTCAAGGCGGTGGAGCTGGGCCTGGCGGCCGGGCTCGTGCTGACCAGGACCGCGCTGCGCGCCGCGACCGGCGGCCTGATCGGCCCGACGTCCCGCACCGGGCCGGCCACCCCGGTCACCAGCGGCCGCGGCCGGTCCCGGACCGTCACCGCCGACGACGGCGTCGAACTGCACGCCGAGGTCTTCGGCGACCCGAACGCGCCGGTGACCGTCGTGCTGTGCCACGGCTACGCCCTGTCCGGCGCCAGCTGGTGCTTCCAGATCCCCGAGCTCGCTCGCCACGCCCGCGTCGTGACCTGGGACCAGCGCGGGCACGGCCGCTCCCAGCGCGGCGCGGCCGCGCACGCGACCGTCGACCAGCTCGGCCGCGACCTGCGCGCGGTGCTCGACCAGACCACGCCCTCCGGGCCGGTGGTCCTCGCCGGGCACTCGATGGGCGGCATGACGATCATGGCGCTGGCCGAGCAGGAGCCGGACCTGTTCGGCACCCGCGTCGCCGCCGCCGCGCTGCTCGCCACCAGCGCGGAGCCGGTGTTCGGCGATCTCGGCCTGCCCCGCCACGGCATGCGCGCGCTGCACTGGGTCACCCCGTGGGCGCTGGCGCTGCTGCAGCGGGCCAGCGTCCTGGCCGGCCCGGTGCGCGAGCTGACCGGCGCGGTCGTGCCCCGGCACGCGTTCGCCTCCGACGTCCCGCCGCACGTCGCCGAGTTCCTGGTCGAGCAGATCGGGCAGACGCCGCTGGACGTGCTGGCCGACTTCTTCCCGCAGTTCCGGGTGCACGACAAGACCGCCGCGCTGGCCGCGCTGAACCGGGTCGACTGCCTCGTCCTGGCCGGCTCGCACGACGTGGTCACGCCGCCGGAGAACAGCGAGGCGATCGCGCGCGCGGTGCCCGGCGCGGACCTGGTGGTCCTGCCCGACGCCGGGCACGCCTTCCCGCTGGAGCACCCGGAGCTGGTCAACGCGCACCTGGTGGCCCTGCTGCGGCGGCAGAGCCGCCGTCGAACCGCCTGATCAGCAGCGGACCCGGCCTAGAATCGTGGCATGCCCGACGTCTCGCGCGGCGCCGGCAACCTGCCCAGCGAGCTCACCAGCTTCGTCGGGCGGCGCCGCGAGCTCGCCGAAACCCGCCGCCTCCTGGCCTCGGCCAGGCTGGTCACGCTGACCGGGGTCGGCGGCGTCGGCAAGACCCGGCTGGCCCTGCGCGCGGCCGCCGACGTGCGCCGGGCCTTCCCCGACGGCGTGTGGTTCGTGCCGCTGGCCGAGCTGCGTGATCCCGCCCTGCTGGCCCACACGATCGCCACCACGCTCGGCCTGACCGACGAGGCCGGCGCCCAGGTGGGCGGGCTCGCCGAGTACCTCGAGGACCAGCGCGTGCTGCTGGTGCTGGACAACTGCGAGCACGTGCTGGACGCGTGCGCGGTGCTGGTCGCCAAGCTGCTGTCGGCCACCGCGTCGGTGCGGGTCCTGGCCACCAGCCGTCAGCTGCTGCGCGCCGACGGCGAACAGGTCCTCGTCGTGCCGCCGCTGCCGGTGCCCTCGGAAGGGGAGCCCGCGGTCGAGGCGGTGACGTTGTTCGCCGAGCGGGCCGCCGCGGTGGTGCCCGGGTTCACCGTCGACGCGTCCAACCGCGACACCGTCGTCCGCATCTGCCGCCGCCTGGACGGCATCCCGCTCGCGCTGGAACTGGCCGCGGTCCGGCTGCGCGTGCTCTCGGTCGACCAGCTGCTGCAGCGCCTGGACGACCGGTTCCGGCTGCTCACCGACGGCAGCCGCACCGCGCCGGACCGCCAGCAGACGCTGGAGGCGGCGATCGCGTGGAGCTACGACCTGTGCAGCCGCGCCGAGCAGGCCGTGTGGTCGGCGGTGTCGGTGTTCGCCGGCGGGTTCGACCTGGAGGCCGCCGAGGCGGTGTGCGCCGCGGTCGGGATCGGCCAGGACGAGGTGCTCGACCTGATCGCCGCCATGGTGGACAAGTCCATCCTGGTCCGCCGGGACGGCACCTTCGGGCGGGCGGCGTGGTACGGGATGCTGGAGACCGTCCGCGAGTACGGGCACGTCCAGCTCGTGCGCTCCGGCCGCTCGAACGCCGTGCGGGGCCGCCAGGTCGAGCACTGCGCCCGCCTGGCCCGCCGCTACCGCGCGGAGAGCTTCGGCCCGCACCAGCTGGACTGGGTCGGCCGGATGCGGCGCGAGCAGCCCAACATCCGCGTCGCGCTGGAGCACTGCCTCGCCGGCGGCCCGGAGGGGGCCTGCCGCGCGGCCGAGATCACCGGGCCGCTGTGGGACTACTGGTTCGCCGGCGGCTACGTCCGCGAGGGCTACCGCTGGCTGCGGGCGTCGCTGGCCCAGGAGGTCGCCCGCGACACCCCGGCCCACGCCCGTGCCCTGCAGGGCGCCGCGTTCGTGGCGGCGCAGATCGGCGACGAGGAACCGGCCCGCGCGATGCTCGCCGAGCTGCGTGAGCTGGCCGAGGCGCTGGACGACGACAACCTGCGTGCCGGCTGGGCCCAGTGCGCCGGCATGGGCTCGATGTTCCTGGGCAGGCTCGACCGCGGCCGCGAGCTGATGGAGCAGGCCCTGGACGGGTTCCTGTGCACCGGCGACGAGATGCAGGCGTGCAACACGCGGATCCTGCTGGCCGCGGCGCTGTTCTTCCTCGACGACCCCGAGGGCCTCGCGGTGGCCGAGGCGGCGCTCGCGCAGTGCGAGGAACACCAGGCCGACTGGTCCCGGGCGTACGCGCTGTGGGCGGTGGCGATCAACACCTGGCGGCGGGGCGACCACCGCCGCGCCTCGGCCCTGCTGCTCGAGGCCATCGCGATGCGGCAGCCCGACCGCACCCAGCTGGCCTTCACGCTGACCGCGCTGGCCTGGTGCGCGGGCGCGGCGGGGGAGCACGAGCGCGCGGCCGGGTTGCTCGGCGCGTCCAGCGCGGTGTGGCGGATCAGCGGCGCCGGCGTCGCCGAGACCGGTCCGTACCGGCAGTTCGACGAGGAGTGCGAAGCGCGGGCCCGCGAGGCGCTCGGCGACGACGGCTACACCCGCGCGTTCGCCGCGACCAGGGGGTTCGACGTCGACGAGGCGATCGCGTACGCGCTGGCGGAGAAGCCGGGCGGGCCGCGCGCGCCGCGCCGGAGCAGGCAGAGCAGCCCGGGCGGGCTGACCCGGCGCGAGCGCGAGATCGCCGAGCTGGTCGCCGACGGCCTGAGCAACAAGCAGATCGCGGGCAGGCTGGTCATCGCGCAGCGCACCGCGGAGACCCACGTGGAGAACATCCTGACCAAGCTCGGCTTCACCTCGCGCGCGCAGATCGCCGCGTGGCTGGCCGAGCAGCGCGCCGCACCGGAGGACGATACGTAGCCCGTTCTACGTACCCAGATGCGTAGGACTCCCGGTTCCCCGGCCCCGCTGCCCAGGCACTCTGGTATTCGCGACCGGAGCCGAGAACACCGGAGGGGTGGTCATGAAGGTCGATTCGCCGCCGCAGCCCTGCTCGCGGTGCCACCGCCAGGTGGTGCTCGCCGGGTACAGCTGGGGACGGCAGTGGGTACACCTGGGCACGTGGCGGCCGCAGTGCGGTCCACCGTCCTGGGCGCTCGCCCGCTCGGCCGGGACCACCTCGACGGCTTCCTGACCCCGGTCCGGTCCACAAGTCCAGCCGTCCGGCGCCGCCCTCCCCCTCGCGTGCCGGCCGGTCGAGCGCGGCGGGTCGTGCCCAGCCTGCCCGCGAACTCCGGCACCCCGCCGCGCTCACTCCAACCGAACACGGAGAACCGCCCCGCTCCCCGGGGCGGTTCTTCGCGTGACAAGAAGTTCACCGTCCGCGGCCCGGATTTCACAGCAAACTGTCAGATTTCTCGTGGATCCTGGTGTTAGCTGGATCGAGTGATCTTCGAGGGGGAACCGGGGTGCTGCGCAAACGGGGAGTGACTGCCGCGCCCGCGCGCGGTCACCGCTGGCGCCCGGTCGCGTACACGGCCGTCGGGCTGGCGTCGCTGCTCGTGCTCGGCGGCACCGGGTTCGCCTGGACCCAGCTGTCCCGCCTGGACACCGGGCTGGCCACCGCCGACGTGATCGCGCCGTCCGCGCAGGTCCCGGCCGGGCGGGCGAGCCTGTCGGTGGACCAGAACATCCTGCTGGTCGGCCTCGACTCGCGCACCGACGTGCAGGGCAACCCGCTGCCGCAGGAGGTGCTCGACCAGCTGCACGCCGGGGACGCATCGGACGGCGGCGACACCACCGACACGATGATCGTGGTGCACATCCCGGCGGGCGGCGGTTCCGCGTCGGCGATCTCGATCCCGCGCGACTCCTACGTCCAGATCGCGGGCGGCTACGGCAAGCACAAGATCAACTCCGCGTACACCTACGGCAAGCAGGCGGCGCTGGACACGTTGCGCGAGCAGGGCCTGACCGGAGCGGCGCTGGAGCGCGCGGCGTCGGCGGCCGGCGCCAGGACCGCGATCGAAACGGTCGAGGACTTCACCGGACTGACGATCAACCACTACGCGGCGGTCAACCTGGCCGGGTTCTACACGCTGAGCAACGCCGTCGGCGGCGTGCCGGTGTGCCTGAAGCAGGCGGTGCACGACAGCTACTCGGGGGCGAACTTCCCGGCGGGGGAGCAGACCCTGTCCGGGGCGCAGGCGCTGGCGTTCGTCCGGCAGCGGCACGGGCTCCCCAGCGGCGACCTGGACCGCATCGCGCGCCAGCAGGCGTTCCTGTCCGGGATGGCCCAGGTGGTGCTCGGCGCCGGGACGCTCACCAACCCGGTCAAGCTGTCCGGGCTGATCGGCGCGGTGCAGCAGTCGGTGGTCATCGACCAGGGCTGGGACGTGCTGACCTTCGCCGAGCAGATGCACAACCTGACCTCGGGGTCGATCACGTTCGCCACCATCCCGGTGCAGAGTCTGAGCCTGCAGACCCCCTACGACGGCGACGCGGTGAAGGTCGACCCGGTGCAGGTGCGCGACTTCATCACCGCCCTGCTGGGCGGGCCGGCGTCCGCCACGCGGGACGGCAGCACCTCCACGACGCCGACGACCGCGGCGAAGCAGGCCGCGGAAACGGCAGGCGCCACCACGACCACCCCGTCCACGCTCGCGCCGGAAACCGCCAGCACGGATCTGTCGGGCTGCGTGAACTGAGGTGACGGGCGACCCGCACATCCACGTCGAGCGGGGCGTCGCGCACGCCGGTTCCGCGGTCCGCGGCCTGGTCGCGTCGACGTTCGGCCTCGTCGCGGACGCGCCGGTGGAAGTCACCACCGGGTGCGGCGCCCGCGTGCCTTACGCGATGACCTCCACACGCCCGGAAAGCGTCACCTGCCTGGCCTGCCGCGAGCACGCCCGGCGGGAGCACCTGCGGCTCGCCGACCAGGTCGAACTCCTCGGCCGGGCACCGGGCGCGCCGGTGTCCGCGGCGGACGCGGAACGCGCCGCGCGCGGGCTGCGCGACCTCGCGAAGCGCTACTCCGAATAGTCCGGACGGACGGGGCCGGCCGGGTGAGACATTCTCCAACCCTACTTCCGGCGGGTGTGAAGTTGTCGTGACCCGCAGCAGACTGCGCGTGTCCCCATCGGCAGCGAAGGAAGGCACCCATGAAGCGACCACCCCTCGTCCGGACGATCGGCCTCACCGCGCTGGCCGTCGGCTCGGTTCTCGCCGCCACGGTGAACTCCGCCGGAGCCGTGCCCGCCTCGCCGCTCCTCGACGCGGTGCAGCGGGACCTCGGGCTCACCGCCGAGCAGGCCGGCGCCCGCCTCGCCCAGGAGGCCGCGGCCGCGAACGTCGCCCCCGCCGCCGAGGCCGCGGCCGGTCCCGCGTTCGGCGGCGCCTGGTACGACGCCACGTCCGGCAAGCTGGTCGTCGGCATCACCGACGCCGCCCGCGCGGACGCCGTCGAGGCCACCGGCGCCGACACCGCGCTGGTCGCCCACACCGAATCGGCGCTGGACGCGGCCAAGGCGAGCCTCGACACCCTCACGGCCCCGCGCGAGGTCACCGGCTGGTACGTCGACGAGCGGGCCAACCGCGTGGTGGTGACCGTCGTGCGCGGCGCGCAGGGCGCCGAGGTGCAGGGCTTCCTCGACCGGGCCCGCGCCGCCGGTCCCGTCCAGGTCGAGGAGACCACCGACGTGCCGCGGCTGTTCGCCGGGAACATCGTCGGCGGCGACGCCTACTACATCAACGGATCCGCCCGCTGCTCCATCGGATTCTCGGTGCGGGGCGGGTTCGTGTCGGCAGGCCACTGCGGCGGCGCGGGCGACTCGGTGAGCGCGCCGGACGGCTCGGCGATGGGCACGTTCCAGGGTTCTTCGTTCCCCGGCAACGACTACAGCTACGTCCGCACCACCTCGTCCTGGACGCCCACGCCCGTCGTGGACGGTTACGGCAACGGGAACGTGACGGTCACCGGGCACACCGCGGCCCCGGTCGGCTCGTCGGTGTGCCGCTCCGGTTCCACGACCGGCTGGCATTGCGGCACCATCCAGGCCACCAACCAGACCGTCAACTACGCCGAGGGTTCCGTCTCCGGCCTGACCAGGACCACCGCGTGCGCGGAGCCGGGCGACTCGGGCGGTTCGTGGGTCAGCGGCAGCCAGGCGCAGGGCGTGACCTCCGGCGGGTCCGGCAACTGCAGCAGCGGCGGGACGACCTACTTCCAGCCCGTCAACGAGATCCTGTCCGCCTACGGGCTCACGCTCGTCACCGGCTGACCGGCACGACCCGCAGCCCCCGTCCGGCCGGGCGGGGGCTGTGTGGTGTCCGTGCTCAGGTGGTGGCCGGCGCCCAGGCACGCTCGAGCGCGGCGGCGCGTGCCCGGCGCTTCAGGCCGGCGAGGCTGTGCTTGGCGGGGATCAGCAGCGCGGTCAGCCAGGTGCGCCGGTACTCCTCCAGCGCCAGCGCCACGGGGCGATGCATGACGCAGTGCACCAGACCCGGCGTGCCGAGCCGGTGCCTTCCGGTGTGCTTGCTCTGCGTCATCGTTCCTCCGTGCGGGCGACCTTTCCCGCCGCGCACCGTACGCAACGAGAGGCCCGAAGCGTAGTAGCGCGGCGGCGTGTCACCGATCTCGTTCCGGTCACAGACCGATCAGGGAGTAAAGAACACCCGATCGTGGCGTCTGGTCTAATGCGAACCATGCTGCGGGTGGGGTTGTCCGGTGGGATCGGTGCGGGGAAGTCGACTGTCGCGGCGCGACTCGTGGAGCACGGCGCCGTGCACGTGGACGCCGACGCGATCGCCCGCGAGGTCGTGGAACCGGGCACCGAGGGGCTGGCGAAGGTCGTGGAGGCCTTCGGCGCGGACGTCCTGGGCGCGGACGGCCGGCTGAACCGCCCCGCGCTGGCGGCGAAGGCGTTCGCGGACGAGGACTCGCGCCGTCGGCTGAACGGGATCCTGCACCCCCTGATCGGGGCCCGCACCGCCGAGCGGATGGCCGAGGTGCCGCCGGACGGGATCGTGCTGCACGACGTGCCGCTGCTGGTCGAGGGCGGGTACGCGCCGAACTACCACCTCGTGGTGATCGTGGACGCCCCCGAGGAGACGCGGGTGCGGCGGCTGACCGAGCTGCGCGGGATGTCCGAGGCGGACGCCCGCGCCCGGATCAAGGCGCAGGCCAGCGACGAGCAGCGGCGCGCGGTGGCCGACGTGTGGCTGGACAACTCGGGCGCGGCGGAGGACGTGCTGTCCGAGGTGGACCGGTTGTGGCGCGAGCGGCTGGTGCCGTTCGAGGAGAACGTCCGGTTGCGCCGCCCGCGCCCGCCGATGCCGCCGAAGGTGGTGCCCTACGACGGGACGTGGCCGGCGCAGGCCGCCCGGGCGCTGGCCCGGTTGCGGCTGCTGACCGCGGGGCGCGCGTTGCGGGTGGACCACATCGGGTCCACGTCAGTGCCCGGGCTGCCCGCGAAGGACGTGCTGGACCTGCAGGTGACCGTCTCGACGCTCGCGCAGGCCGACGAGTTCGCCGACGTCCTGTCCGACGCCGGTTTCCTGCGCGCCGAAGGCGAGTGGTGGGACGACCCCCAGGGCGGCGGCGAGCGCTGGGAGAAGCGGTTCCACTACGGCGCCGACCCGGCGCGGCCGGTCAACGTGCACGTGCGCAGCACGGCCACCCCGGCCTGGCGGCTGGCGCTGTTGTTCGCCGCGTGGCTGCGGGCGAACCCGGACGAGCGCGACGCGTACGCCGAGGTGAAGGCAGCGCTGGCAAAGGCGCACGCGAGCGACGCGAGCGTGGACGCCTACGCCGAGGCCAAGCAGAGCTGGGTCAACGAGGGCTTCCAGCGAGCCGAGGAGTGGGCTGAGCGCACGGGCTGGTCCACCTGACGCGCGCCTGGTCTGCCTGAAGCGCCCGCGCTGAGCTCGGCGGCGGGATCCCCGCTGATTCACCGCACCGGACCGGCGGAGGCGGGCCAGCCCAGCACGGGCCGGCCCGGCCGGCTGATGACTCCCAGCCGCGCCGCCCCGCGGCGGCCCTCCACTGCTCCGTGACGGTCGGCGCGCCCCCGCGCCCGCGCCGCCGCAACGGCGGCCTGGCTCGCCCCGGCTCGGCCCGCCTCGCCGGCGGCCCGCCTGGCCTCCAGATACTCCGCGTCGGCTGGCTTGCCCTGCGCCGCCCCAACGGCGGCCGGGTTCCTCCGCCCTCGGCCCGGCTCGCCTCGCGCCCCCGCCCCCAACACCACCCCTACCCAGCAGACCCCAGATCCGCCGAGAACCACCGCTCCGGCCGCATCCTGATCACCACGTGCTCGCCCAGCCGCGTCCGTTCGTAGGCGACGAACTCCTCCACCTGGCCCGCCGGCAGGTACTGTCCCGCCATCTCCCGCGCCCGCTCCGGGGTGTCCGCCTCGATCGCCGTCACCGGGCCGGCCACCGACACGTACCGCACCGTCGGCTCGGTCCGCTGCACCATCAGGCTGAACCGCCCCGCGGCCTCGATCGCCCGCGCCTTCCGCGAACCCGGCGGCGTGCGGACCCACAGCTCACCGCCCGGCGTGTACCGGTACCAGATCGGGACCGTCAACGGCGCGCTGTCGGGCGCCTCCACGACCGACAGCGCGCCGATGTGCGGCTCGGCCAGGAACCGTTCGCGTTCTTCCACTGACAACGCCATGCGCCCGAGGCTAGGCGGGGGGTACGACAAAAACGGGGTGTCAGGGTCGTGACAGCCCGGTGTCAGCCGCGGCGGCGAAGGTGATCACACGCCCCCCGAAGAAGGAGTCCCTCCGATGATCACTTTCGCCACCCCCGAGCCCATCACCGCCGGCCTGATGACCGCGGGCGCCCGGGTCCGCATCGCCGCGAGCGAGCGCCCGGACACCGTCGTGCGGGTCGAGCCCGTCGACCACGCGAACCAGTCCCACGTGAAAGTCGCCCAGCGCACCGAGGTCGCCTTCGCCGACGGCCACCTGTCGGTCAAGACCAGGAAGCCGGGCCACCGGGACGGTTCGGTCGTCGTCACCATCGAGCTGCCCGCCGGGTCCCGCCTGGTCCTGCACAGCACGTGGACCGACGTGCGCGCCGACGGCCGGTTCGGCGACTGCGAACTGAACCTGGGCTCGGGCCACGTCCAGCTCGACCACATCGCCGCGCTGCGCGGGAACCTCGCCGCCGGTTCGGTCGCCATCACCCGGATCGCAGGCCCGGCCGACGTCGACGGCGGCGCCGCCGCGCTGCGGATCGGCGAGGCCGGGGGCGCCGTCCGGTACCAGGGCTCGACCGGCACGGTCTGGATCGGCCACGCGAAGTCCGGCGTCGACCTCGGCAGCGCCAAGGGGAGCTTCCACATCGACCGGGCCGACGGCGGCGTCGTCGCCAAGGCGGGCGACTGCCCGATCCGGATCGGGCGGCTGGCCCGCGGCGTCGCGGAGCTGGCGAACGCCTCCGGGGGCATCGAGGTCGGCATCGGCGACCGCACCGCCGTCTCGGTGGACGCCCGCAGCACCAAGGGAACCGTGCGCAACTCCCTGCCCGCGCGGGAGAACTCGGCCGGCTTCGACGACCAGGTCAGCCTGCACGCCCGCACCCGGCTCGGCGACATCGTCGTCCACCGCGCGGCCGTCTGAACCTAATCCAGTTCGATGAGCCCCCGGCGCAGCGCGAGCGCCACCGCGGCGGCCCGGTCCTTCACGCCGAGCTTGGCGTAGGCGTGCAGCAGGTGCGTCTTCACCGTCGCCTCGCTGATGAACAGCTTCGCGGCCGCGTCCTTGTTCGTGCCGCCGCGCGCGACGAGGGTCAGCACCTCGATCTCGCGCTGGCTCAGCTCCTCCCGGGCGGGCGCGCGCACCTGCCCCATCAGCCGGGTCGCCACGGCGGGGGAGAGCACCGCCTCGCCCCGCGCCGCCGCCCGCACCGCCCGGAACAGCTCCTCCCGCGGAGCGTCCTTGAGCAGGTAGCCCGTCGCGCCGGCTTCGATCGCGGGCAGCACGTCCGAGTCGGTGTCGTAGGTGGTCAGCACGAGCACCCGCGCCGGGTTGCCGCGGCGCGCCAGCTCGCCGATCGCGTGCACCCCGTCGGTGCCCGGCATCCGCAGGTCCATCAGCACGACGTCGGGCCGCACGCGTTCGGCGAGCGCCACCGCCTCCGCGCCGTCCGCGGCCTCGCCGAGCACCTCGAACCCGTGCTCGGCGGTGAAGATCCCGCGCAGCCCGTCCCGCACCACCGGGTGGTCGTCGGCGAGCACCAGCGTGATCATGCGGCTCCGATCGCGGGCAGGCTGGCCGAGATGGCCGTGCCGGCGCCGGGTTCCGACTCCACCGCGAGCGTGCCCGCGAGCCGCTGCACCCGCTGCAGCATCCCGGGCAGTCCGAACCCGTCGCCGCGCCGCGCCGGGTCGAACCCGGACCCGTCGTCCCGCACGTCGAGCGTCACCTGATCCTCCATGTAGGACAACGTGAGGCCGACGCGCCGCGCGCCGGCGTGCTTGGCCACATTGGACAGTGCCTCCTGTGCGACGCGCAGCAGCGTGGCCTCGATCTCCGGGTGCATCGGGCGGGCGGTGCCGGTCGCGGTGAACTCGATCGCCACCTCCGACCGCTGCGCCCACCGCTCCGCCACCGCCTTCAGCGCGTCCGGCAGCCGCGCCTCGTCGAGCGGGCCGGGCCGCAGCGCGTGCACCGACCGCCGCGCTTCGGCGAGGTTCTCCCGCGCCAGCGCGGTGGCCGTGGCCACCCGCCGCCGCCACTCGCCGGGGTCCTGTTCGGCGGCCTCGAGCTGGGTGATGATCCCGGTGAAGCCCTGCGCGAGGGTGTCGTGGATCTCCAGGCTGAGCCGTTGCCGCTCCTCCATCACCCCGGCCTCGCGAGCCTGGGCGAGCAGCTGCCGGTGCAGGCCCGCGTTCTCCGCCTGCGCCGCCTCCAGTTGTTCCAGCGCCGCGCGCCGCGCCTCGTTCTGCTCGCTGACCTTGCGCGAGATGATGGTGCCGAAGCAGATCGCCCCGGTCTGCACGGTCACGATGGTCACCCACAGCACCGGCTCGGTGCTCAGCGCCTTGCCCGGCCCGCCCGCGCCGATCGTGTTGATCAGCAGGGATGTCGTGGCCAGCGCCAGCACGCCCAGCGGCGCGGGCTTGAGCCGCAGCGCGCCGAAGAAGCAGGTGAGCATGAAGACCAGGAACAGCACGTCCCGGAACATCAGCAGGGACGCCAGCGTCAGCGTCCCGGCGAACGAGACCGCCAGGGTGATCCCGTGCGACCGCCACCGCCGGGGCATCGCGGGGCCGGTCAGCAGCAACCACGCCAGCGCCGCCCCGGCCAGCGGCAGGGTGTCGGCGCGGTGGACGAGCAGGGTCGCCAGTCCCAGCAGCAGGTACGGCAGGTAGTGGTCGACCAGCCGGCTCCACGTCTCCGACAGCGGCCCGCCGGGGCCCTCGGCGAAGTCGAGGGACTGTGTCCAGGAGCGGCGGTTCACACCGGGCATTATCCGGTCCCCACACCCAGATCCCGCATCCGCGGCCACACCGCGGACCACGGTCCGGCCCGGCCGGTGGCCAGCCACAGCGCGGTGCCCTGGCCGAAGCCCGGGCCGTCGTCGATCCGCCCGGCCGGTGTGATCGCGGCGAAGTGCCCGGTCAGCACCGCCGGGTCGTCGCCGACGAACAGCACGTCCCGCGCGCCCGCCGGCGGCGTGCCCAGGTCCCAGTAGCCGCGGCTGCCGCTGTAGGGCTCGGGCAGCCCGAGCGGACGGCCGAAGCGGTCCAGCGCGGCGGCGTGCCAGTAGAAGCCGGTGACGATCGCGGTGCGGGCGGGGTCGGGCACCTGCCGGTAGGCGCGCGCCACCGACGCCGCGACGTCGGGCCAGCCGATCTCCGCGGTGGCGAACCCCGGCGCGGGCGCCCTGCCCACCCAGGACACCGGGACCACGGGCAGCGCGAACGGCACCACGATCAGCGCGCTGACCGCGTACACCGGCCAGGTCGCGACCCAGCGCCACCACCGCGCGGCCGCCCCGGCTTCCAGGCTCACGGCGGCGGCCGCCCAGCACACCGCGAACATCCCGGCCACGTAGTAGGACCGCCCGCCCGTCGCCAGGAACACCGCGGTGAGCCCGGCCGTGGCCGCCCCGAGGAACCGGTACGCGCGCAGCTCCGGCGACCGCAGCAGCCGCCACACCCCGTACACCAGCAGGACCGCGCCCACGACGATCCCGGCTCCGGCCAGCATCCCGGGCAGGAACATCAGGCGCCCGCCGTAGACCTGCTCGACCTCCGCGCTGATCGCGGCGTTCATCTCCAGCTGCGGCCAGCCGTGCGCGGCCTGCCAGACCACCGTCGGCGCCGCACCGGCCGCGGCGATCAGCGCGCCTGCCCACAGCAGCGGCCGCCGCAGCAGCCCGCGCGGCCCGAACACCAGCACGCAGATCCCGGCGACCAGCCAGAACGCCAGGACCAGGAACTTCACGTTGACCGCCACCGCGGTCACCACTCCCGCCCACACCAGCAGCCCGTCCGCGCGGGTGCGCACCCAGCGCACCAGCAGCCAGCACAGCACCGTCCACAGCAGCGGGTCGAACGTGGAGGTCGCCAGGTAGTGGCCGGTGCCGAGGAGCTGCCCGCTGATCGCGAAGGTCCCGGCGGTGAGCACCTGCGCGCGCCGCCCGCCGCCGAGCTCCCTGGCGATCAGCGCGGCGACGACCACCCCGGCGGCGGTCGCCAGCGTCGCGGGCAGCCGGAACACCACCAGCGACCCGGGCGCCAGCGCGTCCACCAGGTGCGCGAGCAGGGGGAGTGCCGGCGGCTGGTCGGCATACCCCCAAGCCAGATGCCGACCAGCCGCCAGGAAATACAGCTCGTCGCCGAAGTAGCCGTAGCGGCCGCTCGTGACGAGCAACAGCAGCCCGACGGCCCCCGCCATGGCGAGCACGGGAACGCGAGCGAGCTTCGCAACTCTGACGCCGCCCGGGGCCGTTCGGTTGCCCACGAAAGTCAACTTCTTCACTCCCACCGGAAGAAGCGGACGGCCAGACCACCGCAGACCAGGGCGAACACGATCATCGCCGCCAGCTGCAGCGGCTCCGGCGCGCCGCCGGTCCAGCACGCGCGCAGGGCGTTGAGCATCGCGCCGAGCGGCAGCACGTCGGCCAGCTCCCGCAGCACCCCCGGCAGGTTCTCCTTCGGCACCCACACCCCGCCGAGCGCGAGCATCGGGAAGAACACCGCGGTCCCGGCCCCGCCCGCGGTCCGGCCGGTCGGCGCGAGCGCGGCGACCAGCAGTCCCGCGGCGAACAGCGCCGTGGTGCCCAGGACGAGCGTGAGCAGGAAGCCGCCCGGGTTGGCGGGCAGCGCCAGGCCGAGCACGACGTGCCCGCCGACGACGATCAGCAGCACGACCACGAGCGCGGCGGCCAGGTTGACCAGCAGTTGCGCGGTGAGCAGGCGGGACGGCGGCACCGGGCTCGCCGCGAGCCGCCGCAGCACCCCGCGTTCCCGGTGGGTCGCCATCGCGCCGGGGAACAGCGTCAGCGCCAGCATCCCGATCAGGATCGCCACCGCGAGCGGCGCGATGAACCCGGACAGCGGCGGCTGGCCGCCGAACTCCTCGCTCGGCCGGTTCGCGTCCGGCAGCAGCCCGAACACCAGCAGCAGCGCGATCGGGACGCCGAGCACCGTGATCGGCGCCCCCGGGTCGCGCAGGAACAGTTTCGCCTCGACGGCGGTGAGCCTGGTGAGCATCAGCGGTCCCCCTGTCCGATCCGGCGGCCGGTGAGCGCGACGAACGCGTCGTCCAGCCCGGCCTGTGCCACCCGCAGCTCGCCGGCGACGATCCCGCGCCGCGCGAGGACGGACGTGACGGCGTGCAGCACGTTGCCGACGCCGCTGACCTCGACCTGCTCGCCGCGCCGCGTCACGGTCCGCACCTCGGGCAGGCCGGTGAACAGCTCGTCGGGCACCGGCTCCGACGGGCGGAACCGGATCACCTGCTCGTCGGCGACGCGCGCGACGAGCCCGGCCGGCGTGTCGACGGCGACCACGCGGCCGGCGTCGATCACCGCGATCCGGTCGCAGAGCCGTTCGGCTTCCGCCATGAAGTGGGTGACCAGCAGGATGGTCACCCCGCGGTCGCGGATGCCCTCGATGACCTCCCAGGTGTCCCGGCGGGCCTGCGGGTCCAGCCCGGTGGTGAGCTCGTCGAGCACGGCGACCTCCGGGTTGCCGATCAGCGCGAGCGCGATGGACACGCGCTGCTGCTGGCCGCCGGACAGCTTCCGGTAGGCCGTGCCGCGCCGCCCGGACAACCCCAGCTGTTCGAGCAGGGCGTCCGGATCGGCCGGGTTCCGGTAGAACGACGCGTACAACTCCAGCGCCTCGCCGACCCGGAGCTTGTCCGGCAGCCGGCTCTCCTGCAGCTGGACGCCCAGCCGCTGGCGCAGTTCCGCGGTGTCGCGCCACGGGTCGAGCCCGAGCACCGTCGCCCGGCCGCCGTCCGGGCGCCGAAGTCCTTCCAGGCACTCGACGGTCGTGGTCTTGCCCGCGCCGTTGGGCCCGAGAATCCCGAAGATCTCGCCCCGTTCGACCGTGAAGGACACGTCCTCCACGGCGGGCTTCCCGCCGTAGTGCTTCCTGAGGTTCCGCACCTCGATGACCGGCATCGTGCCGCCCCCTTTCCTCCGCCCGACCAGCATGCGGGGGAGGGGGCGGGCGCCGGATCGACTCCGCGGCGGGACTTCGCTCAGCCGCCCGGTGACCGGCCATCCACCGATCGGTGGATGCTCAGCGGCGGCGCCAGGTCAGCTCGATGCCGTGGGTGGCCAGCCAGCGGTCCACGCGGTAGCCGTGCGCGGCGAGGCCGTCGACGGCGTCGTAGGCGATCTCCAGCGCGCGCCGCGCCTCGCCCGCGGTGAGCAGGCCGGCGCCGGCCGCGGCGAGCAGCTCGTCGATGTCGACCACGTCGACCCGCTCGCCCTCGCGCACCACGAGGTCCAGGTACCAGTCGGTGGTGCGCCAGGTCGCGTCGTCGCGCTCGACCGAGACGATGTCGAGGTAGAAGTCCTGGTCGCGTTCGTGCCCGGGGCGGAACCAGAAGTCGGTCAGCCGCAGGCCGAGCGCGGGCAGCAACCAGGATTCGAGGTAGTGGAACTGGGCGCGGCCGGGGGTGGGCCGGGCGAGGTAGAGCCCGAACGGCTCGACCCGGTACTCCTCGACGGCGCGGGCGATGCCCTTGGGATCGGTGTTGGTCCGGTTCGCGACGTCGAAGGTCTCGATCTTCGGGGGGTGGATCGTCCCGGCGTGCGCGGTCATGCCTCCCATTCTGCTGGTTTACATAAGTTTGGGAACTGTCACGACGGTAGGGTGATCACGTGGCGGACGAGGCAGACGCGGTCGAAGGAGTGGCGCGGGTGGCCGCCGTGCTCGCGGAGCGGGCCACCGAGCTCACCGGCGATCTGGTGCAGCTGTACGCGCGCGAGCTGCCGAACCTGGTCAACGACGACGAGAGTGTCGTGAGCCTGCTGTCGGCGAGCGTCTACCAGAACGTGGACACCGCGCTGCGGATCTTCCAGCACGGCATCGACCCGCGCCGGGTGGAGGCGCCGGCCGCCGCGATGGAGTACGCGCGCCGTCTCGCCCAGCGCGGCACCCCGGTGGTGGACCTGATCCGCGCCTACTACCTCGGCCAGACCGCGCTGCTCGATTATTCCCTGCGCGAGGCGGTCAGGTTCGAGTCCGATCCGGAGCTGCTGGGCGCCATGATGGGGCACGCGCTGACCGGCGCGTTCGCGTTCATCGACCGCGTCACGCAGCAGGTGGTGTCGGCCTACCAGGAGGAACGCGACCGCTGGCTGGTCAACCGCAGCGCGGTCCGGGCCGCGAGGGTGCGCACCCTGCTGGAGGGCGGGGCCACCGACACCAGCGAGACCAGCCTCGGCTACCGGCTGCGCGGCACCCACCTGGCGATGATCGTGTGGCAGGACCCGGTCCCGGGCGCCGGGCACGTGCTCGGCGGGCTGGAGGCGGTCGCGGCCGAGCTCGCCGCGGGCCTGCCCAGCGCGGGCGCGCCGCTGTTCGTGCCGAACGACGAGGTCTGCGCGTGGGTGTGGGTCCCGCTGGAGCGGCCCGCGATGCCGGACGAGGAGCGCGTCCGTAAGGTGCTGGAGAAGGCCGATCCGGGCATCCGGCTCGCGCTCGGCGACCCGGGGGAGGGGCTGGACGGGTTCCGGCGCAGCCACCGGCAGGCGCAGCGGGTGTACAACCTGGCCTTCGCCGCGGGCGAGCACTGCGACCGGGTCCTGACGTTCCGCGAGGTCGGGGCGATGGCCCTGATGGCGGGCGACATGGCGGCCGCACGCGGCTGGGTCGCCGACACGCTGCGGGACCTCGCCACCGACGACGAGCAGCACGCCCGGCTGCGCGAGACGCTGCGGGTCTTCCTGGCCGCGGGCGGCAGCTACACCGCGGCGGCCACCCAGCTGACGATGCACAAGAACTCGGTGCAGTACCGGGTGCGCAAGGCGGAGGAGATGCTGGGCCGCCCGGTGTCGGAGAACCGCCTGGACGTCGAACTCGCGCTGCGGCTGTGCCACCGGCTCGGCGCGGCCGTGCTGGCGACGCCGTAACAAAGCTGCCTCCGCCGGCCCGCGCTTCGGAACCCGCGGAACCGACCTCACCGGACGACACACCGGAACGGAACGCCTGGTTTGTCTCTTTCGGGTGTTTCATCGACCCCCGCGGCAGGCCGCGGTCCAGCGCTTTCGTCCTTCAGGACCAGTCCTGGCCCCCAGGATTGGGCCGACGGCACGAAGATTCCACGATTATTCCGGTTTACGCTTCGCCCATGGGGAACGTCGTCCACGCCGAGCCGACCGGAGTGATGGCCCTCGTGCGCCTGCGCCGGGGCGCCGCGGGTGAGCGCGACCGGGTCTGCCACCTCGTCCCGATCCCCGAAACCGGCCCCATCCCGGAGGTCCTGATCGCCCGCTGCGGCGCGCCGATCGCCTGCGGGAGCGCCGAGCTGCTGGAGCGGATCTGCGGCATGCCGTGCGAGTCGTGCCTGGCCCGCGCCGCCCGCGACCGCCGTCTGGCCTGCTAGAACGCCGCCTCGCTGAAAACTGTCGGTGGGTCGGCCTACCCTGGTTCCCGTGGCTTTCGCAACCGAACACCCCGTGCTCGCCCAGTCCGAGTTCCGGCCCGTCTCCGAGATCCCGCGCGCGGGCGGCCGGTTCGAGGTCGTCAGCGAGTACCAGCCCGCCGGTGACCAGCCGGCGGCCATCGACGAGCTCGCCAAGCGGCTCGAGCGGGGCGAGAAGGACGTCGTGCTGCTGGGCGCCACCGGCACCGGCAAGTCGGCGACCACGGCCTGGCTGATCGAGCGGGTGCAGCGGCCCACGCTGGTCATGGCGCCCAACAAGACCCTGGCCGCGCAGCTGGCCAACGAGCTGCGCGAACTGTTCCCGCACAACGCGGTCGAGTACTTCGTCAGCTACTACGATTATTACCAGCCGGAAGCCTACGTCCCGCAGACCGACACCTACATCGAGAAGGACTCGTCGATCAACGACGACGTCGAGCGGCTCCGCCACTCGGCGACGATGAACCTGCTGTCCCGGCGGGACGTCATCGTGGTCGCCTCGGTGTCCTGCATCTACGGCCTGGGCACGCCGCAGTCCTACCTCGACCGGTCCTCCAAGCTGGAGGTCGGCATGGAGGTCGAGCGCGACACGTTCCTGCGCGCGCTGGTCGACGTCCAGTACACCCGCAACGACCTGGCGTTCTCACGCGGCACGTTCCGGGTGCGCGGCGACACGGTGGAGATCATCCCGGCGTACGAGGAGCTGGCCGTGCGGGTCGAGTTCTTCGGCGACGAGGTCGACAAGCTGTACTACCTGCACCCGCTCACCGGCGAGATCGTGCGTGAGGTCGACGAGGTGCGGATCTTCCCGGCCACCCACTACGTGGCGGGGCCGGAGCGCATGGAGAAGGCGATCCGCGGCATCGAGGCGGAGCTGGCCGAGCAGCTGGAGCGCCTGGAGAAGCAGGGCAAGCTGCTGGAGGCGCAGCGGCTGCGCATGCGCACCACCTACGACATCGAGATGATGCGGCAGGTCGGGTTCTGCTCGGGCATCGAGAACTACTCGCGGCACATCGACGACCGCCCTGCCGGGTCGGCCCCGGCCACCCTGATCGACTACTTCCCGGAGGACTTCCTCCTGGTCATCGACGAGTCGCACGTGACGGTGCCGCAGATCGGCGGCATGTACGAGGGTGACGCGTCGCGCAAGCGGACCCTGGTGGAGCACGGGTTCCGGCTGCCCAGCGCGCTGGACAACCGGCCGCTGACGTGGGAGGAGTTCACCGACCGGATCGGCCAGACGGTGTACCTGTCGGCGACGCCGGGCCCGTACGAGCTGGGCCAGACCGGCGGCGAGTTCGTCGAGCAGGTCATCCGCCCGACCGGCCTGATCGACCCGGAGGTCGTGGTCAAGCCCACCGAGGGCCAGATCGACGACCTGGTGCACGAGATCCGGGTGCGCGCCGAGCGGGACGAGCGGGTCCTGGTGACCACGCTGACCAAGAAGATGGCCGAGGACCTCACCGACTACCTGCTGGAGATGGGCATCCGGGTGCGGTACCTGCACTCCGAGGTGGACACGCTGCGGCGGGTGGAGCTGCTGCGGCAGCTGCGGTCGGGCGACTTCGACGTGCTGGTCGGCATCAACCTGCTGCGCGAGGGCCTCGACCTGCCCGAGGTGTCGCTGGTGGCGATCCTCGACGCGGACAAGGAGGGCTTCCTGCGCAGCGGCACGTCGTTGATCCAGACGATCGGCCGCGCGGCGCGCAACGTCTCCGGTGAGGTCCACATGTACGCGGACAAGATCACCGACTCGATGCGGTACGCGATCGACGAGACGAACCGCCGCCGCGAGAAGCAGATGGCGTACAACAAGGAGCGGGGCATCGACCCGCAGCCGCTGCGGAAGAAGATCGCGGACATCCTGGACCGCGTCTACAGCGAGGCGGAGGACTCCGAGCAGGCGGTGCAGGTGGGCGGTTCCGGTCGCAACGCCTCGCGCGGCAAGAAGCCCGAGCAGGGCGGCCGCAGCTCCGGGGTGCTGGTGGACCGCGACGTGGCCGGCATGCCGCGCGCCGAACTGGCCGACCTGATCCAGCAGATGACCGACCAGATGATGCAGGCCGCCCGCGACCTGCAGTTCGAGCTGGCGGCCCGCCTCCGCGACGAGATCGCCGAGCTGAAGAAGGAACTGCGGGGCATGGACGCCGCCGGCGTGAAGTGACCCTTCGCGGTGGTCGGCGCGGGGGTGCCGGCGACTCAGCCGGGATGGGGGCGTGAGTGGCCGGGCACCGGAGTGCCGGTGGCCGGCCTGGCCGCGGGGAGTGGCTGGGCGCCGGGATGCCGGTGCCCAGCCACCCGGATGGAGGGAGCGGCCGTTGACCCGCGACGACGTGATCGCGTGGTGCCTGGCTCAGCCGGGCGCCGTGGAGACCTATCCGTTCGGTGAGCACGTGCTCGTCGTGAAGGTCACGGGCAAGGCGTTCGCCTACATCGGCTTCGAGGAGAACTCGATCGCCCTCCGGTGCGGCGCCAACGCCGAGGAGGCCGCCACCGTGCGGGAACGCCACCCGGACGCCATGCGCCCCATGGGCTACCAGTCCCGCCACGGCTGGAACACGATCACCCTGGACAACCCCATCCCGGACGCCGAACTCCACGAACTGCTGTCCGCCTCCTACGACTACGCCCGTTCCTGAACCAGCCGCACGCACGTCACTGCTCGCCTCGGCTCGCGCGGGAACTCGCCATCCGCGCCCGACCGCTGCCGCTCGCTCTCGTGCTGGCGCAGCCGCTTGCGTCTGACCGTTGCTGCTCGTTCTCGTGCTGGCGCAGCCGCTTGCGTCTGACCGTTGCTGCTCGTTCTCGTGCTGGCGCAGCCGCTTGCGTCTGACCGTTGCTGCTCGTTCTCGTGCTGGCGCAGCCGCTTGCGTCTGACCGTTGCTGCT
>NZ_JAKGSD010000053.1:9014-57390 GCF_021654135.1 Amycolatopsis tucumanensis | reverse complement strand
GCCTCAGCCACTACAAACGACGCGGCTATCAACTCGCCTAACTGCCGTTGCAGGGCTAACCGTTGCCGAGTTCGCCTTCGAACCAGGGCGGTCGCGAAACCACGAATTCGAGTCCTCGCTTTCCGCGCCGCAAGGTGTGCGACGGTGGCTCCCCGTACCGCTCCTGATACGCGGCCCCGAACCGGCCGAGGTGGCCGAAACCCCAGCGGAGCGCCACCGCGGACACGGTGAGGACATCGGGGTCCCCGTTGATCAGGTCGTCTCGTGCGCGGGCGAGCCTGACCTGCCGAAGGTACGCCATCGGCGGGATGCCGAACTCCCGGACGAACGCCTTCTCGAGCGCTCGCAGGCTGATACAGGCGATCCTCGCGATGTCAGCCGCGCTGCCGACCTGCATCGGGTCGTCTTCGATCACGTCGACGACCCGCTGTATGGCGGAGGGCAGGCGCAAGCCCCGGTCTTCGTCGAGCTTGTCCGAGTAGTTGTGCGGTTGCGACATGAGCAGCGCCGACCGCACCAGTTGTCCCAGGTGCGATGCCATGACCGGATGCTGCTGGGCGAGCTGGCTCGGCTGTCCGACGTCGTCTTGCAGGAGTCGCAGCACGCGGGCGAAGTCGGCGCCTCGTCCCTTGGTGAGGTCCAGTTTGTCGCCGAACTCGATCGGCTCGACAACCCTCCTGCCGAGGATGGCAGACAGATCGTCCTCCAGATCGGCGCGGTCGATCCGCATCGCCATCAACGTGCTGTCGTCGGTCCAGCGTTCGAACCGCCACGGCGCGCTCGGCGACAGGACAGCAGCAGTGGTACGGGAAACGGATGCGGACCGGCGGCCCGAAACGACGTCGACGGATCCCGATGGCGCGTAGCAGAACACGTAGAACGACGGCGGCGGAACTTCCAGCCGGACGTCGGAATTGAAGTTGCTGTACCCGATCCTGAGCCGCTCGGCGTTCAGCACCCGCATGCTGAATCCGAATCGGCCTCGGTCGACCGCCGTCATGTGGTGGGGTGCGTACACGCTGGTGAGGAAGCCGCGGGCCTCATCGAGATCGTCGGTGCGCAGGAGGCCTCCCGAAGTGGCTCGTTGCCCCTTCGCGATCTGTTTCGCGAGCGCGTAGGCCTCGGACGCGTGCCTCGACGTCATCGTCGAGCACCTCCCACTCGGCTTCGGGTGGCACAGCAAGGATGGTCGGTGATCACCCTTCGGCAACATGGTAGTGCTTCGCACTCCGGTCGACAGTCCGGAAAACGAACCGCATCAGCCGGAGTTCGACCGGGACCCCAAGCCGGCGGTTCAGGTCAGCGGGCTCACAGGTCGATTCTGCACCGCGAGGACGGTGAGGCCGGGCCGGGCAAGCTGCACCGCCGTCCCCGGCCCGGTGAGCAGCCGGACAGACCGGTACCCGAGGTCAGCGACGATCGCGCCGGCAGCGCCGTCGTCGACGGTCGTCCAGGTGTGCCCGTCGCGCGCGCCGAGCACCCGCGCTCCCGGCCTGCGCAGGTAGACCAGCACACCACCCTCCTGGGCGATGACGGCCGCCGACTCCGCGATACGGCGAGCACAATCACAGCGCGTAGTCTTGAAGATGTCGCCGGTGACGCACTCGGCGTGCACCGCCACGAGCGGCACACTCGTCCGCGGACGTCCGACCAGCGCGATGTGCTCGGCGCCCGTGACCTCGTCGCGGTATCCGACGGCGTCGAGCTGGCCGTGCACGGTCGGCAACCGAGCGTTGGTGACCCGGGTGACGCGTCCTCGTTCCCCGTCGCCGAAGCGCAACCGGTGCTCGACCACCTCCGGTATGTGAATGACAGGCAGGTCGTGCCGGGCCGCGAGCAGGGCCGCGTCCTCGTCGCCGGCCGTCCCCACGCCGTCGCCGACCAGCCGGGCAGTCAGCGCCACTGGCGGAAGCCCTGCGAGGCGGCACAGGTCCACGCCTGCCTCGGCGTGCCCGGGCCGTCCGACGACACCATTGGCATGGACCCTCAGCGGCAGCAGATGACCGGGCCGTATGAGGTCGGCGGGGCCGCTGGCCGGATCGGCGAGCACCCGCGCGGTGCGCGCGCGGTCGGCCGCGCTGATACCGGTGGTGATGCCGTGTGCCGCGTCGACCGAGACGGTATACAGAGGACTTCGTGGATCCTGGTTGTCATGGGCCATCGGGGGCAGGCCGAGTGCGCCGGCGCGCTCCGCCGGAAGGGGTGCGCAGAGAACCCCCGACGTGTGGCGGACCGTCCATGCGGTCCACCGCGGCTCGGCCAGTGCCGCGGGGAGGACGACGTCGTACTCGGTGCCGCCACCCACGAGAACCGGGCGTCCGGCGCGCAATGCGGCCACGGCGTTGGCTACTCGGTCGTCCGTGAAAAGGGGGGCCGGCTGGGCGGACATCAGGACGCCAACGTGGACAGCGCGTGCAGCCGGCTGCCGTGGAAGACCAGCGGGGCGACCTTGTCGTGTGGCTGCATGCCCTCGACGCGGAGCAGCACCAGGTCGTGGTCCCCCGCGCTGATGACCCTGTCGATCGAACAGTCCAGCCAGGCGGCCGCGCCGTGCAGGAGCACCGCACCCTCGCCGGTGGTGGTGTAGCCGATGCCGGCGAACCGGTCCCCCGTCTTCGAGGCGATCTGCCGGCAGACCCGGTCATGCGTCGTCCCGAGCACCGACAGCCCGAGCCGGGGCCGGTCGGCCAGAAGCGGCCAGGTCGTGGAGGTGTGCTGCACGCACACCGACACCAGCGGCGGGTTCATCGAGACCGCGACGAACGAACTCGCGACGATGCCGACCGGAGCGGCGTCGCGCAGCGCGCACACGGCCACCACCCCGCTGGGAAAGGTTCCGTAGACCTGCCGCAGCGGGCCGGTCTCGTCCGGATCGGGAACGATCAACGCGGGCCTCCTGTCACGGCCGCGGGGTTCAGTCTCAGGAGTGACCGTGGCACGGCACTGTGCACCGACGGTCTCGACCGATGGCATTGTTTTCTCCTCGTCAGCGGTTCAGCGGGTTCGGCGTTCCCCGGCCTACGCCGCTGCCAGGAACTCACGGATCAGAGCACCGAGCCGGGCCGGCACCTCGAACTGGAGCAGGTGCCCGCAATCCGCGAACAGGTGCAGGTCCGCGTGCGGAAGGTGCTCGGCCAGGAAGAGCCCCGCGGCGGGCGAGATCGTCCCGTCGTCCTTCCCGTGCACCGCCAGGACCGGGTGCGGTATGCCGGCGAGCACCGGCTCGTCGTAGACCGGTGCGGGCTCGCCGGCCGCCATGGCGGCCTCGAACGACCGCCGCACCTCCGGCCTGATCGCGACCGCGAAACGCTCCCTCACGTAGTCGTCGATGCCGCCGCCTCGGGACAGCTGGGCGGTCACGAGCGCGTGCATCGCCTCCTCACTCGGGCTCTCGTAGAACGCGGTGAGCGTCCCCAGCTTGGCCTTGACCGGGGTTCCGCCCGCGCCCATCAGGACGATCCGCCCGAGCCGCTCGGGTGCGTGCACGGCCAGATCGAGCGCCACGCGGGCGCCGTAGGAGTGTCCTGCCACGTGAACCCGATCCAGTCCGAGCTCGTCCAGCAGCCGGAGCACCGCGTCGACGCGCCGCCGGAACCACGGCCCCGGGCCCGGGGGCAGGGTTTCCGGATGACTGCTGCGGCCGAATCCCACCAGATCGGGCATGATGCACCGGTACTTCGCGATGCCGGGCAGGAGCGGCCGGAAGCTCAGCGCTCCCGTCGCGCCCGGTCCGGTCCCGTGCAGGAGCAGCAGCGGTTCGCCACCGGGGTCTCCCGCCGTCGCGACGTGCGTCGTGTCCGCGCCGGTGGCCAGGTCTTCCGTCCGCACGGGAGCAAGCTCCGCAGATCGCATGATCGGCGCTACCTCTTCCCCAGGGTTCGGTGGAACAACTCGAGCGTGCGGTCCCACGAAACGGACGCCGCGTGCTGCTGGTAGGCGGGCAGCTGCGGGAACATGAAGCCGTGATCGGCACCGTCGAAGATCTCGACAGTCGCGTTCACCGGGGGCCTGCTCAGCTCGTCCCGGAGCGGCTTGTTCAGCTCGAGCGGGGAGAGCCTGTCGGCCGCGCCGAGTCCGACGAACAGCTCGGCGGAGATCTTCCCGACGCTCCGATGGGGCGAGTCCGGGTCATCCGTGACGCAGTTCGACGGGTGCAGCGCCGAGCCTGCCGCGTATCCCGCGGGGTCGGAGGCGAGCAACCGCAGGGTGAAGCGCGCGCCCATGCAGAACCCCATGGCGGCTTTGGCGTTCATGTCGGCTGCGGGGTCCTTCGCGGTGACCTCCAGCATCGCGGCCGTGTCGGCTAGCACCATGTCGTCACTGAGCGAGGTGACCGCCGCCATCAGGCGATCGAATTCCGGTGATCCCGGCCCTTGACCGATACCGGCCAGGTCGAAGGAAATCCGATGGCCGAGCCGGTGGTAGAGATCCGGCAGAACGGCGTAATAGCCGGCACCCGCCAATTTGCGGCTGACGTCGTGGATGTCCTCGCGCAGCCCCGGCCCGTCGTGGTAAACGATGACCACCGGAAACGGGCCACTGTCGTCGGGATGGCGAACCGTGACCGTCATCGGCCCGTCATCGGTCGGCACGACTTCTTCCTTTTCCACCAATTCTCTCACCTGGTCGTTTCTCGTGGTCGCGCCGTGGTCACCGCGAAGCCGATGATCCACTCGGGGACCGGTTGGTAGAACGAAGACTCGGTCCGGTAAGGACCTGCGGTTTGCAGCGCGGCGTGGGCCGCGATCCACGAACGTACTTCGTGGATCGAACTGCCGCCCTGTTTGCCGAGCCACTCGACGCTCATCGCGTCGAACCAGGGCAGGTCGCCTTTCTCGAACTGCTGAAGGATCTGCTCGTCGAGATCTGGGTTCAGTGGCAGCAGCGGGGACTCACCGCGCGCGAAGGCCTGGCCGGCCTCGAACACCGCCTCCTCGCGCGCCGCCTGCTCCTCGGGCGTCCGGCGTTTGTCCACGATGTACGCGACGTCTTCCGGTGGAGACTGGCGCAGCCGCGGGACCGGCACATCGTGTGACAAGCCGCCCGAGCCGACGAGCAGGACCTTCTGATCCAAGTCCCGGACGAACTCGCCCACCGCCGCGCCGAGGCGCCTGATCCGGCGCAGAGGTCCCAGCGGCTCGGCGACCGAGTTGATGAAGACGGGGATCACGGGTTTGGCCGCGCTCGAGCCGAACAAATTTTCCAGCGGCTGGGCGATGCCGTGATCGACGACCATCTTCTCCGACATGGCGACGTCGAGATCCGCCGCCAGCAGGTGGACGACCAGATCGTCGGCGAGTGCCTGTGGCACGTCGAGCTCACCGGGACTGGTGTTGTAGTCACCGATGGCCGTAGCCGACAGCCCGACGCAGAACGGTGGCATGAGTTCATATCGGAAGCCCTGGTAGTGGTCAGGGCCGAAGATCACGACGAGGTCCGGGTCGAAAGCTTCCACGAACTGCCTGGCGTCGCGGAGAGCGCCGTCGACCCGCTGCACGACCGACTCGCCCGGGTCGCCCGACCCCAGCAACGGCGTGTGCGACATGCAGCACAAGGCCAGCTCGGACGTCACGACTACACCTTCAGGGAGCGCAGAGCCGGCACCACGTGCTCGCCGAACAACTGGTAGGAGCGCATCGTCTGTTCCTTGGTGAGGGTGCCGAACGACCCCCAGTTGAGGAAGTTCCCGCAGCCGATGTGCTCCATCTGGCTCACGATCTGGTCGCGGACGGTCTCCGGCCTCCCCACGCAGATCGCCCCGATGTCGATGAGAGCGTCGAACGACACGTCCTCCCCGGCGAAGGGGCGGAAGAAGGACTGGTAGTGCTCGTAGCCGGCGGGCACGTTGTCGAGATCGTCGAACACAGCCGCTTCCTTGAACGCCGCGAACAGCGCGTCGAAGGCGGGCTCGGCGAGATCGCGCGCCTCCTGTTCGGAGTCCGCGATGAACACGTTGCGGCACACGCCCATGTCAGTGGGTTCGGCTTCGCGGCCGGCTTCCGCAGCCGCCTTCTTGTACTGCTCGAAAATCGTCCGCATGTTGTCGGTCGGTGAGAAGACCGAAGTGAACCGGAAGCCCTGCCGGGCCGCCCAGCTCACTGTCTGCGGGCTCAGCGCCGTGACCCAGATCGGCAGCTCGGACCGCAAGGGCCGGGGCCAAAGACTCACGTTGTCGTAGTTGTAGAACTCGCCCTTGAAGGTGAAGGTGTGTTCCTTCCAAGCGGACTGGATGAGCGCGACGGACTCCTCGAACCGGGCGCGCGTCTCCTCCATCTTGACGCCTTCGCGGATGAACTCGGGCTCGTCCACGCCACGTCCCAGGCCGACCTCGAGCCGGCCGCCGGTGAGGTAGTCGAGCATCGCGCCCTCTTCGGCAAGCCGGCGCGGGTTGTGGAACGCGGTGATGTTCGCCATCACCCCGATGTTCATCCGGCTGGTCCGCTGGGCCAGGGTCGCCACCAGCAGGTTGGGCGAGGGGCTGATGCTGTACGGCGTGAAGTGGTGCTCGGAGAAGAAGACCCCATCGAACCCCAGGTCCTCGGCGGCGACCCACGATTCCAGCTTCCAGTCGTAGAGATCCTTGCACAACCGCGGGTCGAACTTCGCGGGGTCGGGATCGTACGGGTAGCTGAAAATCTCAAAGAGCCAGGACTTGACCACTTGATTCTCCGTCCACTCTGACATTCGGCCGGTGTCCGCGTCACGGTTCACGACCGGATCCGGTGCCGATGACGTTAGGGCGGAGTGCCACTGTTCGACGAGCCGTTCTTCGCTCGAGTCTGTCCACTTTTCGCACCGGTCGCGGGCGAAGACGCGGTAGCGACGGCGCGCTACCGGCAGTGAGAACGATCATCCCCGATCGGGTATCGGCGGAGGCCCAAGGCGACCCGGGCATCGCCCTCGGCACCGGGGCGCGGGAATTACAATTCATCCAAGTCGATGTCGAAGCCCCAGCCACCGTCGTAAGGGACTGCGTTCCAGAGTGACTTGGCGGCTTTCCAAGTGGCTCTGACCACTGACCAGTCCACGTCGGAGCCGGTCAGAGTGAGAGTCACCACCGCGTTCGCCGACCTGATTCGGCCGGATGGTTCTGCGTCAGCGACCTCGGCGATCATCACCGCGGTCAAGGGTGACTGCGCGTGGATCTCGATGTGACAGCCGCCGGCACCGGCGGGTTCGCCAGCCCGGTCGAGTATCGCCGACACCCAGGAGCCGCCAGACTCACGAGCACCCGGCCGAAGGTCAGCCCCCTGCTCGCGAGCCGCTGCCACCAAGGCGTCAAGCCCTCCGGCAGCGTCACTTTCACCCAATGCACAGTAGAGCCTTACCGCATGAGCCATGCCCACCCTCCGCCTCCCGGCCACTGGCAACAATTCGTACACCGAACGCCAGCGGTCCACTCTTTCCACGTCACTGTGGTCGGTCAGCCGCGGTTGCACCATGGCGGCCAGGGCGAGGAGATGCTTCAGCCGCTTCGCCTTGGCGATACGTTCGTCCGTGATCTCCGCCGAAAGCAGCGGAAACAGCCGGTCCGCGTCGAAACGGCTACACCGTCCAGATTGCGGAGGTACCAGTCCAACTCGACCCCCGCCAGGGACCGCCGATCAGCGGACAGAGACCGGTTCAGCTCCGCCCTGAACTCCGCCACCACCGTCTGCACCAGACCGGACCAATGGTTCACCCCCTTGTCCGCACCGGGCCGGCCACCCGATTCCCACCAGTCAAGCGCGGGCCGGATGCGACCGTGCCCGATCCCGTCCATCGGCGGATACCTCCATGGCACCAAGGGCGTGCTCACCGCCGCTCGTCTGGCGGAGAAGTGCGAGCGCCTCTTCGGAGGGAGAACCGGCGGGCGTCGTGCACACGATGAGCACCTGGTCGGGCGAACGGGCGATCGACAGCGTCTGCTGGGTCACCGTCACCGCGCCGACGACGGGGTGGTGCAGGTCGTAGGACGCGGCGTCGCAGGGTGCCACGCGGTGGTCCCGCCAGAGCTCCACGAACTCCGGGCTCCGCATGGTCAGTTCGCCGATCAGCTCCGCGAGCAGCGGGTCCTGCGGGTGCTTTCCGGCGGTGATCCGCAGGTTGCCGACAACCGCGCTGGCCTTGCGCCTCCAGTCGGTGTACAGCTCCCGGCAGTGCGGGTCGAGGAACAGCATCCGGGTCATGTTCGGCCGCCGCGCCGGGTCGTCCGGGCTGTCGAAGTCCAGGTGGCCGGCCAGCAGGCTGTGCCCGAGAGCGTTCCACGCCAGCACGTCCGTGCGCCTGCCGAGCACCAGCGCCGGGACGCCGTCCACGGCGCGCAGCAGGTCCCGCGTCTCATCAGCGAGCTTCTCGGGCCGGGGGCGGCGTGCTCGCGGGGCGCGGCGGGCGGCCTCGGCGAGCCGGACGAGGTGCTCGCGCTCGTGGTCGTCGAGCCGCAGGGCGGAACCGATCGCCTCGAGCACTTCGGCCGAGGCCCCGCGGGACAAGCCCTGCTCCAACCTGGTGTAGTACGACACGCTGACCCCCGCCAGCCGCGCCAGTTCCTCACGCCGCAACCCGGCCACCCGCCTGCGGGGTCCGACGTCGCGCAGACCGACGTCCTCCGGTCGCAGCAGCGCCCGCCGGGCCTGCAGGAAATCGCCGAGTGGGCCGGGTCCGTCCATGCACCCAGTATCCAGTGCACGGCCGGTCCCAGCCACACCCTGCGAGGGGTAGGACAACGCGGGAGTGGTCCGCACCCGCCCGCGTTCCCAGACTCGGCGTCATGGAGCACAACCCCGAACAGATCGCACTGGGCGAGGTCACCGTCACCCGCATCAAGGAGTTCTACGGTCCGGTCGAGATGAGCCCGGACCAATTCTTCCCGGACAGTCCGGACGGCGCGTGGGACGAGCACCGCGACTGGCTGGTGCCCGACTTCTGGGACCCCGAAACCGGCCAGTGCCGGTCGGCGATCCAGTCCTGGCTGCTGCGCAGCGAGGGGCGCACGATCCTCGTCGACACCGGTGTGGGCAACCACAAGGACCGGCCGTACGCCCCGGTCTGGAGCCGCCTGGACACGAGCTACCTCGACAACCTCGCCGCCGCCGGAGTGCGGCCCGAGGACGTCGACCTGGTCGTCAACACCCATCTGCACATCGACCACGTGGGCTGGAACACCCGGCTCGACGGCCGGGTCTGGGTGCCGACCTTCCCCAACGCCACATACCTGATGCCGAAGCGGGACTTCGACTTCTGGAATCCCGCCAACGACAACGAAACCGTGTTCGGCCGGGGGAACCAGAACGTCTTCGAGGACAGCGTCACGCCGGTCCACGAAGCCGGCCTGACCCGGCTGTGGGACGGCTCCTACCGGATCGACAAGAACCTCAGGCTCGACCTCGCTCCCGGGCACACCCCCGGCTCGTCCGTGCTCGTTCTGGAGTCCGGCGGCGACCGGGCCCTGTTCGTCGGGGATCTCGTGCACACCCCGCTGCAGATCCCGGAGCCGGACACCAACTCCTGCTTCTGCGAGGACCCGGCCGAATCCCGGGCCACCCGGCACAAGCTGCTCGGCCACGCCGCCGAGACCAACGCGCTCGTGTTCCCCGCGCACTTCGCCGGCGCGGGCGCCGCCGAGGTCGAGCGCGACGGATCGAAGTTCGCGATCAAGGAGTGGGCGGCCTTCTCCCGCATCCGCTGACTCGCCTGGAAAGGAAGCGTTTTCCGATGACCTGCAACGCGCATCCCGTGGTCGAAACCCCGGCGGGCGCCGTGCGCGGCGTCCGCGACGACTCCGGTGAGTTCTACCGTGCCATCCCCTACGCGGCAGCACCGATCGGCGCCCGCCGGTTCGCCGCGCCCGAGCCACACCCCCGCTGGCCGGGCGTCCGCGACGGCACGCGGCCCTCGCCCACAGCGCCCCAGCCCGCCCGCGACTTCGGCAAGCTCGACATGACCCCGTACTTCGGGCCGGGCTGGATCCGGGGCGAGGAGTACCTGACCGTCGACGTCCGCACACCCGCCGCGGACGGTGGCAAGCGACCCGTCCTGGTCTTCGTGCACGGCGGCGGATTCGTCACCGGCTCGACCCGCGCCGCGCTCTACGACGGCCGCGCGTTCGCCCGCGACGGCATCGTCCTCGTGACGGTGAACTACCGCCTCGGCATCCCCGGGTTCCTCGACCTGGACGGCGCGCCGGCCAACCGCGGCCTGCTCGACGTGCTCGCCGCGCTCGGCTGGGTGCACGCCACCATCGCGACATTCGGTGGTGACCCGGACAACGTTACGATCTGCGGCCAGTCCGCGGGCGCCACGCTCGTCGGGGCGCTGCTCGCGACACCGGAGGCGGGCGGCCTCTTCCGGCGGGCGATCATGCAGAGCGGCAGCGGAACTGGCGCCTTCACCCCGGAACAGGCGCGACGCGTCACCGCCGCGGCCGCTGCCGCGCTGGGTGCCGAACCGACCGCCGAGGCGTTCGCCGCGATCCCGGACGAGCGTTTCGTGGAGATCCTGCCCGCGTTGGCCGGACTCGACCTGCGCACCAGCACCGCCAGGGACCCGCTGGCCGGCCTCAGCCAGTTCAGCGTCGTCCGCGCGGTGCAGCCCGCCGACGCTCTCGCCGACGGTCCGGCCCGCGACGTCGACCTGCTGATCGGCACCAACACCGAAGAAGGCCGCCTCTACCTCGTGCCGCAAGGCAGACTGGAGACCACCACGGAGGCGGACGTGCGCGCCCTCGCCGCGCAGGTGCACCCGGACCCGGAGACGGCGCTCGCCGCACTACCGGACGCGTCCCCGGGCGAACTGCGCTCGGCACTGCTCGGGGAGGCCCTGTTCGGCTCCGGGACGCAACGCTTGGCGCAGGCCCATGCGCGGCTTTCGGGCGGCCGCACCCACGTCTACTCGTTCGGGTACCGCTCGACCGCCCTGAATGGACGGCTCGGCGCCGCCCACACCGTCGAATTGCCGTTCGTCTTCGACATCGCCGACGAGCCGTGGCTGCACGGTGACACCGGCCTGCTCGGCCCGGACCCCGTCCCGGACGGCCTCGCCAACCGGATGCACGCCGCCTGGGTCTCCTTCGCCCGGACCGGGAACCCGGGCTGGGCCGCCTACGACCCGCGACGACCGGCAGTGGAGACGCTCGGCACCGCGCGCTGACGGTCAGGCGGGGCTGTCGACGGGGAAGGTGACCCGGACCGTGGTGCCCTGCCGAGGCGCCGAGGTGACGTCGACCGTGCCGCCGTGTGCGGTCACGATTCCCTCGACGATGGCCAGGCCCAGCCCGGACGAGCCGCCACCGTCGCGGCTTCGGCTGGGGTCGGCGCGGTAGAAGCGCTCGAACACGTGCTGCAGGTGCTCCGGCGCGATCCCGTCGCCCTCGTCCCGCACCGCGATCAGCACGTCACGCTCACGGGAGCTGACCGTGACGGTGACCGGTGTGCCGGGCCGGGTGTGCTGCACCGCGTTGCCGACGAGGTTGCGCAGGACCTGCTGGATGCGGGGACCGTCACCGTCGACGACCGCTTCCGCCGCCCCCTCCAGGGTGATCTTCCGGTCGGTGCTGACGATCCGGGCGTCGTCCACCACCTCGGCGGCCAGCTCGACCACGTCCACCGGCGCGCGGTTCAGCGGCTGGGCCGCGTCGAGCCGGGCCAGCAGTGCCAGCTCGTCGACGAGCAGCCGCATCCGGCCCACCTCGGCCTGCATCCGCGCCATGGCGTGGTCGAGCTCGTCGCGATCGCGCAGGCCGCCCTGGACGTACAGGTCGATCCAGCCGTGCATGGTCGTCAGCGGCGTGCGCAGCTCGTGGCTGGCGTCCGCGACGAAGCTCCGCAGCCGGTCCTGGGCCCGCTGCTGGGCGTCGTACGCCTTCTGCAGCCTGGCGCTGAGCACGGCGGCGCGCGGGCCGGCGAGCAGCGCGACGAGGGCGGGCCGCCACCGGGAGCGCCAGTTCACCGCTGCTCCGCACGCAGGCTGTACCCGAAGCCCCGCACGGTGCGGATCAGCGACGGGCCACCGAAGTCGATCTTGCGGCGCAGGTTGGAGACGAACCGCTCGACCACACCCGCGTCGCCGCCGAAGTCGTACTGCCAGACGTGGTCCAGGATCTGCGCCTTGGACACCACCCGCCCGGAGTTGATCATCAGGTAACGCAGCAGCCGGAATTCGGTGGGCGACAGCTCGACGGGGCGCCCGCCCCTGGTCACCAGGTGCCTCGATTCGTCCACCTCCAGGTCGCCGCACGACAACACGCCCTCCGGCGCCGCGGACGGCACGCGGCGGGCACGCCGCAGCAGCGCCTCCAGCCGCGCGGCTACCTCCACCACGTCGAACGGCTTGGTGAGGTAGTCGTCGCCGCCCATGCGCAGCCCGCGCACCCGGTCGTCCAGCTCGTCGCGCGCGGTCAGGAACATCACCGGCACGTCGACGCCCCGCGAGCGCAGCAGCTGCAGCAGGTCGAACCCGTCCGTGCCGGGCAGCATCACGTCCAGCACGATCGCGTCCGGTGGGCGCGCCTCGATCGCGGCCAGTGCGGCCGGTACGTCGGCGGCGGCCTCGACCTCGAAGCCGGCGAACCGCAGCGCGGACAACAGCAGCTCCCGCAAGCCCGGGTCGTCGTCCACCACGAGAACCTTGTCCACGTTGCCCATCACACCACGTCCCGCGTGGCTGCCGCGAATCTGACGGTTCGCTGAGGGTTGCCTGACGGTTGGTCCGAACCACTGGTGCCACCGGAGCGGCCGGTCCTAACGTTCCTGCCGGCACACCGGAAAACAGTGGGGAGAAATGAAAATGCCGACACGTCGTGGATTTCTTGCCGGCACAGCAGCGCTGGGCGGCGCGGCACTGGTCGCTCCGGCGAAGGCGGAGGGGATTCCGCTCGGTCAGGCGCCGGATCCGGTCACGATCCGGCCGGGTGATCCCCGGTACGAAGACCTCGTGCTGCGCCGGACGAGCGAGCGGTTCTTCCCCCGTCCCGGTTCCTTCCGCCTGCCCACCACCACCGAGCAGGTCGTGCCGGCGGTCGCGGACGCGACGCGCGAGGGCAAACGGGTGACCGTGCGAAGCGGTGGGCACTGCTACGAGAACTTCGTCGGCGACGGCGCGGAGGTGATCATCGACATGTCCGCGATGCGGCAGGTCACGTTCGACCGGCGGCGCAACGCCTTCATGATCGAGCCGGGCGCGACCCTGTGGGAGGTGTTCGAGCGGCTCTACCTCGGCTGGGGTGTCACGATCCCCGGCGGCCAGTGCGGCGGTGTGGCCGCGGGCGGGCACATCCAGGGTGGCGGTTACGGGCCGCTGTCCCGGAGTCTCGGGTCGGTCGTGGATTACCTGTACGCGGTGGAAGTCGTGGTGGTGGACCGGTCCGGACGGGCACGCGCGGTGGTCGCGACCCGTGAGCAGGACGACGAGAACCGGGACCTGTGGTGGGCGCACACCGGTGGTGGCGGCGGGAACTTCGGCGTGGTCACCCGGTACTGGATGCGCTCGCCCGGCGCGACCGGTGACGATCCCGCCCGCCTCCTGCCGAAACCACCCGCGGTGACACTCGGCACGACGATCGGGTGGCGCTGGCAGGACACCACCGAGGAGTCGTTCCACCGGCTGCTGCGCAACTACGGCGAATGGCACGAGCACCACAGCGCACCCGGCTCCCCCTACGCCAGCCTCTTCAGCCCGATGCTGATCACCCGGCGCAACACCGGCGCCGACCCCGGCGCGTTCGTCATGGTGGCCACAATGGACGGGACGCTGCCCGACGCGGACCGGCTGCTGAGTGAATACGTGCAGGAGATCACCGCCGGAGTCCAGGGCACGATCACGGTGGAGCCGCCGCACCGGCTGCCCTGGCTGGCGGCGGTGAAGGCCGGATCGCTCAGCCAGGAAGACGAATCCGGGATGTTCAAGGCCAAAGCCGCCTACCTGCGCAAGCGGTTCACCGACGCGCAGATCGGCACCGCCTACCGCTACCTGACGAGCACGGACCACCACAACGAGCGGGCGGTGCTGCTGCTGGTGCCCTACGGCGGCAAGGTCAACACCGTCGCGCCGGACGCGACCGCGCTGGCCCAGCGGGACAGCATCATGAAGGCGATCTACACCGTCACCTGGACCGACCCGGACGGCGAGCAGGCGAACCTGGACTGGATCCGGCGCTGGTACCGCGCGATGTACCAGGACACCGGAGGGGTGCCGGTGCCGGGCAGCGTGACCGACGGCTCGTACATCAACTACCCGGACGTCGACACCACCGATCCGGAGTGGAACAGGTCCGGAGTCCCCTGGCACACCCTGTACTACAAGGACAACTACCGGAGGCTCCAGCAGGTCAAGGCACGCTGGGACCCGCGGGACGTGTTCCACCACGCCATGTCGGTCAGGCTGCCGGACCAGGCTGTGTCCGGCTGAGGCCCCCGCCAATTACGGCCCACGAGGTTCGAACTTCCCGGGAGTGGGATCCGCCCACATCTTCCGCCGCTCGTCCAGAAAGCCCCGCACCAGGCCGAAGAACAGGTTCAGGCTCTCCTCGTCCACGTCGCCTCGTCCGGATTCGCCTGGATGCCGGTCGATCATCCTGGTCACCAGCGAGGCCGGCTGGCGTTGTCCATCACTCAGCCTCCCGATACGAACCTACCGGGATTCAGCCTCACTGCCCGCGATCGCTCGCGGAGCAGCGAGGCGCTCCCGGCATTACCGAAGTCTGACGTGTGCGCCGCGGCGGCTGGGTGGTTGCCGAGACGCCCCTAGGGTGGCCGCCATGCGGGTTCTTCTCACCGGGGGCGCCGGGTTCATCGGTTCGTGCGTTGCTGATCTCCTGGCCGCCGAGGGGCATGACGTTCTGGTGCTCGACGACCTCCTTCCCCAGGCGCACGACAGCGACACGGTGCCGGCCTACCTCGTGGGGCATCGGTTCGTCCGGGGCACCCTCGCCGACGCCGAAATCGTGCGTGATCTCTTGGACGAGGTGGACGCCGTGTGTCATCAGGCGGCCGTCGTGGGGCATGGGCTCGATCCGGCGGACGCTCCGCTCTACGCGTGGCACAACGACTACGGCACCGCGGTGCTGCTGGCCCAGATGCACACCGCCGGGGTCGGGCGGCTGGTGCTGGCCTCCTCGATGGTCGTCTACGGCGAGGGGCGCTACCGGTGCCCGGCTCACGGCCTGGTCGATCCCGCCGCTCGCACACCGGCAGCGCTCGACGCCGGCCGGTTCGAGCCGCCTTGTCCGCGCTGCGGGGCCGACCTCGAACCGCTCCTCGTGCCGGAGGACGCGCCCCTGCGGCCGCGCAGCACGTACGCCGCCACGAAGCTCGCGCAGGAACACCTGGCCGCTGCCTGGGCGCGGCAGACCGGCGGCAGCGTGTGGGCCCTGCGCTACCACAACGTGTACGGGCCGCGGATGCCGCGCGACACCCCGTACGCGGGCGTCGCTGCGTTGTTCCGCTCCGCGCTGGAACGCGGTGAAGCGCCGACCGTCCTCGAAGACGGGCGGCAGCGGCGGGACTTCGTGCACGTCGAGGACGTCGCCGACGCGAACCTGCGCGCGCTGACCACTCCGGGCGCGCCGGGCGAGCTGACTCCGGTCAACGTCTGCTCCGGCACCCCGCACACCGTCGGCGAGCTGGCCACCGAGCTGGCCCGGGCCTTCGGCGGTCCGCCCCCGGTGGTGGCCGGGGGCGCGCGGCCCGCCGACGTCCGGCACGTCGTGGCCGACCCGGCCCGCGCGCGCGACCTGCTGGGGTTCACCGCGAAGATCCCGTTCGCCGAGGGGATCGCGTCCTTCGCCGCCGCGCCGCTACGTGCCTGAAGTCAGTGCGCGGCGAGCGGGAGGCGGACCTCGAACCGGCAGCCCGCGCCGTGGTTGCGCACCCCGATCCGGCCGTGGTGCGCCTCCACCAGCCCCTTCGTGATCGCGAGCCCGAGCCCGGCGCCGGTCGCGCCGGACGGGTCCGGGGTGCGGGCCGCCGTGCCGCGGAAGGCGACGTCGAACACCCGGGCCAGCTCGTCGTCCGGGATGCCGCCGCACCCGTCGTCCACGGCGAGGAGCGCGTCGCCGCCCTCGACGGCCACCCGCACGGACACCGTGCCGTCCGGGGGCGTGTGCCGGATCGCGTTGGAGACCAGGTTCTGCACGATCCGCGCCAGTTCCGGGTCGCTGCCGAACACGACCGGCCACGACTCGGACTCGGCGCGCACGCACACCTGCTTCCGTCGCGCGATCGGCGCCTGCGTGGCGACCGCGTCGCTCACGACGTCGCGCAGCGGCACCGCGGACATCGACAGCCGCAGCGCGCCCGCCGTGATGCGGGACAGCTCGAACAGGTCGGTCACCATGCCGGAGAGCCGTTCGCTCTCGCCGCTGATCCGCTGCGCGTAACCGGCGACCTCGCGCTGGTCGGAGACGATGCCGTCGGCCAGCGCCTCGGCCATCGCCCGGATTCCCGCCAGCGGGCTGCGCAGGTCGTGGCTGATCCACGCCACCAGGTCGCGCCGCGCGGCCTCGGCCATCCGCTCACGCTCGCGCGCCTCGCGCTCCCACACCGTGCGCCGCGCGATGGTGCGGCCCAGCACGATCGCGGCGGGCACGGTGACCAGCCCGACGAGCAGGCACACCAGCATCATCGTGGTCATCGCCGGGGTGAACATGAAACCGCTGACGCCGAGCACGCCGGTCAGCGTCGCCAGCACCGGGATCAGCACGAGCACCGTCAGCGTGGTGGCGAGCGAACGGCGCCGCAGGACGTACAGGACCAGCCCGCCGGCGAGCGCGACCGGCAGGGCGAACAGCAGCGCCACCGGAAGGATGTGCCAGGCGTGCAGGAGCATGTCCCGCCACGGTTCGGTGGGTTCGATCATGGCCGCACCGGGTCGTAGCGGTAGCCGACACCCCACACGGTCGCGATCCGGGTGGGCTTGGCCGGGTCGTCCTCGATCTTCTCGCGCAACCGGCGCACGTGGACGGTCACGGTGGACTGGTCGCCAAAGTTCCAGCCCCACACCTTCTCCAGCAGCTCCTCGCGGGAGAACGCGGTGCCGGGCTGGGCGAGGAAGAACGCGAGCAGGTCGAACTCGCGGGTGGTCAGGGACAGCGGCCGCCCGTCGAGGGTCGCCTGGTGTGCGCTGAGCCGCAGCCGCAGCCCGCCGTCGGTGAGCACGTCGGGCGCGGGTTCGCGCGCCGGCAGCCGCGCCCGCCGCAGCACCGACATCACCCGCAGCGCGAGTTCGCGCGGGCTGAACGGTTTCGTCACGTAGTCGTCGGCGCCCAGGCGCAGGCCGGCGATGCGGTCCTCCTCCTCGCCGAGCGCGGTCAGCAGGACCACCGGCACCGCGGTGCGTTCCCGCATCCGGCGGCACACTTCCAGGCCGCTCATGCCGGGCATCATCACGTCGAGCACGACCAGGTCGGGTTCGCGCCCGGCGAAGCGGCGCAGCGCCTCGTCGCCGTTCCCGGCGAGTTCGACGGTGAAGCCGCCCGCTTCGAGGTAACGCCGCACGACGTCGCGCACCGTCTCGTCGTCGTCCACGACGAGGATGTGGCCTGTTCCAGTCACGTCCGCCCTACCAGTACGTCAGCACGAGGTGGTTCACCGCGAGCGCCGTGACGGCCTGGCCGGCCAGCCAGACCCGGCGCCGGCCCGGCAGCAGCGACACCGCGGGCACCAGCCACACCAGGAATGGTAGCCAGATCCGCTCGGTCTCGGCCTTGGACAACCCGGACAGATCCGCCAGTACGACGGCCAGCGCCGCGGCGGCGACCAGCAACAGCACCGGGTCGCGCCACCGCCGGACCAGCACCGCGCGCCGCACCCCGGCGACCACCGCGGGCCCGGACGCGATCACCAGGCACGCCAGGTTCGCCCACACCCAGTAGGCGTACGGCCGCTCGGCGGCGATGCCCTGGTAGTACCGCTCGACGACGAGGTGGTAGCCGTCGGGCCACCAGAACCCGGCGAGCGCGAACACGCCGGTGACAGCGAGCGCGCCGGCCAGCGCCAGCGGCAACGCTCGGGTGACGCTCCGCCCGGCAACCGCCACCGCCAGCGCGACCACCCCGAGCAGGACGAGCCCGTAGGACAGGAAGATCCCGAACCCCAGCACCACGCCACCGGACAACGCGGCCGGGACCGCCGAACGCCGCCCGGTCCGGAAGGCCGGCGTCGCGTGCGCGAGCAGGGCGATGCCCACCGCGGTGACCCCGGCGAACAGCCCGTCCGCGGAGGCGCCGATCCACACCGCGCCCGGGAAGAGCACCAGGAACGGCAGGGTCGCGCGCGCCGCGTCGGCCCGGCCCAGCGCGGACAGCGTCACCGCGACCGCGGGCACGACGAGGCACCCGGCGAGCACGCACACCACGGCGGCCCATCCCCCGCCGGACAGGCCGAGGCGGTCGAGCCACACGAACACCAGGGTCGCGCCCGGCGGGTGCCCGGACACGTGGGTGGTCCACGAGTCCGGCTGGAAGTCGAGGATCCGCGCGGTGAACCCGCGCAGCATGGCCGGAATGTCCTGGATGCCCGGAACCTCGCGCAGGTACTCGTTCGGGTTGGTCAGGCGCCCGGCGAGGCCGCGTTGCCAGCCGTCGACGAGCGCGAGCGCGAACGTCCAGGCCAGCGCCGCGAGGTAGGACCCGGCCAGCAGTGGCCGCCACGCCGTCGTCCGCGTGAGCGACGGCCCCCAGCCGACCACCGCGAACGCCACCATGACGGCGAGAACCGTGCCCGGTCCGGCGTGCGGCGACCAGACCCCGAACAGCGGCGCGGCCGGTGCGAGGAGGGTGACCCCGGAACCGGGCCGGTTGAGGTAGGCGCCGACCGCGACAGCCACCGCGACCAGCGCGCACGCGCACACCACGGTCACCAGGTCCGCCCGGCGGCCGCTGCGCTCCGGCGCCCGCACCGCGTCCACCCGCACCTCTGTCCCCTTCCGCGCCGGCTTCGCGCACCGTAGCCCGTCGCGCACGCCGACGGCGGCGGTCGCGCCGATCCGTCAGGAGTCGGTAAGAATTGTCAAGGCGTCACGATTCGGTAAGGGCGGCAACGGTTCTCAACTCTCCACCGTGGACATACCGTCCGGTGTCGTGGATGTGATCCTGCCCTGTCTCGACGAAGCCGGTTCCCTGCCCGGCGTGCTGTCGGCGCTGCCGCCCGGGTGCCGGGCGATCGTGGTCGACAACGGCTCGACCGACGGCTCGGCCGAGGTCGCCGCCGCCGCGGGCGCCAAGGTGGTCAGCGAACCGCGCCGCGGCTACGGCGCGGCCGTGCACACCGGTCTGGAGCACGCGACCAGCGACCTCGTCGCCGTCCTGGACGCCGACGGCTCGCTCGACCCCGCCGCGCTGACCGTGCTCGCCGGGGTGGTCGAGCGCGGTGAGGCGGACCTGGCGGCCGGGCGGCGCCGTCCGGTTCCCGGCGCCTGGCCGTGGCACGCCCGCGTGGCCAACGCCGTGTTGTCGGCGCTGCTGCGGCTGCAGGGCGTGCCGGTGCACGACATCGCGCCGGTCCGCGTGGCCCGCCGGGAAGCGCTGCTCGGGCTCGGCGTGACCGACCGAGCGTCCGGCTATCCGCTGGAACTGCTGATCCGGGCGGGACGCGCCGGGTGGGTGGTGCGCGAGTGCGACGTGGTCTACCGGCCGCGGTCCGCGGGCCGGTCGAAGGTGTCGGGTTCGGTGCGCGGAACCGTGGGCGCGGTCCGCGACATGGCGCGGGTGCTGCTCGGATGACCGCCCGGTTCTGCCTGCTGGTGGTCGCCAAGGCGCCGGTGCCCGGGTTCGCGAAGACCCGGTTGTGCCCGCCCGCGTCGCCGGAGCAGGCCGCCGAGATCGCCGCCGCCGCGTTGCTGGACACGCTCGACGCGGTCGCCGCGACCCCCGGGGCGGTGCCCGTGGTCGCCGTGACCGGGGACTTCGCCGCGGCCGCGCGGTCGGCCGAGATCCGGCACGCGCTGGCGCGGACGACGGTCCTGGATCAGCGCGGCGGGCCCTTCGGGGAGCGGCTGGCGAACGCGCACGCCGACACCGCCGCCCGGCACCCGGGGCTGCCCGTGCTGCAGATCGGCATGGACACCCCGCAGGTCCGTCCGGAGCTGCTCGCGGCGGCGGCCGCGGACCTCACCGCGCACGAGGCGGTGCTGGGCCGCGCACCCGACGGCGGCTGGTGGACCCTGGGCCTGCGGGATCCTGCCGCCGCCCGCGTGCTCGAAGACGTGCCCATGTCGCGATCGGACACCGGCGACCGCACGCACGCGGCCCTGTCCCAGCGTGGCGTGGTGCCGCGCGAGCTCACCGAACTGTCCGATGTGGACACGATGGCGGACGCCCGTGCGGTGGCTTCGGTGTGCGATGGCCGGTTTCCCGTCGCGGTGGCGGCGGTGACGCGGTGAGCGGGCACTTCGACAGCGCGCTCCTGGGCGGGCACTGCCGCCTGGAACTGGCCGACGGCAGCCGGATCGAGCTGCCCGCTGGGCGCTGGCTGCGCGATCCCGGCGCCGCCGACGAGCTGCTGCTCGGCCGCTGCTGGGGTCCGACCCTGGACATCGGGTGCGGTCCCGGTCGTCTCACGGCCGCGCTCGCGCGGCGGGGTGTCCCGTCGCTGGGCATCGACGTGTCCGGCACCGCGGTCCGCCTGACCCGCCGCCGGGGCGGGGTGGCGCTGCGGCGCGACGTGTTCGACCGCGTTCCCGGGGCCGGCCGGTGGCGGCACGCTCTCCTGGCGGACGGCAACATCGGCATCGGCGGTGATCCGGTGGTGTTGCTGCGGCGGGTGTTCGAACTGCTCGGTCCCGGCGGCCGGGCGCTCGTCGAACTGGACCCGCCCGGCGCGGCCGTGCGGCGGGAGCGGGTGCGGGTCGACGGGAGCCCGTGGTTCCCGTGGGCCTGGCTGGGCGCCGACGCACTCGCCGGCGTCGCCGCGGCCGCCGCACTGGCGGTGTCGTGGACCGCGGCGCACGGCGGGCGGCACTTCGCCGAGCTCAGGCGCGCCGGCTGAGGATCAGGCGCACCCCGTAGGCGAGTCCGGAGACCACGAACATGCCCAGGACCAGCCAGAGCCAGCGGCCGAGGTAGGGCTGCTGGTCCAGGCCGGTGGCGGCGAGGTGGGTGGCCTCGCCCTGGCGGATGATGCCGGGCAGGAACAGCAGGAAGGTCAGCCCGGCGCCGAGCAGGGGCAGGCGGACGTGGTTGACGATCCGGACGGGCAGCCGCGCCAGTGCCCGTCCGGCCACCGCGCACAGCGGGAACACCACGAGGTCGTGCACGACGGCGGCGCCGGCGAACCAGACCAGTATCGTCGGCAGATCCGGCTCGCCCAGCAGGAAGGATCCGGCGTAGGCGGCGAGCGCGAGGCCCGCGAGCAGGGCGATGAGCCGTTTCACGGGGCGCTCCGGAAGGCGATCGAGCGCACCCACTTCGTGCAGTGCACGCCAGGCAGCGCGGGGACGATGATCCGGGCCGGGAAGCCGTGGTCGGGGCTGAGGTCTTCGCCGTTGACCCGCAGCGCGAGCAGCGAGTCGGGATCGGTCGCCTGGCCGGAGTTGAGGGTCGCCTGGGCGAACGGTCCCCGTTCCAGCGACGTCACCGACGCCGAGGCGGGGTGCGGGATCCCGGCGAGCGCGGCCAGGTCGCGCAGCCGCACCCCGGTCCAGGTCTGCACGGTCGACCACCCCTCGACGCAGGCGATGGGCAGGCGCGCGGTGTGCTGGGGCAGGGCGAGCAGGTCGTCGCGGGTGAGGACGCGCTCGTGCTCGCCGGTGAGGGTCAGCCGCCAGCCCGTGCCGGTGCTCTCGGCGGTGATCCCGGCCGCGACGGCGGTTCTGTTGACGGGGAACCCCTCCCCCGATTGCCTGCCGCGCGGCAGGAGCAGTGCGAGGTCCCGCAACGGGCCTCCGGTCGACTGTCCCGCGGTGAGGAGGCCGACGAGCAGGGCTCCGCCGCCGACGGTGCCGAGCAGCCCGCGGCGGCTCATGGTCGGGGGTGCGGGGTCGGCGGCGACGAGCCCGGTGTCGTCGGGTGGCTCGGGCACCGTGTCCTCACGCGAGGTGGCCAGTTCGCGGCGCAGGGAGCGGGATCGCAGCGCGCGCACCGTGGTGGGGAGTTTGAGCGCGACGTGCGTGACGAAGGAGGCGAGGAAGACCCACGCGCCGATGTAGTGCCCGGTGTAGAAGCTGAACCCGAAGACGTAGTCGTACTGGATGTTGAGGATCCCGGTGGCGAACTCGAACAGGGTGCTGCCGACCAGGAGCAGCAGGGAAATCCGTTCCAGCGCGTGGGTGAGCGAGCGGACCGGTGGCCAGGCGAACAGCTTCGGGATGACCGACCACAGCTTCGCCAGCACGACCGGTGCGAGCACCAGCCCGAGCCCGACGTGCAGGCCCTGCGTCAGCTGGAACAGCCACGCCGGGCGCGTCGGCCAGTCGAACGCCGGCAGGCGCAGCCAGCCGACGTCCGCGGGAATCCCCTGTCCCGGCCCGTAGGCGGCGTGGTCCAGCAGGCCGGTGACGATGACCAGCGGCAGGCAGGCCAGCAGCACCACGCCGAGGACGGAGGTGAGCCAGGGGCCGCGCAGCGGGCTGCGGAACCGGATGTGCCGCAACACGCGCGGCGGTGGCGTTGTCACGCAGGCGATGCTAGGTCCGCGCCCGCGCCGTCCGGCCGTTCCTGGGCGTTGCGTTGAGACTCTCGTAAGATCCGCGGCCGCCCGTACCCGGCCCGCACCGGAACCGCACACCGCGCGGGGAAGGGGCGCGGACAGTGTCAGCGGAACGTCGCCGCCACGCACGCCACGAATGCGAAGATCCTTTCGATTCGGGCCGCCTCGCCGAGCGCGGCCGTCGTTGCCAGCGAATACGAAGGTGCGATGAAACACTCACGCAAACTCGCCGGGCTGACCACTGCCGGCGCCCTCGCCGTGTCCACGCTGCTGTTCGCCCCGGAAGCCGCCGCCATCGACCACGAGGTCTTCACCGCCGACGGCGACCCGGGCGGCGTCGCCTGGTTCACCGAGCACGGTGACTACGTCTACGCCTGCGACAGGGAAGCGGACGGCTGGGCCGTCGGCCTCGACGTGTACTGGAACGGCGGCTCCTACACGCTCAGCGCGGGCGGCAGCGGGAACTGCGACCTCGCGGACGCCAGCGAACCCGGGCACAACCTGCCGGAGAACGCCTACATCAACTTCCGCGTCTACCTGCACAAGTCCGGCACGCCCTACGCCTACCAGCGCACCGCGCAGTGGTACAACGACAACTGACGCGCTCGCCGGGTCTCCGGGGCCGCGAGCGGTAGCGCCGCTCGCGGCCCACCCCGTCACTCCTCGTATCCGCTGTGCCGCCGGTCGTCCGGTGGGACAATGCAGGGATCCGGAGGGTCGCATGGGCGAGGAAGTCGGGCAGCACACCTTCACGAGGGCCGACCGCACGAGGTACCGGGCCCGGTTGCGGCGCTGCCTGGAGGCGTTCGCACGCATGCTGCGGGAGTCGCACTTCGAGTTCGAGCGGCCGATGACCGGGCTGGAGATCGAGCTCAACCTGGTCGACGAGCGCGGCGAGCCGACGATGTGCAACGCCAGGACGCTGGAGGCCATCGCCGACCCGGACTTCCAGACCGAGCTGGGCCAGTGGAACCTCGAGATCAACGTCTCGCCCCGCCGGCTCAACGGCGACGGCGCGAAGACGTTCGAGGACGACGTGCGCGCCAGCCTGAACTCCGCCGAAGCGAACGCCAACCGCATCGGCGCGCACCTGATCATGGTCGGCATCCTGCCCACCCTGCGGCAGGACCACCTGACCGGCGCGTCGCTGTCGCTGAACCCGCGGTACGAGCTGCTCAACGACCAGATCCTGGCCGAGCGGGGCGAGGACCTGCACATCGCCATCGACGGCGTCGAACGCCTGCGGGCCACGTGCGACACGATCGTGCCCGAGGCGGCGTGCACGAGCACCCAGTTCCACCTGCAGGTGAGTCCCGCGCAGTTCCCCGCCTACTGGAACGCCGCGCAGGCGATCGCCGGGGTGCAGGTCGCGGTCGGCGCGAACTCGCCGTTCCTGCTGGGCAAGCACCTGTGGGCCGAGACGCGCATCGCCCTGTTCGAGCAGGCCACCGACACCCGCCGCGAGGAGCTGAAGGCACAGGGCGTGCGGCCGCGCGTGTGGTTCGGCGAGCGGTGGATCACCTCGATCTTCGACCTGTTCGAGGAGAACGCGCGGTACTTCTCCGCGCTGCTGCCGATTTGCTCCGAGGAGGACCCGTTCGAGGTGCTCGACCGGGGCGACACGCCGTCGCTGCAGGAGTTGCGGCTGCACAACGGCACGATCTACCGCTGGAACCGGCCGATCTACGCGGTCACCCGCGACCGGGCGCACCTCCGGGTGGAGAACCGGGTCCTGCCCGCCGGTCCCACGGTCATCGACACGATGGCCAACGGTGCGTTCTACTTCGGACTCGTGCGCACCCTGGCCGAGGACGAGCGTCCGATTTGGACCCGGATGTCGTTCAGCGCGGCGGAGGAGAACTTCCACGCCTGCGCGCGCAACGGCATCGACGCCTCGATCTACTGGCCGGGGCTGGGCACCGTCCCGGTCGCGGAACTGGTCCTGCGACGGCTGCTGCCGATGGCCGACGAGGGGCTGCGCAAGTGGGACGTCGACGCCGCCGAACGCGACCGGCTGCTGGGCGTGATCGAGCAGCGCTGCCTGACCGGCACCACCGGCGCGGGCTGGCAGCAACGACGTTTCCACCGCCTGTTCGACACGACGGGCCTCGACAGGTTCGACACGCTGCGCACCCTGGTCGGCGAGTACCGGGAGCACATGCACACGAACGAGCCGGTGCACAGCTGGCCGGATTAAGGGTCTTGGCGCCACTGACCTGTCCGACGACGAACGTCGAACGCTGAAGGGCCGGACCCGGCGGCCTGCGCCGAGGGTGGATCGAACACCGCGCGGCGTTCAACGCTCAGTCACCGCCCTCGAACGCGACATCCGCGGCTGGATCCGGCAATGGAACACCACCCCAGGCCCTGCGTCTGGACCCGCACCGCCGACCAGATCCTCGACTCCCTCGCCGCCTACTGCCGACGAACTAACCACTCAGGACACTAGCCGCGATCAGGTGCCTCCAACAGCCGGAGTCGTTGCACGACGGCTTGCACTCCGTGGAGGAGGTCTTCGTCCGTCAGGTCGCCAGGGTCGCGCAGCGCGGGATCGATCACGTAGTCCTCGAGCAGGAAGAACACCTCCGCGAGCAGGCGTTCGAACGGCTCGTCGAGCAGCTCCTCCTGGCGCGGTCTCCGACGGCGCGCGGTCAGCCAGGCTCGCGCGAAATCGGGCGCCGCGATCGAGCCTTCCGCGAACGATTCCATCAGCCGCACTTTCCCGGCGAGCGCGGAGCCAGGCTCGACCTCACTCGGCGACGCCAGCACCGGCCGGGCGGGCGGTAGTCGCGTCGCCACTTCGAGCAGCTCCGGATACACCTCCGCCAGCCGCCGGGCGTCTCGGCCGAAATGCGCACGCGCCCGATCGACGCCCCACGGCACTGCGGCGGCGAGGAACTCCCCGGTACCCGCCAGGAGGGAGTACCGCGCGTCCGTGATGAGCAACGCCCCGTCCCGGTTGGGCACAGCGAGCAGGACCTCACCGCGCACACCGAGAGGATCTACGTCGCCGAGCACCCGCGGGCGCTCATCGCCGAGGGGAAAGACGAACACCGATGCCGCACCGACCGCACGCGCGCCGTCCCGGAACCTCTCCAGCACCTGGTCGTCGGCGCCGAACGGAGTGGCGAAGGGCACGACCGCCTTGGAGTGGAGCCACGCCGCGCTGAACCAGCGGCCATCGGCGGTCAGCAGCCGGCCGGCCTCCGGCGATCGGGCCACGGCTCAGGCACCAGACCCCAGCGCGCGGCGGGCCTCCGCCTCGCAGTCGGCGAACGTCGCCGTTGCCAGGGTGGCTCCGACCGGGCGAATGGCGGCCGCGGTCATCGACAGGCTCGTCATCCCGAGGCCGGTCAGCACGCGCGCCAGGCGCGGGTCCGCCGCCGCCTCCCCGCACACTCCGGCCGGTTTGCCGGCATCCCGCGCCGCCTCGCCGACCAGGGCCAACAGCCGGAGCAGCGCCGGCTGCCACGGATCGTTCAACGCGGCCACCGCGCCGAGCTGGCGGTCGGCGGCGAACGTGTACTGCGCGAGGTCGTTGGTGCCCACCGACACGAAATCTGCCACCTCCAGGATCTCCCGCGCGGCCAGCGCCGCCGCGGGCACCTCGATCATCACCCCGGCCCGCGCGATCCCGGCGGCCCGCGCCCGCTCCGCGAACCACGCCGCCTCCGCGGCCGTCGCCACCATCGGCGCCATCACCGACACTTCCGCACCCGACTCGGCGGCCGCGGCGGCGATCGCTTCGAGCTGGCGGTCCAGCACCTCCGGCCGGGCGAACGCGACGCGCACGCCCCGCACCCCCAGCGCGGGGTTCGGTTCGGGCTCCGGGGCCAGGAACGCCAGCGGCTTGTCCGCCCCCGCGTCCAGCGTCCGCACCACCACGGGCTTCCCGGCGAACGGCGCGAGCACTGCCGCATACGCCGCACGCTGCTCGGTCACCGAAGGCTCGGACGGCGCGTCCAGGTAACAGAACTCCGTGCGGAACAAGCCGATCCCCTCGGCGCCCGCTTCCGCGGCAGCGCGGGCGTCGGCCACCGAACCGACGTTGCCGAGGATCCGGACCCGGCGCCCGTCCGCCGTCGCGCCCACCCCGTTCCACTCCGCCGCCGCCCGCCGGTCCGCGGCCACCACCGGCCCGCGCGGGTCGGCCGGCTCGACGACGCCGGTGTCGCCGTCGACGACAAGCGCCTCGGCCTCGCAGGCCAACAGGCCGCGCACCGCGACGACGGCGGGGATTCCCAGCGCCCGCGCCAGGATCGCGGTGTGGCTGGTCGGCCCGCCCTGCTCGGTCACCAGCGCCAGCACCTTCGCCGGGTCGAGCCCGGCGGTGTCGGCAGGCGCGAGATCGCGGGCGACCAGCACGCTCGGCGACGCCAGCTCCGGCACCCCAGGCGGCTCGACGCCGAGCAGTTCGGCCACGATGCGGTCCCGCACGTCCTGAATGTCCCGCACGCGCTCGGCGAGGTACCCGCCGGCGGCGGCCAGCGAGCGGGCGAACCCGTCCGCGGCCTCGTGCACCGCGCGCGGCGCGGGCACGCCTTCGACGGTGACCAGCCGCTCGGCCTCGGCGACCAGCCCGGGGTCGTTCGCCATCGCCGCGGTGGTGAACAGGATGTCCGCCGCCTCGCCCTCCGCGCTGCCAGCAAGCTCCTCCAGCCGCCGTGCGACGGCCGCCGCGGCGGGCGCGATCCGCGCCGCGTCGGCCGCGGGATCGGCGGGCGCCGGGGTGCGCGGGGGTTCGCCCAGCGGCTCGGCGACCCGCACCACCGGGCCACTCGCGCGTCCCGGGCTCACCGCGACCCCGGACAACCTCGTTCCCAGCATGCGCAACACCTTTCAGTCGAGCAGGGCGCCGGCCAGCGACTGGTCGCAGATCAGGACGTCGAGGACACCGGTGCGCAGCGCGCCCAGCGTGCCGCGCGCCTTTTCCGCCCCGGCCGCGACACCCGCCACCGTGGGGATGCCTGCCAGGTCGGCGAACGTCGTGCTGATCACCCGGTCGTCGACCGGCCCCGGCACCGGGCGCCCGTCGGCGTCGAAGAACCGCGCGCAGAAGTCCCCCACCGGGTGGTGTCCCTCGAACTTCGCGCGTTCCTCCGGCGTCAGCTCCATCGCCGTGAGCAGGGCCGCCGAGGACCCGACCCCGACGCTGCCGATGCCGACGACCGCCACGTGCACCTTGCGCGCCCGGTCCAGAGCGTCCCGGATGGACGGTTCGGCGAGCAGGATGTCCCGACCTGCCCGGGAAGTCAGCAACGCGGGTGCGTGCAGCAGCTGGAACCGGCCGCCGAGTCGCGCGGCCAGGTCGCGGACCAGCTCCTCGCCGCTGATCGCCGATTCCACCGACGACAGGCCGCCGACGAGCGGCAGCACCTCGACGTCGAGCGCGCTCTCCTCGGGCACGTGCTGCACGACCGCCTGCAGGCTGCGGCCCCACGACACCCCGACCCGCTGTCCGGAGTGGACGTTCTCCAGCAGCCACCGCGCGCCGAGCTCACCGACGCGCGGCAGCGGCCGCTCCCCCGCGGCGTTCTCCGCGACCCGGCAGTCCCGCAACCCGAACCGCGCCGCCAGCTCGCCTTCGGTGTCCAGGTCCCGCCCGGCGGGGTCGTTGATGCGGATCTGCACGATGCCGCGCTCCCGCGCCGCGGTCAGCATCCGGGACACGCTGGAACGGCTGACGCCCAGTGTCTCGGCGATCTGGTGCTGCGACCGGCCTTCCTCGTAGTACAGCCGCGCCGCCTTGACGAGCAGCTGTTGTTCGCGGGGCGGCGGCATCAGGCGTCCGCGGTGGACACCAGCCGGGACAGCTCGGCGAGCGTCGCGTCGGCGTCGTCCCCTTCGGCGCTGATCACGACCTCCTCGCCGTGCCCGATCGCCAGGCTCAGCACCGAAAGCATGCTGCGGGCGTCGACGGGTTCGGCGCCCGGCCGCGCGATGGAGACCGGTCCGCCGTGCCGGGCCGCGGCCTTGACGAACTGGCTCGCGGGCCGGGCGTGCAGGCCGACCGGCGAGGCGATCCGGACTCTGATCTCAGGCATGTCGCTCCTTCGCGTCGGGGGTTGTGACCCGCTGGACCGGCATGTTACACACATCACTGTCAAACGTGAAGAAGCTTTGCACTTATGTGCAGACGCGTTTGGCTCAGGGGGCCGACAAGGAGGAAAATATGGAGGAGCTTGCTGTAATGGCGCAGCAGGCGGACACCGGGTCCAGTTCCGGTCCCCTCGGTGTCCTCGAGTGGCTCGGCAGCCACTTCATCGGGCTGTTCAACGCCTCCGGCGAGCAGTTCGTGAGCCTGGTGACCGGCATTCTGCCCACCCTGATCGTCCTGCTGACCGCGATGTACGCGATCACCACGTTCATCGGCGAGCAGCGCGTCACCAGAGCCGTCCGGTGGTCGGCGCGGTGGTGGATCACGCGCTACACGATCATGCCGGTGCTGGCCGTGCTCATGCTGACCAACCCGATGGCCTACTCGTTCGGCCGGTTCCTGCCGGAGCGGCACAAGCCGGCGTTCTACGACTCCGCGGTGTCGTTCGTGCACCCGGTGACGACGTTCTTCCCCTACGCCAACGCCGGCGAGCTGTTCGTCTGGCTGGGCGTGGCCAACGGCGTGGCCCAGCTCGGGCAGTCGACGGTGCCGCTGGCGCTGCGGTACTTCCTGGTCGGCATCGTGGTGATCTTCATCCGCGGCGTGGTCACCGAGCGGATCACCGCGTTCATGATCAAGCGGACCGGGCGGACCGAGGTGTTCGCGGACTTCGACCGGCAGTTCGAGGCGGCCAAGGCGGGTGCGAAATGACCGAGACCCACACCACCCGCGCGGTGTTCGTCCGCCCCGGCGAAGGCGGCTGGGGCAAGGGCCTGCTGCTGCGGGTCGACGGCAAGCGCGACAAGGTCCTGTCCGTGACCGGCGGCGGCATCCACCCGGTGGCGGCGCGGATCGCGGAGCTCACCGGCGCCGAGGCGGTGGACGGGTTCCACACCTCCGTGCCGGACGACGAGGTGGTCGCCGCGGTGATCAACTGCGGTGGCACCGCCCGCATCGGCGTGTACCCGCGCAAGGGACTGCCCACTGTGGACGTCTACCCCGGCGCGCCGGGCGGTCCGCTGGCGAAGTTCATCACCGAGGAGCTGTTCGTCTCCGCCGTCGGCGTCAAGGAGGTGACCGAGGCGGACGGCGAGACGGGCACCGCGCCGCCGAAGGTGCCGCCGCGGGACGAACGCCCGTCGGCCCGGGACGTCGCGGCGACGGTCACCGGCGGGCAGTCGACGGGGTTCGGGCGCGCGTTCGACTCGGTGTCCGGGGTGTTCGTGAAGTTCGGCTCGGGCGTCGGCTCGTTCGTGAACACGATGCTGGCCTCGGGCAGGCAGACGGTCGAGCTGACGCTCACCACGATCCTGCCGTTCATGGCCTACGTCAGCCTGCTGCTGGGCATCGTGAACTACACCGGGATCGCCCGCGGGATCGCGAACGTGCTGTCCCCGATCGCGAGCAACCCGCTCGGGCTGGTCGTGATCTCGCTCGTGGTGTCGCTGCCGTTCCTGTCCCCCATCCTCGGGCCCGGCGCGGCGATCGCGCAGGTGGTCGGCACGCTGATGGGCAGCCAGATCGCGATCGGCGCGCTGCCCGTGCAGTACGCCCTGCCGACGTTGTTCGCCATCAACGGGCAGGTGGGCTGCGACTTCATCCCGGTCGGCCTCGCGCTCGGCGAGGCGAAACCCGAGACCGTCGCGGTCGGCACCCCCGCGGTGCTGATCAGCCGGTTGATCACGGCGCCGCTGGCGGTCATCATCGCCTGGGGCGCGAGCTTCGGACTGTGAGGTGTCGACGATGACGGTGTACTACGAGAGCACGATCCTGCGGGCCGGCGAGGAGGCGCAGGACATGGTGGACGGCGGTGTGGTGATCCTCTACGCCGATCCCATCCCGGACGCGCTGGAAAGCGTCAGCGTCGTGCATTCCCCCGCCGCGAAGCCGGAACGGGAGGTGCGCGTCGGCGACATCTTCCGGCTCGGCGACGCGGAGGTCGAACTGACCGCGGTCGGCGAGCGCGCCCACGAGAACCTGCAGACGCTGGGGCACATCGTGGTCTACCTCAACCCGGACGAGGGCACCACGCTGCTGCCCGGCGCGGTGCACGGCAGGGGGACGGTGTCGCTGCCCGCCGCCGGGGCGACGCTGACGCTCAGCGGCGGGAGCACGACGTGACCTGGCAGGCCGCCGCGATCCTGGTCGCCGGGTTCGCGGTGGCGGGTTTCTTCAGCTACCGCCAGCACATGCGGTACGCCCGGGTGGTCAACCAGGTCGCGGCGGAGGAGAACCGCGGCGGCGTGCTGCTGGTGACCGGGCGGGCCAAGGGCAAGCTGCGCGGCGCGGTGGTGCTGCTGGTGGTCGACCGGCGGCGGAACGCGGTGACCAGGGCACTGGTCATGGAGGGCGCGTCGGTGTTCGCCCGGTTCCGGGAACGCCCGGAGCTGGCCGGGCCACTCGGCACGCTCACCGAACGGGCGCCGTCGAAGGCCGTGGCCAAGGCCGCCGCCGACGCGCTGACGATGGTGTCCCGGCTGACCGCGGGACAACGCGCGGCCGCCTGAATTCCGGCGCGGAAAGGGCCGGCTTCCATTGTGGGAGCCGGCCCTTTTTCATTCTCCGTCGTGCACAAATGTGCAAACAACGTGAAGGGTTGTGCTGGTTATCGCCAGCGTGGTACGAAGAAATCACTGAAGTGCACATGGAGTGCACATTTGTGCAGACGGGGAAGGTGTCGAGATGAGCTACGCCGATCGGCTGCGAGCCCGCGAACGCGAACTGGGCCGCCCGGTGCGCATCGGACTGGTGGGCGCCGGCCAGATGGGGCTGGGTTTCGTCGTGCAGGCCGCCCGGATCGACGGCATGGAGGTCGCCGCGATCGCCGACATCGCCCCGGAGCGCGGGGTGCGGGCCTTCGAGCGGGCCGGGCGCGCGGACGTCCGGACCGGCGGGGACCTGGCGGCCGCGGTGGAGCTGGGACAGGCGGTCGTGGTGGACGACGCGCTGGCGCTGACCCGCCTGCCGGTCGACGTGATCGTGGACGCGAGCGGCGTGCCCGAGGTCGGCGCCCGGGTCGCGTTCGCCGGGCTGCTGGCGGGCAAGGACATCGCGCTGCTCAACGTGGAATGCGACGTCACGGTCGGCTTGCTGCTGTCGAAGATGGCCACCGGACTCGGCCGCGTCTACACCGTGTGCCGCGGCGACGAACCCGTGGAGTGCAAGGCGCTCGTCGACTACGCCCGCGACATCGGCTTCACCGTCGTGTGCGCCGGGAAGGGCAAGAACAACCCGCTCGACCCGGCCGCCACGCCGGATTCGGTCGCCGCGGAGGCCGCCGCGAAGGGCATGAATCCGCACATGCTCGCCAGTTTCGTGGACGGCTCGAAGACCATGATCGAGATGGCCGCCCTCGCCAACGGGGTGGACCTGAAGGTGAGCCGCCGCGGCATGACCGGACCGTACTCCACTGTGGACGATCTGAACCGGATCTTCCGCCCGGAGTCCGACGGCGGGCAGCTGCCGGAACCCGGCGTGGTCGACTACTGCACCGGGCCGGTCGCGCCGGGCGTGTTCGTCGTCGGCCACAGCGACGACCCGGTGGTAGTGGAGGAAATGGCTTACCTGGGCATGGGACCTGGCCCGTACTACACCTTCTACCGGCCCTACCACCTGGCGAGCGTGGAAGCGCCGCTGTCCGTCGCGCAGGCGGTGCTCGACCGCACCCCGAGCCTCGCGCCCGTGGCGTGGAACGCGGAGGTGCTGGCGGTGGCGAAGCGGGACCTGGCGAAGGGCGAACTGGTCGACGGCATCGGCGGCGAGACCGTCTACGGCGTCACCGACTCCGCCCAGGCCGCCCGCGCGGGCGGCCACGTGCCGCTCGGCCTGGTCAGCGGCGCCCGCGTGCTGCGCGACGTGGCCGCCGGCACGGTGCTGACCGCCGCGGACGTCGCCGTCGACGAGACCACCACGATCGCGTCCCTGCGGCGCCTGCAGGACCGGCTCCTGCAGGGCGAGCCGGTGCGGGACCTGGTTCCGGCGTGAGGGGGACGACCATGGATCTGATCGGCGACGCCGGCCCGGCCCGCGAAGCACTGGTCACCATGTGGACGATCCGGCGCTTCGAAGAAGCGGTGGACGACCTGTTCGCGCGCGGGCTCATGCACGGCACCATGCACCTGTCGATCGGACAGGAGGCGGTGCCGGTGGGCGCCTGCCTGGCACTGTCCGAAGGGGACTACATCACCTCCACCCACCGCGGCCACGGGCACTGCATCGCCAAGGGCGCGCGGCTGGACGAGATGATGGCCGAGCTGCTGGCGAAGGAGACCGGGTACTGCCGCGGCCGGGGCGGGTCGATGCACATCGCCGACGTGGCGACCGGCAACCTCGGCGCGAACGGCATCGTCGCCGGCGGGGTGCCGATCGCGGCGGGCGCCGGGCTGGCGGTGCGGATGCGTGGCGGGCAGGAGGTCGTGGTCAGCTTCTTCGGCGACGGCGCGGTCAACGAGGGCGCCTGGCACGAGGGCGTCAACCTGGCCGCGATCTGGGACCTGCCGGTGGTGTTCGTGTGCGAGAACAACCACTACGGGATGTCGATGTCGGTGAGCCGCGCGTTCCGGGTCAAGCAGCTGTCCGAACGGGCCGCCGCCTACGGCATCCCCGGGGTGACCGTGGACGGCAACGACCCGCAGGCCGTGCACGACGCGGTCGCCGACGCGGTGGCGCGGGCCCGCGCGGGCGAGGGCCCGACACTGGTCGAGGCGACCACCTACCGCTGGAAGGGCCACTCCAAGAGCGACAAGAACCTCTACCGCACCCGCGAAGAGATCGAGCAGTGGCGCGAACGCGACCCGATCGCCCGGTTCGAGCAACGGGTCGCGAACACGCTGGGAGACCAGGAAATCCAGGCCTGCCGGGACGAAGCCCGCGAGCGGGTGCGGGCGGCGATCCGCGCCGCCAACGCCGCGCCGGACGCCTCGGCGGACTCGCTGACCGAGGCGGTGTACGCGAAATGACCGCGGTGGCGGAACAGACCCGCACCCTGACCTACGCCGAGGCCGTGCGGGAGGCGCTGGCCCAGGCGATGACGGCCGACGAGCGGGTGTTCCTGCTCGGGGAGGACGTCGGCACCTACGGCGGCGCCTTCGGCGTCACCGGCGATCTCGTGCACCGCTTCGGCGTGGAGCGGATCCGGGACACCCCGATCAGCGAGCTGGGCATCGTGGGCGCGGCGGTGGGAGCCGCGCTCGCCGGGATGCGGCCGGTGGTGGAGATCCAGTTCTCCGACTTCACCGCCCAGGCCATGGACCAGATCGTCAACCAGGCCGCGAAGATCCACTTCATGCTCGGCGGCGCGGCGACCGTGCCGATGGTGCTGCGCGCGCCCACCGGGTCCGGCACCGGCGCCGCCGCGCAGCACTCGCAGAGCCTGGAGGCGTGGTTCGCGCACGTGCCCGGGCTGAAGGTGGTCATGCCGGCCACCCCGGCCGACGCGAAAACCCTGCTGCTGGCGGCGATCGACGATCCGAACCCGGTGATCGTGCTGGAGCACAAGCTGCTCTACAAGCAGAGCGGTCCCGTGCCGGAGGCGGCCACGCCCGCCCGGCTCGGCGAGGCAGCCGTGCGCCGGACCGGGGCGGACCTGACGATCGTGGCCACCGGGGTGATGGTGTCGCGTGCGCTGGAGGCGGCGGAGCAGCTGGCTGCGGACGGGGTCGAAGTGTCGGTGATCGACCCGCGCACGCTCAAACCGCTCGACGCGCAGCCGATCGTGGACGACGTGATCCGCACCGGGCGCGCGTTGCTGGTGCAGGAGGCGCCGAAGACGGCCGGGTTCATGGCCGAGATCGCCGCGACGATCGGCGAGTCCCCCGCGTTCGGGCACCTGCGCGCGCCGATCGCCCGGCTCTGCGGGCTCGACGTACCGATCCCCTACGCGCCCCAGCTGGAACGGGCCGCGGTGCCGCAGGCCGGCGACATCGTGCGGGAAGCGACGGACCTGGTGCGGAGGTGGTGATGAAGGAAACGCCGCTGGTCATGCCGAAGATGTCCATGACGATGACCGAGGGCACGCTCGTCACGTGGCACAAGGCCGAGGGCGACGAGGTCCGCGCGGGCGAGGTCGTGTGCGAGGTGGCCACCGACAAGGTCGACATGGAGGTCGAGGCGCCCGCCGACGGCACCCTCGCCCGGATCGTCGCGCAGCCGGACGACGTGGTGGCCGTCGGCGAGCCGATCGCCTACCTCGCCACCGCGGCCGAGGACCTGCTGGCGGGCCTGTTCGACGGTCCCGCACCGGAACCGGAACCGGAACCCGTGCCCGCGGCGCCGATGCGGGTCGCGGCCGAATCCAAGCCTGCGCCCGCAGCGCGCGAGCCACAGCCCGGCCCCACATCCGCGGCACCAGCGCGCGTCACGGCTGAACCCGCACCCGCGGCCGCAGCGCCGAGGCGGATCGCGGCCGAATCCGAGCCGGGGCCCGCGGCGCCGACGCGCGTCGCGGCCGAACCCGAACCCGCGCTCGCGGCGCCAGCGCGCGTCGCGACCGCACCCACGGCCACACCACCGAGGCGGGTCGCCGCCGTGCCCGCCGCCCGGCGGGTTGCCGCCGAGCGTGGCATCGACCTGGCCACCATCACCCCCACCGGGCCCGCCGCCACCATCCGGCTCGCCGACCTCCCGCCGCCGGCACCGCGGCGCAGCCCGCGCGCGGTGATCGCCCGGCGGATGTCCGCGAGCGCGCAGGTCCCCCAGTTCGTCGTCTACCGCGACCTCGACGTGCCGGCGCGCGGCGACTGGACCACGGTGTTCCTGCGCGCCCTCGCCGGAGCGTTGCGACGGCACCCGGAGCTGAACGCCGAATGGGCCGACGGCGACGTGCGGCGGCACGACCACGTGGGCGTCGCGCTCGCCGTGGACACCGGGCGCGGGCTGCTCGCCCCGGTGCTGCGGGACCCGGACCTCGACGACGGGCTGGCCGAGCGCGTCCGCGACCTGGTCCGGCGCGCCCGCGCCGGGAAGCTCACGCTCGCCGAGATGTCCGGCGGCACCACCACGTTGTCCAACCTCGGCGGGTTCGGGGTGGACGCCTTCCACGCGCTGCTCAGCCCGCCGCAGGCGACGGCGCTGGCCGTCGGCCGGGTGCAGGAGAAGGTGGTCCCGGTGCCCGGCGGCATCGGCCTGTCCCTGCGGTGCACGGTCGGTCTCACGGTCGACCACCGGGTCGGCGACGGCGCGGATGCCGCCCGGTTGCTGGCCTCGGTGCAGGAGCTGCTGACGTTATGATCGGCGGGATGGATCGACGTGCTCACGCCGCCGCCGTCGTGCTGGCCAGCGGGTCCGGGACCCGGGTCGGGGCCGACGTCAACAAGGTCTACCTGCCGCTCGCCGGGCGGCGGCTGGTGTCCTGGTCGCTCGGCGCGTTCGCGCGGGTGCCCGGGATCGGCGTGCTCGTCCTGGTCACCCGGCCGCAGGACCACGAACTCGTCGAGTGGGTGCTGGAACGCGAGGTCGACGGCGCCGAGGCCGAGGTGGTGCACGGCGGCCGCAGCAGGCAGGAGTCCGAGCTGCGCGCGTTGCGGCACCTCGCCGAACGCATCGACAGCGGCGCGATCGACACGGTGCTCCTGCACGACGGCGCCCGTCCGCTGGCCAGCCCGGCGCTGATCGCCGGAGTCCTGCAGGCGGCGCGGCGGCACGGGGGCGCGGTGCCCGGCCTCGCGGCCGACGACATCATGGCCGTCGCGGACGGCGGGCTGGCGAACCTGCCGCGCGGCACGGCGATCCGCGCGCAGACCCCGCAGGCGTTCCACGCCCGCCCGCTGCTGGACGCCTACGAAGAGGCTGCCCGGCAGCGGTTCGAGGGCACCGACACCTCGTCGGTCATGGAGCGCTTCTCCGGGCTGCCCATCCACTGGGTGGCCGGGGAGCAGGAGAACATCAAGGTCACCTACGCACACGACCTGGTGATCGCCGAGCAGGTCCTGGCCTCGGCGAACTACCGGAGATGAGGCAGCGATGGGCACTGTCCGGCACGCGGAACTGACCTGCTCCCGGTGCGGCACGGACACCGTGCACGAGGTCGTCTACGCCGGGCGGCTCCTCGCCGAGGTCACCTGCACCGCCTGCGGGCGGACCTACGGCCGCGACGTGCGCGCCGACTACCTGGCCGACCTGCGCCAGCGGCTGGTCAGCAAGCCGAAGCGCATGCTGCGCCGCCTGCGCAAGGACCCGCTGCGGTTCGCGAGCTCACTGCCGAAGACCGTGCCGGCCAAACCGCTGGAACTGCTCTCGGAGATCCGGGTGGTGTGGCACTCCGGGAAGAACCGGCGGCCGCGGGGCGGCCACTGAACCTCGTCGCGGGCGGGAACTCACATGCCGAGCAGCGCCGCGAACGCCTTCCGCTCCGTTACGCCGAGCTTCGCGCCCGCCCGGTAGAGGTGGCCCTCCACGGTGCGGACCGAGACGACGAGCCGGTCGGCGATCTCGCGGTTGGACAGCCCGTGCGCGGCCAGCGTGACGATCTCACGCTCCCGATCGGTGAGCGGCAAGGGTTGCTCCGCTGACGCCAGGGCGGGTGTTCGCGCGCCTTCGCAGGCCTGGGCCAGATGGTGCGCGCGTGTGGCGGCGGCACGGGCCGCCGCCGTGCGACCGCCCCGCGTGTGCGCGGCGGCGGCTTGGGCGGCGGCGTCGGCGGCGGCCAGCTGATCCCCCATGTCCTCCAGCGCCCGGGAGACGGCGAGCAGCGCGTCGGCGTCGTCGTGGGCGAGCGCGGCGGCGTGGGTGGCGGCGGCCGCCGCCCGGGGACCGTCCACCTGGTCCGCCAGCTCGGCGAGCCGCGGCGCGGCGCCCCGGTCGCCGAAGCACACGGCGACGTGGAGCGCGTAGACCTCGAACGCGGGCTGGCCGCGCTCGGCCGCGAGGCGGGCGGCTTCGCGGGCGCCCCGGATCGCGGCGCTGACCGCTCCTTCGGCCGCCCGCACCCACGCGCGGGCGAGCAGGAGTTCGGGGTCGAACAACGCGGTCGACGGGTGCCGCTCGACCTCCGCGGCGGCCAGCGCCACCGCCGCTTGGCCGGCCTCCCCCGCCATGGCCAGCGCCTGCGTCAGCGCGAGGAGGTTGCCGAAACCCGGCCCTTGCTGCCGGACCGGCCCCAGGCCTGCCTCGGCCTCCCGGAGCCTGCGGATGGCCGTGCGCAACCGGCCCCGGTAGAGCGCGGCGTATCCGAGCAGCGCCACGCCGAGCAGTTGCAGCGGCCCGGGGATCTCGGTGCCCTGCCGGTACCGGGTCCGCGCGAGGTCCTCCACGCCGCGCAGCTCCCCGGCGAGCCGCAGGCCGAACAGGTGGGCTTCGCACAGCCCGAACGACGGAACGACCGCGTCGAACGACCGCTCGGCGGCGGCGTAGCCGGGTGCGGCGGCGGACTCCAGCTCACCCGCCCGGCCGAGGGGTCCCAGCCCGCCGACCGCCGCCCACGCCGCGAGCAGGATCGCGTGCGGCGGCAGCGCGCCGGCCGCCCGCGCCGCGGCCGCGGTCTCGATCGCCTCCCGCGATCGTCCCGCGGCCGCGCGGAAGAGCGCGCGGATCGCCAGGATCGGCGCCAGGGCCTCGGACCGGCCGACGGCGACCTCCGCCCGGTCCAGCACGGCCTCGGCGTCGGCCGGGCGGCGGCAGGAGAAGAACAGGTTCCCCGCGCGGGCCACGGCGACCACGCTGCGCTGGGAGTCGTCGGCGGCGAGCGGGGCGAGCGCGGACAACCGGGCCTCCGCCTCGTCCCCGCGGGTCAGCCAGGACAGTGCGAAGCCGAGCGTCAGCCGCGCCTCGAATCCGCCTCCGGCGTCCACGGCCGTCTGGGCCAGCCGGGCGGCGAGCGGGACGTCGAGCAGCGCGATGGCCCGCTGCGCGGCGAGCGTGTGCAGCCGGGGGTCCGGATCGAGGTCGGAGTCCAGGACGAGCACCGCCCGCCGCATCGTGTCGTCGGCGCGCCGGGCTCCGGTGTCCTCGATCGCCTGGGCGATCCGGCCGCGCAGCCGCCGCGCCCGCAGCACGCCCAGCGCCTCGCGGCGCACCTCGCCGTAGAGCGGGTGCGCGAGCCTGGCCTCCAGCCGGCGCCCGTCCGGTTCCACGGCGACCAGGCCCTCCGCTTCGGCCTGCTCCACGCCCGCGGCGCTGGTCAAGGCGGTGAGCAGGGGGACGCCGAGTGGCTCGCCGAGCGCGAGGACGTCCACCACGTCGCGGACCGCGCCGGACAGCCGGCCCATGCGGGTGGTCACCAGGTCGGCCAGGCCCGGCGACAGGGCGGGGTGGCCCGACCAGCGCCACACCCCGCGAACCACGCGCAGGCCACCACCGGCCACCTCGCCGTCGACGAGCTGGCGCAGGTAGAGCGCGTTGCCGCGGCACAGCGTCCACAGCCGGGCCGCGCCGGCGCTGTCCACCGGGCCGCCGAGCACCGCCTCCAGCAGGGCCACGGTCTCGGCCTCCGACAGCGGCTGGACCTCCAGCCGCTCCAGGTGACCGTCCTTCCACAGCGCGGTCACCGCGTCCGGCGCCGGTTCACCGCTGCGGACCGTGAGCACCACCGTGGCGACGCGGCGCAGCACGAACTGGTGCACCAGCGACGCGGACAGCGCGTCCAGGAGATGGGCGTCGTCCACGCCCAGCACGACACCGCCACGGCCGGTCCCGGTGAGCGCCTCCGTGGCCTGGCGGAGCAGCTGGGTCGCGTCGCCGCGCACCCCGGTCAGCACGGGGGCGAACGCCCCGAGCGGCACGGCACGGGCCGATGCGGTCGCCGCGATCCACACCGTTCCGGCGTGCCGCCTGCCGGCGGCGGCCAGCGCCTCCCGTGCCAGGCGGGTCTTGCCGACCCCGGCCGCACCGGCCAGCACCACGCCGTTCCCCGCGCCGCGCCGCACCACGGCGTCGACGAACCGCAGCTCCTCAGCCCGGCCGGTCAACGGCCAGTTCAGGCCCACGACACGGGACGGTAGACGCTCACCGTCCCCGGCGTCTTCCACCCGGCGGGCGATATCCGAGTAGCGCACTACTCGTGTGCTCCGCCGGCGCGGGGATCAGGCTGGGCGCGGCATGGTTCCGCGTTCCCGAAAGGAGGGACGTCATGGTTGCGGTGAACACCGAGCCCCGGTTCGGCCTGTACCTGCCGCCGGTGGCGAGGTACCTGATGGGTGTGGCCGCGGTGCTGGCCCCGCTGCTGATCGCCGCCGGCCTGGCGCTGGACCTGGACATCACCGGCACCAGCAACACCGCCATCGCGCAGCGGATCGCCGCCGACCTCGACGGCTACCCCACGCAGGCCTGGCTGGGCGCGGTGTCGGCGTTGTTGTGGGCGCCTGCCGTGCTCACCGCCGGCCGCGTGGCCCGGCGCAACTCGCCCAGGCTCGGACTGGCGGGCACGGTGCTCGCGTTCGGCACGGCGATCCCGAGCGCTCTGGACACCGAGGCGCTGGCCTACGTCGCGCTCAAGAGCGGCGTGCCGGTGCCGACCGCGGTGACCATGATGGACACGGCCGACGACATCCCGTCGGGGATTCTCGGTTTCGTCTTCTTCGCCGGGCTCCTCGGGCTGATCCTGCTCGGCGCCGCCATCGTGCGCGGGCACGCGGCCCCGCCGTGGGCCGGTGTCGCGCTCGTCGTGGCGGCGGTGGCCATCCCGGTCTCGTGGTTCTCCGGCTCCGGGGTCGCGGCGCTGATCGCCTGGCTCGTCCTGACCGCGGGGTTCGCCGGGTGCGCCCTGGCACTGATCACCGGCCGGGAGGCGTGATGAACGGCAAGATCCACCTGTCCGGGCCCGGTGAGGGCCTCCCCCTCGCCATGAGCGACGGGATCCACACGGTCAAAGCCGGAGCCGAACACACCGGTGGTGTGTACGAGGTGTTCGAGGTCGACGCACCCCGGGCGCCCGCGGCGCCGCCGCACCGGTCGCCGTGGGCGGGGACGATGTACGTCCTCGACGGCGCGGTCACGGTGCACGCCGATGGCGAGACCCACGACCTCGGGCCGGGCGCGGCCGTCACGATCCCCGCGCAGTGCGCCTTCACCTTCGAAGTGACCACCGAGAACGCGCGGCTGCTGGCGGTCACCACCGGCGACGGCGCGGGCCGGTTCTTCGCCGACTTCGCCGCGACCGTCCCGGCGGACCGGCCCCTCGAGGAGGTCCTGCCCCGGCTGCTGGAGGTGACCCGCCGGCACGGCGTGAGCATCGCCGAACCGGGCAGCTGAGCCGGCAGTGGACAACGCCGCGAGGGGATCCCGTGCGGGCGGGCGACCGTCCACACGGGACGCGGCGATCGCGCGGCTGCCGGAGGTCTACGCCCAGGCGCTGCGGCTGCGCGACGCCGGCGTTCCGCGGTCACGGATCGCTGCCCGGTTGCGGGTGGAACCCCAGTCGCTGGACGCCCTCTTCGTGATCGCGGAAGCGAAGCTCGGCACGTTGCTCGACGAGGACGCATGACTCGCCAACGGCGGCGCCTCACGCCGGGCCGGGCGTGACCGCTCGCAGCCGGTGCAGCCGCAGCCCGAGCTGGAGTTCCAGGTTGTCCTCCTGGCGCCAGTCGACGCCGAGCAGCTCGCCGGCCCGGTCCAGCCGCTTCAGCAGGGTGTTGACGTGCAGGTGCAGCGCCCGCGCGGTCGCCGCGACGTTGGCGCGGTTGGCGTAGTACGCGTCGAGCGTGCCGACGAGGTCCGTGCCGCGCCGGTGGTCGTAGTCCAGCAGCGGGCCGATCGTGCCCGCGACGAACCGGTCGAGGTCGCGGACCCGTTCGGTGTCGAAAACCATGGCGTAGAGGGCGTAGCGCGCCGTGGTGGCGCCCAGGTCCGTGTGCCCCAGCGCGCGCACCACCGCGCTGCAGCGGCCGGCCAGTGAGAAGGCGCGGGCCCAGTCCTGGTTGACCGCCCGCTCCCCCACGACCGTGACCGGCGCGCCCGCCGCGCGGCGCAGGCGCCGGTGGACCTCCTCGACGGTCCGGTCGTCGTCGGCGCTGGGCAGGATCATGGTGGCCCGGCCCAGGTGCTCACCGGCGAGTCCGGCGCGGTCCCTGGCGATGTCGTGCAGGTGCCGCGACAGCTCGGTGGACGACAGCGCGGCGGAGTCGGCGACGAGGACCAGGTCCAGCCGGTCGACGTCGATGTTGCGGGCCCGGGCGCGGGTGCGCTGGGCCGCGCTGGTCCCGGGGCTGCCGACCATCAGCTCGGTCAGCAGCTCCCCGCTCAGCCGCTCGCTCGCCTCGGCGACGGCCCGTTCCTTGAGGATGAGCAGCCCCAGGATGTGGGTGGCCCGTTCCAGGGTGCGCACGTCCATGTCGTCCCGGACACCGCGGTCGCCGCCTGCCGCCCGGCTCCACGCCAGCGCGCCGAGGAAGCTGTCGCCGGCCTGGATCGACGCGACGCTGTGGGCGACGCCCGCGCCGTCGACCGACGTGGTGCACCGGCCCGATCGCTGTGCGTTCCGGAAAGCCTCGGCCAGGTCGTCCCCGGCGGGAGCCCGGCACGGGTCCGCCGCCGAGTCCCCGCGAACGACCGCGACGCCGGCCCGGTCGAGGAGCGTGACACTGCCGCCGAGCTGATCGGCGAGGAGCTGAACGACGTCGCCGGGCGTCCCGCCCTCCAGCACCACGCCGGTGAGGGCTTCGTGGCTCGCCTGCGCCCGCTCCATGACGGCCACGTGCTCCTCGATCTTCCGGTACGCGATCCGCAGCTCCTGCAGGGCGGTCCGGCTGGCGTCGTAGAGCCGGGCGTTGTCCAGCGCGACCGCGGCGTGATCGGCGAACGCGCTCAGCAGGGCGATCTCCTCGGCCTGGAAGGACCGCTCGGACCGGTCCGCGGCGAACAGGGCGCCCACCGCCTCGCCCCGGATCACCAGCGGCACACCGAGCAGCGCGACGAGCCCCTCGGGGCCGACCACACGGTCGAAGTCCGGGTCGTGGGCGATGCTGGTGGCCGCGGCGTAGTCGCGCACCCAGTGCGGGCTCCGGGACGCCAGCACCTTGCCGCCCAGCCCCACGTTCGCGGGAATGGACGCGGCCAGGAACGACGCGGAGATCGTCCCCTCCGACGCCCTGGCCGACAGCCTCCCGTCCGCGCCGACCAGCGACAGGTACGTGAAGTCCGTGCCGATCAGGTCGTGGGCGTGCCGGACGATCGAGCGGAGCACCTCGTCGAGCTCGCCCAGCGCGGTGAGCGACTTGGCGGTCGCGTACAGGGACGTCAGTTCGCGCTGACGGCGCATGAGCGGGTGCGATTCGCCCGCGGGGTCGCCGGCCACAGTGCCATACCTCCTCCGCGCCAGAGGGAAGAAAGAACCACCAGAACGGCGTGAGGTGTGGATGATACACACCTCAACCACCCGGCAGTGACGCACCTAACCTGACCGCCATCACCCGTGCTCCCAACGAAGGCGGCATGTATGGCAACCCCGCTCGCGCAACCCGACGGACAGCCCGGACAACTCGGCTCCGGCACGCCCACGGCCCCGCGCCGGTCCTTCCGCAAACTGCTGGCGGTGGGGCTCATCGGCAGCTCGATCGAGTGGTACGACTTCTTCCTCTACGGCACCGCGGCGGCGCTGGTGTTCCCCAAGGTGTTCTTCCCGCACTCCTCGGCGCTGACCGGAACCCTCCTCGCCTTCAGCACCTTCTGGGCCGGCTTCGTGGCCCGCCCCATCGGCGGGGTGCTCGCCGGGCACCTCGGCGACAAGTACGGGCGCAAACCGGTGGTGGTCACCTGCCTCGCGCTGATGGGCGCGGCGACCTTCCTGATCGGGTGCCTGCCCAGCGCGGCCAGCATCGGCGCGCTGGCCCCGACGCTGCTGGTCGTGCTGCGGTTCGTCCAGGGGCTCGCGGCGGGCGGCCAGTGGGGCGGGATCGTGCTGCTGCTCACCGAATCCGCGGGCGCGAAGCGGCGCGGCTTCGCCGGGACCTTCGGGCAGACCAGCGTGCCCGTCGCGGTGATCATCTCGAACCTGATCTTCGTGGCGGCCAGCAGCCTGATGCCGGACGACGCTTTCCTCAGCTGGGGCTGGCGCATCCCGTTCCTGGTGAGCGTCGTGATGTTCGTGGTCGTCCTCTACATCCAGACCAAAGTGGAGGACACGCCGGAGTTCCGCGAGTTGCAGCAGCGGGCGTCGCGGCCCGAAAAAGCGGTGGTCCGGGCGCCGCTGGCGCAGGTGGTGCGCACCAAGTGGGGGACCATCCTGCTCGGCTGCGGGATCCTCTCGGCCACCAACAGCCTGTTCTACGTCAGCATTTCCGGCCTGCTGAGCTACGGCACCGGCTCGCTCGGGCTGGAGCGCAACCCCCTGCTCGCGGTCGTGCTGGCCAGTTCGGTGGCGATGCTGGTGACCATCCCGTGGTCCGGCCACCTCTCGGACAAGGTGGGGCGGCGGCCGCTGATCCTGATCGGCGGGCTGGGGGTCGCGGTCTGGGCCTTCCCGTACTTCTGGCTCGTCGACAGCGCGTCGCTGCCGCTGATCTTCGTCGCGGTGGTGGTGGGTTTCGTGTTCCAGTGCCTCACCTACGGCCCGATCGCGAGCTTCCTCGGCGAGCTGTTCGCGCCCAACGTCCGCTACTCCGGCGCGTCGCTGGCCTACCAGCTCTCCGCGATCATCGTCAGCGGTGGCACGCCGTTCCTCATGACCGCGCTCATCGCGCAGACCGGGAGCACCCTGCCGGTCGCCGCCTACATCGCGCTCATGGGCCTGATCACCTTCGTCAGCGCGTGGTTCCTGCCCGAGACGAACCCCGCCCAGGTCCGCGAAGATCCGCACGCCGTGCCCGGCGCGCACCTCTACCGCTGAAACGAGGACGGCATGAAAACCTCGCGTTGGTCAGCCGTGCCCGCGGCCCTCGTGCTGCTGGCGACCGGATCCCCCGCGGCGGCCGCCGCCCCGCCGTCGACGCCGGTGTGCGCGCCGCTGGCAGGAATGGACATCCCGGCCTCGGCGATGAGCCTGCCGACCTCCGGCGGGCGCGTCACGGCCGCAACCGCCACGACCAGCGTGGTCAGCGGCGAGACGATCGAGTACTGCCGGGTCGACGCCGACATCTTCCCCGTCGACCCCGCCGCGCCCGCCATCAAGATGCGCGTGGCCCTGCCGTCCGGCTGGAACCACAAGGCGATCATGTTCGGCGGTGGCGGCTACAACGGCACCATCCCGGACCTGACGGCGAACGTGCCGTTCGGCCCCGCCGACCAGCCGGCGCCACTCGCGCGGCGGTACGCCACGTTCGCCAGCGACTCCGGCCACCAGCAGGGCCCGGCCGCGCTGCCGTCGCTGGACGGGTCGTTCGGCGTCAACGACGAGGCGCTGCGCAACTTCGCCGCCGGCGACGCGCTGAAGAAGACCCACGACGCCAGCCGGTACCTCATCCGGCAGGCCTACCGCGCGAAGCCCGCCGAGGTCTACTTCGCCGGAGGTTCCACCGGCGGCCGTGAAGCCCTCGTCGTCGCGCAACGGTGGCCGGAAGCCTTCGACGGCGTGATTTCCGCCTACCCCGCCTGGAACAACCTCGCCGAGGTCCTGTACCTGGGGCACCTGACGCAGATCCTGTCCCGGCCCGGCGCGTTTCCCGGGCCGGACAAGCAGACGCTCCTCTACACCAGCGTCATCGGCGCGTGCGACGGCCTGGACGGCGTCGCGGACGGGGTCGTGTCGAACCCGGGCGGCTGTCACTTCGACCCGCGCACGCTGCGCTGCCCGGACGGCGCGGACACCGGGCCGGGGTGCCTGTCGGATGCGCAGATCGCCGCCGTGACCGCGATGTCCACCCGGTTCGAGTGGCCGTACCGGATCGCCAGCGGCGAAACCGGCTACCCCGGTTTCCCGTTCCTCTCCGGCGCGGACATGCGCACCCCGTTCCTCGGGTTCGGCACCACCGCGCCGGCCAACCCGATGCCGCTGACCAGCGGTTACGGCATGCAGTACTGGGACCAGTGGGTCAAGTACTTCCTGACCCGCGACCCCGGCCACGACCCGCTCGCCGTGGACCCCCGCGACCCCGGGCCGTGGCTGGACCGGATCAGCAGGCTGTCGACGATCCAGGACCGCAACGACGTGGACCTGCGCCGCTTCGCGGCCCGCGGCGGCAAGCTGATCCTGCTGCACGGCGCGGCGGACGAGCTGGTCTCGGACCGGTCGACGAGCGATTACTACCGGCGGGTGCGCGCGGAACTCGGCCCGCGGACCACGGACGGGTTCCTGCGGTACTACGTGGTGCCCGGAGCCAACCACGCGAACGCGGGCACGCCGGCGTTCGCCGCGGGCTGGGACTCGCTGTCCGCGCTCGAACGCTGGGTCGAAAGAGGACAGTCGCCGGTGGACCCGGTCGTCACCGACACACGCCACCAGCGCACCCGTCCCCTGTGCGAGTACCCGGAGTGGCCGGAGTACCGCGCGGGCGACCCGGACCGCGCGTCGAGTTTCGCCTGCACCCGCTGACCCCGACACAGGAAGATCCCCATGCTCGGCTTGATGCAAGACCGTCCCCTGTCCCTGCCGCACGTGTTCCGGCGCGTCGAACGCCTCTTCGGGCACAAGACCGTGGTGTCCGGGCGGGTCGGCGGCGAGACCACGACGACCTGGGCGCAGGTGTGCGCGCGGACGCGGCGGCTGGCCGCCGCCCTCGACGAGCTCGGCGTCCCGGCCGGCGCCCGGGTGGGCACGTTCGCGTGGAACAGCCACCGGCACGTCGAGCTCTACCTGGCCGTGCCCTGCACCGGGCGGGTGCTGCACACGATCAACCACCGGCTGTTCGGCGAGCAGATCACCTACATCGTCAACGACGCCGCCGACGACGTGCTGTTCGTCGACCGCTCCATCCTGCCCGCCGTCTGGCCGCTGGTGGGCACGTTCACCACGGTGCGGGCGGTGGTGGTGATGGACGACGGGAGCGACGCCGAAATCCCCGACGACGACCGCATCCACGACTACGAGGAGCTCCTGGCCCGGGCCGGCGACACCGGCCGCGAGTTCACTGTGGACGACGAGAACACCGCGGCCGCGTTGTGCTACACCTCGGGCACCACCGGCGATCCCAAGGGCGTGCTCTACAGCCACCGGTCGGTGGTCCTGCACGCCGCGCTGTTGCTGATGGTGGACACCTTCGGCATCAGCGAGCGGGACGTGGTGATGCCGATCGTGCCGATGTTCCACGTCAACGCGTGGGGCCTGCCCTACGCGGCCATGCTGTGCGGGGCCGATCTGGTGCTGCCCGGGCCGGCGATGTCCCCGCCGGAACTGGCGGGGATGCTCGCCCGCCACCGGGTCACGTTCGGGGCCGCGGTCGCCACGATCTGGCGTGGCCTGGTGCCCCTGCTCGGCGAGCACGACTTCTCCGCGGTCCGCCAGATCGTGTCCGGCGGGGGCGCGGTCGACGAGGCGCTCACCCGCGCCTACCAGGACGCGATCGGGCTGCCGCTGACCAACGCCTGGGGGATGACCGAAACCAGCCCGGTGGTCACCACCTCGCGGATCGCCACCGTGCACGACGACGACCCGGGCGAACAGCGGCGGGCGCTGCTCGCCACCCCGGGGCCCGCCGTGCCGCTGACGGAGGTCCGCATCATCGGCGACGACGGGCAGGAGGCCCCGTGGGACGGGCAGACGCCGGGCGAGTTGCAGGCCGCCGGCCCGACGATCGCCGCGAGCTACTTCGGGTCGCGCGACGGGGCGGACGCCTTCACCGCCGACGGGTGGCTGCGCACCGGGGACGTGGCGACGATCGACCGGCACGGCTACGTGCGGATCGTCGACCGCACCAAGGACCTCGTGAAGTCGGGCGGCGAGTGGATCTCCTCGGTGGAGCTGGAGAACGCGATCATGGCGCACCCCGGGGTCGCCGAAGCCGCGGTGATCGGAGTGCCCGACGACAAGTGGGGCGAGCGCCCGCTGGCCTGCGTGGTGCCGGCCGCCGGGGCCACGCTCACCGCCGAGGAGGTCCGGGACCACCTGCGGGGCCGCGTGGCGTCCTGGTGGCTGCCCGACGAGGTGTTCTTCTGCGACGAGATCCCCAAGACGGCGACCGGGAAGTTCGCCAAGCAACGGCTCCGGTCTCAGATCGAGACAGCTCGCGGGAGTTCCGGGTGCTACACCAACCGGGACACTGTGGCACGAAGGAGCAACGAATGATCTTCATCACAGCCAAGTTCCGCGTCAAGGATGAGCACGCCGACCGGTGGCCGGACATCGCGCGGGAGTTCACCGCGGCGACCCGCGCCGAGCCGGGGTGCCTGTGGTTCGAGTGGTCTCGCAGCCTCGACGACCCGGCCGAGTACGTTCTGGTGGAGGCGTTCCGGGACGCCGACGCCGGGGCCAGGCACGTGCGGTCCACGCACTTCCGGGCCGCTCAGGAGACGCTTCCCCGGCACCTCGCCGCGACACCGCGGATCGTGAACACGGTCCTGGACCAGGACGACTGGTCCCCGCTCGGCGAGATGGCCGTGCGGGACTGACGTTGCCGGTGGGGCGGCACTCAGCTCAGCATCGGCTCGACCCGGCAGCCACGCGGAACCGGCCTCACCGGCGGAAGCGGCGCTCAGCATCGGCTCGACCGGGCAGCCACGCAGAACCGGCCTCACCCGCGAAGCCGCCCCACCTCAACACCGGCTCGACCCGGCAGCCACGCAGAACCGGCCTCACCCGCGAAGCCGCCCCACCTCAACACCGGCTCGACCCGGCAGCCACGCAGAACCGGCCTCACCCGCGGCG
>NZ_JAKGSD010000053.1:0-8918 GCF_021654135.1 Amycolatopsis tucumanensis | reverse complement strand
ACGACCCGGCAGCCACGCAGAACCGGCCTCACCCGCGAAGCCGCCCCACCTCAACATCGACTCGACCCGGCAGCCACGCAAAACCGGCCCCACCCGCGGAAGCGGCGCTCAGCATCGGCTCGACCCGGCAGCCGTGCGGGACTGACCTCACCGACGGGGGTGCTCGGCCCCCGCCGGGTCGATCCGCCAGCCGGAGCCGGTCAGTGCGCTGAGCGCCCGCTCCAGGCACTCACCATGCGGGCGCTCAGCGGTTTCCTCCCCGCGCGACTCCTCGACGATCGGCTCGTTCAGCGTCATCCCCTCTTCCCTCCTGACTCGCCCCCAGCACACCAGAGCCCGGCCGGCGCGGCGGTCTCATTGTGAGACAAGGGAAACCGCCGCGCGCCAGTAGCGTACGGGGACCCCGAGCGTTCCAGGAGGCGACGATGCTGGACCTGCACTACGAGTCGGGAGCGGTGGTGGTCCGCTTCCGGGCGCCACGACCGCTGAGCGCCGAACTGCTCGACGGGCTCGCGGCGGCCCTCGCCTACATCGGGCCGGGGCATCCGATCGTCCTGACCGGCGTGGACGGTGTCTTCGCGGCGGACGTCGCGCCCCGGGACAGCGCGGCGCTGGACCGGCTGCCGCCGGTGCTGGAGGCCCTGCGCGCCCACCCGCTTCCCCTCGTGGCCGCCCTCAACGGCGACGCCATCGGCGCGGGCTACCACCTGGCGGAGGCCGCCGACGCCCGCATCATCTCGGGCGGGATCGTGCAGCCCGCGCCTCCGCACGGGATGCGTTACGGCCCGCTCGCTGCGGTGGCGGCAGGGCTGGCCGAGGTCCACTGCGCACCGGAGGACCTCATCGGCACCGCCCTCCGGCACGCCCGCGCACAGGCGCCGGTCGCCGGCTGACGCACGCAGCGGGGCCCCACGCAGCACGCGTGGGGCCCCGTCGCCGTACTCAGTAGATGTTGGACGGGCGAACCATTCCCTCGGCGAGGTCACCGGCGCCCGGAGCGATGATCGCGCCGGGGTTGACCAGCACCTCCTCCACGATCGCGGTCTCCGTGGTGATCAGCAGCGCCGCGATCGACGCCGCGCTCTCCAGCGCCGAACGGGTCACCTTGAGCGGGTCGACCACCCCGGCGGCGAACAGGTCGGTGTACTCGCCGGTCAGCGCGTCGAACCCGCCGCCGTTGTCCATTGCGGACACCCGGGCCAGCACCTCGTCACCGTCGTAGCCGGCATTCTCAGCGATCCACCGCAACGGCTCCCCCAGCGCCCGGCGCACGATCTCGCGGCCCTGCGCCGCGTCGCCGTCGAGGCCGACCAGGTCCACACATCGCGCGGCCTGCGCCAGCGACGCCCCGCCGCCGGCGACCACGCCCTCCTCCAGCGCCGCCCTCGCCGCCGCCAGCGAGTCCTCGACCCGCAGCATCCGCTCCTTGAGCTCGACGCTGGTGGCGGCGCCGACGCGGACGACGGCGATGCGCCCGGACAGCCGGGCGATGCGCAGCCGCAGGCTGTCCTGGTCGTGCTCGATGCGGGCCCGCTTGAGCTGCTTGTCCAGCTGGCCGATCCGCGCCCGCACGGCCTGCTCGTCGCCGGCCCCGCCGATGATCGTCGTGGTGTCCTCGGTGATCGTGATGTGCTCGCAGCGGCCGAGGTCGGCCTCGGTGACCTCGGCCAGGGTCAGCCCGGAGTCGTCGCTGACCACCCGGCCGCCGAGCGCGGCGGCGAGGTCCTCCAGCTCGGCGACCCGCCGGTGCCCGAAGCCGGGCGCGCGCACCACGACCGCGGGGTAGGTGCCGTGCACGTTCCCGCTGAGGATCATCTGCAGCGCGGGCCCGTCGACGTTCTCGGCGAGGATCACCAGCGGCCTGCCGAGCCGCCGGGCGGCCTCCACGGTCGGCATCAGGTCCTGCACCTGGCTGATCTTCTTGTTGGTCAGCAGGATCGCGGGATCGTCGTAGGCGGCCTCCATCCGATCCCGGTCGGTGACCATGTACGGCGAGGTGTAGCCGTGGTCGAACTCGATCCCGTCCACCAGCTCGACCCCCAGGCCGGGCTCGTCGGACTCCTCCACCTCGACCACGCCTTCCCGGACCACCGCGGCCAGCGCCTGGGCGATCACGCGGCCGATGCGCTCGTCGTCGCTCGCCGCCAGCGTGGCGATCCGCTCCAGCTCGGCCTCACCCGACACCTGGGCCGCGGATTTGCGCAGGTACTCCACGACGGCCTCGACGGTCTCCTCGATACCGCGGCGCACCCGCATCGGGTTCGCCCCCTCGCCGAGGGCGGCCAGCCCCTCCCGCACCATCGCCTGGGCGAGCACCGTCGCGGTGGTGGTGCCGTCGCCGACGGCCCCGTTGGTCTTCATCGCGACTTCCTTCACCAGCTGGGCGCCCATGTTGGCGAACGGTTCCGCCAGCTGCACCTCCCTGGCGATGGTGACGCCGTCGTTGGTGATGGTCGGCGGGCCGGTCAGCTTCTCCAGCACCGCGTTGCGCCCCTTGGGGCCCAGGGTGACCTTGACCGCGTCGGCCAGCGTGTTGACGCCGAGTTCGAGCCGGCGCCGCGCCTCGACGCTGAACCGCAGCTGCTTCGCCATGATTCCTACTTCCTTTCCGTGCCGGGAACAGCACGCGGTTCAGGGGATGAGGATCGCCCGGCCGCGGACCTTGCCCGCGCTCAGGTCGTCGATGGCCTGCTGGAACTCCTCCAGCCGGTAGCGGGCGGTGTGCAGTTTCACCTTGCCCTGGGCGGCGAGCACCATCAGGTCCTGCAGGTCGGTGTAGGAGCCGACCAGGTTGCCGATGAAGTTGATCTCGGTGGAGATGATGTCGATGGTCGGCACGTCGAGGTTCTCGCCGTAGCCGACGACGTAGTAGTTGCCCGCGCGGCGCAGCATGCGCACGCCCTCCGACGTCGAGCCGCCCTCGCCGACGAAGTCGAGCACGGCCTCGGCGCCGTGCCCGCCGGTCAGGTCGAGCACCTCCGGCACGTGGTCGCCATCGGCCACCACGGTGACGTCGGCGCCGACCTGCTCGGCCAGCCGCAGCGCCGCGGGGTTGCGGTCCACGACGACGAGCGTGGCCGCGCTCATCGCCTTCAGGCACTGGATGCCGATGTGGCCCAGACCGCCTGCCCCGATGATCACGCACACCTCCCCCGGCCGCAGCACCTTCGCCGCCTTGGCGGCGGCGTGCTGCGCGGTGAGCCCGGCATCGGCGAGCGCGGCCACGTCGGCCGGCTCCAGGCTGTCGTCGAGCTTGACGCACGACCGCGCCGAGGTGAGCAGGTATTCGGCGTACCCGCCGTGGGTGTCGATGCCGGGGAACCGCGAGTTCTCACAGTGCACGTCGTCGCCGAGCCGGCAGGACCGGCACAGGCCGCAGGTGATCAGCGGGTGGAGGATCACCTTGTCCCCCACCGCCACGTTCGTGACCGCGTCGCCGACGGCGTGCACCCAGCCGGCGTTCTCGTGGCCGATCGTGTAGGGCAGGACGACGCCGGACTTCTCCGCCCACTGCCCTTCCAGGATGTGCAGATCGGTCCGGCACACGCCCGCCGCGCCCACCCGGACCACGACGTCCAGCGGCCCGGTGATCTTGGGCTCCTCCACGTCGCGCAGTTCCAGGTTCGAGTGGTAGCCGGTGACCTGTGCGGCTTTCATGGGTGGCTCCTGGTGTTGGTGACGACCGGGGCGGAGCCGGCGGGATCGACGCCGGCGTAGCGGGTGGCGAGCAGGCCCCGGCAGAAGTGGGCGTTGCCTTCGATGGACACGCGGGTGGTGGTGGCCAGCCGCAACCGCAGCGCCACGTCCGAGCGGGCGACCGGGGTGCCGTCGTGGTCGACCATCACCCGCGCCTGCGAGTGGTTGGGCAGGCCGATGGCCTCCCGCCGCCGCATCAGGGCCGACTTCAGGCGGCCCTCCGGCAGGTCGAACAGCTCCAGCAGCGGCAGTTCCTCGACCGTCCAGGCCCCGCTGGCCAGCACCGACCGGCAGCACCGCTCCATCGCGGCCAGGTGGGCCTTGCGCTGGAAGGTCCGGCGCAGCTCGTCGAGGCTGTCCTGCGCCTCCACGCCGAAGGTGCCGACGTAGCCGAGCCCGGCGGCGGTACCGGCGTTGATCTTGTCGGAGTCGTGGTGGTCGTCGAGCAGCACCCGCACCCGGCCCGCACCGGGCACCGCGGCCAGCGCGTCGTAGGCGTCGGCCACCATGAGGTAGGCGAAGTTGGGGGCGCAGAACGACGTGGGCAGCCGCAGGTGCACCTCCACCCCGTCGTCGTCGATCGCCACGGACCGGACGAAACCCAGCTCGGTCACCGGTTCGTCCAGTTCCGGGTCGAGCACGGTGGACAGCGCCGCGAGCACCTCGGCTTCGACGGACACGGCCATCCGGGTCATGGGGCACCAGCTCCCGCGGCGACCTCGGCGTCGGCGTCGCCGGCCTGGGTCGGCAGGCGCAGCTGCCGCGGCACGTCCAGGTCGTAGAGCGCGGCGGCGTTGAGGCCGAGGATCTTCTTCTTCTGGTCGGTGGTGATCGGCGCGTACTCCGGCATGTCCGCCGGGATCTGGAAGTCGACGAACTTCTCCACGAGCCACTTCGGCGTCCACAGCGCGTAGTCGCTGCCGAAGAGGATCTTGTCCTCGCCGATCCAGTACAGCAGCTCGCCGATGATCTGGGCGAAGTAGCGCGGCCGCGTGTGGATGAACGGCATCGCCACCGCCAGCCCGCCGTAGACGTTGGACTCCTGCGTGGCGATCCAGCAGAAGTCCTCCAGCCGGGGAAGACCGACGTGCTCGACGACGAAGTTCAGGTCGAGGTAGTCGGTGGCGACCTTGTCGATGTCGGCGACGTCGAACGCGTCCCGGTCCAGCGGCCGGATCGTCGGTCCCTTGTGGACGTGGATGTTGCGGATGCCGAGTTCGAGGCACTCCTCGAGGTACCGGCGCGACCACGGCTCGTCGAGCTTGTAGCCGCGCGAGTCGCCGTGCCATTCGGCGGTGTAGAGCTTGACGCCCTTGAGCCCGAAGCGTTCCGCGTCCCGGCGCAGCTGCGCCAGCCCGGCCTCGCCGTGGCGCGGGTCGTAGGCGTGGTTGTAGGTCAGCTTGTCCGGGTGCTGCCGGGTGAGCCCGAACGCCTCCTCGGTCTGCCCGAACCCGTTGTGGTAGAAGTCGCTGAGCAGCGTGGCCTGGAAGATGGCGTGGTCGACGTAGCCCTCGCCGAAGAGGTCCTTCATGAAGCGTTCGGCGCCGTAGTAGGTGTAGGTGTCGTAGTCCCAGACGACCTCTTCCGGGCTCAGGTTCTTGTGGTAGTCGTAGAAGCAGTCGATGAACTGCTTGCCGTGCACGTTCTTGTGGTTCGAGGCCCGCCCGTCCCAGATGTGGACGTGCCCGTCGACCACGTAGTACTTCTCGCCGTCCTTTTCGTACATCGCTCGCCCTTCACGGTGCTGGTGCTCGGTGGAACCGTGGTGGCGGGCCGGACGGCCCGCCACCACGAGCGCGGGGTGTGGTGTCGTCAGCCGTGCGCGGACAGGTCGAACCCGATGTACTCGGCGGCGTCCTCGGGGTTGGCGAACAGCAGGGTGCGGTCGTCCAGGTGCACCATGCGGCCGTAGTGGGTGGAGCTGATCTCCTCGAAGATCGACCCGTCGAACGGCTCGCCGAGGGCCTCGGTCAGCTCGTCGTAGTCGAACTCCAGGAGCCGGGTGCCGTCCACGCGGATCATCGACGGGTACTCCACGAGCGAGACGCCGTCCTTGGCCCCCATCACGTCGGCGACCACGCGTCCGACGGGGGTGTTCATCAGCGTGACGCCGCACATGTTCGAAGAGCCGGCCTGCGAACCGAACTGCATGGTGCTGCTCACTTGTCCAACTCCTTCGGGATGTCCAGCCCGATCTCCTCGAGCAGCTGGGTGAACTTCTCCTTGGTCGCGCCGAGCGAGTCGGCGAAGGTGCGGGCCTTCTCGGCCGGCTGCGACCAGATCGGCTGCAGCGCGTAGGCGGCGTCCAGGCACGGCGGCACCCACTTCGCGAGCCACTGGCCGAACAGCTCCTTGTTGGCCTCGCCGTGCTGCTCGTCGCGGGTGAGCATGCGGAACAGCGCCCGCGTGTAGCCGAGGTCGCGGCTGTAGTCGTGCTCGCCGGTGCCCACGATCGTCGGGGTGATGTAGTCGCCGTTGGTGGCGGAGATCTGCATGACCAGTTCCGACCGGAAGAGCTGGCCGACAAGCTGCTCGAACACGACGTTGGCGCCGAACAGCAGTTCCGCCCAGTCGCCGACCGCGGTGAGCTCTTCGACGGCCTTGCGGGTGGGCTGCCACTCCTCGGCCGAGGCCCACACCTCCTTGTGCACCGACCCGTCGAAGGTGTCCAGCGACTCCGACAGGTCCAGGTTGAACAGCGCGAGGTCCTGGGCGAACCGCATCTTGTGCGCCGCGTTGACCGCCACCGCAGTGTTGATCATGTTCGTCGGTCCGGAGCGCTGGATCGAGGTGAACACGTGCAGCGCCATCCCGTTCTCGGCGTGCATCCAGGCGCCGAGGTTGCGGGCGATGAACTTCTGCCAGGCGGTGTTCCAGTTGCCGTAGGCGCCGGCGCGCTTGGCGTTCTCCAGGCACAGGGAGACCTGGCGGACCACTGCGGAGTTGTTGCGGTAGATCGTTTGCTCCCACTCCTCGTTCGGGTCGAGGAAGGCGTGCCAGTTCGACGACTTCGCCGCCGTCCACTCCTGCGGGTAGCCACCGGGCCCGTCGCCGAAGCCGTAGATCCAGCCCTGGGACAGGTGCCGCTCGGGGTCCGGCTGCACGTCGACGGTGACGTCCTCGTACACGGTGGCGCGCAGCTTCGCCGGCTTGAAGTAGTTGTAGCTGCGGCTCTTGGAGCTGGGGAACTCCAGGGCGCCTGCCTCGGAGTCGGTGAACTCCACCTTCGGGAAGCTGCGCGTCTTCGCACTGCTCGTCATGTGATGTCTCCTTGCGATGTCTGCTCGTCGCGAACCGACGTGGTGAACTTGTCGTAGAACACCTGGTCGTCGGGCACGCCCTGCCGGGCGGCCAGATCGAGCGCGGCGTCCACCATCGGGGGCGGGCCGCACAGGTAAACCTCCGTCCGGTGCAGCTCCGGCTCCCTGGCCGCCACCACGTCGGTGACCATTCCCGGTTCCGCGGTGACCCCGAGCTCGCCGGCGCCCTCGGTGGACTCCGAGAGCGCGACGACGAACTCGAAGTCCGGCAGCCGCTGTCCCAGTGCGCGGATCTCGTCCAGGTAGAACAGGTCCGCGGCGGTGCGGGCGCCGTAGTAGAAGCGGATCCGGCGGGTGTCCCCGGTTTCGCTGAGGTGCCGCAGCAGGCTGAGCACCGGAGCCATGCCGGCGCCGCCCGCCATGAGCACGAGCGGTAGCACGTGCCCGTTCTTCAGAGTGAAGTTGCCGTACGGCCCGGTCAGCTCGATCGTGTCGCCGGCCGCGATCCCGTCGTCCAGCAGCGCGGAGAACCGTCCGCCGGGATACTTCTTGATGACGAACTCGATGTGGTCGCCCGCGGACGGGATCGTCGCCATCGAGAACGATCGGTGCTCGTCGGTGCCCGGGATGGTCAGGTCGGCGTACTGGCCGGGTTTGAACTCGTAGACCGGCGGGTCGACCGGCTTGAGTTTGAGCCCGACGATGTCGTGCGTGTGCTCCACGACCTCGACGACCTCGGTCCGGATCCGCTGCAGCGGTGCGGAGTTGAGCAGCTCCTCCTCGTCGAAGTTGAGCAGCTCGATGGTGCAGTCGCTGAAGGCGTGCGCGCGGCACAGCAGCACGTAGCCCTCCTCGACCTCGGCGTCGTTGCAGGCGAACGTCGAGTAGCGCTCCATCTGGATCTCACCGTCCAGGACGAAGGACTTGCACGCCGAGCACTGGCCCTCGCGGCACCCGTGCATGAGGTGGATGCCCTGGCGGAACGCGGCGTCGAGGATCTTCTCGTCCTCGCCGACCTCCATCTCGATGTCGACCGGTTCGAAAGAGATGCGGTGCTTGTCGGCCATTGGTCTCTCGATTCTCCGGGGAGCGGACGGCGGTGTGGGCGCACCGCCGTCCGCGGGTCCTCAGGCCGTCAGGCGACCGTGACGTTCGGGTTGGCGCGGTAGGCCGCGGCCCACTCCTCGCGTTCGGCGTCGGTCATCTGGTTGAGCGTGACGTTCGGGCTGGCGAACCGGATGCCGCGGAGGTCGTCGAGCGTCCACAGCTTCTTCGGGTCGTCCAGGTCCAGGTGCGGCTGCGGGATGAGCGTCTTGCCGTCGTCGCGGACGTAGCCCAGGTCCTTGACGATGTCGGCGAGATCCCGGTCGTGGTGCAGCGTCTCCCACTCGCGCTTGCCGGTGAGCCGGCCCATGTTCGGGGTCTCCCGGCCCTCGTACTCGGGGCGGAAGGCGACCTTGTCGGTCCAGGCGCAGGTTTCCGAGCAGTAGGTGCGCCACTGGTCGTCGACCTTGTCGACCACCAGGTCCTCGCGGACGAGGCAGGGCACCATGCAGGTCCAGCAGCGGTGCGGGTACTCGTAGCCGACCTCTTCGAACGCGATCGGCTTGTTGCGGCCCGGGTAGCGCAGCCGGTTGTAGGCCTCCCACCACTTGCCGAACTGGTTGTACCAGCCCGGGTACTTGTCCTCGAACCACTCGAAGTCGGCGTCGGTCATGCCGTCGATGCGCCAGTAGTTGACCGGCCAGCCGGTGGCGAAGAACTGCGCGACCCGGTGCACGTAGAACTTGTTGGTGATCCGGTTCCACGCCTCCTCGACCAGGTCGTGCGGGATGACCAGGCCGTACTTCTCCAGCGGGAGCAGGTAGCTGCGGTAGTAGTCGTCGTAGATCCAGCGGCGCCACATTTCGGCGTAGGACTCGCGGTCCTTGCGGCGGTCCTTGGTGCCGTACTCGATGAACG
>NZ_JAKGSD010000052.1:1168-59020 GCF_021654135.1 Amycolatopsis tucumanensis | reverse complement strand
GCCGGCCACGTCGATCCCGGTCGCCGCGGCCAGCGGGACGAACCGCTCCGGCTCGGTGGCGGCGTTGAAGCGGATCGCGTGCGGCAGCAGCACGCCGTTCAGCACGCCGTGCGGGGCGTCCAGCAGGCCGCCGACCTGGTGGCTCATCGCGTGGGTGATGCCGAGGATCGCGTTGGTGAACGCCATCCCGGCCTCCAGCGCGCCCTGTGCCATCGCGATGCGCGGGTCGGCCGCCCGTGGGTGGACCATCGTGTGCAGCAGGTTGCGGGTGATGAGCGTGGCGGCGTGCAGCGCGTGCTGATCGGTCAGCGGGTTGTGCGCGCGGGACACGAACGACTCGACCGCGTGGGTGAGCGCGTCCAGCCCGGTCGCCGCGTTCAGCTCGTCCGGCATCGTGATGAGCAGGCGCGGGTCGACGATCGAGATGTCCGGCACCAGGGTGCGGCTGATGATCGTGATCTTGGTGTGCTGCGTGGTGTCGGTGATGACCGCGAACTGCGACACGTCGGCGCCGGTGCCGGACGTGGACGGCGCCATGACCAGCGGCGGGATGGGCTGCACCACCTTGTCGACGCCGGCATAGCCGAGGATCGTGCCGCCGTTGCCGGACAGGATCGCCACGCCTTTGGCGGCGTCGATGCACGACCCGCCGCCGACCGCGATGATCACGTCCGCGCCGACCGAGGCGTACTGCTGGTAGGCGGCCTCGATCTCGTGGTCCTTGGGGTTCGGGGTGACACCGGAGAACACCACCGGCCGCAGCCCGGCCAGCCGCAGGTGGCTCTCCGCCTCGTCGACCCAGCCGGCCTCGATCAGGCCGGGGTCGGTGACCACGAACGGGCGCCGCGCGCCCACCCGCAGGGCGGCGTGGCCGAGTTCGGCGAGCGAACCCGGGCCGAACACGACTTCCGGCACGTGGAACTTGGCCAGCTCGGCGGGCTCGGACCGGGTCCGTGCGACGCACGGTCCGGTGAGGCGCTCGGACTTGTCGAGGACCCTGCCCGTCACGGCGACCTCCCGCGGCTCACGGTCCCCGCGGCGGCGCGGCGACCGCTCCCACGGTACGTGACGGGGGCTGTCCGCGAGAACAGCGCCGGCCACGGCGCCGGGCAGTTTCGGCAGGTCGGACAGTCGTGGCATGGGGTGCTCCTCGTCCTTCGACCGCCTCGACGCTACCCCCTGAGGTGACGGCCGACACACTGTCCGGGTGGCTGCCCGCACCTGTCCGATCGGACAGGTTCTCACCCCTTGACCGGCGCCGTCCCCTCCGATCGGGCAGTGCCGCCGCCGGCGCCCGGCTGCGACGGTGCTGGTACCGGCGACGAGGCCGGTGCGGCGGAGGGAGCGGGACATGGCGGTCCTCGACCGGCAGGGCAGGCGCAGCATCACCGGGATGGCCGTGACGGTGGCCCTGTTGCACGTGATCGGCTGGGGCACACTGGTGCTGCTGGTGGTGCCCGGCCACTACGCGATCGGGCAGGCGGGGGTGTTCGGCGTCGGCCTCGGCGTCACGGCGTACACCCTGGGCATGCGGCACGCGTTCGACGCCGACCACATCGCCGCCATCGACAACACCACCCGCAAGCTGATGATGGACGGCAGGCGCCCGCTGTCGGTCGGGTTCTGGTTCTCGCTCGGGCATTCCAGCGTGGTGTTCGGGCTGTGCCTGCTGCTCGGGCTCGGGGTGCGGGCGCTGGCCGGGCAGGTCACTTCGGACGGCTCCACCCTGCACGCCGTGACCGGCCTGATCGGCACGCTCGTGTCCGGCGGGTTCCTGCTGCTGATCGGGGTGCTGAACCTGGTGGCGCTGCGGCACATCGCCGCGGTGTTCCGGCGGATGCGCGCCGGCGACTACGACGAGGCCGAACTGGAGCGGCGGCTGGACGAGCGCGGTTTCCTGAACCGGATCCTGGGCCGGGTCGCGCGGTCGGTGCGCAAGCCGTGGCACATGTACCCGCTCGGCCTGCTGTTCGGGCTCGGGTTCGACACCGCGACCGAGGTGTCGCTGCTGGTCCTCGCCGGTGGCGCGGCGGCCTTCGACCTGCCCTGGTACGCGCTGCTGACGCTGCCGGTGCTGTTCGCGGCCGGGATGAGCCTGCTGGACACCGCGGACGGGGTGTTCATGAACTTCGCCTACGGCTGGGCGCTGGTCACGCCGGTGCGGAAGGTGTTCTACAACCTCACGGTCACCGCGTTGTCGGTCGCGGTCGCCCTGGTCATCGGCGGTATCGAACTGCTCGGCCTGCTCGCGGAGCGGCTGAACGTGACGAGCGGACCGCTGGCCTGGGCGGCGAGCATGGACCTGGCCGACGTCGGGTACCTGCTGGTCGGCCTGTTCGCGGTCACCTGGCTGGTCGCGCTCGTGGTGTGGCGCGCCGGGCGGATGGGGCAGCGCTGGGCGCCCGGGGCCGCCGACTGACGGCGGCCCCGGGTCAGAACGGCCAGCGCGCGACGCGGCCGGCTTCCAGCAGCGGGATCATCCGGAACGCCGCGTCGGTCAGCCCGCCGAACGTGTGCCGGTTGCCCAGCCCGGACGGCGTGCCGCCGTAGCGGTACCCGGCGACGTTCCACACGTACAGCGGAACCCGGCGCGGCAACCCGGCCGACGCGTCCGCCGTCGCGGACTGCTCGTCGGTCAGGAGGACGACCCGGTCGTGCCGGCGGTAGTGCCTGCGCACCGCCGCCGCGGTGTTCGTGGCCGAGTACATGTCGAGGCTTTCCACGAACGGCAGCAGTGCGCCGTCACGCGGAACCTCGACCTCGCGGCTGTCCCAGCCGAACACCACGACCGTCGACTTCTCCGCCCGCACCGCCAGCGCGCACCCGAAGACGGCCGCCTGGTCGGCGAACGTGACGGACGAGCGCCGGTCCCGCGTCCACATGGAGGCGGACCGGTCGATCAGGATCAGCGTCCGCCCAGGCAGGGCGGGCACGTTGGCCAGTGACGCGTCCAGGGCACGCTCCAGAGCCGCGTGCCACCGCGACCGCGCGGAGCGGTAGGCGGACAGGAACCGGAACGGGAACTGCCGCGACCGCGCCACCTGGTCCGGATCGGCGAGCCGCGCCGCCACCCGGTCGGCCACCTCGTCCGGGATGCCGGCCTGGTCGAAATTCCGGAGGTTGCGCAGGAGCGCCATGTACCCCATGCCCGGGATGACGGCCTGCCAAGCCTCGGCGTCCAGCGGCCCCTGCAGCCACCCGGCCAGCGCCTCCCACGTCATGCCCGCCGCGCGCAGCTCCGCCGGGTCCAGTGCCGCCCGGCGCTGGTCGGCCGGTCGCGCCATGAGCGCCCGCCGCCGGGTCAGCACGGTCAGCTCCGGCGGCGGCGAACCGTCGCGCAGGATGTGCTCGAAGAGCGCGTCCTGCACGGCGTCCCGCGGCGCCGGGTGCACCAGCCGCAGCACGTCGGCGAACCGCACGCCGCGGTTGCCGCTGTCCCACTTCAGGAAGGACCGCTCGTCGTACAGCGCGCGCACCGCGTCGGCGATCCCGCGCTTGACCGGCTTGGGCAGGCGGCGGCCGTACCGCGCGAACCAGTACGCGATGAGCTCACCCGGCTCGTCCGCGCGCTGCAGGACGCTCGTCACCACGGCGCGGTTCGACGGACCGTCGTCCACGCGGTTGTCCAGGCGTGCCTTGACGAACTCGGCCGCGCCGACGAGCGACGCGGAGCGCATGTTCGCCTCGGTGCGCAGCCAGCGCAGGAACCGTGCTGTCCACTGTGGATCGTCCAGGGCGACGCGGCGGACCAGGCCGGCGTACCGGCTGTCGCGGTCGTCCGCGGCCTCGTAGAAGGTGTCCTCGCCGACCATGTTCGCGACCGCGAGCAGGAACAGCTCGGACTTGGCGTCGCGGATGTGACCGGCGCCACCCTGGTGGTTGACGAGTCCGGGCACCGCGACCGTGACGATCGGGGATCGGGCCGCCGGTCTTCGGCGGAGCAGGTTGAACTTGGACATGCCGGCCTCGCAAGGGGAAGGGGAGAGCCGGCGACCTCGGACAGGCCCGAGAAGGGAGTCGGTGAAGGTCTTCACCTCCCGAGGGGAGGGCAGGAGTCGAACCTGTGGACCAGAAGTAGCCCTCGCCTGCGCACCGGGCCTGTCCGAAGTGGCCGGCGTGCGGAGATCAGCATACGAGCGCCGCGCCCTGGCACAAACCGGTTTTCCGCTCCCGGTGACGCTGCGTGCGCGGCAGTGGATCACACTAGTCCGGATGGAGGCTTTTCCTTGCCCCGAGCTGGGCGAGTGTGGATTGTTGAGCGACGTGAGCCAGTCCAGTGATCCGGCGACCGCCGACCCGGTGCGGGACCGAGCCCGGACCTTCGACCACCTCGACCCGGCCCAGGCCGCGACGATCCACGAGACGCTGGCAGCGTTCCGGAAGACGTGCCCGGTGGCGCACAGCGAGGCGCACGGCGGGATGTACGTCGTGACGAGGTTCGACGACCTGCGGCACGTGGCCCGGCACGGCGAAACCTTCTCCTCCGCGGCGGAGGTCGGCGCCGTGGTCGTGGCGCCGGAGACCGGCGGGGTGATCGCGCCGCTGTTCGAGCAGGACCTGGAGGAGCACGCGGGCTGGCGCCGCCACCTGCAGCCGTTCTTCACCCCGCCCGCCGCGGCCGCGCACGAGGACTACATCCGGCGCGTGGCGCGGGAAGTCGTGGCCGGGCTGGCGCCGCGTGGGCAGGCGGACCTGGTGCCGGACCTGTGCGCGAAGATCCCGCCGCTGGTGATCGCGTCCCTGCTGGGACTGCCGGAGGAACAGCGGCCGACGCTTGCCGCGCTCGTGCACGGCCTGGCGGCGGCCGACAGCGCGGCGGCCGCGGAGGCGATCGGCCGCGAGTACACCGAGTTCCTGCTGGCGCACATCCGGTCCCGCCGCGGCAAGACCGGATCGGACGTGCTCACGTCGGTGGTCAACAGCGAGATCAACGGCAGGCTCGCGAGCGACCACGAGCTGCTGAAGTTTGCGTTCCTGCTCATCGCGGCAGGCAACCTGACGACGACGGACCAGCTGGCCAGCATCCTGCTCGAACTCGCGCAGGACCCCGCGCTGCGCCGGCGGGTCGCCGCCGAGCCGGGGCTGATCCCGCAGCTGGTGGAGGAGAGCGTGCGGCACGAGTCGGCTGTCGCCGCGACCGGCCGCACGGTGGTGCGGGAAACGGAGCTGGCGGGCGTCCCGCTGCGCCCCGGCGACCGGATGCTGCTGACCTGGGGTTCGGGCAACCGCGACGAGGAGCACTTCCCGGACGGCGACGAGTTCCGGCTGGGCCGCCCGCGCCGCCCGCACCTCGGCTGGGGCGCCGGCGCCCACCGCTGCCTCGGCCTGCATGTCGCGAGGGTCGAACTGCGGGTCATCTGCGAGGAGTTCCTCGCCGCGATCCCGGAGTTCACGCTCCCGGAGGGCTTCCAGCCCGAACGAACCTACGGCGTCATCCGCGGTGTGAAAGCGCTTCCGGTGACCTGGCCCGTCTAGGTCGTCTCCTCCGCCCGCCGCGAGCGGCCCAGCGTTGATGAAGAAGCACTCGTGGCACTCGAACCAGATGTTGTGGCAGGAGCCGACGAGGGCCACCGAGGAAGCCGGGCACGTCGCTGCTACTCCACGACGCTCACGGCACTAAGGGCCGTCTGAAAAGCATTCCGGCGCGGCGAACACCGCAGCCGCGAAGGCTCGGAGCGGTAACGGATCGCACGGCGAGACATGCGGAGAACAAGCTCAGAGACGGCTCCTTGATCGTGAGACCGGATCCGGACAGATCAAGCCCGACACCAAAGCCGTGATGGTGGGGGAGAAGGGGCTGGAGGAGTTCCGGGAGCAAGTTGATCTGGGCAATCGGAGCGGGACGTCTCTCGACACCTACGAGCAGCGCTGGCGCACCCCGGTGAGGCCGCGAATCGAGGGTCTGTCGATCTCCGAACTCACGGTAGGGCGTGCCGACTCAATCGTCCAGACGATCAACAAGGAGTACTCGGCCAGTACAGCGCGAACTGTCCGAGCGATCCTGTCCGGCGTGTGCGGTCTGGCCTTCCGGCACGAAGCACTCAAAGTAAACCCGGTTCGTGACGCGCGGCCGGTCGAGAATCGGAAGCGCAAGAAGGCGGCGAGGGCGCTCACGGCTGATGAAGTCCTGGACATCTTCGCCAAGGCGGACGCGGACGAGATCGCGCAGCGGCAGGACCTGCCCGACATCATGCGGTTCTACGGCGGGACTGGGGAGCGGACCGGGGAAGGGATCGTCGTCCGCTGGGAGAACATCGGCTTCGGCAAGAAGGTCGCTTGGGTCGAGGGCAACATGGTCCGCACGAAGGCGGACGACGCCAAGATCAACGAGGGCAAGAGCGCCAACGCGCTTCGTAGCGTCCGCTGGCCGACTGGCTCGTGGAAATGTTGCTCGATCGACGTGCTCGGGTGGCGGCTACGCAGGGCATCAGGCCCGAAGAACTGACCGGCTGGGTCTTCCCCAACACGCTCGGCGGGCTTCGCGAGGCCAGCAACCTCCGACGTGACTGGCGGGCATTCCGTAAGCGTCACGGCATCGGCGACTGGTTCACGCCTCGCACGTTCCGCCGGACGGTGGCGACGCTGGTCACTGACGCGCTTCCGGCGCGGGAAGCGAGTGACCTCCTCGGCCACTCTCGTGTGTCGCAAACCACAGACACCTACGTCGGCCGCAGCCTGCCGTCCCGGCGTCCGGCAGTGGTGCTCGGCGTACTGGACGTCGCCAAAAACGGCAGTAAAACGGCACCAAGATCAGAAAGCAAAAACCCCAGGCCCTAGGACCTGGGGTGACTGTGCGCCATCAGGGACTCGAACCCCGAACCCGCTGATTAAGAGTCAGCTGCTCTGCCAGTTGAGCTAATGGCGCTTGCTCCGGCCGCCTGGTCTCCCTGGCGACGAAGAAAAGATTAGCACGCCTCCGAGGGTCCCTTCACGGAGGGTCCCCAATCACGTTTTGGCAGGTCTGGCCCCTGTGGGCGCGAAGATCGGGCAGACTGGGAGCAGGAGAACGAAGCGGGCGATCTTCACCTGATTGGGGGCATGATGCGGCGTTCGGTGGTGGCGGGCAGATGGGCTTGCCTGGTGCTGGCGGCTGGGCTGCTGGCCGGCTGCACGACGGAGCCGGGTGGTGGCGGGCAGGAGGCGCCTGCGTCGCAGTCGGCCGAAGCCGCCCGTCCGGCGTCGCTCGCGGTCGTGCCCTCGTCGGGCGCCGCTGACGTCGCGCCGGGGGAACCCGTTTCGGTGAAGGTTGCCGACGGCAGGTTGACCGAGGTCACGCTGCGCAACCCCGAGGGTGAGGCCGTGCCCGGCGCGCTGTCGGCGGATGGTTCGTCGTGGGAGTTCGCGGACGGGCTCGGCTACGGCAAGCAGTACACGTTGACCGCCGTGGCGGTTGGCGCCGACGGCAAGCAGGTGACGTCGACCTCGACGTTCACCACCGTCGCGAAGCCGCGGAAGACCATCTCCGTCTCGTTGAACATGCAGGACGGGGAGACGGTCGGGGTCGGGATGCCGTTGATCTTCACCTTCAACTCGAAGGTGGCGGACCGGGCGGCGGCGGAGCGGGCGGTGAAGGTGGTGACGGAGCCGGTCACCGAGGGCGCGTTCCGTTGGATGAGTGACAGCCAGCTGATCTGGCGGCCGAAGGACTACTGGGTGCCGGGCACGAAGATCTCGGTGGACGCCGCGATCTACGGGAAGTCGCTGGGCGGCGGGGCGTACGGGCTGGAGGACCGTGCGGCGAAGATCACGGTGGGCGACCGGGTGGAGGTGCTCGCCGATGGTGGTTCGCACCAGGCGAGGGTGTTGGTGAACGGCGCCGAGGTGCGGTCGATGCCGATCTCGATGGGCAAGCCGGGGAACACCACGCCGGTGGGGACGTACACGGTGATGAGCGAGCACGTGGGCTACACGATGGACTCGGGCACGTACGGCGTTCCCGCGGACACGCCTGGTGGTTACCGGACGTTCGTGCAGTACGCGGTGCGTTTGTCGAACAGCGGGATCTTCTACCACTCGGCGCCGTGGTCGGTGGGTTCGCAGGGGCGGCGGAACGTGAGCCACGGCTGCATCAACTTGTCGACCGACAACGCGAAGTGGCTGATGGACCTGTCGAAGAAGGGCGACCTGTTCACGGTCTCCAACAGCGGCGGCCAGCCCCTGGAGCCGACGGACGGCTGGTCGGTCTGGCAACTCCCCTGGTCAGCCTGGACAACCCCCACAACAAGCTGACAGCCCAACCCAGGCCCCAGTCCCGCAAGCCAGCGACAGCGGGGCTGGGCCCACCCCCCACGCAAGGCGACCTAACGAGACAAGGTGCGGAGGGTCACCAATCCCCACGAGGTCGCGCAGCGACCGAGTAGGGGCACACGCTGGTCCCCGCCCTTCGTGCCCAGCGCTCGCCAGGGTGAGGAGCTCGCACCGTGGGGGCCCGGGGGCTCGGCCCCGGGACGAAATGACGAACCCCACCCGGCGAGGCCGCGAAGCGACCGAGCAGGGTGGGGCCATTGGGGTGAGTGACGGGACTTGAACCCGCGACTTCCTGGACCACAACCAGGTGCTCTACCAGCTGAGCTACACCCACCACGTGGGGCGTCTTGCGATCGCCACCAGCCGGGATATCGTAGCGTGCCCGTCGCGGGGGCCTCGCGGGGGGTCAGTTGCTGTGTTTGCGCTGCACTTCGGCGGCCGCGGCGCGGGCGTCGTCGCTGCTGGGCCCTGGCATGGGCACGAACGCGGTGCGCCGGTAGTAGTCGAGTTCGCTGATGGATTCCTTGATGTCGGCGAGGGCCCGGTGGGCGAGGCCTTTCTCGGGCTTGGCGTAGTAGACGCGCGGGTACCAGCGGCGGACGAGTTCCTTGACCGAGGACACGTCGACCATGCGGTAGTGCAGGTGGGCGTCGAGGGCGGGCATGTCGCGGGCGATGAAGCCGCGGTCGGTGGCGATCGAGTTGCCTGCGAGCGGCGCGCTGTTGGGTTCGGGGACGTGGGCCCGGATGTAGTCGAGGACGCGTTGTTCGGCTTCCTCGAGGGTGGTGACGGAGCGGCGGACCTCGTCGGTGAGCCCGGATTTGGCGTGCATTTCGCGCACGACGTCGGGCATGCCGGCGAGGGTGTCGTCATCGGCGTGGATGACGATGTCGAGGCCGTCGCCGAGGATGTTGAGGTCGGCGTCGGTCACCAGGGCGGCGATTTCGATCAGGGCGTCCTTCGCGAGGTCCAGCCCTGTCATTTCGCAGTCGATCCAGACAAGACGGTCGGTCACCGGGAAACCCTAACGCGGGCCGCGCTCGGGGACCGCCCGGCACAGCGGAACGGGCCGCCCCGACCGCGGCCCGTTCCGGTGTGTCAGTTGTTCTCGATCTGCTGGATGATCGTTTTGGCGTCGTTGATGGGGATGGCGAAGCCGATGCCGACCGATCCGGCGGAGGTCGACGAGGGGCTGTAGAGGGCGGAGTTGATGCCGATGACCTCGCCGTTCATGTCGACGAGCGGGCCGCCGGAGTTGCCCTGGTTGATGGACGCGTCGGTTTGGATGGCGGTGTAGCTGGGGCTGTCGCTGCTGGTGTCGGCGGTCTGCCCGAAGGGGGTGTCCGGTTCGCCGCTGGAGATGTCGGAGAGGTCGCGGTTGAGGGCGCTGACGATGCCCGAGGTGACGGTGTTCTGCAGGCCGCCGGGGGAGCCGATGGCGACGACTTCTTCGCCGACCTGCACCTTGCTGGAGTCGCCGAGGGTGGCGGCGGTGAGGCCGCTGGCCCCGTCGGCTTGCAGGACGGCGATGTCGGCCTTGGTGTCGGCGCCGACGACGCTGGCCTGGTACTTGGTGCCGTCGGAGAGGGTGATGGTGACCTCGCCCACGGCGTCGGACACGACGTGCGCGTTGGTGAGGATCTTGCCGTCGGAGCTGAGGATGACCCCGGAGCCGATCGCCTCGCCCTGGCGGGTGGTGACGTTGACCTGCACGACGCTGGGCAGCACCTTCGCGGCGACGGCGCTGACGTCGGTGTTCGTGGTGCTGGACACCGTGGTGGCGGAGGCGGCCGAGCTGGTCGGCGATCCGCTGTCGAGGCCCACGATGGCGGCTCCGCTGGCGCCGCCGATGACCGCCGCGGCGAGGGTGCTGGCGGTGACGAGCGCGGCGACGCGCTTCTTCTTGGGCCGCGGGGGCGTGAGCACCGGCGCGGCCGCGACCGGCTGCTGGTAGTAGGGGTGGCTGTAGGTCGGCGGGACTCCGCCGGCCTGGCTCGCCCGGAACTCGTTCTCGTTCATGCCCATGAGGTTCGTCCCCGTTCTTGTGAGAATCCTGTGGAGCAACCCAGAAATCCCCTGAGAAGAATTTCCTGAGAGTTCTCAGTCGCGGATCCGTTTCGGCAGGGCGGGCCAGGCGCGGCCGGGGGACAGGTGGCGGGCGAGGCGCGCCCAGCGCTGCGGCGTGACGGTGCGCGCGGGCTCCGCCGGCTGGATTCCCACGTGGCGCAGGGCGCGCCGGTCGAACAGCAGCTGCGCCGGCGCGGTGGGATGGCGGTAGGCGGTGGACAGGACCGTCCACAGTGCTCGTTCGGCCGATCGGGGGAAGTCGTTGCGGCGGATCGCCAGGTGCGCGGAGTCGACGCGGGGTGGCGGGGAGAAGTGCCGCGCGCCGACCCGGGACACCAGTTCGAGGTCGAAACGGGCGGCCCACCACGCTTGTTCGAGCCGGCTGGGCACGCTGGCGCAGACCCGTTTGGCGAAGCCCCATTCGACGAGCAGCGCCGCGCGGTGGAGCGTCGTGTGGCCGGTGAGGACGCGGCGGAGGATGGTGGTCGACAGCGCGTACGGGATGTTGGCCACGAGGTGGAACCGCCGTCGCGGCAAGGGAATGTCGCGGACGTCGGCGTGCACGACGCGAACGTTCGGCCGATCACCGAATCGGGTGGTCAAGCGGCGCACGAAGTGTTCATCTCGCTCGACAGCGAGAACACGTGCGCCGGTGGCGGCGAGGTGGCGGGTGAGGGCGCCCTGGCCGGCGCCGATCTCCAGGACGAGATCGTCGCCGCCGATGGCGCAGGACTGGACGAGCTGTGCGGCGATCGCCGGTGTGGCAAGGAAATGCACGCCGGCGGACCGCCCGGCACGAGGTGCCGAGGGCATGGGTACTCCACGTCATGAGAGTGGGCAGGAGCTCATGACGCAGCGACTGGCGTTGTGGTGGCTGGAAAAGCCGAGGTGTGCGAGGCAGCCGCTGCGTTAGGCGCGCCGCAAGCGGGCGAACGCCACGCAGGACTGCAACAAGGTACCCATGGCTCCACCGTAGCGGGGCCGGCAACTGCTTTTTCCGGAATTGTCGGTGGGTCCCGCTACCGTCGTCCCATCATCGTCCAACCGAAGGAGAGCAACGATGACGAGCAGTGTGGCGGGCACCGTCGAGATCGCCGTGCCGGGGCCGTTCGATCTCACGGCGGCGGCCGGTTTTCTGGAGGGGTTCGCGCCCGCGTCGCGACCGGATGCGGCGGAGGAGCCGGGCACGCTCCGGTTCGCCTTCCCGTTGCCGGGCGGGTGGGTGCACACCGGGGTGCGGGTGCGGCAACGAGCGCCCGGATCGGTCGAAGTGTCAGTGGTGGCGGGGGAAGCCGATGTCGCCGAGGCCGCGCGGCACGTGGCGCGGATCCTGTCGCTCGACGTGGACGGCTCCGGTTTCGCCGCGGTCGGCGAGCGTGATCCGGTGGTGGGTGAGTTACAGGCGCGGTATCCCGGGTTGCGTCCCGTGTTGTTCACGTCGCCGTACGAGGCCGCCTGCTGGGCGATCATCGGGCAGCGGATCCGGTTCACGCAGGCGGCTCTGTTCAAGCAACGGATCGCCGAACTGCACGGCAGGCAGCTGGATGTGGATGGGCGTCCGTTGTGGTCGTTCCCGGCGCCGGCGGAGTTGCTGCAGATGCCCGCGCCGCCGTGGCTGCCGGAGATCAAAGTGGACCGTCTGCGCGTGGTCGCCGAGGCCGCGCTGACCGGCGTCCTCGACCCGGCCGCCCTGCGCGCCGCGGACCCCGCCGACGCCCTGGAGACGTTGCGGGCCTTGCCCGGCATCGGAGCGTTCTCGGCGCAGCTGATCCTGATCCGCGGTGCCGGGCACCCGGACGTCTTCCCCGCCGACGAGCGGTACCTGCTGGAGGAAATGCGCCACGCCTACACCTGCCCCGCCGCAACGCCTGCGGAACTGACGTCGATCGCCGACGCGTGGGCCCCGTACCGCAGCTGGGCGGCCCTGCTGTTCCGCGTGGCCCGCGACCGCCGCCCGAAACCCACAGCAGCGGCGACGACGAAGAAGGCGCCGACGCAAGCCGCCTGAGCCCGGCCGCCCTCCCCGCGCCAGCCCTCACCCAGCCCCGCCCGACAGCGGGCGCCCGCTTCCGGCGGTCTGGGTGGGTCACTGAGCCTTGCCGTTGCCGTTGCCGTTGCCGTTGCCGTTGCCGTTGCCGTTGCCGCTGGCGTTGGCGCTGCCGCTGGTGCTGGCGCTGCCGCCGGCGTTGGCGCTGCCGTTGGCGTTGGCGCTGCCGTTGCCGCTGGCGTTGGCGCTGCCGCTGGTGCTGGCGCTGCCGCCGGCGTTGCCGCTGCCGCTGCCGTTGGCGCTGCCGTGCTTCGGTGCCGTCCTTCGGTGCCCGGTGTCCGGTGCCCGGTGTCCGGTGTCCGGTGTCCGGTGTCCGGTGCCCGTGCCCGGTGCCGCTGCCGCTGCGCTCGGTGCCCGGTGCCGGCACCGGGCACCGGCGCGGTGGCGACATCGATGGCTCCCGGTGCCGGCGCTCGCCCGCGTGCGGTGCAACCAAACCACCGCACCTCGCAGGGTGCGGTGCCCGCTCGCGGGCGCTCCGCTGAGCGGCCGGGTGTCGCCCGGTGCCCCAGCCCGGCCCCGTGCCCGCTCGGCAGCCCTCCGGCCACTCCGCCAACGGGAGGCCACCTGCCCGCGGCTGGGGCGCCGCAGCGGTGCCGGGCTGTGTCATCGGTTGCCGGCTCAGCCGACGGTCTCGCTCAGCCGCGGAACCCCCGGCGGGGCAGCTTCGGCGCCATCCCCACAACGGCACCACGCCGCCCCGCCCATCCCAACTACCAGTGAAGGAGCTGTGATCACGATGGGGGTGATAACAGGGAGCGCACTCCACATGTGGTGAGCTTCGCGCGTGAACGAGGCGACGGCAGAGCTCGACGTGCTGGCGGGTCTCTTCGGGGCGCAGCCGGATCCGTCCATCCCGGTGCCGCTGGTCACCGGTGGTGTGGCGCTCCTGCTGGTGTTGTCCGGCGCGCCCTGGCGGATGGCCCGCAACGTGATCACCATCGTCCACGAAGCGGGCCACGCGTTGATCGCGGTGCTGGCCGGGCGCCGGTTGCAGGGCATCAAGCTCCACTCGGACACCTCGGGCGTCACGGTCTCGCGGGGCAAGCCCGAGGGGCCGGGCATGGTCCTGACCGCGCTCGCGGGCTACCCGGCCCCCGGGATCCTCGGCCTGGCCTTCGCGAGCCTGCTGGCCGCGGGACGCATCACGGTGCTGCTCGCGCTCGCCGCGTTGCTGCTGCTCGGCGTGCTGGTCATGGTCCGCAACGCGTACGGCGTGCTGTCCGTGGTGCTCACGGCCGCCGGGCTGGCGGTGGTCGCGCTCGTCGCCGGGCCGCAGGTCCAGGCGTGGTTCATCTACCTGATCACCTGGTTCCTGCTGTTCGGCGGGCTGCGGCCGGTCATCGAGCTGCAGATCAAGCGACGGCGCGGCGCGGCGCGGGACTCCGACGCCGACCAGCTCGCCCGGCTGACCGGTGTGCCGGCGGCGCTGTGGATGCTCATGCTCGGCGTGCTCGCGGTCACTTGTCTCTTCGTCGGCGGCGCGTGGCTGCTGGAACCCGCGCTGCAGCCCTGACCTGCCCGTGCGGCACACTGGAGGCTCCCAGTTCCCAGCGTGGAGGTAGCGGTGTCCGACGAGGTGGCGAAGGCTGTTGAGGAGTGCGCGCGGGCGGCCAAGGCGGCGTCCCCGTCGTTGGCCACCGCGTCCGACGAGGCCATCGACGCGGCCCTGACCGCCATGGCGAACCGCCTCCTCGACGCGCGTGAAAGCGTCCTGGAGGCCAACCGGGCCGACGTGGCGCGGGCGCAGCAGGAAGGCATGAGCGCCGGACTGCTCGACCGCCTCACGATCACCGAGGAGCGGCTCACCGGCATGGCCGAGCAGCTGCGCCTGCTGGCCGGCTCGCCCCACGGGGAGCGCGAGATCCCGGTGAAGGAGCTCTCCGACGGCCTGCGGCTCGTCGAGCGGCGCCGTCCGGTCGGGGTGATCGGCGCGAACTACGAGGCCCGGCCCAACGTGACGGTCGACGTGGCGTCGCAGCTCGTCAAGTCCCGCAACGGCGGGGTGCTGCGCACCGGCTCGGCCGCGCTCGGCTCGGCCCAGCGGCTCCTGGAGGTCGTCATCGCCCCGGCGCTGTCCGACGCGGGCATCGACCCCGCCGTCGTGCAGCTGGTGCCGCGCGTCGAACGGGAGGCCGCGGCCGCCCTGGTGCGGTTCCCGGACCTGGTGCCGCTGGTCATCCTGCGCGGCAGCGGCGAGAGCACCCGCGCGCTCGCGCTCGAGGCCGCCCAGCACGGCGTGCGCACGCTCGCCCACGCCGACGGCGGTGGCGTGCTGTACATCGACGAGGCTGCCGACGCAGGCAAGGTTCGCGACCTGGTGTTCAACAGCCTCGACCGGCTGGGCGTCTGCAACCGCCTCAACCTGCTGCTCATCCACTCCGCGGTGCACGACCAGCTGTGGCCGGTCATCTCCGAGGCGCTGGCCGAGCGGAAGGTGACGCCCTCGCTGCCGCCGCACGAGCACGCCATCGGTTACGAGTGGGCGCTCGACTCCGACCACGAGGCCACGGTGACCGTCGCGCAGGTCGCCGACGTGACCGAGGCGGTGTCGATCGCCAACGAGCAGACTTCCGGCCTGGCGGCGGGCATCGCCACCGAGGACGCCGGAACCGCCTCGGCCTTCCTCGACGGCTACACCGGCACCGGCGTGTTCTGGAACGCGCCCACCCGCCTGCTGGACGGCTTCAAGCTGCTGGCCGTGCCCGAGACCGGCATCAACCTGGACAAGGTGCCGGGCCCCCGCGGGCCGGTCACCTACACCGACCTGTACGTGCGCCAGTACGCGGTCCTGCCCGCGAACTGAGCCTTGACGATCGATGCGGCCGCCGGGGCACCGGTGGTCGCATCGATTTCCGCTCGGCCTGCTAATCCCGCCTGAGCACGTACGGGTGCAGCCGCGCGTAGCCGCGGACCGTCGCCGGGCGGCGGGATCGCACCGTGAAACCCGGCAGTTCCGCCAGCTCGCCCGCGAGTTCGCGGTCGATCAGCACCGTGCCGGGGCGCGCCACCGACGTGAGGCGTGCGGCCATGTTCACCACCGCCCCGTACACGTCGCCGAAGCGGCTCAGGATCCGGCCCGCCGCCAGGCCCGCCCGGACTTCCGGCAGTTCGGCGTCCGCCGCTGTGCGTTCGGTCAGCGTCAGCGCTATCTCAGCGGCGTCGGCGGGCGCGTCGGCGACGAACAGCACCTCGTCGCCGATCATCTTCACCACCCGGCCGTGGTGGTCGGCGATCACCTCGGTCGCGAGCAGCTCGAAGCCCTCCAGCACGGCACTGAGCTCGCTCTCGTCGAGGCGGCGGGTCAGCCGCGTGTAGCCGACCATGTCGACGAACCCGACGACCTCCGTCCGCGCCTCCAGGTCCTCCTCCGGCGACGCCAGCGCCCGGCCCGCGAAGGCCGCCAGGTGCCGCCGCCACACGAAGTCCTGCACGCGCTGCAACTCCGGCAGCAGGCGCTCGACCAGCGTCACGACCTGCGAGTCGTCCTGGCCGAGGTGCTCGTTCTCGGTGATCAGCGTCCACAGCATCCGCACCTGCCACTCCGCCAGCCGGGACAGGTGCAGGCCCAGCGTGCGCGCCACCGGCGCCTCCAGGCCCTGGTCGAGCAGGCCGGAGGAGATCAGCTGGTCGGTGGTGCGGACGGCCTCGACGTCGGCGTCGGTGAAGACGACCTCGTCGTCGCCGACCGTGGCGAACCCCAGCGCCCGCCACAGGCGGGTGGCCCGTTCGATGGGCACACCCGCCTTCTCGGCCACCTCGAGCCGCGTGTAGCGGCGCTTGCCGCCGAGCAGGATGCTCTCGAGGCGCTCGGAGTCCACCACGGCTTACGTGGTGTGCACGATCAGGACGTCGACGCCCGACTTGCGCGCCGCCTCCGACGGCACCGACCCGAGCAGCCGCCCGGTGAGCGTGTTCAGGCCTCGGTTGCCGACGACCAGCAGGTCGGCCGACTTGTCGGAGACGACCTTGCGCAAGGCTTCGACCGGCTCCCCGACCACGGCGATCGTCTCGGTCGACCCCGCGCCGGCCTTGAGTGCGCGGTCGCGGGCGCTGCGGAGCGTGTCCTCGGCCGGCGCCGAGCCGACCACCTGGTAGGCCTCCTCGCCGAGGACGTCCTGGGCCTTCTCCACGTCCTGCCTGCTCGCCGGGTAGTAGGCGCACACGATGACGAGCGTGGCGCCGGAGTCCGCGGCCACGGCCGCCGCCCGGTCGACCGCGCGGAACGATGAATCAGACCCGTCCGTACCGACAACCACGGTCCGGTATGCAGCCATCCCAATACCTCCGGCAAGGGTGCGCGCCTGTGCGCTTTCGCAAGTGGCGCCCTAGGTTACTCGCCAGTCGGTTTCTGCGCAGCCCCACCACCGGGGACGGTTTCACGTTCTTCGGCGGGCCGTGACAGCTGCTCGGACACCCCTTGCGCCGGGGCAACAACTGCGCAGGTGGGGCGGCTCAGCGGCGGTGGCGGCGAACCGGAGCGAAGATCGGGGCTGATGGCTTGGAGGGGCCGCGAGCGCGGCGCCGGCGGCGAGCGACGTGGGTCCCGCGCTGGAGGTGCCACCGCAGGGGTGACCGGTCAGGCTGCTCGTCACGGCGGGCGGGTGTGGCCGCGCTGCCGCTCGGCGCGGCAGGACCGCCCGTGATGGGCCCGAGCCTGCTCGGTTGGGCTGTCGCGGCATGTCCTGCCGGTGGGATCGAGCCTGTCCGGTCGGCGAAACAGCGCTTGCCTGATCGGAAGGCCGGGCATGTGAAACCAAGCGTGCCGGGCGTGCGGGGGTGGGCGTGCCGGGCCTGGCGGGTGTGCCGGGGTGGGCGTGCCGGATCTGCTGGGTGTGCCGGGGTGGGCGTGCCGGATCTGCTGGGTGTGCCGGGGTGGGCCAGCCGGATGTGCCGGGTGTGCCGGGGTGGGCCAGCCGGATCTGCTGGGTGTGCCGGGGTGGGCCAGCCGGATCTGCCGGGTGTGCCGGGGTGGGCCAGCCGGATCTGCCGGGCGTGCCGAGGTGAGTCAGCCGGGTGTGCCGGACCTGCCGAGGCGCGCTTGCCGCGCCGACTCGGCAGGCTTCCCTGGCCTGCGCCCGGCTCCCCGCTCCGCGGGCTGCGCCGCGCCTCTACTGCCTCCCGGAGGGCTTCCCCGCAGGTGTGGCCTCGCGCTCCTCGGGTAGGGGCTCGATCACCGGTTCGGCTTCGCCGAGCACCGAATTGGCCTCTAGCAGCACTTCGCGCGCTGCCTTGACCTGTTCGGCGATTCCCGCGCGCAGCTTGCGCAGCGCCTCCACCCGGTCGGCGGCCGCGTTGATGCGGCGGTTCGACTCCTCCGTGGCTTCGCGCACGCGGCGCGCCGCCTCGTCGGACGCCTCCGCCACGCGGGCGTTCGCCTCGGTGATCGACTCCGTCTTGCGGCGGTTGGCGTCCTCGATGGACTCGCGGCGGCGGCGTTCGATCTCGGCCTTCGCGGCGGCCTCCTCCTCGGCGACCTTCTTGCGGATCGCCGCGGCCTCGTCCGTCGCTTCGCGGACGCGGCGCTCGGCTTCCGCCTTGCTGGTCGCCTCCTGCTCCGCCAGCACCCGCATCGCCTCGGTGCGCCGTGCCGCCATTGCGATCTCGAAGTCCTCTTCGACCTGCGTGCGGCGCTGCTCAGCCTCGCGGTCCAGCCGGTCCCGCTCCTCCTTGGCCTTGTTCGTGATCGACTCGGCCTCGGCGCGCGCGGTCTCCAGCACCTTGCGGTGCTCGGCCTCCATCTCCTTGCGCCGCGCGTCCAGCTCGGACAGCAGCTGCTCGTAGCGGGCGCGCATGGCGCTGGCGTCCGACTCGGCCTTCGCCCGGATGTGCCCGGCCTCGGCCTCCGCGCGGGCCCGCGTGTCGGCGGCCTCCTCCTGCGCCAGCCGCAGCATGCGCTGCAACCGCTCGGACAGGCCCTCGACCGTCGTCGGCGGCTGGCCCAGCCGCTCGACCTGGCCGCGCAGGTTCTCGATCTCGCCGCGAGCCTGCTCCAGCTGCCGGGCGAGGTCGCCGGCCTGCGAGATGGCGGCATCCCGGTCGGCGGCGAGCATTTTCAGGTCGCTGTCCAGCCGTTCGAGGTGCTCGTCGACCTGGTGGCGGTCGTAACCGCGCTTGGCCAGGTCGAAACCCGCGCCGAGCGGTACAAGCTCTCGTTCGTCGCCAAGGCTCATGCGGCCCAGACTACTTAGGCGCCGCGGAACAAATTGATCCGGTCGATGTGCTTGGACCGCTTCTCCACATCACGCACGCCCAAACCCTCCTCCGGGGCGAGACACAACACACCGACCTTGCCCTGGTGGGCGTTGCGGTGCACGTCCAGCGCCGCCTGCCCGGTTTCGGTCATCGGGTACGTCCGGGACAGCGTCGGGTGGATCAGGCCTTTCGCGATCAACCGGTTGGCCTCCCACGACTCACGGTAATTCGCGAAATGCGAGCCGATGATCCGTTTCAGGTTCATCCACAGGTACCGGTTGTCGTACTGGTGCAGATAACCCGAGGTGGACGCGCAGGTGACGATCGTGCCGCCCTTGCGCGCCGCGTAGACCGACGCGCCGAACGTTTCCCGGCCCGGGTGCTCGAACACGATGTCCGGGTCCTCACCGCCGGTCAACTCTCGGATGCGCGCGCCGAAGCGCTGCCACTCCTTCGGGTCCTGCGTGTTCTCGTCCTTCCAGAACCGGTAACCCTCCGCGTTGCGGTCGATCACCAGTTCGGCACCCATCCGGCGGACGATCTCCGCCTTCTCCGGGCTGGACACCACGCACACCGGGATCGCGCCGCCGTTGAGCGCGAACTGCGTGGCGTACGACCCGAGCCCGCCGGAGGCGCCCCAGATCAACACCACGTCGCCCTGCTTCATGTTCGCCCCGTTGGGGGTCACCAGCTGCCGGTAGGCGGTGGAGTTGACCAGCCCGGGGCAGGCGGCCTCCTCCCAGGTCAGGTGGTCCGGCTTGGGCATCAGCTGGTTGGCCTTGACCAGCGCCAGCTCGGCGAGCCCGCCGAAGTTCGTCTCGAAGCCCCAGATCCGCTGGTCGGAGTCGAGCATCGTGTCGTTGTGCCCGTCCGGGCCCTCCAGCTCGACGTTGAGGCAGTGCGCGACGACCTGGTCGCCCGGCTGCCACCGGTGCACACCCGGCCCGGTGCGCAGCACGACGCCGGCCGCGTCCGAGCCGACCACGTGGTAGGGCTGGTCGTGGCGCTTGGCCAGCGGCGAGAGCTTCCCGTAGCGCTGCAGGAACTTGAACGTGGGGATCGGCTCGAAGATCGACGTCCACACGGTGTTGTAGTTGATCGCGCTGGCCATCACGGCGATCAGCGCCTCGCCCGGCCCAGGCTCGGGGGTGGGCACCTCGTCGACGTGCAGCGACTTGCGCGGGTCCTTGTCCCGGGAGGGGATGCCGTCGAACATGCCGGCCTCGTCGGCGTGGACCGTCACGCCGCGGTAGGCCTCCGGCACCGGCAGGGCGCCCACTTCGGCGGTCTCGCCGGCGAGGATCGCATCCCGGATGTCCGTGATCGTCATGTGGGCCTCCCTGCGCTGGGTTGGAGTGCCTGACATTACTGGCCAGTAACGTCATCCGCCACTGTCCGGGAGGAGGGCTACCTCACCCGTCCGTTGTGCCGGGTTCGCCGTAATCCAACCTTGATTGACCGGCCGGCCAATCAAGGCGCACCATGGCAGTGCGGAGACCGCGCCGCGTGGTCTCCCGGATCGGGTTCGGAGGTGATCACGAATGGCTGATCGTTCGAAGCGGGCGTGGACCCGTCCGCACGACTGGGCCGAGGTCGTGCTCGGGGTGGTGGCGGTACTGACGCCCCTGTGGGCCGACACCGACACCACCACCATGTGGACGATGATCGTGCTGGGCGCCCTGATCGCGCTGGACGGCCTGCTTTCGCTGTCCATGCCGGGCCTCGTCTACGGCGAGGGGGTCCAGGTCATCCTCGGGGCGCTGCTGTTCATCGCGCCGTGGGTGATGACCTACACGGCACTGGACGTGGCGGCGTGGTCCTCGTGGATCATCGGCGCCCTGACCGCGATCGCCGGGCTGGCGGCACTGCCCGTGGCGAACGCGGTGCACCGCGGTGGGATGACGACCGCGCACTGAGGCAGTCACCCCGGTCGGCCCACGACGAGCCGGTTTTCGGTTAGCGTTGTGGGCCGGCGAGCTGTACGAGAGGCGGGCGGAGTGGCGCGGACCGAACACGGCGACGACCTCCCGGCCAAGGAGCGGATCCTCCGCGCGGCCGAGGACCTCTTCGCGGAAAGCGGTTTCGACGCCACTCCGACCTCCCGGATCGCCGAGCGGGCCGGCGTGCCGAAGGGTCTCGTGCACTACTACTTCCGGCGGAAGGCCGACCTGCTCAGCGCGCTCATCAAGCGCCTGCCGGACGAGCAGATCGACGCCGCGCGGGTGGTCGTGCCCGGCGACATCGCGGAGAGCCTGCGGCGGCTGGTGTCCGAACTCGACGCGCGGCTCGCCCGGTCGCGGATGCTGTCCCACCTGCTGTGGCGGGAGGCCGACACCCACCGGGCGGTGCGGGACGCGCTGCACGACCGGTTCCAGCAGCTGGTCCGGCAGGTCCGCACGGTGATCATCGCGGCGGGGGACGGCGACCTCGCGGTGGCCGACGTGGACAGCGCGGCCGGGCTGCTGGCGCTCGCGGTGAGCTACCGGCACTCGGTGGCGCGGCACGGCGGGGACGACCCGCCGGACCTGATGGAGCGGGAGCTGAACTTCATCGCCGACGCGCTGATGGCCCGGCCCGCCCCGGGTTAGTGCGCGGCGGCGGGCTCGACCAGTTCGACGAGCACCCCGCCGGCGTCCTTCGGGTGCACGAAGTTCACCTTGCTGTTCGCGGTGCCGCGCTTGGCCTTGTCGTACAGCAGGCGCAGGCCCTTGGCCCGCAGCGCCTCGGCCGCGGCCTCGACATCGGTGACCCGGTAGGCGACCTGCTGCAGGCCGGGGCCCTTGGTGTCGAGGAACTTCCCGATCGTCGAGTCCGGTCGCAGCGGCGCGAGCAGCTGGATGGCGGGGCCGGACTCGTCGCCCGGCGCGTGCAGCATCGCCTCGCGCACGCCCTGCTCCTCGTTGACCTCGGAGTGCGTGGCGATCATGCCGAAGTTCTCCGCGTAGAAGTCGATCGCGGCGTCGAGATCGGCGACGGCGATGCCGACGTGGTCGATGGTCGTCACGAACGGCTTCAGCGCGTCATTCATAGTGGTGAGGATAAAGCTTGGCACCTGGGTGCGTGGGTGCCACGGCTCACACCTGTACTGGACGGTTGCTCCGGGTATCGTCGGATCGACCGCCGTCGTTCGTCTGTTGGAGGCTGCTGTGTCCGGTTCCGTCATCCTGGGTGCCGCGCGTACCCCGATCGGGCGTCTGCTCGGTTCACTGAAGGACTTCACGGGCGCGCAACTCGGCGGGATCGCCATCAAGGCCGCGCTGGAGCAGGCCGGGGTGTCCCCGGACAAGGTGCAGTACACGATCATGGGTCAGGTGCTCACCGCGGGCGCGGGCCAGATCCCGGCCCGTCAGGCCGCGGTCGCCGCAGGCATCCCGATGGACGTGCCCGCGCTGACCATCAACAAGGTGTGCCTGTCCGGCCTGGACGCCATCGCGCTGGCCGACCAGCTCATCCGCGCCGGCGAATTCGACCTCGTGGTGGCGGGTGGCCAGGAGTCGATGACCCAGGCGCCGCACCTGCTGCCGAAGTCGCGGTCCGGCTTCAAGTACGGCGACACCGCGCTGCTCGACCACATGGCCTACGACGGCCTGTTCTGCGCCTTCGACCAGTGCGCGATGGGCGCGTCCACGGAGAAGTACAACTCCCGCTACGGCATCACGCGCGAGGACCAGGACGCCTTCTCGGCCCGGTCGCACCAGCGCGCGGTCGCGGCCGCCGAAGCCGGCCGGTTCAAGGCCGAGCTGGCGCCGGTGTCCATCCCGCAGCGCAAGGGCGACCCGGTCGTGTTCGACACCGACGAGGGCGTGCGCGCCGACACCACCGCGGAGAGCCTGGCGAAGCTGCGCCCGGCGTTCGCCTCGGACGGCACCATCACCGCGGGCTCGGCCTCGCAGATCTCCGACGGCGCCGCCGCGGTCGTCGTCGCCAGCCGGGCCAAGGCCGAGGAGCTGGGCCTGGAGCCGCTCGCCGAGATCGGCGCCCACGGTGTCGTCGCCGGCCCGGACGCGAGCCTGCACGAGCAGCCGTCCAACGCGATCAAGGCCGCGCTGGCGAAGGCGAAGCTGGACGCGAGCGCGCTGGACCTGGTCGAGATCAACGAGGCGTTCGCAGCGGTCGGCCTGGTGTCGACGAAGGCGCTGGGCATCGACCCGGAGATCGTGAACGTCGACGGCGGCGCCATCGCGCTGGGCCACCCGATCGGCGCGTCCGGCGCGCGGCTGGCCGTGCACCTGGTGCACGAGCTGCGCCGCCGCGGCGGCGGGCTCGGCGCGGCCGGGCTGTGCGGTGGTGGTGGCCAGGGCGACGCGCTGCTGATCAAGGTGCCCGCGCTGTAGTGCCACTGGACGTCGGGGAACTCGTCGACCGCGCGCGGGAGGGACAGCCGCGCGCGGTCGCCAGGCTGATCTCGCTGGTCGAGGACGCGCACCCGCGCCTGCGTGAGGTGGCCGCGGCGCTCACGCCGCACACCGGCCGGGCGCGGGTGATCGGCCTGACCGGGCCGCCCGGCGTCGGCAAGTCGACTTCGACGTCCATGCTGTTGTCCGCATTGCGCGCGGAGGGCAAGCGCGTCGGGGTGCTCGCGATCGACCCGTCGTCGCCGTTCTCCGGCGGGGCGCTGCTCGGCGACCGGATCCGGATGACCGAGCACGCCACCGATCCGGGCGTGTTCATCCGCTCGATGGCCACCCGCGGGCACCTGGGCGGCCTGTCCTGGGCGACGCCGCAGGCGGTGCGGGTGCTCGACGCCGCCGGGTTCGACGTCGTCCTGATCGAGACCGTCGGGGTCGGCCAGTCCGAAGTGGACGTCGTGAAGCTGGCCGACACCACGGTGGTGCTGCTCGCGCCCGGGCTCGGCGACGGGATCCAGGCGGCCAAGGCCGGGGTGCTGGAGATCGCCGACGTGTTCGTGGTGAACAAGGCCGACCGCGACGGCGCGGAGACCGTGGTGCGCGACCTGAAGCAGATGATCGCCTACGCGCGGCGGGAGATCCGCGGCGAGAGCTGGCGGCAGCCGATCGTGCGGACGGTCGCCGCGCGCGGCGAAGGCGCGCAGGACCTGGTCAAGGCGCTGTCCGAGCACCACGACTGGCTGACTTCGCACGGGGAGCTGGAGCGCCGCCGCGCCGAGCGGGCCGCGGACGAGGTGGCGGCCATCGCGCTGCGCGAGCTGCAGGCGCGGCTGACCGACCTGCACGGCGGCGGGCACCTGCCCGCGGTCGCGAAGAAGGTCGTCGAGCGCGAGCTGGACCCGTACGCCGCGGCGGACGAGCTGCTCGCGGCGCTGCGAGCCGACCGCGGGTGACTCAGGCGCGCAGGCCGTCCACCAGGGCCTCCACCGCCGGGCCGAACGCGTGCTCGGCCGGCGTCGCGTAGCCGATCACCAGTCCGCCGGGGCCGGTGCCCGTCCAGTAGCGGCTCAGGTAGTCCACCGCCACCGATCGCGCGCGCAGCGCCCGCAGCACGGCGGCTTCGTCCGGCACACGCAGCACCAGGTGCAGTCCCGCGGAGATGCCTTCCGGCACGAACCCCGGCGGCAGCGCGGCGATCAGCCGGTCCCGGCGGCGGCGGTAGGCGACGCGGCGCTGCCGGACGTGCCGGTCGTACACCCCGGAGTTCAGCAGGTCCGCCAGTGCCAGGTGGTCGATCACCGGGGCCCGCCAGCCCAGCGCCGTCATCGTGTCCAGCGTCGGCCCGACCAGGCGCCGCGGCAGCACCAGCCAGCCGATCCGCAGCGACGGCGCGAGCGTCTTGCTGACGCCGCCCGCGTAGATGATCCGCTCCGGCGCGAGCGACTGCAGCGCCCCGACCGGCTGGCGGTCGAACCGGAACTCGCCGTCGTAGTCGTCCTCGATCACGAGGCCGCCCGCGGCCGCCCAGCAGGCCAGCGCGGACCGGCGTTCCGGCGCGAGCGTGACCCCGAGCGGGTACTGGTGCGCGGCCGTCACGACCGCCACCGGACTGTCCAGTTCGGACACCCGGATGCCGCGTTCGTCCACCGGCACCGTGACGATCTTCGCGCCGCCCTTGGCCGCGCCGTCGCGGAACTCCGGCAGCGACGGGTCTTCGAAGGCGATCTCGTCGAACAGGTGCCCGAGCACGCTGATCGCGTGGGAGTAGCCGCCGCACACCACGATCCGGTCCGGGTCGGCCAGCACGCCGCGGCTGCGCGCGAGGTACCGGGCCAGGGCCTCGCGCAGCACGGCCGGCCCGGCCGGGTCGCCGTAGTCGAACGAACCGGCGGGCAGCGATTGCAGGACCCGGCGCATCGCGGACGCCCACGCCGTGCGCGGGAACGACGACAGGTCGGGCCGCCCGGGGAACAGATCCCAGCGCGCGTCCCGGAACCAGGCGGACGTGGGCGGCCCGGACTTCTCGCGGGGTTCCGCGGACGGGCGCGGGCCGGCGGCGACGCGGGTCGGCGCGCCCTGGCTGGTGCGCAGGTACCCCTCGGCGGTCAGGTCGCCGTAGACGCGGGTGACGGTGCCGCGGGCGATGCCGAGGTCGGCCGCCAGCGCTCGTGTCGAGGGCAGCGCCGTCCCGGGCGCGAGGCGGCTTTCGCGGATGGCACGGCGCAACGCGTCCGCCAGCCCGCGCCTGCCCGCGGACGGCGACCAGTCGAGGTGGAGGTCGGAACTGGACCACGAACGTGCCACAGAACTGGACCATACTCGTGTGCCAGCGGCGGATAGCGTGGTCGTCATGACCAAGCGAATCCAGTTGTCCGCCGCGCTGCCTGAGGCCTACAAGTCGATCCTCCACCTGCACACCGTCGTCGAGAAGGCGGCCGCGAACGCGGGGCTGGACCAGCGGCTGATCGAGCTGGTGAAGATCCGCGCGTCGATGCTCAACGGGTGCGCCTACTGCATCGACCTGCACTCGCGGGACGCCCGCAAGCTGGGGGAGAGCGAGCGGCGGATCATCATGCTCAGCGCCTGGTGGGAGACCGATCTCTACACCGAGCAGGAACGCGCCGCGCTCGCGGTGACCGACGCGATGACCCGGCTGCCGCAGAACCAGGACGTGCCCGACGACGTCTACCAGCAGGCGACCAGCGTGTTCACCGAAGAGCAGTACGTCGCGGTCGCGTGGGCGGCGACGGTGATCAACGCGTTCAACCGGCTCGGCGTCACCAGCCACAAGCCGCTCCCGGCGGACCCCCAGTGAGCGCCGAGGCGCTGCGGGCGCTGCACGTCCCGGGAAAGCCGCTGTTCCTGCCGAACGCGTGGGACGCCGACACCGCGCGGCTGGTCGAGGAGGCGGGCTTCCCGGTTGTGGCGACGTCGTCGGTCGCCGTCGCCGCCGCGCTGGGCTACCCGGACGGCGAGGCCGCACCGGCCGAGGAGATGTTCGCCGCCGCCGCGCGGATCGCGCGGGCGGTGTCGGTGCCGGTGACGGTCGACGCCGAGAGCGGCTACGGGCTGACCGGACAAGAGTTCGCCGAACGGCTGCTGGCGACCGGCGCCGTGGGGTGCAACTACGAGGACACCGACCATGCGCGCGGCGCCCCGCGGCCGGTCGATGAGCAGGCCGCCCGGCTGGCGGCGGTGCGCGCGGCCGCGGGGCGAGACCTGGTGATCAACGCCCGCATCGACGTGTTCCTCGGTGCGCCGGACCCGCGTGCCGTGCTGCCGGAGGCGGTCGAACGCGCGCGGGCGTACCTCGAAGCCGAGGCGGACTGCGTGTACCCGATCCTGCTGCGCGACCGCGAGGTCCTGGCCGAGTTCGTGCGTGCGGTGAGCCCGGCCGCGGTCAACGCCAACGGGCCCGTCGCCGAGCTGGCCGAGCTGGGCGTCGCGCGGATCTCGCTCGGCGCCGGGTTGTGGCGGGCCGCCCGCGGGTGGCTGGCCGAGCACCTGAAGACGCTGCGGTGAAACCGGGGAGGTGCGCACCCCCAGTGGCGCACCTCCCCGGCCCCCTCAGCAGGACTGCTTGTAGAAGTACTGGCTGTTGGCGTCCATGTTCGCCTTCGTGATGGAGTGCAGCGGCGCCGTCAGGTTGCGGGTCACCGGCTTGCCCTCCAGCGCGGCGACCGCCTGCTGCACGCCCTGCTGCCCGATCATCGCCGGGTCCTGCGCGATCAGCGCCTGGTACTCGCCGTTGCGCAGACCCTCCACTTCGGACGGACTGGCGTCGAAGCCGACCAGCTGGACCTGGCCCACCTTGCCTGCGTTGCGCAGGCCCGTCGCCGCGCCCTCGCCGGTGTTCAGGTTGGTCGCGAAGATCCCCACCAGGTCCGGGGTCGACGCGAGCGCCGCGGTCACCTTCGACGCGGCCTGCTCCGGCTCGTTCTGCGTGAACTGGATGCCGACCGACTTGAGGTTCGGGTACTTCTTCAGCTGCTCCTCGAACCCGGCCGCGCGCGCGTTCGTGGTCGAGGTGCCCGCGATCGTGTCCAGCACCAGCACCGACCCGGTCTTCCCGCCTGCCAGCTGCGCCAGCGTGTCCGCCGCGAGCTGCCCGCCCGCCGTGTTGTCCGAGGAGATCGACGACTGCGCCACGCTGGTGTCCTTCAGCGCCGTGTCGACCTCGACGATCTTCACGCCGCGCGAGGCGACCTGCTGGATCGGCGCGAGCATCGCCGTGTCGTCGGTCGGCGCGATGAGCAGCGCGGCGGGCGGGTTCGAGCCCAGCGCGTTGACCTTCTCCGTCTGCAGCGCCGCCTCGAACTTCTGCGGCGCCGAGGTGTCCAGGGTGTAGCCGAGTTTCTGCGCCTCGGCCTGCGCGCCGCACTGCATCGAGATGTAGAACGGCTCCGCCTGCACGCCCGGGATGAGCGTGAGCCGCTTGCTGTTCTCCGGTGCCGCGCCCCCGGAGCCGCCGACCTGACCCGATCCGCAGGCGGCCAGCAGCACCGCGGTCGCCGCCAGTCCGGCGATCTGCGCCAACTTCATCCGATCCCTCTCCCTACCTCGTTGTACGGATTTCAGCGGGAATTGCGCGCCCGGCGGCGCCGTTGGTCGAACCACACCGCGGCCACCAGCACCGCGCCGACCGCGATCATCTGCCAGAAGTCCTGGACGTGCGTGATGTTGAAGCCCTTCTTCAGCACCGCCGGGATGAACACCCCGATCACCGTGCCCAGCACCGACCCGGCCCCGCCGAACAGGCTCGTCCCGCCCATCACGGTCGCCGCGATCGCGTTGAGGTTGTCGTTGGTGTGCGCCGTGATCGTGGTCGAGGCGTAGTAGGCCAGCGACAGGAAACCCGCCACCCCGGCCAGGAACCCGGTCAGCAGGTACACCTTGAGCAGGTGCGCGGTCACGCCGATCCCGGCCCGGCGCGCGGCCTCGGCGTTCGAGCCGACCGCGTAGGTGTAGCGGCCGAAGCGGGTGGTGTGCAGCAGCCACGCGCCGATCAGGGTGATCACCGCGGCCACCAGCACCAGGTTCGGGACGCCGCCGAACGACGTGCCGTAGCCGAGCGTGCGGTTGAGCGTGGTCGGCACGCTGCGCACGTCGGAGCCGCCGTTGAGCAGGTACGCCGCACCCAGCGCGGCGCCCATCGAGCCGAGCGTGACGATCAGCGGCGGGATCTTCGCGACCGCGATGAGGAACCCGTTGATCAGCCCCCACGCCGTGCCGGCCAGCACCGCCGCGACCAGGCCGACGGTGATCACACCCCACCCGGCGGTGCTCGCGTTACCGCCGGAGAGCGCCTCCATCGTCTTGCCGCACACCATGCCGGCGAAGATCAGCACCGAGCCCACGGACAGGTCGATGCCGGAGGTGATGATCACGAACGTCATCCCGACCGACAGCACCAGCAGCACCGACGTCTCGATCAGCAGCGTCTGGAAGGTGAACACGGTGGCGAACTCGTTCGGCGCCAGCACCGTGAACACCGCGATCAACGCGAGCAGCACCAGCGCGATCCAGAACGTGTTGGCGCCGATCAGCCGCTGTCCCAGGGACCGCTTGCCGATCCCGCCGCTCACCTCGGTCTGGACCGCCGTGCTCACGCCGCCTCCTCGTGGGTCAGTGCGCCGGTCATCGCCGCCACCAGGTCCTCGAGCTTGGTCTCCGCCGCCACGAACCGGGCCACGCGCGTGCCCAGCCGCAGCACCTCCACGCGGTCGGCGACCGACAGCACCTCGGGCATGTTGTGGCTGATCAGCACCACCGCGATGCCCTCGTCGCGGACCCGCCGGATGACGTCCAGCACCCGCTCGCGCTGCACCACGCCGAGCGCGGCGGTCGGCTCGTCCATGAACACGACCTTCGACGCCCAGACCACCGACCGCGCCACCGCGACGCTCTGCCGCTGCCCGCCGGACAGCGAGCCGATCGGCACGTCCGTGCTCTGCAGCGTCACGCCCAGCCGGTCGAACTCCTCGATCGCGCGGCGCCGCATCTCGGCCTTGTCGAGCATGCCGAGCCTGCCGAGGATGCCTTTGCGGCGTATTTCCCTGCCGAGGAACAGGTTCGCCGCCGGATCGAGCTCCGGGGCGACCGCGAGGTCCTGGTACACCGTCTCGATGCCAAGGCGCCGCGCGGTCACCGGCGAGTCGAGCGACACCGTCCTGCCGTCCAGCCGGATCTCGCCGGAGGTCGGCTGCTCCGCGCCGGACAGGCACTTGACGAGGGTGGACTTCCCCGCGCCGTTGTCCCCGATCAGTGCGGTCACCTCACCCGCGCGGGCCTGGAAGGAGGCGCCGCGCAGGGCCTCCACCGAGCCGTAGTGCTTGACCAGGTTCCGCGCGTCGAGCAGGACGGTGTCGTTCATCAGCGCGCTCCGGGGGCCGGGGGACGGCAGCGGATGACGGTCAGGTCGCCTGCCAGTTCGAGCTGCCCGGCGGCGTGCGGGACGACCAGGGTCTCGCCCTTGGCCACGGCGATCTCGCCGCCGTGCTCGGTGCGCAGCGTGCCCTGCCCGTCGAGCGCCACGAACACGGCGAACGACGGGTCGAGCGCGAGCGCGGGGGACGGGCGGAGCTGGTCGGCCCGGAAGAACTCCGCCGAACCCGCGGCCAGCAGGTCCACAGTGGACCCCGGCTCGTCGGCGGTGTGCTTGACGATGCCCGCCAGCCGCTCGTCGTCCCAGCCGGAGGTGTCGAGCGCCTGCAGCGCGGTGTCGAAGCCGAGGCCGAGGTGCCCCTTGTCCGGGTCGTCCAGGAAGTTCCGCCACTCGATGGTCAGCGAGAAGTCGGTGGGCTGCTGCAGCTCGACGACGAACACGCCCGCGCCGATCGCGTGCGGCAGGCCGGCCGGGATGTAGACCGTGTCGCCGGGGCGGACCGGGACGCTGTTCAGCGCGCCGAGCATCGCCTCGGTGTCCTGCTCGCGCACCCAGCCGTCGACGGTGGCGGGGCTGACCGTCTCGCGGAATCCGGGGTAGACGCGCGGGTCGTCGCCGCTGGTGCCGACCACGATCCAGGCCTCGGTCTTGCCGAAGTGCGAGTCGAAGTGCTTGCGGGCGAACGCGTCGGTGGGGTGGAAGTGCACCGGCAGCCGCTGACCGGCGTCGAGCAGCTTGACCAGCAGCGCGGTGGAGTCGCGAAACGCCGCGACGTGCTCGGCGCCGAGCCAGGACTCCGGGTCGTCGCGGACGGCGTCGCGCAGCCAGCGGCCGTCGGGCAGCCGGGTCAGTCCGGACTCCTCCTGGCCGAAGCGTGTCGTGGTCGACGCGACCCAGTCCTCCGGGCCGAAGGCGGAGTCCTGTTCGGACACTCCGCGCAGCGCGGCGATCGCCGCGCCGCCGCGGTAGAACTGGGCGGGCTGGTTGGCCGGGAGCTTGATCGGGGCGGTCACGGGGCCACCTCACCGGAGCCGCGGGGAACGAGGTGCACGGGCAGGACAACCTTTCTCGGTGCGGAGGCATCGCCGTTGATGCGGGCGAACAACAGCTCGGCCGCCGCCGACCCGAGACGGCTCACGTCGTGCGCGACGACGGTCACCGGCGGGTCGAGCAGGTCGGCGAGTTCGAAGTCGTCGAAACCGACGACGGCGGGGCGCGGCGCGACGTGGGCCAGCGCCCGCAGCAGGTGGACGGTGACGCGGTTGTTGCCCGCGATGATCGCGGTCGCCGGGTCCGGCCCGGCGAGCAGGCGGGCGACCGCGTCGGCGACGCTCTGCCTGGTCGGCGGGCGCAGGATGGCGAGGCGCTCGTCGAAGCGGACCCCGGCGCGGGCGCACCCCTCGCGGTAGCCGCGCAGGCGCTCGGCGGCGGTGTAGATGTCCGGCCGGTCGCCGACGAAGGCGATCCGGCGGTGCCCCTGCCGGGCCAGGTGGGCGACCGCTTCGACGGTGCCGCCCGCGTTGTCGACCAGCACGGTGTCGGCGGTGATGTCCCCGGCCGGGCGGTCCACGAACACCACTGGCGTGCCCGCCCGCATTTCCGGCAGCAGGTAGCCGTGCTGGGTGCCGGCCGGGACGATGAGCAGCCCGTCGACCCGGCGGGAGCAGAATTCCAGCGCCAGCTCGCGTTCGCGGTCGGAGTCCTCCTCCGACGAGCCGGACAGCACGTGCCTGCCGAACGCGGTGGCGACCTTCTCGGCGGCGCGGGTGAGCTCGGAGTAGAACGGGTTGCCCACGTCCTCGACGACCAGGCCGATGGTGCCGGTGGTCGAGCCGCGGCGCAGGTTGCGCGCGCCGAGGTTGCGCCGGAACCCGAGCTCGTCGATGGCGGCCAGGACGCGTTCGGCCGTCTCCGGGTGCACCGCGGGCTCGTCGTTGACCACGCGCGAGACCGTCTTGATGCTCACCCCGGCCAGACGGGCGACGTCGTTCATCGTGGCGCGCCGCGACGCCTTCCCCGGACCCGACGACAACGTTGTCATAGCGGGTGGATTTCACACCACCGGGCGGCGGTGTGTCAACCGCCGCCCGGCTGGTCAGGGTTCCAGGTAGCAGTTCATGCCGGTGTAGTCGAAGGTGACGGCGAACGGCTTGAAGAACTCGTGGGTGAAGTTGGCGATGATGTCGAACCCGAACATCGCCGACTGCCCGGGGCCCGGCGTGCCTTCGACGGGACCGGTGCTCGCGGACCCGCGCACGTCGTGGCCGACGGCCCGGCCCAGCGAGATCCGCTCGGCGGTGATCGGGTAGACCGGCCTGCCGTTGATCTCGCCGGGGTTCGCGTAGTCCACCGGGATGCCTGCTCGCTCGGCCATCTCGACCGTGGTGTCCAGGCCGTGGGCGATGCCGCCGGTGTCCAGCGTGACGATCTTCGGCCCGTAGTCGTTGAGGCTGCCCAGCGAGCACGGGTAGTGGTCCCCGGCCAGCCACAGCGGCACTCGTGCGGCACGCGGCCCTGGCCGGAACGGGGCGTCCTTGCGCCGCAGCACCAGCGCGCGGCGGGCGTAGTCCATCGTGGTCAGCAGGCGGTAGAAGACCGTCGTGCCGAGCACGCCCGCGGGAATCGCGCCGTCCGGGAGCGCCGGTTTGGGCTGGTTCGTCCACTGCATGGGGATGTTGCGGATTTCGAGGTCGCCGAACCGGATCGAGTCGAGGATCCCGAGGTGGATGGTGACCGGCCGGTTGCCCGCGTAACCCGAAACCGTGGCGAGGGAGCGCAGGCCCAGTTCGTCGGCCACCGGCTGGTCCAGGTCGAGCGTGCCGTAGGTGTCGAGGAGGAACCGGCGGGGCTCACCGCCGTTGAGGGACGCTTCGACGGTCGGCAGCGGATCGAGGTCGATGAAGGGGAGCCGGACCGCCGTCGCCCCCCGGATCTCCCACGGCTTGCCGCGCAACGCGGCGTACTGGGTCCCGAACGGCGTGCTCCCGAGCAACGGCACCGCGCGGTCGTGCCGGTCCTGCCGGACGAAGCACTCCGCCAGCTTCCGGGTGGTGTCGGTATCGCCGGGAACCAGTTCGAGCGCGCGGGAAAGAAACCGTTCCGCGTCGGGAAACCGGTTGTGCAGCAGGGCGATGTAGCCGCGCTGGGCGGCCGCGCGGGCGTTCGCCGGGTCCCGGCGCAGCAGCTTGGCGTAGCCGCGGTCGGCGGCGTCGAACGAGCCGGCCCGGAACAGCCGGTCCGGGTCGGCTTCGGTCGCGTTCGCGAGACCGGAGGTCACCAGTGGGACAGTGGCGGTGGCCAGGCCGGCCCGCCACAGGAAACCGCGTCGGCTGAGTGTCATGCCACAAGGCCTACCGGCGGGGGCCGATCGGTGACCGATGACGGCGTCATACGTGATCCATATTCCGTGGGTGACCGTGTGGCTACGCGGATCCTCTGTGGACGACCGCTCGTGATGATGATCACGACCCCCGAAGTACCCGTGAGGACCATCACGCCTCACACTGGGTACCGAAGCGTCCGACAGCGTGGTTGACGTAGACCGGAGTCGGACGTTTTCTCATGTGCTTCTCACAAGGAGGAAAGCAGTGACCAGCAAGGCCGCTCTCGTGTTCCGCGTGGCCGCCGTCGCCGAGGCGCTGTCCTGGGCGGGTTTGCTGATCGGGATGTTCCTGAAGTACGTCGTCGACGCCCCGAACGAGGGCGGCGTGCCGGTGCTCGGCATGGTCCACGGCGTCGTCTTCGTCGTGTACCTGGTCGTCACCCTGGCCGTGTTCAAGCCGCTCGGCTGGCGCCCGAAGACCGTGATCACCGCGCTGCTGGCGAGCATCCCGCCGCTGTTCACCTGGTGGTTCGAGACCTGGGCCCTGCGCACCGGCAAGCTGGACGGCCCGGAGCGCCTCACCCACGGCGGCACCGGCCTGATCGTCCGGGACACCGTCTCCGCCTGATCTTCACCGCGAAGCGCCGCCGCCACGACCCGTGGCGGCGGCGCTTCGTGCTGTCACGCCGTCTCGTAGAGCGCGGCCGCCGAGCGAACGAGTGCGGCGACGGCGGTTGAGCGGCTGCTCGCCGGCCAGGCGAGCACGGTCGTGACCTCCGGCGCGTCGACGACGGGCACCGCCACGTGCTCCGGCCACTGCCAGGCCCGGCTGGACGCGGGGATGACGAGCAGCGTCCGCCCCAGTGCCACGAGCTGGGCCAGCTGCGACTGCGTGCGCACCTCCGGGCCGGGGCCGGGCGGGTAGGTGCCGTCGAGCCGGGGCCACCGCGCGATCGGCAGGTCCGGGACGTCGCTGACGTCGGCGAGCGTGAGCTGCGCGCGGGCCGCGAGCGGGTGCGCCGCGGGCAGGATCGCGACCTGCCCTTCGACGACGAGGTCTTCGGTGTCGAAGCCGGCGAGGTCGTCGAATGGGCGGTGCATGATCGCCACGTCGGCCCGCCCGTCGCGCAGCAACCCGGCCTGCTCGCCCACTTCGCACAGGAGGACCTCGACCGGTGGCACGTCCGGTTCGGCCGCGGCGGCGTCCAGGAGCCGCTGCAGGAGTTCATGTGACGCCCCGGCTTTCGTCACGAGCACCAGCGGCCGGTGCGGGTCCGCGGCGCGGCGGGTGCGGCGCGCGGCGGCCGTGACCGCGTCGAGCGCCACCCTGGCTTCGCGGAGCAGCACCCGCCCGGCGTCGGTCAGCGCCACCCCGCGGCGGTCGCGGTCGAGCAGCCGGGCGCCGAGCCGCTGTTCCAGCTGCCGGATGGCGCGGGAGAGCGGCGGTTGCGCGATCCCGAGCCGCTCCGCGGCGCGGCCGAAGTGCAGCTCCTCGGCGACGGTGACGAAGTAGCGGAGCTCGCGGGTTTCCAGATCACGCACGGTTTCGAGCCTACGCGCGCTGATACCTGCCGAGTATCACAGGATAGCGAGCTGATCTTGGACAGCGCGTTCCCGCGCGCCGAGCATGGGCCGCGTGAACGACACGAAGATCGCGCTGGTCACCGGCGCGAACAAGGGAATCGGTTACGCCATCGCGCAGGGGCTCGGCGCGATGGGCCACACGGTCGCCGTCGGGGCGCGTGACGACGCCCGCCGCGAAGAGGCCGTCGAGCGGCTGCGCGCCGCGGGCGCCGACGCGTTCGGGGTGGCCCTCGACGTCACCTCCGACGACAGCGTCGCGGCTGCCGCGGCGGCGATCGAGCGCAGAGCGGGACGGCTCGACGTCCTGGTCAACAACGCGGGCATCGGCGGCCGGACCGACGGCGGCGCGCAGGATCCGACCACACTGGACCTCGACGTCGTCCGGACCGTCCTCGACACCAACGTGTTCGGCGTCGTCCGGGTGACGAACGCGATGCTCCCGCTGCTGCGCCGCGCCGGCTCGCCGCGCATCGTCAACATGTCCAGCAACATGGGCTCGCTGGCACTGCGGACCGGCCCGGTGATGGCCGCCTACGCGCCGTCGAAGTCGATGCTCAACAGCATCACCGTGCAGTACGCCCGCGCGCTCGCCGACACGAACGTCATCGTCAACGCCGCGTGCCCCGGGTACGTCGCGACCGACTTCACCGGCTTCGCCGCGCCCCGGACTCCCGAGCAGGGCGCGGCCATCGCGATCCGGCTCGCCACCCTGCCCGACGACGGGCCGCGCGGCGGCTTCTTCGACGACGACGGCGTCATCCCCTGGTGAACCGCACTCCCCGCGCCGCACCTCGCGGCGCGGGGAACGCCGTCTCAGAACAGGGCCGACGCCAGGTTCCGCCGGGCCGCCGCGACGCGCTCGTCGGCCGGGTCGAACAGGTCGAACAGGCCGACCAGGTGCTCGCGGACGCGGTTGCGGTCCGGGCCCGCCGTGCGGCGCACGGCCTCGATGAGCCGGGAGAACCCGTCCTCGACCTTGCCCGTCGCAACCTCGTAGTCGGCAGCGGCGAACTGGGCGTCCAGGTCGTCCGGGGACGCGTCGGCGCGCGTGACGGCCGACGGGTCGGCCTCGGCCGCGCGGGCGGCGAACCGGACCTGCGCCAGACCTGCCTTGGCCAGCTCGTTGGCCGGCTCGACGTCCAGGATCCGCTGGTAGGCGGCCTCGGCGGCGGCGAAGTCGCCGCGCTCGAACGCGGCCTCGGTCTCGGTGAAGCGCGGGTCCTCTGGCTCCTCGGCGCCGCCCGCCCCGGACGGCGGGATGCCCGGCAACTTGCCCTTCAGCGCCTCCAGCAGCTGGTCCAGCCACTGCCGGATCTCCGGCTCCGGCAGCGCGCCGGAGAACGCGTTGACCGGCTGCCCGCCCGCGATCGCCACGACCGTCGGGATCGACTGGACGCCGAAGACCTGCGCGATGCGCGGGTTGGCGTCGACGTCGACCTTCGCCAGCACCCAGGCGCCGCCGGACTGCTCGGCGAGCCGCTCCAGCACCGGGCTCAGCTGCTTGCACGGCCCGCACCAGTCGGCCCACAGGTCCACGACGACGAGCTGCTGCAGCGACCGCTCGACGACCTCGGCCTGGAACGTGGCCTCGGTGACGTCGATGACCGCGGCGCTCGCCGCGCCGCCGCCCCCGGACGGTGCGCCGCTCGACGGCGGCGGGGCGTTGCGCTGCGCCTCGGCCCTGGCCTTGAGCGCGGACAGATCCACCGCGCCGGACAGCGCGGCGGACATGGCGGCTGACTTCGCTGCTGATGCGCGTGGATTTGTCACGCTTCCATCCTGGCATGTACTGTCCGGCGTTTCACCGGAGGTGCTCCTCCAGCCGCTCCACTTTCGCTTCCAGCTGACCGCTGTCGAAGCCTGGCCGGATGTCGGCCTTGAGCACGAGCGACACCCGGGCGGCGCCCTCGCCCGCCGCCTCCACCGCCCGCTTCACCACGTCCATGACCTCGTCCCAGGACCCCTCGACGTTGGTGAACATCGCGTTCGTCGAGTTCGGCAGGCCGGAGTCGCGGACGACCTTCACCGCCCTGGCGACCGCTTCGCTGACCCCGCCGTCCGGGTCACCACCGGACGGGCTCACGCTGAAGGCGACGATCATCGGCTCTCCTCACACTTGCGACACTTTGCGCACTACCCTGCCCCCTCGGTCAAGAACCCGCTGGTAGCTTCCCTGCCATGAACCGCCCGCTGCCTTTCGACCCGATCGCCCGCGCCGCGCAGCTGTGGGAGGACCGGATCGGGCCGTCCGCGACGATGGCGGCGGTCACCGGCGTGATGCGCGTGCAGCAGATCGTCCAGTCGGCCGTCGACGGCGCGCTCAAACCGCACGGCCTCACCTTCGCGCGGTACGAGGCGCTCGTGCTGCTGTCGTTCGCGCGCCGCGGCGCGCTGCCGATGCGGGTCATGGGCGAGCGCCTCCAGCTGCACCCGACGAGCGTGACCAACATCGTCGACCGGCTGGAGAAGGACGGGCTGGTCAAGCGGGTGCCGCACCCGACCGACCGGCGCACCACGCTGGTGGAGATCACCGACGACGGTCACGCCCGCCTGGAGGAGGCGACGAAGGCGGTCACCTCGATCGACTTCGGGCTCGTCGGCCTCACGCCGAAGCAGACCGAGCAGCTGTCCGAGCTGCTCACCAAGGTCCGCAAGGCGACCGGCGACTTCATCGGCTGACTCAGCCGTATTGGGTGCTGCACGGCCCGGAACCCTGCAGGTAGCCGGTGCGCATGGCCTCGACGCGGTTGAAGCCGCTGGCCGCGGGCTTGCCGTCGACGTCGGCCGCGACCAGCGAGTCCGGCCGCAGCAGGTCCGAGATCGCCTCGTCCAGGTCGCCTGCCGACAGCCGCATCTGCTGACCCTCCTGCGCGGCCACCGCCGCCCACGCGCCGACCAGGCACGCGGTCCGCAACCCGGCGTTCGCGTTGTCCAGCGAAGCGCCGACACCCTTCTGGATGCCCATCGCGTACCGGGACGCGACCTCGGAGAACGCCGCGAAGTCGCCGTGCCCGCCGCTGCTGGACCCGGTGAACTCGCCCTCCTGGTCCACCGGCTGTCCCAGCTCGGCCAGCGCGGCGAGGTCGATCCGCACCGTGTTGTCGCTCGTGCAATAGGTGGCCGGCGGGGTGGCCGAGCCGTTCGGGCAGGACGCGCCGTCGTCGACGATCTCCGGCGCCTGCACCTTGGCGCCCGCGAACGCCTGGTCGAGGCTGTCCTTCAGCAGGCCGATCGCCTCCTGGTCGACCTCGATGTCGCCGTCCCGGTCGCCGGAGTCGAAGGGCCGCTCGGTGAGCCGCGGCCGGATGTTGTCCAGCGTCATCCCCGCGCACTCCGTCGGCCCCTGCTCGAACCCGATCTGGAAGGCGTAGGTCCGGTCGAACCCGGTGCCGTGCGCGGACCGGTCTGTCGCCGAGGTGCCCGCGCTGTCCCGCACCAGGAACAGCGACGACAGCGCGGAGTTCAGCCCGTCGGAGGTGGACACGGCGAAGTACTTGCTCTTGCCCTCGGCGACCCAGCGGTAGTAGGCGCCGGTGAAGCAGTCGGCCTGCTGCTCCTTCACGATCGTGGGCGTGTTGCGGCTGATGCCCGCCTTGTCGCCGAGCCGGTACTGCACGGCGTGGCCGAACTCGTGCGCCAGCACGGTCACCACCGACAGCGGCCCGAACTGGTCCATCATGGTCGGCAGCAGCACGCCCCGGTCCCACGCCACGGAGTCGTCGATGCTGCAGTAGAAGGCGTTCGCGTTGCCCTTCGTGTCGCCGCAGCCGTTCTCCTGGTTCTCGCCGTCGGAGTCGTAGGACAGCAGGGACTTCACCGGCTCGAACTTGACGTCGAAGTTGCCCGGCAGCGCGTCGGACCAGTAGTCCTCGACGTCGGCGATGGTGGCGACGGCCACCCGGTCCGCCTCGTCGCCGCTGACGTTGGTCACGTCGAGGTCCGGCTCGGGCGCGGTCGGCTTGAGACCGCTCTCGAAGTGGGTGATCGGCAGCCCGGCGACGTCACCCTCGGACACCGAGGCGGACTTCCCGTCGCTGCAACCGGCCAGTCCCAGCGCCAGCACCCCGCTCAGCGCCACCAGCGATCGCCGCACCCCGGCCCCCTCGATGTTCGTCACGCTTGTCGCAGCGCACCTTACCGATATCGTCGATCCCCATGAGAGCAATCCGCCGGTTCACCGTCCGCGCGAGCCTGCCCGAGCCGCTGGCCGGGTTGCGCGCGCTGGCCACCAACCTGCGCTGGACGTGGCACCCGCCGACCCGTGACCTGTTCGCGTCGATGGACGACGACCTGTTCCGGCGCGTGCGGGACCCGCTCCGGATGCTCACCGCGGTGTCGCCGGCGCGGTTGACGGAGCTGGCCGGTGACGAGGACTTCCTCGCCAGGGTCCACGCGATGAGCGACGACCTCGAGCGCTACCTGACCGAGGACCGGTGGTACCAGCAGCGCCCGCAGGGGGAGCGGGCGCCGGCCGCGATCGCGTACTTCTCGATGGAGTTCGGCGTGCACGAAGCGCTGCCGAACTACTCGGGCGGCCTCGGCGTGCTCGCCGGCGACCACCTCAAGGCGGCCTCCGACCTGGGGGTGCCGTTGATCGGGGTCGGGCCGCTCTACCGGTCGGGGTACTTCCGGCAGTCGTTGTCGCTGGACGGCTGGCAGGTCGAGCACTACCCGGTGATCGAGCCGAGCGCGCTGCCGCTGGAGCTGCTGACCGGTGAGGACTCCGAGCCGGTGCTGGTGCACGTCGCGATGCCCGGCGGGCGCGACCTGTACGCGCAGGTGTGGCAGGCGCAGGTCGGGCGCGTGCCGTTGCTGCTGCTGGACACCGACGTCGAGGCCAACGACGAGGACCTGCGCCGCGTCACCGACCGGCTCTACGGCGGCGACGCCGATCACCGCATCCGCCAGGAGATCCTGGCAGGCATCGGCGGCATGCGCGCGGTGCGGCGTTACTGCGAGCTGACCGGTCACCCGCAGCCGGAGGTGTTCCACACCAACGAGGGGCACGCCGGGTTCCTCGGCCTGGAGCGCGCCCGCGAGGTGATCGGCGAGCAGGGGCTGGCGTTCGACGAAGCGCTGTCCGCGGTGCGCGCGGGCACCGTCTTCACCACGCACACCCCGGTGCCCGCCGGCATCGACCGGTTCCCGGTGGACCTGGTGCAGCACTACTTCGGCGACGGGCGGCTGCTGCCGGGGCTGGAGCTGCAGCGGATCCTCGCGCTGGGCGCCGAGGACAACCCGGGCATGTTCAACATGGCGCACATGGGCCTGCGGCTGGCGCAGCGGTCCAACGGCGTGTCCCAGCTGCACGGGCGCGTGTCGCGGCGCATGTTCGCGCGGCTGTGGCCGGGCTTCGACGACGCCGAGGTGCCGATCTCGTCGGTCACGAACGGCGTGCACGGGCCGACCTGGGTGGCGCGTGAGCTGACCGCGCTGCTCGGCGGCAAGCACAAGGCGTGGGGGCACGACGGCAAGCTGCCCAGCCAGATGGGCGTGTCCGACGAGGAACTGTGGGCGCTGCGGCGGGACCTGCGGCAGAAGCTCGTGCTCGAGGTGCGGCGGCGGGTGCGCAACGCGTGGCTGCAGCGCGGCGCGTCGGCGCTGGAGCTGGGCTGGGTGAACCAGGTGTTCGACCCGGACGTGCTGACCGTCGGGTTCGCCCGCCGCGTGCCGACATACAAGCGGCTGACGCTGATGCTGCGCGACCCGGAACGACTGCGCGCGCTGCTGCTGGACGAGGAACGCCCGATGCAGATCGTCGTCGCGGGCAAGTCGCACCCCGCCGACGAGGGCGGCAAGGCGCTGATCCAGCAGGTCGTGCGGTTCGTCGACGACCCCGCGGTGCGGCGGCGCATGGTGTTCCTGCCCGACTACGACATGTCGATGGCGCGCTACCTCTACCGCGGCTGCGACGTGTGGCTGAACAACCCGACGCGGCCGCTGGAGGCGTGCGGCACGTCGGGCATGAAGTCGGCGCTCAACGGCGGCCTCAACCTGTCCATCAAGGACGGTTGGTGGGATGAGTGCTACGACGGCAGCAACGGCTGGGCCATCCCGACCGCGGACGGCGTGACCGACCCGCTGCGCCGGGACGAGCTGGAGTCGGCCGCGCTGTACGACCTGCTGGGCCAGCAGGTGGCGCCGCTGTTCTACGAGCGGGACGACGCGGGCGTGCCGCGCGGGTGGATGTCGATGGTGTGGCACACGCTGGACGTGCTGGGGCCGCGGGTGCAGGCGTCGCGGATGGTGCGCGAGTACGTGGAGACGGCCTACCACCCGGCGGCGGTGACCAGCGCGGCGGCGACCGCGGACGGCTACGCGGGAGCGCGGTCGCTGGCGGAGTACCGCAGGCGGGTCGACGCGGTGTGGCGGCAGGTGCGGGTGCTGGACACGGAGCTGACGGTGGAGGCGCAGGAGCGCCTGGTGGTCGGCGACGAGGTGCGCGTGCGGGCGAAGGTGGACCTGGCCGGGCTGGCGCCGTCCGAAGTGGAGGTCCAGACGGTGGTCGGCCGCGTCGGTGACACGGACGAGCTGGCGGAGCCCATGACGGTGCGGATGGAGCCGTCCCAGGAGGGCGAGTACACCGCGACGCTGCGGCTGCCCCGGGCCGGCTCCCTCGGCTACACCGTGCGGATCCTGCCGCGCCACGACCTCCTGGCGACGCCCGCCGAGCTGGGCAAGGTGGTGCTGGCCTAGCTGTGATGTCCAAGGACGTTGTTCCGATTCGAGGTGACCGGTGACGGCCTGTCGTGCAGACAGGTGAAGGCCTCCGGATGTGAGGTGGAGCTGTCGTGGAACCACATCACCCACCGGAGGCCTTCGTGTCCCACCCTGACGCCAGGCACCCGGCTCCGGCTCGCGCGCCTGATTGTCGAACAGGGCTGGACCTGCACCGCAGCGCTGGCGCCGCCGGCTGGGCCCGGTCCAGATCGCCGGCCGGCTCGGCCTGCCCGCCTCCACCGTGCACGCGGTGCTGGTGCGTTGCCGGATCAACCGCCTGGCCCGGATCGACCGGGTCACCGGCGAGCCGCTACGAACACGATCACCCCGGCGCGCTGAGCCATGTTGATGTCGCCAAGTTCGGCAACGTTCCCGGCGGCGGCGGACACCGGTTCGTCGGCCGCGCCCAAGGCGACCGCAACCGGGCCGCGACACCAGACAAGCCCCGCAACTCCTACCGCAACCCCAAGATCGTGACCGCGTTCGTGCACACCGTGCTCGACGACCAGTCCCGCGTGGCCTACGCCGAGATCCACGCCGACGAAACCGCTGTCACCGCCACCGCGGTGCTGCGCCGCGCGGTGACCTGGTTCGCCACCCGCGGCGTCACCATCGAACGAGTGCTCTCACCACCCGGCTGACCAACCTCCCTGGACATCACACCTGGAGGAAGCGGGCGCGCAGGTCCGGCCGCAGGAACGCGGCGGGCGAGGCGATCGACAGCCCGCCGTCGACCGGGAGCACCACGCCGGTGACGAACGACGCCCGCGCCGACGCCAGGAACGCCACGGCGTCGGCGACCTCGCGCGGCTCGCCGGTGCGGCGCAGCGGGTAGCCCTCCGCCACGGCGGGCAGGTCGGCCGAGCCGATCATGCCCGGCGCGACCGCGTTGACCCGGATCCCGCGCGGGCCGTACTCCAGCGCCAGCTGCCGCACCAGCCCGTCCACCCCGGCTTTCGCCGCCGCGTAGCCGGGGAGGCCGGGCGCGGCCAGGAAGCCGTTCACCGACGTCACCGCGACGATGCTGCTCCCGGCCGTCATCACCCGCAGCGCCGCCCGCGCCGGGTAGAACGCCGCGTCCAGCGTGTTCGCGATCGCCGCGCGCCACTGCTCGTCGGTCGCTTCCGCGGCGGCCGCCACCGGTTGGGACGCCGCCGCCAGCACCAGCACGTCCAGCCGGTCGAGCGCGCCGACGGCCGCTTCCGCGCCCGCCGGTGTCGCGCAGTCGGCGACCACGTACTCGCCGAACGCCGGGTCGGTCACCGGCTCCAGCCCGGCGCCGACCACGTGGTCGTCCGGGAACGCCGCGGCGATCGCCCGCCCGATGTCCGAGCCGCCGCCGACGACCAGGACGCCCCTCACCGGCGCCACGCCGGCAGCACCAGCTCGTCCAGGACCTCGGTCAGGGCCTTCTCGGTGATCGGCTCCAGCGGCCGGGCGGGCAGCCGCACGGTGGCCGTCCGGATGATCCCGCGCCGCACCAGCACCTCCTTGTGCACGGCCCACGCCTGCCCCGGCCGGACCCCGAGGTGGATCAACGGCAGGAGCCGGGTGAACTCCGCCCGCGCCTCGGCCCGGCGTCCGCCCGCGAGATCGTCCAGAATGGACCGCAGCAAGTCGGTGAACTCGCACGCCGGCATGGTGCCGACCGCGCCGTTGTCGTACTCCTCGATCAGCGCCTGCGCGTTCTGCCCGCCGAGGACGGCCAATCCCGCGGCATCGCGCACCGCGGCCACTTTGGACGGTGTCGGCGGCGCCTCCACCTTGATCGAGGTGATGCCCTCGACCCCGGCGAGCGCGGCCACCGCGGCGACGTCGACCGGCACGCCGGTCACGCCCGGCGCGTCCTGGATCATCACCGGCACCCCGGCGCCGGCGACCTCGGTGAAGAACTCGACGACCTGCGACGGCGACGGTTTCGCCAGGAACGGCGGCAGCACCATCACCTGGTCCGCCCCGCCGTCACCCGCGGCGCGGACCTGTTCCAGCGCGGTCACCGTGCTGGTGCCGTTGACCCCGGCGACGACCGGCAACGACGTCATCGCCCGCACCTCGCGCAGGATGACCTCCCGCTCGGCCGCGGTCAGCGCGAACCCCTCGCTGGCCATGCCGAACACGGCGAGCCCGTCGACGCCGCAGGAGAGCTGGAACTCCACCAGCGACCGCAGCGATGGCAGGTCCAGCTCGCCTTCCGCGGTGAACGGCGTGGCCAGGATGGGGATGAGACCGGTGGGTGTGTCCGGCACGGGTCAGTTCTCCTTCGCGAGTTCGGTGATCAGGTCGGCGTCGACGTCGATGCCCAGCCCCGGCCCGGTGGGCACGGCGAACCCCGTCGGCCCGGCGGTCAGCGGGGTGCGCAGGATGCTCTGCGCGACCGGGACGGTGTCCGGCTGGTACTCGAAGAACGGCGTGTCCGCGCTGGCCGCGGACACGTGGATCCCGGCGGCGAGCGCGATGCCGAGGCCGACCGAGTGGTGGCAGGCCACCGGCACGTGGTGGGCCGACGCGAGTTCCGCGATCGACATCGCCTCGGTGATGCCGGTGCGCGCCACGTCCGGCTGCGCCAGGCGCAGTGCGCGGCGGCCGAGCCAGTCGGCGAACTCGTAGCGGTTGCGCATGGCCTCGCCGACCGCGACCGGCGTGCGGATGCGCCTGGCCAGCTCGGCGTGCCCGTCGACGTCCTCGGGCACCAGGGGCGCCTCGAAGAACAGCGCCTTGCGCCGGTCCAGCTCCTGGCCCAGTTCGACGGCCTCGCCGATCCGGTACGCCCAGTGCGCGTCGACCGCGATCCGCATCGACGGCGCGGCCTCGGCGACCGCGTCGAAGGTGGCCAGATCCGCCTCGATCCGCTTGCCCAGGGCCAGTTTGACCAGGCTCGCCCCCTTGGTGACCCAGTCCGCGGCCAGTGCGGCGCGCTCGGCGTCGGTGGAGCGGGCGAGGCCGGAGATGTAGGCCGGGACGTGCGTGCGCACCGCGCCGCCGAGCAGGTCGGCCACCGAAAGCCCGGTCAGCTTGCCGTAGAGGTCCCACAGCGCGATGTCGACCGCGGCCAGCGCGTCGGCCTGGTGCCCGACCAGGTGCCCGCGCTCACGCATCAGGTCCCGCAGGCCGAGCCAGAGCGGGCGGACGCCGGTGATCTCCCGGCCGGTCAGCCACCCGGCGAGCATCCGGTCGACGATCGCCGCGGGAACCTCGGGGGCGACCGGCGCCAGCGCCTCGCCCCAGCCGGTGGTGCCGTCCTCGGCGGTGACGCGGACGAGCATCGTCTCGAACCGGCCGGAGTAGAGGCTGCGCCACGGCTCGCGCACGACGTAGCCGCGGTCCTCGCTCAGCTCGCTGCCGTCCTCCAGCTTCCCCAGGTAGGCCTGTGGACCGGACAGCTTCAAGACGTAGGTCGTCACCTCGGCGATGCGCATGTTGCCAATCTTTGCACGGGACTTGCGGAATGTGCAAAGCCTCCGCATACTTCGTGCCATGGTTTCCGAAAGCGGTGGCAATCAGAGCGTGGAGCGGGCCTCGGCCGTGCTGAACGCCTTCACCCTCGGCCGGCCCGCGCTGCGGGTGTCGGATGTCGCGGCCGAGGTCGGGCTGGGCATCTCCACCACGTCCCGGCTGCTCGCGACGCTGGAGTCGGTCGACCTGGTCCGCCGCGACCCGGTGAGCCAGCTCTACGAGCTCGGCCCGGCGGTGCTGACGATGGCCGGCATCGCGCTCAACAACGACCCGATCTACCGGCAGGCACGTCCGGTCGCGCAGCGGCTGGCGTGGGAGCTGGGTCTCGGCGCGAACGTCGCGGTGCGCCGCGGTGCCGAGCTGTTCTACCTGCTCAACGTCGAAGGCCAGCTGGCGCAGAAGTCGTTTTCGCTGATGGGGCAGCGCAACCCGCTGCACGCCACGGCGATGGGCAAGAGCCTGCTGCTGGGCCTGTCGCCGGAACAGCGCCGGGAACTGCTGGGTCCGGAGCCGCTGCACGGCTTCACCGGGCACACCATCACGACGTTCGAGGCGCTCGACGCGGACCTCGCGCGGATCGCGAGCCGCGGCTACTCGACCGAGATCGAGGAGCTGGCGCTGGGCCGCGCGTGCATCGCCGCGCCGGTGCGGGACCACACCGGCGCGGTCGTCGCCGCGATCTCGCTGTCCGGTGCGCTGTCCGCGATCGCGCTCGACGAGCGGGAGGCCGATCTGGGGCGCACCATCGTCGAGGCGGCCGACAGCGTGAGCATCGGCCTCGGCTACCTCGGCCCGGTGCACACGCCCGTGCGGGAGGTGCGGTGAGGATCGCCGTCACCGGGGCCGCGGGACGGCTCGGCCGCACGCTGACCGGACGGCTCGAAGAACGCGGCCACACGGTGGTGCCGATCGATGTCGCGCCGCCGGTCAGTCTGCCACTGTCCGATCGGGACGGTCTGATCTCGGCCTGCGGCGGCGCGGACGTGGTGGTGCACCTGGCCGCCCGGATGTCCTGGCAACGGGCCGACGACGCGGCGCTGTTCGAGACCAACGTGCTCGGCACCGCGAACGTGGCCGAAGCGGCGGCTCTGGCGGGCGCGAAGCTCGTGCTCGCCAGCACGGGCGAGGTCTACCCCGAGGGCAAACCCGTGTACCAGCCGCTCGACGAGGACCACCCGCGCGCGCCGACGAGCGCGTACGGGCTGACGAAGAAGCTCGCCGAGGACACCGTGGACTTCTACCGCCGCACCCGCGGGCTGGAGGCGGTGGTGCTGCGGTTCTCCCACTTCCAGGACGCCGCCGAGCTGCTGGACCGCGACAGCTTCTTCTCCGGGCCGAGGTTCTTCCTGCACCGCAAGATCGAGCAGCAGCGGGCGTTCGGCAACGCGGCCGCAGTCGCGGCGCTCGAACCACACGACGACGGCACGACCAAGCTCGTGCTCTCGCGCGGCGAGGACGGGACGCCCTTCCGGATGGGCATCCTGGACACCCGCGACCTGGCGGCCGGTGTGGTCGCCGCCGTGGAAACCCCCGGTCTCGACGGCGAAGTGATCGGTCTCGGCGCGGACGACTCGGTCGATTTCGACTGGCTGGTCCCGGAACTGGCGCGCCGCGCCGGACTGGACTATGAGGACGTGTCCCTGCCCGGTCCCGCGGTGCACTACACGACGTCCAACGCGAAGGCGCGCAAACTGCTCGGCTTCACCGTCGAATTTCCCGTCTCCCGCATGATCGCGGAAGCGGAACTCCGCTGATCCCCACTCCGACACGGACAACGAGGTCGTCATGTCTGAACAGGTCGCTGTGCCCGAAACCGTGAGCACCGGCCAGGTGCCCCGCCGGAAAGTGCTGCTGGCCGCGGGTGCCGGCCACTTCGTGGAATGGTTCGACATGGGTATCTACGGCACCCTGTCGACCGTCATCGCCGCGAACTTCTTCGCCGCGGGCGACCCGACGGCGGCCCTGCTGTCGACGTTCGCGGTGTTCGCCGCCGGGTTCGTGATCCGGCCGCTGGGCGGGTTGTTCTTCGGGCCGCTGGCCGACCGGATCGGGCGCCAGCGGGTGCTCGCGATCGTCGTGCTCACCACGTCGCTGGCGACTTTCGCGATCGGTGTGCTGCCGACGTACGACGTGGTCGGCGCGCTCGCCCCGCTGCTGCTCGTCGTCGCCCGGCTGGTGCAGGGTTTCGCGGCGGGCGGCGAGACGTCCAGCGCGGTGACGGTGCTGTACGAGTACGCGCCGCCGAACCGGCGCGGGTTCTTCTCCAGCTTCGCCGACACCTTCGGGTTCGCCGCGTTCGTCTTCGGCTCGGGACTGGCGTTGCTGCTGACCGCGTCGTTCGGGGACGCGACGATGACCTCGTGGGCGTGGCGGCTGCCGTTCCTGCTCGCGCTGCCGCTCGGCCTGGCCGGTCTCTACCTGCGGCTCAAGCTGCAGGACACGCCGGAGTTCCGCGAGCTGGAGGCCAGGGGCGAGGTCACCGAGAGCCCGGTGCGGGAAACCTTCCGCACCGGCGGCAAGGCGATGCTGGTGCTGGCCGGGCTGGTCGTGATCAAGGGTGTCGCGCACTGGACGCTGCAGACGTTCATGCCCAGCTACCTGCAGACCACGCTGCACTTCACGAAGGTGCAGTCGTTCGTCGCCTCCACGGTGTGCCTGGCGGTGGTCGCGGTGGCGGTGCCGTTCGCCGGCGCGCTGTCCGACCGGATCGGCCGCCGCCCGCTGCTGATCGCCGGCACAGCCGGGTTCATCCTGCTGACCTGGCCCTCCCTGCTGCTGATGTCGCTGGGCAACGAGTTCCTGGCGATCCTCGGCATGGTCGTGCTCGGCCTGCTGATCGCCGCCTACGACGGTGCGGTGTCGGCGACCATGGCCGAGCTGTTCCCGCCGCGCATCCGCTCCGGCGCGATCGCGATCCCGTACAACATCGCGGTGTCGCTGTTCGGCGGCACGGCGCCCTACATCGCCACCTGGCTGATCTCGGCCAGCGGCTACCGGCTCTCGCCCGCGTTCTACGTGATGCTCACCGCCACGATCACGCTGGTCACCGTCCTGCGGGTCGTGCGGGAGACGGCCGGGCCCAAGGCCCGCGCCGTGGCCTGAAGTCCCCACCGGTCAAGGAGAACCCTCAATGCCGAGGTACGCACTCGTCCCCGCCGTGCTGGTCGCGGCCGCGCTGGTGACCGCTCCGGCCGCGGTGGCGGCCGGCCCGGTCACCACCCCAGCCGGATCCGGCTACACACTGGTCTTCAGCGACGAGTTCAACGACTCCACAGTGGACAGCGCCAAGTGGAACTACCGCACCGATCAGAAGGTGAAGAGCGCACAGCTGCCCGCGAACGTCACGGAGGGCGGTGGCGTGCTGACGCTGAACCTGCGCAAGGAGCAGGTCGGCAGTTACGCCTACACCGCGGGCGGTGTGGTGAGCAAGCAGTCCTTCCGCTACGGGTACTACGAGACGCGCGCGAAGACGCCCGTGGGATCCGGCTGGCACACGTCGTTCTGGGCGATGGCCGGTGACGGGAGCACGACGTTCAACCCCGACCGGCGCACCGAGATCGACCAGTCCGAGATCAATTCCAGTGCGCCGGGCAGCATCAGCCAGGGCGTCAACGCGTGGCGGCCGGACGGCACGAAGACCGACGTCGGTCGCAAGTGGACGAACCCGGGCTTCGACACCTCGGCGGGCTGGCACACCTACGGCTTCGACTGGAACGAAAGCCGGGTGGCCTTCTACGTGGACGGGGTGCTGACGAACACCGCGACCTACCCGCCGAGCCTCGACACGCACGACTACGTGAACATCTGGCTGACGTCGATCGCGTACGAGACGGTCGACGAGAGCAAACTCCCGGCGACCGCGCAGTTCGACTACGTGCGGTACTACCAGCGCGAGTACTACGTCGACAACGACACGCCGGCCGACTACGGCTACTCGGAGACCGGCACCTGGCTGGACAGCTCCCTGGCCGGCTTCACGGTCGGGAACAGCTCGCGGTACAGCCAGACCCCCGGCTCGACGGCGACGTGGCGACCGAACCTGCGCGCCGGTGGGACCTACGACGTGTGGATCTACCGGGTACCGTCGACTGATTCGGCGGCGCGCCTGACGGTGGTCCACAACGGACAGACAAGCACGGTGACCGCCGACTACACGACGGGCGGCTGGCTGAAGCTGGGCACGTGGGACTTCCCGGCAGGCACGTCCAGCGCGGTCACGCTGACCGCGGGAGCCGCGACCGCGAGGGCAGACGCGGTGAAGTTCCTCCCGGCGGACTAGGCGAGCGGACGCGTCCCCGCGGGGTAGGTGAGCGGGCGTGCCTGTCGTGGGGATCGGCACGCCCCGCTTGGCCGGGGTTGCGGAAGCTGCCGCCGAGCCACGTTCCCCGCGGCAGCCCCCTCGCCGCACCCCGGCTGGTTGCCCCGGCAGCCCCCGCTACCGGCGTGCCGGGCTTCCGCGCCCGCCCACCGGGCGGGCGGTCGCTTCGCGGCGCAGCGCCTGGTTGCCTCGGCAGCAGCTGCCGTCGCGCCAGTCCGGTCTCGCGGAATCGCGCGCCTCAGCGGACCGCCGCTCCGCGGCCTGGTCCTCGCCGCGCCGCACTCGCCCGCCCACCGCAGCCTCCTGCCGCTTCGCGGCCAGTGCACCGCAGCCCCGCGCTGGTTTGCGGCACAGTGCACCCCAGTCCCCAACGCTTCGCGGCGCAGTCCGCCCCAGCAACCCGCCACTCCACTCCACACCGCACCGCGCCACCGCGGGGGCCCCAGCAACCAGCTCCCCCTCAGGGAACCGCCGGCGTGCCACCCGGCTGCACCGGCAACCCGGCAGCCCGCCACGCCCGAAAACCGCCCACCAGGTCCGTCGCCCGGGACAACCCCAGCCGCCGGAGGTCGGCTGCCGCCAGGCTCGACGCGTAGCCCTCGTTGCACACCACGACCACCGGCCGGTCCGGGCGCACCCCGGGCAGCCGGTGGTCGCTCGCCGGGTCGAGGCGCCACTCCAGGTGGATCCGCTCGACCGGCACCGCGCCCGGGATTTCGCCCTCGGCCTCGCGGTAGCCGATCGGCCGGATGTCCACGATCAGCGCGCCCTCGGCCTGCAGCCGCCAGGCGTCGGCGGGCTCGGCCCGCTTCAGGGTGGCTCGCGCGGAGGCCAGCATCTCGTCGATGTTCATCAGCGCAGGATGCCCGGCAGCGGCGGGATCTCGGCGGGCACGTCAGCCAGACTGGCGTATTCGCGTGTCGGCACCAGCGGCGGCGAGTAGGCGTGGATGCTCGCCGACGGCACCGCGCCCGCGCCGGTCACCTGGTGCGCCCGCCCCGCGCCGAACCCGATTCCGTCGCCCGTCACATGGGTGCGCTGCCGGATCGGCCCGCCGGGGTAGCGGTACTCCTCGGACAGCTCGCCGCGCAGCACCGTGAACGACCCGGCCGCGCCGCCGTGGTCGTGCGGCTTGGTGCCCTGCCCGGGCAGCCAGGTCAGCACCCACAGCTCGATCCCCTCGGTGAGGGCGAGCCGCGCCCACCACCGCTGGTCGGCGTCGAAGTGCAGGAACTCCGAGATCCGCGCACCCAGCTCCAGCGTGACGGTGCGGGTCAGGCCGGCGAGCTGGGTCGGCGTCCACAGCAGCCGCTCGGGGTGCAGCAGCTCCTCGAGCGCGGTTCCGATCAGGCGCGGGTGGATCTCGGTCGAACGCAGGACAGAAGTCACCGAAAGTCTCCAGAAGGTCGCGTGAAAGGGGACGTGGCGAGACGCGGCAGGTCAGCGACCGTGCCGCGTCGGGCTACACCCGCAGGACGCGACCAGCACCAGATCCACGGCACGGTTGCGCCAGAAGCGGCGCCGCGGGTACCGGGAGGTGCTCACGAAGCGCATCGTGCCACGAGATCCGGCTACCCGCTGTGACGTCCCACCAAGTGGTACGGGGGCGGCGGGACTCCGGCGGCGCCCGGCGGCCACAATGGGCCCGTGAGCGAGCCGAACGACCTTGACGATCTCGTGGTGCGGATGGCCGGGGTGGGGGTCCGCCGCGGCAAGAACGACCTGCTGGCCGGCCTCGACTGGTCGGTCGAGCTGGACGAGCGCTGGGTGGTGCTGGGCCCGAACGGCGCAGGCAAGACCACCCTGCTCCGGCTCGCGGCCGCCGAACTGCACCCCACCACCGGGTCGCTGCACCTGCTGGGCGAGCAGATCGGCCGCACCAACATCTTCGACCTGCGCCCGCGCATCGGCTTCACCTCCGCGGCGATCGCGTCGCGCGTCCCGGGGGACGAGAAGGTCGTCGACGTCGTGGTCAGCGCCGGGTACGCGGTGATCGGCCGCTGGCGCGAGCAGTACGACACGATGGACACCGGCCGCGCCGAGGAGCTGCTGGACGCGCTGGGCATCCGGCACCTGGCCGACCGCGAGTACGGCACGCTGTCCGAGGGCGAGCGCAAGCGCACCCTGATCGCCCGGTCGCTGATGACCGACCCGGAGCTGCTGCTGCTCGACGAGCCCGCCGCGGGCCTCGACCTGGGCGGCCGCGAAGACCTGGTCGCCCGGCTGTCCGAGCTGGCGCTCGACCCGGACGCGCCGGCCATGGTGCTCGTCACACACCACGTCGAGGAAATTCCGCCAGGCTTCACCCACGCGCTGCTGCTGCGGGAAGGCCGGGCCGTGGTCGCGGGCCTGGTCGACGACGTGCTCACCGCCGAGAACCTGTCCAAGACGTTCGACCAGGACCTCGTCCTCGAACGCTCGGGTGACCGCTTCTTCGCGCGTCGCCGGTAAGGTCAGCCCTACCAGCCGGTAGGCAAGATCAAGGAGGATGCCAGCGTGGGCGAGTTCGTACGGCTCGAGGTGGACGGCGGGATCGGCACGATCCGGCTGGAGCGGCCCCCGGTCAACGCGATCAACGGCCAGGTCACGGCCGAGCTGGCGGTGGCCGCGCAGGAGGTCACCGAGCGGTCCGACGTGCGCGCGGTGATCCTCTACGGCGGGGAGAAGACCTTCTGCGGCGGCGCGGACGTCAAGGAGATGGTCACCCGCTCCTACGTCGAGATGCGGTCGTTCGGCGCCAAGCTGCAGAGCACGGTGGCCGCGGTCGCCGCGATCCCGAAGCCGGTCGTCGCCGCGATCACCGGGTACGCGCTGGGCGGCGGGCTCGAGCTCGCGATGGGCGCGGACTACCGGATCGCCGGCGACAACGTGAAGGTCGGCCAGCCGGAGATCCTGCTCGGCATCATCCCCGGCGCGGGCGGCACGCAGCGGCTCGCGCGCCTGATCGGCCCGAGCAAGGCCAAGGACCTGGTGTTCACCGGCCGCTTCGTCAAGGCCGAGGAGGCCCTGTCGCTGGGCCTGGTCGACCAGCTGGTCGCGCCGGACGACGTCTACTCCGCGGCGCAGAAGTGGGCCGGTCAGTTCGCGAACGGCCCGGCCGTCGCGCTCGCGCAGGCCAAGGCCGCGATCGACGGCGGTCTCGACATGGACCTGGCCAGCGGCCTCAAGCTGGAGACGCAGCTGTTCACGGCGCTGTGGGCGACCGAGGACCAGACCACGGGCATGACCTCCTTCGTGGAGAACGGCCCCGGCAAGGCCACCTTCGAAGGGAAGTGACGTGACCGACCCCGCCCCGAACCCGCACGCGACCGAGGAAGAGGTCAAGGCGGCGTATTCGGACCCGAAGCTGGCCAACATCCTCTACCACGACTGGGAGGCAGGCACCTACGACGAGAAGTGGTCGATCTCGTACGACGAGCGCTGCATCTCCTACGCCACTGACGTGTTCAATGCGGTCGCGGGCGAGGAGGGCCAGCCCTACCCGACCGCGATGGAGCTGGGCAGCGGCACCGGCTTCTTCCTGCTGAACCTGATGCAGGGCGGCGTGATCAAGAAGGGTTCGGTCACCGACCTCTCGCCAGGCATGGTGCAGGTCGCGCTGCGCAACGCCGAGAACCTGGGCCTGGACGTGGACGGCCGGGTGGCCGACGCCGAGCGCATCCCCTACCCGGACAACAGCTTCGACCTGGTGGTCGGGCACGCGGTGCTGCACCACATCCCGGACGTGCCGGGCGCGCTGCGCGAGGTGCTGCGGGTGCTCAAGCCGGGCGGCCGGTTCGTGTTCGCCGGTGAGCCGACCAAGATCGGCAACTTCTACGCGCGCAAGCTCGGCCAGCTGACCTGGTGGCTGACCACCAACGTCACCAAGGTCCCGGCGCTGAGCGGCTGGCGGCGCCCGCAGGAGGAGCTGGACGAGTCCTCGCGCGCGGCGGCGCTGGAGGCCGTGGTCGACATCCACACGTTCGACCCGTCCGAGCTGGAGCGCATGGCGCTCGGCGCGGGCGCGGTCGACGTCCGCGCGGTCACCGAGGAGTTCAGCGCGGCGCTGGCCGGCTGGCCGATCCGCACGTTCGAGGCGGCGGTGCCGCAGGAGAAGCTCACGGTGCGGTGGCGGATGTTCGCCTACCAGCTGTGGCTGCGGCTGTCCGCGCTGGACAAGAAGGTGCTGTCCAAGGTGCTGCCGCGCGAGCTGTTCTACAACGTGATGATCACCGGTATCAAGCCGTAAGTGCCCTACGCGTTCACCCTCGACGACGTCGCCTTCCTCCGCTCGGAGGAAGGCGCGCGTGCGCTGGGCCAGGTCGCCGAGCTGCCGTTGACCGACCGGATCGCGGACGTCGCGGCCGTGCGCAAGCTGGCCGGTGAGCGGTTCGCCGCGGTGCTGGAGACCGTGCTGCTGCGGCGCAAGGGCAAGCTCGACCCGTCCTGGCTCTACACCGGCGACGCGCTGCAGCAGGCCAGCGTGCCGCCGGTGGCGCGGCACCGCGCGGAGCGGCTGACCGGACTCGACGTGCACGACGTGACCTGTTCGATCGGCGCCGACCTGGCCGAGCTGGCCCGGGTCGCCCGACGGTGCCTCGGCTCCGACCTGGACCCGGTGCGCCTGGCGATGGCGCGGCACAACTGCCCCGGCGTGCCGCTGGTTCAGGCCGACGCGCTGCGACCGGTCAGCCGGGACGCGGTGGTCGTGGCCGATCCGGCCCGCCGCGACTCGGCGGGCCGCCGGACCTGGCGCCCGTCGGACTTCGCGCCGCCGCTGGACGAGCTCGCCGAGGCCTACGCGGGCCGGGACCTCGTCGTGAAGTGCGCCCCCGGCCTGGATCCGGCGGCCGTGCCGTGGGCGGCGGAGATCGAGCTGGTGTCGCTCGACGGCCAGGTGCGGGAGGCCTGCGTGTGGAGCGCCGGGCTGGCGACGGCGGAGCGTCGAGCGACCGTGCTGCGCTCGGACGGTACACAGTGGACGATCACCGACCGGGACCCGTCGGACGCGGGCGCCGCCGCGCCGGGCGAGTGGATCGTCGACCCGGACGGCGCGGTGGTGCGGGCCGGCCTGGTCAAGCACTACGCGGCCCGGCACGGGCTGTGGCAGCTCGACGAGCGGATCGCCTACCTGACCGGCGATGTGCCGCCACCCGGCGTGCGGGCCTTCCGCGTCCTGGAGCACGGCCACTACCAGGAGAAATCGCTGCGTTCGCTGCTGCGGGCGCGCGGCGTCGGAAGGCTGGAGATCCTGGTCCGCGGCCTGGACATCGACCCGGACGCGCTGCGCAAGCGGCTCAAGCTCGCGGGCGACCAGGAGGCCAGCGTGGTGCTCACGCGGATCGGCCGCACGCCCCACTTCTTCCTCTGTCGCGCGGAGCGGATCCCGGGGTAGGTTCTCGGGTCGTCAACCGTTCACGAGGAGGACCCGTGTTGCGTGAGAGAATGTCCGGTTTGGTCAAATTGGCCGCCGCTGCCGCGATCGGCGCCACCGTCGCCGGGGGCGCCACCGCCGTCGCCACCTCGGGCGGCAGCCACGAGCCGGACAACCTCGGTCAGGTCAAGCTCGACGTCAAGGCCTACTACGGCGACCAGGTGGACGCGGACGGCAAGCACCACGAGTCCGACCGCAGCCAGTGGGCCGCCGACGTCCGCCGCCAGGTCGAGGGCGCCCAGCGCTACCTCGCGATCCGCCTCCAGCAGGGCGTGCGCAACCCGGCGATCGTGCTCGACATCGACGACACCTCCGAGGTCACCTACGGCTGGGAAGCCGACAACGACTTCGGCTTCGACCCGGTCAAGCAGGAGAAGGCGATCAACGACGGCGCGTTCCCGGCGATCAAGCCGACCCTCGAACTGGCGAACTGGGCCGCACAGCACGGCGTCGACGTCTACTTCCTGACCGGCCGCAAGGAGCACCAGGGCCCGGCGTCGCTGAAGAACCTGGCGAACGAGGGCTACCCGGCGCCCGCGGCGGCGTTCTTCAAGCCGGAGACCACCGCGCCGGACTACCTGGCGTGCGGCCTGACCTGCGACACCGTGCAGTACAAGTCCGGCACGCGGGCGCACATCGAAGCCACCGGCGAGACGATCGTGCTCAACCTCGGCGACCAGTACAGCGACCTCGACGGCGGGCACGCGGAGCGGCCGGTCAAGCTGCCGAACCCGATGTACTACCTGCCCTGAGGCGGGATCGCGCCGTCCTTGGCCAGCACCGGCACGGACACCTCGACCGTCTCCGGGTACTTGACGCCCGCGCCGGTGTTGAGGACGACGACCTCGTCGTCCGCGGACAGCCAGCCCGATCCGCGGAGTTCGCGGACCGCGGCGAAGCACGCGGCGCCCTCGGGGCAGACGAACGTGCCCTCGGCGCGCGCGAGGTTGCCCTGCTCGGCCAGCAGTTCCTCGTCGCTGACGGCGATCGCGGTGCCCCCGGTGGAGTAGACGGCGTCCAGCACGAGGAAGTCGCCCAGCGCCTTGGGCACCGTGATCCCGAAGGCGATCGTGCGCGCGCCGACGGCCGGTTCGGACTCGCGGGCGCCGCGCTGGAACGCGTCCACGATCGGCGCGCACCCGGTGGCCTGGACCGCGACCAGCCGCGGCAGCTTGCCGTCCGGGATCCAGCCCAGCTCACGCATCTCCAGCAGCGCCTTGTGGATGCCGATGATGCCGACCCCGCCGCCGGTCGGGTACACGATCACGTCCGGCACGCGCCAGCCGAGCTGCTCGGCGATCTCGTACCCCATCGTCTTCTTGCCCTCGATGCGGTACGGCTCCTTGAGCGTCGAGACGTCCTGGTAGCCGCCGCGTTCGGCGACGGCGTCGCGGATCAGCTTGCCGGCGTCCGAGATCAGGCCGTCGACCAGGTACAGCTCGGCGCCGCTGACCTGGCACTCCGCCCTGGTGATCGCCGGCGCGTCGACCGGCATCGCGATCAGGCTGCGCAGGCCGGCGCGCGCGGCGTAGAGGGCCCAGGCGGCGCCGGCGTTGCCGTTGGTGGGCATCGCTATCCCGGTGACGCCCAGCTCGGCGGCGCGGGACACGCCGACCGCGGCGCCGCGCGCCTTGAACGAGCCGGTCGGGACCAGGCCCTCGTCCTTCATCAGCAGGCCGGGCACGCCGACCTGCGCGCCGTAAGTGGGCAGCAGCAGCAGCGGCGTCACGCCCTCGCCGAGGGAGACCACGTTCGCGGCCGACCGGACCGGCAGGACCTCGTGGTAGCGCCACAGGGTCGGCTCGCGCCCGGCGATCTCGTCCCTGGTCACCGTGGTGGCGGCCAGGTCGTAGCGGGCGAGCAGCGGTGAGCCGCAGGTGCAGAGGCCCTGCACGCGGTCCGCGTCGTGGGTCAGGTGGCAGCGGGGGCAGTCCAGGTGGGAGAGCGCGGAGTAGGCCACGCCTCCCGTTCTACCGGACCAGGGTGTCGGTGTTGATCAGCCACTTGCCGTCGCGCTCGATCATGCCCAGGTGGTGCCGCTCGCGGGAGTGCGAGCCGCCCTTCACGAAATCGACCGTGACCTCGACGGTGCTGGCGTCGATCTGCCGTGGTCCGCCGACGATGGTGATGGAGCTGATGCTGGACCAGAAGTTGACGTAGCGGGTCTTGCCCTGGGCTTGCAGCCCCGGGCCGAGCCGCTCCCAGCCGGCGTCGGTGTTGCCCGGCATCATCGCGTAGTAGTCGCTGACGGCCTGGACCGCGGAGGCGGTGGCCGGGGTCGGGCTCGGGCTGCTGGTCGCCGTCTTGGTCACGGTGGTGACGCTGGTCGACGGCGGGGCCGGGCTGTTCGTCGCGGACGTGGGGGAAGGCGGGGCCGAGGCCTGGTCGGCGGGCGCGTCGTTGTCCCCGGTCGAGGCGGGCAGCAGGATGACGAGCGCGACGACCAGGGCGGCGACGACGGCCAGTGCGGCGCCGGCGTAGGCGAATCTTCGCCGCGACGGTCTCTGCGGCGGCACCGGGTCGACCTTGGTCGTGGCCGTCATCAAGGCGAGTTTGCCCAGCTCAGCGGCCAGTTCGGCCATCGTGGGACGGGCCTTGGGGTCGACGTCGAGCATCCGGGTGAGCACGCCGGTGAGCGGCCCGGCGTGCTCCGGCGGAGCGACGCGGCCGGCGGCGGCCGCGTAGAGCAGCGCCATCTGGTTGTCGGTGTCGCCGTAGGGCATGCGGCCCTCGACCGCGGCGTAGAGAGTGGCGCCGAGAGAGTAGACGTCGGACTCCGGGCCGGGTGTCTCGCCGCGCGCGGCCTCGGGGGAGAGGAACGCGGGGGTGCCGGCGAAGCGGCCGCTGCCGGTCAGGGTGCCGTCGTCGGCGGCCTTGGAGATGCCGAAGTCGGTGATCTTCGCGATGCCGTCCTCGCCGAGCAGGATGTTGCCGGGCTTGACGTCGCGGTGCACGATGCCGGCCGCGTGGGCCGCGGCCAGGGCGGACGCCGCGTGCGCGCCGATGCGGGCGACCTCGCCTGGCGGGAGGCTGCCGCGCTCGGCGAGGACCTCGGCCAGGCTGTGCGAGGGCAGGTACTCCATCACCAGCACCGGTTTGCCGTCGTCGTCGGCCACGTCGAACACGGTGATGGCGTGCGGGTGCTGGAGGCGGGCGGCGAGGCGGGCCTCGCGGAAGGAGCGCTTGCGGGCCTGCTCGGCCTCTTCTGGCGTGAGCCGCGGCGGTAGCAGAAGTTGTTTCACCGCAACGGTCCGGTCGAGTAGCTGATCGTTCGCTTCCCAGACGACGCCCATCGCGCCCCCGCCGATGTGACGCTGCAGCCGGTACCGGCCGGCGATCACGCGCGGGTTGTCCTGCCCCTCGGTCTCCGTCACCCCGGCAAGGCTACGGTGTCGGCTCCACACGCCGCGCGGCAAACACCTCGAAACGGTCCAGGCCACCCGCGCCGGGCGGTTGCGAACTGCCCGAACCCGCTGGCCCGGACCAATCCAGGCCGCTCTGACCTGCACTGATACCGGCCGCCGCGCCTCGCGCCCACCCGGTCCGCCGACCGGGGAGCCGGTGACGTGCGGGACCCGGGAACCCGGCCAACCGCCCGGCAGCCGGCCGCCGTGTCCGGCTGCCTGGTCCGGCCGCGCGGCCAGCACGTCCGGGCGTCCGGCCAATCGCCCGGTCAACCGCCCGGCCACCACACCCAACCGCCCGGCCACCACACCCAACCGCCCGGCCACCACACCCAACCGCCCGGCCAC
>NZ_JAKGSD010000052.1:0-1071 GCF_021654135.1 Amycolatopsis tucumanensis | reverse complement strand
ACACCCAACCGCCCGGCCACCACACCCAACCGCCCGGCCACCACACCCAACCGCCCACGCCCAGCCAACCGCCCACGCCCGGCCAACCGCCTGGTCAACCGCCCGGCCGCCCGGCCACCACGCCGAGCCGCCCGCCAACCGCCTGGCCACCACGTCGGCCGCCTGGCCACCACGTCTGGCCCTCCGGCCAACCGCCCAGCAACCACCCCCCAGTAGCCCGGCCAACCTTCCAGCCGCGCGGCCACCACGCCCGGCCGCCCGGTCAACCGCCCGGCCGTCCGGCCGTCCGGCTACCACGCCCAGCAGCCCGGCCAACCTTCCAGCCGTCCGCCCAACCTTCCAGTCGCGCGGCCACCACGCCCGGCCGCCCGGTCAACCGCCCAGCCCCCGGCCAACCGCCCGGCCGCCTGGCCACTAAGTCGGCCTCCTGGCCACCACGCTCTCGGCGTCCGGGCTGTTCCGGTGCCGGCAGCTCGTTGGCATGTCGCCGCCGGCTCGTGGCGGGCGGTCTATTCGTCGTTTCGCGCCCACTTTTGGCTCGACCGGGACTTGAAGGTTCAGTGCTTTTTCCGGAACCCGCCATCGCACACGGTGATCACGGGCGCGAACGCGGAGCATCCGAACGTCGGCCGCGGCACTACCTGCAGGTGAATCGGCTGCCGATGCCGTTGCCGCGCAGGAGATCTGCCCGTGCAGGCGTGCCGCGGTCCGGGTTGCAGAGGTGGACCCGAAGGCGAATGCGATGACGTCACACCGGAATTTCCGAACGCGCGGCCCCTGCGGGTGGACGCCGGGCGCGGATGAGAGGATGCTGGGCAGTGGCAGGCTTTCAGCAGCTTTGTCCATTCAGGACAGTCTCTTCGGGAGGTGCGGATGACGGCCGTGGACGCTCGCGAGGACCTGGTGCCACTGCGGACCGATTTCGACCGCACGTGGCGTGGCTACGACGCCCGTCAGGTGCAGGCGTACGTCCGCGCCGTGGAGACCGACCTGCGGATGGTGATCGCCGACCGGGACGCGGCGGCCGCCGCCGTCGAGCGGCTCGCCGCGCAGCTGGAGGACCTGCGCTCG
>NZ_JAKGSD010000051.1 GCF_021654135.1 Amycolatopsis tucumanensis | reverse complement strand
TTTGTGCATATCACCTTGAGCCAGGGCCGCAAGGTTGGCATGGTCGGCCGCCGGTTGGCGGCCTGGGTTGCGGCCCTGGCTCAAGGTGATCGTTGCGTGTCAGGCGACGGGATGACCACCCGGCTCGGGTTTTGTTCAAAGCCCTGGCTTCGCGCCGCTCAGTCGGTGCGGTGCAGGATCAGGTTGCCCGGTTCCGGGGGTGTGTCAGTGATCTGGACCGCGTCGCTCAACGCCTCCAGTGCGGCCGGCACCGCATCGGGAGTGTCGGTGTGCAGCTCAAGCAACGGCTCCCCCGCCACCACCCGGTCACCGGGTTTGGCCAGGCACCGGACACCGGCCGCGTGCTGCACCGGGTCCTCCTTGCGCGCGCGGCCGGCACCCAGCCGCCAGGCAGCCACCCCGACGGCGTACGCGTCCAAAGCGGACAGATAACCCGACGACGGCGCAGCGAACACCGTGACGTGCCCCGGTTGCGGCAACGGCGCGGCAGGATCACCACCCTGAGCCGTGATCATCCGGCACCACGTCTCGTACGCCTCACCGGAGGCCAGCACCCGAGCCGGGTCCACCGAGATGTCCGCGAGCGCCAGCATCTCCCGCGCCAGGGCCACCGTCAGCTCGACCACGTCCGCCGGCCCGCCGCCCTGCAGCACCTCGACGGCCTCGGCGACCTCCACCGCATTCCCCACGGCGGACCCGAGCGGCGTGTTCATGTCCGTCAGCAAAGCGGTCGTCGCCACGCCGTGCGCCGAGCCGATCTCGACCAGCGTCCTGGCCAGCTCCAGCGCCTGCTCACGCGACTTCATGAACGCCCCGGACCCCGTCTTCACGTCCAGGACCAGGCCTGCCGAGCCCTCCGCGATCTTCTTGCTCATGATCGAGCTGGCGATCAACGGCACCGACTCGACCGTGCCCGTCACGTCCCGCAGCGCGTACAGCTTCCGGTCCGCCGGGGCCAACCCGGAGGTCGCCGCGCAGATCACCGCGCCGACCGAGTTCAGCTGCGCCGTGATCTCGCCGACCGACAGCGCGGCCCGCCAGCCGGGGATCGACTCCAGCTTGTCCAGCGTCCCGCCGGTGTGCCCCAGCCCCCGCCCGGAGAGCTGGGGCACCGCCGCGCCGCACGAGGCGACCAGCGGGGCCAGCGGCAAGGTGATCTTGTCGCCGACCCCGCCCGTCGAGTGCTTGTCCACCGTCGGCCGGTCCACGCGCAACGACAACCGCGAACCCGAGTCGATCATCGCGCCGGTCCAGGTCGCCGTCTCCCGCGCGTCCATCCCGCGCAGGAACACCGCCATCGCCAGCGCGGCCATCTGCTCCTCGGCCACCTCGCCACGCGTGTAGGCGTCCACGACCCAGCGGATCTGCTCGTCGCTCAGCGCGCCGCCGTCCCGCTTGGCCCGGATGACGTCGACCGCCGCAAACGCTTTCACGGCAGGTCCGCGGGACCGAACGCGTCCGGCAGCACCGAGGTCATCGGCAGGACCCCGGACGGGGTGTCCACCAGGCACGAACCGCCGCCCAGCTCGAACAGGATCTGCCGGCACCGGCCGCACGGCATCAGCAGATCACCGCTGCCGGACCGGCACGCCACCGCCACCAGGCGACCACCGCCGCTCAACCGCAACTGCCCGGCCATGGTGCACTCCGCGCACAACCCGAGCCCGTAGGAAGCGTTTTCCACGTTGCAGCCGACGACCACCCGGCCGTCGTCCACGAGCCCGGCCACGCCGACGTGCAGCCCCGAGTAGGGCGCGTACGCGCTCTTCGCCGCCTCGACGGCTTGAGCGCGCAACGCCTCCCAGTCGATCTCGCTCACTAGTCCCCCTCGCCACGCCGGTACCGGGCACCGCCGGCCTTCGGCGGCCGCAGCCGTTGCGACGCCACCGCCAGCACGATCAACGTCACCACGTGCGCGGTGTACGGGGTCAGCTCGCTCGGCAGCGTGTCGTTCGACCAGTAGATCCAGTACAGGACACCGGCGCCGACCACGCCGAGCGCGGCCGCGATCCACTGGCGGCGGATCAGCTGCACCACGACGATCACGAACAGCAGCAGCACCACGCCGTACAGCAGCGCGAGCACCGCCCGGCCACCGCCGGAGAGCTGCAGACCGTCCGCGTACCCGAACAGCGCCGCGCCGCCGAGCAGGCCACCCGGCCGCCAGTTGCCGAAGATCATCGCGGCCAGACCGATGTACCCGCGGCCGTTCGTCTGGTTCTCCAGGTAACCGCCACCGCCCTGCAGCAGCACCAGCGACGCGCCGCCCATACCGGCCAGGCCACCGGAGACCAGCACGCCCAGGTACTTGTGCGCGTACACGTTGATGCCCAGCGACTCGGCCGCCACCGGGTTCTCCCCGCACGACCGCAGCCGCAGCCCGAGCCGCGTCCGCCACAGCACCAGGTAGCTCACCGGCACCAGCAGGATCGCGATCATCGTCAGCGGCGCCACCCCGGTGACGAGCCCGTTGAGCAGGCCGGCCGCGTCCGAGATGAACACCCGCTGCTGGTCCTCCAGGTCGGTGAGCCAGTTCGACAGGAACGTCGCCGAGTAGGTGTCGAACGTCGGCACCGTCGGCGACTGCCGCGGGTTGCCGGACAACGGCTCGAAGATCAGCGTCGCCAGGTACTTGGCGACGCCGAGCCCGAGCAGGTTGATCGCCACACCGGAGACGATGTGGTTGACGTTGAACGTCACCGTCGCGATCGCGTGCAGCAGGCCGCCGAGCGCGCCGAACACGATCGCCGCGCCGAGGCCGGCCCACGGGCCGCCGTAGTAGGCGCCCCACGCCGCACCCCAGGTGCCGAGGATCATCATGCCCTCGAGCCCGATGTTGACCACGCCGCCGCGCTCGGACCACAGACCGCCGAGCGCGCACAGCAGGATCGGCAGCGCGAGCCGCAGCGCGGTCTGCGCGGTGTTGGTCGAGGTCAGCGTGTTGACCCCGGTCAGGTACGACGCGGTGGACAGCACCGCGACGATCCCGATCGCCCAGATGATCCCCCGCGCCCAGCCGGGGATCCGGCGCTTGCGCGGAGCGGGCGGCACGGTCAGCGGCGCCGCGGTTTCCGTCGCGAGACTCACACCGCACCCCCTTCACTCACCGAAGCGGGACGCCCGCCCGACAGCGCGCGGCCGACGCGGCGCTGCGCGGCGGCCAGGTCGGCCCGCTTCACGATCTCGTACGCCACGACGACCGACAGCACGATCGCGCCCTGCATGATCGTCGCGATCTCCTTCGGCACGTCGACCTGTTCCAGCGACACCGCCGACTTGTCCAGGAACGCCCACAGCAGCGCGCCGAGCGCGATGCCGCCGGGGTGGTTGCGGCCCAGCAGCGCGACCGCGATGCCGGTGAAGCCGTAGCCCTGGGTGGAGGTGATGGCGTAGGTGAAGTCGCGGCCGACCAGCTCGGGGACGGCGACCAGGCCGGCCACCGCGCCGGACAGCAGCATCGCGATCAACGTCATCTTCTTCGCGTTGACGCCACCCGCGGCCGCCGCCGTGGTCGACTCGCCGCTGGCGCGCAGCTCGAACCCGAACCGGGTGCGGTTGAGCATGAACCAGTAGGCGAACCCGATGACCGCGGCGATGATCACGAACCCGAACAGCTCGCCGCCGCCGATCGGGATGTTCGGCACCCGGCCTGACGGGGCGATCTCCTCGGTCTTGAGGTTGTTCCCGGTCAACACGCCGAACTGGTCGGGGTTGATCAGGAACGCCACGATGCCGCCGACGATCGCGTTGAGCATGATCGTCGAGATGACCTCGCTGACGCCGCGGGTCACCTTGAGGATCGCCGGCACCGCCGCGTAGATCGCGCCGGCCAGCGCCGCGACCAGGATGATGAAGACGACGTGGATCACCGGCGGCAGCACGAACGCCCCGCCGACGATCGCGGCGACGACGGCCGCGAAGCGGTACTGGCCCTCGACACCGATGTTGAACAGGTTCATCTGGAAGCCGATGGCCACCGCGAGCCCGGACAGGTAGTAGACCGTCGCCAGGTTCACCGTGTCCACGGCGGTGGTGCCCTTGAACAGCTGACCGATCATGGTGCCGTAGGCCTGCAGCGGATCGGCTCCGGAGATCAGCAGTGCGATCGAGCAGATCAGCACCGAGAAGACGATCGCCAGCAGGGGCGGCAGCACCTTGGTGCGCCAGGAGGTCACGCGGCTTCCTCCGCTCCGGTCATGGCAGAGCCCAGTTCCTGAGGTGTGACCGTGGCCGGGTCGGCCTCGCTCACCAGACGTCCGCGCAGCATGACGCGGATGGTGTCGGACAGGCCGATCAGCTCGTCGAGGTCGGCCGAGATCAGCAGCACCGCGAGGCCGTCGTGCCGGGCCTGGCGGATCTGCTCCCAGATCAGCGCCTGGGCGCCGACGTCGACGCCGCGGGTCGGGTGCGAGGCGATCAGCAGCACCGGGTTGCCGGACAGCTCGCGGCCGACGACCAGCTTCTGCTGGTTGCCGCCGGACAGGGCCGCCGCGGGCACCTCGATGCCGGGCGTGCGGACGTCGTACTCGGCGACGATCCGCTCGGTGTCCTTGCGGGCGCCGGGGATGTCGAGCAGCTGGCCCTTGGAGACCGGCCGCCGGGTCTGGTAGCCGAGGATCCGGTTGGCCCACAACGGTTGCGTGAGCAGCAGGCCGTGGCGGGTGCGGTCCTCGGGCACGTAGCCGATGCCGGCCTCCCGCCGGGCGAGCGTGCCGAGTCCGGTCAGGTCGCGCGCCGTGCCGTCGGCGTCGACCAGCTCGATCGACCCGCCGCTGGCCTTGCGCATGCCCATGATCGTCTCGACCAGTTCGGTCTGGCCGTTGCCCTCGACACCGGCGATGCCGAGCACCTCGCCCGCGTGCACGGTGAAGGTGATGTCGTCGAGCACCGCGCGCTCGGAGCCTTCGACGGTCAGCCGCAGACCGGACACGCGCAGCACGTCCCGGTCGGTGACCGTCGACTCGCGGGTCTCCGGGCTGGGCAGCTCGGACCCGACCATCATCTCCGCCAGCTCGCGCGAAGAGATCTTCTTCGGGTCGGCGGTGCCGACGGTGGTGCCGCGCCGGATCACGGTGACCGTGTCGGCGATCGCGCGGACCTCGTCGAGCTTGTGCGAAATGAAGATGAAGGTGAAGCCCTGCGCCTGCATGCCGCGCACCGTCTCGAACAGCGCGTCGACCTCCTGCGGCACGAGCACCGCGGTCGGCTCGTCGAGGATGACGATGCGCGCGCCGCGGTAGAGCACCTTCATGATCTCCACGCGCTGCCGGTCGGCGACGCCCAGCGTCTCGACCAGCGCGTCCAGCGGCGCGGACAGCCCGACCTGCTTCTCCAGCTCGGCCAGCTTCGCGCGCGCCGCGCGGCCGATGCCGTGCAGGTTCTCGGCGCCGAGCAGGACGTTCTCCCGCACGGTCAGGTTGTCGGCGAGCATGAAGTGCTGGTGCACCATGCCGATGCCGGCGCGGATCGCGTCCTGCGGGTTGCGCAGCCTGATCTGCTCGCCGTTGATCGCGATGGTGCCCTCGTCCGGCGGCTGCATGCCGTAGAGGATCTTCATCAGGGTGGACTTGCCGGCCCCGTTCTCGCCGCAGATGGCGTGGACCTCGCCCGACGCCACCGTCAGGTTGACGTCGGAGTTGGCGACCACGCCGGGAAAGCGCTTCGTGATGCCGCGCAGCTCGACGGCCGGTGGAGAGTTGGTCATGAGACCCCCGGAAACGGCGCACGGGGCCCGGGAAGGGATCACCCTCCCGAGCCCCGGACGCGGCTGGAAAAGATCTACTTCTGCGGCGTGGTCGGGACGGTGATCGCGCCCGAGATGATCGCCTGCTTGTAACCCTCGAGCTGCGGCTTGATGTCGTCGACCTTGCCACCGGAGGTGGAGTAGCCGACGCCGTCCACCGACAGGTCGAACCGCTTGGGCAGGGAGCTCAGCGTGTTGCTCGCCAGCGCCCGGATGTAGTCGTACACGGCCACGTCGACCCGCTTGAGCATGGAGGTCATGATGACGTCCTTGTACTCGGCGACGGTCGACTGGTTGTACTGGTCGGAGTCGACACCGATGGCGAGGCCCTTGGCCGCGCTCGCGGCCTGGAAGACGCCCTTGCCGGAGGCGCCTGCGGCCTGGTAGACCACGTCGGCGCCGGCGGAGAACTCGGCGGCGGCCTTGATGTTGCCCTTCGCCGGGTCCTGGAAACCGGTGTTGTCACCGGCCGGGGTCAGGTAGTCGCTGGTGATCTGCACCTTGTTCGACGCGGCCTTCGCGCCCGCGATGAAGCCGGCCTCGAACTTCTGGATCAGCGGGGTGTTCACGCCGCCGACGAAGCCCACGTGGCAGTTCTTGCTCTTGTAGACCGCCGCGACACCCACCAGGAAGGAGCCCTGCTCCTCGGAGAACACCAGCGGGGTGACGTTCGGCGCGGTCACCGAGTCGTCGTCCACGATGGCGAACTGGGTGTTCGGGAACTTCGGCGCGACGGCCTGCACGGCGCTCGCGTAGGCGAAGCCGATCGCCAGGATCGGGCTGTAGCCGTCCGCGGCCAGCTGGGTCAGGCGCTGCTCCTTGGCGGCCTCGTCCTCGGTCGGCGACGCGGTGCTCTCCCGGACGTCGGTGACGCCCATGTCGGCCTTGGCCTTGTCCACGCCCGCGGCGGCGGCGTCGTTGAACGACGCGTCACCACGGCCCCCGATGTCGAACGCGAGCGCGACCCGCAGCTTGCTGGCGTCGACCCGCTCGCCCGCGGCGCTCGAAGTCGTCGAAGCCGCGGTGGCCGCCGGCGCCTGTGCCGTGACGCAGGAACCGGCCGCGGCGTTGTCGTTGTTGCTGCTCCCGCTGGTGCCGGAGTCCTTCGCACACCCCGCCAGCGCGAGCGCCGCCGCCATGGCGGTGGCAGCCAGTGTGGTGGCACGCGTCTTACGCACCCTGTCTCTCCCTCCCCGCTGGTGTTCCAGCGGACCCGAGAACGACCCGGCTCATTGCCGGGCTCGACGGGCGAACGGTACCCGCCTGTGAGCAAATGGCCATGCCAGAGCCACAGCACGTAACCTAAATGTTTGCTTGTTCTCCGGCACGGCGACAGTTCAATCACATTGAGTCACGCCCACCCGACCGAGTGAGGGAGATTCACCTCACTTCGCGAAGTTTGACCGCCGTGCTAACGGGGATGAGACCTGCGACACGCAGAGGGTGTCTGGTCGATCACACACACCAACCACAGGTTGAGTGCGGTATGGCGAGCAGGTCTAGCATCCCCTTTATCCAAGCTCGATGGCCTTGAACACCCCGCCGGGGCGCCTGCGAAGTCCCAGGTGGACGCTCCCGCGGCCCGGTGGATTCGCAGGTCAGCCGGGCACAGTCCAACCACGACGTTGGAGGCCGTACACCGATGTCCACCACGGCGAGCACCGCCGCCGACCAGACGGCGGCGGAGGCGAGCGATCGGGCGGGTGCCTCACGCCGGAGCGGGACCTTCTACCGGGGCGACCCGGGCATGTGGTCCTGGGTCCTGCACCGGATCACGGGCGTGCTCACCTTCTTCTTCCTGTTCGTCCACGTCCTCGACACCGCGCTGGTCCGGGTTTCCCCCGACACGTACAACGAGGTCATCGAGACCTACAAGACCCCGCTGGTCAACCTCATGGAGGTCGGCCTGGTCGGCGCCGTGCTGTTCCACGCGCTGAACGGCATCCGGGTCATGCTGGTCGACTTCTGGTCGAAGGGCACCAAGTACCAGAAGCACATGCTGTGGACGGTCGCCGTCATCTGGGTGCTCGTCATGATCCCCGGTGCCATCGCGATGATGTGGCGCACGGTGTCGGAAATGTTCGGAGGCTGAGCGAGAGATGGCAACCGAGACCCTCGCACTCGACAAGCCGCGCTCGCCGCGGCGCCCCGCCGCCCGCCGCAGCAACTTCGAGCTCTACAGCTGGCTGTTCATGCGGATCTCCGGCCTCGCACTGGTCGTACTGGTGCTCGGCCACCTGTTCATCATGAACATCCTCGACGGCGGCGTGCACCGGATCAACTGGGGCTTCGTCGCAGGCCGCTGGTCCTCGCCGTTCTGGCAGTTCTGGGACCTGGCGATGCTGTGGCTGGCCCAGCTGCACGGCGGCAACGGCCTCCGGACGGTCATCGACGACTACGCGCGCAAGGACAGCACGCGCTTCTGGCTGAAGATCGTGCTCTACGTGTCGATGGTCATCATCCTGTTCGTGGGCACCCTGGTGATCTTCACCTTCGACCCCGACATGGCCGGCAGCTGACCCACCACCACCCGAGGAAGAAGCGGACATGCAGTTCCACAAGTACGACGTGGTGATCGTGGGCGCCGGTGGCGCCGGGATGCGCGCCGCCATCGAGGCGGGCCAGCGGGCCCGCACCGCGGTCCTCACCAAGCTCTACCCGACCCGCTCCCACACCGGCGCGGCTCAGGGCGGCATGTGCGCCGCCCTGGCCAACGTCGAGGAGGACAACTGGGAGTGGCACACCTTCGACACGGTCAAGGGCGGCGACTACCTGACCGACCAGGACGCGGCGGAGATCATGGCCAAGGAGGCCATCGACGCCGTGCTCGACCTGGAGAAGATGGGCCTGCCGTTCAACCGGACACCGGAAGGCAAGATCGACCAGCGCCGGTTCGGCGGGCACACCCGTGACCACGGCAAGGCCGCGGTGCGCCGGGCCTGCTACGCGGCCGACCGCACCGGTCACATGATCCTGCAGACGCTGTACCAGAACTGCGTCAAGCACGGGATCGAGTTCTTCAACGAGTTCTACGTGCTCGACATGATCACGACCGAGACCGAGAACGGGCCCGTCGCCACCGGCGCGGTCGCCTACGAGCTCGCGACCGGCGAGATCCACGTCTTCCAGGCGAAGGCCGTCGTGTTCGCCACCGGTGGCTTCGGCAAGGTCTTCAAGACCACGTCGAACGCGCACACCCTCACCGGCGACGGCATGGGCATCTACTACCGCAAGGGCCTGCCGCTGGAGGACATCGAGTTCTACCAGTTCCACCCGACCGGCCTGGCCGGCCTCGGCATCCTGCTCACGGAGGGCGCCCGCGGTGAGGGCGCGATCCTGCGCAACGCCTCGGGTGAGCGGTTCATGGAGCGCTACGCCCCCACCATCAAGGACCTCGCGCCGCGCGACATCGTCGCCCGGTCGATGGTCCTGGAGGTCCTCGAAGGCCGCGGCGCCGGCCCGCACAAGGACTACGTGCTCCTCGACTGCACCCACCTGGGCGCCGAGGTCCTGGAGACGAAGCTGCCGGACATCACCGAGTTCGCCCGCACCTACCTGGGTGTGGACCCGGTGAAGGAGCCGGTGCCGGTGTACCCGACCGCGCACTACGCGATGGGCGGCATTCCGACGAACGTGCACGGCGAGGCCCTGCTCGACAACGACACCGTCCTGCCCGGCGCCTACGCCGCCGGCGAGGTCGCGTGCGTGTCGGTGCACGGCGCGAACCGGCTGGGCACCAACTCGCTGCTGGACATCAACGTGTTCGGCCGCCGCGCCGGCATCGCCGCCGCCGAGTACGCCAACAACCACGACTTCGTCGAGCTGCCGGAGAACCCGGCCAAGATGGTCGAGGGCATGGTCGACCACCTGCGCACCGCGCACGGTGGCGAGCGGGTCGCGGACATCCGCACCGAGCTGCAGCAGACCATGGACACCAACGCGGCCGTGTACCGCACCGAGGACACGCTGAAGACCGCGCTGACCGACGTGCAGCGGCTCAAGGAGCGCTACGGCCGGATCTCGATCCAGGACAAGGGCAAGCGGTACAACACCGACCTGCTCGAGGCGATCGAGCTGGGCTTCCTGCTCGACCTGGCCGAGGCGCTGGTCAACGCGGCGCTGGCGCGCAAGGAGTCCCGCGGCGGGCACGCCCGCGAGGACTACCCGAACCGCGACGACGTCAACTTCATGCGGCACTCGATGTCGTACAAGATGCTGCCGGAAACGCCCGACCCGGACGCCCCGCTGGGCATCAACGGGTTCATGGCCGACATCCGGCTGGACTACAAGCCGGTGACCTTCACCCGGTACGAGCCGATGGAGCGGAAGTACTGACATGACCGCGGTAGCCGAACAGAAGACCGTGAACGGCATTCCCGCGCCCGAGGGCTCGGTCACCATCACGGTGAAGATCCAGCGGTTCAACCCGGAGATCGACGACGCGCCGCACTGGGAGTCCTACGAGGTCCCGGCGCTGCCGACCGACCGGGTGCTGAACCTGCTGTTCAACATCAAGAACTACGTGGACGGCACGCTGTCGTTCCGCCGGTCGTGCGCGCACGGCATCTGCGGTTCGGACGCGATGCAGATCAACGGCATCAACCGGCTGGCCTGCAAGGTGCTCGTCAAGGACCTGCTGGCGAAGGACGGCAAGGAGACCACCGTCACCGTGGCCCCCATCAAGGGCCTGCCGACGCTGAAGGACCTCTACGTCGACATGGAGCCGTTCTTCGAGGCGTACCGGGCGGTGAAGCCGTACCTGATCACCTACGGCAACGAGCCCACGCGCGAGCGGATCCAGTCGGCGGCGGACCGCGAGCGGTTCGACGACACCACCAAGTGCATCCTGTGCGCGGCGTGCACCTCGTCGTGCCCGGTGTACTGGAACGACGGGTCGTACTTCGGCCCGGCGGCGATCGTCAACGCCCACCGGTTCATCTTCGACAGCCGTGACGAGGGCTCCGAGGAGCGGCTGGACATCCTGAACGACGCCGAGGGCGTGTGGCGCTGCCGCACGACCTTCAACTGCACCGACGCGTGCCCGCGTGGCATCCAGGTGACGAAGGCGATCCAGGAGGTAAAGCGCGCGCTGCTGTTCAAGCGCGTCTGAGGTTCCTGTGGAAGAGGCCCCCTCGCCCTGGTGGCGAGGGGGCCTCTCTCGTTGGTGGTGCGTCGGTCAGGTGCGGCGGCCGCGGACGGCGAGCACGATGATCGCGGCCACGACCACGACGGCCGCGCCGCCGAGCCAGAACGGCCAGACGGGCGTGCCTTCGCCGGTGGCCTCGGCGAGGGGCGTGGCCTCAGCGGTTTCGGTGGGCTGGTCGTCGCCGAAGACGCCCCCGCTCGGGCCGGTGTAGGCCGGGCCGGGTTCCGGCGTGCCTGCCACCGTGAGGTCCAGCGTGACCGGGGCCGGGACGTTGTCGCCCTCGTCGAAGGTCGCGCCCAGTTTGACCGCGATGTAGTACCAGCCCGCGACGGCCTGCGTGCGCACCGTCGAGTCGTCGGCCTCGCGGTTGTGGTAGCGCACGGGCGCGGTGGCGATCGCGTCTTGGGTCGGCAGCACGCCGCCGGAGCCGGTGAAGACCGTGGTGTCGGAGTCGATCTCGGCGCGGTACGGGTTGTAGGCGGTGGTGGCGATGTTCGAGACGTTGTCGACGCCGCTGCCGCCCGCCTGTCCGAAGTGGACGCGGTAGGCCAGGCCCTGGCCCCAGCCCAGCTTGACGCGGTAGAACACGTACTCGCCGCGCTGGAGAGTGTCGGTGTAGCGGCCGCTGCCCGTCAGCGGGGCGGCGACGTTGAACGAGCCGCCGCCGACCACGGGCGTGCCGGCGCCGGTGGGTTCGGTGAACGCGGTGGTGGGCAGGACTGCCTCGGGGCCACCGTCGGCGACCGCGGGCTCGACGCCGACGAGCAGTTCGACCGGCAGCCGCTCGGGCACCTCGGCCGACACGCGGTCCCAGGTCAAGGCGAAGTAGTACCGCCCGCCGCCGCGGCAGTTGTCGGTGCTGCCGCTGCCCTTCTTCGGCTCGGTGGCGCCGTCCCAGGCCTTGGCGATCGTGAGGGCGACGCCGTCGCTGGACATGGTCGCCTGCTCGGACAGGAAGGCGTGGCAGTCCTCGCCGCCCGCGCCGTAGACGCGCAGCTGGAGCGAGTTGATGTCGTCGAGCCGGTCGACGCCGGGCAGGCGGGGGAAGGAGATCGTGCCGCTGAAGTAGGCGGTGGCGCCCTGCGGGACGTCGACCGCGTAGTAGCGGGTTTCCTTCTGGCCGAGGGTGTCCAGGTGCTGGCCGGAGGCGGCGACCGGCGCGGTGTCCCAGCTCGCGGCGCCGGCGATCGGGGTGCCCGCGGGCTCGTAGGTGCGCAGCGCGGTGGCGGAGACGCGCGGCAGGATGCGCTCCAGGGTCTTGCCGTCGGGCGCGTCGCTGTAGGTGCCGCCGGTGACCTGGGCGATGCAGGTGAGCTGCTCGCGGGACTTGGCGTCGACGTCGAAGCCGACCGCGTGCACGACGACCTTGGCGCCCTGGGCGGTCAGTTCCCTGGCGACCTCGCACGGGTCGGGCGGGGCGCAGGTGTCCTCGCCGTCGGAGACGAGGACGATCGCGCGCGGACCGGTCTGCGGGAGCGCGGCGGCGGCGGTGCGCAGGGCGGTGCCGATCGGGGTGTAGCCGCTGGGCTGGATGCCGTCGACGGCCGCGGTGAGGGCGGGTTTGTCGATGGTCTTCGGGGGGCTGAGGACCTGGACGTCCTGGCAGCCCTGGGCCTTCTCGGCGTCGGACGAGCCGGTGCGGGTGCCGTAGACGGTGAGGCCCACTTCAGCCTCCGCGGGAGCCGACCCGATGAACCGGCGGAGGGCGCTCTTCGCGGCGTCCATCTTGGTGCCGGTGGCGTCCGCCTGTTTCATCGAGCCGGACCCGTCGAGGACGAGCATGGTCGGGGCGTAGGCGGGTTGCTGCGCTTCGGGCTGCGCCTGTGCCTGTGCGTGGGCTGGGGCGAGCCCGACGGCCAGCAGACCAGCGACGGCCGCCGGGAGGAGCCTGGAAAGTCGGAACATGATCCCCCATCCGTGTGATCGATGCCGCTTGGATGCGATCGCAAACGGATGGGTTCCGCCTACTTCCGGAAGACGGTGGGCAACGGCCCGCGCGCGACGGCGGGTTCCAAGGTGAAGCCGAGCGCACGGGCAAGCGTGGCCAGGGTGCCGACGAATTCGGCCCGCCGGTCGTTCGACAGCGGGGGCGGGATCAAGCCTGGCGGCGCTTAGCCATGTCGCGACAGCGCCGCGCCGGGCCGGCTCTACGGGACGCCCTTCTCCAGGAGAGCTATCCACTCACCGCAAGCGGCTACCCCGCACGTTCGGCGGCGCGATGCTCCAGCACCCACTGCCAGCCGGTCAGGCGTCGACCTTTTCGGGGCGCTTCGTGCGCAGCCCGCGCCATCCGATGATCCCGATGATCGTTCCCAGCGTGAAGCTCACGATCGCCAGGATGAGGTGCACCACGAAGAACCCGGTGGCCGACCCGTCCGGCCCCCACGAGTTCTCGCTGGCCCACAGGTTCTTCACGAACGTGATCCAGATGACCCAGGACCAGATCCCGAAAGCCAGCAGGAACCACGCCACACGTCGAGACATGCTCCGAGTATCCCCCGATCGGATCAGGGCGCCGCGCCGGGGAACCGGTACGCGCGTCCTCTAGCCTGCTTTGGTGCGACGCGGTTTTCTGCTCTCCCTCGTTCTGGTTGTGTTGTCCGGTCTCGTGCCGTTCGCCGGCACCGCGGCGGCCGCTCCCGCCGTCTGCCCTGACGCGGTCGTGCCACCCCCGCCGGTGGACACCTCCGAACAGCCACCGCCCGGCGTCGCCTCGCCCGCTCCCCTTCCGGTGCCCAAGGCGGCCGTCGGCGGGGCTCGGATGGGCGAGTGCGGTGTCGTCTACCCGTCCGGCGCCGCCGTTCCGCCCGACACCACCGCCGCGTCCTGGGTGGTGCAGGACCTCGAAACCGGCGAGGTGCTCGCCGCGAAGAACCCGCACGCCCGGCAGCGCCCGGCGTCGCTGATCAAGACGCTGCTGGCGCTCGTGGTGATCCGCGACCTCAAGCCGGACCAGGTGATCGTCCCGACGGTCGAGGACGCCAGCCAGGAGTGCACCTGCGTCGGCCTCGTCGCGGGCGGGCGCTACACCGTCGACCTGCTGCTGCACGGCCTGCTGATGCACTCCGGCAACGACGTCGCCCACGCCTTCGCGACCGCGCTGGGCGGGGTGCCTGCGACCGTGCGGAAGATGAACGAGCTGGCCGCGGAACTCGGCGCGACGGACACCCGCGCCGCGACGCCGTCCGGCCTCGACGGCCCGGGCATGTCGGCGTCGGCCTACGACATGAGCCTGATCTTCAACTACGCCATGAAGCAGCCCGAGTTCGCCGACTCGATCGCGACCCGCGCAGTCCAGATCCCGGCGCAGCCCGGCAAACCGGCGTTCTCGATCGTCAACGACAACAAGCTGCTCGGCACCTACAACGGGTTCCTCGGCGGCAAGACCGGCTTCACCGACGACGCCCGCCACACCTACGTCGGCGGCGCCGAGCAGAACGGCCGTCGCGTCGCAGTGGTCCTGATGCGCGCCGAGAACCGCCCGACCCCGGTGGTGAACCAGGCCAAGGCGCTGCTGGACTACGGCTTCGCGCTGGCCCGGTCCAACGCCTCGCCCGTCGGGCACCTGGTGTCGCCCGTCGTGTCGGAGGAGACCGCGGGCAGCACCTCGGACGTCGCCGGTGTCTCCGACGCCGGGGCCGCCGCCGGGGAGAAGGATCCGTTCGGAGTGACGGGGTGGATCCTGACGCTGGTGGTGGCGGTGATCATCGTGGCCGGGTTCGTGATCGGGCACCACCGCAAGAAGGGGCAGGGGCCGCAGGCCTACTGACGGCCTTCGGACCGGCCGGCGCTGTTGTGCGGGAGCCGCGCTGCTACCGCCGGCGCCGGCCGAGCCAGGCCAGCATCGCACCGGCGCTGAACGCTCCTGCCACGGCGCCCGCGCCGGGGCCGCGCCGCACCTCCACCGTCGGGCGGATGACCGCCGGTGGCGGGGGCTCGACCGTCGTCACGAGGTTCTCCCGCGCGGTCGCCGTCCAGGCCGTCACGAACAGCAGGAACCGGGACACCAGGTTGGCGAACACCAGCAGACCGATGATCGGCCCGAACAGGGCCCCGCTCGGCGAACTGGTCACGCTCGCCAGGTAGATCGAACCGACCTGCTTCAGCACCTCGAAACCCACCGAGGCGATCGCGGCGCCCTTGATCGCGCTGCGCGCCGACACCTTCTCCCGCGGCAGCCGCGACAGCACCCACAGGAACACCAGCATGTTCGCCAGCAGCGACAACAGGATCGTCGCCAGGCGGAGGATGAACACCGCCCACCCCTGGTCGTCCAGGCCGACCCACCGCAGGATCAGGTTGCCGACCCCACCGCCGATCGCGGTCAGGCCGAACGACACCACCAGCGCCAGCCCGAGCCCGGCCAGCGCGAGCAGGTCCTTGATCGTCGTCGAGACGATCGGGCGGCTCTTCTTCTCCTGTCCCCACTGGGCGGTCAGCGCGTCCCGCAGGTTGCTCATCCAGCCGATCCCCGAGTACAGGGCCAGCAGCAGACCGAACACCCCCGTGCCGCCGCGCGACTTCAACGCCGTGTCCACGATGTTCGCGACGAAGTCCCCGATGCCCGCCGGCGTCGACGACACGATCCCGTCACGCAGCTCGTTCAGGGCGGCCTCGTTGTTCGCCAGCACGAACCCGGCGATCGAGAACCCGACCATGAGCAGCGGGAACAACGACAGCACGCTGAAATACGTGATCGCCGCCGCGTAGTGGTTGCCGTAGCGCTCACCGAACGCGTCGTTGGCCCGCACCAGGTGATCGAGCCACGGGTACTTCCGGCGCAGCCGCGGGACCAGCTTTTCCTTCTCTTCCGCCACGGGAAAACGCTAACGACCCCGCCCCGACCTCGCAATTCGGGGCCGGGGCGAGTCCACTGTGGACGTCAGGACGCGGGCGGCAGGAATCCGACGCGGTCGAACACCCGGGCCAGCGTCCGCGACGACACCTCGCGCGCCTTCTCCGCGCCGCGGGCCAGGACCTTGTCCAGTTCGGCCACATCGTCCAGATAGGACTGGACGCGCTCCTGGATCGGGGTGACCCACTCGACCAGGACCTCGGCCAGGTCCTTCTTCAGGTCGCCGTACCCCTTGCCCTCGTAGGCCGCCTCCAGGTCCGCGATCGTGCGGTCGGTCAGCGCCGAGTAGATCGACAGCAGGTTCGACACGCCGGCCTTGTTCTCCCGGTCGAACTTGACCTCGCGGCCGGTGTCGGTGACCGCCGAGCGGATCTTCTTAGCCGAGCGCTTCGGGTCCTCCAGCAGCTCGATGATGCCGTTCGGCGAGGACGCCGACTTGCTCATCTTCACCGCCGGGTCCTGCAGGTCGTAGATCTTCGCCGTGCCCTGCACGATGTGCGGCTCCGGCACGGTGAACGTCTTGCCGAAGCGCTGGTTGAACCGCTGCGCCAGGTTGCGGGTCAGCTCCAGGTGCTGGCGCTGGTCCTCGCCCACCGGCACCGCGTCCGCCTGGTAGATCAGGATGTCCGCGGCCATCAGCACCGGGTAGGTGAACAGGCCGACGCTCGCGTGGTCGGTGCCCTGCTTGGCGGCCTTGTCCTTGAACTGCGTCATCCGGCTGGCCTCGCCGAACCCGGTCAGGCACTCCAGCACCCAGGACAGCTGCGCGTGCTCGGGCACCTGACTCTGCACGAACAACGCGCTGCGCTCCGGGTCCACACCCAGCGCGAGCAGCTGCGCGGCCGAGACGCGGGTGCGCTGCCGCAGCACCTTCGGGTCCTGCTCGACCGTGATCGCGTGCAGGTCGACGACCATGTAGAAGGTCTCGTGCGTGTCCTGCATGCGCACCCACTGCCGGAGGGCGCCGAGGTAGTTGCCGAGGTGGAACGAGTCGGCGGTCGGCTGGATCCCGGAGAGCACGCGCGGGCGGGCGGTGGTTTCTGGCGCTTCGGACACGACCCTGATTGTCTCAGGCCCCGCGGACGGCGATCGCAGCGAGGTCCGCCGCCGGGCCGCGCAGCCGCGACCCAGCGCGCCAGACCAGCCGGAGCTCGCGGTGCAGGTCGAGTCCGCCGACGTCGACGGCGACGAGCGTGCCCGCCGTGATTTCCGCGGCGACGGTGTGCGCGCCCAGCACGGCCGGGCCGATGCCCTCCATGACCGCCGACTTGATCGCGGTCGTCGACGAAAGTTCCAGCAGCGGCTCGGCCAGCTCCGCGGGCGCCAGCGCGACTTCCAGCGCGCGGCGGGTGCCGGAGCCGCGTTCCCGGCTGATCAGCGGCGTAGCGGCCAGCTCGTCCGCCCGCGTCGGCCGCCGTCGCCGGGCCCACGGGTGGCCGGGAGCGACGACGAGCCGGAGTTCGTCGACGGCCACCGTCTCGGCCTCGAGTCCCGCCGGCAGGTCCGGCCCTTCGACGAACCCGAGGTCGACCTCGCGGGCCAGCACCTGCGCGGCGACCTCCCCCGAGTTGCCCGAGGTGAGCGCCACCGCGGTGCCCGGGTCGAGGCGGCGCAGCGCGGCGAGCCACCGGGGCAGCAGGTACTCGGCGACGGTCAGGCTGGCCGCCACGCGCAGGTGCTCGTCCCGGCGGGCGCGCAGCGCGGCGATCCCGGCTTCCAGGTCGGTGGCGGCCTCCACGACCGGCCGGGCCCAGTCGGCCACCAGCGCGCCGGAGTCGGTGAGCCGGGAGCCGCGCGGCGACCGGTCGACGAGCGCGACGCCGATCTGCGCCTCCAGCTGGCGGATCCGGGCGCTGGCCGCGGGCTGCGAGATCCCGTGGGCACGCGCGGCCGCCCCGATGCTGCCGAGCTGCGCGACGGACAGCAGCAGCTCGAAGCCGGCGAGGTCGGTGACACGCAGGGGCATAGACACAGGTTATGAGCTCATCGGCCGGTGATCCCTACCGGATGCGGCGTGGTGGACCGAACGTGGAGGCATGCTCGAACGCGCGCCGCGCCTGTCCCGCCCCGGCACCACCCCGAACTGGTTCGCTTCCGTGATGGGCAGCGGCATCGTCGCGACTGCCCTCCCGGCGCCGCTGTCGGTGCTGCGGCCGGTGGTCACGGTCGTGTGGGCGCTGGCCGCGGTGTGGCTGGTGGTGCTGGTCTGGCAGCTGGTCGCGGACCGGCGGCGGCAGCACCGGCACCTGCGCGACCCGGTGCTGGTGCACTTCTGGGGCGCGCCGCCGATGGCGCTGCTGACGATCGGCGCGGGCGCGGTGGCCCTTGGCCGGGACTGGATCGGCACCGGCCCGGCGCTGGTGGCCGGCGCGGTGCTGTGGACCGCGGGCACGGCGCTGGGGCTGGTGACCGCGGTGGGCGTGCCGTACCGGATGATCACCGGCCGCATCCCGGCCGCGGAGCCGTTCGCGGGCTGGCTGATGCCGGTCGTGCCGCCGATGGTCTCGGCGGCCACCGGCGCCGCGCTCGTGCCGCACCTGCCGGCCGGGCAGCCACGGCTGGCGCTGCTGCTGGCGTGCTACGCGATGTTCGGGATCAGCCTGTTCGCCACGGTCGTGCTGCTGCCGCAGATCTGGCACCGGCTGGTGACCGCGGGGACGGAGGCCGCCCGGGTGCCCGCGCTGTGGATCGTGCTGGGGCCGCTGGGCCAGTCGATCACCGCGGCGAACCTGCTGGGCGCTGCCGCGCCGGGGGTGCTGCCGTTCGGGGCCGCGGCGGAGGCGTTCGGGTTGTTCTACGGCCTCGCCGCGTGGGGGTTCGCGATGCTGTGGCTGGCGATCGCGGCGGCGGTCACGTTGCGGACCGTGCGCGCCGGGATGCCGTTCTCACTCACCTGGTGGAGCTTCACGTTCCCCGTCGGCACCTGCGTCACCGGCACGAGCGCGCTGGCCGCGGTGACCGGTTCGGCGTTGTTCGGCGGGGCCGCGGTGGCGCTCTACGTTTTGCTCGTGGGCGCCTGGGTAACCGTCGTACTGCGGACGGGTCAGACCTGGGGACGCCGGTAGGGGGTCAGGGCCGGGCGCGTGGGCTCTTCGGGGGCCTCGACGACGACGGGGACGACGGCCTCCGCCTGGGCCTTGCGGCGCTGGCGCACGATGCCCAGTGCCATGCCGATGATGCCGAGCAGGACCGCGGCGAGGCCGACGGGGCCGAGCAGGCCGAACGAGACGCCGGTCGGTTCGGCCTGGGTGGCCGGCGACGCCGCGGCGACGCCGGTGGTGGTCGCGGTCGCGAAGACCGCCAGGACCAGGCCGGCCCGCAGTACGTGCACTGTTCGGTTGCGCACCGGTGTGCCTCCTGAGACGAGACTGCCGTTCCAAGGTGTGCGTCACCCTAATGGGCGACGGTTACCAGCGTGAAAACTACCGACCGTGTCAAGGCCGATCGTTTTTGATCACGTGCGGGGCAGAGAGTAGCGCCCAACGGAGTGCCGGGGACACGGGGGCCACACCCGAACCAGCACCAAGCACGACGTGCCAGCTCAGACGGCTCGCGCTAGTCGGTCTGCTTCGGGTGCCCGACGCCCGCGTGCTGAACCCAGACCGTCCGCCGCGGCTCGTCGAGGAGGTACCAGACCCGGGCCGCGCCGGTCACCTCCAACTGCCACCGCGGGAGGCTGCGCCCCTGGTGCGTCCCGTGCGCGAGTCCGCCCTTGAGCTGGTGGTGGCGGCTGGTCGGCTTCCCGGGGCCCGGACCGGGGTCCGTCCGCATGGTCTCCCAGGCCTTCCGCAGGTTCCCCCGGGCCGCCGCTTCGAGTTCGTGCCGGCCCTTGACGGCTTCCGTGGTGCTGAACCGGATCTCCCACTCGCCGCCGACGGCAGGCGGAGCGACCGGGTCACCACGCTTGGGGCTCACGCGTCCGCTGCCCCCGGAGCTGGGACCGGGCCGAAGTCGTCTCCGTCCCGCTGCAGCACGGCGAGCAGCTCGGGATCGGCGTAGACCTCCGCCGTGTGCCGCCACGAGGTGATGACCTGAGCCACGGGAGCCGGATTGCGCAAGGCCTCCGCACCTTCGAGCGCGTCGACGAGTTCGACGACGAAGGCCTGCACGTCCTCGCGCGGCAGGAAGCGCACCCACGGGAAGGCGTCTGGCACGACCTCGGTGACCAGGGACCGGATCTGGTCGTCGTGCTTCATCAGCGCCAGGAACAGCCGGGTGGTGGCGGACGCGGCTTCGTCCGCCTGCTCGGCCCGGCTCGACGTGGTCAGGACGAGGTCTTCCTCGTCCGCCGCGCGGCGGTGCACCCGCAGCGTCCGGGCACGCCGCAGCTTGCTCAAGGTGTCCTTGGGCTTGTTGAGCAGGTCGGAGAGGTTGACCTCCGGTGCGGTCATAGTTTCAAACTACTTGCGAACTACTGCGACGGCGAGTCAGGACTTGCTCTGGTCGTTGCTCAGCCACTTCTCCGGGCGCACGCGGACCAGCAGCGACTTCTCCCCCAGCGCGTCGTCCACGTAGGCGCGCGCGTCGGGCTCCGGGAGGTACCTGGCGGTGATCGCGAGGGCCTCCTCGCGCGTCGGCGGGTCGTCGTTGGCCACGACGGGTCCCTCGATCGTCACGTACTTGTACGGCCAGTTCTCGTTCTGCACGGTCAGGCTGAGCCGGCCCGCCTTGCGCGCCAGCTTCTCCTTCACCGTCCCGCGTTCCATCCACAGCAGAACGTCGCCACCGGGCCGGTAGTCGTACCAGATCGGCACGGCCAGCGGCGCCCTTCCGTCCCGCTCGACGGCCAGCACGCCGATGTGCACGCCGGCCAGGAAATCCTCACGCTCGGAAGCGGTCATCACGAATGACACGAGCTGCCCCCAATCAGTCGGTGTGCCAGGGACAACACCCGTGTTCATCCGGACATTCCGGCTATTCCGGAGAAAAGTCGAACGTCGCCGTCACCGGGGCGTGGTCGGACCACCGCAGCTCGTAGCTCGGCGCCCGCTCCACCACCACCGACGTGCACTTCTCGGCCAGGCCGGGCGTCGTGACCAGGTAGTCGATGCGCCAGCCGGCGTCGTTGTCGAAGGCCTTGCCGCGGTAGGACCACCACGTGTACGGGCCGGGCCCCTCCGGGTCGAGCTTGCGCTGCACGTCCACGTACCCGGCTTCGCCGAACACGCGGCTCATCCAGGCCCGCTCCTCGGGCAGGAAGCCGGAGTTCTTCTGGTTGCCCTTCCAGTTCTTCAGGTCGATCTCGGCGTGCGCGATGTTCCAGTCACCGCCGACGACGACCTCGCAGCCCGCCGCCTCGGCCTTGCCCCGCAGCTCGACCAGGTACGGCAGGAACGCGGCCATGAAGCGTTCCTTCTCGTCCTGGCGCGGCGTCCCCACGTCGCCGCTCGGCAGGTACAGGCTGGCCACGACCACGCCGGGCAGGTGCACCTCGAGGTAGCGCCCGCTGTCCTCGAACTCGGCCTCGCCGAAGCCGACGCGGACCTCCGACGGCTCGGCCCGGCTGTAGACGGAGACGCCGTTGCGGCCCTTCACCGCGGACGGCGCGTGGTGCGCGTGCCACCCCGCCGGCGCGACGACGTCCTTGGGGAGCTGCCCGGCCTCGGCGCGCACCTCCTGGCAGAGGATGACGTCGGACCCGCTGGCGGCGAGCCACTCGACGAACCCCTTCTTGGCGGCGGCGCGCATGCCGTTGACGTTGACTGTGGAGACGGTGAACACGCCCAGCACGCTACCGGCCGCCACCGACGTTCCCGGACACTGCTGCCATGAGCGAGCTCATCGTCCTCGGCAGCTGCGGCGCGTGGCCGGAGCCGGGCCGCGCGTGCGCCGGCTTCCTCCTCACGCACGAGGACTTCCGCGTCGTACTGGATCTGGGCTACGGCACCGTCGGCGCCCTGCTGGAGCACTGCCCGCACGGCGAGGTCGACGCCGTGATCGTCACCCACCGCCACCCGGACCACTGCGTGGACCTCAGCGCACTGGCCCGCGTCCGGCACTACGAGGCCCCGGACGCGCCCAAGATCCCCCTCTACTGCGAGCCGGGTGTGCTGGACGTCCTACGCGCCCTGGAGCCCCGGCCGGACCCCGCGACCGTGTTCGAGGTGCACGACCTCGGCCGTCCGGCGCGGGTCGGGCCGTTCTCCCTGACCCCGTTCCCGCTGCCGCACCACGTGCCGGACTACGGCGTGCGCCTCGCGGCGCCCGGCCTCACCGTCGCCTACACCGGCGACTGCGGACCGACGGAGGCCCTGCGTGAACTGGCGCGCGACACCGGCCTCTTCATCGCCGACGCGACACTGCAGGAAGAACCCCCGCCGGGCAGCCCGCGCGGCGTCATGACCGCCACGGAGGCGGCGACCTGGGCGGCTGCCGCGGGCGCGCGCCGGTTGCTGTTGACCCACTTCTGGCCGGGCAGCGATCGGGCGATCTCCGCGGCGCAGGCGCGCGCCGTGTTCGGCGGCGAGGTGATCGTCGCCGAGGAGGGTCTGGTCGTGGCGCTCTGAGGTCAGCAGTTCCCGCTGACCGGCTGCAGGTACTCCGTCTTCGCCCACTTGTTCTCGGCGATCTTGCGGAACCCGTTCTGGACCTCGGCCTGGGCGTCGGTCTCGGCGTTCTGGTTGAACTTGCCCACGATGTCCGCACCGGTGTCCGGCGCCGCCCGCACGTTGAGCACGTCCGCGGTGACGGTCACGCGGCAGCCGCCAGAGCCGCCGCCGGTGGCGCCCTCCGAGACCTGCTTGTCGCTGCCCATCACGTAGATCAGCCCGACGCCGGCCAGGATCGCGACGATGATCAGTGCCCGCTTGGGGATGCCCAGGAACACGGGTGCTCCTCACCAGCTGAAAGTGCGCGTTCCGGGTAAGGGTAGCCACACTTCAGCACCCCCGACAGGCCCGCGCGGGCGAACCACCCGAGAGGCGTCACGACGCGGGCACGCTCGGTGACGAAACGGTCTGCCAGACGCTGTCGTGGCGCACCACGTGAGTGCCGGCGCGGGCCAGGAGGGCGACGACGACCGGATCCCGGTACGGATCGAACGGGCGCTGGGCCTGCCACAGGTGACCGGACAGGGCCTTCGCCAGCTGTTCGGCCGCCCCGGCCCCGCGGACGGTCAGGACGGTGAGCGAGACGATCCGGTCCCCAGGGACGCGGCAGACCACGTCCAGGCGGCTGCGCGCGGCGCCGATCAGCCGCAACGCGCCGAGCACCAGCCCGCACAGCAGCTGCGCGAGCATCTCCAGCAGCGCGAACGGCACGAGCACGAGCCAGACGAGGAGCTGCACGCCGGCCACGACCGCTTCCAGCGCCTGCCCGGCGAGCCCGGCGACCAGCAGCAGCGGCGCGAGGTAGAGCCACTCCCAGCCGCGGATCTCCCGGTCCTTGGCCTTGCGCTGCTCCCGGCGCTCCTGGCGCCACTCCGACGGTGTGCGCCGCGGATCGGTCCGCACGGCGCGGTAGCGGTCGTACTCGCCGGACGCGATGTTCATCGGCTGGATCACGCGCTTCCACGGCGCGAAGCGGCGCGTCAGCGTCCAGACGTGGTCGTCGGGGTGGATCACCTGCACCCGCGCAGTCATACCCGAGACCGCGGGCGGACGAAGAAGAGGCCCGGTCACCGTGCGGTGACCGGGCCTCTCGCAGTGGCCGGAAAAACGCGGACTCAGCCCTGTGCGATCTTCGCCGCCAGGTTCTCGTCCAGGGTCGCCAGGAACTCCTCCGTCGTCTGGAACGGCTGGTCCTTGCCGACGAGCAGCGCCAGATCCTTGGTCATCTTGCCGCTCTCGACGGTCTCGATGACGACCTGCTCGAGCTTGTTGGCGAAGCCGACCAGCTCGGAGTTGCCGTCCAGCTTGCCGCGGTGCTCGAGACCCCGGGTCCACGCGAAGATCGACGCGATCGGGTTCGTCGAGGTCGGCTTGCCCTGCTGGTGCTGGCGGTAGTGCCGGGTGACCGTGCCGTGCGCGGCCTCGGCCTCCACGGTCTTGCCGTCCGGCGTGCGCAGCACCGAGGTCATCAGGCCCAGCGAGCCGAAGCCCTGCGCCACAGTGTCGGACTGCACGTCACCGTCGTAGTTCTTGCACGCCCAGACGTAGCCGCCCTCCCACTTCAGCGAGGCGGCGACCATGTCGTCGATCAGGCGGTGCTCGTAGGTCAGGCCCTTGGCGTCGAAGTCGGCCTTGAACTCGGCCTCGAAGATCTCCTGGAAGGTGTCCTTGAACATGCCGTCGTAGGCCTTCAGGATGGTGTTCTTCGTCGACATGTAGACCGGCATGCCGCGGTCCAGGCCGTACTGCAGCGAGGCGCGCGCGAAGTCCTCGATCGACTTCCGGTAGTTGTACATGCCCATCGCGACGCCGCCACCCTCCGGGTAACGGGCGACCTCGAACTCGATCGGCTCGGAGCCGTCCTCGGGCACGTACGTCATGGTCACCGTGCCGGGGCCGGGAACCTTGAAGTCGGTGGCCTTGTACTGGTCACCGTGCGCGTGGCGGCCGATGATGATCGGCTTCGTCCAGCCCGGGACCAGCCGCGGGATGTTCTGGATGATGATCGGCTCACGGAAGACGACACCGCCGAGGATGTTGCGGATGGTCCCGTTCGGGCTCCGCCACATCTTCTTCAGGCCGAACTCCTCGACCCGGGCCTCGTCCGGCGTGATGGTGGCGCACTTGACGCCGACGCCGTGCTTCTTGATGGCGTTCGCGGAGTCGACGGTGATCTGGTCGTCGGTCCGGTCGCGCTCTTCGATACCCAGGTCGTAGTACTCGAGGTTGATGTCGAGGTACGGGTGGATCAGCTTGTCCTTGATGAACTTCCAGATGATGCGAGTCATCTCGTCGCCGTCGAGTTCTACGACGGTGCCCTCGACCTTGATCTTGGCCATGAGCCGCGGTGCTCCTCTCGCGGATCTGCGCGTGTCTGTGCAGCACGTCTATGCGGTACAAGCGTACTGCTATTAGGAGACGAACGCCTTAAGTGGTGACGTACCTCAGTCTCGCAAAGGCCCGAAGTGGCAGAAGTCACGCCCCTGGCGGAGCAGGTTCCCCGCCATGCGGTTCACGGCGCGGAGGTGGGCCGGGGTCGACGTGGTCGTGCTGAACCTGCCGCACGCCGGGCCAGGCCTGCTGGAGCCGCTCGCCGAGGCGCTGATCAGGTCGGGAAGTGCGCGCTGACGGGCACGGGTGCGACCATGGGCCCATGCCGAAGAAGCTCCGTCTCACCGGTGACGCCGACGCGGACAAGCTCCTCTCCGAGGACCCGTTCGCCCTCCTCACCGGGATGCTCCTGGATCAGCAGATCGCGATGGAGACCGCGTTCATCGGGCCCAAGAAGATCGCCGACCGCATGGACGGCTTCGACGTGCGCAAGATCGCCGAGTCCGACCTCGACGAGTTCGTCGAGCTGTGCGTGACCCCGCCGGCGATCCACCGCTACGGCGGCTCGATGGCGCGCCGCGTGCACGCGCTCGCCAACCACATCGTCGAGCACTACGACGGCAAGACCGACCGGATCTGGAAGCAGGGCAAGCCGGACGGCAAGGAGGTCCTGCGCCGCCTCAAGGAGCTGCCCGGCTACGGCGACCAGAAGGCGCGGATCTTCCTCGCCCTGCTCGGCAAGCAGCGCGGGGTCCAGCCCGAGGGCTGGCGGGAGGCCTCCGGCGCGTACGGCGAAGAGGGCTCGCGCCGCTCCATCGCCGACGTCGTCAGCCCGGAAACGCTCGCCGAGGTCCGCGCCTTCAAGAAAGCCGCCAAGGCCGCCGCGAAGAACTGATCAGCCGGGGTGGGCGCCGACCGTGTCGCGGATTTCGGCGCCCAGTCCCGAACCGCTCTCCCGCGCGCAGTGCGCGCAGCAGAAGAACCGGCCCTCGACCTCGGCGCCGTGCCCGAGGATCCGGCACCCGCAGTGCTCGCACGACGGCGCGATCTTCTGCGCCGCGCATTCGATGCTGTCGAACGTGTAGGTGTCCCCGCTGACCGTCCGGACCTCGAAGGACATCCAGTAGTCGTTTCCACAGACCACACAGCTAGCCATCGCCAGAACTCCTTTTTCGCATCGGGATGAATGGAAGCCTGCTCGCCTCCCGGAAACCCGGCAACTTGATCAATTCCCGGTCCAGTGACAATTGCCCCGCGCCCGATTTACCCTGGTTTCGCGGGAGGTGGTCGGTGATGCACGCAGCCGTAGGAGACCGGATCCTCGTCCACGGTCGCACCGTCGGAGCGGCCGAGCAGCGCGGTGAGATCGTCGAAGTCCGCGGGGAGAACGGCGGGCCGCCCTACCTCGTGCGCTTCGCCGACGGCCACGAAGGCCTGATCTTCCCCGGCTCGGACTGCGAGGTCAGTCACGACAAGCAGGAGCACAACGCCTGACCGGGCCGCGCACGTGGTCATGGTCACCCGGCCGGCGGGATGACATCGGGCTCCCGCCTGGTTGACACTGGTCGAGGGACAGCTCGTGCCGCCATGGACGGCGATGGGCTGTCCTTATTCATGTCCGTTGACTGTATCGATGCAGACGACCCTGGAGAGGAGAACCGTGCCCATCGCGCTGCTCGCGCTCGCCGTCGGTGCCTTCGGTATCGGCACCACGGAATTCGTCATGATGGGTGTCCTTCCGCAGACGGCCGCGACGTTCGGGGTGGACATCCCGACCGCCGGTCACCTCATCTCCGCCTACGCTCTCGGTGTCGTCGTCGGCGCGCCGCTGCTGACGGCGGTCGCCGTCCGGCTGCCGCGCAAGACGATGCTGCTGGCGATGATGGCGCTGTTCACGGCGGGCAACCTGCTGTTCGCCGTCGCGCCGAACCAGGAGTTCGGCGTGGTCTTCCGGTTCCTCGCCGGACTGCCGCACGGCGCGTTCTTCGGCGCCGGGGCGGTCGTGGCGTCGAGCCTGGTCAAGCCAGGCGACCGCGCGAAGGCCGTGTCGCTGATGTTCCTCGGCCTGACCCTGGCCAACGTCGTCGGCGTGCCGCTGGGCACGCTGCTCGGCCAGCAGGTCGGCTGGCGTGCCACGTTCGCCGTGGTCGCGGTGATCGGACTGGTCGCCGTCCTGGCGATCGCGAAGCTCGTGCCGCACCAGGGCCGCCCCGAGTCCCCCTCCCTGCGCGGTGAGCTGGGCGCGTTCCGCCGCCCGCAGGTGTGGCTGGCCCTGGCGATCGTCACGTTCGGGCTGGGCGGCGTGTTCGCCTGCCTGTCCTACGTGACGCCGATGATGACCGACGTCGCCGGCTACGACCCGCAGGCGGTGACGCTGCTGCTCGCGCTGGCCGGTGTCGGGATGACGATCGGCAACCTGCTCGGCGGGCGGCTGGCCGACAAGGCGCTGATGCCGAGCCTGTACGTGGCGCTGCTCGCGCTGGCCGCGGTGCTCGCGGTCTTCACGGTCACCGCGCACAACAAGGTCGGCGCGGCGATCACGATCTTCCTGGTCGGCGTCGCCGGGTTCATGATCGGCCCGATGATGCAGACCCGCGTCATGGTCAAGGCCGGTGGCGCGCCGTCGATGGTGTCCGCCGCGGTGCAGTCCGCCTTCAACGTCGCCAACTCGATCGGCGCCTACCTCGGCGGCCTGGTGATCGCGGGCGGGCTCGGCCTGGTCTCGCCGAACTGGGTCGGCGCGGGGCTGGCCATCGTGGGCCTGACGATCGCCGTGGTGTCCGGCTCGCTGGACCGCCGCGAGGAGGCCACGCGGACTCCGGCGATGGCCGAGGCCTGACTCAGGTGCCGAACGGCCCGTCGGTGATCGTGAAGGCCAGGAAGAGGATGAGCACGCCGAGCCCGGCGTAGCTGAGGACGTCCACCGGGCGGCCGCGGATGGCCAGGAGGCCTGCCCGCACGCCCGGCAGGACGGCCCGCAGGATCGCCGCCACGAGCAGGGCGCCGCCGATGATCGCGGCGCCCTGCCGCCAGTGGTACTGCCAGATCCGCACGCCCGCGACCGCCACCAGCAGCATCACGAGCAGGAACGGGACCTGCTCCAGGACGGCCGCGCGGTTACGCCGTGGCGAGTGCACGCTCGGCCGCCTCGACGACGTTGGTGACCAGCATCGCCCTGGTCATCGGGCCGACCCCGCCGGGGTTGGGCGACAGCCACCCGGCGACCTCGGCGACCGCCGGGTCCACGTCGCCGGTGAGCTTGCCGTCGACGTGCGAGACGCCGACGTCCAGCACCGCGGCGCCAGGCTTGACCATGTCCGGCTTGATCAGGTGCGGCACCCCGGCCGCGGCGATCACGATGTCCGCCCGCTTGACCTCGGCCGCCAGGTCCCTGGTGCCGGTGTGGCACAGGGTCACGGTGGCGTTCTCGCTGCGGCGGGTCAGGAGCAGGCCCATCGTGCGGCCCACGGTGACGCCGCGGCCGACGACCGTGACGTTCGCGCCCGCGATGGGCACGTCGTGGCGCTTGAGCAGCTCGAGGATCCCGTACGGGGTGCAGGGCAGCGGGCCTGCCTCGTTGAGCACCAGCCGCCCGAGGCTGACCGGGGCGAGGCCGTCGGCGTCCTTCTCCGGCGCGATGCGCTCCAGGATCCGGCACGCGTCGAGGTGCTTGGGCAGCGGGAGCTGGACGATATAGCCGTGGCAGGCCGGGTCGGCGTTGAGCTCGTCGATGACGGCTTCGAGCTTGTCCTGGCTGATGTCGGCGGGCAGGTCGCGGCGGATCGAGTTGACCCCGATCTTCGCGCTGTCCGCGTGCTTCATCCGCACGTACGAGTGCGAGCCGGGATCGTCGCCGACCAGGACGGTTCCCAGCCCGGGCGTCACGCCCCGCTCGGCCAGGGCGGCCACCCGCGGCTTGAGCTCTTCGAAGATGGCGTTCTTGGTCGCTTTGCCGTCGAGAACCGTCGCAGTCACGGTCACCATTCTGGCAAAGGAATGAACGGGGCCTCACGCGAGGACGGCGGAGGACACTATGGGTAGTGCCGCTGAAACGCTTAGTACCTCGATTGATGTATCTGCACTGGTCATTGCCCCTATTGGTGCGGGTGGTGTGCAATCGGATCAGTGACCAGTCAAAATGGCCTGGTGGCGCAACCGACGACCCAGCTGAACGCGACCGAGCAGGACACCCTGGTCAAGCAGATCGGACTGGCCCTGCTGCGGGCCGCTCCGCGGGACTGGCGGCGGGTGACCGCGACCTACCGGGCGGTCGGCCGCTACCACGAGCTGTCCGGTGAGGTGCTCCTCGAAGACGGGTCGGCCCAGGAGTGGATGGCCACCCACGACATCGCCACGCTGTTCGGCCGGTTGCGGGCCGGGATGTACCGCGAGGGCCGCGGCACCTGGTTCAACGCGCGTTACCAGCTCGACCACCCATCGAGCTACAACCTGGAGTACGACCGCGACGAGCCGCGGTGGGACCTGATGCCCCCGCCGCAGGCCTACGCCGACGAGCTGCGGATGTTCCCCCGCTCCGAGGACAACGTGCCGGAGTGGCTGATGCGCCGCATGGCAGGCCTGGCGCCCGAGCAGCCCGGTCCGCGCTTCCGGATCGCCCGGATCTTCGACGGCCACGAGCCGAACGGCCGCCCGGTGCTCAACCGTCCCGAGCTGGACGCCGACGAGCAGCAGCGGGTGCTCGAGTACCTGAACAACGCGCCGGTCGTGCGCGCCGAGCGCGGGTTCGACCTGGACCGGCTGGCGCAGCAGCCCGCCGCGACCGTGCCGGTGGCCTTCCACACCGACGGCGTGTGGATCTGGCCCGCCGCGGTCAACTACTACCTGCAGGAGTACGGCGTCGCGCCGGAGGCCGAGCTGGTCGCGCACATCGCCGCGGCCGGGCACACGCTGCCGGAGGTGCCGGAGCAGACCGTGCAGGCCGCGGGGGCGTACCTGAACCGCGGTCCCGCGCAGCCGCCGCGCCGGGTGCCGGAGCAGGCCGCGCCGCCGCCCGCCGAGCCCGCTCCCGCTGTTGAGGCGGAGCCGGTTGAGCAGCCGACCACGCTGACACCGGTGATCGACCCCGACGCCGGGCCGCCGACCATGCTGGTGCAGCCGGCGGTGAAGGACGCCGAGCCGGAGCCCGCCGAGGAGACCGGGGACGAAACCCGCAGCTGGGACGCGCGCGAGGCGTTCACGGACTCGCCGCGTGGTGCTGAAGGGGCTGCGCGTGGTGCCGAAGGGGCTGCGGAAGACCGGCCGTGGGAGCCGACCTGGGAGCCGCGGGACGGTTCGGCCGCCGACGAGGAGCCCACGGAGGGCCGGGGCTGGGACGGCCGCGAGGCGTACGCCGCGCAGGAAAGCGCTGAGGCGCGTGGTGCGGCTGGTGCCGAGGGTCGCGGTGCCGGCCCGGAGGGTGCGGAGGCGCGTGGCTTCGGCGCCGAGGGCGCGGAAGCGCGTGGCTTCGGCCCGGAGGGGCGCGGCTTCGCCGGTCCGGAGGGGCGCGGCTTCGCCGGTCCAGAGGGACCGGAGGCGCGTGGCTTCGCCGGTCCGGAGGGACCGGAGGCGCGTGGCTTCGCCGGTCCGGAGGGACCGGAGGCGCGTGGCTTCGCCGGCCCGGAGGGACCGGAGGCGCGTGGCTTCGCCGGCCCGGAGGGGCCGGAAGGGCATGGGCTCACCCCCGAGGCTCGCGGGCCGGAGCGCTTCGGACAGGAAGCCCCGGAGGGCCGTGGGCTGCCGCAGGAACGCCCCGGACCGGAAGCGCGGGGGCAGGAACGCTTCGGCCAGGCCGGCTCTGAAGGCATCCCCGGCCAGGAGGGACTCGCCGGCCCTGGCTTCGGCCAGGACGGTCCGGAAGGGCGGGGCAGCGGTCCCGAACCCCGCGCCTTCGGCCAGGAAGGCCGTGGCGCCGGGCCGGAACCCCGGGGCTTCGGCCAGGAGGCGCCCGAGGGCCGTGGCCAGCACGGTCTTGCCGGCCCCGAGTCCCGCGGCTTCGGCCAGGAAGGGCACGGCACCGGACCCGAGTCCCGCGGCTTCGGCCAGGAAGCGCCCGAGGGGCGCGGCCAGCACGGCTTCGCAGGCCAGGAAGGGCCGGAATCGCGCGCCTTCGGCCAGGAAGCACCCGAGGGGCGCGGCCAGCACGGCTTCGCACGCCAGGAAGGGCCGGAATCGCGCGGCTACGGCCAAGTAGCGCCCGAGGGGCGCGGCCAGCACGGCTTCGCCGGCGCGGAGCGCTTCGGTCAGGAAGCTCCCGAGGGACGCGGCCCCCGCGGCACGGAGCGCTTCGGCCCGGAGGGGCAAGCCCCCGGCCAGGTGCCCGCGGCGGGGTTGGACGCCCGCCGTTCCGAGGGCTTCGGCCAGGAGGCTCCGGAGGGCCGCGGCCAGCGCGGCTTCGCCGGTCCCGAAGGCCCCGAGGGCCGCGAGGGCCGCGCCTTCGTCGGCCACGAGGGTCCCGACCAGCGCGCCTTCACCGGGCACGAGGGCCCCGACCAACGCGGCTTCACCAGCCCCGAAAGCCCTGACCAGCGCGGCTTCGCCGGGCACGAGGGCCCCGACCAAGGCGGCTTCACCGGCCAGGAAAGCCCTGATCAGCGCGCCTTCACCAGCCACGAAGGCCCCGACCAGCGCGCCTTCACCGGACACGACGACCAGCAGGACACTCCCCCCGGCGCGGATGGCCGCTCCGTCGAGGGGCGTCCGGGCTTCGAGCGGGGTGGCGATCCGCGCGGTGGCTCCAGGGCGTTCGCGGGGCAGGCGCCGCGCGGGGGGCGGCCCTCGAGTGACGGTCCGCCGACCATGCTGGCCCGCCCGGTGTCCCCGCCGCCCGGCCCGGCCGAGCCGAAGCCGTCCGGTCCGGTCGAGCCGGCTCTGGACAACCTGCGCTCCAAGCTCGCCGACCTCGGGGTTCCGGACGGGGCCTACCGCATCGGCGAACCGGCCGAGCACGGCTGGAGCCTCGAGAAGGTCGACGACGGCTGGCGCGTCGGCTGGTACGACGAGGCCCTGACGAGCCCCGCGGTCTTCGGCGACGCCGACGACGCCGCCGCGTTCATGCTCGGCAAGCTGCTGCTCAACCCGGGCGGCCGCACCACACCGCCGGCACGGCCGGAGATGGACGCCACCGAGGTGCCGCTCACCCCGGCCCAGGAACCGGCCGAGCCGCAGCGGCACGACCTCCCGCAGCGCACCCTCACCGACCGCCTCGACGAACCGGACCCGGCCGGGCCGCCCACGGTGCTGGCCGCGCCCCCGGTCGCGCCGCCCCCGCCCGCCCCGCCGCGACGCGAACCGCCGCCGCGACGGGTCGAACCGGCCGCGCCCGCCCCCGCGGCGGCCACGGCCTCGGCGGCCTCCGGTGGCGGCAACCAGCAGTGGCCGATCCAGCCGCTGCCCGGCGAGCCGCCGCTGACGCTGTTCCGCGGCAAGGAGATGCGCGAACTGCCCGCGGGCAGCGAACTCGACCGCTTCGGCGGCCCGAACGGCAACCTGACCTACGCGGCCGGGACCCCGTTCGAGGAGCGCTCGCTGGTGCCGGAGTGGGTGACCCGCCCGTACCACGTGTACCGGGTGCAGCGGCCGATCGAGGCGCTCGCCGGCGTCGCGATCCCGTGGTTCAACCAGCCCGGCGGCGGTGCGGCGTACCTGCTGCCCGCGTCGATCGAGGACCTGCTCGCCTCGGGCGACCTGATCGAGCTCGACCCGGGCGAACCGCCGATCGACTGACGCCAGCCCGGCGCGCGGCCCGGGGTCAGTCGACCACCAGGCCGTGCGCCGCCACGCGCAGCGTGACCGTTGAGGGCAGTGGTGGGTGACGGGTGGGCGGTTCACCTCCGAAACACGCCCCAGCTCCAGCCCGGCGCGCGGCCCGGGGTCAGTCGACCACCAGGCCGTGCGCCGCGGCGAAGGCGATCGCCGTCTCCAGGTCGACCCGCGCGCCGCGCAGTTTCGCCTGCACCAAGGCGTTCGCGTCGAGCTTGGCGCCACGCAGGTCGGCGCCGGTCAGGTCCGCGCCGCCCAACCGGGCGCCGCGGAAGTCGCTGTCCCGCAGGTCGGCCTCGGCCAGGTTCGCGTCCACGAAACTGGCCTCCCGGAACCGCAACCCGGACAGCGACCGGCGCCGCAGGTTCGCCCGGCTGAAGTTGGCCAGCGAGAAATCGCTGTCCCGCACGGACATTCCGCGCAACCCACCGTCCACGAAGGACGATCCGAGCAACGAGCACGCGCTCCACGTGCTGTCCGCCAGCACCGTCCGGTCGAACACGCACGACCGGAACGCCGAGGCCTGGTGCCGGGACTCCCCCAGATCCGCGCCCGAGAAGTCGCACTCGTCGAACGTGCAGCCCTGCGTGACCAGCCGGCGCAGGTCGGCGCCGCTGAAGTCGCACCGGCTGAACTGCCGCTTCTCCCACGTCGTCCCCGGCAGCACGGCGTCCCGGTAGTCCTCGGCGATCTCCATCCGGCGAGCTAATCACACCCGCCAGACCGGGCTGTCGACGTAGTGGTTGTCGTAGCGCTCCTGCGATTCCCGGATCTCCCGCGGGTCCGCCTCGCCGCGGTTGACCCGGTCCAGCAGCCGGTAGTAGTCGAACCGGTCCATCCCGGGCGTGAACGTGACGAGCACGTCCGCGGGAGACCCGGCCGCGGGCGCGAACGCGTGCGGCACCCGCGGCGGCACGGTGAGGAAGTCGCCTTCGCCGAGGGTGACCACCTCCTCGTCGAGCAGGACGTCCAGGCGGCCGCTCAGCACGAAGAAGACCTCGGTGGCCTTGGTGTGGAAGTGCGGCGGCGCGCCGGTGGCGCCGGGCTCGAACGTCGCGCGGTTGCTGGTCAGCGTGTCCGTGTCGGTGAGCAGCGTGATGCGGCTGCCCGGGGCGTCGGCGAGGACTTCGGCTTCGGTGGCGCGGATCAGGTTCATGCCTCCACTCTCGCCGTCTCGAGCGCGGCGACCAACGACAAAACCAGGCTCGATCGATAACCTGGGTGTTATGGATGTGGAGCGGCGGGACATCGAGATCTTCCTGGTGCTCGCCGAGGAACTGCACTTCGGCCGCACGGCCGAGCTGCTGCGCGTCTCGCAGGCGCGGGTCAGCCAGACGATCCGCGCGCTGGAACGGCGCATCGGCGCGCGCCTGTTCGACCGGACGAGCCGCCGGGTCGCCCTGACCGCCATCGGACAGCGGCTGCGGGACGAGGTCGCGCCCGCCCACCAGCAGATCCAGGAGGCGTTCGAGCGAGCCAGGGCAGCCGGCCGCGAACGGAACACCGTGCTGCGCCTGGGTTTCGCGGCACCCGCGGTGGCCGACCTCATCGCGGACCGGCTGGAAACCGTCCGCGCACAGGGTTTCCGCGTCCAGATCAAGGAAGCCGCGTTCGACGATCCCCTGCGGTCACTGCGGGACGGCGAGGTCGACGCGCTGGTCACGCTGCTGCCGGATCCCGAGGTCGTGGTGCACACCGAGCCGCTGGTGCTGGCGGTGGCGGCGAAACACCCGTTCGCCCGCCGGAAATCCGTGTCGCTGGAGGACCTCGCCCGCGACACCGTGCTCCGCGCCCTCTGGCCGCCACGGCTGCCGTGGACCACGCCCGCGGGCCGTCCCATCGAACTCGGGCCCGCGCCCGGGACGATCCAGGAACTGTTCCTCGCTGTGGAAGCCGGTGAGGGCATCAGCCCGCTCGCCGAGCACGCGACGCGTTACTTCGCGCGCCCGAACCTGGCGTTCGTGCCGTTCTCGGACGCGCCGCCGGTGGAGTGGAGCCTGGTGTGGCGGGAGGAGACCGCCGCGGTCCGTGCCCTCAGCGCAACCCGGTGACGCGCCGGGCGATCTCGGCGTCCAGCACGCCCTGGTCGCGCAGCAGGGGCGTGCGGGGGTTCCACCACGCGATCGCGGACACCTCGTCCTCCTGCGGGGTCACCGCGGGCTCGGTCGCGAACCCCGTCCGGTAGACCGCGGCGTACTCGCGGCGCACCGGATCGCTCAGCACGAACCGGGCCACCGCGGCGAACCGCAGGCCGCTCACCACGATCCCGGTCTCCTCGGCCAATTCCCGGACCGCGGCGTGGTGCGACGTCTCCCCCGGTTCGATCATCCCGCCGGGCAGCTCCCACTGCCCGCGCCGCCGGTCGAACACCAGCAGCACGCGGTCGTCCACCTCGACGACCACCAGCGCGAGCGGCATCGGCACCGCGGGATCCGTCGAGACCCCGAACCGCACGCTGACCAGGGTGTTCCCGCGCGCGTCGGTGATCGGCAGGCCGTTCACCGGAAGTCCCGCGACTTCGACGGCACCCGCATCGACAGGTGCTGCAACCGGTCCGCGCGCACGCTCACCACCCCGTCCGCCCGTTCGATCACCCCGCGGATCAGCATCGCCGCGCTGCCCCGCGCCACCCGGTGGTACCGGCGCCACAACCCGGCGCTGCACACGACGTTGACCATCCCCGTCTCGTCCTCGATGTTCAGGAACGTGACCCCGCCTGCGGTCGCCGGGCGCTGGCGGTGCGTCACCGCTCCGCCGATCAGTACCCGGGCGCCGTCTTCGACGTCCATCAGTTTTCCGGCGGGCACCACGCCCAGCGCGTCCAGCCGCTCGCGGATGAACTCCGTCGGGAAGCTGTCCGGCGACAACCCGGTCGCCCACACGTCGGCCACCGCCTCGTCGATGTGGTCCATGCCGGGCAGCGTCGGCGCGTGCGCCCCGGCCAGCGTGACCGGCAGCTTCTCCGGCCGTTCCTGCGCCACCGCCCCGGCCGCCCACAACGCGCGCCGCCGGTCGCCGCCGATCTCGCCGAACCGGCCGAACGCCCCCGCCGTGGCCAGCGCCTCGATCTGCGGCGTGGTCAGCCGCACGCGCCGCGCCAGGTCGGCCATGTCGGCGAACGCCCCGCCCCGCTGCCGTTCCGCGACGATCTCCTCGGCGAGCTTCTGCCCGATCATCCGCACCGTGGCCAGCCCGATCCGCACCGCCAACCCGGAATCCCCGGGTTCGAGCGTCGCGTGCGGCAGGCTCGCGTTGATGTCCGGGCCGTGCACCGTGATGCCGTGCCGGCGGGCGTCGGCGACCAGCGACTGCGGCGAGTAGAACCCCATCGGCTGGGCCCGCAGCAGCGCCGCGCAGAACGCCGCCGGGTGGTAGCGCTTGAAGTAGGCGCTGGCGAACACCAGGTAGGCGAAGCTCAGCGCGTGGCTCTCCGGGAAGCCGAAGTTGGCGAACGCCATCAGCTTGTGGAAGATCCGCGCGATCAGCTCGTCGTCGAGGCCGTTGCGCCGGGCGCCCTCGTAGAACCGTTCCCGCAGCCGCTCCATCTTCCGCGTGGACCGCTTCGAGCCCATCGCGTGCCGCAGCTCGTCGGCCTCGGCGGCGGTGAAGTTCGCGACGTCCAGGGCGATCTGCATCATCTGCTCCTGGAACAGCGGCACCCCCAAGGTCTTGTCCAGCGCGTTGGACAGCAGCGGGTGGTCGTGCCGCCACTTCTCCTTCTTCGTGGCACGCCGAATGTAGGGGTGCACCGAGCCGCCCTGGATCGGGCCGGGCCGGATGAGTGCGACCTCGATCGCCAGGTCGTAGAACGTCTTCGGCTTCAGCCGCGGCAGAGTCGCCATCTGCGCCCGGCTCTCCACCTGGAACACGCCGATCGCGTCCGCGCGCTGCAGCATCCGGTAGACCTCCTGGTCCTCCAGGTCCAGGTTCGCGAGGTCGACCTCGACGCCCTCGAACTCGCGCACCAGGTCGAGCATGTAGTGCACCGCGGAGAGCATGCCGAGGCCGAGCAGGTCGAACTTGACCAGGCCGACGGAGGCGCAGTCGTCCTTCTCCCACTGCAGCACGCTGCGGTCGGCCATGCGCGCCCACTCGATCGGGCACACCTCGCTCACCGGCCGGTTGCAGATCACCATGCCGCCGGAGTGGATGCCCAGGTGACGCGGGAAGTCCTCCAGCGCGGCGGCCACCTGCAGCACCGGCAGCGGGATGTCGTGATCGGTGTCGTCCTTGGTGTCGTGCAGCGGGCCCCAGCGGTCGATCTGCTTGCTCCACGCGTCCTGCTGGCCGGGCGAGTACCCGAAAGCCCTTGCCGCGTCCCGGATCGCGGACTTGGCGCGGTAGGTGATCACGTTCGCCACCTGCGCGGTGCACAGTCGCCCGTACTTGCGGTAGACGTACTGGATCACCTCCTCGCGGCGGTCGGATTCGATGTCCAGGTCGATGTCCGGGTAGCCGTCCCGGTCCGGCGCGAGGAAGCGCTCGAACAGCAGTTTCCAGCGCACCGAGTCGACCTTGGTGATGCCGAGCGCGTAGCAGACCGCGGAGTTCGCCGCCGAGCCGCGGCCCTGGCACAGGATGTTGTTGCGGCGGCAGAACTCGACGATGTCCCAGACGATGAGGAAGTAGCCGGGGAAGCCCAGCTGCTCGATGATCCGCAGCTCGTGCTCGATCTGGTCCAGCGCCTCCGGCCGGTCGCGGTAGCGGTGCGCGGCGCCGCGGTAGACCTCCTCGCGCAGGAAGGACGCTTCGGTGTAGCCGGCGGGGACGTCGTAGGGCGGCAGTTCCGGCGCGACCAGCTTCAGGTCGAAGGCGCACTCCAGCCCGAGCAGCGCGGCCCGCTGCACCGCGCCGGGGTAGCGGGCGAACCGCTGCGCCATTTCCTCGCCGGACCGCAGGAACGACATGCCGGACGCGGGCAGCCAGCCCGCCATGTCGTCGAGGCCGCGTCGGGCGCGGATCGCGGCCATCGCGCCGGCCAACCGTCCCCGGTCCGGGGTGGCGTAGTGGGCGGCGGTGGTGGCGACGGTCGGCAGGCCCTGCTCGGCGGCCAGCGCGGCGAGGACGTCGTTGTGCACCCCGTCCTCGGGGTAGCCGTGGTCGGTCAGCTCGACGTACACGCTCTCGAACCTCTCGCGGAGCCGCCGCAGCTCCTGCCCCGCCGCCTCCGGGCCGCCGCGGGCCAGCGCTTTCCGGACCGCGCCCTTGCGGCAGCCGGTGAGCACCACGACCTTGCCCGCGACCTCGCTCGCGACGGCGTCCAGGTCGTACACCGGGCGGCCCTTCTCGGCCCGGTCCGCCGACGCGGCGTGGTCGTGCCCGGCGAGCTGACCCGCGGTGATCGCCCGGCACAGGGCGGCGTAACCGTCCTGCTGCTTGGCGAGCAGGAGCAGGTGCTCGCCCTCCGGGTCGGCGACGCCGTTCTGCGGGCCGGACAGGCCGAAGCTCAGCTCGGTGCCGAACACCGTGCGCACGCCCAGGTCGCGCGCCGCGTCGGCGAACCGCACCACGCCGTACATGCCGTCGTGGTCGGTGAGCGCGATCGCGTCGAGCCCCAGCCGCGCCGCCTCCTCGACCAGCTCCTCGGGGTGGCTCGCGCCGTCCAGGAAGCTGAAGTTGGAGTGGCAGTGCAGCTCGGCGTAGGGCACCCGGCGCCGCCCGCCCGCGTGGTCGTCGCCGCGTGGGGCCTCGACGGTGCTCGGCCGGACGTAGCCCTCCCGTTTCCGGCTCCAGGCGGGGCTGTCCCCGCCGTCGGCCGTCGCCGGTTTGCCCGCCAGCCTGCGCTCCAGCTCCTCCCAGGGGACGGGCGGGTTGTTGAAGCCCATCAGTCCACCGGGCGGCGCGGCACCGGGATCGGCAGCAGCATCTGCTCGTCCTCGACCGGGTCGAGCGACTCGACCACCTTGCGCGGCAGGGCCAGCCAGTGCTGCAGGTCCCGGAAGTACTCGTCGTCCATCAGTCGTACACTCCCTCCACTGTCCAATGCGGACTCGATCCGCCCACTCTCGTCAGCAGGACCGCCGTTTCCGGTTCCCCGGCCAGCACGGCCTGCACCCGGGTGCGCACCCCGTCGCCACCCGGCGTCCACCAGTGCGCGTCGACCAGCCACGGGCCTGCCCAGTCCAGGACCTCCCGCGGCGGGCCGTCGCCCACCGAAACCCGGTGCGGTGGCGCGGAAAGCTCGCGCCGCCGCGTGATGTGCACCTCCGCGCCCGAGGCGTCGAGGACGCGCGCGGGCAGCGGCTGCGCGTAGACCGTGGCCGGGGACGGCGCGGGCAGCCGGCCCGGCCACGGCACGTCCGGCGGGCTCTGCGGGGTCCGCGGGTCGCCCCACGGCACCAGCCGGACGCGCTCGGCCGGACCGCGGCCGCCGTCGAGCACCGCGGTGAAGACGCTGTCCGGGCCGAGCAGGCCCTGCACCCGCACCAGCGCGCGGCCGGCCCGCTCGGTGGTCTCGTCGGACAGGCCGCGCAGGCCCTCCTGCCACAGCCCCAGCTGCAGCGAGTGCCCCTCGACGGTCTCCTCGGGCGCCAGCCGCAGCCGCTCCACCCCGGCGCTGGGCCGTTCGCCGGGCGCGGCGCGCAGCCAGCCTTCGAACTGCCAGCGCACGCGGTCCGCGATGCCCTGCGGCGTCAGCGGTTCCGCGCACCGCCACACGCGGCTCAGTTCCTCGCCGTTCTCGGTGGTGGCGTAGATGCCGAGGCGCGTGCAGGCCAGGCCGTGCCGGGCCAGGCCGCCGTGGAACCGCTCGGCGAGGGTGCGGGCCATGAACGCCGCGGCGTCGACGCGGTCCAGCGGCGGGTCGAAGGCCTTGGTGACGGTGAGCTCGGGCGGCGGCCGTCGCCGGTGCGGTGGCCGCTCGTCGAGGCCGCGCGCCAGCCGGTGCGCAATCATGCCGGCGCGTCCGAACCGCGCGGCGACGTCCCGTTCGGCGAGGTCGGCGAACGCGCCGAGCGTGCGCAAACCCAGGCGGCGCAACAGGTCCACCAGCTCGGCGCGGTCGGCGGCCGGCTGGTCCAGCTCGTCGACCGGCAGGGGCGCGAGGAAGTCGGCGGCCCGGTCGCGGTCGACGATGCGGGACCGGTGGGCGGCCAGCGTCGCGGCGAACAAGCCGTCGGCGATGCCGATCTGGCACTCCACCTGGTGGGAGACGTGCTCGACGAGCAGTTCCGCGAGGCGCAGCTCGCCGCCGAAGTAGCCGGACGCGCCGTCGGCGGGCACCGCGACCAGGCCGGGGCGGACCACCTCGACCCCGACGACCAGCTCCTCCACGGCGGCCGCGACCGGCTCGAAGAGGCGCGCGTCGCGGTCCTCGTCCGGGCCGAAGACCTGGAGTTCGGGACAGCGGGACTGCGCGTCCCGGCGGCGCATGCCGCGCCGGATGCCCGCCGCCCTGGCGACGGCGGTGCACGCGACGACGCGGTTGGCGTGGAACACCGCGGCAGGCAGGTGCAGGGGCGTGCCGTCGGCCAGGCACGCGGCGACCGCGGGCCAGTCCGGGCACCAGAGGACCAGCATGCGCGGTGGTTTGTCTACTGTGGACATGCCGCGCTCCTCGCGCCGGTGCGGTACCCCGGCCGTGCCAGGACACCCCACGCCGATGCCGGCATCGGCGAGCGTGGCACTCGCGGCCCGGCGCACCTCCCGCGCCGGGCCACCGTGCTGGTGGCGCCGCGCCGCGCCACCGCCGTCCCCGAGCCGCCTGCGCGCCCCGGCCCGTGGCCCGAAGCAACGGCGCTCGTCCCCGGAAGATCGGCGCGCATCAGCCCACCTCCCTGGCCAGTTCGAGCACCGGCTCGGGTGCTGCTGCCGGGGCCCCCGCAGACCCCGGCAGCAGCAGATCCGCCCGCCGGGGACGCGTCGCCGCGCCCCGGCCGGCACCCTGGACACGGACCCGCCGCTCACGCAGGTACCCGTGCCCGCCTTCGAGACCGGCCCAGCGGCCGGCCACGCAGTTCAGCTCCACCTCGGCGCCGGGCCACGGCCCGAGGGAGAGCAGCACGGCGCCCCGGTGCCGTGCCCGCGCCGAAAGACGCCGTGCCTCCTGCGGCGCCGCGCCCCGAGCGGCGACCGCCACCACGTCCACCCCGTCCAGCAGCGCGCCGGTGACCGCGGCGAACTCGGCCCCTGGCCGCGGCACCAGCGCGAGCCGGCTCACCTCGACCCCGAGTTCCGCGGCGGCCACCAGACCGAGGTCCGGCATCCCCACCGCCGCGGCCCACGATCCGGTCGCCGTCGCCTCGGCCAGCAGCGCCAGGAGCAACGACGTCGATCCGCGCACCGCGATCGTGCTCCCGCGCCGCAGGCCCGCCGACGGCAGCAGGCGGCGCAACTCCGGCAGCACCGGCAGGACACGCCCGGTCAGCTGGGCGTGCTCCGCCGCGGCGGCCACCCCGCTCGCCGTGCTCACCCCGGGCAGAGCTGCCAGTGTCGCGACCGACATGCCACCTCCCCACGACGCGCCTGCGAGAACCTGCGGACGTCACCGTGGGGAAGCCGGCGACTGTTCGAACTACTGTTCGATGCGCCTAGTTTGCCTCGAACACCTGTGCGATGTCAAGTCGAGGCGCGGTCCTCCGCGTCACGCCGCGTGAGCACCAGCGGGCCGTCCTCGGTGATGGCGACCGTGTGCTCGGAGTGCGCCGTGCGGGAGCCGTCGGCCGACCGGATGGTCCAGCCGTCGGGGTCGTGGACGATGCGGTCGGTCGTGCGCGCGAACCACGGTTCGAGCGCCAGTGTCAGGCCGGGCCGGAGCTTCAAGCCGCGGCCCGGACGGCCCTTGTTGGGGACGTGGAGGTCCTCGTGCATGGTGCGGCCGATGCCGTGACCACCGAACTCGGTGTTCACCGGGTAGCCGTACGCCTCGGCCACGGACCCGATCGCCGCCGAGATGTCGCCGAGGCGGTTGCCAGGGCGAGCTGCCTCGATCGCGGCCTCCAGCGCCTCCTCGGTGGCGCGGATGATCCGCAGGTCCTCCTCGGCGGCCGTCCCGACGACGACCGTGCGCGCCGAGTCGGCCGCCCAGCCGTCGATGCTCACCGCGAGGTCCGCGGTGAGCACGTCGCCGTCACGCAGCGTGTAGTCGTGCGGCAGGCCGTGCAGGACGGCGTCGTTGACCGACAGGCAGATGACGTTGCGGAACGGGCCCTTGCCGAAGGACGGGGCGTAGTCCCAGTAGCAGGATTCGGCGCCGCGCCGCTTGATCATGCCGCGGACGTGGTGCTCCAGGTCCAGGAGGTTGACGCCCACGTCGGCGAGCCGGCCGACCTCGGTGAGCACCTCGGCCACGAAACGCCCGGTCACGTGCATGCGGTCGATCTCCGCAGGCGTCTTCAGTTCGATCACGGGTACCTCTTGTTCAGGGAACGGTATTGTTTGGACGGTATGATAATACCGCCTACCGTGCCCCTGCTGCGCCGCCAACCCGGATCACGCTCCGGACCAGCGGCGGCGCTCGAGGACCGGCGACGGGCGCGACGGTCACGGCCTTCGGCGGCTACCTCTAGGCCCTCGGTAAGGTCGCCGAACCCCGACGCCTCACGATCGTGCAGGGCGAAGACATGGGGCGGCGCAGCGAACTGCTCGTGGACGTCCACCCCGGCGACGAGCGGGTGACGATCACCAGGACCGCCACCCGCCTCCAGGCGATCAGTGGGCGAAGTGGCGCGTGCCCGTCAGGTACAGCGTCACGCCGGCCTCCTCGGCCGCCGCGATCACCTCGGCGTCCCGCACCGAGCCGCCGGGCTGGACGACGGCCTTCACGCCGGCGTCGATCAGCACCTGCAGCCCGTCCGGGAACGGGAAGAACGCGTCGGACGCGGCGACCGCGCCCTTGACCCGGTCACCGGCGCGCTGCACGGCCAGCCGGGACGAGTCGACGCGGTTGACCTGCCCCATGCCGACGCCGACCGTCGCACCGCCGCTGGCCAGCAGGATCGCGTTCGACTTCACCGCGCGGATCGCCCGCCACGCGAACACCAGGTCCGCCAGCGTGTCGGCGTCGGCGGCCTCGCCGGTGGCCAGCGTCCAGTTCGCCGGCGAGTCGCCGGGCGCGTCGATCCGGTCGACGGTCTGCACGAGCACCCCGCCGGAGATCGGGCGGAACTCGATCGGGTCGGCGTCGGTCAGCGCGGGCAGCTTCAGCAGGCGCACGTTCTTCTTGCGCTTGAGCACGTCCAGCGCCTCGTCCTCGAAGTCCGGCGCGAGCACGACCTCGGTGAACACCTCGGCGATCTGCTCGGCGGCCTCGCGGGTGATCGGCCGGTTCGCCGCGATCACGCCGCCGTAGGCCGACACCGGGTCGCAGGCGTGGGCCTTGCGGTGCGCCTCGGCGATGTCCAGGCCGACCGCGATGCCGCACGGGTTGGCGTGCTTGATGATCGCGACCGCCGGGCCCTCGAAGTCGTACGCGGCCCGGCGCGCGGCGTCGGTGTCGACGTAGTTGTTGTAGGACATGGCCTTGCCGTGCAGCTGCTCGGCGTGCGCGAGCCCGCCGCGCCAGTGCCGGTACACCGCGGCGCGCTGGTGCGGGTTCTCGCCGTAGCGCAGCACTTCGCCGCGCTCCCAGGTGGCGCCGGTGAAGTCGGGGAAGCCGGAGTCGTCGGCCGGGGCGTAGGCGTTGGCGAACCACGACGCGACCGCGATGTCGTAGCTCGCGGTGTGCGCGTAGGCCTGGGCCGCCAGCCGCTTGCGGTCGGCCAGCGCGAAGCCGCCGGCGCGGACCTGCTCCAGCACCCACTCGTAGCGAGCCGGGTCGACCACGACGGCCACGTTGTTGTGGTTCTTCGCCGCGGCGCGGACCATCGCCGGACCGCCGATGTCGATGTTCTCCACGCAGTCCTCGGGGCTCGCGCCCGAGGCGACGGTCTCCCGGAACGGGTAGAGGTTGACGACCAGCAGGTCGAACGGCGCGATGTCCAGCTCACGCAGCTGCTCGACGTGCTCGGGCCGGTCGCGGTCGGCCAGCAGGCCGGCGTGCACCCGCGGGTGCAGCGTCTTCACGCGGCCGTCGAACGACTCCGGGAACCCGGTGACCTGCTCGACCGGCGTGACCGGCACGCCGGCGTCGGCCAGCGCCTTCGCCGTGCCGCCGGTGGAGACGATCTCCACACCCGCCGCGTGCAGCGCGGTGCCCAGCTCCAGCAGGCCCGTCTTGTCCGAAACGCCGATCAGCGCGCGCTTCACCGGACGCCGGTCTTCCACCGTCACCGCAACCTCACCTTCCGTCCCTCGACCGTGGCACCGGCCCGGCCGAGTCGTTCCACCACGTCCACGAGCAGCCGTCGTTCCACGACCTTGATCCGCTCGTGCAGCCTGTCCTCGTCGTCGTCCGGCTCGACCGCCACCGCCTCCTGGGCGATGATCGGCCCCGTGTCGACCCCGGCGTCCACGAAGTGCACCGTGCAGCCGGTCAGCTTGACGCCCAGCTCAAGCGCGTCGGCCACGGAGTGCATCCCCGGGAACGACGGCAGCAGGGCTGGGTGCGTGTTGATCACGCGGTTCGGGAAGCGCGTGAGGAAGTTCGTCCCCAGGATCTTCAGGAAGCCCGCCGACACGACCAGGTCCGGCTCGTGGGCGGCGACCGCCTCGGTGAGGGCCTTGTCCCAGGCGTTGCGGTCCGGGTGGTCGCTCAGCCGGACGGTGAAGTGCGGCACCCCGGCGCGCTCGGCGCGGGCCAGCGCCTCGACGCCCGTGCGGTCGGTGCCGACGGCGACGATCTTCGCCGGGAAGCCGACGCGTTCGGTCGCGTCCAGGAGCGCCTGCAGCAGCGTGCCCGATCCGGAGGCGAGCACCACCAGCTTGACCGGGACGGGCAGTTCCAACCGGCTGGAGTTCAACGCCTCTCCTTCGCCCGTGCCAACGTCCTGACCAGACTAACTGGGCTCGTCGGGCTTCCCGTTGGTGGGCGGTCGCTCCTCGCTGTCGTCCGGCTCGTCCTCGGGCTCCCCTTCGGTGTCCTCTTCCGGGTCCTCCTCGGCAGGCTCCTCGGCGCTCTCTTCGGCCTCGGCCTCCAGCTCTTCGAGCTCGGCGTCGAGGTTCTCCAGCTCGGCCTCGATTTCGGGCTCCACCTGGGGTTCCTCCGGCTCGGGCGCCGGCTTGGGGCGCGCGTGCGGGCCGGCGAACCAGGCGATCAGACCGCCGGGCACCGCGATCCAGCCGAATGCGGCGACGGACACCAGCCCGACCGGGATGGCCACCGGGTCGAACGCCCCGCCGCCGAGCCTGCCGCCGGCGAGCGTGCCGAGCAACACACAACCGAACCCGACGAGCGCACCCGCGATGGCGACGATCCGCAGCCGCGCGAGCGGGTTCTCGTCGGCGCGCCGCAGCGACCAGCCGAGCAGCGCGCCGACCCCGGCCGGCAGCAGCATCAGGACCGGCCACCACGGCGCGGCGTGCTCGGGAACGCCGGCCAGCACCGGCAGCCCTGGCACCGGACCGCCGGTGAACGAGAACACGCTCGCCGAGAACGACCCGATCGAGAAACCCGGACCGGTGACGAAGGCCAGGCCGCCGACCACGGCGTTGGGCAGGTACCCCAGCGACAGCAGCAGCATCCCGGCGCCGCTGCCGAACCCGGGCGCGTTCGCCGCGAACAGCTGGCGGATCGTGCCCGAGGCGAGGACCAGGCCGACGGTGTGCACGAGCGCGCCGACCGCGAGCAGCCCGGCCAGGCCCAGCGCGCCGGCCCGCAGCCCGCGCACCGCGAGCGGGTCCAGGTAGTCGCGGACGGCCGCCGCGACACCGGACCGCGACGCCGCTCCGGCCGCGGCGGCGACGCCCGCCAGGACCGCGGGCACGGCGAACGCGGACAACGGCTCGACGCGCACCCCGGCGCCGTCGTCGAACAACGCGATACCGAGGCCGGCGAGGGCGTGCGCACTGGTCACGGCGGCGATCAACGGCACGGTCGCACCCGGCTCGGCATAGCCGAGGCGTTGCGTGGCGGTCGCCGCCGACCGGGCGACCAGCGCCAGCGCGCCGATCGTCGCCAGCAGCGGCAGCACGCCCAGCGGGCGCCCGGCGATCTCCACGGGCACCTGGTAGGCGGCGAGCCAGCCCGGCCCGGCCGCGCGCAGCACACCGCCGATCGAGAACTCCCCCGCCGCGGCCATGGCCGTGACCAGCCCGAACAGGGCCGCGACCACGACGTACCCGGCGACGATGGGACCGAGGACCGCCGCGGCGAACACCCTCGCCCGGACGACCGGTGAGCGCTCGCCCCGGTCTCCCGGGTCCGTCACCCCTTTCCCGGATCGGCGGTACGAGGTGAGCACCTGCATGCCTCGCACCCTCGCACCAACACTGCTCCGGCCGGGTGAGCCACGCCGTTCCTCCCTCATGCGGGTTAAGCCACACAACGGTGGTGTCGAGCAAGACGCGGCGCGCGAAACGAAAAGCGCCCCTTCCCGGGCCGGGAAGGGGCGCTCCTGCGGAGAAGATCAACCCTGGGGGCTGCCACCGGGCGGGGTGCCGGGGTGCTGGCCCTGCTGGCCCTCGGGCTTGGCCGCCGGGTTGTAGAACTGGCCCTGCTGCGGGGCGTAGACCGTGGACTGCTGCTGCGGCGGCGTCACCGGCGGGCCGTACTGGGTGCCCGACGGGCCGCCCTTCTGCTCACCGGGGCCTTGGCCGAACTGACCCGGCTGTCCGTAGGGCTGGCCGTACTGCGGCTGCTGCGGCTGCGGCATCTTCAGCACACCCGCGTCGAACAGCAGCGCCGCGACCGCGACCAGCATCTGCAGGATGCCCAGGATCAGGATCACCGTGTAGATGCCCGGGGTCTCGGCCTGCTCCGGGATGTGCACGACCACCAGGATCGCGGTGAGCGCGCCGAGCACGCTGAACAGCACCGCGAACGGGAGCGTCCGCGGGCCCCTCGGCAGCACCGACAGGCCGGCCAGCAGACCGCCCACGAGCAGGAACAGGACCGGCTGGTCGGCGCCCTGCGCCTCCTCGGAGAAGCCGATGAAGTAGTTCACCAGGCCCAGCAGGGCGATGAACAGCGTCAGGATCATGCTCAGGTTCGCCGGCGACAGGCTCGGGCCCTGCTGCGGCGGGGGCTGCTGCTGGGGGAACCCGCCGGTCCCCGGGGGCTGGCCACCGCCGCCCTGCTGCGGGTATCCCGGTCCACCACTGGGGAACGTCATCGCGCTTGCTCTCCTGTCTTCGCCCGAACCGGGGTGCCGATATGTCCGGGAACGATGCAACACGTCCCGGGGTTCCCGGTCACCCCATCCGGCTATCCGACGTGCCGGGACGGCAAACGGTTGCGTCGAATTTCGGGGGCCGGGAAGCACGCCGGCCGGGCACCGCGAACGGTGCCCGGCCGGGGTGTGGACCGCTACGGGTCAGTGCAGGTTCTCGTACAGCTCCCGGGCCAGCGCGGCGGTCTCGGACGGCGTCTTGCCGACCTTCACGCCCGCGGCCTCGAGGGCCTCCTTCTTCGCCTGCGCGGTGCCTGCGGAGCCGGACACGATCGCGCCCGCGTGCCCCATCGTCTTGCCCTCGGGGGCGGTGAAGCCCGCGACGTAGCCGACGACCGGCTTGGTCACGTTCTCCTTGATGTAGGCCGCGGCCCGCTCCTCGGCGTCGCCACCGATCTCGCCGATCATGACGATGACCTCGGTCTCCGGGTCGGCCTGGAAGGCCTCCAGAGCGTCGATGTGCGTGGTGCCGATGACCGGGTCGCCACCGATGCCCACGGCGGTGGAGAAGCCGATGTCACGCAGCTCGTACATCATCTGGTAGGTCAGCGTGCCCGACTTCGACACCAGCCCGATCTTGCCGGGGCCGGTGATGTTGGCCGGGATGATGCCGGCGTTCGACTTGCCCGGCGAGATGACGCCGGGGCAGTTCGGGCCGATGATGCGGGTCTTGTTGCCCTTGGCGACGGCGTGGGCCCAGAAGTAGGCCGAGTCGTGCACCGGGATGCCCTCGGTGATCACCACGGCGAGCGGGATCTCGGCGTCGATGGCCTCGATCACGGCGTCCTTGGCGAACTTCGGCGGCACGAAGATGACCGACACGTCGGCGCCGGTCTCCTTCATGGCCTCCTCGACCGTGCCGAACACGGTGAGGTCCTTGCCCGCGATGGTGACGGTCTGGCCTGCCTTGCGGGCGTTCACGCCGCCGACGATGTTCGAGCCGGCCTGCAGCATCTTGGTCGCGTGCTTGGTGCCCTCGGACCCGGTGATGCCCTGAACGATGATCTTGCTGCTGGAATCGAGGAAGATCGACATGTCTCTTACGCTCCTGCCGCGGCCAGCTCGGCAGCCTTGTCCGCTGCGTTGTCCATGGTGTCCACCTGCGTGACCAGCGGGTGGTTGGCCTCGTTGAGGATCCGGCGGCCTTCCTCGACGTTGTTGCCGTCGAGACGGACCACGAGCGGCTTGGTGGCCTCGTCGCCCAGGATCTTGAGGGCCTCGACGATGCCGGTCGCGACCGCGTCGCACGCGGTGATGCCACCGAAGACGTTGACGAACACCGACTTGACGGCCGGGTCGTTCAGGATGACGTCCAGGCCGGCGGCCATGACCTCGGCCGAGGCGCCGCCACCGATGTCGAGGAAGTTGGCGGGCTTGACGCCGCCGTGCTTCTCACCGGCGTAGGCGACCACGTCCAGGGTGGACATGACCAGGCCCGCGCCGTTGCCGATGATGCCGACCTCGCCGTCGAGCTTGACGTAGTTGAGGTCCTTCGCCTTGGCCTTGGCCTCCAGCGGGTCCTCGGTCTGCTTGTCGACGAGCTCTTCCTGCTTCGGCTGCCGGAAGGCGGCGTTCTCGTCCAGGGTGACCTTGCCGTCGAGGGCGACGATCTTGTCCTGCGGGTCGCGGACCAGCGGGTTGACCTCGACCAGGGTGGCGTCCTCGGCCACGAAGGTCTCCCACAGCTTGACGACCACGTCGGCCGCCTGGTCGCGGATGGCCTCGGGGAAGTTGCCCTGGGTCAGGATCTCCAGCGCCTTGGCCTTGTCGACACCGGCGATCGCGTCGACCGGCACCTTGGCGAGCGCCTCGGGCCGCTCCACGGCCAGCTGCTCGATCTCCATGCCGCCCTCGGCGGACGCCATGGCCAGGAAGGTGCGGTTGGCGCGGTCCAGCAGGAAGGAGAAGTAGTACTCCTCCGCGATGTCGGACGCCTCGGTCACCAGCACGCGGTGCGTGATGTGGCCCTTGATGTCGAGGCCGAGGATGGCTTCGGCCTTCTCCTTGGCCTCGGCCGGGTCCTTGGCGAGCTTCACGCCACCGGCCTTGCCGCGGCCACCGGTCTTCACCTGGGCCTTGACGACGACCTGTCCACCGATCTTCTCGGCGGCGGCCTGGGCTTCTTCCGGGGTGCTCGCTACGGCGCCGGGCAGTACCGGCACGCCGTGGGCGGCGAAGAGGTCCTTCGCCTGGTATTCGTAGAGGTCCACTACTCCAGTCTCCTGACGACACACACCGCCTGAGTCACCGGTCGTCTCGCGAGGGGCGATCCGCAGGCGGGTGCTTGTTGCAAACCATGCTGCCGGACGGAGACGACCCTAGCGACCTGGGCTTTGGCTCGGGGCGGCGCATCCGGTGAACTCGGTCACCGTATGGATCCAGAGCGTGGTTTCGGGGTGTGAATCGAGCCACGCGCGGCCAGAACGGCGGCGATGACCAGGGCGAGGGCGCAGCCCAGCGCGAGCCACCAGCCCAGCCCGGCGTGCGCTCCGGCGATCTCATCACCCACGAGTGGCAACTCCGCGGCACGCAGCCCGGCGACGCAGGCGGCACCGGCGAGCAGCGCCGCGGCGCGGGCGGGACGGCACCGCGGGGCGAGGACGCACGCGCCGAGGACGGTGAGCAGCGCGACCAGCAGGCCCCACGAGGGGGTGCCGAAGCTCGACCAGAGGGCGGGTTCGACGTAGTCCGGCGCGAGGATCGAGGGCGTGCCGAAGGCGCCGATGGCGAGTATCCCCGCGGCGACCAGCGGGGTGAGCAGGTCCGCGCCGGGCAGGGCGGGTCCGTCGCCGAGCGCGGTGGCCGGGTCGGTGGTCTCGTCGCGTTCGACCATCCCCGCGACGACGGAGCAGCAGGCGGTGATGGCCGATCCGACGATGGCGAGCGCGGTCCACAGCACCCCGGGCCCCGGGGTGAGACCGGCGCCGAGTTCGGTGGCGGTGACGGCCATGGTCAGGACCGCGGTGCCGGCGAGCGGGACCGTGACCCAGGCGACCGAGAGCGCGGGCCGGGCGTAGGCCGCGGGGCCGGCGGTGAACATGACGAGGCCGAGCACGCCGACCAGCAGCCCCGCGACGAGCAGTGCCGAGCGGGAGGGGCTCTGCGGGCCGTTGAGGGTCTCGGTGATGACCACCTGGGGCGTGAGGGCGCCGGCGATGGCCGCGGCGGAGGTGAGCACGGCGAGGACGCCGGTGACGATCCGCAGGCGGCGGATGCCGGGCAGGGTGATCTCGCCCGCCTCGTCGTCCTGGGCGGCGTCCCGGGTGGCCGCGGTGGGCAGGAACGCGGCGGCGATCATCCCGGCCGCCCCGACGAGCACGAGGATCGGCCCCGCCGCGAGGCGCACGCCGGGCAGGCTGAGCCCCGAGACGAGGTTCGGCAAGCCGACAACGGCGGCGGTGACGCCGAGCCCGAGCAACCCACCCCGGGCGACGGCCGTGCCCGAGCCGGCGAGCAGCATGGTGGCGACGGGCAGAGCGAAGGCGAGCAGCAGACTCCCGGCGAGCACGAGGCCCGGGCTCTCGAACGCGCTATCGGCGGGCAGGAAGGCGTCGGTCGAGGTGAAGGGCGCCATCATGACCCCGACGCCCGCAACGACCGCGGCGAACATCCCGAAAACCAACCCCCCACGGCTCACTTCGGCCGCCTCGGGCCAGGTGCTCTCGGGAGCAGGGGCCAGATCCGAGCCGCCGCCGGAGGCCGCAGGCCGATCAGAGCTCCCGTCGGGGACAGAGGCCCGGTCGGCGGCCTCGGCGCGGGTGGTGGCTCGGCCAGCCTCGTCGGCGCGCGTGGTGGCTCGGCCAGCCTCGTCGGCGCGGGTGGCGGCTTCGCCCGAGGTGGCGGCGTCGCTGGAGGTGGCGGGCCTGTCGGCGGCGGAGTCGTCTGTGCCTGCATCGCCAATGGTGGCGGAATATTCGGTTCGCGAATTGCGAGCCGGAAGGGCGCCGGTCTTCCTGTCGGCGTTCCCGGTGCGCTCCCCCTCATCACTTCCGCTGGCAGCTGCGCCACCGGCCGCATCCGCGGCGTTGCGGCCACGCGCCGCGGTGCCGCCGGGTGCGTCACCGCCGGTGGTCCGGGCGCTGCGGCCGGGATCGGTGCTGGGGCTGCTCGGGCCAGGGCTTCCAGCGGCGCGGGCGGCGGCAGCTTCGGCCGCGGCGGAGGCCCTCGGGGTCCACGGGATGTCCGCCTTCGGCGCGGCGGCTCGTGTTGCCAACACCCCCGCGACCATCGCGGCCACGTGGCCCGCCAGCAGGAGCCACAGTCCGGGCGCGGTGCCGGGGTCGGCCAGTGAGTGCAGCCGGAACAGCTCCGGGCGCGCCGCGCGGACCGGGTCCGTCAGCAGGATCAGGTCGAGCACCAGCCGCCCGGGGGCGAGTGCCGCCACGGCGGCCAGCACTCCCGCCGCCGTCTGGTGGCGTCCCTTCAGCGCGAGCACCGCGACCACGGCCATCGGCGCGATGGCGAGCACCACCAGCAACGGCACGCTGTTGAACCCGCGCGCCACGCCGTTCACCACGGGCACGGCGGCACCCACGGCGAGCAGCACGGCCGAGACCGCACCCACCACGTAGGCCGCGACGGACGGGGACCGGCCCGCGGCGGCCGTGTCGGGGATGGCGTCGAGCTGCACGGCAGCCGCGCCGCCGGTGCTGTCAGTGTCCATGTGTTCTCACGTCGTCGAGGGTCGGAGGAGCGGTCAGGACGGCCGGCCTCGGCGTCCGAGAGCCGCGGGCGCACCGCAGCCTGTGCCTGACACCGGCGCCCGGCACCACCGCCTCACAGACGATCGCGGGCCCGCGCGGTCTCGCTACCGACACCGGCGCCGACGCTAGCAAGCCTCCGAGGTTGCCCCCGGAACGCCACGAACCAACAAACCGTGTCGCACGTCACACCAACGGCGGAATATCCCCTCTACCCAGTGTCATCGCTGCTGCTGGACAGCCGGCCCGCGCCCCACGTTCGGCCCAGACGGCGGCCGGTTCTTGCCGTCGACCACATCCCTTCGTTACTGTCCCCCGGTCCCCATCACGGTCAGGTCACGATGTGGGCGACGGGCAGCCGACCCCCGAACGGTTGCCCACCGGGATCCCCCGCCCGGCGCCCGCGGTCTGACCCCCCGAGCAACGGAAGGCCCTGACTTGGCTCGATACCGCTCCCCCGGCGGCCAAGCTCCTTCCCCGGAACTCGACGACGACGCTATGGACGGCGCCGTCGTCCGTGTCCGGGGCGCCCACCGGCTCCCTGCGCCTTCGTCGGCGCTGCGCGGCCGGGTCGTCGTCGCCGCGGTCGCGGCCGGCGCGTTCGCCGCTGCCGCCGCAGGACAGACCCTCCAGGCCGTACAGACCTCCGACGCCGGTGTGACCCCCCTGGCCAACGCCGAGGACGCCAGCGCGTCGTTCGCCGTCGGTGGTGACGCCCCCACCGGCGCACCCGAGATCCTTCCCGCGGCCAACTTCACGGACGCGTCGGCCGAGGTGCAGCGCCTCACCGACAGTGAGAACGTCACCATGGCCCGCCAGGCCCGGGACGCCGAAGCCGCCCGCGCCGCCGCCGAAGAGGCCGCCCGGCCGAAGACCTGCCTGCCCGCGAAGGGCACCTACACCTCCGGCTTCGGCGCCCGCTGGGGCACCAGCCACTACGGCATCGACATCGCCAACTCGATCGGCACCCCGATCTACGCCGCCTCCGACGGCACCGTGATCGAGGCCGGCCCGGCCAGTGGTTTCGGCCTGTGGGTGAAGATCCAACTGGAGGACGGCACCGTGCAGGTGTACGGCCACATGAACAGCTACTCGGTGCGCGAGGGCCAGAAGGTCAAGTGCGGCCAGAAGATCGCCGAGATCGGCAACCGCGGCCAGAGCACCGGCCCGCACCTGCACTTCGAGGTGTGGCTCAACGGCACCAAGAAGGTCGACCCGCGCACGTGGCTCGCCGCCCGCGGCGTCTACCTCTGACGGCCCCTCCCTGGCTCGCTCACGGGGCGTCCGGCCGCACGAAATAGGCCACCGCGACCTGCCAGACGCCGCACAGCCGCCGCGAAGTACGGCGGCACAGCACGCACCGGCCGTCCGGCCCGCCGTGCCGCTCCAGCAGCGCCTGCCAGGCTCCGAGGACGACGAGCGCCTCCGCGGCGGGTAGTGCACCGTCGCGAGCCGCACGCGCGACCATGCGCTCGACGCGTTCGAGGACGCCCGCCCGCACGTACGGGAACCACTGCCTGCCCACACCATGACCTCCCGAGGGTTCGAACTTTCGTTCGAGACAGTTGTATCGGAGGGGTCTGACAGTTTTGGCGCGGTCGGGCAGCGAGGGTCGACGTTCGCTCGAACGGGTTAATGGGGTGTGCTCACGCTTGAGTTGCGGGCAGCGGTAGGCGGGGTGCAAGGCAGCTGGTAGCGGTGGCGGCCGGGGACGGCACACGGCGGCGGGGCTCATGCCACGGCGGCAGATACGGCGCAGGCGGCCAGCACCCGTGGCGCGCGGCGAACGGCGCGTGACGGCGAACAGGATCTACAGCGTGAATGGATGCCGCGGTCGGCGGCGGAAACGGCACCAGCGGGCGACCGCGGTGACGGCAGCGGTGGCGGCCGAGGAACGGCACGCCACCGCGGCCAGCAACACCTACAGCTTCACCATCGGCACGCTGCCGATCAGCATCAGCTTCACCTTGCCCGCACTGCCGAAATCGATCGTCGCCGTGGCGCGGGGGCCCTCGCCGGACGCCTCGACCACCGTGCCGAGTCCGTACTTGTCGTGGTTGACCCGGTCGCCCACCTCGAGCTTCAGCGCGACCGTGTTCTGCCAGCCCTTGAACGGCGTCGACCGCATGCCGCGGGCCGCGATGCCCGCCTGCGCGGAATCCTCGCCGAAGCGGGAGCGGCGGCCCCAGGTGGTCGCGGCGCGCGGAGAACCGAAGGACGACTCGGCGGCGGACGACGGCTCCTCGCGGCGCCAGTCGAGCAGCTCGGACGGCACCTCGTCGAAGAACCGGGACGCCGGGTTCGTCATCGGCTGCCCCCACGCCGACCGGGTGATCGCCCGGCTCAGGTACAGCCGCTGCCGCGCTCGCGTGATCGCCACGTACGCCAGCCGCCGCTCCTCCGCTAGCTCGGCGGGCTCGCCCAGCGCACGCAGGTGCGGGAACACCCCGTCCTCCCAGCCCGTGCAGAACACCACCGGGTACTCCAGCCCCTTGGCGGTGTGCACGGTCATCAGCGTGACCACGCCGGAGTCCTCTTCCTCGCCGTCGGAGTCCGGCGTCGGCACCGAGTCGGCGTCCGCGACCAGCGACACCCGCTCCAGGAACGCCGCCAGCGAGCCCGGCTCGGGCACCCCGTCGTCGTCCTCGGCGAGCGGCGCCATCTCGGCCGCCTGCTCCGCGAACTCGCGGGCGACGGTGACGAGCTCGGTCAGGTTGTCCACGCGCGAGGCGTCCTGCGGGTCGTCGGACTCCTCCAGCTCGGCCCGGTACCCGGTGCGCTCCAGCACCGCTTCGAGCACGTCCGCGACCTCCGCGCCGCTGTCGACCAGCTCGATCAGCCCGTCGAGCAGCTCGACGAACCCGGCGATCGCCTTGGCCGAGCGCGGGTTGAGCAGCGCGACCCGGCCCGCCGCGGCGTCGCGCAGCGCGGCCGCGAACGAGATCCGCTCGCGCTCGGCGTGGGTGGCCACGCACGCCTCGGCCCGGTCGCCGATGCCCCGCTTGGGCACGTTGAGGATGCGGCGCAGGCTGACCGTGTCCTCCGGGTTGGCGAGCACCCGCAGGTACGCCAGCGCGTCCCGGACCTCGCGGCGCTCGTAGAACCGGACGCCGCCGACCACCCGGTAGGGCAGGCCGAGCCGGATGAAGATCTCCTCGAACACCCGCGACTGGTTGTTGGTGCGGTAGAAGACCGCGACGTCGGAGTACTTCGCCTGGCCCTGGTCGACCAGCGCGTCGATCTCGCCCGCGACGAACGCCGCCTCGTCGTGCTCGTTGTCGGCGACGTACACGCCGATCTTCTCGCCGTCGCCGGAGTCGGTCCACAGCCGCTTGTCCCGGCGGTTCGGGTTGCGCGCGATGACCGCGTTGGCCGCGGACAGGATGGTCTGGGTGGAGCGGTAGTTCTGCTCCAGCAGGATCGTGCGGGCGTCCGGGAAGTCCCGCTCGAACTCCTCGATGTTGCGGATCGTGGCGCCGCGGAAGGCGTAGATCGACTGGTCGGCGTCACCGACGACGCACAGCTCCGCGGGCTCGACGCCGGACTCGCTCGTCGACGTGCCGACCAGCTCCCGCACCAGCGTGTACTGGGCGTGGTTGGTGTCCTGGTACTCGTCGACCAGCACGTGCCGGAACCGCCGGCGGTAGTGCTCGGCCACGTCCGGGAAGGCCTGGAACAGCTCGACGGTGCGCATGATCAGGTCGTCGAAGTCGAACGCGTTGGCCAGCCGCAGCCGTCGCTGGTACTCGGCGTAGACCTCGGCGACGCGGCGCTCCAGGTCGTTGGACGCCTTCGCGGCGGCGTCCTCCGGGTCGGTCAGCTCGTTCTTGTGGTTGGAGATGTGCACGGCCAGCGCGCGGGCCGGGTAGCGCTTGGGGTCGATGTCCAGGTCGCGCGCCACGAGCGTGACCAGCCGCCGCGTGTCGTCGGCGTCGTAGATCGAGAAGTTCGACGACATGTCCAGCGTCTTGGCCTCGCGGCGCAGCAACCGCACGCACATCGAGTGGAACGTGGAGACCCACATCGCGTTGGCCCGCCTGCCGACGAGGTCGCTGACGCGCTCGCGCATCTCGGCCGCGGCCTTGTTGGTGAACGTGATCGCCATGATCTCGCCGGGGTGCACGCCGCGTTCGGCCAGCAGGTAGGCGATCCGGCGGGTCAGCACCCGGGTCTTGCCCGACCCGGCGCCCGCGACGACCAGCAGCGGCGCGCCCGCGTGCGTGACCGCCTCCCGCTGCGCGGGATTGAGGTCGGCGAGCAGGTCGGCGTGGCGGCCCGGCGCTGGGCGCGCGGGCGGCTCGGCGGGGAGGTCGAACAGGGTGCTCATCGGTTCTCCACGCTACTCGGGGGCACTGACGGTTTACCGCGCCGGACGTACCGCCAGGTGTCGTCGGCGGACGGACGCGCGCCCGCTCGCCGCGGCGGAGGATCGACGGCATGGACGCACCATCGAACCGGATCCGCGCCGGAGACCAGGACCGGGAGCGCGTGGCGACCCGGCTGCAGGAAGCGAGCGGCGAGGGCAGGCTGACCCTAGGCGAAGCCGAAGATCGCCTCGCCGCCGCCTACGCCGCGACCTACGTCGACGAACTGTCCGCGCTCACGCGGGACCTACCGGAACCAACGCCGCCGCGCCCCTCGCGCTTCCCCGTGCCCCTGCGGGTGCACGCCGCGGTGGTGGCCGTGCTGTCCGCGCTGCTCGTCACGCGGTTCGCGGTGTCGGACGCGGAGTTCTTCTGGCCGGCGTTCCCGATGTTCTGGCTCGGCGTGAGCCTGGTCGCACACGCGGCCGTCCGCGCCCGGGGGCGAGTTGTGCCATACTGATCTCGTGCAGCACCACCCGTACCGATTTTTCTACGGGATCCGGACTCCGGCTCCCGTGATCGCGTAGGTGCCCACACCACACCGTCACCACAAGCCCCGGAGTCCGCGGACCCGGGGCTTTCGTCGGCTTCGGGGCCGTGCGGGTCCGGGAACCGACCGGAGGGCCCGATGAACGCACAGACGAACGAGAAAGCCACCCCGCCGGAGACTTCCGGCGAACCCGTCGCCACGGCCGAGGAGATCGCCGAGCTGCGCAAGGAGATCGACTGGCTCGACTCCGAGATCCTGCGGCTCGTCAAGCGCCGGGTCGAGGTCTCCCAGACGATCGGCGCCGCGCGGATGGCCGCGGGCGGCACCCGCATCGTCTACAACCGCGAGATGGACGTGCTCGCCCGCTACCGCGAACTCGGCCCGGACGGCCGCCAGCTCGCGATGGCGTTGCTGAACCTGGGGCGCGGTCGGCTCGGCCGCTGAAAATCGTCCGATTTCCGGGGCTTCCCGGAGGTCCGGTGGCTCGGCGGACGGGCACACTGGAGACATGATTAACGTCATCGCGGTCATCATCGCGATCGCCAGTGTGCTCGCCTCGCTAGCCCATGTGGGTTACCTGGCGCTGCTGAACAACGCGGCGAACAAGCGGGCCGGCGGCGCGCCGGTCGCGCAGTACGTCCGCAGCCGGTGGGCGCTCGCCGGCGGAACCTCCGCCGCGGCGCTCCTCGCGTGGCTGTTCACGTCGGGTGGCACCGGGATGGACATCCTCGCGATCATCGTCGCCGCGGGCAGCGGCGCGGTCGCGACCAAGGCCCTCCAGTCGACCCAGGCGCGCTACCGAAGCGGTGGGTGACCGGAGCGCCGACGCCCCAACAGAGTGAACTTGCGGGCTCACGCTTTGACGACCGGCGCGGGCTCTTACTCTTTAGGGCGTGGGATGCCCCAGATTCGGCTCCGCGCGCCCGGCGACAGGCCGTGCGCGTGCAGACGAACGTGCACCCGCACATGCACGGCCTGCTCCATTCGGTCGAATCGGCCTCTTTCCGGCGTCAGACGACGCAGAGGGCGGTGTCCACACGGCATGACACGCGGGGCCGATTTCACGGAAAGCTCTCGTTCCCGGACCGGCCGGCACCGCCGTGGTGCCGGAACCTGGACCCCGGTCGTCCCGGCGCACCCGCCGGCCGCCCGGCGGGCTCCGGAGCCGGTCCGGCCGATGCCGGTGCACCCGCGAAGCTCCGAGCCGTTCGACGCCCCCGCCCGCGGCTCGCTGCCGCTGACCGAACGCATCTCCACCACCGACGTCTTCCCGGCCGCGCACGGTGAGCTCCCTCTGCCCGAGCCGCCAGCCCCGCCCGAGCAGCCTGCCCCGCCCGAGCAGCCCGCGCCGCCTGCCGCGAAACCGGGGCAGCGCCCCCAGCGGACCAAGGTCAAGCTGACCCCGCCGCGCCGCCGCGAGGCCGAGGACACCGACGTGCGCGTGTACGAGGCGGCCCCGGTGACCGGCCTCGGCTCCTTCGACCTCGGCAACGTGCCCGCGTCGGTCACCCCGCCGCGGAGCTGGCGCAAGGCCGCCTGGTTCGCCACCGCCTCGTCGGGCGGCGTCGTCGTCGCGCTGATGTTCGCCGGCTCGGCGTTCGTCGCGAAACCGGCGCCGGACCAGGCGGGCGGCGCGTGGGTGCCCGGCCTCGGCGGCGGGGTGCCCACCCTCTCCGGTGAGCAGATCGCCCCGCCCAGCTCCGGCGGCGACGAGAGCGGCACGTCCAGCACGTCCCGCGACGACATCCGGGACACCGGCGCGACCAGCGCCCGGCCGACCGAGAGCGCGGGCGTGCGCGCGCCCGCGGGATCGAGCACGGTCCGCGACACCTCGGCGACCGGCGGCCCGGCGAGCGGCACGACCACCGCGACGCCGACCACCAGCAGCGTCCCGCCCAAGCCGGCGCCATCCCCCGCGCCCTACGAGGCGGACCCGTACCGGTTCGCCGCGTACGCGGACGAGGACCCGAAGACGCTGGCCAGCAACTCGCAGACCTACCTCGACACGGTCACCGAGAACCCCGAGGCCGCCGCGAGCCTGACCGACGGCGAGCTGAAGCAGGAAGGCCCGCAGGGGCTGGAGCGCAAGTACGCCGAGGTGGCGTACTTCCAGGTCAAGCACATCCGCGTGCACCAGTACGACGGCAAGACGGTGTGCACCGTGCAGACCGTCTACAAGGACGGCCGCGAGGTCACCGAGGAGCGCACGCTCGAGTTCTCCGGCGACAAGATCACCAGCGACGGTGCCTGACCACCGCACTGCTCCAGGTGGGTGACGGTGACTGCCGTTCGTCGTTCCCCGGTGCCCCTCCACCGATCGGGTGTGGCAGGTAACGCGGTACGGGGGTTCGCTGATTAACAGCTAGACAGCCCCGGCCAGTCCCCCCGAGACGGAAGATCCAGACGACAGGTCCATGAGAGTCGCACACGAACGGCGTCGCGCCACCCGCACGCCGGACGCACTCCGCGTCGAGGAGCTGATCTCCCCCGAGATCCTCGACAACGAGATGGTCGACCGCGAGTACCTCACACAGGTGTTCCGCGAGCCGCGGAAGTACCTGCCGCCACCGCGCGTCCGGACCAGGACCGAGCCGCAGCGGGAGCCGGAGAGCCGGGGCGCGAAGCTCGCCAAGCTCACCGGGCTCACCATGGCGGGCACGCTGCTCGTGGGCGCGGTCGTGGCGTCGTCGGTGCTCAGCCGCGGCCGGGACCAGTCGGCCGCGCCGGTCAGCCCGGCCCCGCCGCAGATCACCGGGGCGGCCGCGCTCGGCGGGTTCGCCGCGGGCGGCGCGCCGGGCGGCAAGCAGGGCAGCAACACCGTGGGTCACGCCGAGGCGACCAGCACCCCGCTCACCCAGGTGCCGGTGGCCCAGACCCAGCCCGCGGAGACCGGGGCGCCCGTCGCGCCCGAGGGCTCCGTGACCACGACGACGACCGCCCCCGTGCTGACCGACGCGGAGAAGCTGGCGGTGGTCAACGAGTTCTACCGGCGGGTCGATTCCGCACCGGAGAAGGCGCTGGACCTGCTCAGCCCGGCGCTGGCCGGCGAAGAGGCCGGCGACCTGGTGCGGGCGTGGAGCACCATGCGCCAGGTCGAGGTGGTGGAGACGCGCGTGCAGCCGGACGGGTCCGTGCTCGCCGTGGTGCTGATGCGCCGCGACGACGGCACCCGGCTGCGCGTCACCCAGCAACTGGGGCTCGACGAGGCCGGACGCAGCATCTCGGAAGCGGTCCTGCTGGCCGCCGAGGAGCTGTAGCGGACGTCATACCAGGCACGGTCCCGGCCGCCCCAGACAGTGCCGGATGCATGCGCGCAGAGTGAGCACCCTAGCCTTGATTGACGGATCTGGCCCAACCCCCGGCCCACGGGCCGAGCTACGTGCATAGGCTTCCAGGCGTGCGGCACTGTCGCGCCCTGAAACAGCCCCCGAAGGAGGTCGCGTGAGCGACGAGGGTCGCCTGGTCGCCGGCCGGTACCGGATCGAGCGGCGAATCGGCAGCGGCGCCATGGGTGCCGTGTGGCAGGCGCACGACGACGTACTCGGCCGTTCGGTCGCGATCAAGCAGTTGCTTCTGCAACCGGGGCTGGACCAGCACGAGGCCGAGGACGCCAAGCAGCGCACGATGCGTGAGGGCCGCATCGCCGCCCGCCTGCACCACCCGAACGCGATCTCCGTCTTCGACGTCGTCACCGACGACAACGGCCACCCGTGCCTGGTGATGGAGTACCTGCCGTCGACGAGCCTGGCCGAGCTGCTGCGCGACCGGAAGACGCTGCCGCCGCGCGAGGTCGCGCGCATCGGCGCCCAGATCGCGGCCGCGCTCAAGGAGGCGCACGCGGTCGGGATCGTGCACCGGGACATCAAGCCGGGCAACATCCTGCTCGCCGACAACGGCGTGGTGAAGATCACCGACTTCGGCATCTCGCGTGCCAAGGACGACGTGACGGTCACCAAGACCGGCATGATCGCGGGCACCCCGGCCTACCTGGCGCCGGAGGTCGCGATCGGTGGCGACCCGGGCCCGGAAGCGGACGTCTTCTCGCTGGGCTCCACGCTGTACGCGGCGTGCGAGGGCCAGCCGCCGTTCGGTCTGAGCGAGAACACCCTGAGCCTGCTGCACGCGGTCGCCGCGGGGCAGATCAACCCGCCGCGGCAGTCCGGTCCGCTCGCCAGCGTGCTGGCCGTGCTGCTGCACCCGGAGGTCCAGCACCGCCCGACCGCCGCGGAGGCCGAGGAGCTGCTCGCGGCCGTGGCGCGCGGTGAGACGCCGCTGGGCGGTCCGGACGACGAGACGCGGTTCTCGCCCTCCGGCGGAGCGCTCGCCGGTGGCGCGCTCGCGGCTGGAGCGCTGGGCGCGGCGGCCGGCGCCGGCGCCACACGGGCTTTCCGCGGTGACGAGCTCGGCGCGCACTCCGGCACGCTGGCCGGCGGCGCGAGCGACCAGTTCTACGACGAGTACGACGACTACTCGGACGACCCGTACGCCGCCACCGCCGCGTACCCGACGGACGACTACGACCGCCAGGGCGCGACGCGCGCGGTGCCTGCGGGCTACGACGGCTACGACGACGAGCCCCGGGCCGCCGCGGCGGACGACGAGGACGAGAAGCGGGGCAAGTGGAAGGTGCCCGCCGCGATCGGCGCCGTCGTGGTGGCCGGTCTCGTGGCGCTCGGCATCTGGCTGTTCACGCCGGCGAACAACAACACCACGAACACCACCGAGACCAGCCCGCCGGTGGTGCCGCCGCTGGTGACCAGCTCGTCGGTGGAGACGACGGAGAGCTCGACGCCGACCGCGACGCGCTCGAGCCAGGCCAACGAGCCCACGAAGTCCTCCCCCTCGCGGCGCAGCTCCGCCGAGGAGACTTCGACGCCGCGGACCAGCTCGCCCACCAAGTCCAGCCCGCCGAAGACGAGCTCGTCGGAGCCGTCGACGTCGAACACGGCAACCAACACCTCGACTTCGCCTGCCGGGAACGGCTGAGTCGACTGCCGGAAACGTTCAGGATCGGTCAGTAGGGTGGTGGGTGACTATCCGACAGGCCGGGACGACGAGAGGGTGTAGTGGGTACTGAGGGCGCACTCGTCGGCGGCCGGTACCGGTTGGACCAACCGATCGGTCGTGGCCGCGCCGGAATCGTGTGGCTGGCGTACGACACGCAGCTGAACCGCACGGTGGCCGCCAAGAAGATGTCGGTCGCGCCGGGGCACAGCGAGCAGTCCGTCGCCGCCGCGTTGGAAGAGGGCCGCGCCGCGATGCGGATCCAGCACGCCTGCGCGATCGGCGTCTACGACGTGCTCCGCGACGGGCCGGACCCGTGGGTGGTCATGGAGTACGTGCCCTCCCGCAACATGGCGGACTTCCTGAGCGAGTACGGGACGCTCACGCCCGACCAGACCGCGTTCCTGGGCATCCAGCTCGCGTCCGCGCTGGCCGCGGCGCACCGGGCCGGTGTGGTGCACCGCGGGCTGGAGCCGGGCAACGTGCTGCTCGCCGACGACGGGGGCGTCAAGGTCACCGACATCGGGTTCACCGGCGCCGGTTTCAACCCCGCCTACCGGGCCCCGGAACTCTCGCGGGGCGCGACCGCCGCGCCGGCCACCGACGCGTTTTCGCTCGGCGCCACCCTCTACACGGCTGTCGAAGGCGTGCCGCCCTACGGCGACCACGGCGGCGGGCCGCTGCGGCAACCGGAGAAGGCCGGCGTGCTCGCGCCCGCGCTGATGAAGCTCCTGCGCGAGGACCCGCTGAGCCGCCCCACGCTCGGCGACAGCATCACCTCGTTCCAGGCGATCACGCAGGGACGGCAGACCGCGTTCATCCCGCCCACCGCGCCCGCGCTGCCGACCGTGCCCGCGTTCCGGCCGCCGTCGCCGCCGCCTCCGCCGAGGGAGCCGTTGGTGCGGATCTCACCGGTCCGGGCGCGGCAGTTGATCCTCGCGACGATGGCTGTGCTGGTCGCGGCGGCTATTGGGATCGGGGTTACGCAGCTTCTTTTTCTCTGAGCGGGCGCTACGCTTTCTCAATCGCTGGCTTCGCTTCGCTACGCCCCGGTTGAGTCCTCCCGAACCCGATCTTTCAGTGTTCGGTTGCCGAGACACCGCGTCAAGGCGGG
>NZ_JAKGSD010000050.1 GCF_021654135.1 Amycolatopsis tucumanensis | reverse complement strand
CGCAGGCCAGCAGCGAGTTCGAGCGGTTCGTGGTCGCCTACCTCGGTGACGCGACCTTCATGCGGCACCGTGTCGGACAACGAGTCACCCAGGCTCTCGGCCGGGCCAATCGCACCGCGACCGACCGCTCGCTGTACCTGGGACTCGACCCGACGTTCGCCCAGATCCTCGCCGACCCAGCGGTTCGCGCGTCCATTCCCGAAGGCACACAGCCGATCGTTCGCGCCGCGCTCGAACTCTACGACCAGGGCTCGGTCGCCACGACCGACGCCTGCCGGGCGTTCTGGCAGGTGGCCCAACCGTCCGGCCCCACCGAACCCGTCAAGCAGGCAACGCCGCGGCGACGGCCACGCCCAGGACGTAGCACCGGCGGCAGCGGTGAGGTCGCTAGCGCCGACGCTGAGGTGTCGGCGGCCACCGACCTGTGGATCGGCGACCACGGCCGCGCTGCTGAGCGAGCACGCGAAGCCGCGGACCTGCTCGCATCCGCCGGAGAGACCGAGCACGCCGCGTTCTGGCGCTACGTCCAAGCCCACGCACTGTTCGACCGCGGACGGAACGAGGACCTCGCCGCCGCGCGCACCGCCCTCGAAGACGCCACCACCAACGGGCCTCGCACCGCGTGGTTCCGCCGGTTGGGCCGCACGGTCGCCGACCTCAAGGGACACGAGCGCACCGCTGACGACACCGACCGCCTCTTCCTCGTGTGGGATGAATGGCGTCGTGAAGCCGGAGGCCGGCTCGACCGCGCACTCTCCGACGGGCGCACCCTGCTCGCCGGCAGCCACGATCAGCAATGCGACGGCCTCAAGGTGCTCGCACGTCTGGTCGGAGCCAGTGGAGAACGACCGCCCAAGACCGAACAAAGCGCCACCGACTGCCGGTGGACCTGGTCAACCGTCAAGCGCGGCGAACGTCGCGTTTGGGAGGTCAAGACCGGCGAACCGCACCCGGTGTCCCGCGGAGACGTCAACCAGCTGCTCGGCCAGATCGAAGTCGAGACCAAGCGCGCAGCCAAGACACGGGTCTACGGCTGCTTGCTCACCCCGGCCACCACCGTCCAGAGCGACGCCGCCGAGGCAGCCCGCGACAGGATCACCCTCATCAATCACGACGCCGCCGTCCGGCTCTACAACCTGCTGGCCGACCGCCTTCAGCAGTACGCAGCGCTCTGCGGCGACGGCAACGCCGAAGCCCGCGGCGAGGCTCGCACGAAGATCGAGGCCACACTGCCGCCTGACGGCTGGCTGGGCAAACTGCTCTCCCCAACCCTCGGGAAGATCATCACCGTGGACGACGTGGCGAGCTTGTTCCCCTCGCGCTGACCCGGCCTTCACCGCCGTCATCCTGAGTTCGACCGGGCCACGGCCGCAGGCGGCAACTGTTCGCGATCATCGGAATGGACAACCGCAAGGTGCCGTTGTGGGTGCATCCTGCCGTCTCCTGCAGGTGTGGCGAGGTGCTGGATCGCTGGTTCGGGATCGTGAATGACCACGATCCCGGCGACAGCGTCGGTAACCCACGTTGGCGGGGTCCGGCCAGCGAGCAGGTCTTGGACATAGGCCGGAGGTCGGTGACGTAGCCCGCCGAGGACGTGCGCCAGGTAGGGCACGCCGAAGTGGCCGCGATCACTCGGTAGGTGAGTGAACACTGCGTCTTCAACGCCGTCGTCTGCGTCTTCCGACAGCGCCGCTGAGAACTGTCCCATGCGGATGGAGTGCACGGCTTCCAGCATGGTCTTGGCGACCCGCCGGGCGCCGAGCTGCGGACGGCGCATGAACTCGGCGATGTCCGGGTGAACAGCCGCTAGGGGAGGCAACGGTGGCTGTGAGCGGCCGGGGTCAGCGACGTCCTCAAGTGGCAACGACCAGTGAAACGCCTCGACCGCGACGTTGTCACGCACCCGCGGCATCAGGTAGTGCGGGATGATGCTGGGCACGATCGACACCCCGGCCCGCTCCCGGTCGCGGCAGTTGGCGCCATCGTGATGCGTCAGTCCGCAGGCGAGGCCCGCACGGTATGCGGGCGTACCGCAGTACAGGACGTGAGCAGCCGGGACGCTGAACGTCATGGATGAGACGAGGAGCTTGTCGATCTGCGCGGGCTCGGTCTTCCTGCGGCGGTAGCCGAAGTCGACGTGCCAGCCGGTACCGCGGCGCTTCAGGATCTTGGCCTGGGTCAGCAGTCCGAAGCTGGTCCCGGTCGTGTCGATCCACCACCACAACCAGTCGGCGCCCACGGCGCTCTCTTGCCGCTTGGTGAACTTCCAGTACCGGACATCGGGAAATGCTTCCGTCAGCAGGATGTCCGTCGCGGTTTCCTCTGCCCACATGTCCTCGGCCTGGAGCACCTTCGACATGTGCTGGTCGACGGCGAGACGCCCGCGCTGGAACGCCTGGTACGGATCAGGCCGCCCATCGCCGCTGATCATCCTGCTCTCCAACCAATCACCCGGAGCGGGGCAGGCGCCTGGCCCCGCTCGTGCTCACCGAACGATCCTTCCACGGCCGGGGCAACCGGCCACGCTGGCGAGCACCGCCGCTCACGTCACGCCGCCAAGGCCGTCGGCACACCCCTCGCCGCATCCCCAGCGCCCGCGTCGACCGGACCCCCTGCGACCTCGGCTTGGTACTCCTCGCGGACAGCCTTGACAAGCCGCCGCGCCCGAGTCGCGCCAATCCCAAGCCGTACACGAAGCGTGTCCGCGGAGATCGGCTTCTGGTGAGCAGCACGGTGCGCCGCGTCTTCTCGCCGTGCCTGCGCCAAGAGCGCTTCCGGTGTCCGCCCAACGACTGGTCGCTCGCCACCTTGCTGCGGGACGTCCTCGTCGAGTTCGGGCCCCGTCTCCGGCGCACCGTCATCCGAGTCCACAGGGACAGCCGGCTCAGGCCGATCGCCTTCGCGTGCGGCTGGCACATGACTCGTTGCGCCGATCGCCTGCAATAGGCCAGGGCCGACCTCCGACCAGCCGATCAGGAGGAGTGGCCCTACCGCGTCGAAGGCCGCCTTACCAAACTCGCCTGCGACCAGAGGCTCTGCCACGTTCAACGCGAGCGTGACCACGCTTGCGAAGATCAGCAGCCGACGAGCAGGCCGCAGCACCTCCGGGGATGCACCGGCGAGCGCCAGGTGCCGTGTGCCGAGCAGCAGCCCGAGGATCGAAAGATCAACAGCGGGAGCCACCAGTGGCGCGACCCAGGCGGGCACGCCGAGCCGGAGCGCAAGGTTGAGGACGTTGCCGAAGCCGAAGAGAAAAGTGAGGCCAACGACGATGCCCATGATCACGGTGACGGCTTGAACCACAGCAGCCCTCTCCGAGCCTGATCGCGTCGACACAACTGCACGCCTGGTCATCGAGCACCACCTGCTTCGACGCGCGGACGCCCGTGGGTGTCTCGGGTGGGGATGCCGCGTTCACGCAGCTTATTCAGCACGGTGGTGTGGTTGACGCCGAAGTGGTCGCCGACTCGCGCCAGGGACCAGCCGAGCTTGTAGAGGTGGATGGCGTCGTCGACCTGCTCAGGCGAGAGGCCGCGGCGGCGCATCGGCACGCCGTGCCGGTGGAGGATGTTGCTGACCGTCCGCCGCTCGATGCCGAACCGGTCACCGAGTTCGTACACCGTCGCGCCGGACCGGTAGTCAGTGATCAACTGCTCGACTTGATCGGCACGGAGTTGCCGGGCCCGGCGAGGTCGGTCGCGCTTGATCACGGTCGGCTCGGGGGTATCGAGGCTGGGAAGCTTCTCGCGGAGCTCTTCCAGCGCCCTGACCTGGTCTTTTATGTTCGAGTAAGGTCCCCTAACCTCCACTCGATCGAAGGCGCATCCTGCTCGGCGGGATGCGCCTTCGCTGTTTTCGATCCTCGTATTTCTTCTGGGGGCGCAGCCCCCAGACCCCGCCCGGGGCGATCCCCGGACCCCCATCGCTGTCGTTCCGTGTTCGAGTAAGGCCACTAACCCCCGACGTGGTTGCGTTGGTCGGGCGACCGGGCAGTTGGTCTGGTCAACAGTAAAAAGGGCCACCCGCGACGCGGGTGGCCCTTTTGGTTGTGTGGCGAGAGTTGTGTGACTCTCTCCACTTTGGATGCCCGGGGAGGGGTTTACTCCGCGGCCTCCTGTAGGGCGCGGACCTCGATTCGTGAGCTCAGGGCGGCGGAGACCTGCTCGGCCCACGTCAGCGCTTTCTCCTCGTCCGGGGCGTCGATGATCCAGAACCCGCCGACGTACTCGGCGGCCTCCACGAACGGCCCGCGTGTGCGCTTGGGCTCCTCGCCGCTGGCGTCGACCGTGATCGCGGTCGACGGTGGCTGCAGGCCGCCCGCGGTGACGAACGCGCCGGCCTCCTTCAAGTCGCTGTTGAACTTGTCGACGGCGGCCATCACGGCCTCCAGCTCGGCCGGATCGAACTCCTGCATCGACTCCATCGTCGGCTCCTCGGCCGACTCGTGCGGAATGGTGAGGAAGTACTGCGGCATCGGGCAACTCGCTTTCTGTTCGTCATCGTCGGCTCTTGCGGATCTTCACGTCGTCGAGGCAGGTCAGGCTGATTTCGACGATCCGGCCCTGCAGGCCCCGTGCGCGCATCCCGGCCTCGGCCAGCTCCTGGGCTTCCAGCTGGGCGGCGAGGTCGGCGTCCTCGGGGCTGTCCTCCTCGACGTGGAGCAGGTAGCGGAACTGGTAGCCGATGAGCTGCGGCGTGTAGAGGAACGTCCCTTCCGGGGTGAAGCGGGAAGCGAAGACGTCGTGGGCCTCCTGCTCCTCGAGCAGCCGCTCCCGTTGCGGGGCGGTGAGGTTCTCGAACCGGCCCCGGACCGTGACCCGATACGTGCGGCTCATCCCCGCTCCTTCCGGGTCGCAGCGTCGAACAGCGCCACGATCTCCGCCGTCAGCGCCTCGATGTCCGCGTCGCCCCCGAGGAGGTGGGCGGCCGTGTTGTCCAGCACGGTGCGCAGCGCGAACGCCATCGTGGTGGTGTCGAAGGCGCGCATCTCGCCGCGGCGCTGACCGTCCTCGAACAGCGCGATCAGATCACCCAGCGACGCGGCCACCCGATCGCCGTAGTGCCGCCGATCCTCTCGGCTCAGGTACTCGACCACGGCGATCAAGGCGCCGGCCGAGTCCGGGTGCTGGGCGCAGTACTCCAGGAAGGCGCGGATGTACGCGGCCAGCCGTTCGCGGCTCGACCCGGGCCCCATCAGGATCTGCCCGAGCTGCGGGGCGAGCTCTCCCGCGACCGTCTCGGCGACCGCCGCGACCAGCTCGTCCTTGCCGGAGTAGTTGCCGTGCACGGCTCCCCTGCTGAACCCGGCGTGCTCGGCGACCGCGTTGAGCGAGGTCGCGGACACCCCGGACCGCGCGAACAGCCTGATCGCCGACGCGATCAGCCGTCGGCGGGTCTCCTCCTGGCGCTCCTTGCGCGTCATCCGGACCGCGGGCGCGTCTGCCGTCTCCACGAATTCAGGATACAGGCCTGTATCTGAATGTCGACCTGTATCCGAATCGGTGTCAGGAGTCGTGTCAGTGCGGTGACCGGGCCGTGTCAGGGCGGCCGTCGAAAGTGGTCGTCATGACAGAGGCGATCACGGCTTCCGGGCTCCGGAAGTCCTACCAAGACAAAGTCGTGCTCGACGGGATCGATCTCAGCGTTCCGGCGGGCACGATCTTCTCCCTGCTCGGGCCCAACGGGGCCGGCAAGACCACCACCGTCAACGTCCTGACCACGCTGATCAAGGCCGACGGCGGCACCGTCCGCGTCGCCGGGCACGACATCGCCACCGAGGCCAAGGCGGTGCGCTCGGCGATCGGCGTGACCGGCCAGTTCGCGGCTGTCGACGAGCTGCTCACCGGCCAGGAGAACCTGCAGCTGATGGTGGACCTGAACCGGGTCCCGGCCAAGGACGGCAAGCGCGTCGTCGCCGAGTTGCTCGACCGGTTCGACCTGGCCGGCGCCGCCCAGAAACCCGCGTCGACCTACTCGGGTGGCATGCGCCGGAAGCTCGACCTGGCCATGACGCTCGTCGGCAACCCGCGGGTCATCTTCCTCGACGAGCCGACGACCGGTCTGGACCCGCGCAGCCGCCGCACGATGTGGGACATCATCCGCGACCTGGTGGCCGACGGCGTGACCATCTTCCTCACCACCCAGTACCTCGAGGAAGCCGACCAGCTGGCCGACCGCGTCGCGGTGCTGGACAAGGGCCGCCTGGTCGCGCAGGGCACCCCCGACGAACTCAAGCGCCAGATCCCCGGCACCCACGTGCGGCTCCGGTTCGCCACGGCCACCGAGCTCGACTCGGCTGCCCGGATCCTGCCCGACGCCACCCGCGACGACGACGCGCTGACCCTCCGCGTGCCCAGCGACGGCGGCACGAAGTCGTTGCGCGCCTTGCTCGACCGGCTCGACGAGCACTCGCTCAGCGCCGAAACCTTCACCGTCCACACACCCGACCTCGATGACGTCTTCCTCGCCCTCACGGGCCACACCACGGAGGTGGTCGCGAAATGAACAACCAGTCGCTCGTGATGCTGCGCCGCAACTTCAAGCACATCGCGCGGAACCCGGTCACCGTCTTCAACGCGGTCCTGATGCCGATCGTGGTCATGGTGATGTTCGTGTACATGCTCGGCGACGCGTTCAGCGTCGGCGTCGACTACGTCGACTACGCCACACCGGGCCTGATGCTCCTGGCTGTCTGTTATGGACTCGGCGGTGTCGCGACCGCGGTGAGCTCCGACATGACCAAGGGCATCATCAACCGGTTCAAGGTCATGGACGTCTCCCGTGGCGCGGTGCTGAACGGGCACGTCATCGCCAGCGTGCTGACCAACCTGCTCGCCATCGCGGCGCTCGTCGGCGTGGCGTTCCTGCTCGGGTTCAGCCCGTCGGCGGACTTCCTCGACTGGCTGGGCGTGCTCGGCGTGGTCGTGCTGCTCGGTCTCGCGACCGGCTGGCTGACCGTTGCGCTGGGACTGGCGGCCAAGTCGGTGGAATCCGCGGGGATGGCGTCGGTGCCGCTGGTCATGCTGCCGTTCTTCAGCAGCGCGATCGTCCCCGCCGACAAGATGGGGCCGGGCCTGCGCGAGTTCGCGGAGTACCAGCCGTTCACGCCAGTCATCGAAACCCTGCGCGGCCTGCTCAACGGCTCGCCCGCCACCGGTGACCTGATCGCCGCCCTCGCCTGGTGCGCCGGCATTGCGCTCGTCGGCTACCTGTGGGCGTCCGCCACGTTCAAGAAGCGAGCGTGACCGCGATCAGCTCGCGCCAGCTCGTCTCCCGCCCCTCCTGAACCGCCTCGGTGAACCGCGTGTCACCGAGGCGGTTCCGCGTTTCCTGCTCGATCCGCGCCACGTCCGGCTGCGAGCGGTCCGGCAGACCGCGCAGCGCGTCGCTCGCCGCGAGCAACCGGACGGCCTGCTCGGGTTGTCCGCCGCGCAGCGCCAGATCCGCGGCCCCGACCAGCGTCTGGGCGATCATGAGCGGGTGCCCCGCCTCGGCCGCCGCTTCGACGGCCGCCGCGCGGTGCTCCCTGGCCTCGTCGAGGTCCTCGGCGAGGTAGCCCAGCAGATCGTGCGTCATCACGCGGACGGCCGCCCGTTCCGCATTGTCGCTCAGCATCTCCGTCACGATGCCGAGTTCCCGGCGCGCCTGCTCGGTGTCGCCGCGCCAGCGCGCGAGCTCCGCCTTCGCCAGCGCCAGCTCGGCCAGCGCTTCCGGCCAGGCGATCCGGTCCGCGTACCGCTGCGCCTCGGCCATGGCGGACGCGCTGCGCTCCGCGTCGCCGAGCACCCAGTACAGCTGGGCCTGCCGCGACCGCATCCGCACGACGTCCTCGACGGCGCCGACCTCCTTGACGACCGCGATCGCCTGTTCGTAGTGCTCGCAGGCGCGGGTGAACTCACCGCGCGTCGCGATCCGCTCCGCCAGCTCGGTCTGGGCGAACGAAATGCCCCAGCGTTCGCCGATCGCGCGGAACTCGGTGAGCGCCGCCTCCAGGTAGGTGTCCGCCTCCCGGCCGCCGTGGCCGAGCTGCACCCGCATCTTCCCGAGTTGCAGCCGGGCCAGCGCGCGCACCCACGGGTCGTCGTCGGTGATCTGGGGCTCGAACGCGGTCAGCATCGCGTCCGGCCCCTCCAGCAGGCGCTCCATCGCGCCGGCGAACCGCAGCGACGGCGGCGGGTTGGGCACGCGCCGGCTGATCTCGTACGCCTTGTGGATCCACTCCACCGCGTCGAACTGGTCGCTGCCGCGCCCGGAGGTCATGAACCCCGACACGAACGCGTACACCACGCCGCGGGTCTCGTCCGCCACCTCGCCGGGCATCGTGGCCGCCGCCAGGATCAGCTCGTTGCCCTCCGCCTTGTGCCCGGCGAGCCACCAGTACCAGCCCGCGGCCGCGGCGAGCCGCATCGCGCCCGCCGCTTCGCCGGCCGCGATCGCGCCGCGCATCGCCGCGGCGATGTTGTCGTGCTCGGCCTTGAGCACGCCGAGCCATTCCAGTTGTTCGGCGCGCAGGAGGTGCGGCTCCGCGGTTTCCGCGAGTTCGGTGAAGTACGCCAGATGCGCGCGGCGCGCCGCCTCGGAATCGCCCGCTTCGGCGAGCCGTTCGTCGGCGTACTCCTTGATGGTGCCGAGCATCCGGTAGCGCGGGGCGCCGTCGTCATCGGTGACCACCAGCGACTTCTCGGTCAGCGCGGTCAGCAGCTCCAGCACCTCCCACGATTCGATCTCGTCGGTGGCGCAGACGCGCTCGGCCGCTTCCAGGCTCGCGCCGCCGGAGAACACCGAGAGCCGGCACAGCACCGTCCGTTCGGCGTCGCTGAGCAGCTCCCAGCTCCAGTCGATCAGCGCGCGCAGGGTCCGCTGCCGGGGCAGCGCGGTGCGGCTGCCGCCGGTGAGCAGGCGGAACCGGTCGTCGAGCCGGTTGGCGAGCTGGTCGAGCGACATGGTGCGCAGGCGGGCCGCGGCGAGTTCGATGGCCAGCGGGATCCCGTCCACCGCCCGGCAGATGCGTGCCATGGCCGACAACGTCTGGGCGTCGGTGCCGAGGTCCTTGCGCACCGCGGCGGCCCGGTCGCGCAGCAGCTGGACGGCCGGGGCGGCTTCGATCTTGCCCGGGTCGGCGTCGTCCGCGGGCAGCGCCAGCGGCGCGACCGGCCACAGCGCCTCACCGGTGATGCCGAGGGGTTCCCGGCTCGTGGCGAGGATCCGCAGCCGGCGGCACTCGCCGAGCACCCGGTGGGCGAACTCCGCGGCGGACCCGACCACGTGCTCGCAGTTGTCCAGGACCAGCAGCACCGTCCGCTCGCGGAGGGCGGCGATGACGCGGTCGGCCGGGTCCGCGTCCGGCGCGTCGCCGAGCAGCGCGTCGCGTAGTTTCAGCGCGGCCAGCGCCGCCTGCGCGACGTCCCCGTCCGCGCCGAGCGGGGCGAGTTCGACCAGCCAGGTCCCGTCGGGGAAGTCGCCGAGCAGCGTGCGCGCGGTCTCCGTGGCCAGCCGGGTCTTCCCCGCGCCGCCGGGGCCGATCAGCGTGGTGAGCCGGTGTTCGCCGATCAGGTCGCGGACCGCGGTGACCTCGGCGTCCTTGCCGACGAAGCTGGTCAGCTCGGCGCGCAGGTTGGTCTTCTGCTTCTCCGCGGGCCGCTCCACCTCGCCCCGCAGCAGCGCGACGTGCAACGCGGACAGCTCCGGCGAGGGGTCGACGCCCAGCTCGTCGGCCAGGGTTTCCCGGGTGCGCTCGTAGACGAGCAGCGCGTCGGTGTCGCGGCCGGTGGCGACCAGTGCGCGCATCAGCGCGGCGACCAGCCGTTCCCGCACCGGGTGCGCGGCCACCAGATCGGTCAGCTCGGTGACCAGATCGGCGCCGTTGCCGAGGCGGATCTCCGCGTCGAACCGGTCTTCCAGCGCGGTCAGGCGAAGCCCCTCGAGGCGGGTGACCGCGGCGTCGAAGGCGCCGCTGTCGGTCAGGCCGACGTCCTGCATGGCCGGACCGCGCCACAACGCGAGGGCCTCGCGCAGCCGCTGCGGATCTTCGTCCTCGCGCGCCTTGCCGACGAGGCGTTCGAACTTGACGGCGTCCACCGCGTCGGGCTCGATCCGGAGCCGGTAGCCGTCCGTCTGCCCCTCGACCGACCCGGCGGGCAGCGCCTTCCGCAGCCGGGAAACGAGGCGCTGCAGGGCGTTCACCGCGTCCGACGGCGGCTGCTCACCCCAGATCCAGTCGATGAGCGCCGCCTTCGGGACGACGCGGCCCGGCTGCAGCGCGAGGGCGACCAGCAGCCCGCGCAACCGGGCGCCGGGCACGTCGGCGAAGCCGCCGTCGTCCGTGCGAACTTCGAATGGACCGAGCATTCCGACCTGCACCCGGCCGATTCTGCCAGTCGGCCGGCGCCGGGCTCGGCGATCGGCGGTTTTTCGTGTTGGGTGGGAGCCGTGACTTGGCGGGGAACCGCGACGCTGCGCCCTGGCCGGCTCGGCTACCGCGGGACGGTGGGGGACGCGCACCGGCACCGGCACGCCGCCGTGCAGGTGGTGCTCGCCGACGAGCCGGTGCGCTTGCGTGGCGCGGACGGCGACGAGTGGTGCCGTTCGGCCGTGATCCCGGCTGGCGCCGAACACGAGATGCACGGTGGCGCGGCCGGGCAGCTGATCTGGGTCGACGCCACCGGCGTGCTCGGCCGGTCGCTCCTCGCCCGGGTCCGCGGCACTGGCCTGCCCGCCGGATCACCCGCGGCGTGGCGGGCGGCAGGCGAATCCCTGGCTGAAGGCTGGGCGGACGAGCCCACCAGCCTGCACCCCGCGTTGCGCAGGGCGGTCGAGGCCGTGCCCGCGATGCTCGACGCCACCGTCCCGCTGACGGAAGTGGCCGGCGTGGCCGGGATCTCCGCGTCGCGCCTCGGGCACCTGTTCCGCGACGAGATCGGCTTGCCGTTCCGCGCGTACGTGCGGTGGGCCCGCCTGCAGCGCGCGATCGAGCACGCCCGCACCGGCGCGACGCTGACCGACTCGGCCCACGCGGCGGGGTTCGCGGACAGCGCGCACCTGACGCGCGTCTGCCACGACATGTTCGGGCTCGCCCCGTCCGCCCTGACCCGCGGCGTGCGGTGGGAGTAGCCAGTTCGTTCAAGCCGGATCGGTCCGCCTGCGGGCAGGGTCGGCGGCATGCGAACCCTCGTCCGGTACGGCTACGTGCCGTTCATGCTCCTCGTCGTCGACGGCGCGGCCATCGCCCTGGCGGCCGGCGGTCATCCGAAGCTCTGGCTGCTCGGCCTGCTGTTCGTCGCGGTGGGCGCGTCCTTCGCCGCCGAACGCGTCCTGCCCTACCGCGACGACTGGAACGTCCCGCACGGCGACGACCGGCGAGATGTCGCCCACGCCGTGGTGAACGAAACGCTGACGCTGGCCGGTCTGGCCGTGCTCCCGGCGCTCACCGCGGTCGCGTCGATCGACGGAATCTGGCCCGGCTCGCTGCCGTTCGCGGTGCAGGTGCTGATCGCCGTCCTCGTCGCCGACCTCGGGATCACGCTGGTGCACCTGGCCAGCCACAAGGTCCCGGCGCTCTGGCGGCTGCACGCCGTGCACCACAGCGTCAAACGCGCGTACGGGTTCAACGGGCTGATGAAGCACCCGCTGCACCAGACCCTGGAAACCGCCGCCGGTGTCGCGCCGCTGGTCCTGCTCGGCATGCCGTCCGCCGTCGCGAGCGTGCTCGCGCTGTGCGTCGCGGTCCAGCTGCTCCTGCAGCACTCCAATGTGGACTACCGGGTGGGGCCGCTGCGCGCGGTGCTCGCGCTGAACCAGGCGCACCGGTTCCACCACCTCAAGTGGGCCGGGGCCGGCGACGTCAACTTCGGGCTGTTCACGCTGCTGTGGGACCACTGCCTCGGCACCTACTCCTACGACCCGGAGCGGCGGTTCCGCAGCGACGACCTCGGCATGGCGGCGAAGCCGCACTACCCGGACGGGTACCTGGCGCAGCTCGCCGAGCCGTTCCGGCCGAGCGGAGCGTGCACGACGAAAAATATTAGTAACTGATATAACTGGGTGGTGCGCGAGCTGGACATCACCGAGCTGACGGTCGTGATGGAGCGCTTCACGCGCATGAACATCCGCCTGCCCGCGGTGCAGCGGCTGAGCTTCACCACGTTGTCCGTGCTGCACACGCTCGCCACCCGCGGGCCGAAGCGGCTGGGCGAGCTGACCGCCGACGAGCAGGTCACGCAGTCCGCGATCACGCAGATGGTGACCAAACTGGAGCGCGAGGGACTCGTCGAGCGGCTGCCGGACCCCTCCGACGGGCGGGCCGTGATCGTGCGGATCACGCCCGACGGCGCGGCGATCGTCGAGGGGCGGCGCGCCGAGCGGATCAAGCACCTGGAGCGGCTCGCCGCTCAGTTGCCGCGTGCGGAACGGACCGCGATCGCCGCCGCCCTGCCCGCCCTCCTGCACCTCGTAGAACTGGGGGAACAGTGAAACCGACGCCCATCCACGTGCCCGGCGAGGTGCTCGACGACCTCCGGCGGCGGCTGGAGCTGACCCGCTGGCCGGACGACCTCGGCAACGAGGACTCCGCCTACGGTGTGAACCGCGCGCTGCTCCAGGAACTCGTCGAGCACTGGCGGTCCGGTTACGACTGGCGGGCGGCCGAGGCGGCGATGAACGCCTATGACCACTACCGCGTCGAGGTCGGCGGCGTGCCCGTGCACTTCATGCGCAAACCCGGCGCCGGGCCGTCCCCGACGCCGCTGATCCTGCTCCACGGGTGGCCGTGGACGTTCTGGCACTGGTCGAAAGTGGTCGACTCGCTCGCCGAACCCGACGGCGACGGGGAGGCGTTCGACGTGATCGTGCCGTCGCTTCCCGGTTTCGGGTTCTCGTCGCCGTTGCCGCGCGCGGACCTGAACTACTGGAAGATCGCCGACATCTTCCACGAGCTGATGACCGGGGTGCTGGGGTTCGGCAAGTACGCCGTCGGGGGTTGCGACGTCGGCGCCCTGATCGCCGGGCAGCTCGGGCACAAGCACGCGGATTCACTGCACGGCATCCACATCGGATCCGGGCAGAAGCTGAGCATGTTCAACGGCGAGCGCGCGTGGGACATCACCGGCGGGCAGCCGATCCCGCCGGGGCTGCCCGCCGACGCGCACGCGCGGGTGCTGGAGCTGGAGCGGCGGTTCGCGGTGCACCTGACCGCGCACGTGCTGGAGCCGAGCACGCTGTCGTTCGGGCTGACGGACTCGCCCGCCGGGATGCTCGCGTGGATCCTGCAGCGGTGGGTCAAGTGGAGTTCCCCGGAGACGGTGTACCGCAAGGACGACCTGCTCACCCACGCGACGATCTACTGGGTGACGAACACGATCGGCACCTCGATCCGCACGTATGCCAACAACAACCGCTACCCGTGGACGCCGTCGCACGACCGGCAGCCGGTGGTCGAGGCGCCGACCGGCCTCACCCTGGTGAACCACGAAAACCCGCCGGGCGTGTCGACGCCCGGCGAGCGGGTGCGGAACTTCGTGGCGAGCGAGCGGGGTGGCTGGTACAACCTGGTCAACGTGCGCGCCCACGAGCGTGGCGGGCACTTCATCCCGTGGGAGATCCCGGCGGAGTGGGTCGCGGACCTGCGCCTCACGTTCCGGCTGGCACGGGAGAGCTGAGCGGCGCGCGGCGGGTCTTGCGGCGGTGCCGCGTGTGCTGCAGCCACCACTCCGCGATCAGCAGGTTCACCAGCCAGCTCATCCACGTGCCGACGCCGATCGCCTGCTGGAGGGCCACCGCGTCGGACGGGTCGGGCACGAACGCGGCCACGCACACCGTCGTCCACAGGCGGTTGACCACGATGGAGAAGCACAGCGCGAAGCTGCGCACCATCCACTCGCGGTGCTGCGCGTACCGGCGCCGCCGGGCCATCACATAACCCGTCACCGTCGTGCCGAGCCACAGCAGCGCCAGCATCGTGTTCGCCGCGCGCTGGTTCAGCCCGGCCGCCCCCAGCGGCGCCACGGCGAGCGCGGCGAGCCCGCCCGGGATGGCCGCGAACACGTAAATCCGGCCGCTCCACCGGTGCACCTCGGGGTGCTTCTGCCGCAGCCACGGCCACAGTTGCAGCACGGCGGTCACCAGCACCGCCGTGCCCAGGAAGATGTGCGTCACCAGCAGCGGGTAGTGGAACCACGTGCCGGACCGGGCCGGCACGCGGGACTGCGCCGGGTCCAGCCCGAGGTAGGGCGGCAGCGCGTAGGCGAGGAAGGCGACAGTGACGAGCCCGAGTCCGACGAGCGGCGGGCGGATCCGCGTCGAAGCAGTCATGCCACGAGTTTTCGCCCGTGCGGCAACGAGATCACTGCGGTGCACCGGTCGATCGCCGGTCGGGTTGTCCCTACCGCCGGACCAGGAACGGCTCCAGCAGACCGGGTTCCGCGGCGTCGGCGAGCGCGATGGCTTCCGCGGCCGGGACGTCGACGCCGGTGTAGTGCTGACGCCCGGCGGCCGTGGTCGCGGTCAGCGAGATCAGCCCGGCCCGCCGCTGGAAGAACGACCGGTGGAACACCCAGCCGATCACACCCTCGGTCGCGAGCACCTGTCGCCGCCGCACCAGGCTGCCCTGCCGGAACACCAGTTTGCCGCCGATCAGCGCGTGCCCCAGGTTGCGGTAGCGGTCCTCGGCCAGCAACGCGCCGATCGGGAACAGCGCCAGCGCGACCTGCCACAGCCAGGCGGGCCAGTCCGCGAACCACCACAGCAGCGCGCACAGCCCGGTCACGGCCGCCGCGAACAGGAACGCCCGCGTGTGCCGGCGCAGGTGGGCGCGCGGACCGTGCTGGACCAGTTCGGCAGTGGCGGCCGCCGGATCTTCGAGGACATCGCCCGCCACGCGGTGCGCCACCGCGCGCGGGGCGGGCGGCAGCAGCACGGAACCGCTGTGCTCGCCACGCAATCCGGTGGTGATCGCCGAGCAGCGTGCCCCGCGGGCGGCGCGCAGCAGCAGCGGTTCGCTGATCTCGGCCCCGCGCAGGCGGCGCAGCTCGATCGTGGTCTGGCGGGTGGTCAGCAGGCCGCGCGTCACGCGCAGCGTGCCTTCGCCGCGGGCCAGCCGGAAGTTCCAGAACGCCAGCACGTACGCGATCACCGACAGCACGGACACCAGCACGACGGTCAGCACCAGCAGCACGATCACGATGAGCCACACCGGAGTCGACGCGACCCGGCCGACGAGCGACTGCAGCATCCCGAAGTCGTCCTCGTCGATGCGCACCTCGTTGAACAGGTTGGCCAGCGAGCCGACGACCACACCGATCGCGGCGATGCCGGACAGCGTGAACGGCCCGAACCGCACCCACCCCGGCCGCAGTTCGGCCAGCACGTCCACCAGGCCCTCGGTGTGTTCGGTGCGGCGGTGCAGCAGCTCTTCGCGCAACCGTGCGGCATCCGCTGTCGCCAGCGAGTCCAGCGTGACGCCCATCGCGCCCTGCCAGTCGCCGCGGCCGGTGCCGATCACGACCCGGCTCAGCCCGAGGATCCGTTGCAGTGGACGGGAAGTGAGGTCGACCGTGCGGATCCGGTCGCGTGGCACGGAGAGTTCCTTGCGGCTGAGCAGGCCGCGCCGCACACGCACGTGCTCGGCGGTGATCTGGTAGGTCGTGGTGAACCAGCGCAGCAGCCCGGCCGCGATCGCCAGCCCGAGGCCGACGAGGCTCCAGATCTGCCCCTGGCCGCCGCGGCCGATGAACAGCACGCCGATCAGCACCGGCAGCAGGCGCACGACCTCCTGCACCGGGTGGACCGCGAGCATGCGCGCGCTGAGCCGCTGCCAGTCGTCGTTCACGTCGCGTCCCCCGGCGTGGCCTGCGTCTGCGTGGCGAGCTCCTGGGTCAGCCGCTGCGCGACCTCGATGTCGAGGCCGTGGATCTGGACGGGTCCGCGCGCCGAGGCCGTCGTCACGGTCAGGTTCGCCAGCCCGAACAACCGCTCCAGCGGGCCGCGTTCGGTGTCGACGGTCTGGATCCGGGACACCGGCGCGATGCGGCGCTCCTGGTTGATCCAGCCGGACTGCGTGTAGACGACCTGGGGCGTGGTCTCCCAGCGGTGCACGCGGAAGCGCCACTGCGGCATGACGGCGAGGTGCGCGATCGCCACCACCGCGGTCACGGCGAGCGCGACGACCAGCGGGAACCAGCCGGTCAGCCCCAGCCACACGCCCTCGCCGGCGAGCACGACGACCCAGCCGATCGCCGCACGCGTGGCCCAGAACAGCACGGCCTTGCGGCTGACCAGGTTCGCGGGCGGCCGCAGATCCACCACGGGATTCGTCACGCCACCACTTTGCCAGTCAGGCGGTGGTGCTGTCCGGAACTCCGAGCCGGAGGTGCTCGATGTGGTAGACGGCCTCGTCGAGCAGCTGGGCGACGTGGTTGTCGTAGAGGCTGTAGACGATGCTGCGGCCCGAGCGCTGCCCGGTGACCAGGCCGAGGTTGCGCAGCAGGCGGAGCTGGTGGCTGACCGCGGACTGCTCCATGCCGACCGCCTCGGCCAGCTCGCCGACCGCGCACGGCCCCTGCCGCAGCCGGGAGAGCATCAGCAGGCGGCTGGGTGTGGCCAGAGCCTGCAGGGTGGCGGCGACGGTCGCCGCGCTCTGCGCGTCCAGCGACGCTGCCCGCCTGTCCTTGCTGTCGACTCCGTGACCCACGAGACGATTCTAGTCGAAGAACACATGTAGACGTCTTCATGTGTTCGGGTATGCTTCGGCACGTGGTGCAAATGATCGACAGAGCGGCCGCGGTCCGTCCCGCGCGCCGGCTGCTGCTGCCCGAGGTCCGGTGGGCGCTGGCCGCGCTGGTGTTGTTCCTGGCCGGGCTCGCGGCCGACCTCGGTGGCGGCCCCGCTTGGCTGTACTGGGCCCTCTACCTGGGCTGTTACGCCGCGGGCGGGTGGGAGCCGCTGCTGGCGGGGCTGCGGGCGCTGCGCGAGCGGATGCTGGACGTCGACCTGCTGATGGTCGTGGCCGCCGTCGGCGCCGCGGCGATCGGGCAGGTCCTCGACGGCGGCCTGCTGATCGTCATCTTCGCGACCTCCGGCGCGCTGGAGGCGGTCGCCACGCAACGCACCGCGGATTCGGTGCGCAGCCTCCTCGACCTGACCGGCGAGGCGGACAGCTACGAAGTGGGCGACGAGTTCGTGGTCCGGCCGGGGGAGCGCATCGGCGGGGACGGCGTCGTGCTGGACGGCGCGAGCGAGGTGGACCAGTCGTCGATCACCGGCGAGTCGATGCCGGTGCCGAAGGCCGTCGGCGACGAGGTGTTCGCGGGCACCCTGAACGGCACCGGCGTGCTGCGGGTGCGGGTCACGCGCGACTCCTCGGACACGGTGCTGGCGCGGATCGTCGCGATGGTCGAGGAGGCGTCGGCGACCAAGGCGAAGACCCAGCTGTTCATCGAGAAGATCGAGCAGCGGTACTCGGTCGGCGTGGTGGTGGCGACGCTGGCGTTGTTCCTGGTGCCGCTGGTTTTCGGCGCCGGCCTGCAGGAAACGCTGCTGCGCGCCATGACGTTCATGATCGTCGCCTCGCCGTGCGCAGTGGTGCTCGCGACCATGCCGCCGCTGCTGTCCGCCATCGCCAACGCCGGGCGGCACGGTGTGCTGGTCAAGTCGGCTGTGGTGCTCGAACGGCTCGGCACGACGGAGCGCGTCGCGTTCGACAAGACCGGCACCCTGACCGAGGGGTCGCCGCGCGTGGTCGAGGTCCGTCCACTCGGGATGTCCGAAAAGGATGTTTTGCGCCTCGCGGCCGGTGCGGAGCAGGCGAGTGAGCACCCGCTGGGCCGGGCGATCGTCGCGGCCGCGGACCGGGTGCCTCCGGCGCGGGACTTCCGCGCCGAGCCCGGCCGGGGCGTGCACGCGGTGGTCGACGGGCGGCAGGTGTTCGTCGGCCGGGACGACGGCGAGGCGGTGCGCGAGGCCGAGGCGGACGGGCGGACCGCGGTGCTGGTCCGGGTGGACGGCGAACCGGCGGGCGTGCTCGGGCTCGCCGACCGCGTGCGCCCGGACGCGCGCGCCGCCGTGACCGCGCTGAGCTGGGCTTCCCCCGTGCTGCTGACCGGGGACAACCCGCGGGCGGCGGCGCGGGTGGCGGACGAGGTCGGCATCACCGACGTGCGGGCCGGGCTGCTGCCGCAGGACAAGGTCGCCGCCGTCCGGGAGCTCGGCGAGCGGGTCCTGCTGGTCGGCGACGGCGTCAACGACGCGCCCGCCCTGGCCGCGGCCAACACCGGCATCGCGATGGGACGGGCCGGATCGGACCTGGCGCTGGAGACCGCCGACGCGGTCGTCGTGCGGGACGAGCTGACGGCGATCCCCGCGGTCGTCGCACTGGCCCGTCGCGCGCGGCGGCTGGTGCTGGCCAACCTCGCGATCGCGGGCGGGTTCATCGTCGGGCTGGTGCTCTGGGACCTGTTCGGCGAGCTGCCGCTGCCGCTCGGCGTCGCCGGTCACGAGGGCTCGACGGTGCTGGTGGCGCTCAACGGCCTGCGGTTGCTGCGCGAAAAGGCGTGGCGCGGTTGACTCGGGGACATGACGGGGCACATGACACCGGAGGAGTTCCGGCGCTACGGCAAGCAGGTCGTCGACTGGGTGGCCGACTACCTGAGCACGATCGAGGACCGGCCGGTGCGCTCGCCGCTCGCGCCGGGGGAGGTGCGCGACCGGCTGCCGGCGCACCCGCCGGAGCGGGGTGAGCCGTTCGAGGACCTCCTCGGCGACCTGGACCGCGTGATCCTGCCGGGCATCACCCACTGGCAGCACCCGGACTTCTTCGCCTACTTCCCGGCCAACGCCTCCGGCCCGGCGATCCTCGGCGACCTGCTGTCCAGCGGCCTCGGCGTGCAGGGGATGGTGTGGGCGACGAGCCCGGCGTGCACCGAGCTGGAGACCGTCGTGGTCGACTGGCTCGCCGAGCTGCTCGGGCTGCCCGCCGAGTTCCGCACCGACGGCGCGGGTGGCGGGGTCATCCAGGACTCGGCGTCGAGCGCGGCGCTGGTGGCGTTGCTCGCCGCGCTGCACCGGGCGAGCGGCGGGAAGATCCGCGACCACGGCGTGACGGGCACCTACCGGATCTACGTCTCCACCGAGACGCACTCGTCACTGCAGCGGGCCGGCCGCATCGCGGGTCTCGGTGGGGAGAACGTCCGGATGGTGCCGGTGGATCCGGTGACGCTCGCGATGGACGTCGCCGAGCTGCGGCGCATGATCGCCGAGGACGTGGCCGGGGGCGCGGTGCCGGCGCTGGTCTGCGCGACGATCGGGACGACGTCCACCACGGCGATCGACCCGGTCGCGGAGATCGGCGCGGTGTGCCGCGCGGCCGGGGTGTGGCTGCACGTGGACGCGGCCTACGCCGGATCAGCCGCGGTGTGCCCGGAGCTGCGGTGGATCAACGACGGCGTGGCCGAGTACGCGGACTCGTACGCGACCAACCCGCACAAGTGGCTGCTCACCAACTTCGACTGCGGTGTGCTGTGGGTGCGGGACCGGCGGCCGATGATCGACGCGTTGTCGATCCTGCCGGAGTACCTGCGCAACACGGCGACGGAGTCGGGCGAGGTGATCGACTACCGGGACTGGCAGGTTCCGCTCGGGCGGCGGTTCCGCGCGCTGAAGCTGTGGTCGGTGATCCGCTGGTACGGCGCGGAGGGGCTGCGCGCGCACATCCGGAACTGCGTCGAACTGGCCGCGCGGTTCGCCCGCCTGATCGACGCCGACGACGGGTTCGAGCTGCACCCGGGGCACCCGTTCGGGCTGGTGTGCTTCCGGCCCCGGTGGCCGTCGTCCGTTCCCGACCCGGACGCGGAGACCCTCGCCGCGATGGAACGGCTCAACGCGTCGGGCGAGCTGTTCCTGAGCCACACCAAGGTGAACGGGCACGTGCTGCTGCGGCTCGCGGTCGGCTCACCGGCCACCCGCGCCGAGCACGTGGAGGCGGCGTACCGGCGGATCGCCGCCGCGTGTCAGGAGCGGAGGTAGGTGTTGAGCGTGACAGCCAGCGTCTGCTCGACGTCGGAGGACTCGGCGGCCGACGGCAACCCGCCGCGCAGCCACAGCGCGGCGAGGCCGTGCAGCGACGCCCACAGCGACGCGGCGAGCGGACGCGAAGCGGTGCCCCGCCGCCAGCCGACCGCTTGCGCTTGAGTCACCAGGTCCAGGAACTGCTCGAACACCGCGCTGGACAGGCGGGCCAGCGCGGGTTCGCGCACGTCGATCAGGTCCGGCCGGAACATCAGCTCGAACATGGCCGGGTTCGCCAGCGCGAAGTCGAGGTAGCGGCGGCACGCCGTCAGCAGCCGTTGCTGCGGGTTGCCCTCCGGCAGGGCGGCCGCGCGGTCGTGCAGCTCCGCGAACCCGGACGCGGCGACCGCGGCGAGCAGTTCGGCCCGCCCGGCGAAGTGCCGCAGCGGCGCGCCGTGCGAGACGCCCGCCTCGCGCGCGATCCGCCGCAGGGTGACGGCCTCGACACCCTCGCTGGTCAGGACGGCGACGGCGCTGTCGATCAGGCGCTGCCGGGGATCGTTTTCCACGACGCCAGCTCGTCGGCGATGACGGGGAGCAGATCGGGGCGCTTCGGCGCGAAACCGTCGCCGGGCGACCGGCCGGTGAACCAGTTGCGGGTGCGGGTGACCATCACCGGCAGGACCTCGCGCCACACCCACCCGGCGTGCGCGCGCAGGCCGGGGCGCACCGGGTCGCCGGGCAGCGGCTCCAGCCAGGCCGGGTCGTAGTCGACGCCGAGGGTCGTGAGCAGGTGCGCGGCCAGGCGGCGGTGGCCGTACTCGGACAGGTGCAGCCGGTCCGGGCCGAAGTAGCGCAGGTCGTGCACGGCTTCCTCGCCCCACAGGTCGACCACCTCGGCGCCGTGTTTCGCCGCGGACGCGTGGATCGCGTCGTTGAGGGCTTCCAGGCGGTGGCGGATGCGCAGCAGGCCGGGCACGCGGCCGGAGACGTCGCTGAGCGTGAAGACGACGACGGTGGGCGCGGCGCGGGTGAGCATGCGGATGGCCGCGTCCACCCGCTTCGCGACGACCTCGGCGCGGTAGGTGCGGGTCATGACGTCGTTCGCGCCGCCGAAGAGCGTGACGAGGTCGGGCTTGAGGTCCAGTGCCGCGGGGATCTGCTCGACGATGATCTGGTCGAGGCGGCGGCCGCGGACGGCCAGGTTGGCGTACCGGAAGGCGGGGTCGTACTGGGCCAGCGTGGCCGCGGCCAGATCGGCCCAGCCCCGGTAGATGTCGGTGCCCGGGTACGGGTCGTGCAGGCCTTCCGCGCAACTGTCGCCGAGGGCGACGAACCTCTGATAGCCCATTCAGCTCTCCGACATCCGGTGTTCACCTGGTAGACACCTGTGTACCAAGATCTGTAGACGCTGTCTACTCGACCGGATGTCACAGGGGGAGCGGCTGTCTCGTCTCGGGTGCCGAACATCCACCCGGAGCGACCGACGGTCATGCAGAGCGCGGCCAGTTGTTCGGCCACGCCACGCCCGATCCCCTTGTTCGCTCCGGTGACCAGCGCGACCTTCTGCTGTTCGCCCAGCAACAGCTCCTGTGCTGGTCACAACGCCGGCATCACCGGATCCGGGCAGGTCGACCCGGCGGATGCGCGCGACCAGATCCCGAGCACGGTCGACCTGGACATGGTCCGTGCGGTGTTCGAGACCAACGTGTTCGGCGTGATCGCGGTGACCAACGCGGTGCTGCCGCTGCTGCGGCGGTCACCGGCGCCGCGCATCGTCAACGTCAGCAGCCACGCCGCCTCGCTAACCCTGACCAGCGACCCGGACGGCCCCTTCGCGGCGCTGCTGCCGTCCGCGGCGTACAGCCCGTCCAAGACCGCCCTGTGTGCGCTGACCGTCCAGTACGCCAACGAGCTGCGCAAGGACGGTGTCCTGGTCAACGCGGTCGCTCCCGGGTTCGTGGACACGGACAGCAACAACCACACCGGGTTCCTGACCGTCGCGCAGGGCGCCGCGGTCGTGGTGCGGCTGGCCACGCTCGGCCCGGACGGACCGACGGCCGGGTTCTTCGCAGAGGACGGGCCGCTGCCGTGGTAGACCGGGGCGTGATGGACCGCTCCGAGGAGTTCCAGGAGCTGCGGCCGCTGCTGTTCTCCATCGCCTACCGGCTGCTGGGCAGCGTGAGCGAAGCCGAGGACGCGGTGCAGGAGACCTGGCTGCGTTTCGCGACGTCGCCGACCCGGCCGGAGTCGGTCAAGGCGTTCCTGTCCGCGACGGTGAGCCGGATCGCGATCGACGTGTTGCGCTCGGCCCGGGTCCGGCGGGAGGAGTACGTCGGGCCGTGGTTCCCGGAGCCGCTGCTGGCCGATCCGTACGAGGACCCGCAGCGCGCGGCGGAGCTGGCCGACTCGTTGTCGATGGCGGCGCTGCTCCTGCTGGAGCGGCTCAGCCCGCTGGAGCGCGCGGTCTTCGTGCTGCGCGAGGTGTTCGGGTTCGGCTTCCCCGAGATCGCCTCCGCCGTGGGGCGTTCGGAGGCGGCGTGCCGTCAGCTCGCGGTGCGGGCCCGCCGCCACGTCGACGCCGGCCGCCCCCGGTTCGAGGCCGACCGGGCCAAGCGGGACGAGCTCGCCGGGCGGTTCCTCGACGCGTTCCGGAACGGGGACGTCGGCGCGCTGACCTCGCTGCTGGCCGCCGACGTGCAGATGATCGGCGACGCCGGCGGCAAGGCGCCGCAGTGGGTGGAGCGGTTCACCGGGGCGGGCGCGGTGGCCGGCGTGCTGGCGACGCTCATGCCGATGTTCGCGCGGATCGGCGCCCAGGTGGCCGTCCACCCGGTCAACGGCCAGCCCGGCGCGATCTTCCGGGACCGCGACGGCGGGCTGATCAGCATCTGGGCGTTCGACATCGCCGACGGAGTGGTCCAGACGATCCGCACCGTCAGCAACCCGGACAAGCTCGGGCACCTGGCGCCCGTGGCGGACGCGTGGGCTGCCCTCCGGGAAGCCGGGAACTGACCGCGGGCCCGGCGCGGGGGACGCGCCGGGCCCACGGCCCTGCTCACGGCCAGTCGACCTGCGGGGAGCGGTAGAAGTCGATCCCCTGGATCTCCCACCGCGGCGCCTGCTGCGCCAGCCGCTCGCGGTAGCCGTTCCAGTCGTGGGTCGACTTCGGCGACCACCCGATCTCCGCGATGCCGGGCAGCCGCGGGAAGGCCATGAACTCGATGTCGTCGCTGTCGGTCAGGGTCTCCGACCATAACGGCGCCTCGACACCCGCTACGGACGCCTCGCCGACGCCCTGCACCGCCGTCGACGGGTCCCAGTCGTAGGCGTCGGCGACCTCGACGTACCCGGCCCAGTGCAGGCCGAGCGGGCTGTTCTCGTTGTACTGCATGTCGAGGTAGGCCTTGTTGGCCGGCGAAACCACGATCTTGTTGCCCGCCGCGGCGGCCGCCGCCGTGTCCGCGTCGACGCCGTCGGTGTCCCAGAACTGCGGCACCGCGGACACCGGCGGATCGGCCTTCGCGATCTCGTGCCAGCCCTGCGCCAGCTTGCCGTGCTTGGCGACGATCGGGAGCACCTGGCCCATGAACTTCTGGTAGTCCTCGGGGGTCGTGGCGTGGGCCTCGTCCCCGCCGATGTGCAGGTAGCGGCCCGGGGTCAGTGCGGCGAGCTCGCCGATCACGTCGTCGAGGAACTTGTAGGTGATGTCCTTGTCCACGCACAGCGAGCTGAACCCGACCTCGATGCCGGTGTACAGCGGCGGCGCGACGCCGTCGCAGTTCAGCTCCGCGTACGAGGCCAGCGCGGCGTTGGTGTGGCCCGGCATGTCGATCTCCGGGATCACCGTGATGTGCCGGGACGCGGCGTAGGCCACCAGGTCCTTGTACTGCTCCTGCGTGTAGTAGCCGCCCGGGCCGCCGCCGACCTCGGTGCTGCCGCCGTACGTCGCCAGGCGTGGCCAGCTCTTGATCTCGATCCGCCAGCCCTGGTCGTCCGACAGGTGCAGGTGCAGCCGGTTGACCTTGTACTGCGCGATCTGGTCGATGTAGCGCTTGACCTCGTCGACGGTGAAGAAGTGCCGTGCGACGTCGAGCATCGCGCCGCGGTAGGCGAAGCGCGGGTAGTCCACGATCTTCCCGCCCGGGACGATCCACGGGCCGCGCGCCACCTGCCGCGACTCGACCTGCGCGGGCAGCAGCTGGCGCAACGTCTGCACGCCGGCGAACAGGCCGTCGCCGCTGTTCGCGCGCAGCGTGACGCCCTTCTTCGTCACCGTGATCTGGTAGCCCTGGTCGCCGACCCGCGCGGTCGGGCCGAGCTCCAGCGCGATGGACGGCGCCGAGGTGCGCTCGACGACCGGGAGGCGGTACCCGGTCGACGGGCGGAGCAGGCCGGCGAGGTAGTCGGCGACCTGACGGGCGCCGCGGTCGGCCTCGATCGCGGTGGCCGGGGTCAGCCGGAAGTCGGCCTTGGGGTCGGCGATCGCCGACACCGGAACGGGGATCACGTCCGCCAGCGCGCGGGTGCTCGGCGCGGTGGCGGGTTCGCTGGCGAGTGCGGGCTGGGTGAGGGCGGTCAGCGCGAGCGCGGTGGCGCCGAGCAGGCCGGCCAGGGATCTGCGCATGGGTCACTCTCCGCGGGGATCGGGAGCGGGTCCCCTAAAGGTATAGACCAGTGTTCCGGCGCGCGCAATGCCCCGGTTGCCGTCGCACTGCTCCGGCCGGGTGAACCGCCGCGTTCGACTCGTTCGGGTGGCGATTCCCCGGCCGGACAGTGCTTTCTGTCGGTGCTCGGGTCTAGCTTGTCGGTGTGAACATCAACGCCCTGCCGAACGGCCTCATCCGTCTCAAGTGGACTCTTTCGCGGTCAGTCGTCCCGCAGCACCGCGCGCAGCTTGTCGAGCACCGAAGGATCTTCGATGGTCGACGGCACCGGTTCGTCCCGGCCTTCGGCGAGTCCGCGCATGGTCTTGCGGAGGATCTTGCCCGATCGCGTCTTCGGCAGCGCGTCCACAACGGACACTTGCCGGAACGCCGCCACCGGGCCGATGTCCCGCCGGACGGCCGCGATCAGCTCCGCCTTCAGCGTTTCCTCGTCGACGTCCACACCGGACTTGAGCACCACCAGCCCGCGCGGCAGCTGGCCCTTGAGCGAGTCGTGCACGCCGATCACCGCGCACTCGGCGACGGCCGGGTGCGCCGCCAGCACGGCCTCCATCGACCCGGTCGACAACCGGTGCCCGGCCACGTTGATGACGTCGTCGGTGCGGCCCATGACGAACAGGTACCCGTCCTCGTCGAAGTAGCCCGAGTCGCCGGTGAGGTAGTAGCCCTCGTAGCGCGACAGGTACGCCTCCACGTAGCGCTCGTCGTCGCCCCACAGCGTCGGCAGGGTGCCCGGCGGCATCGGGAGTTTGATGCAGATGGCGCCTTCCTGCCCGGCAGGCAGGGGGTCGCCGGCCTGGTCCAGGATCCGCACGTCGTAGCCGGGCACCGGGACGGTCGCCGAGCCCGGTTTCACCGGCATCGGTTCCAGCCCGCGCGGGTTCGCCGCGATCGGCCACCCGGTCTCGGTCTGCCACCAGTGGTCGATCACCGGCACGCCCAGCTTGTCGGCGGCCCAGTTCAGGGTCTCCGGGTCGAGCCTCTCACCGGCCATGAACAGGGTGCGGAACGACGACAGGTCGTACTTCGCGAGTTCGGTGGCGTCCGGGTCGACCCGTTTGATCGCCCGCAGCGCGGTCGGAGCGGTGAACAGGGCCTTCACCTTGTGTTCGCTGATGACGCGCCAGAAGGCGCCGGCGTCCGGGGTGCCGACCGGCTTGCCCTCGTACATCACGGTCGTGGCGCCGATCAGCAGTGGCGCGTAGACGATGTAGGAGTGGCCGACCACCCAGCCGACGTCGGAGGCGGTCCACCAGATGTCGCCGGGCTGGATGTCGTAGACCGCGTGCATCGAGTAGGCCAGCGCGACCGCGTGGCCGCCCGCGTCGCGCACGACGCCCTTCGGTTTCCCGGTGGTGCCGGAGGTGTAGAGGATGTAGAGCGGGTCGGTAGCCGCGACCGGGACCGGGTCGACCGGGCTCGCCCCGGCGACCAGTTCCCGCCAGTCGACGTCCCGTTCGCCGAGCGTCGCCTGCGCCGCGTCGCGTTGCAGCACCACGACCTTGTCCGGCTGATGGGTGGTGGCGGCGAGGGCCTCGTCGATGATCGGCTTGTACTCGACCACGCGGTTCGGCTCGATGCCACAGGACGCGGCGACGATCACCTTCGGCTTGGCGTCCTCGATGCGCGCGGCGAGTTCCTTGGGCGCGAAGCCGCCGAACACCACGGAGTGCACGGCGCCGATCCGGGCGCAGGCGAGCATCGCCACGGCGGCCTCGGGAACCATCGGCAGGTAGACGATGACGCGGTCGCCCTTGCCGACGCCGAGGGACCGCAGGGCCCCCGCGAACAGGGCGACTTCGTCCCGCAGCTGGGCGTAGGTGAAGGTCCGCTTGCCCCCGGTGACCGGCGAGTCCCAGATCAGGGCGGGCTGCTCCCCGCGCCCGCGTTCGACGTGCCGGTCGAGGGCGTTGTAGGCGGTGTTGAGCTCCCCGTCCGGGAACCAGCGGAACAAGGGAGCCCGCGAAGAGTCCAACGCCCGCGACGGCTCACGAGTCCAATCGATGGCCTTCGCCGCCGCGAGCCAGAACCCTTCCGGATCAGTAAGGCTGCGCTGGTGTTCCTCCACGTGACGGCCCATGGGGCAGACCTCCTCGTCGTCGAGCTCGTGCCCCACATCATGACGCAATCCCCGCCCCCTGACCGCCCCCGCGCCACTCGGCCGCCCCACGCCGCTCCGCCGCCCGGCCGCCCCACGCGGTCCGGCCGCTCTGCGTCGCCCGGCCGCCTCGCCGCTCCGCCGCCCGGCCGTTCCACGCGGTCCGACCGCCCCCACGCCACTCGGCCGCCTCGCCGCCCTGCGCCGCGCCGCTCCCCGCGGTCCGACCGCCTCGCGCCGCCCGGCCACCTCGCCTCTCCGCGCCACCCGGCCGTTCCACGCGGTCTGACCGCCTCGCGCCGCCCTCCAAACCCCCACGTGCCCACCGCGGCCCCTGGTGCGCCCGCGCGCACCGCCGCGCTGCCCCAGCGCCGCGCCACCGCCGCGCGGCCCCAGTGCCGCGCACAGCCGCCACCGGCGCCCTGAATCACCACCCGCCGCGCTCAGCCACCGACCGCGCTCAGCCACCGACCGCGCTCAGCCACCGCCCGGCGCTCAGCCACCGCCCAGCACGCAGCCGCCACCTGCCGTGCGCTGCACCCGCTCACGCCCTGCCGTCCCACAGTCACTTGCCGGGCCCAACCATCGCTCGCCGCGGCTCGTTACGACTGCGCCCTTGTGCAGCTGCGGCCCGCCGCGCATCGACTGCCGCCTTTGCCGGGCCAACCACACCACGCACCCAGCGTGCCGCAGCGCGCAGTCACTGCGGGTCGTGCGCTACCACCACTGCTGCCCGTCGCCTTGCAGTCGCCGCCTTGCCGCGCCCGACCGTCGCCCGCCGCAGGTCGCCACTGCCCGCCGCGGCTCGTTACGGCCGCGCCCGACCGGTCGCCCGCCGCGCGTCACCCGCCGCGGCTCGTTACGGCCGCGCCCCTGTGCAGCTACGGCCCGCCGCGGTTGATCGCCACTTTGCCGCGCCGGCCGCCGCCGCCCTCGGTTCGCTACCGCTGAACCCTTGGGCCAGCGGTCCGCCGCGTGTCTGATCGCCGTCTCGCCGGGCCGAGTCAAGTTTTCGCGCGCAGCTCGCAACCACCACGCACTCGTGAAGCTGCGGCACACCCGTCCCCGGCACCCGTGCCCCCGCAGACAGGCCAGGCACGAGAAACCCAAGAACCCTGACGAGTCAGAAAGCCCCGATGAGCTCCGAAACATGTCCACCTATCTGCGCCACCGTCCCGCTCACCTCGGATGCCTGGGACAGCAGAGCCTTCACCTTCTCCCACCGGGTGCGGACCACCTCGGGCTCCACGTCCTCGGCCGTGTCCGGGTCCTGGGCCTTCCGCGCGTCTTCCAGCAGACCGGCCAAGTTCCGGTCCAGCGCCTTCCGGTCCGCGACCTCCAGCGCGGCCGTCTCGGCACGCAGCTGCTCCAGCAGCGTGACCAGCGGCGCCTGCTGCTGGTTGATGTTCGCGCCGCTCATGGAGCCGCTGTTCGTTCCCGTGTTGATCGGGCCGAAGTTCCCGCCGCTGATGTTGATGCCGGTCATGTGCTCAGTCCCCCTTGGCCGTCTGCACGTTCGCGCCGTCCATCGAACCGGTGTTGGCGCCGGTGTTGATGGGGGCGTAGTTGTCGCCGTGGATGGTGATCTCCTTGTGGATCACGGTCGCGGCCTGGCGCTCGAAACTCGCCGGCGAATAGCCGCAGTCGCGCAGGATGCGGCTTATCGCGGGCATCAGCCTGCTGTGCAGGATCTTCTCGTAGCGCTCCACGTCGACCAGCTGAAAATAGCTGTCCACGTCCTCAGCGGCCGCCATCTCGCGCAACGTCCGCAGCGAGCCGTAGGCGTCCGGGTTGATCAGGCCGCGGTCCTGCCGCAGCGGCTGGATCCACTCCAGCGTGTGCTTTGCGCGACCCCAGATCGTCACCGGCAACCGCAACAACCGCAGCAGCGCCTGCCCGATCGGGGCGGCCACCCCGGCAGGCAGCTTGTCCACCGCGCGGTACCGGTCCCGCACCGGCGGCAGCACACACGGCGTCCACTCCAGGTACAGGGTGCTGGCGTCGACGGCCGCGTGCAGGTAGCTGGACATCACCAGGTCCCGGTCCCACGTCTCGACCTGGAAACACAGGTAGTAGCGCGCCCACTCACGCGGCTGCCGGCGCAGCGCCGCCACCTCGCCCGGCGGCAGGTACCGCTCCGGCGCCCGGTCCAGGCCCCGCAGGTACACCACCGACTCCGGCTGGTTCACGTGGTCGATCAGCTCCGCCGACGACGCGAACACGGCCTCCCGGATCGACAGCTCACGCAACCGCCGGTCCGGCGACAGCGACTCGCTCTCCTGCAGCACAGCCATCGCCGCGCGGACCCGCTCGTACAGCAACGGCGTGGTCAGCTCGTCGAACGGCGTGCCGTCCGGCTTGTGATCCTCCGGCAGGCGGTCCAGCGGCAACGCCATCGACCAGGACTCCCGGTGCGACCCGGCGCCGACGAACGGGTTGTAGCCGCGGTGCACGAACAACGGCACCGCGCCCTGCGGGCTTTCCTCGGCGTCCCGGTAGCGGTGCAGTTGCCGCACGAACCGCGGCGGGCACAGGCCGAGCAGCGGGCGCTCGGTGGTGAACGGGTCGGCGGGCGGCCGATTGCGGGCGCGGTAGCCGAACCGGTCGACGAGCAGCGACCGCACCACCAGCCGGTCGGTCACCAGGATCGCGAACATCAGCACGACCAGCGCGATCGAGACGTAGAACCAGACCTCATCGTCGCCGGCGGGCGGACTGTAGTAGTCCCCGTAGTAGCCGCCGGTGAAGTCCTCGGTGGCCTCCGGATCGATCGCGCCGAGCAAGTAGATCAGCAGACCGGCCAGCGCGAACGTGCCGAGCACGACGACGATCGCCGCCTTGAGCGCCACGTTGATCGCCCTGCGCCAGATCGACGGGATCACCAGCGCCACCGCGAGCGCGAGCCACGTGAACAGCAACAGGCTCGGGCCCGAGGCCCAGACGAACAAGCCGAACAGCACCGCCAGGATGCCGTCGCGCAGCTTGCGGCGGCCCCGCGAGGCGATCGCCTCCACCAGCACCCGCGCCGGGTCGAACCCTGGCGAGTGCGGCAGCGGCCGGGTCGGCTCGGTGAGGAACTCGCGGATCGCGCGGTCGGCGTATCCGGAGTCGAGGTGCGCGGCGGCGCACAGGTACCGCGTCGTGTCGTCCTGGGGCCGCACCTGGTGCGGGACGGTCCAGGCGGTCATCGTTCCGGTCACGGGATCGCGTTCTCCGTCATGGCGGTGAGGATCGGGACCATCTCGGGCCAGTCGGCGGCCTTCGACGAGGCGTACACGAAGTACTCGGTGCCGGAGGCGCGCCAGTACTCGGCCTTCACGTGCCGCCTGCCCTCCGGCGCGGTCCACTCGAACTCCCACACGATCGCCTCGTACCCGCGGAGGGTCGTCTGGGCGAGCTCCACCCGGGAGTAGCCGGGCCGGGCGGCGGCGAAGTCGCTTTCGGCCTCGAGGTGGGACTCCATGATCGAAGCGTTCGGCACGGCCGAGCCGCCGTAGCGGACGAAGCGGGAGCTGTCGGCGGGATCAGTGGCCTGCACGCTGCCCGCGGACTGGGTCGGCGCGACGGTCCAGCCCTCCGGGATGACCGTGCGGATCCCGGCCGGGCCGGTCACCTCGCTCCCCGGCGGCGCCGAACTGCTCGTCGTCGTCGTGGTGGTCGTCGTCGAGGTGCGGCGGCTGCTCGACGCGCTCGTGGTCGTCGCGGCCGAGCTCGACGTGGCCGTGGCCAGCTGGGTGGTCCCGCCGTCGCCGCTGTCGCGGACGAGCAGCAGCGCGGTACCGACCGCGCCGAGCACGACGAGGTTAGCCACACCCGCGAGCAGCGCCAGACGCGCCGAGCTCGGCTGGCCCCCAGGAGGCGGCATCACTGTCCCCTCGTCAACCGCTCGTGCAGAAGTGAGCACTGAGGGTAGCATCGAGCGTCCCGCCCGGGTTACTCCTTTTGGGAGATTCACGTGACCGAACAGACCGACCCGATGACCGCTGTTCAAGCGCTCGAACAGCAGCTCGCCGCGGCTCCGGCGGACCTGGACCTGCGTCTGCGGCTCGCGCACGCGCTCGAAGCGCTGACCGTGTCCGCACGCAGCGTAACCAGAGAGGGGCTGTCCGTGGTGACATCGGCGCGCCAGCGCGAGCTGTGCGCGTGGGCGGCCCGCCGCATTCTCGAACTGAACGTGCCCGACGCCCGGCTCACCACCGGCGCGCAGGCCCTGCTGGCCGAGCTCGACGCGGGACGGCGGTGGGTGTGGCACGGCCAGGGACAGGTCGCCATCGCCGCGGTGGTGGTGCTGGGCCTGGTCGCGGTCGTGCTGGGCGGGCTGACCGGCGTCGTCGCGGTCGTCGTCGCCGGCGCGGTGCTCAGCAGCGTCCTGCTGTCGGTGCTGGTCCTGCGCTTCCGGCGGGAGCGGTGGCGCGTCGAGGCGGAGCGGCTGGCGCCGGTCATCTGGCGGCCCGGCATCTGAGAAGTCTCACTCCGCAGGGCGACCGCAACCCGCCCGTCCCCTGCCGCGTCCAAGGTGCGAATAGGGTGGGAGACCGGAAGAAGACCCCGAACACGAAGGGACCCGGGCGGTGAACGCGTTCGCGGACTGGCTGCTGTCCCTCGCGCATGCCCTGTTCAACCCGGGGTTCTGCCCCGGTGACTGGGTGTGGGCCACGGTGGCCGCGGGGGCGCTGACCGCGTTGTTCCCGGTGGCCGGCGCGGTCCTCGTCGCGCTCATGCGGAAGTTCACCGGCAACCGGTACGACACGGGCACGATCGCGGCCATCGGCGTGATCGCGTTCGTGTTCTCGTTCGGGCTGCCGTGGATGGCGTTCAACGGCATCTCGGGCATCTACCGGGCTGCCGCCGAGGGCACCTCTTCCCTGTCGAAGGCCGACCTGGCGACCCTGAACCGCGAGTACTGCTCGTTCATCGGCACGCAGAGCAAGTACCTCGGCGGTGGGCAGAACATCTTCGAGACGATCTTCTACCCCTCCGGCAACGTGCTCGCCTACGGCTACTACCTGGGCGCGCTCGTCGGGCTGCCGCTGCTCGCGCTGTTGTTCATGATCCTGCAGGCGCGCACCGCGATGCGCCGCGGACCGAAGTGGCCGGGCCGCCTGCTGTGGGTCGGGTTCGTGATGTTCGTGGTGTTCTCGGTGGGCGTCTCGGCCAACGCGGGCGTGTTCCTGTGGCTCGGGTTCATCCCGATCGCGATGCTCGGGATCATCCCGATCGCCCTGGTCGGGCCGCCGCCGTGGTCGGTCATCAACAAGCCGGAGCGGCCGCGCCCGGAGCCGCGGCGCGAGCCCCCGCCGCAGGTGCCGCCGCCTCCGCCACCGCCGCAGCAGCAGCCGCCGAAGCAGTACGCGCCGACGGCCGTCGCGCCCGCAGCGCAGGAGCTCGCCGCGGCGCCCGGCCCGGTCCCGCTGCCGCCGGGGTCGACGGCCAACGGCGGCGGCCGGTACCGGCGGATCAAGCGCCTCGGCCACGGTGGCTTCGGCACCGTGTGGCAGGCCGTGGACAACCAGCTGGGCCGCACGGTCGCCCTGAAGATCGCCCACGCGCCGGACCGGGACACCGAGGAGCGCATGCGCCGCGAGGCCAGGGCGCTCGCGATGGTCGACCACCCGAACTGCGTGCGGGTCTATGACCTGGTCGAGGAGCCGGACGGGCTCGCGCTGGTCATGGAGTACCTGGAGGGCCAGTCGCTGGCCACCGCGGTGGACACGATGGGACCGCTGGACGACGTCGCGGCGGGCCGCCTCTGGGCGACGATGGCAGGCGCGCTGGCGGCGGCGCACGAGAAGGGTGTGCTGCACCGCGATGTGAAGCCGTCGAACGTGATCCTGGACCCGCAGGGCATGCCGCACCTGATCGACTTCGGCATCGCCCGCAGCCGCGGCGACTCGACGATGACCGCGACCGGGATGATGATCGGCACCCCCGACTTCGTCGCCCCGGAGCAGGCCGCGGGCGCGGCGGCGTCCCCGGCCTCGGACGCGTGGCAGCTGGCGGCGACGGTGAGCTACGCGCTGTCCGGCTACCCGCCGCGGGGCACCCGCGAGACGCCGATGGCGGCCCTGATGGCGGCGGCGCGCGCCGAGCCCGTCTCGAAGCTGCCGCAGCGCTCCGCGCACGCCCGGCTGCTGATCGCCTCGCTCGACAACGAACCCCGCCGCCGCCCGACGCTGCACACGGTGGTGCGTGAGGTGGAGGGCTTCCTGTCGCGGGCGGGCAAGTCGATGGACGGGCCGGTGACGCGGATCGTGCCGCGTCACGGCGGTACCACGCGGGCGATGCCGCCGCGCTGACTGGGGTTTGTGGCGCTGGATGCGGCGTGGCGCGTGCGCGGTGGTGCGCCGCGGGCGATGCCGCCGCGCTGGCGCCGAGGGTGCGCGGCACCGGACGCTCCGGACGGGGCGTGGGACGCGCGAGGTGCGCCTGCGGCCCGACGGGATGGTCTGCGGGTGCTCCTGCTCGAAGGCAATCGTGCCGAGCCGGGGCGCAGGCGCTACCGGTGGGGCAGCGCGGAACGCCGGGCGGTTCGCTTCCGGCCCAGCAGGATCGCCTGCGGGTGCTTCGCGCCTTCCAGTTCGACTCGGGCCGCGATGTCGAAGCCGGCGCGTTTCAGGAGTTTCGCGACGTGGTCGGGTGGCAGCAGGTACGCGTCGTAGTCCACCGGGTGGCCGTAGGCCGTCTCCGGCTGCAGCTGGGCGTTCCCGGCGTGGAAGCCGATCAGCACGTGGCCTTCGGGCTCCAGCGCGCGGGCGAAGCCGGCGAACACCGTCGGCAGCACGGCCGGCGGGACGTGGAAGATCGACCACCACGCGACGATCCCGCCGAGCGACCCGTCCGGCACGTCGAGCGCCGTCATCGAGCCCACCTCGAACCGCAGCCGCGGGTACGACCGGCGGGCGATCTCGACCATCCCGGGGGACAAGTCGACGCCAAACGCTTGCGTGCCGAGTCCCGCCAGGTGCGCCGTCACGTGGCCGGGTCCGCAGCCGACGTCGGCGACCGGTCCGGTGACCAGCTCGGCGAAGGCGCTCAGCATCCCGCGGCCCACCGCGTCCGCCGCGAACCGCGGGCGCACGAACTCGGCGTAGTCCTCCGCGACCCGGTCGTACGACTCCCGGGCGCGGTCCAGGTACCCGGTCATCGCCAGGACGGCAGCCAGAGCTCCGCCTGCCACCGGGCGTTGCTGATCGGGTCGCCGTTCAGGATCGGCCACAGCCACGCGAAGTTCGCGACCACCAGGCCGACGTACAGCGCCACCACCAGCAGCCCCGTCCCGCGGCGTTCGAACCCGCGCCGCGCGCTGCCCAGGATCTGCCCGAGCGCGAGCGTCAGCCCGAGCACCAGGAACGGCGCCATCGGCGTCGCGTAGAAGAAGTACATCTGCCGGTCGATGTTCGTGAACCACGGCAGGAACCCGGCGAGGTAGCCGACCAGCACGGCGGCGTAGCGCCAGTCGAACCGGAACAGCCACCGCCACAGGCCCCACCCGAGCATCGGGATCGCGAGCCACCACATCGCGGGCGTGCCGATCAGCATCGTCGCCCGGATGCAGTCCGACGCGCCGCACGTGCCGTTGCCCGACTCGTAGTAGTAGAGCATCGGGCGCAGGCCCATCGGCCACGTCCACGGCTTCGACTCCCACGGGTGCGGATCGTCCTTCGGCGTGACCAGGCTTTCGTGGAAGTGCAGCACGTTCATCGAGTAGTCGCCCAGCGACCGCAACGTGGGCGGCACCCAGCTCCAGAACCCGGGGTCGATGCCCTGCAGCTCGGTGTAGTGCCGGTCGGTGCCGGACTCGCTCGCGAACCACGCCCACCAGCTCGCCAGGTACATCAGCGCGGGGATGGCGACGATGGCCCACAACGCGGGCAGCACGTCCCGGCGCAGCGTCCCGACCCACGGCCGCGGCACCCCCGCCGCCCGGCGCGCGGCCAGGTCGAACCCGACGCACAGCAGCCCGAAGAACGCCATGTAGTACAGGCCCGACCACTTCACCGCGAAGGTCAGGCCGAGGCACACCCCGGCCGCGAACCGCCACCAGCGGAAGCCCAGCCGCGGCCCCCACGGCGACTCGTCCGCCCAGCCCTCGGCGACCGCCACCGCCAGCCGCTGCCGCACCTGGTCGCGGTCGCACAGCAGGCACGCGAACGCGGACAGCGCGAACAGGGCGATGAAGATGTCCAGCATCCCCATCCTGGCCTGCAGGAACAGCACCCCGTCGCAGATCACGAGTATCCCGGCGATGCCGCCGAGCAGCGTCGAGCGGGTCAGCCGCCGCGCGATGCGGATGGTGAGCAGCACGATGATCGTGCCCGCCACGGCCGCGCTGAAGCGCCAGCCCCAGCCGTTGTACCCGAACATCCACTCGCCGAGCGCGATGAGCTGCTTGGCCAGCGGCGGGTGCACCACCAGCTCGTAGCCCGCGTTGTCCTCGAACCCGCCGTTGCGCAGCATCTGCCACGCCTGTGGCACGTAGTGCTTCTCGTCGAAGACCGGGGTGCCCTTGTCGGTGGGGGAGCCGAGGTTCTGGAAGCGGGTGACCGCCGCGACCAGCGTCAGGACGATCGTGACCACCCAGCCGCGCAGCCGGTCAGCCGGCATCGGCCGTCCGAGGAGGGTGGCGGCACGGTCCGTCGGCGGGCGGAGGTGGTCCACCTGGTCCGGTCGCGTCAGCACAGCGGTCACGGGGGTGATCCTAGGGACCCACGGGTGAACTCGGAGTTCCCGCGCGGCTAATAGGGTGAAGGCCATGCCACTCGTCCTCGCCGCGACCCCCCTCGGTGACTCCCGCGACGCTTCGCCGCGCCTGGTCGCCGCACTGGCCGAGGCGAACGTGATCGCCGCCGAGGACACCCGTCGGCTGCGGTCGCTGGCCACCGCGCTGGACGTGACGCCGCGTGGGCGGGTGGTCAGCTTCTACGAGGACGTCGAGACGTCCCGGCTGCCGAAGCTGCTGGAGGCGCTGCGGGCCGGGGAGACCGTCGTTCTGGTCACCGACGCCGGCATGCCCAGCGTGTCCGATCCGGGGTACCGCCTGGTCGCGGCGTGCGTCGAGGAGGACCTGCCGGTCACCTGCCTGCCCGGGCCCTCGGCGGTGACGACCGCGCTGGCGCTGTCCGGGCTGCCCAGCGACCGGTTCTGCTTCGAGGGCTTCGCGCCGCGCAAGCCGGGTGAGAAGGGCCGCTGGTTCCGGGAGCTGGCGACCGAGCCGCGGACGGTCGTGTTCTTCGAGTCGCCGCACCGGCTGGCCGCGACGCTGACCGAAGCGGCCGCCGCGCTGGGTGACGAGCGGCGGGCGGCGGTGTGCCGGGAGCTGACGAAGACGTACGAGGAGGTCCGGCGCGGCACGCTGCCCGAGCTGGCGGCCTGGGCGGCGGACGGCGTGCGCGGCGAGATCACGGTGGTGCTGGAGGGCGCCCGGCCGCGGGCGGTGTCGGTGACGGACCTGGTGGCGGAGGTGTCGGCACGCGTGGCGGCCGGTGAGCGGCTCAAGTCCGCGGCGGCCGAGGTCGCCGAGGCGACCGGGGTGTCGAAGAAGGAGCTGTACGACGCGGTGCTGGCGGCGCGGCGCGCCTGAGCGTCAGGCGGGGTCCTTCCGCATCGCCCAGGTGACCGGGCCATCGTCGGGGAGGGGGACCTGCGCGGTCACCTCGAAGCCCAGCCCCTGGTAGAAGCCCACGTTCGACTCCAGCGAGGTCTCCAGGTAGGCCGGGTGGCCCTCCTCGGCGGCGGCACGCAGCCCGGGTGCGAGGACAGCCCGGCCGAGGCCCTCGCCCTGGCGGCCGGGCGCCACGCCGACCGTGGCGAGGAACCACGCGGGCCCGGTCGGCCGGTGCGGGGCCATCGCCTCCTCCGCGGCCGCCGCGGCGGCCGCCCGGTCACCGGCCAGCTCGCGCAGCCGCGGGCCCAGCGCGTCCAAGTCGGGCTCGCCGGAGGTGGGCGTCGTCCACACCGCCACCGCTGCCAGGTCGTCGCTCACCCAGACCCGCCCGCAGGGCAGCCCGACGTGTTCCAGGAACAGCCGTTGCAGGCCGGTCACCCGCGCGAAGTGGTCCGCCGCGGCGACGGTGTGCCGCGTGAACGGGTAGTCCGCGAAGGCCGCGCCCAGAGTTGCCGCCGCGCCGTCGAGGTCGGCTGCTGTGCCGAGGCGGATCAGGTGAGCAGTGCTTCCAGCGGGGCGGCTTTGTGCAGACATTCCTGCCATTCTGCCTCGGCGTCCGAATCCGCGGTGATGCCGCCGCCGACCCCGAGCGCGATCGAACCGCCGTGCACCTCGAACGTGCGGATCGCGACGTTCAGCTCCAGCCCGGCCACCGGCGACGCCAGCCCGACGGCGCCCGTGTAGACCCCGCGCGGCCGCGGCTCCAGCTCCGCGATCAGCTCCAGCGCCCGGATCTTCGGCGCGCCCGTCACCGAGCCGGGCGGGAAGGTCGCGGCCAGCAACTCCGCGTCCGAGGTGACCAGCCGCCCCTCCACGGTCGACTCCAGGTGCCACACGCCGGGCGCCGGGCGCACCCGCAGCAGCTCGGGCACCCGCACGCTGCCCACCGCGCACACCCGGCCGAGGTCGTTGCGCACCAGGTCGGTGATCATCACGTTCTCGGCCACGTCCTTGACCGACTCACGCAGCCGTTGTGCCAGCACGTCGTCCGCCGGGCCGCGGCGGGGCAGCGTGCCCTTGATCGGCGTCGAGCGGACCCGGTCGCCGTGGCGGGCGAGGAACAGCTCGGGCGACAACGACACGACGCTGCCCCACTCGCCGGTGAGGAACGCGGCGCGGCGCGGCCGCAGCCCCCGCACCCCCTGCGCGAACAACGCGGCGGGCGAGCCCTCGAACGTGCCCTCGAAACGGGTGCAGATGTTGGCCTGGAACACCTCCCCGGCCTCGATCGCGTGCACGCAGGCCTTCACCGCGTCGCCGTGTTCCGCGGGCATCGGCCGGTGCAACGGCCCCGCCTGCCAGGCCGGGGACGGCGCCGGCCGGGTCAGCAGCTCCGCGAACTCCGCCGCCAGGTCCGGGCCGCCGAGCGATTCGAACCACCACCAGCCGTCCGCGTCCAGCCGCAGGACGTGGTCGGCCCAGCCCCACACCGCCGCGGGCAGCGCGGTGCGCCGGCCGGACGGGTCGGTGAGGTCGTAGGACAGGTAGCCGAACCAGCCGCCGCCGACGACCCCCTCCGGAGCTTCGACCCGCGGTTGCCGGTCCGGCACCTCGAACGGGTCGGTGACCGGGCGGAGCTGCACCTCGGGCACCAGCACGGCCTGGGAGCCGAACCACTCGCCGCACAGGCCGGCCGCCGTGCCGATCCCCCGGGAGCGGGCGCGCTCGTCGAGGAGAAGCAGCACCTCATCCGGTGTTCTTCCCCGGCCAAGCCTCGTTCGCGTCACCCGCACGGGAACATTGTGACCTACCGTCGGACGCATGCGTGTGGTCGAGACGGAGCAGATCTGCAAGGTGACGGGCGCAGATTCGATCAACCGGACCGACCGGTTCGCCATCCACGGCACGGATCTCGGCATCCTGTGGGACGGCGGTGACGGGCGGGTCTTCGTGTTGTTCGGCGACACCTTCGGCGAGGGCTGGGGCGGCGACGGCGGCGGCCCGAACAGCGCCGACTGGCGCAACAACGTCCTCGCCTTCTCGACCAGCACGGACCTGGCCGCCGGTCTCACCTTCGACGGCGTCGTCACGCGGCCGGACGGCACCGCCGCCCAGGTCATCCCGCGCGATGGCCGCCGGGACGAGGTGACCGTCATCCCGAACTCGGGCCTGGCGGTCGACGGGCTCCAGGTCGTGCACTACATGTCCGTGCGGCAGTGGGGCCCGCCGGGCAAGTGGACCACCAACTACTCCGGCCTCGCCGTGTCCGACGACGGCGGGGTCACCTGGGCCAAGCCGTGGAGCGCGCGCTGGATCAACCGCGCCGAGCGGGACGACCCGTTCCAGATGTGCGCGCTGGCCCGCGAGGGCGACCACGTCTACCTCTTCGGCACCACCAACGGGCGGCACGGCGACGCCTACCTGGCCCGCACGGCGATCCCGCACCTGCTGGACGCGTCGTCCTACGAGTACTTCGACGGCCGCGGCTGGACCCGGGACGAGTTCGCCGCCGCGCCGGTCATCCCGGGCCCGGTCGGTGAGCTGTCCGTGGCCTACGACGTCCACCTCGGACAGTGGCTGGCGATGCACCTGGACGACCCGGGCGGCGCGATCCTGCTGCGCTCCGCCGACCGGCTCACCGGGCCGTGGTCGCCCGGCCAGGTCGCCGTGCCCGGGCACCGGTACCCCGGCCTCTACGGCGGTTACCTGCACCCGTGGGCGCTGGACGGCCCGGACGTCTACTACCTGATGTCGCAGTGGGGCCCGTACAACGTGTTCCTGATGCGGAGCACGCTAGAGCAGTAGGTCGGCCAGCGTGAACGGGTAGACCAGGGCGTCCATGCCGATGGGACCGGACACACCGGGCATCGGCGGCACCGAGCTGTGCTCGTGCAGCGCCAGGCGCGGGTGGAACCAGCCGGGGCGGCCGGGGATGTCGTTGTGCCGCGCCACCCACAGCACGACCTCGCGGTCGGCCCACTTCTGCGGGTGCAACCGGCGCAACCAGAGCCCGTAATCGGCGTAGATCACGACCCGCTGGATGCCCGCGGACTGCCGCACGGTCTTGATCCACGCCTTCACGAACCGGTCGTCGACGCCCTCCGCCTCGACTTCGAGCGTCGGTGCGAGCGAACCGGGCCCGAACACGCCGAGCCCCCGGCCCGCGCGCACGCACAGCTCGGCCTGGTCGTGGGGTGCGCCGGGGCGCGCGTAATGGCGGATGCCGGTGCGGATGCCGGCCCGCTGCGCCGCTTCGATTTGTTTCCCGGCGCCGCGGTCGAGCCAGTTGGTGTTCTCGGTGACGGTGATGGAGGCGAACGAGACCGCACCGGACCGGACCGCGTCCCAGTCCGCCACGGTCGCGTGCAGCGCGAGGTTGATCCCGCGCTCCGTGCTGCCCTCCGTCAAACCGCCGCCTTCATTCCACGCAAATGCGCTCGCCAGGACACTGCGTAGTCACCATAAGCGCGAAAAGCCCCGGTTGCCGTATCGACGCACCCCCCGAAAAGGGTGTGACTCACGGCAAGTACCGGGCGTGGCGGCGCGGGGTGACGGCACGGTCACCGTCGGGGAGTCCACAGTGGAGGTGGCGGCGGGCGGAACCCGGCCGCCGGCCCGCGGACCGGCGGCCGGGTCTGCTAACCCCCGATGCCCGAATTCCGGGCGGCTTCGACGATCGTGGCGGCGTCCTCGGGCAGCAGGTGGCCCGCGGCGACCGAGGACTGCGCGGCGGCCTGCACCTTGGCCACGTAGTCGGCGTTGGTCGGGTACAGGCGGCTCAGCACCGGCTCCGCGGTGGGCGGGAACGACGGGTCGGACGGGTCGCCGTCGTCGTGCCGGTCCCACGGGTCCGCGTCGCCGTTCCACGGGTCCCGCGCGCCGTAGAGGCCGCAGAAGACGCCGCTGTCGGTGGTGTTCCGCTCGCCGCTCAGCGTGCGCGTCGGCACCGCGACGTCGGGCAGCCGGATGCCGCCGGTGGCCAGGCCGGTGGCCGGGTCGCGGCGGTCGGCGTCGAGCAGCGCGCCGCTCGCCGGGCGCGGTCCGCCCTGCGCCCACGTGGTCAGCGCCCGCAGCGCGGCGTTCATCGAGTAGTGGCCGGGCCCGTCGTTGTAGGGCGCGGACCCCGCGGCGCAGCTCGGTTGCGGCGCGGCCGACCCGGCGGACTTTTGCACCGTCGGGCCGCCGAGGTCGACGGCCCACTGGTCGCCGTGCGCGGTGCCGGCCAGCTCCCAGTGCACGATGCGGTCGGTGTCCGCCTGCCGTGCCGCCGCCGCGCCCGGCACGTCGGTCTCGGTGAGCACCACGAACACCGGAACCGCGGTGTCGGTCCGGATGCGGCTCGGGTCCGGCATCGTCAGCACGTCGACGAGCCTGCCGCTGATCGGGGCCGCGACCGCGCTGTTGCTGTGGATCATCAGGCCGTCGTAGACGCGCGCGACCGGCTGGACGGCGTTGGCGTAGGTGGTCATGAACCCGGCCGACTGCGATTCCCCGTCGGCGAGCAGCGTCCGGATCTCCAGGCCGCCCAACGGGTCCGGCCCGTTCGGCGTGCGCAACGCCTGTCCCGCCTGGGAGAAGATGTCGTAGGAATAGGCGTCACCGGGGTGCACGAGGCTGCCGTAGCGGGCCGGGTCCCAGCCACGCAGGCCCGCGATGTCGCCGAGCCCGCCGTTGACACCGACGGACTGCGCCGACACGCCGACCCACGCGTAGCCCTGGCGCAGCAGCTCGTCCCGCATGAACCAGTAGTCCGGCGACAGTTCGAGCTGAGCGCTGACGTTGAGCCACTCCACGACGACCGTGCCGTTGAAGCGCGCCGGGTCGCTCGGCCGCCGGACCAGCAGCCGGGTCCGGTACGCGGCCTGGGTGGTGGGCCGGACGTCCCAGCGGCCGGACGAGGTCCACAGCCCCGACTTGGCGTACGCGGTCGCGGTGCCCGAGATGAAGAACTCGCTCTCGGTGTAGCCGAACGAGCCGAGGTCCTCGGCCGCGGCGAGGAACGGGAACCCGCGGCTGCCCGCGGGTGGTGTGGTGATCGTCGGGTTCGCGGCCGCCGCCGTGGCGGGCAGCACCGCGGCGAACACCGCCAGTAACGTTGCGAGGACGGCTGTGCGCACTGGTCACCTCCGTGATCTGGGGAGGGCCAGTGTGGGGCGGCCGCGGTCGCGGCGGCATCGGCGAAATCACCGGTGCGTTCGACGCCTCGCTCGACCGGAGCACCGCCGGCAGCCGGGCAGCGCGGGTGGCCGTCTCGCGGCCCAGGCGCAGGGTGGCGCGAACCTGACCCACGAGACGGACCCGTACTTCGACACGGCGGACTTCAGCGACAGCGCGCCCGGCAACCTGCGCGCGGACGTGCCGGTGCCGTGCCGTTAGGCGTTCTCCTTCTGGAACGTCCTCGTGCCCCAGAACACGGCCAGCACCGTCATCACCACGAGGATGATCGAGCCGGTCATCAGGGCGTCCATCGTGAGGTCGCCGCGGAAGGTGGCTCGCTCGGCGTCGACGACGTGGGTGAACGGGTTGATCCGCGAGATGGCGTAGAGCCAGTCCGGCGCGAGGACGCTGGTGATCGGCAGCAGGATGCCGGACAGCAGCAGCACCGGCATCAGCACGGCGTTCAGCAGCGCCGGGAAGGCCTGCTCGCTCTTGAGCGTCAGCGCCACCGCGTACGACGCCGAAGCCAGCGTCGCCGCGACCAGTCCGACGATCACCAGGCTCAGCAGCACCCCGCCGACCGGCGCGTCCAGTCCGAACGCGACATACGCGAGCACCGTGATCAGCACGGCCTGGATGACCGCCTGGATCACGTTGTTGGCCACCTTGCCCAGCAGCAGCCCGACCCGGCTGGCCGGCGTCACCCGCAGCCGTTCCAGCACGCCGCTGCGGTAGTCCATCAGCAGCGCGAACCCGGCGAACGACGAGCTGAACAGCGCCAGCTGGATGATCAGCGCCGGGGTCAGGATGGTCCAGCTGGTGCCCGGCGGGAAGCCGGGCGTGCTGCTGACGACCTTTTCCATCAGCGGCCCGAACAGCACCAGGTACAGCACCGGCTGCATGATGCCGATCATGATCCACGCGGGGTTGCGCATGGACAACGTCCAGTCCCGCTTGAAGATCAGCCACGTGTCACGCAACATGGGCGGCCTCCTCGTGCTGCTGGGACTGCTCGGCGTCGCGCAGTGACCGGCCGGTGAGCGTGAGGAACACGTCGTCCAGCGTCGGCCGGTTCACCTGCATCGAGGTCATCGCGATGCCGTCGCCGTCCAGGCGCCGCAACAGTTCCGGCAGCGCGGTGTCCCCGCGCGGCACGCGGAACCGCACCTCGGCTTCACCGGTGGTCACCTCGTGCGCGCCGTCCAGGCGCCCGGCGACCTCGGCCGCGGCGTCCACGAACTCCGGGGCCACCCCGATCGTCACGCCGTCGCCGGACACTCGCGCCTTGAGCGAGTCCGGCGACCCCTCGGCCACGATCTCCCCGTTGTCGATCACCAGGATCCGGTCGCACAGCGAGTCGGCCTCGTCCAGGTAGTGCGTGGTGAGGAACAACGTCACGCCGTGGTCCGCGCGCAGCCGCCGGATGTGGTCCCACAGGTTGGCGCGGCTCTGCGGGTCCAGCCCGGTGGTCGGCTCGTCGAAGAAGATCAGCTTCGGGTCGTGGATCAGGCTCAGCGCGATGTCCAGCCGCCGCCGCTGGCCGCCGGACAGCGTCTTCGTCAGCCGGTCGTCCAGCCCCACGAGGTCGAGCTGGTCGATCAGCTCCCGGCCCCGCCGCAGCGAGTCCTCCTTCGACATGCCGTAGAGCCGGCCCTGCAGCTCGATCTCCTCGAGCACCTTCATCTCCGGGGTGACGCCGCCGCCCTGGGCGACGTACCCGATCTGCCTGCGCACGCCGACCGGGTCGGCCAGCAGGTCGCGACCCGCGACCTGCGCTTCGCCCGCGGTCGGGCGCAGCAGCGTGGTCAGCATCCGCAGCGTCGTGGTCTTGCCGGCGCCGTTCGGGCCGAGGAACCCCACCAGTTCACCCTCGGCGACGTCGATGTCGACGCCCTTCACGGCCTCGACGCTGCGGCCGCGCGCGGTGAACGTCCGCGCGAGGCCGCGTGCCTTGATCATGAGAAATCCCCCTTGATTCAGTAGTCAAATTTGACTAGTGATGGCGGCCACTCTGCCCCAACTATCGCGCCGTAGTCAAATTTGATTACTTGATCTCCGGGGGTGCGCCGAAGTGGCGCCCCGGGTCGTCGGCCATGACGTACTCGCCGTCCTGCAGGCGCTTGATCAGGCCCCGCAGCCACTCGATGGTCGCCTCGACGTTCGTGCCCCACAGCCGGTACAGCTCGCCGACGTGCTCCGGGTGGCCCCAGTTGACTCCGCCGTCCAGCACGCTGCGGGTGGTCGCGAGCTGGCCCTCCAGCCACGTCAGGCGGTGCCGCAGCAGCGACAGGGCCCGGTCGCGGGGCAGGGAGGGCAGGAAGGTCAGCGCGGCGGCGAAGGCGAACGCGTCCTGGGCCCCGTCGCCCTCGGTCTCCGCGATCATCTGGGCCAGCCGGACCTGGAACTCGGTCTCGCCGTCGTCGGTCAGCCGGTAGGCGATCCGGTCCGGGCCGCGTCCCTCCGGTTCGTCCGGCACCGCCTCCAGCAGGCCTTCGGCCGCCATCTTCTTGAGCGCGTGGTAGATCGACCCGGGCTGGACGTTCGCCCAGCGGTCGGCCGACCAGGCCAGCAGCTCACGCCGCACCTGATAGCCGTGCGCCCGGCCGTACATCCGTACGACGCCCAGCACCAGCAGCCGCGTCGGCGACACCCGACCTCCTTAAGCCTTCCCAGGTAACAATGCACGAGACGGCATCCGTACGCTAAACAGGCATGAGCATCCCTGTGTTGACGGCGGTGGCCTGGCCTTATGCCAACGGGCCCCGTCACATCGGCCACGTCTCCGGCTTCGGCGTCCCGTCGGACGTGTTCTCGCGCTACCAGCGAATGGCCGGCAACCGGGTGCTCATGGTGTCCGGGACCGACGAGCACGGCACGCCGATCACGGTCCAGGCGGACAAGGAGGGCCTCACCTCCCAGCAGACCGCCGACAAGTACACCCGCCAGATCGGCCAGGACCTGCAGGGCCTCGGGCTGACCTACGACCTGTTCACCCGCACCAGCACCGGCAACCACGCCGAGGTCACGCAGCAGATCTTCCTCGCGCTGCACCGCAACGGCTACGTCGTGCCCAAGACCACGACCGGCGCGATCAGCCCGTCCACCGGCCGCACGTTGCCGGACCGCTACATCGAGGGCACCTGCCCGATCTGCGGTTACGACGGCGCGCGCGGCGACCAGTGCGACAACTGCGGCAACCAGCTGGACGCCGCGGAGCTGATCAACCCGAAGTCGCGGATCAACGGTGAGACGCCGAAGTTCGTCGAGACCGAGCACCTGTTCCTCGACCTGCCCGCGTTCACCGAGAGCCTCGGCAAGTGGCTGTCGACGAAGACCGACTGGCGGCCCAACGTCGTCAACTTCACCAAGAACCTGCTCGACGACATGCGGCCCCGCCCGATCACCCGCGACCTGGACTGGGGCGTGAAGATCCCGCTGGACGGCTGGCGCGACCAGCCGCTGAAGCGGTTCTACGTGTGGTTCGACGCGGTGATCGGCTACTTCTCGGCCAGCGTCGAGTGGGCCCGCCGCAGCGGGAACCCGGACGCGTGGCAGGAGTTCTGGACCAACCCGGACGCGCGCGGCTACTACTTCATGGGCAAGGACAACATCACCTTCCACGCCCAGATCTGGCCCGCGCTGCTGCTCGGCCACAACGGCGCGGGTGACAAGGGCGGCCAGGTCGGCCCGTACGGCAAGCTCAACCTGCCGGACGAGATCGTGTCGTCGGAGTTCCTGACCATGAGCGGGTCGAAGTTCTCCACTTCGCGCGGCACGGTCATCTACGTCAACGACTTCCTGCGCGAGTTCGGCCCGGACACCCTGCGCTACTTCATCGCGGTGGCCGGCCCGGAGACCCAGGACACCGACTTCACCTGGGACGAGTTCGTCCGCCGGACCAACTTCGAGCTGGCCAACGAGTGGGGCAACCTGGTCAACCGCTCGATCTCGATGGCGCACAAGAACAACGGCGCGATTCCGGCCCCGGTCAAGCCGGCGCCCGCGGACGAGGAGCTGAAGGCGCTGTCCCGCAAGGCGTTCGAGACGGTTGGCGGGCACCTGCAGCGGTCGCGGTTCAAGCTGGCGGCCACCGAGGCGATGCGGGTCGTGTCCGCGGCCAACCGCTACTTGTCGGACCAGGAGCCGTGGAAGCTCAAGGACGACCCGGATCGCCGCGACGCGGTGCTGCACACCGCGCTGCAGGTGGTGTCGGACGCGAACACGCTGCTCACCCCGTTCCTGCCGCACTCTGCGCAGAAGGTGCACGAGGCGCTGGGCGGCACCGGCGTGTGGGCCGCGCAGCCGGAGCTGCAGGACGTCGAGGACCTGGACATCCCCGGCCGGATCAACCCGATCCTGACCGGCGACTACGCGGCCGAGCAGGCGCGCTGGGAGTCCATCCCGATCGAGGTCGGCCGTCCGCTGGCCAAGCCGACGCCGCTGTTCGCCAAGCTCGACCCGAAGCTCGGCGAGACCGGTCCGGAGTGGGCCCCGATCGCGCAGTGAGCAAGAAGGAACGGCCACCGGTGCCGGAGCGCCTGCCGGCGCCGGTGGTCGACTCGCACACGCACCTGGACGCCTGCGGTGCGGTCACGGCGGCCGACGTGGCCGAGCTGGCCGACCGTGCCGCGGCGGCCGGGGTGACCCGGATGGTGACCGTCGCCGACGACCTGGACGCCGCCCGCTGGGCCGCGGAAGCGTCCACTTGGGACGAGCGGGTGTGGGCCGCGGTGGCCATCCACCCCACGCGCACCAAGGACTTCGGCGAGGCGGAACAGTCCGAAATAGAGCATCTGGCGCGCCAGGACCGGGTGGTCGCGGTCGGCGAGACCGGTCTGGACTACTACTGGGACTACTCGCCGCCGGACGCCCAGCAGGAGGCGTTCCGCTGGCACATCGACCTCGCCAAGCGGGTCGGCAAGCCGCTGATGATCCACGACCGGGACGCGCACTCCGACGTGTTGCGGATCCTGGACGAGGAGGGCGCGCCGGAGACCGTGGTGTTCCACTGCTTCTCCGGTGACGAGGACATCGCACGCCGGTGCGTGGACGCCGGGTACGTGCTGTCGTTCGCCGGCACGGTCACGTTCCGCAACGCCCGGGCGCTGCAGGCCGCGGCGCGGCTCGTGCCCTCCGGGCAGTTCCTCGTCGAGACCGACGCGCCGTTCCTGACGCCGCACCCGTTCCGCGGACGGCCGAACGAGCCGTACTGCACCGCTTATACGGTCGCGTTCCTCGCCGACCTCCGTTCGGAGGGGCTGGAACAGGTCTGTTCGGCGGTGTCGGAGACGGCCGAACGCGTGTTCCGGCTGCCGTCCGTCACAGCGGGTTGAACGGACTGCGACATCCGTGGAAATCAACCATCCACCTGGAGGAGTGACGAACGCCACGACATTCCGCCCGGTGTTTGCGCAACCTCGCGGGGTCCGTTACTGTCCCGTGACCGTGCCGCATGATCGCTCCAACCGGGCGAAGAGCGGGACACCCGGAGTCAAGCCAGTGCAGGTCGGGATCGGGGATGGCGAAGACTTCGGGAGCCGTAGTGCGAAAGGGATCGACCTGCTGTGACTGGTAGTAGATGGGCCGACGCGCGTCCGACTGAGGCGATGGACTGGTTCGAGTCCAGCCGTGGTGGCGCGGTGGGCACCCTCGACTGGCCCGACGCCGACGCGTTCTCGGACGACCTGGCTGTCACCGAGCACGACATCCGCACGGTGCTGGGCAACGACGCGGACGATCTCATGGCCGAGGCCGAGATCGACGTCGACGAGCTGATCCGGCTGATCAACGCCGAGACCACGATGCTCCCGGCCCTCGCCATCCCGGACGCGGCCGCACAGGACCGCACGGCCGCCGTGGAGGCCGAGGAGGAGCCGGAGAAGGCCCTCGTCTCCGCGGTCAAGACCTGGAAGCGGCGGTTCCTCCGCGGCTCGGTCCTGGCCCTCCTGATCAGCCTCACCGGTGGCGGCGCCGCCGCGCTGGCCATGAACAAGAGCGTGACCGTCGACGTCGACGGCCACACGCAGACCGTGCACAGCTTCGGCAAGACGGTCGGCGAGGTCCTCGAGGACGCCGGTCTCACCGTCGGTGAGCACGACGCGCTGTCCCCCTCGCCGCAGGCGCCGGTCGGTGACGGCGGCGTCATCAAGCTGGAGCGCGGCCGCAAGCTGAACCTGGTCGTCGACGGGGTCGCCCGCGAGTCCTGGGTCCGCGCGACGAGCCTGCAGGAAGCCATCACGCAGCTGGGCCTGAGCGGCCAGTTCGGCCCGGGCACCGCGTACTCGATGCCGCTGGACGCGGAGCTGCCCCTCGACGGCGCGACCGTCGAGGTCAAGACCCTCAAGAACATCACCGTCTACGACGGCGACGCCGCCCCCCGGCAGATCAGCACCACCGCGATCACCGCGGAGGAGTTCCTGGCGGAGCAGGGCATGTCGCTCGGCCCGGACGACGAGATCGAGGGCGGCCTGGCCCTCAAGCTGACCAACGGCGCCGAGGTGCACATCTCGCGCACCGGGGTCACCGTGATCAACCAGGAAGAGGACATCGATCCTCCGGTCCAGGAGATCAAGGACGCGACCCTCGACGCGGGCGACGAGGTCGTCCAGGACCCGGGCACGGCGGGCAAGAAGCTGGTGACCTACCGGATCACCAAGCGCAACGGCAAGGAGACCGCCCGCGAGGAGCTCTCGACGAAGGTGATCGTCGAGGCCAAGCCGAAGATCGTCCGGGTCGGCACCAAGCAGCCGGTGATCAGCGACAGCGCCATCTGGGACGCCATCGCGAAGTGCGAGTCCGGCGGCAACTGGTCGATCAACACCGGCAACGGCTACTACGGCGGCCTGCAGTTCAACAAGAGCACGTGGGACGCCTACGGCGGCGACCAGTACGCGGCCTACCCGCACCAGGCCACGCGCGAGCAGCAGATCGCGGTGGCGACCAAGGTGCGCGACGACCGCGGCGGCTACGGCGCCTGGCCCGTCTGCGGCGCCAAGGCCACCAGCTGATCCCCGACAGCACACACATGATGACCCCGGCCGGTGGCCGGGGTCATCTTTTTTTCCCGCGTACCGGCACCCGGCAACGAAAGCCCGAAACCCCCCGAACCACCCCTCTCCCGCAACCCGATCCCCAGCCAAATCGGTTGCCGAGCCACCGGGTCAAGCCACGCTTTCCCGGCTTGACGCGGTGTCTCGGCAACCGAACACTGAAAGATCGGGTTCGGGAGGAGCAGACCCGGGCGTAGCGAAGCGAAGCCCGGCGCCCTGGACACCCGCGTAGCGGCTACGATCCATCCCCGTGACAGCACTGCTCGGACCAGCCGAGATCCGTGGCTTGGCCGCCGAGCTGGACGTGCGTCCCACGAAGAAGCTCGGCCAGAACTTCGTGCACGACCCGAACACCGTCCGCCGCATCGTCGACCTCTCCGGGGTGGGCCAAGGCGACCACGTCCTCGAAGTCGGCCCCGGCCTCGGCTCGCTGACGCTCGGCCTCCTGGATTCGGGCGCGCACGTCACCGCCGTCGAAATCGACCCGGTCCTCGGCGAGCGCCTGCCGGCCACGGTCGCCGAGCGCGCCCCCGAGGCTGCCGCCCGGTTCACCGTCCACATCCAGGACGCCCTCAAGCTCGCCGCCGAGGACCTCGCCGACCAGCCCACGCACCTCGTGGCCAACCTGCCCTACAACGTCGCCGTCCCGGTGGTCCTGCACCTGCTCGCCGAGCTGCCGTCGCTGGCGCACGGCCTGGTGATGGTGCAGACGGAGGTCGCCGACCGGATGGCCGCGGGCCCCGGCAGCCGCACCTACGGCGTCCCGAGCGTGAAGCTCGCCTGGTACGGCCCGGCCCGCAAGGTCGCGCCCGTGCCACGTGCCGTGTTCTGGCCGGTGCCGAACGTCGACTCCGCGCTCGTCGGCTTCGAGCGCGCCGCGGAACCAGTGTCGGACGCGGACCGGGACGAGGTCTTCGCCGTCGTCGACGCCGCCTTCGCCCAGCGTCGCAAGACGCTGCGTGCCGCGTTGTCGTCGTGGGCGGGCTCGGGGGAGAAGGCCGAGGCGATCCTCCGCGCGGCCGGCGTCGACCCCCGCGCTCGGGGCGAGCAACTGGGGGTAAGGGACTTCGCCAAGATCGCCAGGAGCAAGTCCTTACCACCGTTTGTGTGATCTCGCACCCTGATCCGGACCAGGGACTTGCCAAAAAGATGTGAAGTCCGTTCTACTCTTTGAGGTATCCATCCCGAGCGGCTGAGAGACCTGGCTCGCCGAAGCCGCAGCAACCACCCCACCCGGGGGCAGGTGCTAACGCCAGGACCGATGGAGGATTCCTGTGTACCGCACGATGCTCACGAGGCGCCGCGTCGTCGACGAATGTCGTCGCACGGTCTGTGCGTGTCGTCGCTGACCGCTTTCCCTTCACCACCATTTCCTGACTTCGCCTGACCGTCCTCTGTAGACGGTCTCCTTGGTGTGCGGTCGGCGCGTTCGCGCCCGTTGTGCTGGAGCCATTCGTGATCACTGTCGAAAACCTGACCAAGTCCTTCCCCGGTGCCGCCAAGCCCGTCCACGCCCTGCGGGACGTGAGCGTCGAGGTGCCCGCCGGCGCCCTGTTCGGCGTCGTCGGCCCGGCCGGCTCCGGCAAGTCCACCCTCACCCGGTGCATCGCCCTGCAGGAGAAGCCCGACCGCGGCGTCGTCCGCCTGGACGGGCTGAACACCACCGGCCTCGACGGGCGGAAGCTGCGTGAGGTGCGCCGCCAGGTTGCGGTGCTGGACGCGCAGCCGGTGCTGCACGCCGAGCGCACCGTGGCGGGCAACGTCGCGGCCCCGCTGGAGCAGCTCGGCCTGGAGGGCCCGCAGCGGCGCAGCCGCGTCGGCCGCCTGCTCGACCTGGCCGGCCTGACCCAGCGCGCCGCGCTGCGGCCGAGCGAACTCACCCCGGGCCAGCGCCGCCGCGTCGCGCTGGCGCGGTCGCTGGCCGCGGGCCCGGCCGTGCTGCTCGCCGACGACCCGACCGCCGGTGTCGGCGCCGAGGAGACCGGCGCCGTGCTGACCGTCCTCGACCGCGCCCGCGCGGAGCTGGGCGTGACGGTGCTGCTCACCACCCAGGACGGGGCCGCGGTGCGGCGCGTCTGCGACGGGGTCGCGGTGCTGGAGGACGGGCGGCTCGTCGAGCAGGGCACCGTGCTGGAGCTGCTGGCCAACCCGGCGAGCAAGGTCGCGCAGAGCCTGCTGCCCCCGATCGACACGCCGCGCAGCCAGTCGTCGAGCTACGACCGGTCCGTCGACGTGGTGCTGATCGGCTTCGCGGCCGTCGGCGCGCTGCTGCCCGAGGCCTCCGCCCGGTTCGAGGTCGAGCTCGCCACCATCGGCGGCGGCCTGACCCGCGTCGGGGACACCCCGGTGGCCCGCTTCCGCGTCGGCGTCAACGGCAGCCAGGCCGACGCGGCGCTGGCGTGGATCGCCGACCGGGGAGCGCACGTCGTGCACCCGAAGGAAGGCCCGAAGAGCATCGTCGCGGCCTGACCAGGCACGCAAGGAGGGGCGTCCCGGCCGGGCGCCCCTCCTCGTTTTCACTTGCCCCGCACCAGGACCCCGACCGCGATCGCGCCCGCGGCCACGATCGCCGCGGCCCAGCCGTTCGCCACGGCGTAGCCGTGCACGGTCGCCGCGGGCAGGGCCAGGCCGGCGACCGAGGCGGTCGCGCTCGCCGCGATCGTGTTCAGCGACGCCGTGCCGATCGACGCGCCGACCTGCTGGGACGTGGTGATGAACGCCGACGCCACCCCTGAGTCCTTCGGCTCCACCCGGGCGGTCGCGATGTTCATGACCGTCGGCATCGCCAGCCCGGCGCCCGCGCCCAGCACCAGTTCCACCGGCAGGACCAGGCTCCAGTAGGACGTGTCGACCGACAGCTGGGTCAGCCCGGCGAGCCCGGCGGCCATCAGCAGGAGCCCGGTCACCAGCAGCGGGCGCGGCCCGGTCCGCGGGATCAGCCGGCGCGTCAGCAGCGTCGAGACCGTGACATTGCCCAGCAGGAACGGCAGGAACGCCAGGCCGGCGCCGAGCGCGCCGAAGCCCATGATCGCCTGCAGCTGGTAGGTGAGGAACAGGAACATCCCGAACATCCCGAAGGCCGCGACGGCGATGGTCAGGAAGCCCGAGGAGCGGGCGCGGTCGGCCAGGACGTGCAGCGGCAGCAGGGGGTTCCGGACCCGGGCCTGCCGGAACACGAACCCGGCCAGCAGCGCCACCGCCGCGGCCAGCGTGCCGAGCACCACTGCCGAACCCCAGCCGCGGGTCGCGGCCTCGGAGAGGCCGTAGACGAGCCCGGCGATCCCCGCGCTGCCGAGCGCGCCGCTGATCCAGTCCAGTCGCGTCGAGCGGTGGCCCGGCACGTTCGGCAGCACGAACCAGCCCGCGATGGCGGCGGCGACCGCGATCGGCAGGTTCACGTAGAGGCACCAGCGCCAGGACGCGTACTAGGCCAGCGCGCCACCGGCGACCAGCCCGACCGCACCGCCGGACATCATGATGGCGCTGTAGATCCCGAACGCCTTGGCCCGTTCCTTCGCCTCGGTGAAGGTGATGGTCAGCAGCGAGAGCGTGGACGGCGCCAGCAGCGCGGCGAAGACCCCCTGGGCCGCGCGGGCGGCGATGAGCAGACCCGAGCCGGTGGCCATCCCGCCGAGCGCGGACGCGGCGGCGAAGCCGAGCGCGCCCACGATGAGCGTGTTCTTGCGGCCCAGCCGGTCGGCCAGCCGTCCGCCGAGCAGCAGCAGACCGCCGAAGGTGAGCGTGTAGGCGGTGATCGCCCACTGCCTGGCCACGTCGGACATGCCGAGGTCGGCCTGCGCGGTGGGCAGCGCGATGTTGACGATGGTGGTGTCGATGATGACGAGGAGCTGGGCGAGCCCGACGACGGCGAGCGCCCACCACTTCCTCGAGTCGGCCGGCGCCGTCACCGGCGCCGGAGTGGTTGTCGTCATGGTGGAAACCCCCTGGTGGAGAACTGGGTTAGACTGAGAGCAAGCATTACTAGTCGGCCGACAAGTAATGGCGCTGCCGACACGGTAGGCCCATTCCTAGCCGGGCGTCAAGCAAGTTTGAGAGTTCCTCAGGAAGGACGGTCATGGCGGGGCGGCGGACCGACACGCGCGAGCGCATCCAGCAGATCGCGCTGGACCTGTTCGTCGAGCAGGGCTACGAGAAGACGTCGTTGCGGGAGATCGCGGAAGCGCTCGGGGTGACCAAAGCCGCGCTCTACTACCACTTCCGGACGAAGGAAGACATCGTCCACAGCCTGATCGAGGACATCGGCGCCTCGCTCGACGAGATCATCGAGTGGGCGCGGGCCCAGAACGATCCCGCGCAGGCCCGCGAGGAGCTGCTGCGCAGGCTCTCCGACCTGATCCAGGGCCGGTTCGGCCCGATCATGCGGTTCATGCAGGACAACCAGCCCGCGCTGAAGGACCTGCACGCCGGGCACGTGCTCGCGACACGGATGAAGGGGCTGTTCACCTTCCTCGTCCCCGCCGACGCGAGCCCCGAGGACCAGTTGCGCTCCCGGCTCGCCCTGGTCGCGCTCATGCTCGGCAACAACCCGCAGTTCCTGGACGAAAACCCGAGCGAGCAGTCGGCCGACGTGGCGCTGCGCGTCGCACTGGAGCTTGCCTCTCCACGCTCTCCGGCGGGCACGTAGGCTTGACTGGTGCTCGCCGTCGTACCGCCACCTGTCACCGTCAGGGTGCCCTCCAAGATCAACCTGCACCTGTCGGTCGGCGACCTGCGCCCGGACGGTTTCCACGACCTGACGACCGTCTTCCACGCGCTTTCGCTGACCGACGAGGTCACCGTCGCGCTGGCCGAGGAGCCGGGTGTCGAGGTCTACGGCGAGGGTGAGCAGGTCGTGCCCACCGGCGCCAGCAACCTCGCGTGGCGCGCGGTCGAGGCGCTGGCCGCGCACGTCGGCAAGACCGACGGGGCCTCGAACGTCCGGGTGGTCCTCCGCAAGGGGATCCCCGTCGCGGGTGGAATGGCGGGCGGCAGCGCCGACGCCGCGGGCACGCTGGTCGCCCTCGCCGCGCTGTGGAAGCTGGACATCGGGCGCGACGAGCTCGCCGGGATCGCGGCGAAGCTCGGCTCGGACGTGCCGTTCGGGCTCTACGGCGGCACCGCGCTGGGCACCGGCCGCGGCGAGCAGCTGGTGCCGGTCCTGTCGCGGCACACCTTCCACTGGGTGCTCGCGTTCGACCAGCGCGGGCTGTCCACCGAGCGCGTGTACGCCGAACTCGACCGGCTCCGCGAGACCGGCAACCCGCCGCGCGTCGGCTCGCACGCGCCGGTCGTCGAGGCGCTGGCCTCCGGCGACCCGCGTCAGCTGGCCCTGTTGCTCGGCAACGACCTGCAGGCCGCCGCGGTGTCGCTGCGGCCCGGCCTGCGCCGCACGCTGCGCGCCGGGGTGAACGCCGGCGCGCTGGCAGGCACCGTGTCCGGTTCCGGCCCGACGTGCGCGTTCCTGTGCGCTGACGCGGAGTCCGCGCTCGAGGTCGCGGCCGAGCTGGCCGGGGCCGGCGTGTGCCGGACGGTGCGGGTCGCGCACGGCCCGGTGCCGGGCGCGCGGCTCGTCGGCGGCGACGAACACCGGCCCACTCCTCCGCAGGTGCACGCGTAGTGGCGAATTTGATCAACCTCGAGGCGGTCTCCAAGTCCTACGGGGTCCGCCCGCTGCTGGACAACGTCTCCCTCGGCGTCGGCGAAGGCGAGCGCATCGGCGTCGTCGGCCTCAACGGCGGTGGCAAGACCACGCTGCTGGAGGTCCTCTCCGGACTCGCCGAGCCGGATTCCGGCCGGGTGAGCCAGGTCCGCGGGCTGCGGCTCGCGGTGGTCACCCAGCGCACGGAGCTGGCGGAGGGCAGTTCGATCCGCGACGCCGTGCTCGCCGGTTTCGACGCCGAGCACGAGTGGGCGGCCGACGCCCGGGTCCGGTCCATTGTGGAGGGACTCGGGATCACCGACTTGGGGCTGGACAACCCGACCGCGACACTGTCCGGTGGGGAGCGTCGCCGGGTCGCGCTGGCCGCCGCGCTGATCGGCGACCTGGACCTGCTGGTGCTCGACGAGCCGACCAACCACCTCGACGTCGAGGGCGTGCGCTGGCTCGCCGACCACCTGCTGGCGCGGCGGTCCGCGCTCGTGGTCGTCACCCACGACCGGTGGTTCCTGGACACGGTGTGCGGGCGGACCTGGGAGGTCGCCGACGGCCGCGTCGAGCAGTACGAGGGCGGGTACGCGGACTGGATCTTCGCGCGCGCCGAGCGGGCACGGCTCGCGGCGTCGATGGAGGAGAAGCGGCGCAACCTCGCGCGCAAGGAGCTGGCCTGGCTGCAGCGCGGCGCGAAGGCCCGCACGTCGAAGCCGCGGTACCGGATCGAGGCGGCCGAGGCGCTGATCGCGGACGTGCCGGAGCCGCGCGACACGGCCGAGCTGATGTCGTTCGCGAAGCGGCGGCTCGGCAAGACCGTGCTGGAGCTGGAGGACGTGACCCTCAAGGCCGGCGACAAGACGGTCGTCGAGGGGCTCACCTGGCGGATCGGGCCGGGTGACCGGTTCGGGCTGGTCGGCGTGAACGGGTCAGGCAAGACGACGCTGCTGAAGCTGCTGGCAGGGGAGCGCGAGCCGGTCGCGGGGCGGCGGATCGAGGGCAAGACGGTGCGGCTGGCGCACCTGTCGCAGGAGCTGGACGAGCTGCCGGGGCAGCTGCGGGTGCTGGAGGCCGTCGAGGAGGTCTCGGCGCGGGTCGTGCTGGGCAAGCAGGAGCTGTCGGCGTCGCAGCTGGCGGAGAAGCTCGGGTTCCCGCCGGCGCGGCAGTGGACGCCGGTGGAGGACCTGTCCGGCGGCGAGCGGCGGCGGCTGCAGCTGGCGCGGCTGCTGATGGCCGAGCCGAACGTGCTGCTGCTCGACGAGCCGACGAACGACCTGGACATCGACACGCTGCAGCAGCTGGAGGACCTGCTGGACTCCTGGCCGGGCACGATGGTCGTGGTCTCGCACGACCGCTACCTGGTGGAACGCGTGACGGACGCGGTGTACGCCCTGTTCGGCGACGGCCGGATCACGCACCTGCCCGGCGGAATCGACGAGTACCTGTCGCGGCGGGCGTCCGCCCGTGCCTCGGTGTCGGCGCCGAAGCCCGCGCAGAAGACGTCCAGCGCGGCGGAGTTCCGGGCGGCGCAGAAGGAACTGTCCCGGTTGGAGCGGCGGCTGGACCAGCTGCACGCGCGGGAGACGAAGCTGCACGAGCAGCTCGCCGAGCACGCCACCGAGCCGGACAAGCTGGTCGAGCTGAACACGGAGCTGAAGACGGTGCGCGCGGAGATCGAGGACGTCGAGGCGCGCTGGCTGGAGACCTCCGAACTGGTGGAGTAGGCGCACCGGGCTGCTTCGACGCCATCACTGAGGGCCTTGGTGCCGGTCTCCGGTCAGGCGCGGGCGTAGTCGCCGAGTGAGGGTTCCAGCAGGGCGAACGCCTGCTCGGCCTCCGGGCCGACCACGGCGGCGATCTCCGGGTTGCCCCGGCCGGCCAGGGTCAGCTCCTGGATGCGCGCGAACAGCACCCGGTGCACCCCACCGAGCACCGACGCCGCCGCGCGGGGTGTGATGTCGCCGGGTGCGGCTCCGGTCGCTTCGGCGAGGGTGGCGGCCAGCGCCTCCTCGCGCTGGTCGTGCAGGCCGCGCAGGCACACCGACAGCGTCGGGCTCTCCGCGATCATCCGGCTGAACTCCGGGCCCGCGAACCCCGCGACCGGGTCCTGCCGCTCGACCGCCCCCAGGAAGTCCCGGCGCAGCGCGGCCAGCGCCGACTCACCCGGCTCGCGGGCCACGACCGTGCGGGCCAGGCTCGCCACGAACTGGTCCTGGTGGTCGAACGCCAGGTCCTCCTTGCGCGGGAAGTAGTTGGTCACGGTCTTCTTCGCGACCCGCGCGGCCTCCGCGATCTCGGCGATCGTCGTCTGCTCGAAACCCTTCGCCATGAAGAGCCGGGTCGCCTGGTCGGAGATCAACTGCCGCGTCTCTTGCTTCTTGGCTTCGCGGAGGCCGGTGACGGTCATGAGCGAATCTTACCCTCGTCCTATTTTTACGTTGACAACCAGCCTGCGCTCGGGATAAGTTTACGTCGGTAGTAAGTTTACTCCTGTGAGGTGTTCGTGCCAGACCCCACCGTGCTCCACCCGCTCGCCGAGCACCCGCGCGTGGTGTTCCTGAAACCGCTGGTCACCGATCCGCGTATCCAGGTCGGCGAGTTCACCTACTACGACGACCCGGACGCCGCCACCGAGTTCGAGACCCGCAACGTCCTCTACGCCTACGGGCCGGAGAAGCTGATCATCGGCAAGTACTGCGCGATCGCCTCCGGCACGCGGTTCCTGATGGCCGGGGCGGAACACCCGACGATGGGGGTGTCGACCTACCCGTTCACGATGTTCGGCGGCGCGTGGGCGGAGTCCACACTGGACCTCGTCACGAACATGCCCAGCCGGGGCGACACGGTGGTGGGCAACGACGTCTGGTTCGGCTACGGCGCGACCGTGATGCCCGGCGTGACGATCGGCAACGGCGCGATCATCGCCGCGGGCGCGGTCGTCACCGCCGACGTGCCGCCGTACACGATCGTCGGCGGCAACCCGGCCCGGCCGATCCGCGCTCGCTACGAGCCGGAGGACGTCGAACGGCTCGAACGCGCCGCCTGGTGGGACTGGCCGGTCGAACTGGTCACCCGGCACGTGCGGACGATCATGTCCGGCACGCCCGCCGACATCGCCGCGATCAAGGAGGTAAGGGCTTGACGTTCGATGTGACAGCCGAATTCGACCGCCAGGTCGCCAACCTGGTGGACCGCGGCTACCCGGCGCTCGCCGGGCTCGACGAGGACGGCTTCCGCGCACTGGTCGAGCCGCTGCGCGCCGCGGCCCGGGCCGGCGACCTCGACCCGGAGGCGGGCCGCGTGCCGTTCCTGCTGGTCGTGACCCGGAAGGTCGCACCGATCGAGGAGACGATGCCGCGCACCACCCTGCACCGCGGGAGGCTGCCCGGGTTCGTCGACCACTCCTTCGAACCCGGATCGCTCGACCGGTTGGTGTCCACTGTGGACCTCCCGGCCCCGGACGCCTACCTGTTGTTCGACGTCGAGCGCGGCGAGGAGTTCTGCGGCGCGGTCCCGAACGACGCGATGGAGGTGATCGCCGGCCGCAGCCGCACCCTGCTCACCATCGAGGAGGGCATCGCCCTGATCACGCACTTCCCGGAGGTGCTGGTCAAGAACAAGTGCTTCTCGCTGGGCGGTTCGCGCTGCGGCGACCGGCGGGTGCCGGCGATCTGGATCAGCAAGCGGGCGCCGAAGCTCGGCTGGTGCTGGCAGGGCAACCCGCACACCTGGCTGGGCATGGCCTCGGCCGGCTCCCGCGCGGTGTGACCGCCGGTGCCGGGCGGGCCACCCCGCCCGGCACCGGGTCTCACATCTCGGTGCCTGCCGAGAACATCACCGGCCGGACCTCGATGCCGAGCCCGTCGACCGCGGCGTCCGGGATCATCGCGGCCAGTTCCAGTGCGCGTTCCCGGCTTTCGACGTCCACCAGGTAGTACCCGCCGAGGTACTCCTTCGCCTCCAGGTACGGGCCGTCGGTCACCACCTGCGCGCCGTCCCGCACCCGCACGACCGCGCTGTTCGACGGGTCGGCCAGCGCGGTCGTGCCGATGAACTCGCCGGACTCGCGGATGGCGTCCATGAACGGTCCGTGCCCGCTCATGATCGCGTTGCGCTCCTCCTCCGTCAGCGACTCCCACACGGCGGGGTTCATGTGCATGATCAGCAAGTACTTCACGGGTGCCTCCTCAAGGGCTGTCTTACCAGGAGGTCGGAGCGCGGGGGCGGGTTTCGACACCGCCGCCGGGACGATCCGGGGAACTTCGTCGCCGGATAAGGTGAGCGCCATGAGTCGGTTCGTGGAGACGCTCGTCCGCACCGCTGCGGAGGGTGGTCAGTTGCGTGGCATGGTCACCGGGGAGCCGAAGGAGCCGGTGCGCCGGACCTGGGCCGAAGTCCACGAGCAGGCGCGGCGGATGGCCGGCGCGCTCGTCGCGGGCGGCCTGGAGCCGGGCAGCGCCGTCGCCGTACTGGCCGGGGCGCCCGCCCTGATCGCACCGACGGTGCAGGCGGTGTGGCTCGCCGGAGGCAGCGTGACGATGCTGCACCAGCCCACCCCGCGCACCGACCTCGCGCTGTGGGCCGAGGACACGGTCAAGGTGCTGGGCATGATCGACGCGAAGCTGGTCGTGCTCGGCGAGCCGTTCGACGCGCTCGCGCCGGTGCTCACCGAGCACAACATCGGGTTCCGGATGATCACCGACCTGTTCGAGGGCGAGCCGATCGCCGAGCCGGTGGCGCGTGGCGAGGACGACCTGGCGCTGCTGCAGCTCACCAGCGGCTCGACCGCCGACCCGAAGGCCGTGCGGATCACCCACGGCAACCTCTACACCAACGTCAAGGCCATGGTGGAGCGGGCGGAGTTCGACTTCGCGAAGGACATCATGGTTTCCTGGCTGCCCACCTTCCACGACATGGGCATGGTCGGGTTCCTGACCGTGCCGATGACGTTCGGCGTGGAGCTGATCAAGATCACCCCGGCCGAGTTCCTCACCGGGCCGCTGATCTGGCCCGAGCTGATCAGCAAGTACCGCGCCACCACCACCGCGGCCCCGAATTTCGCCTACGCCATCGTCGGCAAGCGGCTGCAGCGGGTGGAGGACGAAAACGCTTACGACCTGTCCACGCTGCGGATCGCGCTGAACGGGGCCGAGCCGATCGACGAGTCGGCCGTGCAGTCGTTCGTCGAGGGCGGCGCCCGGTTCAAGATGCCCGCGGAGTGCGTGTTCCCCGCGTACGGCATGGCCGAGGCGACGCTCGCGGTGTCGTTCGCGCCGCTGTTCACCGGACTGACGCTGGACGTCATCGAGGCCGACGCGCTCGAGGCGGACAACCGGGCGGTGCCGGTGCCCGAGGGCGACCCGCGGCGCGGGACCGAGGAGGTCCGCTCGTTCGCCGTGCTGGGCCGGCCGCTGGACGGACTGGAGGCGCGGATCGTCGACGACAGCGGCAAGGTGCTCGGCGACCGCGAGGTCGGGGAGATCCAGCTGACCGGCCCGGCCGTGACGCCCGGTTACCTGACGATGGAGGGCCCGAAGCCGACGCAGGACGCCGAGGGCTGGCTCGCGACGGGCGACCTCGGGTACCTGGTCGACGGGCAGATCGTGATCTGCGGGCGCCGCAAGGACGTCATCATCATGGGTGGCCGCAACATCTACCCGACGGACATCGAGCGCGCCGCGACCGCCGTGGACGGGGTGCGGGCAGGCAACGCGGTGGCCGTGCGGATCGACGCGGGGACGCGCCGGGAGCGGTTCGCGGTGGTGCTGGAGTCGAAGCTGGCCGGCGACGCCGAGGCCGAGCGGAGGCTGCAGAAGGAGGTCGCGGCGCGGGTGCGGGACGCGGTGGACGCGCGGCCGTACGCGGTGGTCGTCCTGCCGGCAGGCAGCCTGCCCAAGACGCCGTCCGGCAAGGTCAAACGCGCAGCGACGGCGGTCCAGTACGCCGACGCGATCGCGAAGAACGCCGCCTCCTGACCGCCGCCCCACCCGGCCCGGGTGGGGAGTTCATTCGCTGGGGTGTGGGGTTCGCGGGGCCGGGCGCAGGGCTCGCTGGGCGTGGGGCTCGCCGGGTGTGCGCGAGCCCCACGTTCCAGGGGGTGTGGTCTGCGCTCAGGCGCGAGTTCGGCGGTTGCTCACTCCGTGAGGGTCACCTTCGGGATCTCGGCCGGGTCGCCTTCCGCGCGTGGTGCGGTCGCCTGCGTGACCGTCCGGGCCTCGGGCACCGGGTAGGGGCGGCCGCCTCGGCGGGCGAACTCGTCTTCGACCTGGTCGAGGAACTCGTCGACCTCGCGCTCGTCGTAGCCCCGCTTCCCGAGCAGCGGCTTGCTGAACATGACGTGGTGCACCTCGGCGGCCGTCAGGTCGTCCTCGCCCACCAGGGTCCTGGCGATGCGCTCGACGAACTCGTCGACCTCGTGCTTGGCGTACCCGCGCCGGCCGATGGGGGCGTTACCGAACTCGACTCGATAAACGTCTTCGGCGGAAAGGGACATGTGGAGTGCTCCAGTTCAGCGTGGACGGGACAACTTCCCTAATCCCGTCCTAGCCGCCGGATCAAACCTCCGGAAGAGCATTTGTCCCCCTGGAACACCATGGAGCGGTGAGAGGAACACCTGTGGGTGACTGACGCTCACCCAGCGTGGAAGTCGTTTTGGGCCGCCGTCAGCCCTTTGCCGATCAGCGCTTCGACGGCGTCGGCGCACCGGTCCAGCTCCAGCGGGAGGTCCTTGCGCTCCACCGTGGAGAAGTCCTTGAGCACGAAATCGGCGGGGTCCATCCGGCCAGGGGGCCGCCCGATGCCGAAGCGCACGCGGTAGTAGTCACGCGTGCCGAGGGACTTGCTGATCGACCGCAGCCCGTTGTGGCCGCCTTCGCCGCCGCCGAGCTTGAGCTTCAGCCCGCCGAACGGCACGTCCAGCTCGTCGTGCACGACGACGACGCCGCTCGGGTCGACCTTGTAGAACTTGGCCGCGCCCGCGACCGGGCCGCCGGAGACGTTCATGAACGACCGCGGCTTGACCAGCACGACGCGACGCCCGGCGAGACGCCCTTCCAGGACCTCACCGCCGGACTTGTGGGTCTTGAACTTGCCGCCGACGCGGGCGGCGAGCTCGTCGAGCACCATGAAACCCACGTTGTGCCGGTTGCCGGCGTAACGCGGGCCGGGATTGCCGAGGCCGACGAGCAGAACCAGCTCGCCGGCCCCGGGAACGTCCGAACTCACTTACTCGGCGGCGCTCTCGGCCGCCTCGTCGCCGGTCTCCTCGGCGGGCTCCGCGGAGGTGGCCTGCGCCTCGTTGACGGCGACGACCAGGCTCTCCGGGTCGGTCAGCAGGACCGCGCCGGCGGGCAGGGTGACCTGCGAGGCGAGGATCTGGGTGCCGGCCTCGGCGCCCTCGATGGACACCTCGAACTGCTCCGGGATGTGCAGCGCCTCGACCTCGATCGACAGGGTGTCGACCTCCTGCACCTGCAGGGTGCCCGGGGCCGGCTCGCCGGTCAGCACGACCGGGACGTCCACGGTGACCTTCTCGCCGCGCTGGACGACCAGCAGGTCGACGTGCTCGATGTAGTTCTTGATCGGGTGCACGGTGACCGTCTTGGTCAGGGCCAGCTCGGTGTCGCCGTTGAGGCTGAGGGTGAGGACCGCGTTGCTGCCGTTCTCACGGATGACGCGGGCGAACTCCAGAGCGGGCAGGGCCAGGTGGCGGGGGTCGGTACCGTGGCCGTACAGCACGGCGGGAACCTTGCCGGCGCGACGGGTGCGGCGCGCGGCGCCCTTGCCGAACTCGGTGCGGGGCTCGGCGGACAGACGTACCTCGGACACGGTGTAGCACTCCTTCAAACAATTTTGCGTGGCGGCGCAGATGGCGGGTGGTCGCATCGGCGGCGAGTTCCACGGACATGCTCGAGCAGCGGACCTCAAGCCGCCGCGTCGATCACGTCGGGCACCGGGTGCAGCATGGAGCCCGCCTCGCCGAGACAACCTGTTCAGTGTAATCGGCCGGAACCACAAGGGTTACCTGGGGTCCAACCCCACCGGAGCCGGGTGGTCATCGCGTCGCCTGACACGGCCGGGGAGTCCGCCCTGCGGGCGGTGCGCCTTGCGGCGCCGGAAGGTCACCTTCCG
>NZ_JAKGSD010000004.1 GCF_021654135.1 Amycolatopsis tucumanensis | reverse complement strand
CCCGTCGCCTTCCGGTTTGTGCATATCACCTTGAGCCAGGGCCGCAAGCTTTGTGTTTTCGGCTGCCGGACCCAGCGAGGGTTGCGGCCCTGGCTCAAGGTGATCGCGCCGGTGTCAGGCGACGGGATGACCACCCAGCTACCTTGGTTGTGGGCAAAGAAAAAGCCGGGCTCCGCGAGCGGAGCCCGGCTTTTTCTGGCTCAGGCGGCTGGCACGGTGAGCGCCGGCGGCGGGGCGCCGGTCAGCGCGTTCAGCAGTTCCGTGAGCTTCTGGATCAGCGTCTTCAGCAGGTCCGCCACGATGTCCAGGGGCGGCGGGGGGTTCTGCAGCGGCGACGCCGACGGCGTCTGCTTGACGGTGCTCGCCTGGGACGGGTCGGCGATGATCCGGCTGGCCGTCTCGGCGTCGTTCTTCGCGGACGCGGCGGTTTCCCTCGTGTCCGACTGGACGGTGTACTTCTCACCCGCGGCGAGGTCGCCGAGCAGCGGGCTCATCTGGCCGAGCGCCCGCTGGGTGCCGGGGACGTCGGCCGAGTAAGCCGAGTCGACCAGCTGGGTGCGCAGCTGCAGCAGCTGCTCGCCGGCGGCCTGGGTGCTGGACGTGCCCTTCCCGTCGGCCGCGGCGACAGCGGCTCCGGTCAGCGCCAGAACGCTGCCGGCCACCACCGCGGCGACGACCCGGGCGAACTTGCCTCTCATTCCCTACCTCCTGGTGTGGGTGACCTGACCCGGGCGTGAAGTACCAACTTCGTCGCCGGTGAATCGCCGCGCCACCCGATCCGGGAGTGATCACCACCCGTCTGTGTGGGTGACCCCCGGAGCGAAAGCGGCCCGGTGAGCCACAAAGGACTCACCGGGCCGCTGCTCCGTGGTGGGAGACTACTTGCCGAACGCCTCGGCGACCTTGTCGCCGAGGGTCTTGTCGACGTTGCGCCAGTACTCGAACACGCGCTCCAGCACCGGCTCGGACACGCCCTTCTTGGCGTGGCCGATGATGTTGCTCGCGAGGCGCTCGCGCTGCGCGTCGTCCATCACCTTCCGCACCAGGGTGCCCGCCTGGCCGAAGTCGTCGTCCTCGGCGTGCAGCCGGTAGGCGGAGCGGATGACCTCGTCGACCACCCCGTAGGACGACACCGTCTCGCCGGCGTAGGCCGCGTCGGCGTGCGGGCCGCCGAACGAGTTCGGCGCGTACACCGGGTCGCCCGGGTTCTGGTAGCGCATCGCGCCGTCCCGGGAGTAGCTGTTCACCGGCGACTTCGGTGCGTTCACCGGCAGCTGGGCGAAGTTCGCGCCGATCCGGTAGCGGTGCGCGTCCGGGTAGGCGAACAGGCGGCCCTGCAGCATCTTGTCCGGCGACGGGCCGATGCCCGGCACCATGTTGGTCGGCGCGAACGCGGCCTGCTCGATCTCCGCGAAGTAGTTCGACGGGTTGCGGTCGAGCACGTAGCGGCCGACCTTGATCAGCGGGTAATCGCCGTGCGGCCACACCTTCGTCAGGTCGAACGGGTTGAAGCGGTAGTCCGCCGCTTCCTCGTACGGCATGACCTGGACGTAGAGGGTCCAGCTCGGGTGGTCGCCCCGCTCGATCGCGGTCCACAGGTCGCGGATGTAGTAGTCGGCGTCCTCACCGGCGATGCGGTCCGCGTCGGCCTGCGTCAGGTAGCCGATGCCCTGGTCGGTCTTGAAGTGGTACTTCACCCAGAACTTCTCGCCGCCCGCGTTCTCCCACAGGTAGGTGTGCGAGCCGAACCCGTCCATCTCGCGCCAGTTCGACGGGATGCCGCGGTCGCCCATCAGCCAGGTGACCTGGTGGGCCGACTCCGGGCGCAGGGTCCAGAAGTCCCACTGGATGTTGTGGTCGCGCAGGTGGTTGTCGGCGCGGCGCTTCTGCGAGTGGATGAAGTCGGGGAACTTGATCGGGTCCCGGATGAAGAACACCGGCGTGTTGTTGCCGACGATGTCGTAGTTGCCCTGCGTGGTGTAGAACTTCACCGCGAACCCGCGCGGGTCGCGCCAGGTGTCGGGCGAGCCGTTCTCGCCGGCCACCGAGGAGAAGCGGATGAGGCTCTCGGTGCGGGTGCCCGGCTGGAAGACCGCGGCCTTGGTGAACTGGCTGACGTCCTCGGTGACCTCGAGGAAACCGAACGCACCGCCGCCCTTCGCGTGCACCACACGCTCCGGGACGCGCTCCCGGTTGAAGTGCGCGTTCTTCTCGATGAGGTAGTGGTCCTGCAGCAGGATCGGGCCGTTGGCGCCCAGGGTCAGCGAATCGTTGTCGCTGGCCACCGGGATGCCCACGTTGTTGGTGGTCGGCTTGGTCACGCCGAGCCCTCCTTCTCGTGGTGGGTGGTGGAACAGGCGGGGCACAGGCCCCAGAAGACGACCTCCGCCTCCTCGACGACGAACCCCGCGGTGTTCGAGGGTTCGAGGCACGGTGCGGCGCCGTGGACGCAGTCGACGTCCTCGGCCCGGCCGCAGACGCGGCAGACGAGGTGGTGGTGGTTGTCCCCGGTACGCGTTTCGAACCGGGCCGGGTGCCCGGCCGGCTCGACGCGCCGCACCAGATCGGCGTTCGCGCAGGCGCCCAGGACGTCGTAGACCGTCTGGGTGGACACGGATCCGAGCACGTCCCGCACGCCGGCCGCGACCTGGTCGGCGGTCGAGTGCGGGTGCCCGGCGAGCCACTCGAGGACGGCGACGCGCGGAGCGGTGATCCGCAGGCCGACGGCTTTGAGCTGGTCCCGCACGGGGCTGGTCTGGTGGGGCATCGAGGTCCACAGTGCCCGCTAATCTGGAACGAGTCAAGATAAAAACTGGAACGAATCCAGAAAACTGCCCAAGTGGGTGAGGCCGCCGCCTCGGTCACCGGGCGGCGAACTGGCGCTCGGCTTCCACGTCCTGCGCGCGGAACGGCAGGAACAGCGCGGCCAGCGCGGCACCGACCAGTGCGAGCGCAGCGGACACCCAGAGCGCGGCCGACATCCCCGAGACGAAGGCCGACCGCACCGACCCGAGCAGATCCGGTACGGACTCGGCGACGCGCGCCCCGCCGGCCGCGCTGTCCCGGACGGCCTCCGCGGACGGCTCGGGCAACCCACCGACATCCACAGACCCGCGGTAACCGGCGTTGAGGACGGTGCCCAGGATCGCCACGCCGAGGGTGCCACCGAGCTGGCGGATCACCTGCAGAACTCCGCCTCCCACGCCGCTGCGCCCCGGGTCCAGTGCTCCGAGCGCGTCGTCCAGAGCTGCGAAAACCGCGCACCCGAGTCCGACCCCCACCAGCGAAACCCACAGAGCGACGAAGCCGTAGCCGTGGCCGGATCCGGCGACCGCGCCGATGACGAGCCCTGCCGCCATCACCAGAAATCCCCCGGCACCGACGACCTTCACCCCCAGCCTGCGGTGCAGTGGATCGGCCACCTGCATGCCGACCGACATCCCCAGGACCATCGGGAGCAACTGCACTCCTGCTTCCAGCGCGCCGGCACCACGGACCGCGTCGAAGTACTGCGGCAGCAGGAACAACACACCCAACAGCACGAAGGACGTGAGCCCGCTGAGCAGGCCACCCCACCGGAACCCGGGCGTGGTGAACAGTCCGAGGTCCAGCAACGGGTATCGCACGCGCCCCTCCACGACGACGAACGCGCACAGCAACGCGACTCCGGCCAGGATCGGCCCGAGCGCGGAGATCGCGATCCACCCGCGGTCACCGGCTTCGATCAGCCCGAAAGTCAGCGCCACCACGCCCGCGCCGGACAACACGATGCCGGGGAGGTCGGCACGCCGCGCCCGGTCCACCGGCAAGGCCGGAACCAACCAGGCCAGCAACACGAACCCGACGACCACGAACGGCACGTTGAGCAGGAAGACCGAACCCCACCAGAAGCTGTCGAGCAGCCAGCCGCCGACCACCGGGCCGAGCGGCACCCCGACTGCCACCGCCACGGACCACACGGCGAGAGCACGGCCCCGGTCGGCGCCCGGGAACAAGACGTTGAGCACCGCCATCGACAACGAGACCAGGCAGGCGGCACCGAGGCCGAGAAATGCCCTGGCCACGATCAGGCTCTCGACCGAGTCCGCGAAGGCGCAGGCGACCGACGCCAGACCGAACAGCGCAAGGCCGCCGAGCAGGAACCGCTTGATGCCGAACCGGTCACCGAGCAAGCCCGCCGGAAGCAGCCCGGCCGCACCGTCATGTCCAGTCCGAAGGTGAGCAGGGCCATGCAGAGCGCCCCAAGCCACCTACAGCGGCAGCCCGTCCTCCAGCAGGGTGACCGCCTTGTCGATCACGTCCACCAGGTTCTCCGGGGCCTCGGCCGCGCTGAAGTACGCCGCGAAGACCACGCCGATCACCGCCCCGGACCAGACCCGCACGGTGAAGTCGCCGGGGTCCCGGCCTGCTCGTTCGGCCGCGGCCTCGGCCAGCATGCCCAGCCCGGCGGCGATGTGTTCGATCATCCGGTTGCGCAGTTCGGGCACGCTGAACACCAGCCGCTGCCGGGCGCGCTCCAGTTCGGACTCCTCGGCGTCCAGCCGCGCGAACACCTGGGCGCACGCGGCCCGCACCGCCTGGAGCGGGGTCAGCTCGGCCGGCTGCTCCACGAACGCCCGCATCAGCACCGGATCGAGGCGGTCGTAGAGGACCGTGTCCTCCTTGGTCGGGAAGTAGCGGAAGAAGGTGCTCTGCGACACCTCGGCCGCCGCGGCGATCTGCTCGATCGTCGTCTCCGCGTAGCCCTGCGCGGTGAACAACCGCAGCGCGTGGCTCTGGATCGCGGCCCGCGTGCGCGCCTTCTTCCGCTCCCGCAACCCGAGCGGCTGCTCATCCCGCGACGAACTCATGCCCCGATTCTGCCCCGGCCACGTCCTGCGCCTGGCGCGGCAGGAACAGCGCGGCGAGCACGGCACCCACCAGCGCGAACCCGGCGCACACCCACAGCGTCGCCGACATGCCCGCGACGAAGGACTCGCGCACCGACCCGAGCAACGCCGGCACCCGCGCGGCGACCTGCACCCCGGCCGCGGCGCTGTCGCGCACCGCCGCGGCCACGTCGTCCGGCAACCCGGCGACGTCGACCCCGCCCCGGTACCCCGCGTTCAGCACCGTGCCGAGGATCGCGACGCCCAACGTGCCACCGACCTGCCGCATCGCCTGCAGCACGCCACCCCCGACGCCGCTGCGGCCCGGGCTCAGCGCCCCCATCGCGATGTCCATCGACGGCGGCAACGCGAAGCCCAGCCCGAGGCCGACCAGTGACACCCACACCGCCGCGTAGCCGTACCCGTCGCCGGTCCCGGTGGCGGTTCCGGCCACCAGCCCGCCGGTCATCAGCACGAACCCCGTGCTCACCAGCACCCGCGCGCCCAGCCGCGGACGCAACCACTCCGCGACCCGCACCCCGACGAGCAGACCGCCGACCACCGGCAACAGCCGCAACCCGGTGCCGAGCGCGTCCGTGGCGTGCACCGCCTGGAAGTACTGCGGCAACAGGAACAACGCGCCCATCATCGCGAAGGACGCCAGCGTCGCGAGCACCGCGCCCCAGCGGAAGCCGGGCGAGGCGAACAACCCGAGGTCCAGCAACGGGTGGGCGGCCCGGGCCTGGTGGACGACGAACCCGGCCAGCAGCGCGAGCCCGCCGAGCACCGGCCCGAGCACGGTGGCCGACCCCCAGCCGCGGTCACCCGCCTCGACCAGTCCGTAGGTCAGCGCGACCAGGCTCGCGCTGGACAGGACGACACCAGGGAGGTCGAACCGCCTGCCGCGGTCGCCGGGCAGATCCGGCACCAGCCAGGCCAGCAGGACCAGGCCGGCGAGCACCGCGGGCACGTTCAGCAGGAACACCGAGCCCCACCAGAAGTTGTCCAGCAGCCACCCGCCGACCACCGGCCCGAGCGGGATGCCGACCGCCATCGCCGCGGCCCACACGGCGATCGCCCGCCCCCGGTCGGCGCCCGGGAACAGCGCGTTCAGCACCGACATCGACAGCGGCACCAGTGCCGCCGCGCCCAGGCCGAGGATTGCGCGCGCCGCGATCAGCATCCCGGCCGAACCGGCGAAGGCGCAGGCCACCGAGGCCAGGCCGAAGACCGCGAGACCACCGAGCAGGAACCGCTTCGTGCCGAACTTGTCGCCGAGCAGGCCGGCCGGGAGCAGCCCCGCGGCGAGCACCAGCGTGTACGCGTTCGAGAACCACTGCAGCTCGCTCGTCGACGCCTCCAGGTCGACGGCCAGCGTCGGCAGGGCCACCGACAGGACCGTCACATCGAGTCCGAACGCCAGCAACGCCACGGCCAGCGCACCCAGCGCCCACCACCGCTTCGACCCGTCCATCCCAGCCTCCAAACTGATAGTCACTACTTTTTGATAGTAACTGTCAGTTTTCCGGAGCGGCAAGCGGCGCGAAAAGGAGTTGCACGGCCGTGCCAAAGTGGGAGCATGTCCCTCCAGCCGTACCGCCAGGTCCTCGCCCTGCCCGGGGTCCGCATGGCGATGCTGCTGTTCTTCTTCACCCGCCTGCCGATGACCGCCACCGGGATCACGCTGACCCTGCACGTCGTCAGCGACCTCGGCCGCGGGTACGGCCAGGCGGGTCTCGTCGGGACCGCGACGATGCTGGGCAGCGCCATCGGCGCGCCGGTCGTCGGCCGGATGATCGACCGCTACGGGCTGCGCGCGGTCACCTCGGTGTGCGGCCTGACCTCCGCGGCGTTCTGGCTGGCCACCCCGCACCTGCCGTACGCGGCGCTGCTCGTGACCGCGCTGCCGGCGGGCGCGCTCGTGCTGCCTGCCAGCTCGATCGCCCGCCAGGTGCTGACCGCGCTGGTGCCGCCGGAGTCGCGGCGCTCGGCGTACTCGCTCGACTCGATCCTGCTGGAGACGAGCTTCATGGTCGGCCCGAGCGCGGGCATCGCCCTGTCGACGCAGCTGTCCTCGACCGTCGCGCTGAGCGGGATCGGCGTCTGTTTCGCGCTCGGCACCCTCGCGCTGTGCTGGTTCAACCCGCCGATCCGGCACGAGGGCGAGACGGTCACCGCCGAGCGGCCGCCGATGCGGGAGTGGCTCAGCCCGCGGCTGGTCGGCGCCCTGCTCGTCGCGTCGGGGGCGCTGTTCTGCCTGATGGGCACCGAACTGGCGACGCTCGCCGCGCTGCGGGCCACCGGCGAGGTGGGCTGGACCGGCGTGGTGATCGCCGTGATGTGCGTCGCCTCGGCGGTCGGCGGGATCGTGCACGGGGCGGTGCGGAAGTCGCTGTCGCAGGCGCGGCTGATGGTGCTGCTGACCGTGCTCGTGATCCCGGTCGGGTTGGCCACCGGGCTGCCGTGGTGGCTGCTGGCGCTGGCGCTGGTGCCGACGAACCTGGCCTGCGCGCCGACGCTCGCGTCGACCGCCGAGGAGGTCACCGGCCTCGCGCCGCCACGGGTGCGCGGCGAGGCGATGGGCCTGCTCGACGCCGCCACCCGGCTCGGCATGGCGGCGGGCAGCCCGGTGGTCGGGTTCGTGATCGACCACACCGGCCCCGGCTGGGGCTTCGCGGCGGCGGGCCTGTTCGGGCTCGGCTTCGCCGCGGTGGCCTTCGGGCTGCGCCGCCGCTCGGCCAGGGTCCCGGCTGTGGCGCCGCTGTGAATGACCGATTTGACCTGTAAGTGCGGAACGCGGGTGGCGTGATCGCGCGTTGGCCCGGTATGGACAGCACAGCCGGCGCCACCTTGCAGATGACGATCGAACCGCGCGCGCTGCTGGTCATCGCCGGGCTGCCCGGTTCGGGCAAGAGCACGCTGCTGCGCAGCACGCAGGCCAGCCGCCCGGTCGAGGTGCTCGACTCCGACCAGATGCGCGACCGGCTGGCCGCCGCGCTGCCGCCCGGCACGCCGTACCGCCGCTACCGCCCGGCGGTGCACGTCCTGCACCGGCTGCGGGTGGTGCTCGCGGCGATCCGCACGCCCGGCCCGGTCGTTGTGCACGACCCGGCCATCGGCGCGGCGACCAGGGCGTGGCTGATGCTGACCGGGCTGCTCACCGGACGGCGGCGGCACCTGCTGTGGGTGGACTGCACCCCGGCGGAGGCGCTGGCCGGGCAACGCGCGCGCGGCCGGGTGCTGCGCAAGGCGTCCTTCTGCCGTCACCTGCGCCGCCTGCCGCGGGTCCGCGCCCTGCTGTTCGAGGGGCGGCCCCGCGGCTGGAACGAGACCACGGTCGTCGACCGGGAGACGGCCGGCCGGGGGCTCCACCTCGTGGTGCGTTAGGCGATCGCGTCGAGTTCGGCGATCGCGTCCGCGGGGAGGTCCAGGGACGCGGCGGCCACGTTCTCCCGCAGGTGGGCGACCGACGACGTGCCCGGGATGAGCAGGATGTTCGGCGACCGCTGCAGCAGCCAGGCCAGCGCGACGGCCATCGGGGTCGCGCCGAGGCGGGCGGCCACCGAGTTCAGCACCTCCGACTGCAGCGGCGAGAACCCGCCGAGCGGGAAGTACGGCACGTACGCGATGCCCTGCGCGGCCAGCGACTCGACCAGCTTGTCGTCCTCGCGGTGGGCCACGTTGTAGGCGTTCTGCACGCACACGACCGGCGCGATCGACTGCGCCTCGGCGACCTGCTCGGCGTTGACCGTGCTGATGCCGAGGTGCTTGATCAGCCCCTCCTGCTGCATCTCGACCAGCGCGGTGAACGGCTCGGCGATCGAGCCGGGCACCGCGGAGTGGCCGTCGTCCCCGCCGCCGACGCGCAGGTTGACCACGTCGAGCGCGTCGACGCCGAGGTTGCGCAGGTTGTCGTGCACCTGGGCACGCAGCTGCTCCGGCGAGCGCTGGTGCACCCAGGCGCCCTGGTCGTCGCGCACCGCGCCGACCTTGGTCACCACCACGATCCCGTCGTAGGGGTGCAGCGCCTCGCGGATGATCTGGTTCGTCACGTGCGGGCCGTAGAAGTCGGCGGTGTCGATGTGGTTGACACCCAGCTCGACCGCTTCGCGCAGGACCGCGACCGCGGCGTCCCGGTCCGCGGGCGGCCCGAACACGCCAGGCCCGGCCAGCTGCATCGCGCCGTAGCCCATGCGCCCGACGGTGAGCCCGCCTGCGAGGGTGAAGGTGCCGCCGGCCAGTGTGTTCGCTGTCATGGAAATCCCTTCTCGGCTTGTTCGGGCTCCACGATCCCCCGCGCGCCGCGGAACAGGCAGAGCCCCGGCGATCCTAGGAGTCCCGGGGACAGCCGGCCTGCCGCCGCCTCACGTGCAGGCCTGGCGCAGCCGCTCCAGGTTGGCGGTGTTCGTCTGGACCCAGTCGTTCACGTCGGACAGGCCCTGCGACTTGCGCTGCTCCAGCGCGACGTAGGAGTCGGCGATCGCGAACAGGTTCTGCTGCAGCGTCTGGTCGGCCACCCGGTTGCCGAGGTTGCGCAGCTCCTCGGCCTTCTGCTGCGCCTGGGCGGACACCTCCTGCGCCGAGGCGTACGGGTTGAGGTTCGCCAGCCCGAGGGCCTGCGAGCACGCGCTCACCCGGTCCGCCGTCTCCGCGGCTTCCGCACAACCGGCCAGCACGACCGCCATCCCGACGACTCCGAGCACCCGCAGAATTCTCATAACGCCCAAACTACCGGGTCACGCTCCCGGCTCGGCGGCCTTCCACCAGCGCACCCCGACGACCGCGCCGATCGCCGCCACGACACCGAACAACACCCACCCGACGGGGAACCCGCCGCCGCTCGTGGACTCCTGCGCGGCAGGCACGACCGCCGGACTGGCGCTGACGAGGCCGATCCGCACGGACAGGTCCTCCCGCGGCTTCGGGCCGACGGTCACCGGTCCGGCGCAGCCCGGGTCGCCGCCTGCGATGTGGAAGCCGCGGAACTCCGGGGCGAGGCCGGCGAGGTCGAAGCACACCCGGTACGAGCCGTCGGGCAGGTCGTCGAGCAGGTACGAGCCGTCCGCGGCGGTGCGGGTGGTCGCCACCGGGCGCCCTCCGTCGTCGGTCAGCGTCACCGGGACCCCGGCCGCGCCGGGCTCTCCCGCGTCCTGCGTGCCGTTGCCGTTGCGGTCCACCCACAGCAGGTCGCCGAGCCGGTTGCGCGCGGGCGACAACCCGACGCCGATGGTGCTCTCGTCGCGGTGGCCGACGCCGACGGCGACCGGCGGGGCGCACCCGCTCGCCAGGTCCACATCGGAATCCTTTGTGGACTCACCGGCGCGCGGCTTCGTGAACTGGTACCCGGCCACCGGCGCGGGCAGCGCGGCGCGGTCGACGCACACCTGGTACGCGCCGTCCGGGATCCCGGTGAACCGGAACCGGCCGTCGGCGCCGGTGGTCGTCGACGCCTCCTCGCCGCCGCCGGCGCGGAGCAGCTTGACCGGCACCCCGCTCGAGCCGGACTCGGTGGCGTCGGCGATGCCGTTGCGGTTCGTGTCCGCCCACACCCGGTCGCCGATCCGGTTGGCAGGCGCGGCGAGCCCCATGTTCAGCGCGGTGTCCTCGCGCTTGCCGAGGCCGAGGGTCACCTGCGGGGTGCAGCCGGTCGCCGGGTCGGCGCCGGAGACCGGGCTCCCCTCAACCGGCGTGAAGTCGGCCGCGGCCTGCGGCAGGTTGGCCAGGTCGAAGCACACCGCGAACGAGCCGGACGGCAGGTCGTCGAAGGAGTACTTCCCGTCCTGGCCGGTGGTGGTCATGGCGACCTGGGTGCCGTCCGCGCCGCGCAGCTTCACCGGCACCCCGGCGATCCCCGGCTCCAGCGCTCCCGGCGCGCCGTCGCCGTCGACGTCCTGCCAGACCAGCGCGGCGATCCGGTTGACCGGCGGCGCCAGGCCGGCGTCCATCGTGAAGTCCTGGGTACGGCTCGGGGTCAGCTCGGTCGGCGCGGTGCAGCCGGTGGCCGGGTCGGGCGCGGAGTCCTGGCCCGGCGCGCCCGCGCGCTGCCTGGTGAGCTGGTAGTCGCCGTACTGCGGCGGGAGCTTCGCGGTGTCGAAGCAGACCTGGTAGCTGCCGTCGGGCAGGTGCGAGAACTGGTACTGGCCGTGCGGGCCGGTGCTCGTCCCGGCGACCGGGGTGCCGTCGGCCTTCTGCAGCCGCACGCCCACGTCGGCGATGCCGGGCTCGCCCTGGTCCTGCAACCCGTTCCGGTTGACGTCGGCCCACACCAGGTCGCCGATCCGGTTGAGGCCGCCGACCACGCCCGCGTCCACGGTGTGGTCGACCGAGCCGGGCGGGCCGATCGCGACCCGCACCGAACCGCTCTCGGGGTCCACATCGGAATCCAGCGACTGGTCGCCCGCGTGCGGAACGGTCCACTTCAGACCCTCGACGGGCGGGGATCCGGGCAGCGGGCCGGTGTTCACGCCGCCGAAGTCGAACCGCAGGGTGTAGCAGCTGTTGGGCTGCAGGCCCTCGGCCGGGCCGAACAGGTAGCGCCCGGCGGAGTCGGTTGTCTCCTCCGCCAGCGGCGCCCCGCCGCCGTCGCAGCCCAGCAGCTGCACCCGCACACCCGGCAGCGGCGGCTCGTCGCCGTCCTGCACGCCGTCGCCGTCGGTGTCGAACCACGTCCGGTCGCCGAGCTGGACCGGGCCGTCCATGCCGCCGACGCCCATCGTGAGCGTGACGGCCTTGCCGCCGCCCACGTCGACGAACTCGGTCAGGCTGGCGCGGCTCTGGTCCTCGGCCGCCGGCTTGACGTCCGGCATGGACGCCGGGATCGAGGCGTCCACGCGGTACTTCCCGCCGGACAGCGCGGTGGTCGTGAGCCGCGCCGTGCCGTCCGGCCCGGTGACGCCGCTGACGCTGGCGCCACTCGGGTCGGTGGCCACGACCAGGATGCCGCCGACCCCGGTCTCACCCCGGACGACCCGCACCGTGAGCGGGCCGTCGGTGTCGTCCGCGGTCGCCACGAGCAGGGGCGTGCCCATGCCGAGCACCACCGCCGCGCACACGAACGCGGCCAGGACATGCCTTGTCACCGCGAGCTCCCCGACTTCTCCCTGCCATTGACTCGGCCCACACTAGAAGCGGGCCGACGTCGGGCCAGGGAGAAGTTGCCTCACTGTCGAGTGAATTCAGCGAGGCCGGGGCAACTCTGCGTGGCCGTCAGCCGAACTCGGGAGCCAGCTGCTCGGCGATCTCGTAGGTGTTCAGCGCCGCGCCCTTGCGCAGGTTGTCCCCGCACACGAAGAAGTCGAGCGTGTTCGGGAAGTCCAGCGCCTGGCGCACCCGTCCGACGTACGTCGGGTCGCCGCCGACGACCTCGGCCGGGCTCGGAAACTCACCGTTGGCCGGGTCGTCGACCAGCACGATCGACGACTGCGCCGCGAACACCTTGTGCGCGGCCTCGACGGTGACCTCGCGCGCGAAGGTGGCGTGCACCGCGAGCGAGTGGGTGGTGACCACCGGGACGCGGACGCAGGTCGCGGACACCTTCAGGTCCGGGATGCCGAGGATCTTCCGCGACTCGTTGCGGACCTTGAGCTCCTCGGAGAACCAGCCGTCACCCTTGTAGGAACCGGCGGCCGGAACCACGTTCAACGCAAGCGGGGTGCCCGCGAACGGGCTGTCCGACAGCGGCAGGCCGGCCGACTCCAGCGCGGCCCGCACGTCGCCCGCCTTCGCGCCGAGGTCCTTTCCGGACACCGCGGCCAGCTCGGCCTGCAGCCGGTCGATGCCGGGCTGGCCGGCGCCGGACGCCGCCTGGTAGGAGGCGACCACCAGCTCGGTGAGGCCGAACTCGCGGTGCAGCGCGCCCAGCGCCGCCATCATCGACAGCGTCGTGCAGTTCGGGTTGGCGATGATGCCGCGCGGCCGCTCCCGCACCTTGTCGGAGTTGACCTCGGGCACCACGAGCGGCACCTCGTCGTCCATCCGGAACGCGCCGGAGTTGTCGACCGCGATCGCGCCGCGCTCGGCCGCGATCGGGGCCCACTCGGCGGACACCTCGTCCGGCACGTCGAACATGGCGACGTCGACGCCGTCGAAGGCCTCCGGGGACAGCGCGATCACGGTCAGTTCCTCGCCGCGCACGGTGATCTTCTTGCCGGCCGACCGCGGCGAGGCGATCAGCCGGATCTCACCCCACGGCACGCTCTCGCGCCCGTTGATGATGTCGATCATGACGGTGCCCACCGCGCCGGTCGCACCGACCAGAGCCAACGTCGGAGCCATTTCAGCGACCACTCCCCGCGTACACGACGGCTTCCTCGTCGCCGCCAAGTTCGAATGCCTCGTGGATCGCGCGCACCGCGTCGTCCAGCTGCGCGTCGCGGATCAGGACCGAGATCCGGATCTCCGAGGTGTTGATGATCTCGATGTTGACGCCGACCTTGGCCAGCGCCTCACAGAAGGTCGCGGTGACGCCGGGGTGCGAGCGCATGCCCGCGCCCACCAGCGAAACCTTGCCGACCTGGTCGTCGTAGAGCACGGAGTCGAACTCCAGCTCGCCCTTCAGCTTCTCCAGCTCCGCAACGGCCTTCGGACCGTTCGCCTTCGACAGCGTGAAGGTGATGTCGGTGCGGCCCGCGGTGTTGGAGACGTTCTGCAGCACCATGTCGATGTCGATCTCGGCGTCGGCGATGACCCGGAAGATCCGCCCCGCGGCGCCGGCGTGGTCCGGCACCCCGGTGACGGTGACCTTGGCCTCCGACCGGTCGTGCGCCACACCGGTGATCAACGCTTGTTCCACGGGGATCTCCTCAATCGAACCGGCCACGGTGGTGCCCGGCTTGTCGCTGTAGGACGAACGGACCCGGATCGGCACGCCGTAGCGGCGGGCGTACTCGACCGAGCGCAGGTGCAGGATCTTCGAACCGCTCGCGGCGAGTTCGAGCATCTCCTCGTACGGGATGGTGTCGAGTTTGCGCGCGTTGGGCACGATCCGCGGGTCGGCGGTGTACACGCCGTCCACATCGGAGTAGATCTCGCACGCGTCCGCGTTGAGCGCCGCGGCCAGCGCCACCGCGGTGGTGTCCGAACCGCCGCGGCCGAGAGTGGTGATGTCCTTGGTGTCCTGCGCGACGCCCTGGAACCCGGCGACCAGCGCGATGTAACCCTGGTCGAGGGCCTCGGTGACCCGGCTCGGTGTCACGTCGATGATGCGCGCGTTGCCGTGCACGCCCGTCGTGACCACACCCGCCTGGGATCCGGTGAACGACCACGCTTCGAAACCGTGTGCCGAAATCGCCATCGCGACAAGCGCGTTGGAAATGCGCTCCCCAGCGGTGAGCAGCATGTCCATCTCTCGTTCGGGCGGCACCGGGTTGACCTGCTGGGCCAGGTCGAGCAATTCGTCGGTGGTGTCACCCATGGCGGAGCAGACGACGACCACGTCGTTGCCCGCCTTCTTGGTGGCCACGATCCGTTCGGCCACGCGCTTGATGCGATCAGCGCTCTCCAGCGACGAACCGCCGTACTTCTGGACTACGAGCGCCACTTGTCTGCCGACCTCCTATTTCGCACCTTTCGGAGCAGCCTACCGGGGGTTACGGCCCTGGCCACCCCGTTATGTGGCTCCGGCCACTGCCACCGGCCGGACTCGTGGGAAAATGACCAACCGTGCAGGGCAGCAGCCAAACCGTTCGACGACCGGAGCAAGCGGCCCCTGGCCTGCTGCTGGACCTGGCCGACCGGATCACCAGACGCCGGGCGCTTCTGCTGCCCGCGGCCGTGTACCTCGGTGTGCGGGCCCTCGGTGTTGTGGTGCTCACGGTGTTCGCCGCGCTGCACGAGGACGACCTGTTGTCTAGGATCGCCGCCTGGGACGGCCAGTGGTACCTCAAGATCGCGGCGTCCGGCTACGAACTCGGGCCGACGACCGACGCGCTCGGCCACCCGAACCCGCACACGCCGCGGGCGTTCTTCCCCGGGTACCCGTTCCTGATCCGGCTGCTGGCGCCCGCGCTCGGATTTCCCGCGGCGGCGCTGGTGGTGTCGCTGGCCGCCGGGCTCTTCGCGGCGTACGGCCTGGCCCGGCTCGGGCGTCTCGTGCGCGGCGGCTCGCGCCGGGCCGGCTACATCCTGGTGGCCCTGTTCGCGGCGACGCCGATGAGCGTCGTGTTGACCATGGCTTACACCGAAGCGTTGTTCTGCGCGCTGGCGGTGTGGACGCTGGTCGCGGTGCTGGAGCGGCGGTGGGAGGTGGCTGGGCTGTGCTGCCTGGCGGCCGGGCTGGTGCGGTCGACGGCGCTGGCGCTGGTGGTCGCGGTGGTGGTGGCCGCGGTGATGGCGTTGACGCGCCGGGAGGACGGTGGGCGTCCGCTCGCCGCGCTGGCGCTGGCGCCCGCCGGGTTGTTCGGATACCTGTGGTGGACCGGGATGCGGGTGCGGCCGGAGTCCGGGTTCGAGGCGCAGCTGAGCACCTGGTCCGACCTGGAGTGGCAGGGGTGGCGGACCCGGTTCGACGGCGGGGTGTCGACGGCCCGTTTCGTGGCCGAGGTGCTGACGGGCAGCGATTCGGCGATGAGTGTGCTGACGGTCGCGGTGATCGCGGGTGCGCTGATCGGCATGGCGGTGCTGGCCCGGCGCGAGACGGTGCTGGCGGTGTACGCGGCCGGGGTGCTGGTGATGTGCCTGGGGTCGAGCGCGCTGATGCACGCGAAGCCACGGTTGTTGTTGCCCGCGTTCACGTTGCTGGTCCCGGTGGCGGTGGCGCTGGCCAAACGCCGGACGAACACCGTGCTGTGGGTCTGCTCGGGGGTCGCGCTGGCGAGCGCGTGGTTCGGCGCGTTCGCGCTGACGGTCTGGAAGTATGCGATCTGACCCGCGAGGAGGCGCGCATGACGAAGCCCGGTGACGCGGACAGCTACGTCGCCATCGATTCGCCGCTGCTGAACAACGGCAGGCCCGTGCTCCGGTTCGTCCGGACGACGGCGCGGGACGTTGTGACGTCGGTCGAACCGTCCGCCGCGGACATCGCCAAGGCGCACGCGGCACTGGCCCGCCAGGGCGAACTCTGACTCCGGCGAAACGGGAAGCAGGCGAACCGATGGACAAGATGGCCGATTCCAGCGTGCCCCTGACCGAGGTGATCGCGCACCGGTGGAGCCCGCGCGCCCTCGACGAGACCCGGGAGGTGACCTGGGACCAGCTGCGCGCCCTGCTGGAGGCCGCGCGGTGGGCGCCGTCGTTCGGGAACACCCAGCCGGCGCGGTTCCTGGCCGGCCGGCGTGGTGATCCGACGTTCCGGCAGATCCTCGGCACGCTCACCGAGCGGAACCAGGAGTGGGCGCACCGCGCGGGCGCCCTGCTGGTCGCGATCATGCTGACGCGCAACGAAAAGGGCGAGATCCCCTACGCGGAGTACGGGCTCGGGCTGGCCGCGCAGAACCTCGTGCTGCAGGCCGTCGCGGAAGGGCTCGTGGCGCACCAGATGGCCGGCTTCGACGCCGACGCCGTCCGCGAGCGGTTCGCGGTGCCGGACGGAGCCGTCCCCCGGGTCGCGATCGCCGTCGGGCACGCCGGCGACCCCGCCGTGCTGGGGGTGGACAAGCTGATCGAACGCGAACAGGGCCCGCGCAGCCGCCTGCCCCTCGGCGACCTCGCCTACACGGAAGCGTGGGGCACTCCCGCCTTCTAACTCGCCGTGAGGGCGGCCTTCCGCCCGATCAGGAACCACAACGCGCTGCCCAGGTAGGGCGCCACCAGGACGAACACCACCCAGACGAACTTCATGCCGCCGGACTGCGGCGAGCGCAGAATGCTCACCAGCGCCCCGACGATCAGGACCACGCACGCGACCACCAGCGCGATGATCAGCGCGGCCAGGACGTAGTTCCACGGTTTGCCGAGCACGGGTTCCCCGGCGAGCGCGGTGATGCGGTGCGTCATGGACCCCGACGCTAGGGAACCGGCAGGCGACGGGCATCGCACGACCGTGCAGACGATCTACGACTTTCGGCCGATCTTCAGAGCAGCCCGGCGTCGTGCACGGCGATCGCGACCTGGGTCCGGTTGCCGGCGCCCAGCTTGGCCATCACGTGGCCGAGGTGCACCTTCACGGTCGACTCGCTGAGGTGCAGCTCGGCCGCGATGCGGCTGTTGCTCAGCCCCCGCCCGACGGCCAGCGCGACGTCGCGTTCCCGGTCGGTGAGGGTGCCGACCCGGTCGAGGGCCGCCGCGCTGCCGCGCGTGAAGTGGCTCAGCAACCGCTTGGTCACCTTCGGCGAGATCATCGCCTCGCCGCGGGCCACGACGTGCACCGCGTGCACCAGTTCGCGCGGCGGGATGTCCTTGAGCAGGAACCCGGCCGCACCCGAGCGCAGCGCGGTGTGCACGTACTCGTCGAGGTCGAACGTGGTCAGCACGACCACCACCGGCGCACCGGGCAGCGCGGTCACCTTCGCCGTCACCTGGAGCCCGTCGACGCGCGGCATCTGGATGTCGGTGAGCACGACGTCGGGGCGGTGCCGCGCCACCAGGTCCACCACACCCGTCCCGTCGCCGGCCTCGGCGACCACCTCGATGTCCGGGTCGGACTCCAGGATGAGCCGCAGCCCACCCCGCACGAGCTCCTCGTCGTCGAGCAGGAGAACCCGTACCGTCACCCGGCCTCCTCGTCCTCGGTCAGCGGAAACACGGCCCGCACCAGGAAACCGCTCCCGGACCGGCCCGTGTGGACGGTACCGCCGGCGAGGCCGACCCGTTCCCGCATCCCCACCAGGCCGAAGCCGGAACTCGGCAGCTCGTGCGCGGGCGCGCGGTCGCCGGGGCCGTCGTCGGCGACCTCGACGGTCAGCTCCGCGCCACGCACGGCGACGGCGACCCGCGCACGTGCCCCCGGCGCGTGCTTGCCGATGTTCGTCAACGCCTCCTGCACCACCCGGTAAGCCGCGCGCCCGACCGGGATCGCGACCTCCGGCAGCGGATCGGGCAGGCTCAGCTCGGCGCGGGTGCCTGCCGCCCTCGCGTCGTCGACCAGCGCGCCCAGACCGTCCAGCCCGGACGGCGGGTGCACCTCCGCTTCCCCGTCACGCAGCACGCGGAGCACCTCGCGCAGCTCGGTCAGGGCCGCGGTGCTGTTCTGCCGGATCACCTCCGCCGCGGCGGCGGCCTGCCCGTCGCAGGTCACCGTCAGCGCGCCCGCCTGCACCGCGATGACACTCACCCGGTGGGCCACCACGTCGTGCATCTCGCCCGCGATGCGGCGCCGCTCGGCCACCACCGCCCGCTCGGTCAGCAGGTCGCGCTCCCGCTCGGCCTGCTCCGCGCGCTCGCGCAGGGCCGCGAGCAGCTTGGCCCGCTGGTGCCACCACAGCCCGGCCAGCAGCGGGACCAGCAGGAACACGCCCGCGCCCAGCAACACGTACGGCCAGTCCTCGCTCCACCTGATCCCGGCCGGGAGCAGGAAGGCGGCGAGCGCGACGGCACCACCAGCCGCGGTCTGCCGGCCGGGCCCGCGGCGCGAGGCCAGCGTGTAGACGGCGACGACGAGCGGCAGCAGGTTCGCCCCGGCCACCAGCGCCGCGCCGACGATCACCAGCGCGGCCAGCGGGAACCGGCGCCGCACCAGCAACGCGCCGAACACGGCGGCCGCGACGACGGGTGGCCAGGCGACCGGCGCGCTCACGTTCGTGATCGCGAGCCAGGTGAAGAACCCGGCCACCGCGAGGTCGAACAGCAGCGGACGCGGCCCGCCTGCCCAGCGGACGATGTGCGCCATCCGGCTCAGGAGGTGGCGCCGCCGATGCGCCGGACGATCCGCGTGACGATGGACGAGACCACCAGCCAGAAGATCGCCGCGATGCCGTAGTTCACCAGCACCCGCAGCTTCTCGTCGGTGGGCTCGAACAGGTCCTTGAACCCCAGCGCCAGGCCGTCGGACCAGTCGCGCACGAACGAAACGATCCCGTTGTCCGGGTTGGCGCCACCGACCACGAAGATCACGTGCAGCACCAGGATGAGCGCGAAGATCAGGCCGACCCAGCGGACGATCCCGGCGATCAGCCCGACCGCCTGGTCCTTCACGCGCCCCCACGGCACCTGGCGCTTGGGTCGCGGCGAGGCGTCTTCGTCGACGTCGCTCTTGGGCTTCTCGGCGTGCTCGGCCATGACGCCGAGTTTCCCACGCCACGCCCGCCTTGGCTACCTGCCAGTAACCGACCGGGTCGCTTTTCAACATCATCGCGACCGGGCTACAGTGAATCCGTGGCGCGTGCTCTCCTGCTTCGCTGCCGCGACGGGGCCTGATCCTGACCGGCCCCCCGTCGCGGGGCTTCGTCACGCCGCCGGTCGCCCGAAAACCCGGCAGGAGAGTTTCCCAGCAATGACCAGCTCCGATCCCACCGTGAGCCGCATCCGCAAGCCTTCGCGTCCCGCCCCCGCCGACCAGCCCGCGTGGAACCCGCAGCGCGGCAGCTCGATGCCGGTGCACCGCTACCAGCCCTGGTACAAGCTGGTGGAGAACATCGAACTGCCCGACCGCACCTGGCCGGACAAGCGCATCGAGCGCGCGCCGCTGTGGTGCGCCGTCGACCTGCGGGACGGCAACCAGGCCCTGATCGACCCGATGTCGCCCGCCCGCAAGCGCAAGTTCTTCGAGCTGCTCGTGCGCATGGGCTACAAGGAGATCGAGGTCGGCTTCCCGGCCGCGAGCCAGACCGACTTCGACTTCGTCCGCGAGATCATCGAGGACGGCGCGATCCCGGACGACGTGCGCATCCAGGTGCTGACCCAGTGCCGCCCCGAGCTGATCGAGCGCACCTTCCAGTCGCTGGAGGGCGCGCCGCAGGCGATCGTGCACATCTACAACTCCACGTCGATCCTGCAGCGCCGCGTGGTGTTCCGCGAGGAGCGCGAGGGCATCAAGAAGATCGCGCTGCAGGCCGCCGACCTGGTGGTCGAGTACGCGCAGAAGTACTCCGACACCGACTTCCGCTTCCAGTACTCGCCGGAGTCCTACACCGGCACCGAGCTCTCCTACGCCGCCGAGGTGTGCAACGCGGTCACCGACATCTGGCAGCCCACCCCGGAGCGGCCGGTCATCCTGAACCTGCCGGCGACGGTGGAGATGGCCACGCCGAACGTCTACGCCGACTCGATCGAGTGGATGGGCCGCAACCTGGACCGCCGCGACTCGGTGATCCTGTCGCTGCACCCGCACAACGACCGCGGCACCGGCATCGCCGCCGCCGAGCTGGGCTACCAGGCCGGCGCGGACCGCATCGAGGGCTGCCTGTTCGGCAACGGCGAGCGCACCGGCAACGTCGACCTGGTCGCGCTGGGCATGAACATGTTCAGCCAGGGCATCGACCCGCAGATCGACTTCTCCGACATCGACGAGATCAAGCGCACCGTCGAGTACTGCAACCAGCTGCCGGTGCACGAGCGCACCCCGTGGGGCGGCGACCTGGTGTTCACCGCGTTCTCCGGCAGCCACCAGGACGCGATCAACAAGGGCTTCGACGCGCTGCACCGCGCCGCCGAGAAGGCCGGCGTACCGGTGGACGAGTTCCCGTGGGAGGTGCCCTACCTGCCCATCGACCCGAAGGACGTCGGCCGCAGCTACGAGGCCGTCATCCGGGTCAACTCGCAGTCGGGCAAGGGCGGCGTCGCCTACATCATGAAGACCGAGCACCAGCTCGACCTGCCGCGACGGCTGCAGATCGAGTTCTCGCAGGTCATCCAGCGCTACACGGACAGCGAGGGCGGCGAGGTCGACCCGCGCACGATGTGGGACGCGTTCGCGAAGGAGTACCTGGAGCCGCAGACGCCGCTGCAGCTGATCAACCAGCACGTCACCGCGAACGGCGACTACCAGCTGCGCGCCACCGTGCGGGTGGACGGCGAAGAGCAGGAGATCACCGGCTCCGGCAACGGCCCGATCGCCGCGTTCTTCGACGCGCTGTCCACCGTGGGTTACGACCTGCGGCTGCTGGACTACAGCGAACACACCCTCACCCCCGGCGACGACGCCAAGGCCGCGTCCTACATCGAGTGCGCCATCGGCGACAAGGTGTTCTGGGGCATCGGCATCGACCCGTCCATCGTGACGGCTTCGCTGCGGGCGGTCGTGTCCGCGGTGAACCGCGCGCACCGCTGATCGCTGGAGAAGGCCGGCCGCTGGTGTGCGGCCGGCCTTTTTCACGTCAGTTCGCGACCGCGGCGGCGAACATGCCGGGCTGGTAGGAGCCGCCCTGGTTGCGGACGATCACGTTCAGCCGGTTGGCGGCGTTGATCATCGCGACCAGGGTGACCAGCGCGGCGGTCTGGTCGTCGTCGTAGTGCTTGCGCACCTGGGCCCACGTCTCGTCCGACACGCCCTGGTGCGCGTCGGCCAGGCGGGTGCCCTCCTCGGCGAGCGCCAGCGCCGCCCGCTCGGCGTCGGTGAACACCGTGGCCTCGCGCCAGACCGCGACCAGGTTGAGCCGCACCGCGCTCTCCCCGGCGGCCGCGGCCTCCTTGGTGTGCATGTCGACGCACGGGGCGCACCCGTTGATCTGGCTGGCGCGCAACGACACCAGTTCCTGTGTGGACTGCGGCAGGGCGGAGGTGTGCAGCACGGCGGCGACGTTCGCGAACCGCTTGGCGAGCTTGGCGCCGAGCTCGTTGGACATCATGTCGAATCGGGTTTCCACGGCTTCCTCCTCGTGTGGGGAACTTGCTCGAACACGAGGCACCGGCCGTGCCGTGGATGTGACAGTGATGCCCGCCACAGCGTCAGTCGCGGAGCCGGCCCGCTTCGCAGAGCCGGTCGCCTGAGGCGATCTCGGCGAGGTAGCCGCGCAACTCGGTGACCCGGCGCTCGGCCTCGGTCACCAGCCGTCGCGCGATCTCCGCCCAGTCCTCGGGGCCGGGGTCGGGCGGCAGATCGGCGAAGAGGTCCGCGATCTCCCGCACGGTCAGGCCGACGCCCTGCGCCAGCTTGGCCACCTTGATCCGGCACGCCGCCGACCGGTCGAAGACGCGGTGGTTGATCCCGCTCCGCCCGGCCTCGACAACGCCGTACCGCTCGTAAAACCGCACCGCCGAAGGGGCGACGCCCGCTTCGCCCGCGACCTCGCCGACCGTCAGGTTCCCGCTGTCCAACACGTCACCCACTCTGCCGCGACGGTGGGCTTGCCTTCAACAGTGGTTGAACTCGCAGGGTGGGGTCATGGCAGATCACTTGACAGCGATGCGGCCGGCGCCGGTCGCCACTCACCACGAGGACGCCGCGGCCCGCATCGACAGCTGGTGGCGGCTGCCGAGCGCGGCGGCCGCCGACGAAGCCGCGCGCGCGGCGCTGGCGGCGATGCCCCGCGCGGACGGCCTGCTCCGGTTCTCCGTGCTGCGGTCGCCGTCGGAGCCGCTGGTGTTCCTCCAGTCCCTGTGGACCAGCGCCGCCGCACGGGAGCACTACGTTCGGCACGTGGCTGCGAGCCCGAGGGCCTCGGTCGACGACAAGGTGCCCGGCATCGAGCGGGACCGGGCGCTGACGGAGGTGATCGGCGCGGTCACGATCGCCGACGCACCCGCCGCCAAGTGGGTGACCCGACGGCTGCCGGGCACGGACGTCCGCGCGCTGGCCGAGCGGGAACTCGCACGCCTCCGGACCGAACCGGGGCTGGTTCGCGTCGCTGCCGGTGCCGGGGAAGGTGAGGTCGTGGTCGTCGAGGAGTGGGCCGCCTCCGCCTCGCCGGACGGGGTCTTCTACGAGCCGGTCGGCGCCGTCGCGCCGGCGTGAGCCACCCGCACCATGGGGGGCCGGGCGGGGCCCCTGGCCGCGATCGGCGCCGTCGCGCCGGGCTAGGGCTGCTTCGTCACCGGGCGGCCCCGCCGTGCAGCGGGTCCACCACGGTCGCCGACGCCGCCGCCAAGTGCGTGACCCGGCAGCACTCCCAGCCGATCTGCGCCACCGCGCCGGGCTGGGGCTGCTTGGTCACCGCGGGGCCCAGCTTGCAGCAGGTTCCACCACGATCGCCGCCGCCAATGGGTGACCCGGTGGCACTCCTAGGGCTGCTTCGTCACCGCGGCGGCTTCGGCGTGCAGCAGCTCCAGCACGGTGGCCACCGGCGGTCTGGTGCCGGCCCCGGTGCGCAGGACGGCTTCGATGAGCCTCGCCGCGCGGATGCCTGCCAGCGGGCGCCGCACGATGCGGCGCGACCACGTGCCGGCCAGCGTGTACCGCGGCAGCAACGCGATGCCGTGCCCGGCGGCGACCAGCGCCTCGATGATCCGGAAGTCGTTGATCCGCTGCTTGATCTGCGGCCGCACACCGGTCCGCACCGCCAGCGAGCGCAGCACGTCGTCGACCGGGAAGCCGACGTCCACCGAGATCCACTGCTCCCCGGCCAGCTCGGTGAGGTCGACCCGGCGGCGGCGCGCGAGGCGGTGGCCCAGCGGCAGCGCGACGTCCAGCGGCTCGCGCAGCAGCGGCACCACGTCGAGCCGGTCCGGCGGGAACGGCTCGGCGTGCTCGTCCCGGTGGGTGACCACGATGTCGAAGTCGGCGACCAGCCCGGGCACCTCCGCCGGCGTCATGTCGACGTCGCGCACCTCGACCTCCAGGCCCTCGACCTCGGCGAACCGGTGCAGCAGCCCGGGCAGCAGCATCAGCGCCGCGGACGGGAAGATCGCCACCCGCACCCGCCCGCGCGGCAGGCTGCGGAACACGTCCAGCTCGGCCTCGGCCCGGTCCACCGCGGCGATCACCTCGTCCGCCCGCACCACCAGCGCCCGCCCGGCGTCGGTGAGCCGCAACCCCCGCCCCGCCGGTTCGGTCAGCACCAGCCCGACCTCCGCCTGCAACGCCCGGAGCTGCTGCGACACCGCCGACGGCGTGCAGTGCAGCGCTTTCGCCGCCGCCGTCACGCTCCCGCGGTCCGCGAACTCACGCAGCACCCGCAACCGACCGACGTCCATGAAGCAACGCTACACAGTAGATGCAAACAATCTCGATTGTTCTTCATAGTTGCGGCAGGCACGCTAAAGGAGTGCCGACCCGCGACCGCTTCCTCGCCCTGTTCGTCGTCGTCCTGTGGGGCCTCAACTTCATCGCGATGCACCCGATGCTCGAGCACTTCCCGCCGCTGTTCGCGGCGGCGCTGCGCTTCGCCGTGATCGCGGTCCCGACGATCCTGTTCATCCCACGCCCGAAGGTGAAGCTGCGCTGGCTGATCGGGTTCGGGCTCGGATTCGGCACCGGCCAGTTCGCGTTCCTGTTCCTCGCGCTGACCCACGGCATGCCGACCGGCCTCGCGTCGCTGGTGCTGCAGGCGTCCGCGCCGTTCACGGTCCTGCTCGGCGGGATCTTCCTGCGTGAACCGCTGTCCGCGCGGCAGCTGACCGGGATACTGGCCGCGGTGGCCGGGATGGGCGTGATCGCCTGGCACCGCGCGGAGAACGCCGTGCTGCTGCCGGTCTTGCTCACCCTGCTCGGCGCGCTGTGCTGGGCCGCGGGCAACCTCTGCTCGCGTCAGGCCAGGCCGGACAACCCGATCCACTTCACGCTGTGGATGTCGGTGGTCCCGCCGATCCCGATGTTCGCGTTGTCCACGATCTTCGAAGGCCCGGCCGTGCAGTGGCAGTCGCTGGTCACGCTGGGCACCGGCGAAGGCCTGCTCGGCCTGGCCGGGTTCGCCTACGTCGTGCTGATCGGCACGGTCCTCGGGTCGAGCATCTGGACCGTGCTGATGCGCCGCAACCCGGCCAACGTGGTCGCGCCGTTCTCGTTGCTCGTGCCGGTGGTCGGGATGTCCGCGGCGTTCTTCGTGCTCGGCGAGACCCCGGCGCTGGTCGAGGTGCTGGCCGGCCTGGTCGTGGTGGCCGGGGTGCTGTACGGCTCGCTGCCGAGGCGTCAGCGCTCGGCGGGCACGCTGCCCGAACTCGTCTCCTCGTGACGGCGGCCCATCCGCTTCTTGACGACGAGGCTGACCACCACGCCCACCACGACGGCGACCGCCAGCGCGACGTAGGAGAACCGGGACAGCCACTTCTCCGCGACCACGCCGAGCGAGTACACCAGCGCCGTCGTGCCGCCCGCCCAGACGATGCCGCCGAGCGCGTTGGCGAACAGGAACCGCGGGTAGTGCATGTGCAGCGACCCGGCGAGCGGGCCGCACAGAATGCGCAGAATCGCGACAAAGCGGCCGAAGAAAACCGCCCAAACCCCGCGTTTCCGGAACATTCGCTCGGCGGCCGCGACATGCGCCGGCCCGAAATGCTTGGGGAATTTCCGCCCGGCCCAGTCGAACAGGCGCCGCCCGCCCTTCCGCCCGATCAGGTAACCGATGCTGTCCCCGGCGATGGCGCCGCCCGCGGCGACGGCGCCGATCAGCCAGGGGTTCAGCCCGTCGTGGTGCGATGCCAGGAGAGCCGCGCTGACCAGCACGATCTCTCCCGGCAACGGGATCCCGAGGCTCTCCGCGCCGATCACCACGCCGACCGTGAGGTAGACCAGGAGCGGCGGGATGGTCTCCAGCCACGCGTCGATGTGCACGGTGAAAGCCCCTTCGGATACCCCGGCGAATTCTCCGTCAGGGTACCCGCGTCAGGGCTCCAGCATTTCGGCCACCGAAGCGGCCTGCGGAATTCCCGCATCGGGTGACAACTGCGCGGTCACCAATTCCGGTTTCACCTCGTGCGGCGTGATCCGGCCGGCCTGGATGTCCTCCGCCCAGTGGCAGGCGACCCGGTGCCCGGCGGCGAGCTCCCGCAGCGCGGGCCGCTCGGTGTCGCACTTGGTCTCCTGCCGCCACGGGCACCGGGTGTGGAACCGGCAGCCCGACGGCGGATTGGCGGGCGAGGGCAGGTCGCCGGCGAGCAGGATCTGCTCGCGGCTGTCCTCGACCACCGGGTCCGGCACCGGGATCGCCGACAGCAGCGCCCGCGTGTACGGGTGCAGCGGCTCGGCGTAGAGCGACTCCGAGTCGGTCTCCTCGACCAGCGAGCCGAGGTACATCACGCCGATGCGGTCGGAGATGTGCCGGACGACCGCCAGGTCGTGGGCGATCACCAGGTAGGTCAGGCCCAGCGAGTCCTGCAGCTCCTCGAGCAGGTTGATCACCTGCGCCTGCACGGACACGTCCAGCGCGGACACCGGCTCGTCGGCGACGATCAGGTCCGGCTCGACGGCCAGCGCCCGCGCGATGCCGATGCGCTGGCGCTGCCCGCCGGAGAACTCGTGCGGGTACTTCCGCAGCGAGCTCTCCGGGAGACCGACGGCGTTCAGCAGTTCACGCAAGCGCTTGCGCGTGCTGTCCCGGTCCTTGTCCAGGCCGTGCGCCCGCATGCCCTCGATGAGGATCGACTCCACCGACTGCCGCGGGTCGAGGCTGGACAGCGGGTCCTGGAACACCATCTGCATCCGCCGCCGCATCTTCCGCAGCGACTCGCCCTTGAGCGTCGACAGGTCGGTGCCGTCGAACACCGCGCGGCCACCGGTCGGCTCCACCAGCCGCAGCAGGCTGCGGCCCAGCGTCGTCTTGCCGCAGCCGGACTCGCCGACCAGGCCGTACGTCTCGCCGCGCTGGATCTCCAGGTCGACCCCGTCCACCGCGTAGACGTGTCCGACCGTGCGGTCCAGCACGAGCCCGCGCTTGATCGGGAAGTGCACCTGCAGGCCTTCCACGCGCACCAGCGGTTCCGACATCAGCGCACCCCCTCGCCTGCCGCGACCGGACGGCCCACCGGATTGTGGCACCGCAGCATGCCGTTCGAATCGGGTTCGAGTTCGGGCGTGACCTCCCGGCACAGGTCCAGCGCGTTCGGGCATCGGGGCGCGAACGCGCACCCCTGCGACCAGGGGATGTTGTCGGCGACCGACCCCTTGATCGGCACCAGCTTCTCCCCGCGCGGCGCGTCCAGCCGCGGGATCGAGGCCAGCAGCCCGTGCGTGTACGGGTGCCGGGCGGAGGCGAACAACGCGTGCCGCTCCGCCCGCTCGACCACCCGGCCGCCGTACATGACGTTGACCTCGTCGCACAGCCCGGCGACCACGCCCAGGTCGTGCGTGATCATGATCAGCGCGGTGCCGGTGTCGCGCACCAGCTCGGACAGCAGCGCCAGGATCTGCGCCTGGATCGTCACGTCCAGCGCGGTGGTCGGCTCGTCCGCGATCAGCAGCCGCGGACGGCAGGCCAGCGCGATCGCGATGAGCGCGCGCTGCCGCATGCCGCCGGAGAGCTGGTGCGGGTACTCCGACAACCGCCGGTTCGGGTCCGGGATGCCGACGCGGTCGAGCAGGTCCGCCGCCTCGACCGTCGCCTGCTTGCGGTCCATCTTCCGGTGCCGTTCCAGCACCTCGGTGATCTGCAGGCCGATCGGGATCACCGGGTTCAGCGACGACAGCGGGTCCTGGAACACCATGCCCAGGTCGCGGCCGCGCCGGTCGCGCAGCTGCTTGTCGGACAGCCGCAGCAAGTCGGTGTCCTCGAACATCACCTGGCCGGTGACCTTCGCGCCGCGCTTGGGCAGCAGACCCATGATCGCGAGCGCGGTCACCGACTTGCCGCTGCCGGACTCGCCGACCAGGCCGACCGTGCGGCCCGGCTCGACGTCGAAACTGACCCCGTCCACCGCGGTGAACGGGCGGGTTCCCTTGCGGGAGAAGACGACCGACAGGTCGCGTACTTGCAGGAGACTCAACGCGCTACCGCCTGTTCTTCGGGTCGAGCGCCTCGCGCAGCGACTCGCCGAGCAGCGTGAACCCCAGCGCCACCACGACGATCGCGATGGCCGGGTAGAACGCCAGGCTCGGCTTGACGTCCAGCAGGGTCTGGGCCTGTGCCAGCATCAGCCCCCACTCGGCGCGGCTGGGATCGTTGTCGCCGAGGCCGAGGAACGACAGCGCCGCAACGTCGATGATCGACGTCGCCAGCGTCAGCGTCGCCTGCACGACCACCGGCCCGAGCGAGTTCGGCAGCATGTGCCGGAACACGATCGTGCTGCGCCGCACGCCCAGCGCGGTCGCCGCCAGCACGTGGTCGCTCGATCTCTGCGAGAGCATCGCGCCGCGCAGCAGCCGGGCGAAGATCGGCACGCTCACCACCGCGACCGCGATGATGACCGTCCACTGTGTCCCTTGCGAGAACAGCGCGGCCACCGAGATCGCCAGCAGCAGCGAGGGAATCGCGAGCAGGATGTCGGTGAACCGCATCAGCAGCGTGTCCACCCAGCCGCCCAGCGCGCCGGCCAGACCGCCGATGACCATGCCGACCGCCAGCCCGATCAGGGTGGCGACGACACCGACGATCAGCGTCTGCTGCGCGCCGACCAGCAGGCGGGAGAAGAAGTCGTACCCGCGGTGGTCGCTGCCGAGCACGAACCCGTCCATCGGGCCGGGGATGAAGTCCGGCCGCAGGTTCACGCGCAGCTCGTCGTAGGGGATGTAGGGGTTCTTCGGCGCCAGGAACGGGGCCAGGATCGCCAGCAGCACGAACAGGACCGTGATGACCGCGCCGGTGATCGCCACCGGGTTCCGCAGCATCCGCCGGACCGCGTCCGCGGCGAGGCTGGTGCCACCGGCCTCCGCCAGGTCGTCGATGCGTTCGGCCTTGCGCCGCAACATGGAGGTCATCGCACCCGCACCCTCGGATCGATGATGGCGTAGGAGATGTCCACCAGGATGTTGACGACGACGTACACCAGCGCGGCCAGCAGCAGCAACGCTTGCAGCCGCGGGTAGTCACGGCGCTCGATCCCCTGCGCCAGCAGGGATCCGAGCCCGTTCCAGTTGAACACCTTCTCGGTGAGCACGGCCCCGGCGAGCAGCAGACCGGTCTGCAGGCCGATCGTCGTCGACACCGGCAGCAGCGCGTTGCGCAGCACGTGCCGCTGGCGGATCGTCGTCGTGGTCAGGCCCTTGGACTCCGCGGTGCGCACGAAGTCCTCCTGCTGCACGTCCAGCACCGAGGCGCGGGTGATCCGCACGATCACCGCGAACGGGATGCTGGCCAGCGCGATCGAGGGCAGGATCAGGTGCTTGATCGCGTCCCACGTCGCGTCCAGCTCACCGGTGAGCAGGCCGTCCAGGGTGAAGAAGCCGGTGATGTGCGTGGCGTCGATGGTCACGTCCTGGCGCCCCGACGGCGGCAGGATGCCCAGCTTTTGCGCGAACACGTACTTGAGCAGCACGCCGAAGAAGAACACCGGCACCGCGACGCCGACCAGGGTGGTCAGCACGGTGGCGTTGTCCAGGAACCGGCCCCGGTAGCGGGCGGCGAGGTATCCCATCGGGATGCCGAAACCGACCGCGAGGACCAGCGCCGCGAGCGCGAGTTCGATGGTGGCGGGGAAGGCGCGCCCGATCTCGGCGAGCACGGTGTCGCCGCTGATCAGGGACGAGCCGAAGTCACCGGTGACGACGCGGCCGAGGAACTTGAAGTACTGGACGAAGATCGGTTGATCCAGTCCGAGCACGCTGTTCAGGGACGCGATCTTCTCCGGCGTCGCCTTGTCGCCGAGCAGCGCGGTGGCGGGGCCACCGGGCAGCAGGCGGAGCCAGGCGAAGACCAGGATGGAGAGCACGAGGAGCGTCGGGATCGCTTGCAGCAGCCGACGCGTGAGGAATCGGAGCATGTGAGTGCCTCGGAGACCGCACCGAAGCGGGAAAGCGCGCCGGGCGCGCTTCCCCGCCCTCGGTGGCGGAACTCAGCCCTTGGTGACCGTGTAGAAGCGCTCGTCGGTCAGCGGGGTCGGGATCAGGCCCTGGACATCGGACCGCACCACGATCCCCGGCGGCGACGACGAGATCGGGACCGCCGGGACGTACTGCGAGATCAGCACGCTGGCGCTCTCGTAGGCCGACTTCTTGGTCTCCGGCGTCGTCTGGGCGTCGGCGTTGGACAGCGCGTCGAAGATCTGCGGGTTGTCGAAGCCGAACTCCGGCTTGGTGCGCCCGAAGAACGTGCCGACGAAGTTGCCCGGGTCGGCGTAGTCACCGGTCCAGCCGAGCAGGTGCAGGTCGTGCTTGCCCGCCTTCTGCACGGAGTCCTTGTACCCGCCGTTCCACGGCTCCTGGACCACGTTGACCTTGATGCCGACGGCCTTCAGGTCGTCGGTGATCGCGGCGGCGATGTCCACCGGGTTCGGCATGTAGGGCCGGGTGACCTCGGTCGGGACGTAGAAGTTCAGCGTCAGGTCGCTCGCGCCGGCCTCGGCCAGCAACTGCCGGGCGGTGTCGGCGTTGTAGCTGTGCTTCTCCACCGCGGGGGTGTAGCCGGGCACGTTGTTCGGCAGGAACTGGTCCTGCGGGTAGGCGCCGGACGGCATCCGGTTCTTGACCAGCTGGTCCTTGTTGATCGCGAACTCGATCGCCTTGCGGACCCGCACGTCCTGCAGCTTCGGGTTGTTCTTCTGGTTGATGCCGAGATACAGGATGTTGAAGGCGGGCCGGATCAGGACCTGGTCGCCTGCCTGCTTGAGCGAGTTGTAGTCCGCCGGGCTCGGGAAGTCGTAGCCGTCGATGGTGCCCGCGGCCAGCTCCTGCTTACGGGCGTTCTCGTCCGGGATGATCTTGAAGATCAGCCTGGCCGTCTTGGCCTTCTCGCCCCAGTAGTCCTCGTTGCGGACCAGGGTGATCGTGTTGTTGGCCTTGTCGAAGCTCTCGAACTTGTACGGCCCGGTGCCCGTCGGGTGGTCCGTGGCGTAGGCCGGGTAGGTGAACGCCTCACCGCTCTGGGTCACGTTGTCGGCGTCGTACTTCTTCAGCGCGTCCGGGCTCGACATGGACAGCGAGGTCAGGCCGAACGCGTCCGGGAAGGCGCCCTTGGCCTTGTTGAGGTTGAGGACGGCGGTGTGCTCGTCCTTGGCCTCGCAGCTCTTGTAGACCGGGTCGCCGCTGATGTCGCCTTCGTTCTGCGCGAAGCCCTCGAAGACGTCGCCGTAGTAGATCATCTGGCTCTGGGCGGCGGCGCCCTTCATGTTGTACCAGCGGTCGAAGTTGAAGCAGACCGCCGCGGCGTTGAACGGGGTGCCGTCGTGGAACTTGACGCCCTGCCGCAGCGTGAAGGTCCAGGTGGTGTTGCCGTTGCTCGGCGTCCACGCCGTGGCCAGGCCGCCCTCCAGTTCGGTGGTGCCCGGCTTGTAGGTGACCAGGGTGTCGAACATCTGGCGGGCGGGGCGGAAGCTTTCGCCGTCGTCGTTGAAGATCGGATCGAAGTTCTTCGGGGCACCGGCCGCGCCGAAGATGAAGGTGTCGCTGGCGCTGTCGCCCGAGCCGCGCTCGGAAGCGCAAGCGGCCGTCGTGACCGCGAGGGCGCCGGCAAGCCCGATCAGGGCGATGCGGCGCAACCCAACTGCCCGCGTTGGGAGCATGGTGGCACTCCTAGGAGAAAGTTCGGGTACGTGATCGACGACCCTAGTCCGCATGTTGGGAATTCGTTAAGCGCGTGAGGTTACGATCGCGCTACGTCAAACCGGACGTGCGAACACATTTGGCTTACGGGGTTACGTTCAGTGCTCACCCTGCGTAAGTTCGGACGAAAGTACTAGGCCGTTCGGGTGTACGTACTGGTGGGTAAGGTCAACGGCGAACCAACCACATTCGAACCGCTGCCACGCGGTCAGCGGGCCTCGAATGCCCTCGCCGTCCCTCGACACTGCCCGTTCGAGCCGAGTTTCGGGGTCCGGGCCCGCGACCCAGCACAGCGCGGACAACCGGGGCCGGATCGAGGCGCGGCCGGAGGACACCCCTTCGAGGACGACTACGTCGACCGGGTGAACCGTGCGGACGGGCCCCGGCCGCGGCTCACCGGTGGTCCAGTCCAGCGGGCGGTAGACGGCGGGACAGCCCGCGGCGAGTGGGTCGAGGACCTCGGAGACGAGCCGCGGCCACCAGGCGACCGGGTCGTCCCACGTCGCGTAGTGGTCGGTGGCGACGACCGCGGTCGCCGCGCCGCGTGCCCGGAAGTCGGCGGCGAGTCGCGCCGCGAAGGTGGTCTTGCCCGCGCCGGACGGGCCGTCGACGGCGACCAGCCGGACCCGCCCGCAGCGGGGCGGGCCGGCCAGCACGTCGTCGGCCAGTGTCAAAGGGCGCGGCGGCCGGAGAGGGCGCGGCCGAGGGTGAGCTCGTCGGCGAACTCGAGGTCGCCGCCCATCGGCAGACCGGACGCGAGCCGGGTGACGGTCAGGCCGGGGAAGTCCCGCAGCATCCGCACCAGATAGGTCGCGGTGGCCTCGCCCTCGGTGTTCGGGTCGGTCGCGATGATCACCTCGGTGACCTGTTCCGCGCCGAGCCTGGCCAGCAGCTCGCGGATGCGCAGCTGGTCCGGGCCGATGCCGGACAGCGGGTCGAGCGCGCCGCCCAGCACGTGGTAGCGGCCCTTGAACTCGCGGGTGCGCTCGACGGCGAGCACGTCCTTGGGTTCCTCGACCACGCAGATCAGCGACGTGTCACGCCGGGCGTCCCGGCAGATGCGGCACTGCTGCTGTTCGGAGACGTTGCCGCAGATCTCGCAGAACTGCACGCCCTCGCGGACCTTGCCGAGCACGTCCTGCAGCCGGGCGATGTCGGCCGGGTCGGCGGCGAGCAGGTGGAACGCGATCCGCTGCGCGCTCTTCGGACCGATGCCGGGCAGGTGTCCCAGCTCGTCGATCAGGTCCTGGACTACGCCTTCGTACAACGGGGCCCGCTACTTCAGGCCGGGCAGACCGAGTCCGCCGAGGTCGGGCATGCCGCCGCCACCGCCGAGGGCGCCGGCGACCGGGCCGAGCTTCTCCTCGGTGAGCTTCTGGGCGCTGCTCATCGCGTCCCGCACCGCGGCGACCACCAGGTCGGCGAGCGTCTCGGTGTCGTCAGGGTCGACCGCCTTCGGGTCGATCTGCAGGGACTTCAGCTCCATGCCGCCGGTGACGGTCGCCTTGACCAGGCCACCGCCGGAGGTGCCGGTCACCTCGGTGCGGGCGAGCTCCTCCTGCGCGGCGACGAGCTGCTGCTGCATCTGCTGCGCCTGCTGCAGGATGGCCTGCATGTCGGGCATTCCACCGCCGGGTTGCACCATGATCCCCGTTTCGTCGTGCTGTCCTGTGGGTCCCAGCGTAGCTCGGTCGGCTGTGGCACCGTGTTCGCCGTGCGCAGTCTCGTGGGGTTGGTGTTGAGCGGGGTGCTGCTGGTCGCTGGGTGCTCGTCGCCCGCGCCGCCACCGCCCGTTCCATCCGCGGCGGCGCGGGTGTCTTCGGTCCCCGCACCGGTGTCGTCGTCGGTGGCCTCGTCGGTCGCCCGGGAGCCGGTGACGGTGGTGCTGGACCCCGGGCACAACGGCGGCAACGCGCGGCGGCCGGACGTGATCAACGCCCCGGTGCCCGCCGGACGCGGCGAGACGAAGCCGTGCAACACGACGGGCACCGCGACCGACCGGGGGTACGCGGAGCACGCGTTCAACTGGGACGTGGCGCAGCGGGTGGGTTCGCTGTTGGAGGCGCAGGGGGTGCGGGTGGTCTACACGCGCGCCGACGACACCGGGGTGGGCCCGTGCGTGAACGAACGGGCGGCGATCGGAAACCGAGCCGGCGCGGCGGCGGTGGTGTCGATCCACGCGGACGGCGCGACGTCGGCGGGCGCCCGGGGCTTCCACGTGGCGTACTCGGCACCCCCGCTGAACGCGGCGCAGGGCGCGCCGTCGGTGGAGCTGGCCGAGGCGGTGCGGTCGGGTTTGCTCGCCGGGGATTTCCCGTTGTCCAACTACCTGGGGTCCGACGGCTTGGCCCCGCGGGATGATCTGGCCGGGTTGAACCTGTCGGAACGCCCCGCGGTCCTGGTGGAGTGCGGGAACATGCGAAACGCCGCGGAGGCCGCGACGATGTCCAGTGTGGACGGACGAGCCCGCTACGCCACGGCGATCGCTTCCGGGGTGGTGGCTTTCTTGCGGGAGCACGCGGGTTTCTGATCGCTGGGCGGGTTTGGCTCGTTCCAGGGCATGCCCCACTCCGTGGGGCCAGCGGCTCCGGCCCGCATCCGCAGCCTCTATCCCACGCCACGCGCGGCTCCCGCCGCCTTCCCCACTTCGTGGGGCCAGCAATTCCAGCCCGGCAAGCCAGCCTGCCCACCGCGCAGCACTGGCCCGCTCCCGCGCCCACCAGCCCCACGCCGTTGGCCCCCTGCCGCGGAAGCGGCGCCACGCGCGGAGTCCGCGGCGCTTCGCGCAGCCCCACTCCGTGGGGGCCACCAGCCCTGGCAAGCCGCCGTCGCACAGCACACCGCGTTGGCCCGCTCCCGCAGCCGCCAGGCCACACCGGGCGCGGCTCCCGCAGCCCTGTACGCAGCCACCGCGCAGCGTGAATCCACTCCCGCAGCACCAGCCCCCACCGGGTGCCGCCCCCGCAGCCACCGCAGCGTTGGCCGCTCCGCGGCCGCCAGTCCACCGGGTGCGGCCCCCGCAGCCCTTCACGCAGCCACCGCGCACCGTGAATCCACTCCCGCAGCACCAGCCCCCGCCGGGTGCCGCCTCCGCAGCCACCGCGCAGCGTGGGTCCACTCCGTGGCCGCCAGCGCGCGGCCTTCCCCGCCGCGGGGGTCAGTCGATCGGCTGTGCGCCCAGGTGTTCGGCCAGCAGGCGGCGCGCCTGTTCCTCCGGGTCGTTCTGCGGTGCGGGCGCGATGTCCGGCACCGGGCCGCCCGTTTCGGCCATCATCGATTCCTCGTCGTCCGGCTCGGGCGGGAGGGGGATGTCGTCCGCGGGCTCCGGGGGCGGCTGCGGCGCCCTCGGCGCGGGCTCGGGCGGTGGGGCCGGGGCGGCCGCCGGCGTCGGGCGCTGGAAGGTTCGCTGTTGCTGCTGCGGGGCCTCCCGCGTGGGCGGGTTCGGGCGCGGGCTCGGGCCGCCGTCGCGGCGGGCCGAACCTCCTCCTCCGCCACCGCCGTGCACGCACCGCACCTGCCACGTTCCGCCAAGCACCTCGTGCAGCGCGCCGGCGATGAAGTCAGCGTTGCGCGGCTCCGACAACCGCCGCGCGAGGGGCTCCGCGCTGTGCGCCAGCACGACCGTCGAACCCTCGACGCTCTGCACCGTCGCGTTGATCATCATCGCTTCGGTGCTGCGGCTCGTCTTGCGGATGGCGGCCAGCAGGTCCGGCCAGACCCGGCGGATCGCGGCCGCGTCGATCCCGCCCGGCGCGGGCGCCCCGGCGGGAGCCTCGTCGGGGACCGCGGGCTCGGTGGGGCGCCGCACCGGCGCCTCCGGCGCCGCGGGACCGGCAGCAGGACCGGCAGCAGGACGCGACGCCGCCGGAGCCGGGCGCGCAGCCGCGGGCTCCGGCGCGGCGGTCGGCTCAGTGGCCCGGCGGACCGGTGCTTCCGGCGCCGGACGGGCAGCAGCCTCAGCGGCCGGCCGTGACGGCGCGGCAGCCACCTCGGCGGCGGCCGCCGGAGCCGCCGCGCGTTGCGACGGCCGCTGGAACCGCTCGGGTGCGGCAGCGGCGACCTGCCCATCAGCGGCGGGCAGGCTTCCCCCGCCGCTCACGGTGACCCGCCGCTCCAGGCGCTCCAACCGCTGCAGCACCGCCGCTTCGCTTTCCGACGCCGACGGCAGCAGCATCCGGGCGCACAACAGCTCCAGCAGCAGCCGCGGCGCGGTGGCGCCCCGCATCTCCAGCAGGCCGTTGTGCACGATCTCCGCGTACCGGGTCAGCGTCGCCAGGCCTGCGCGCTCGGCCTGCGCCGTCATGCGGTCCAGCTCGTCCGCGGGCGCCGACACCAGGTTGCGCGCCGCCGCGTCCGGGACCGACCGCAGCAGCACCAGGTCACGCAGCCGGTCGAGCAGGTCGCTGGCGAAGCGTCGCGGCTCGTGCCCGGCCTCGACCAGGCGCTCGACCGTTCCGAACACCGCAGCCGAGTCGTCCGCGGCGAGGCCGTCGATCATGTCGTCGATCAGCGCCGAGTCGGTGACGCCGAGCAGCGAGATGGCCCTGTCGTAAGTCACGCCGTCCGGGCCCGCGCCGGCCAGCAGCTGGTCCAGCACCGACTGGGTGTCACGCGCCGAACCACCGCCCGCGCGGATCACCAGCGGGTACACGGCCGGGTCGACGTGGATGCCCTCGGCCGCGACGTTGCGCTCCAGCAGGTCGCGCATCGCGCTCGGCGGGATCAGCCGGAAGGGGTAGTGGTGCGTCCGCGACCGGATGGTGGGCAGCACCTTGTCCGGTTCGGTGGTCGCGAAGATGAAGATCAGGTGCTCCGGCGGCTCCTCGACGATCTTCAGCAGGGCGTTGAAACCCTGCGTCGTGACCATGTGGGCCTCGTCGATGATGAACACCCGGTACCGCGACTCGGCAGGCGCGTAGAAGGCGCGGTCGCGCAGCTCGCGGGCGTCGTCGACACCACCGTGGCTGGCCGCGTCGAGCTCGGTGACGTCGATGCTGCCCGGCCCCTCGGGCGCCAGCGCGCGGCACGAATCGCACTTGCCGCACGGGTCCGGGGTGGGGCCTTCGACGCAGTTCAGCGAGCGGGCCATGATGCGCGCGCTGGACGTCTTGCCGCAGCCGCGCGGCCCGCTGAACAGGTACGCGTGGTTGATGCGGCCCGCGGTGAGGGCGGCGCGCAGCGGTTCGGTGACGTGCTCCTGCCCGACGACCTCGGCGAAGGTCGCCGGACGGTACTTGCGGTAGAGAGCCAGGGCCACGAGGCGAGAGTACCGGCCGCCACCGACAAGCTCGGACTAGCCTGCTGGGCGTGACCCGCCGCTTCTACGACCGGCTGGCCGCGGACTACCACCGCATCTACGCGGACTGGCCGTCGAGCGTCCGCCGTCAGGGCGAAGCGCTGCACCGGCTGCTGGGCGGCTCCCCGCGGCGGGTGCTGGACTGCGCGTGCGGCATCGGCACCCAGGCCCTGGGCCTGGCCGCACAGGGCCACGAGGTGGTGGGCACCGATCTCAGCCCCGGCGCGCTGGCCCGGGTGCCGGACCTCCCGGTCGCCGCCGCCGACATGCGCGCCCTGCCGTTCCCGGACGCGACCTTCGACGCGGTGGTGTGCGCCGACAACTCACTCCCACACCTGCTGACGCCCGAGGACGTGCGACGGGCGCTCACCGAAATGCACCGCGTCCTCCGCCGAGGCGGCCGGCTGATCCTGAGCACCCGCGACTACGACGAGGCGAGACGCACCCACCCCGCCGCCACACCCCCATCAGTGCACGAGGCCCCGGACGGCCGCACGATCACGTTCCAACTCTGGCACTGGCACCCAGACGGCGAGCGCTACGACGTCGAACTGTTCCAGGTGTTCCCGAACTTGACGACGAAGGTCCACACGACGACGTACTGGGCGATCACCCGCGCCGAGCTGCAGGACCTGGTCGACGTGGCTGGATTCTCCGGACCGATGTGGCACGAACCTGAGGAGAGCGGATTCTTCCAGCCGGTCCTGACGGCCGAAACCTGAGCTGGTCCAAACCCAACGCGCCCAGCGCTCGCCAGGCCGAGGAGCTCGCACCGTGGGGGCCCGGGGGGTCGCCCCCCGAAAAAACACAGTGGACGAAGTCCCCTTTCAAGAAGGGCGAGGCCCTTCATGAAAGGGGACCCCCGCACCCGTCAGAGCCTGCTTATCCTTGCTGCCTTCCGGCCCTGGGGAGGTTCACAGGATGGACGCCGCGGGGGTCCGCCTTCAGTGTACTCAACCGGTCGTCGCACCTGTCGTCAGGTCGTAGACCGTGCTGCCGCCCACCGTCTGAGCTGTGAAGTTCTCCGCCACCCACTGCGCGATCTCGCCGGAGCCGCCGCGGCCCATGCCGCCGGAGACGTAGTACGTGATCTCGCCGCGGGCGACGTACTGCTGGAACTCCGCCAGCGTCGGTGCGGGGTCGCCGCCGTTGAAGCCGCCGATGGCGATCACCGCGGTGTCCGAGTTCAGCGCGAGGCCGGCCGCGGACTGGGAGCCGTTGGTCGCCGCGGACCACTTGGTGCTGGTCTGCCGGAGCAGCGCGATCAGTTCGGCCGACTCGGCTCCTGCCCGGTCGCCGAAGCCCATCGAGTTGCCGGACGGCCCGGACGTCGGGATGGACCCGGTGTGCCCCTGGCTCGCGGTGACCACGGCGTACGCCCCTGGCGCGAGCAGCCCGGTGATCACCCCGGCGACGGCGAGCACGATCCCCGCGCGCCGGATCCGGTCCAGCCCGAACAGCAGCCCGGCCACCACCAGCGCGGTCAGCACCAGCAGCACCCACCTCAGCCACGGCTGCCAGGACGGCGTCCGCGCCAGCAGGATGAAGTCCCACACACCGGTCGCCGCGAGCATCAGCGCCAGCACGATCCGCGCGGCGAAGTTGTGCCGTCCGCGCCACAGTTCCACCGCGCCGATGCCGACCAGCCCGGCGATGCCCGGGGCGAGCGCCACCGTGTAGTACGGGTGGATCGTGCCGCTCATGAAGCTGAACACCAGCGCGGTGACGACCGTCCAGCCGCCCCACAGCAGCAGCGCGGCACGCGTCCGGTCCAGGCGCGGCGCGAACCGGGTGAACCACAGCCCGGCGGCCAGCGCGATCAGCGCGGCGGGCAGCAGCCACGAGATCTCCACCCCGAACGCGGCGCCGAACATGCGGAACAGGCCGGTCTCGCCGCCGAACATGGTGTTGCCGCCCATGCCGCCACCACCGCCACCGTTGCCGTCGCCGCCGAAGATGCGGCCGAGGCCGTTGTAGCCGAACGCCAGCTCCAGCGGCGTGTTGTCGGTGGACCCGCCGATGTAGGGCCGGGACTCGGTGGGCCACAGCGCGACGGCGACGATCCACCACCCGGTCGCGACGACGAGCGCGACCGCGGCGTAAACCAGCTGCAGCAGCCGCCTGCCCAGCCCGGTCGGCGCCGCGACCAGGTACACCAGCGCGAACGCGGGCAGCACCAGGAACGCCTGCAGCATCTTGGTGAGGAACCCGAACCCGAGCGCGGCGCCGGCGAGCATCAGCCAGACGGTGCTCGCCCGGTCCAGCGCCCGGACAGTGCAGTACGCGCCGGCCACCATCAGCAGCACCAGCAGCGCGTCCGGGTTGTTGAACTTGAACATCAGCGCCGCGACCGGCGTCAGCGCGAGCGCCGCCCCGGCGATCAGCCCGGCCAGCGGACCCGATGTGCGCCGCACCGCGGCGTACAGCAGCGCCACCGAACCCACGCCGCACAACGCGTTGGGCAGCAGCATGCTGAAGCTGGAGAAGCCGAGCAGCCGCCCGGACAGCGCCATCAGCCACAGCGACGCGGGCGGTTTGTCGACGGTGATGACGTTGCCCGGGTCCAGCGACCCGAAGAACAGCGCCTCCCAGTTCTTCGTGCCCGCCTGCACGGCCATGGCGTAGAAGTCGTTGGCGTACCCGGACGCGCTCAGGTTCCACAGGTACAGCGCGGCGGTCGCGACCAGCAGGACGGCGACCGACGGCCGGACCCACGGCGGACGGCCCGCGGTCCGCGTTCGCGCCGCGGCGGGGACCGGCCCGAGGCGGGCCGGATCGGAGGAAACAGCCGCAGTCGACATGTCGAGTCGGTTCTCCTATCGGTTCTTTCGGAAGACCCAGTTGCGGAACAGCAGGAACCGCAGGACGGTCGCGGCCAGGTTGGCCAGCACGAGCACCACCAGCTCGGCGAACCGGCCCGGTTCGGCGCCGGCGTGCAGGAGCGCGAGTGATCCGCTGGTCAGCGCCAGCCCGAGCCCGAAGACGATCAGGCCTTCGAACTGGTGCCGCCCCGCGCCCTTCGACCCGCGCACGCCGAAGGTGAACCGCCGGTTGGCCGCGGTGTTGGCGACCGCGGTGACCAGCAACGCGATCAGGTTCGCGGCCTGCGCGCCGACGCCGGTGCGGAGCAGGACGTAGAGCACCAGGTAGGCCAGGGTGCTGCCGACGCCGATCGCGGCGAACCGGACGAGCTGCCTGGCCAGTTTCGGCGGGACGCCGGGTTCGGTGACGGCGATCGGGTGCCTCCCCAGCTGGGCGCGGATCTGGCTGATGGGCAGGGTGCCGCGGGCGAAGCCGCGGATCATCCTGGCGACGCCCTTGAGGTCCGCGGTGGCGGTGGCGACGATGTCGACCGACGAGTTCGGGTCGTCCACCCAGTCCACCGGCACCTCGTGGATGCGCAGGCCGGAGCGCTGCGCGAGGACGAGCAGCTCGGTGTCGAAGAACCAGCCGGTGTCCTCGACCAGCGGCAACAGCTCGCGGGCGACCTCGGCGCGGATCGCCTTGAAGCCGCACTGCGCGTCGGTGAACCGGGCGGCCAGCGCGCCGCGCAGGATCAGGTTGTAGCAGCGCGAGATGAACTCGCGCTTGGGCCCGCGCACCACCCGGGCGCCGCGGGCCAGCCGGGAGCCGATCGCCAGGTCGGAGTGCCCCGAGATGAGCGGCGCGACCAGCGGGAACAGCGCGGCGAGGTCGGTGGACAGGTCGACGTCCATGTAGGCCAGCACCTGGGCGTCGGAGGCGGACCAGACGGCGTTGAGCGCGCGGCCGCGGCCCTTCTGGTCCAGGTGCCGCACCTCGACCTCGGGCAGCTCGGCGGCGAGCGCCCGCGCGATCGACAGCGTCGAGTCGGTGCTCGCGTTGTCGGCGACGGTGATGCGGAACGGGTAGGGCAGCGCGTCGGAGAGGTAGGTGTGCAGGCGGCGCACGCAGGGCGCGAGGTCGGTCTCCTCGTTGTACACGGGGACGACGACGTCGAGGACCGGGGACGTGCTCCGTTGCGGGTCGGCCGGCCGAGGTGCGGGAGAGGCGTCGGCGGAGGTCGTCATGACACCGACGGTGGCCCGCCGCGTTGTGGCGATCATGTGCCCGAGCTGTGCGGAGCCTGTGAGCGGCTCCCGAACGGGCTACCTGGGGAAACGCACCGTGAATTCGGTGTGACCCGGCTTGCTCTGGACGCCGACGCGGCCGCGGTGGGCGGCGACGACGGCGGCCACGATCGCCAGCCCGAGCCCGGTGCTGCCCGCCGCGCGGGACCGGGACGTGTCGCCGCGGGCGAACCGCTCGAACACCGTCGGCAGGACGTCCGGCGCGATGCCGGGTCCGTTGTCGGTCACCCGCAGCACGACCTCGTCGCCCTCGACGGACAGCTTGGTGGTGACCACCGTGTCCGGCGGGGTGTGGGTGCGGGCGTTGTTGAGCAGGTTGAGCACGACCTGGTGCAGCTGGTCGGCGTCGCCGACGACGGTGATCGGGTCGGCAGGCACGTCCAACTGCCACCGGTGGTCCGGCCCGGCGACGTGCGCGTCGGACACCGCGTCGGCGACGATGCGGGACAAGTCGACCGGCTCGTAGACGCGGTGCCGCCCGGAGTCCAGGCGCGCGAGCAGCAGCAGGTCCTCGACCAGGGTGGTCATCCGGGCCGATTCGGACTCGACCCGGCCCATCGCGAACGCGATGTCCGGCGGTACCTGATCACCGCTGCGCCGGGCCAGCTCGGCGTACCCGCGGATGGCCGCGAGCGGCGTGCGCAGCTCGTGGCTGGCGTCGGCGACGAACTGGCGCACCCGGCTTTCGCTGGCCTGCCGCGCGTTCAGCGCCGCGCCGACGTGCCCGAGCATCTGGTTGAACGCCGCGCCGACCTTGCCGACCTCGGTGCGGGTGTCGGTGTCCACCGGCGGCACCCGGATCGACAACGCCACCTCACCGCGGTCGAGCTGCAGCTGGGACACCTTCGATGCGGTGTCCGCGAGCCGGTCCAGCGGGCGCATGGTGCGGCGGATGGTGATCGCGCCGAGCCCGCCCGCGATGAGCAGGCCGCCGAGCGCGACCCCGCCGAAGATGAAGCCGAGCCGCCACAGCGTCTCGTTCACCTCCGCCAGCGGCAGACCGGTGATCAGCAGCGCGCCGTCGTGCGCGCGCACCGACACGACCCGGTAGTCGCCCAGGTCGCCGAGGTCGACACTGCGCCGCTTGCCGTCGGCGGGCAGCGCGAGCAGGGTGCGCAGCTCCGCGGACGGCACCGGGTCGCTGGGGAACGGGTTGTCCGAAGAAGTCGAACCCCCGCGCAGCACCCCGGCGCGCACGGCGCCGTCCGGGAAGACGACGACGGCCAGCGTGCCGATGCCCTGCCCGGGGACCCGGAGCGAGTCCGGCGGCGGCTGGTTGGGCGAGCCGTTCCAGGAGCCCGGCGGCGGCTGGCGGGTGCCGCGCTCGCTCGCGGCGGCCAGGCGGTCGTCGAGCTGGTGGTAGAGGAAGCTGCGCAGCGCGATTTCGGTGACCAGGCCGACGACCAGGCACACGAGCGCGAGCAGCGCGATGACCTGCGCGATCAGCTTGCCGCGCAGGGAGGAGGGCAGGAGCCGCCGCGGGCGGGCGTGCTCAGCCTGCCGGTTTGAGGACATACCCCGCGCCGCGCATGGTGTGGATCATCGGCTCCCTGCCCGCGTCGATCTTCTTCCGCAGGTAGGAAATGTAGAGCTCCACGATGTTGGCCTGTCCGCCGAAGTCGTAACTCCACACACGGTCCAGGATCTGGGCCTTGGACAGCACCCGCTTCGGGTTGCGCATCAGGAAGCGGAGCAGCTCGAACTCGGTCGCGGTCAGCGAGATCGGGTCGCCGCCGCGGAACACCTCGCGGCTGTCCTCGTCCAGGGTCAGGTCGCCGACCGTCAGCGTCGAGCCCTCGTTGGCGGACACCACCCGCGAGCGGCGCAGCAGCGCACGCAGCCGCAGCACGACCTCTTCCAGGCTGAACGGCTTGGTCACGTAGTCGTCGCCGCCCGCGGTCAGGCCGGCGATGCGGTCCTCGACCGCGTCCCGCGCGGTGAGGAACAGCACGGGCAGGTGCGGCGCCTCGGCACGCAGCTTGCTCAGCACCTCCAGGCCGCTGAAGTCGGGCAGCATCACGTCGAGGACGACGGCGTCCGGGCGGAAGTCGCGGGCCACGCGGACCGCCTCGGTGCCGGTGCCCGCGCTGCGGGTCTCCCAGCCCTCCATGCGCAGGGCCATCGACACCAGCTCGGCCAGTGTCTCCTCGTCGTCGACCACGAGGACGCGCACCGCCGAGCCGTCTGGGTGCTTGAGATCGGCCTTGCCCGCACCGGACGTCGCGGCGTTCATGCTGGTCATGGTCCCATCTTCGGCCGCTCCGGTGGGTCTTCCCTGTGACCCGTCTGTGTGTTCCCTGTGAGCGGTGGACGCGCACAGGGTCCGCCCACCTCGCACACAGCCTCCGCACAGCCGGGCCGCCGAACCTGTGGGGTGGCAGGGGCGGACCCTGCCGCGACCGAACGCGAAAGGGACACGATGAGCACGGAGCCGACGACCACCGAGGCACCTGCCGCCGCGTGGGGCGACCCGCAACCGCCCGCGCCGAAGTGGTCCGGCAGGAAGACCGCCATCGCCGCGGCCGTCGCGGTCGTCATCGCCGCCGTCGGCGGGGTCGCGATCTACGCGGGCACCTCGTCCGAGGCGAACCAGCAGGGCGGGATGGGTGGCTTCCCCGGCGGCGGACGCATGATGGGTGGCGCCGGCGGCACCGCGTCGATCCTGCGCGAGGCGCTGCACGGCGACTTCACGGTGTCGGCCGACGGCGGCTACGCCATCGAGCGGTTCCAGACCGGAGAGGTCAGCGCGCTGAACGCCACCTCGATCACGGTCAAGAGCAAGGACGGCTACACCCAGACCTACGTGATCGACTCCTCGACGGAGAAGGCGGGCAACCTGGCGACCGGCTCGACGGTCACGGTGCTGGCGAAGGTCTCCGGCGACACCGCGACGGCCACGTCGATCACGGACGGCTCGGCCCAGCAGGGCTTCCCCGGTGGACAGCAGGGCGGCTTCCCCGGTGGTCAGGGCGGGTTTCCGGGCGGCGGCAGCAGGCCGTCCAACTGATCCGGCAGGCGCTTCCGGGTCGTCCGGCGACCCGGAAGCGCCACTCGCCCGGATGTGGTCAATAACACACGAGTTTCGATAATCCCGGATCAGCGCAGGTCGAACTGGCCCGCCTTGACCCCTTCGAGGAAGGCCGCCCACTCGCCGGCGTCGAACACGAACACCGGGCTGCTCGCCAGCTTGGTGTCGCGGACCCCGACCAGCCCCGGCGCGGCCATGTTGACCTCCACGCAGTTCCCGCCGTTGGGCTCGCTGGCGAAGGACTTCTGCCACTTCGACTCGTCGAACAGGTGCGCCGCCGTCTGCGGGTCGTAATCCACCGGTCGCGGGTATTCCGGCATCAGTCCCTACCTCCGTGCCTGAGGTCCCGTCCCGCCGCGTGGCGAAGCGGGGCGATCCCTGGTCCTTTCGTTGGAACCACGTGGGTCCAGTCGGGTGATGCAAACTTTGACCACTCGACACTGGGATTATTCCAGGAGTAGGATTATTCCCGCCGGTCGGGTCGATCACAGACCCGAGTCGCGTGTTCTGGGGGAGGTCGACGGTGCTCGGAGTGGATGTCGCGGAGCGGCCCGCGGCCCCGTGCCGGCCGGACCCGTTCGTGGTCGTCGGCAAGGTCAACGGCCGGGACGAGGCCGCTCGCGTCGGCAGCCCGGCGGAAGCGCTTTCCCGGATGCTCGGCTGGCTCGCGGCGGACGCCGACGCCTCGGCGGTCTGGTACCTGCGCGAGGACTGGCCGGGCCCGGTCACCGTGATCGGCAGGCCGGCCCCCGGCACCGCGCGCGAGACCCGGCGCTGCGCGCACCTGTTCCCGCTCGAACCCGGCACGGTCCTGCGCGGCGCGCTGACCGCCGGCTGCGGCGCGCGCCTCCGGCTGCCGGAGATCGAATGGCTGCCCCTCGGCGCCGGCATGCCGTGCGAGCACTGCCTCGCCACGGCGGGCGTCTGCCGGAATCCCCGGCCGCTACTGGAAGGGGGACGGAGATGACCGTCCGGATCCTGACCGACTCGACGGCTCCGCACCGGAGCGAGCCCGCGGTGCACACCCCCGGCCGCCGCCGGTGGACGCTGCTGCCGCGCTCGTTCCGGCGGCACTGGCACGCGTGGCGGCACAACGCGGAACTGGCGCTGCCCCGGCCCCGCGGCTGACGGCTACCGCCCCGCCGCGCAACCGCAGCACCGCGTCGCCGAACCGGTACTCGTAGCGGCACTCCTCGCCGACCGCGGGCGGTTTCGGCAGATCCTGGCGGTCATCCCCGCTTCCGGCCCACTCCGCACCACCCGATCGACATCGACGGGTTCGCCACGAAGTTCTGCGTCACCGGGGACGGCGCCTCGTCCAGCCGCCACTGCGGCAGCCACACCACGCCCGGCTCCACCATCTCGAAGTCGCCGAAGAACGACACGATCTCGTCGTGCCGCCGGGAGAACGCGGGCGTGCCGGACTTCTCGTACAGCTCGAACGCCGCGCGGATGCTCGCCGCGTACTCCGCTGGCACGTCCAGGTCGTCGAACGTCGCGTGGGAGATCACCAGGTACGAGCCGGCGGGCAGGCGCGCGCGGTAACGGGCCAGCATTTCGCCTGCCGGCTCGGCGTTCGGGATGAAGTGCAGCGCCGCGCAGAAGATCAACGCGATCGGCCGGGTCCGGTCGAGCACTCCGGCGCCCATCGCGGCCTGCCACACGGCGTCCGGGTCGCGCTGGTCCGCGCGGACGATCGCGTGCCGCTCGGGGTCGCCCTCGCGCTCCAGTAGCAGCTGCCCGTGTGCGACGGCGACCTGTTCGCGGTCCACGTACACGCACCGGCTGCGCGGCTCGAGCGCGTCGGCGATCCGGTGCACGGTGCCGACCGTCGGCCCGCCGGAGCCGACGTCGAGGAACTGGTCGATCCCGTTGCGCACGCAGTACCGCAGGACCCGTTCCAGGAACTCCAGGTTGGCGCGCGCGATCAGGGGCGCGAACGGTACCTCGGCCAGGACCTTGTCCCCGAGGACGCGGTCCATCGCCCAGTTCCCCGTGCCGCCCAGGTAGTAGTCGTACATCCGGACGGCGTTGGGACGGTCCAGGTCCACGTTGTCCTGATCCGGTTCAGCCACGCCCAACCCCCGACAAGTTGATCTTGGTCGAAGCCTAGGCTCCCATGGCCACGCGGTACTGATCGGCCATGTTCTTCAGGAACTCGCGCGTCTCCTGCCGTTCCAGCGCCGCGCCGCGCAGGCGGTCCCACGCGTCGACGAAGAGCTGGAAGTCCTTCTGGTCGTCCAGGTAGATCCCGCCCGCCGAGTGTTCGATGTAGACGAAGTCACGGGTGCGGTCGGGGAAGCGCATGATCGTGAAGTCGTTGGGCACCGCGGCGAGCCTGGCCCCGAACGGCAGCACGTGGATGTACACGCGCTGGCGCCGGTCCAGCTCCAGCAGGTGCTCGATTTGGTCCAGCATCACGGCGGGCGCACGACCGCCGGGCGCGCGGTGCAGCGCGGCCTCGCTGATGATGAACCGGTAGTACGGCGGCTGCGGCTGGTCGAAGACGGCCTTGCGGTCCAGCCGGTTGCGCACCAGCGACGTCACGTCGGTGGCGCCGAACTCGGTGAACTGCTTGAGCATGTAGTGCTCGGACTGCAGCGGGCCGGGGATGCGCTCGCCGTGCCACGTCATGATCTCGACGGCGGCCGGCTCGAGGTCGGTGAACGTCCGGAACCAGTGCGGCACGACGGACCGGTAGCCGGACCAGGCGCCCCGCTGCCCGGCCGCGGCGCGCGCCAGGCTCATGAGCGCCTCCGACTCGTCGCCGTTGATGCCGAACGCCTCCAGCATGGTGCGCACGTCGCCGAGCTTGACGCCCACCGCGCCGGACTCGATCTTGTTGACCTTGCCCTGCGTGCACCCGAGCACTTCGGCGACCTGCTGCTGGGTCATCTTCGCGGCCAGTCGCGCGTGCCGGAGCTCGTTGCCGAGTTGCTTGCGACGGGAAGTAACGGTGCTAGCCATTGCCTATTTCCGCGCCCTCACCCGCTCCACGGCACCTCGTCCCGCCTCGTCCCCTCGTAGTGGAACCCATGACCGTACTCCATGCCGCACCGTAGCGCGGCGATGACTGGATGGAGTTTGGCAGGAAAAGTGGTTGAACGCTAGTTACTCACGCGTTCACCTGCGGGAACAGGGCTTCGCGCTAGGGTGCGGAGAGAGCTTCGAGAGGGAAGGCTGCGCATGAGCAAGAAGGCGAGCATCGGCGTCACGGGCCTGGCCGTCATGGGCCGGAACCTGGCGCGCAACCTGGCGCGGCACGGGCACACCGTCGCCCTGCACAACCGCTCGGAACAGCGCACACGCGACCTGGTGGAGCAGTTCGGCGACGAAGGCGAATTCATCCCCACCTACTCCGCGCAGGAGTTCGTGAACGCGCTCGAACGGCCGCGCAAGCTGGTGATCATGGTCAAGGCCGGCGCCCCGACGGACGCGGTCATCGAGGAGTTCGCGCCGCTGCTGGAAGAGGGCGACGTGATCGTCGACGCGGGCAACGCGCACTTCGCCGACACCCGGCGGCGCGAGGCCGCCCTGCGCGAGCGCGGGCTGCACTTCGTCGGCACCGGCGTCTCCGGCGGCGAGGAGGGCGCGCTGCACGGGCCGAGCATCATGCCCGGCGGTTCGAAGGAGTCCTACGAGTCGCTCGGCCCGCTGTTCGAGAGCATCTCGGCCAAGGTCGACGGCGACCCGTGCTGCACCCACATCGGCCCGGACGGCGCCGGGCACTTCGTGAAGATGGTGCACAACGGCATCGAGTACTCCGACATGCAGCTGATCGCGGAGTCGTTCGACCTGCTGCGCGGCGCGCTCGGGTACGAGCCGGCGCAGATCGCGGAGGTGTTCCGCACCTGGAACACCGGCAGGCTGGACTCGTACCTGATCGAGATCACCGCCGAGGTGCTGGCGCACACCGACGCCGCGACCGGCAAGCCGTTCGTCGACGTGGTCACCGACCAGGCCGAGCAGAAGGGCACCGGCCGCTGGACCGTGCAGATCGGCCTGGACCTCGGTGTGCCGATCAGCGGCATCGCGGAGGCGGTGTTCGCGCGGTCGCTGTCCGGCAGCGCGGACCTGCGCGCGGCCAGCCGTGGCCTGCCCGGCCCGTCGCGCGCCCCGCTGACCGGCGCGGCGGCGGAGACCTTCGCCGACGACGTCGAGCGCGCGCTGTACGCGTCGAAGATCGTCGCCTACGCGCAGGGCTTCAACCAGATCCAGGCGGGCGGCGCGGAGTACGGCTGGGACATCGACCTCGGCGCGCTGGCCGCGATCTGGCGCGGCGGCTGCATCATCCGGGCGAAGTTCCTGGACGACATCCGCTCCGCCTACGCGGCCGAGCCGGGCCTGCCGACGCTGCTCACCGCGGGCGACTTCCGCAAGGCCGTGGAGGACGCGCAGGACTCGTGGCGGTCGGTGATCTCCACCGCGGTCCGGCTGGGCATCCCGACGCCGGGCTTCTCGACCGCGCTGGCCTACTACGACGGCCTGCGCGCCGAGCGCCTCCCGGCCGCCCTGGTGCAGGGGCAGCGCGACTTCTTCGGCGCGCACACCTACCGCCGGGTCGACCGGGAGGGCTCGTTCCACACCCGCTGGGCCGAGGACGGCCGCCCCGAGGTCGGGGCATAGCTGGACGCGAAGCGCCGCCGTCGAGGGTGGTGACGGGGAGCCGGCCTGATCGGCGCGTGACGGGCGTCCGCGCGGCGCCCGTCACGCGTCCGGGAACATGCCCCGCAGCATCTCGCGGATCTGCCCCTCGACGGCGTCCTTCGTGATGCCGAGTTCGGTGAGCACCTCGTAGGCAGGCCCCTCGGCCTGGTCGAGCAGGGCGAGCAGCATGTGCTCGGTGCCGACGTAGTTGTGCCCCAGTCGCAGGGCTTCCCGCACCGTGAGCTGGATGACCTTGCGGCCGTCCTGGCTGAACGGGATGTGCGCGGGCAGCTCGCCGTCCACCGGCGGCGGGAGGGTCGCGTTGACCCGTTCGCCGACCGATTCCGTTGTGACGCCGAGGTTTTCCACCGCCTTCGCGGCGAGGCCGTCCCGCTCGCCGATCACGCCGATCAGGATGTGCGTGGTCTCGATCTGCTCGTTGCCGGCGCCGCGCGCCACCTTCTCGGCGTTAACGACCGCCCGGCGGGCGCGCTCGGTGAAGCGGCTGAAGGCCTCCATGCCGGCGCCGGGGGAATCCTTCGGCACGAACCGCTTCTGCGCCGCCTGCTTGGAAACGCCCATGCTGGCGCCGATCTCCGTCCACGACGCGCCGCTCCGCCGTGCCTGGTCGACGAAGTGGCCGATCAGGTGGTCGGCCACGTCGCCGAGGTGCTCACCGAGGAGCACCGCGTCGGAGAGCTGCTGGAGGGGATCGGAGTCCGGGTGCTGCCGCTTGATGGCCTCGATCAAGTCGTCAAGGCGAACTGAACTGGTCATGCGTCAACCCTAGGTTGACGGTGTTGAAGTCGTCAACCCGGGGTTGACGTTTCCGCTTGAGGCGAACTGAGATCAACCGCCTCGTCGGCGCTTCCCGTCAATTTCTCTGGCGTGGCCGGGAGCGCACCTCTGTTTCCCGGCCCAAGCCGTGCCAATCACCGCGATTCCCCGAGCAACCCGCTGACGAGCGTCTGACTGGATCGCAACCCCGGCTGCGCGGATGACGCGCAGCGCGGCTGCCGCCAGGGAGGCGTACCCGGCCGCCTTGTCAGCCCAGCGAGCATCCGAGCCCCAGTCCGAGAGCACCGCGATCTCGTTGTAGGTTCCGAAACGCGGCGCCACATAGGCGAACGGCAACCCCAGCCGCTTCGGCGAGCGCTCCCGACACAGCCCCCGACCGGCTAGGCCGAGAGCCGTGTCAGCTGAGGTGGTCCTGAACCAGGGGAGGCGTACCCGGCCGCCTCTTGAATCGTCAGCCCGGCGAGCATCCGAGCCCAGTCCGAGAGCACCGCGATTTCGACGCACGCGCGGAAAACACGTGGCGCCACCTAGGCGAACGGCAGCCCCACGTAGTTCTCCGCCACGCTGGTCGCCGCGGCGCGGGAGGACGCCGTGTACCGCAGTTGCGACAGCTGGAGCCGCCGGGTGAAGTCGTCCGCCGAGGGGTCCACGTGCAGCATCGAGGTCATGTACCAGGAGAAGTGCTCGGCCCGCCACACGCGCCGCAGGCAGGTGTCCGAATAGGACTCCGCCAGCTCGCTCCGCTTGTGCTGCAACAGCTCCACCAGCGCGCGGGACAGCACGCGCACGTCGGCGACGGCCAGGTTCATGCCCTTCGCCCCGGTCGGCGGCACGATGTGCGCCGCGTCGCCGGCGAGGAAGAGCCGTCCGTACTGCATGGGCTCGGTGACGAAGCTGCGCATCGGCGTGATGCCCTTGTCCAGGATCGGCCCCTCACGCAACACGAAGTCGTGCGCGTTCGTGGTGAGCCGGACGTCCAGCTCGGACCAGATGCGATCGTCGGACCAGTTCTCGATCTTCTCGTCGCTGGGCACCTGCAGGTAGAGCCGGGTGATCTCCGGCGAGCGCATGCTGTGCAGGGCGAACCCGCGCTCGTGGTGGGTGTAGATCAGCTCTTCGTGCGACGGCGGGGTCTGCGCGAGCACCCCCAGCCACGCGAACGGGTACTCGCGGTCGAAGGTCTTGACCTTGTCCGCGGGGATCGTCGGGCGACTGACGCCGTGGAAGCCGTCGCACCCGGCGATCACGTCGCACGCCAGTGTCTGCGCCGCGCCGTCGGAGTCCCGGTAGGTGATGCGCGGGTTGTCGGTGTCCACGTCGTGCAGTTCGACGTCGCTGACCTCGAACCGGATCGGGTAGCCCTTGGCCTCGTGCGCGGCGATCAGGTCCTTGACGATCTCCTGCTGCCCGTAGACCGTGATCGACTTGCCGGTCAGCTCGGTGAGCGCGATTCGGTGGTCCTGCCCGTCGAACCGCAGCGAAAACCCGTGGTGCGGCAGGCCTTCGGCGTCCAACCGCGTGCCGACGCCGATCTCCCGCAGCAGCTCGACCGTCGGGTGCTCGCAGACCCCGGCGCGCACCCGCTTCTCCACGTAGGCGCGGCTGCGCGTCTCGAGGACCACGGCGTCGACACCCTCGGCGTGCAGCAGGTACGACAAGAGCAGACCGGCCGGCCCGGCGCCGATGATCCCGACCTGTGTGCGCGTCACTGCGTCCTCCAAACTCCGCTGTTCCGGCACCCAGCATGCGGGTCGGCCCGGGCCGTGGGCCAGCAGGGCTTCCACTCAGTGGGAGCTCAGTGCTGCTCGGCGAGCCAGTCGTCGAACGTCGTCGGCGCGAGCCGGGCGCCCTCGCCGGGCAGCATCACCTCACCGGCCATCTCCGGCCCGAACAGGCCGGACCAGGTCGGCACGAACTTCGCCGACCGGCCGCGCGCCGCGTACGTGCGGCGCGCCATGTCGACGAGGTCCTGCGGCTCCGGGCCGGCGAGGTCGAGGCGGTCGCGGAGCGGTTCGCCGGTGGCGACCTCGGCGAGCACGGCGGCCACGTCCCCGGGGGCGATCGGCTGCACCAGCAGCGGCGCGATCGTCACGACCCCGTCCTGCTCGCCCCAGCCCGCGGCCATCTCGGCGAAGTCGTGGAACTGGGCGGCGCGGACGATCGACCACGGCACCGCACCGGCGGCGACCAGGCCCTCTTGCTCGCGCTTGCCCGCGTAGTGCGCGTTGCCCTCGACGCGGTCGACGCCGAGGATCGACAGCAGGACGTGGTGCCGCACGCCGGCGCGTTCCTCGGCGGCGAGCAGGTTGCGCGTGGCGTTCCCGAAGTAGGCCACCGTTTCGTCTCTGCTCATCGGTGGCGCGCTGAGGGCGTCGACGACCGCGTCGACGCCGGTCAGGGCGTCGTCCAGGCCCGCGCCGGTGGCGAGGTCGACCCCGAGCGAGCGGCTGATCCGCACGACCTCGTGCCCGTCCCGCTCGAGCGCGGCCACGGTGCGGCTGCCGATGTTGCCGGTGGCTCCGGCGACTGCGATTCGCATTGCTTCCTCCTATTGTGGATTTCTCGGGTCCATAATATCGGAGATACACTGTGGTTGTGAAGCTGCCATCGAGCACCGAGTGGGTTCTGCACTGCGCCACCTCGCTGGCGCAGCTCGAGCCGGGGTCCACCGCGTCGACGGCGCAGCTCGCGGAGTACTTCGACCTGCCGGCGCCCTACCTCGCCAAGCAGCTGAAGGCGCTGGTCCGGGCCGGTGTGCTGACGGCGACGACCGGCCCCCGCGGCGGCTTCCGGTTGGCCAGGCCCGCGTCGGAGATCACACTGCTGGAGATCGTCGAGGCGGTCGATGGGGCGTCCGCGCCGTACGAGTGCCGGGAGATCCGGCAGCGGGGCAGGGGCGCGCTGCCGCCCGAGGACTGCCGGGACACGTGCGTGCTGGCCGCGAAGATGGCGGAGGCCCACGAGGCCTGGCGGGCCAGCCTGGCGGCGCAGTCCCTCGGCGACATCGTGGCCGGGCTGCCGGAGTGGGCGCCCGAACGCACGCGCCGCCTGCTGACCGGCATCACCCCGGCGCGGCGGATCAGCTGAGGCCTGGCTCAGCTGGGCCGAGGTGCCCCGGACGCGCCCAGCCCCCGAGATCCCCTCGGCTCAACTGGGGGCGTCGCAGCGTCCACCGCTCGCTGGCGCCGGCATCACACCAGCCCGCAAAACCCAACCCCCCTCAGCTGGGCTGCCGCAAGGCGCGCGGTGCCCCCAAGGTCCGCGAAATCCCCCGCGCCGCCGCCCGCACGGCCGGCACCATCGATCTCGGATCCGGCCCGGCGGCCGGGATGACGATCGAGATCGCCGCCACCACCGCGTCGTCCGCCCCGTACACCGGCGCCGCCACGGACAGGGACACCATCTCCACCTGCCGGTCGCTGATCACGTACCCGTCGCGCCGCACGTCGGCCAGTACCCGGCGCAGCTCGTCGGCCCCGGTGATCGTCTTGGGCGTGTACCGGCGCAGCGGCGCGGCCAGCACCTGTTCCTGCACGTCGGACGGCGCGTGCGCGAGCAGCACCAGCCCGACGCCGGTCGCGTGCGCCGCCAGCCGCCCGCCGGGGCGGGACACGATGCTCACCGCGTTACGCCCGGAGATCCGCTCCACGTACACGACGTCCGGCACGTCGAGCACCGCGAGCTGCACGTTCTCGTGCGTGGCCTCGTACAGGTCCTCCAGGAACGGCATCGCCGCGTCACGCAGCACCGGCCCGCGCGGGGACAGCGACGCGACCTCCCACAGCCACAGCCCGACCCGGTACTGCCCGTCGTCCTGCCGCTCCAGCGCCCCGCGCCGCGCCAGCTCACCGACCAGCCGGTGGGTGGTCGACAACGGCAGCCCGGTCCGGCGGCTCAGCTCGGACAGCGTCATCGCCGGACGTTCGGGGGTGAACGCGGCCAGCACGTCCAGCACGCGGTCGACGACCGAGGGCGCCTGCGCCGATGTGTGCCGCATCAGCCCAGGTTAACGGCCCCACACGAGCTCGGCGGTTTCGACGATCCGCTCCAGCTTCGCCTTCTGCTCGTCCTGGGTGAGGTCGTTGCCCTCCTCCGTCGAGGAGAACCCGCACTGCCCGGACAGGCACAGCTGGTCCAGGTCGACGTAGCGCGCCGCCTCGTCGATGCGCCGCCGCAGCGAGTCGACCGACTCCAGCTCGCCGCGCTTGGTGGTGACCAGGCCGAGCACAACGTACTTGCCCTTCGGCACGAACCGCAGCGGCTCGAACCCGCCGGAGCGCTCGTCGTCGAACTCCAGGAAGTAGCCGTCCACCTCCAGCTCGTTGAACAGCGCGTCGGCGACGAAGTCGTACCCGCCGGAGGCCACCCACGAGGAGCGGAAGTTGCCGCGGCACAGGTGGGTGGTGACGGTCAGCCCCTCCGGGCGGCCGGACAGCGCGGCGTTCATCGTCTTGATGTTGCGCACGTGCTGCTTGTCCGGGTCGCCGCCCATCTCCGCGACGAGCTGCCGCTGCGCCGGGTCGTTGAGGTAGGCGAGGCTGGTGTCGTCGAGCTGCAGGTAGGTGCAGCCCAGCTCGGCCATCCCGGCGACCTCCTTGGCGTACGCGTCGGCCAGATCGCGGTAGAACTCCTCCAGGTCGGGGTAGACCTGCTCGGAGACGGCGCGGCGACCGCCCCGGTAGTAGATCATGCTGGGCGACGGGATGGTCTGCTTCGGCGTCTGGGTGTCGTCCACAATGGACTTGAGGAACGCGAAGTGGTCACCGAAGATCGTGCCGGACAGCCCGACCTTGCCGTCCACCTTCAGCCCGGCCGGGCTGAACTCGATGTCCCCGGCCGCGTTGTGGAACTTGACGTGCAGCTTCTCGTCGCTGCGGGAGATCCCGTCGAGGGCGTAGATGAAGTCCATGTGCCAGGAGGCGCGGCGGAATTCGCCGTCGGTGGCCGAGCGCAGCCCGACCTCGCGCTGCATCGCGACGACGTCGCGGATGGCGCTGTCCTCCACGGCCTTCAGGTCGCCGGCGCCGATGGCGCCCTTGGCGAAGTCCTCGCGGGCCCGGTGGAGTTCGGCGGGCCGCAGCAGGCTGCCCACGTGATCGGCGCGGAACGGCGGTGTCGTGCGCACAGTCATGCCCCGATCTTCGGACAGCGCACCACCGCGCACAAGCCCGCCTTCCGCCCCGCGGCAACCCCCTTGCGAGCCGCGGGGCGGAGGCCGCGATCAGGCCGGCGGGCCGAGCACGACGACCGAGTTGTGGCCGCCCATGCCGAGCGACGACTTCACGGTCAGGCCGTCACCGATCGGCACCCGGCCGGTGAGCAGCTGCGGGTGCCCCTTGGCCACCGCGGGCGGCGCCGGGACGTAGCCGCGGTCGTACCCGAGCGCGGCGACCGACACCTCCACCGCCGAAGCCGCGCCCTGGCAGTGCCCGACGAGCGGCTTGACCGAGTACACCCCGGTCGACGACCCGAACTCCTCTTCGAGGATGGTCGCCTCGGCGGTGTCGCACTGCTTGGTCCCCGGCCCGTGCGCGTTGAGGTAGCGCACCGCCGCGGCGGGCACCCCGGCGTTGGCCAGCGCGTCCCGGAAGCAGCCGCGGACCTGGCCGAGGTCCGGGTCGACCGAGGTCACGTGGTACCCGTCGTGCGTCATCGCGCCGCCGAGGGCGACCGCGTACGGCCGGCTCGCGTTCCGCGACAGCACGAACGCGACGGACGCCTCGCCCATCAGGAACCCGCGGCTGCCCTCCTGGAACGGACGGCACGCCTCGAGCGGCTCGGTGTCGGTCACGGCCACCCCGAGCCGCACGAAGTGCAGGACGTTCTCCGGCGTCGCGGAGATGTCGGTGGCGACGAACACCACGTCGTCCACGATGCCGGCGTCCAGCCAGGCCTTGGCGGTGAGCAGCCCGGCGTTGCCGGAGGCGCACATCGCCGAGACGTTCATCGCCGGGCCGTGGAACCCGTACTCCTGCATGAAGGTGGACATCGGCGTGGACGGCATCAGCCCGAGGTACTCACGGGGCCGCAGGTCACGGCCCCGGTCGAGGTAGAACTCCCGCCAGAGGTCCACCTCGCCGAGCACCACCGCGTGCAGGAGTCCGACGCGCTTCCCGGGCTGCCAGCCGCGCTCCCCCGCGTCGGCGATCGCCTCCCTGGCCGCAGCCCGCATCGCCCGCGCGAACCGGCTCGGTCCGTCCATCGGGTTACCGCCGTCGGTCACCTTCGCCACCCAGCCGGGTTCGTCCGGGTGGGCGCCGTACCCGGCTTCCAGCCCGGCCGCGGGCTTGCCGGACGTCAGGCCGTCCCACAGCTGCTCGCGGCCCCAGCCGTAGCCGGTGACCGCTCCGATTCCGCAGATTGCCATTTGCCGCGAGTCCATCGCACTCGCCCCTCCTTCGTCATTGCCTCTACGATCCGTCCCGAGGAACGGACTCGTTCCAAGCCAACGTCGAGCAGCCGGAAGGGCATAACCGAGCGCAGTCCGCTGCCGGAGATTGGTGCACAAGGACCACGGTGAAGCGGCCGAATGGTGTAATCGGACAGCAGAAGATGCTCGGCGGATCGGACGGAAGATGGAGCCAAACGCCAACCCCGGGGAAGGCGTGGCCGGCCTGTCCGTCGATCATGAACAGGTGATCGACCTGGCCCTGTCCGCCGATCGCGCCGTGATCTGGTCCTTCGGCTTCGCCGACGACGTCCTCACCTGGCGGCCCGGCCTCGACCGCCTGCTCGCGCTGCCCGGCGCGCCCGACGCGGAGATCCGCGCGCGGCTCGCCGAGCTGGTCGAGCCGCTGATGCTGGCCGCCCGCACCGCGCCGGTGTGGCACGACCTGGAGCTGGAGCAGCCCTACGAGACGCCGGCGGGCGACTCGCGGTGGATCCGGTTCCGCGCCCGCACGTTCGACGGCGGGCTGTTCGGCATCGCCACGGACGTCACCGACCGGCACGAGGACCGCCGTGAGCTGGCCGACCTCGCCGACCGCTACCGGCTGCTGGTCGAGCTGAGCCCGGACGGCATCGTCGTGCACCAGTACGGCGTGCTGACCTACGCCAACCCCGCCGCGGTCCGGTTCGTCGGGGCCATCACCGCGTCCGAGCTGATCGGGCGGCCGATCACCGACTTCGTGGATCCGCCGTCGGTGCCGTCGATGCTGCGCCGGATCGCCGGGCTGAGCGAGCCGGGTGCCACGTCCGAGCCGGCGGAGGCGGTGCTGACCAGGCTGGACGGCGAGCGGATCACCGTGGAGTCGGTGTCGGTGCGCACGACCTGGGAGGGCAAGCCGGCCTTCCAGGTGATCATGCGCGACGTCAGCGCGCAGAAGGCCGCCGAGGCCGCGTTGCGCTACCAGGCCGCGCTCGTCCAGCACGTCAGCGACGCGCTGATCGCGACCGACGCGCGGGGCCGCGTGACCAGCTGGAACCCGGCGGCCGAGAACATCTACGGCTGGCGCGCGGCCGACGCGCTGGGCCAGGAGGTCGGCCGGCTGGTGGGCGCGCCGCTCGACCCGGCCGACGTGCTCGCCCACGGCGGCGTCGCGCAGACGACCCACCGCGCCGCGGACGGCTCCGCGCTGGCGGTGCGGGTGTCGGCGGCCGAGATGGACGACGGCTACGTGCTGGTGTGCGCGGACGAGACCGCCCGCCGCCGCGCGGAACGCCAGTTCAGCACGGTCGTCGCGGCCCTGGACGAGGGTGTGCTGGTGATCGGCCCGAACGGCCGGGTGATGTCGGCGAACCCGGCGGCCGAGCACATCCTCGGCGCCACCGAGGCGGAGCTGATGGCCACGCCGCCGGACAACTGGCCGCTCTACGACGAGGACGGGCGGCGGCTCGACCCGTCGGAGTACCCGTCCGCGCAGCTGCGCCGCGGCGGCGAGCCGCAGCAGGGCCGGGTGATGCGGGCCAAGCGCGCGGACGGCCGGATCGTGTGGCTGTCGGTGTCCTGCCGGGCGATGAACCCGGAGGACATGGCCTCCTCGGCGTTCGTGCTGTCGTTCAGCGACATCACCGAGCGCAAGGCGATCGGCGAGCGGCTCGCGCACGACGCCACGCACGACCCGCTGACCGGGCTGGCCAACCGCACGCTCGTGCTGCAGCGGCTCAACGCGGCCCTGCACGAGGAGGGTTACGGCGCCACCGCGGTGCTGTTCATCGACCTGGACAAGTTCAAGGTCATCAACGACTCGCTCGGTCACACGATCGGCGACCGGGTGCTGCAGATCGCCGGCGAGCGGCTGCGGCACGCGGTGCGCGCCGGGGACGTGGTGGGGCGGCTCGGCGGGGACGAGTTCGTGGTGATCGCGTTCGGCGTGCACGACGAGTCCGGGGTGCGGGCGCTGACCAACCACATCCGGGACGCGGTGACCACCCCGATCTCGGTCGACGGGCGCCGCCTGCACGTCGACGCGAGCATCGGGATCGTGCTGACCGGCCCCGGCGACCAGCGTGAGGCCGACGAGCTGCTGCGCGACGCGGACGTCGCGATGTACCACGCGAAGACGCTGGGCCGCGGCCGCTACGAGTTCTTCGACGTCGAGCTGCGGATGCGGATGCAGCGACGCCTGCGGCTGGAGCAGGACCTGCGCGACGCGGTCCGGCACGGCCGCCTGTGGGCCGCCTACCAGCCGGTCGTCGACCTGCGCACCGACGAGATGGTCGCGGTCGAGGGCCTGCTGCGCTGGACGCACCCGGTGCACGGGCCGATCTCGCCAGCGGAGTTCATCCCGCTGGCCGAGGAGAGCGACCTGATCAACCTGCTCGGCTCGCACATGCTGCGGGAGACCACCCGGGAGGTGGCGTCGCGGCGGGCGCGGGGCGCGAAGGTCGGGCTGAAGATCAACCTGTCCACCCGGCAGCTCGACGACCCGGCGCTGGTGCTGGCCGTGGAGGAGGCGCTGGCGGTGACCGGGCTGCCCGCGGACGCGCTGTGCCTGGAGATCACCGAGAGCGCGCTGATGCGGGATTCCACGGTCACCAGCAAGACGCTGGCCGCGCTGCGCGAGCTCGGGGTGTGCCTGGCGATCGACGACTTCGGCACCGGTTACTCGTCGCTGGCGCAGCTGCAGCGGCTGACGCTGGACACGTTGAAGATCGACCGGTCCTTCATCACCGGGCTGGGCGAGTCCGGGGACGCCGAGGTGATCGTCACGAGCATCATCGCGATGGCCCACGCCGTGCACCTGACCGTCGTCGCGGAGGGCGTGGAGAACGCCAAGCAGCTGGAGATCCTCAAGCGGCTCGGCTGCGACCAGGCCCAGGGCTACTACCTGGGCCGGCCGCTCCCGGCCGCCGAGCTGTGGTCCTGATCGTCGGCGCGGCTGCCGCGGAAGGTGTAGCGGTAGCCGCTCGGTGAGACGCCCAGCGCGGCCTGCAGGTGCTGGCGCAGCGAACCGGCGCTGCCGAACCCGGCGTCCTCGGCGACCCGGTCGATCGGCAGATCGGTCTCCTCCAGCAGCTGGCGGGCGCGTTCGACGCGTTGCTGCGTGAGCCACTGGCCGGGCGAGAGGCCGACCTCCTCGCGGAAGCGGCGGGTGAAGGTGCGCACGCTCATCGACTCCCGCGCGGCGAGCTGCCGCAGCGTCAGCGGCCGGTGCAGGTTCTCCAGCGCCCACGCCCGCGCCGCGCCGGTCGAGGACACCGTCGGCTGCGGCACCGGCCGGGGGATGTACTGGGCCTGGCCGCCCTCGCGGTGGGGCGCGACGATCGTGCCGCGCGCGACCTCGTTGGCCACCGCGGCGCCGTGGTCGCGGCGGATCATGTGCAGGCACAGGTCGATGCCGGACGCGACGCCGGCCGAGGTCAGGACGTTGCCGGACTCGGTGTAGAGGACGTTCGGGTCGACCTGCACGCGCGGGTAGAGGGTGCGCAGGTCGTCGGCGGACTGCCAGTGCGTGGTGGCGGGGCGGCCGTCGAGCAGCCCGGCCGCGGCGAGGACGAACGCGCCGCTGCAGATGGACGCGATGCGGGTGCCCGGCTCGATCGCCGCGAAGGCGTCGGCGAGCGGGCCCTGCAGCGGACCGCCGGGCTGCGGGCCGTAGTCCTCGTCGGAGGAGGACACGATGACCGTGTCGGCCTCGGCCAGCGCGTCCAGGCCGTGCTCGACGTTGACCGTGAAGTCGGCGTCGGTGCGCACCACGCCGGGGTGGAGGGTGCAGGTGAGCACCTCGTACAGCGGTTCGTCACCAGCCCTGGCCTGCCCGAACAGCCGGTGCACGATCCCGACCTCGATCGGCAGCAGACCGTCCCGGACCAGCACGGCCACCCGGTGCCTGTCGTCGTTCGCGAAAACCGTCATGGCCCGATCCTGACACATGCTGACCATCGGGCCACTCGTCGCAGGCGCGGTGACGGCGGAGCCTGGTGGCATGAACGTGTTGTGGATCTTTGCCCACCCGGAGGGACGCTCGCTCAACGCCGCGCTGCGTGACGAGGGGCTGAAGGCGCTGGACGAGTTCGGCCACTCCTACCGGGTGTCGGACCTGTACGCGATGAAGTGGAACCCGGTGGTCGACTACGGCGACTTCGAGCACGACCCGGCCGAGCGGATGCTGGTCGCCTCGGCCTCGCAGGAGGCGTACGAGTCCGGCCGCCTGCCCGCGGACATCCGCGCGGAGCAGGAAAAGCTCGACTGGGCGGACGCGATCGTGGTGCAGTTCCCGATGTGGTGGTACGGGTTGCCGGCGATCCTCAAGGGCTGGTTCGACCGGGTCTTCGTGAAGGGCCTCGGCTACGGGATCGCCGCCGAGGACGGCACGGTGCTGCGTTACGGCGACGGCAAGCTCACCGGCAAGCGTGCGATGGTGGTGACGACGATCGGCGCGCGGCCGTCCAGCATCGGACCGCGGGGTGTCCACGGTGAACTGAACGACCTGCTGTTCCCCTTGCACCACGGCACATTCTGGTACACCGGCATCGCGCCGCTGCCGCCGTTCGCCGTGCTGAGCGCCGACCGCCTCGACGACGCCGGGTTCGACGCGGCGGTAGCCGGATTGCGGGATCGGCTCCGCACCCTGGAGAGCGCGGAGCCGATCCCGTTCCGCCACCAGAACCGCGGCGACTACGACGAGGACCTGGTGCTACGCGCCGACCTCGCGCCTGGCCGGTCGGACCTGGCCGTACACCTGCGCGACTGATGCGACCATGAGCAGCGCGCTGACCACGACCGGCGAGCGGAACCCGAGACCCGCGTCGAGCGCGAGCCCGCCCAGTGCCGGGCCGAGCGTGTTGCCGACGTTGAACGCGGCCGTGGTGAAGCCGCCGGCCAGCGCGTTGCCCGGGGCCTGGTAGAACACGCGCGCGGTCAGCGCCGGCGCCAGCCCGAACGCCAGCATCCCTTGCAGGAACACGAGAACGAGCGTGACGACCGGGCTGGACGCGCTCACCGCGAGCGCGGCCCAGCCGACGGTCAGCGCTGCCGTGCCGGTCAGCAGGACCGTGCGCGGCCGGGCGTCGGCGACGCGGCCGCCGAACACGATGCCGACGCACGCGCCGACGCCGAACAACACGAGCGTCGCGGGCACCCACGCCTCGGACAGCCCGGCCACCTCGGTGATCAGGGGCGCGAGGTAGGTGAACGTGCAGAAGGTCGCGCCCTGGACGAGGGCGTTCGTGGCGTAGGTGAGCAGCAGTGGACGGCGCAGCAGCGGACGGACGGCGGTCGCCTCGGTGTCCGGTTTGGACACCGGGATGGTGCGCACCACCGCGATCGTCGCCGCGACGGCGAGCGCGGCCACGGCCCAGAACGCGGAGCGCCAGCCCCAGGCCTGGCCGAGCACGGCGCCGCCGGGCACGCCCGCGACGCAGGCGAGCGTGACCCCGCCCATCACCACCGACATCGCCCGGCCCTTGGCGTCCGGCGCGACCAGCGCGACGGCGACCGTGGTGGCCAGCGCCCAGAACCCGGCGTTGGCCAGCGCCGCCACGATCCGCGTGACGAGCAGGACGGCGTAGCTGGAGGTGAGCGCGCCGAGCACGTGCGCGGCGGCGAACACGACGAGGAACGCGGTGACCGCCCGGCGTTGCGGCCAGCGGCGGGCGAGGATGGCGAGCAGCGGCGCGCCGACGATCATCCCGACCGCGAACGCCGAGGTCAGGTAGCCTGCGGCGGCGATCGAGACGTCCAGGTCCGCGGCGATGTCCGGGACCAGCCCGGACAGCATGAATTCCGAGGTGCTCTGGGCGAAGACGGCGAGCCCGAGCAGGTAGACGGCAAAGGGCATGACAAAGCTCCCGAGTCGGAGAAAACAGGGTCAGCGGGTGATCCGCCGGCCTCTGTCCGACTCGGGGCTGTTCACGCCCGGCAGCATAGCTGGCGCCGGTCGCGGTGATCGACTCATTTTCCGTCGAACCGGCGCACGTCCTCGATTTCCGCGGTCAGGTCCGGCAGGTCTTCGAAGGGCTGGACGTCGACGCGGCCGCCCGCGCGGGTCCAGGTGCCCGCGACGCGGCCGTCGACGAGGACGGCTGCCTTGACGATGCCGCCGCCGGGGTGCACGAGCCTGCGGTGTTCCGGGGCGACGGCGTGGTCCCGGGTGCGCCAGCCGAGGAGGTACTCGTCGAAGGCCGGAATGAGGCGGACTGTGGTGCCCGCTTCTTCGACGTCTACTGTGGACTCGCGCCAGTGGGGTTTCAGCCTGGTGACGGGGATTCCGGACCAGGCGGCGAGGTCGGCGGGCTCGGCCGGTTCGTGCGCGGCCAGGTAGCGGGCGACGAGCTGGCCGAGGGCGGTGTCGCCGGGTTCGGTCGGCAGGGGTGTGCCCAGCCAGTCGGCGGCGTGGACGTAGGTGGGCTTGCCGGCGCGTTCCGGCCCGAGCACGACGAGCCCGCGCGCGGCGGCGAGCACCGCCAGGTGGACCGTCGCCTGCCCCTCGGTCCCGGTCCGCTCACCGAGTTCGGCCTTGGTGAGCGGGCCGCGGCCGTCGAGAGCCTTGGCAGCGCGTGAGGCGTCGGGGTTGTCGACGCCGAGTTCCTTGAGCCGCCGGAGCGAGTTGACCGGATTCGGTTTCACCAGCGGGTACAGCCAGGGCAGGTCGTCGCGGGCGATCAGGTGCAGGGTGCCGCGCGGGCCCCAGCAGCGGACGAGCGTGGCGTCCCGGCGGGCTTCGTCGAGTTCGGCGGCGGTCAGGCCGGGCACCCGGGCCCGCAGCGCCAGCGGGAAGGCGGTCGGTTCCTGGGCCTGCACGGCGAGGAGGTGGCGCACGGCGCCGACGAGCGTCGGTGTTTTCGACCGGTCCAAGAGCTGGGCCGCCACCCGCCGGCGCCGTACGTCCATGCGGGCAGGCTACCTACGCCGGCGTTCCGCGTTGTCGAACTTGCGGACCGCGAACTCGTAGGCCTCGTCGAGGAGTTTCCGGGCCTGCGGCCAGGTTTCGTCCGGGTTGATCACGCAGACCCAGTGCTGCCCGCCGTACAGCGGGTGCGGGAACAGGACGTCCAGGGCGGTGACGTCGTAGTCCCCGTCCGGCACGACTTCCTTGAAGCGGTCGCGGGTGAGCCCGATGTTGAGGCGGAAGACCCCGGGCCGGTCCAGGTTCGAGGTGTCGTCGTACGGGTTGTCCGAGGTCACGATGGTCGCCCAGGGCATCTGACGCTGCGGCGGCAGGTCCCCGCGGGGGTCGTAGATGGCGAAGACGTCCCCGTTCGCCTCGACGATCCGGGAGCCTTGGAAAGTGGCCAGTTCCTGTCGAATGTGCTCGATATCCACTGCGCCAAGGAAGCACAATACAGACGATCAATGTGCGGAACAAGTGATGAGCATCACAGCAATTGGATGTCCTGTGCCGCAGAAAGCCACCGCGCCCCCTGATGCAGCCCTTCAGGCGCGCCCGTCCCGCAGTGCCAACACCCGCCCGCGAACCAGCCTGCCTAAAGGAAAACCACTCGCCCCACTACCACGGCCCCACCGGCAGACCGGCCCGCCGCAAACCACGGCCAGGCTTCCCGCCGCGCGATGCCAACACCCGCACGCAACCCGCCCCCCTAAAGAAAAACCACCTCGCCCCCGCTACCGAACCCCCGAGGCGCCCGCAACACCCCCTCCACTACCCGGGCCCCACCAGCTCGTGCGCCCCCTCCGCGCCCAGCGCCGGCTCCGTGTGCACCACCGCCGCCGTCATTCGCGGCACTCGTTGCGTCAGCCGGTGCTCCACCTGGTGCGCGAGGTGGTGCGCCGCGGTCACGGTCAGCGCCGGGTCGACCGCCACCGCCAGCTCGGCGCGCAGGCTGTGCCCGATCCACCGCACCCGCACGTCCCGCGCCGCGCGCACCCCGTCGACGGACCGCGCGGTCTGCTCGACCAGGTCGACGGTCGCCGGATCGACCGCGTCCATCAGCCGCCGGAACACCTCCTTCGCGGCGTCGCGCAGCACCAGCAGGATCGCGGCGGTGATCACGAGCCCGATGATCGGGTCGGCCATCGGGAACCCGAGCGCGACGCCGAGCGCGCCGAGCACCACCGCGAGCGAGGTGAACCCGTCCGTCCGCGCGTGCAACCCGTCCGCGACCAGCGCCGCGGAGCCGATCTGCCTGCCGACCGTGATGCGCCACCGCGCGACCAGCTCGTTGCCGAGGAACCCGATCACGCCCGCCGCGGCCACCACCCACAGCCCGGTGACCGGCCGCGGCTCGATCAGCCGCCGGACCGCCTCGTACCCGGCGAGCGCCGCCGACCCCGCGATGATCAGCACGACGACCACCCCGGCGAGGTCCTCGGCCCGGCCCAGCCCATAGGTGAACCGGCGGCTCGCGGCGCGGCGGCCGAGCGCGAAGGCGATGCCGACCGGGACCGCGGTGAGCGCGTCGGCGAAGTTGTGGATGGTGTCGCCCAGCAGCGCGACCGAGCCGGTGAACAACACGACGACCAGCTGCGCGGCCGCGGTGACGAACAACGCCAGGAACGACCAGACGAGCGTGCGCATCCCGCGCCTGCTGGTCTCCAGCGCGCTGTCCAACCGGTCGGCGCTGTCGTGGCTGTGCGGCGTGACGAGGTGCCGCAGCCGCCGCGCTCGGTGGCCGTGTCCGTGTCCGTGCGAGGTCCCCATGGCAATATGCAAGCATGCGCGCGCATGACGACACAACTGATGCCGCCCGGCTGCGGGTGGCGGCGGAGGTGCTGGGCCACCTGGCCGACCCGACGCGGCTGCACCTGTTGCGGCTGTTGTCGGTCGAGCAGGACGTGTCCAGCCTGGTCGCGCAGGTGCCGGCGTCCCGGTCGTCGGTGTCGCAGCACCTCGGCAGGCTGCGGCTGGCCGGCTTGGTGCGGGCGCGCCGGGAGGGCCGCCGGATGCTCTACCGCATCACGAGCGACCACCTGGCCGATCTGGTCGCCGAGGCGCTCGGGTACGCCGACCACGCCGTGCTCGGAATCCCGCACCACATTGCCGAAGGGACTCCTCCCAAACGGGTGAATCCGGCAGGATGACCGATATGTCCGAAAGAAGACGCCGCGCGGTCTCGCTCGCGCTGGCCGCGTGGCACCGCGGGCTCGCGACCATCGGCCTGACGCAGTCCGAACGCCGCATCGCCGCCGACGCGCAGTCCTTCTGGTCCGACCGGTCCGACGTGGACTGGAAGGACAACTCGCACTGGGCGGACGCCCCGGTGTTCGGCGAGAAGGTGCCGTGGGAGGAGATCGGCAGGCGGCACCTGGACATGTTCCGCCGCGGCGCGCGGATGGCCGGTTTCGACCGCCCGTGGGACAGGGTCCTCGAGTGGGGCTGCGGCGGCGGCGCGAACGCGGTGCACTTCGCGCCGCACGCGAAGGAGTTCGTCGGCGTCGACATCTCGACGGACAGCCTGCTGGAGTGCGAAAAGCAGGTGAAGGCGGTGTGCGACACCCCGTTCCGCGGGGTCGCCGTCGACGTCCCGGCACCGGAAGCGGCGCTGCGGGAGATCCCCGGGCCGTGCGACGTGTTCCTGTGCCTCTACGTCTTCGAGGTGCTGCCGACCCCCGAGTACGGCGAACGCATCCTGCGGCTCGCGCACCGCGTGCTCGCCCCCGGCGGCCTCGCCCTGATCCAGATCAAGTACGACGAGGGCCGCTGGCTGACCAGGCCGCGCCGCCGCTCGTACCGGACGGGCCCGTCGCAGATGACGACCTACGCGATCCCGGAGTTCTGGAAGCTGGCCGCCAGGGTGGGTTTCCGGCCGGAGGCGATCGAACTGGTGCCGGAGAACGAACTGGACGAGCGCTACGCCTACTTCTTCCTGACCAGGCCCTGACCGCGGCGTTCCAGCAGCAGGTCCGTGACCACCCACAGGACGAAGGGGCTGAGCCACACCCCGATGCTCGCGGCGCTGTAGGTCATCAGCTCCGCGCTGCCGCGGAAGGTCGTGTCCACCTGGGGCGTCAGGATGATCGTGGCGACGATGTTGACGACCCGGCTGAGCACGATCGACATCGCCAGCGCGAAACTGCGCGCCATCCACCTGCGGTGATCGCCGAAACGGCGCCGACGGGCCATCCGCCACCCGACGGCCGTGACGACCAGCCACAGCGCCGAACCGACGAGGTTCGCCACGCGGACAGAGGGCCCGGCCGCGGTGTGCCACCCGATGTACAGCCCGAGCAGCCCGGCCGGCAGCACCCCCGCGAAGACGTAGACCCGCCCGGTGATGCGGTGCCCGCGCGGGTGTTTCGCGCGGAACGCGGGCCAGATCTGGAAGCACGCCGTGGCCATGGCGACGGCGCCGAACAGGACGTGCCCGACGAGCAGCGGGTAGTAGAGGTCGTTGCCCGGCGGCGGTTCCAGACGGGACCGGGCGGGGTCGAAGGTCAGGTAGGGCGGCACCGAGAAGGCCAGGAACGCCACCGCCACGAGAGCCAGCGGGACCATCCAAGGGCTGCGCCGCCAGGCCCGTTGCCGGCTGGGCGGCTTGGTGCGGGGTGCGTTCGTCGTCGAGGTCATGGTCTGCTCCTCCGATTCCAAAACTATGTACACCATACATATAAACGTATGAGGTACATAGTTTTAGAATGACGCGGTGGCGGACGACAGCAAGGCGACCAACCTCCAGCGCAGCCTCACGTTGCTGTGGTCCGGGCGATCGCGTGGCCGGCGCGGGCCGCGAGCGCGGCTGACCGTGGAGCGGATCGCGCAGGCCGCGGTCCGGATCGCGGACGCGGACGGCCTGGAGGCGCTGTCGATGCAGCGCATCGCGGCCGAGCTGGGCTATTCGACGATGTCGATCTACAACCACATCCCGGGCAAGGACCTGCTGCTCGAGGTGGTCGCCGATGTGGCGGCCGGGAAGCCGCCGGAGCTCGACGACACGGACGACTTCCGGCAGGCCGTGCGGCAGTGGGTGGCCGCGCTGTGGGCGGGGTTCCAGGCGCGGCCGTGGCTCCTGCTCGTGCCGCTCGACCACGCGCCGATGGGCCCGCACCAGCTCGCGTGGCTGGACCGTCTGCTGCGGCCCCTGTTGAAGGCGGGGCTGGTCGGCGGCCAGGCCCGCGCGGCGGCGCTGCACCTGACCGCGGTGGTGCGCGGCGTCGCCCAGATCAGCCTCGGTATGAGCGGCGCCGGCAAGACCGAGGACGGTTTTCCGCGCAGTGAAGCCGAACTCACGCAGGTGCTCGGCGAGCTGATCAACCCGGCGGACTACCCGGCGCTGGCCGCCGTGCAGGCTGCCGAGTCCGCTGAGGACCTCGGGGACGGCGAGGCGCTGCCGGCCGCGCTCGAGTTCGGGGTGGACCGGTTCCTGGACGGGATCGAAGCCTGGGTGGCGGCCCGCTGACCGGTCAGACTGTCGCGTCGGCGGGCACTCGCCCGGTCGGGCGCTCGGCGATGATCTCCATGTTTCCGGAGCCGTCGATCAGGAGGACGGTCGGCACCAGGTCGCCGCTCGTGTCGGGCGAGGTCCGCACCCAGTCCGTGATCTCCTCCACCCAGCCGGAACTCGCGCCGGCGACGTAGATGTGGTCCGGACTGACCAGCCCGACGATCAGCCTGTCTTCACCGACGTGGTGGGCGACGTTGTCGTGGAACTGGCCGAGCACGATCGCCGAGGCCGCGCACAGGTTGTCGTCGCCGCGCTCCACGCTGACCAGGCGCCCCTTCGCCTCGTCGTCGTGCACGCCGAAGCGGAGCCCGCGCGCGAGGTTGCCGCACGCTTCGTCGAGCAGTTCCTGGAGCTCGTCCCCGGTCATCGCCTCGAAGCGGTTCTTGAGCAGGTGGGACATGCCGATCCGGCCCGCGGGGGTGATCGTCGTCTTGGCGAAGCCGAGGTACAGGCGGCCGTCGACGAGCGGGAGGGAGGCGTAGAGCTTCAGCGGGCCGTCGTAGGTGTGGAGGATGGGCAGCCACTCGCCGTCCCGTTCCGCCTGGACGAAGCTGTCCTGACCGGCGCGGGCCGCGGCTGCGGCTTCGAGGGCGGTGTCCCAGTCGTCGCCGTCGGGCCGGTCGAAGTCGTGGGTGCGTTCGGCGCGGGGGAACGTGCCGGCCAGGAAGACGCGATCCACGCGGGAGGGTTGCCAGGTGCTGTGGATGCGGGTGACCTCGCTCGCCTGGACGTCGCGCTGTTCCTGCACCTGGCGCCAAGCCTGACGGACGGCGTCCTCGGCCCGCGCCGGGGCGGCCCCGTGGAGCAGGTCGTCATCCCTGCCGTTGACCTGGAAGACGACGAGGTTGACATCCACGGGCGAGTCCATAGCGCCCCCACTCTAGGCGGCGCCGCTGACGCTCCGTAGCCACGCGAAGGGCCCCGAACGCAGCGCCGCGGGCTTGCGGTACGGGAGAACTACGGTCAGCGCCATTCGTACACACCGGGCGAGGCCTCCACGACCTCACTCGGCCACGCCTCCCGCACCGCCCGCAGCCGCGCCCGGTGGTCGTCGATCCACCCGTCGGCAACGGACAGCTCGAGAGTCACGGAGACACCGGAGGCGGGCTCATCGACCACGGTCACCCGGACAAGGCTCCCGGACTCCCGCCCGGACAGGTGGATTTCGGGCGAGCGGCCGCCGTCCAGCCATCGAACGCCCCCACCGACCGCCAGCGCGTCCAGGGCGTGCTCCCAGTCCTGGAGGTCCGCGGGCGCGAGCACGAGATCGAGCTTGCCGCTGACGAACTCGGTCGCCACAACCACCTCGGCGGCGAGGTGATCGTGAAATTGAAGGGCCCCCGCCCCGAAGCGACCAAGCACTCGCACCAGGACACCGTTGAGTTCGTCCCCAAGGCGAACCAGCTCCACAGCACCCTCCGGTCAAGACGCGGCCATCGGCGGTGAACCAAGATCACCACCGGCCGGTGGCGCAGACATGAAAAAACCGCCCCGACCTGCATCGGAGCGGTTCATCGACCGTGGCCAGGGCCGGGGTCGAACCGGCGACCTTCCGCTTTTCAGGCGGACGCTCGTACCAACTGAGCTACCTGGCCGGAAACGCCGGCTGAAGCCAGACGCTACTGCGACCCTGACGGGACTCGAACCCGCGACCTTCGCCGTGACAGGGCGACGCGCTAACCAACTGCGCCACAGGGCCATATGCATTTGTCATGCGTACTCCCAACGGGATTCGAACCCGCGTTGCCGCCTTGAAAGGGCGGAGTCCTAGGCCGCTAGACGATGGGAGCCCGGCCGGTTCGGGTGACCGACCGACCGCGCTCTCAGGTCTCCCTGGGAGCGATTACAAGCATAGGGCACTCCACGAGCCCCCTTCCACCGGGTATCCCTTAACGGTAAAAACCGTGCCTGAGCTGCGGAAACACGAGAGCCGAACCCCCGGCAACCCAGCCCGGGCAGCAGCCAGCCGCCAACGTGTCCCCGGTCACTCTTCGCGACCGAGGTCAGCCAGGGAGCGCACCAAGGCATCCCGCTCGCCCTCGGACAGCACCTCCAGCAGCTCGCCCATCCGCTCATCCGTCAGCGACTCCGCTCGCCGCCAGCGGGCTTCCAGGTCCGGGCGCCGCCGGGCGCGGGCGCCGCCGGGCGCGGGCGATCAGCTCGTCGGCCGCCTCCGGGGACCACGCCGTCCGCAACAGGCGCGCCCGGCCGCCCTCCGGGTCCGCCACCACCGCCTCCGGCACCGTCAGCCCCACCGCCCGCAGCGCCGCGAAGTGCAGCCCGCCGCGGTACTCGCGCAGCACCATCAACCCGTGGCCGATCCGAGCGACCGGATCATCCGGCCACGAGACCTCCTGCCAGCCCGCGAACAACGCCAGCCCGCTCGCGTCCGCGGCCGCCACCAAGCTGGGCAGCAACTCGCCGAGCGCCGACTCCCACAGGTGCGCCTTCGACCACCGGTACAGCGCCTCGGTGTACGCCGAGACCGCCGCGGTCGAACCCAAAACCTCGGCTGCGGAGGGCAAAACAAGATCCACCACCCAGCGCGGGAAGATCCCGAACAGCTCGGCGACCACGGACGGTGACGGGTCGCCGAGCACGGCGGACCGGCCGCGGAAGTACAACGCCCGCCGCCCGAGCCCCACCTCGCGCTCGACCTCGGCCAGCTCCGGCGACGTCATGAACGCGCCCCCGTACTTCTGCACCACAGGACGGATCTCCCGCGCGATCTCCACCGCCACGACCGGCTCCTCTCGGCTGGTAACAGTGTTATGTTACCTGCAGCGAAGAACCATGGCGGCAATTTCACCGACAGCGAAGCAACTGGGTGGAAATTGTTTGCCCCGAGCGGAGCAACGCCGGTATCTTTCCGGACCTGGGGCCGGTCAGGGGTGCGACCAGGGGGTGCACCCCTGACCGGGAAGCACCGGGAACATCACCGCTGGACCGGGTTCACGCCTTCCTCGTCCGGCACCAGGCCGAGCATGTCCAGCAACTGGGCGCAGTCCTGCGCGTCGATCGCGCCGGCGGCCACCGCCAACCTCGCACGTCGCACCTGGTCGTCCGACACACGTGGCGCGTCGGCCTGCCCGGAACGCTGCGTGGGGACCCCGGCCGGATCGCCGCCTTCGTATCGAAGGAGGAACTGCCGAACTTCCACAGACCCGCTCATAGCTCCTCCCGAAAGGACTGTCACGCCAACAACTTCGCCGCGAGGCTAGCGAGCGGGACGTCGGCCACGCAGCCCCCCGCAGAGTGAACCTGTGAACACGCAACGTTCCCGTTCCGCGTCCGCGCAGATGAACCGCAGGCGACGGTGCGATGACGGGTTGGGGCAATTTTTCCCGTCCAGCACTCGCGTCATCGGGCCGCATCATGTAACAATCGACTTGCTGACACACCCCCGGTCAGCGCCTGTGGAGATCCCCTCCGGCCCCCGCGTTCCTCCCCCTGGCGCGGGGGCCCCTCCATTTCCAGGGCACATTCCGGCCCGCATTTCCGGCCTGCGTGAATGGCTCGCGGTCAGCCCGGGATTGCGACATGTGGGCGTACGTCCCACCCGAACGGCCCAGGAGATCGGGAAGAACCCGTGTGTCGTGCACCACAATGAGGGTCGTCCCGAGACCTAACCGTTATCGTGGCCGGGTGCCTCTTCCCTCTCTCGGACGCCGGAACAACACCCGGACCAACCTGAAGCCGGTCAACCCGGGCAAGCACCGGAACTCGGCGGACAAGGAATCGCAGGGCGCCGTCGAGGACCACGAGCTCACCAGCTACCTCGCCGCGCTCGCGCCGGAAACCGGCCCGGAAAGCACCGGGACCGGCAAGCGCTTCGGCGAGGCGCAGGTCTACCAGCTGCGCATGAACCTGGTCGCGAGCTCCCAGCTCAAGGACATCGCCGCCGAGCGCGGCACCTCGCCGCAGGCGCTGGCCCGCGAATGGGTGCTCGAGCGCCTCGCCTGGGAGGCGCAGGCCGCCTCGCAGGAGCGCCGCCAGTTCGCCGACCACACCGGTGTCGCCGACACCGACCAGCACCACTTCGACCAGAACTGGGACCGGCCGCGCGCCGGCCGCGTCTGACCGCAGACATAAAAACCGTCCCCGGCGGAGGACCGCCGGGGACGGGACGTTCATGGACAGGTGAGCGTCAGATGACGCGCACCTTCTGGGCCTGCGGCCCCTTCTGCCCCTGGCCGATCTCGAACTCCACGCGCTGGTTCTCTTCGAGGGTGCGGAACCCGCGGCCCTCGATCTCCGAGTAGTGCACGAAGACATCGCCCTCGCCGCCGTCCTGGGCGATGAAGCCGAAGCCCTTCTCGGCGTTGAACCACTTCACAGTGCCTTGCGCCACCGCTGTTGCTCCTCGTCAATAACTCGGGCCGCCCGGACGGTTCCGACGGGGTGAGCGACGAGCGCGTGCGGCTCCCGGCTCGCGTCGAAAGTTCCGCGAGTGTGTAGCCACGACCACGCAAAACAACGGCCTGCGCGGAAGCCTACCCGGATGTGAGCGATTTCGGACCCCATTGATTCCGTCACTGGGATGGCGTAGTGCGGTCACCCGGTCACTGTCGGACCCACTCGATAGGCTGATCAACTAGCGGCCGACCGTGGCGTTCCGGCATCGAGGGTCCCTCGATAGTGAGGCGAGTCACACTCCTCAGCGTCAACGATCACCTACGGACGCGCGTCTGTCTGGCGACAGGGGAGAAGGGGCTTCAGAGGTGACAGGACTTCACAAGCGGCGCAAGCCGCTGGCGCTGATCGGGCTCGGTCTGGCCGCGCTGCTGGCGCTGAGTGCGTGCAGCGGCGGCGATTCGCCGGGCACGACCGGGACCGGGCAGACCACGTCCGCCGACGCGCAGCAGACCTCGGCGGGGCCGGCCAAGCTCGCCGTGCAGCCCGCGGACGGCGCCAAGGACGTGGCGCCCGCGGACTCCGCGCAGGTTACGGTCACGGACGGTGAGCTGCAGTCGGTCACGCTCACCAACCCGGAGGGCAAGCAGGTCGCGGGCCAGCTCGGCGCCGACAAGCGCAGCTGGACCATCACCGAACCGCTCGGCTACGGCAAGAAGTACACGTGGTCGGGCACCGCGCTGGGCAGCGACGGCAAGCAGGTCGCCATCGGCGGCTCGTTCACCACCGTCAGCCCGCGCAAGCAGCTGTCCGCCAGCCTGAACGTCGGCGACAACCAGACCTACGGCATCGCGATGCCGATCGCGCTGACCTTCAGCTCCAAGGTCGCCGACAAGGCCGCCGTCGAGCGCGCGCTGACCGTCGAGACCACGCCGAAGACCGAGGGCTCGTGGGCCTGGGTCTCCGACACCAGCGTGCACTGGCGGCCGAAGGAGTACTGGCAGCCGAACACGCAGGTCAAGGTCGCCGCGAACATCTACGGCGTGAAGATCGGCGACGGGACCTACGGCAAGCAGGACGTCACGGCCGCGTTCTCGATAGGCCGCTCGCAGATCGTCAAGGGCGACACCAGGACCCACCGGATGCAGGTCATCCGCGACGGCGTGCAGATCGCCGACTACCCGGTGAGCTACGGCCTGGACTCCGACCCCGGCCGCGTCACGCACAGCGGCATCCACGTGGTGATGTCGAAGCACGCGACCTACTCGATGAGCAACCCACGGTACGACTACTACGACGTGAACGTGCCGTGGGCGGTGCGGATCTCCAACAACGGCGAGTTCATCCACGGACTGGCGTCGTCGATGTGGGCGCAGGGCAAGCAGAACGTCTCGCACGGCTGCCTGAACCTGTCGCCGGCGCGGGCGAAGGAGTACTACGACGGCGCGTTGGTCGGCGACCCGGTCGAGATCACCGGCAGCACCCAGACGCTGTCCGCGAAGGACGGCGACTACTCGGACTGGACCTACTCCTGGGCGGACTGGACGAAGCTGTCCGCCCTCGCGGGCTGATCTGTCAAGGCGTGAAGGCCACTCCCGCCACGGGGGTGGCCTTCACTGTTGTCTAGAGCGCGTGGCCGTCCAGGGCGGGCGGCGGCGCGGGCACCGAAGGGACCTCGCCCGGTTCCGGGGCATCGAGCAGCGGCGGCACCACGACCATCTGCTGCGTCATGTCGTCCAGCAGCCGCGCCGCTTCGCCCACTCCGGGCCGACGTTGCTCGCCCATCCCGCAGCCGCCTCCTCTGGGATTCCGGTTTTGCCACGGTTCATTCTGCCGTGGGCGAGATCACCCCTCAATGGGGGTCTGTCGGAGAAATACTCACCAACTTCGCGGCGATGAGTAACACGGGGAACATCCCCCGACCACACCCCTGTAACACGGCGCGGTGACAGCCGCGCCCGAACACTCACGAGGAGGAAGCAATGGTGTTCGCTGCTCTGCTGGTGGAAGCCGGCTTGGCGGTTGCGGTGGCATCGGCTCTCACCACCTACGCACGGCGGCACTTCGCTCCTCGTGCCGAAGCCCCCGCCGAGGTCACCGAGTGAGCGAGGGCCGGGCCCCATCGGGGACCCGGCCCTCTTCCGTTCCGGTGTGGCGTCAGTTCGCGGCGGTCTTGGCCGCCGGCGGCGCGGTCACACCCTCTTCGTTGATGTGGTCCATCGGGACCCGCGCCGTCTCCGGGATCTTGAAGATCGGGAACAGCGCGATCGCCGCGGCGATCATCAGGTAGTAAGCCGGCCAGTCCTGGTTGCCGGTGCCGTGGATCAGCGCGGTCACGACCACACCGCAGGTGCCACCGAAGATGGACGTCGAGACGTTGTAGCCGATCGCGAAGGCGCCGTAGCGCACGCGGGTCGGGAACATCGCCGGGAAGGTCGACCCGATCACCGCCAGCATCAGCACCAGCAGCAGCGCCACGATCAGGAATCCGAGGAACAGCAGCACCGTGCTGCCGCTCTGCATGAGCTTGATCGACGGGTAACTCAGCACGAGGAAACCGATCGCCGCGGTGATCAGCATGGGTTTTCGCCCGACCCGGTCGGACAGCGCGCCGATCGGCGCGATCAACGCGATCTGGATCAGCTCCACGATGATGATGATCACCGTCGCCGTGTTGTCGCTGATCTTCAGCGTGTCCGTGAAGTACGTGGGCATCGTCGTCAGCAACATGTAGTCGGCGATGTTGAGCAGCAGCACGATCCCGATCAGGTTCATGATCATGCGCCAGTTGCGCGTCAGGGTCTCCTTCAGCGGCGCCTTCTCCGCCTTCTCGCCCGCGGCCTCCAGCCGCCGGAACTCCGGCGTGTCCTCGAGCTTGTTCCGCAGGTACAGACCGATGATGCCGAGCGGGAGCGCCACCCAGAACGGAATCCGCCACGCCCAGCTGTCCACCTGGTCCGCGGTGAACGACAACGTCACCGTCAGCACGACCAGGTTGCCCAGCACGTAGCCGGCCAGCGTGCCCATCTCCAGGAAGCTGCCCCAGAACCCGCGCTTGCGCGTCGGGGCGTACTCGGCGATGAACGTCGCCGCCCCGCCGTACTCGCCGCCGGTCGAGAAGCCCTGGATCAACCGGAGCAGCAGGACCAGGATGGGGGCGCCGATCCCGATCGCGTACTCGCCCGAGTACGTCGGCAGACAGCCGACGAGGAACGTGCAGCCGGACATCAACAGGATCGTGATCGCCAGCACGCGCTGCCGCCCGATCTTGTCCCCCAGAGGGCCGAAGAACGCTCCGCCGAACGGCCTAACCACGAACCCGATCGCCACCAGCGCCAGCGATTTCAGAATCGCGTTCCCCTCGCCGGGAAAGAACACGGTGCCGATGCTGGCGGCAATCGCACCCGAGGTGAACACCCCGTAGTCGTACCACTCTGTTGCGTTACCCATGGCCGACGCGATGACGGCTCGTCTGACCGTCTTCTCGTCGACCTCGGGTGCCTGCGCTGTGTTCGTCATGTTCGCCCCGACCTCCTCAAACTGTTTCGTGCCAGCGCGGTCAAGGTTGCGACCTTAGTGCCATCGGGTAGTGATTTTCTCTCCTGTCGTGGTTTTTGTCTCTTCGAAGCCGGGGTAGCCCGTCGTTTTCGGGGTAGAACCGGTTACCGTGTCCGATGTGAGCGACAAGCGCCGACCTGCGAATCCGTGGCCTCCGGTCCAGACCGAACAGCCGGAGATCCACCCCAAGGCGCCCGGGCCGGGCACGAAACTCGAGATGCACTACGCCGAGTGCTTCGGGTGCGGTGAGGTCGACAACGGTCTGCACATGCACTCCACCGTCGGTGACGCCGGAGTCGTGTACTCGCAGTTCCCGGTGACGAGCGCGCACCAGGGCGCGCCGGGGCTCGCCCACGGCGGCCTGCTGGCGTGCGCCTTCGACGAAGCGCTCGGCTCGACGGTCGGCAATCTGCTGCGCCGCCCCGCGGTGACCGGCAAGCTGGAAACCGACTTCCTGCGGCCGGTTCCGGTCGGTACGACGCTGTTCATCGCCGCGCGCGTGGACGGCGTGGCCGGCCGCAAGATCTACGCCAGCGCCGACGGGCACCTCGACTCCGCCGACGGCCCGGTGGCCGTGCGCGCGCGGGGACTGTTCGTCCAGGTGGGACTGGAACACTTCACGACGCACGGGGATCCCGAGGCGTTGCAGAAGTTCTCCCAGGCGCGGACCGAACGCCGCGAGGACTGGGACATCAACCCCTGACGCTCAATCCGTGCCCCCTCGACCAGCACGGCGCGGCGAACCGCAAACACGCGGACCCACCAGGGTGTTTGCCGCTGCGGGCGGCGAGTTGGACGCCCTGGGTAGCAGGTTAGCCGCCCCGGCGGGAAGTTCCCCGCCCCGGCGGTGAGTTGCCGTTCCCGGCGGCAAGTTCCCCGCCCCGGCGGGAAGTTCCCCGCCCCGGCGGTGAGTTGCCGTTCCCGGCGGCAAGTTCCCCGCCCCGGCGGCGAGTTGCCGTTCCCAGCGGCAAGTTCCCCGCCCCGGCGGCGAGTTGCCGTTCCCAGCGGCAAGTCTGCCGTTGCGACGGCGAGTTGCCGTTCCCAGCGGCAAGTCTGCCGTTGCGGGCGGCGTATTGGCCGCCCGGGCGGCTGGTTGACCGTTTTCGGGTGGCAGTGGCGCCCCGGGCAGCGAGTTGGCCGCTCCCGGTGGCGTGTTCGCGCTTGCCGGTGGCCAGTCGGCCACCCCGGGGTGGCGAGCTGGCTGGGTGGGCGTGTCAGCTGGTGGGCGGTGGCCGGGTCAGGTGAGCGTGCGCGGGCGCACCGAGTTGGCCCGGTCGACCAGCTCGATCCGCTCGCCCGCCGTGTGGGCCAGTCGCGCCAGTGTGCGGTAGCAGCGTTCCAGTCCGAAGCGGATGTCCCGTTCGGACAGTTCGCAGCCCAGCACCTTCGCGCTGGTGCGGTATCCCGGCGGTGCGCCCTGCACGTACGTGAACGCCGCTTCCAGCACCTCCGCCGAGATGCGCGTCCGCCGCTCGGCGTCCAGGCGCAACTGCTCCAGCTTCACGCCCGCGTCGACCAGATCCGCCTCGCTGACCGAGGTGTTCGGCCCGCTCGCCCGGGTCTTGATCTTGATGGCCGCCACCTGCGCCGCCACGTAGTGCGTCGACGTCGAGGGCACCGACTCCAGCACCTCGATCGCGCCCGCCCGCGCGCCCTGCGCCAGGTACACCCGCGCCAGCCCGAACGCCGCGCTCACGTACGCCCGGTCGGTGCGCCACACCTGCTCGTACAACCGCGCCGCGGTGAAGTAGTCGCCGATGCCCTCCGCGCTGACCGCCAGCGCGAGCTTGGGCGCGATTTCGCCGGGCAGGTCGTCGTACACGGTCTCGAACGCGACGTTCGCCACCCGCGGCCGCCCGCCGGCGAGCTCGATCAGCCCGCGGTGCCAGTCGATGCGCCAGTCGTGCGGGTACCCGGCCCGGATGGCCAGGTACTGCGCCGCCTGCAGCTGGCGGTTCGCCTCGGCCAGCTCGCCCAGCTCGATGCGCGCGCGGACGATCCGCAGCCGCACCTCGATCGAGTCCGGCGGCGCCCCGGCGAGCGCGTCGATCGCGGCGCGGGGGTCGAGCGCCGTCGTCGTCGCCAGCACACCGGCCGCCGGGTCGTCGGTGTCGACCTGCGGGATCGGCAGGCCGGACACGACCTCGACGGCGTCCGGCAGCGGCACCGTCCAGCCCGCCTCCGGCACCACCAGGTCCACGCCGAACGTGTTGGTTTCCGGACCGAACACAGTGGACACCGCGGGCCGCGGTTTCCCGGTGCCCATCGAGATGATCTCGCGCAGCACACCGGCGAGCTGGTCGGCCATCTCCTCCGCGGAGAGGAACCGGCGGTCCGGGTCCGGGTGCGTGGCCCGCTTGAGGAACCGGTAGTACGAGCCGAACAGCTTGAACAGCGGGATCTCGTCCGGCGTCGGCAGCCCGGCCTTGTACTTCGTGGTGTAGCCGTTGAACTCGAAGCTCAGCACGGCCAGCGTGCGGCCGACGGTGTAGAGGTCCGACGCGATCGACGCGCCGTGCGTGGTCAGCTCCGGCGCGCTGTAGCCGGTGGTGAAGAACAGCGGGCTGGTGTAGTCGTCGATCCGCCGCACCGCGCCCATGTCGATCAGCTTCAGCTGCTCGTGCGTCTGGATCACGTTGTCCGGCTTGAGGTCGCAGTACAGCAGCCCCTGGCTGTGCAGGTACCCCAGCGCGGGCAGGATCTCCAGGCCGTACGCGATGACCTGCGCGATCGGCAGCGGCTCCGGCCGCCCGGCGGCGCGCTGGTGCGCGAGCGCGAGCTGCCGCAGCGACTGGCCGCCGATGTACTCCATCACGATGTAGCCGATGGCGTGCCCGGTGCGCGCGTCCGGGTGCTGCACGAAGTTGTAGATCTTGACGATGTTCGGGTGCTCGACCTCGGCCAGGAACCGCGTCTCGTTCACCGCCGCCGCGACGGCCGTCGGGTCGCCGGTGTCGATCAGTCCTTTGAGGACGACCCAGCGGTCGTTGACGTTGCGGTCCTTGGCGAGATAGATCCAGCCGAGCCCGCCGTAGGCGATCGCGCCGAGCACCTCGTACTGCCCGCCGACCAGGTCGCCCGGCTGCAGCGTGGGCAGGAACGAGTAGGCGGTGCCGCACTTCTCGCACACGCCCTCCGGCCCGGCCGAGCCCCGGCCGACCTTCGCCGAGCAGTTGCCGCAGTACCGCTTCTCCTCCGACACCACCGGGTTCGTGAGGACGGCCGACGCCGGGTCGCGGTAGGGCACCGGCGGCACCTCGACCAGGCCCGCCCCGAGACGACCGCGCCGGGTCCGCCGCCCGGTGCGCCGCGAGGTGCCCGGGAACGCGCCCGTGCCGGTGCCCGCTCCGGTGCCCGGCCCGGTGCCGGGCTGGCTGCCCGACCCGGTGTGCCCGCTGGACCGCTCGGGCAGCACGCTGTCGGTGCCCGGGTCCGGCAGCACGGCCGGGCCGCTCGGCTCCGGCGGCGGCGCGGGCGGCCGGATCATCTCGGTCATCGGCGCAGGCGAGGCGAGCACGCTGGTGAGCTGCACGTCGTCCGGCTGCACGGGTTCCGCGGGCGGGCGGACCGGCTCGATGATCTGCGTCTCGGCTGCCGAGGGCACCGGTTCGCCGATCGGCGTCGGCCGGGCGCCGCTCAGCTCGTCGGCAGGCCTGTGCCACCCGGTGCCGGGCTCGTCGGCGAGCGAACCCGTGATCGGCCGGTCGTCCGGGCGCGCGTGGCGCGGTCGACGCTCCTCTTCGGACACTGTGGACACCCCCTCAGCGGTAGGACACGGACGGCGGCGAACCCGGTCCGAGCGCCGGCTCGATCCAGTACTTGTACGTGTTCTGCCACGCGCTGCCGTTGCGGACGTTCTCCAGCACGGCGTTGACGAACCGGACCATGTCGTCCTGGCCCAGCGGGATGCCGACGCCGTAGAACTCGCGCGTGAACGGCTCGCCGACGACCTCCAGGTTGGGGTCCTGCCGCGCCATGCCCGCGAGGATCACGTCGTCGGTGGAGATGGCGTCGACCTGGCCCTGCTGGATCAGCACCAGGCAGTCCGACCAGTTGTTCACCGACACCGGCACCGGGCGCGACGGCGCGGTGCTGATCGTCGACAGCGAGGTCGAGTTCTTCGCCGCGCACACCCGCTTGCCGCCGAGGTCCTGCAGGCCGCGGATGCCGGAGTTCTTCGCCGCCAGCACCGCCTGCCCGGCCTGGTAGTAGGGCGCGGAGAACGCGACGTCCTTCATCCGGGTGCAGGTGATGCTGTAGGTCCGGACGACGATGTCGACCTGGTGGTCCTTCAGCACGTCCTCGCGCGCCGACGACGGGATGGCCACCCACTGGATGTGCCCCTCCCAGCGGCCGAAGATCGACGCCGCGATCTGCTTGACGATCTCGATGTCGAAGCCCTCCAGGTTGCCGCTGGAGGGGTTGAGGAAGCCGAACAGGAAGTTGGTCTGGTCGACACCGGCGATCAGGCGGCCGCGGTCGCGGATCTTGTCCATCGTGGACCCGGACGGGATCGAGCCGTTCGGCGAGAGGCTGCGCGTGTCGCAGTTGTTGTCCGCGCCGCTGCCGCTGCCCGTGTCCCCGCCGCCGACCCCGGCGGGCAGCGGCGCCTGCACGTCACCGACCGGCGCCGGGTCGGCCGGCGTCCCGGCGCTGCCGCAACCCGCGGCCAGCAGCGCGACGGCCGCCACGAGTGCGGCCACCTTCCCCCGAGCCATCAGCGGTACTCCCTCAGCCTGTCCCTGATCCCCATCGTGGCGCCGGCCGCGGCGACCACCGCGAGCACCGCGAAGCCGGGCGCGAGCAGCGTCAGCGCACGGTCACCGCCGCGCGTGTCGTCGAGGAACGCCTGCCTGCCGTGCCCGATCGCGGCGACCAGCGCGTCGTCGAGGTTGGCGAACGTCGTGGCCGCGCCGCCCTGCACCGACGAGTCGACCGCGAGCTTCACGGCGTCGGAGTAGGCGCCGTCGACGTCCTTGGCGCGGATCTCCTGGTGCGTGTTCAGCCACCGCTCCGCGCTGTCCGCCGCGCCCTGCACCTCGCGGGCCATGTCGCCGGTGGCGAACCCGCGTGCCTCGTTCAGCAGGCCGGTGACCTGCGGCGCGAGCCTGTTGAAGTCCTGTTCGTACGTTCCGCCGTCCCCGCGCGCGACCAGGGTCAGCATCTCGTTCGCCCTGGCCTGCAGCGCCGCGATGCGGGCGCGGACCAGCACGTCGACCTGGTGGCTGCCGTCCTCGTCGCCACTGCTGACCAGGACGCTCTGCACGGTCACCGCGACGCCGCCCCAGAGCAGCGCGAGCACCGTCGCGGCGGTGGCGATCACGAGCCCCACGTTCAGCACGCGGTTGGTCTTGCGGGTCAGGTACACCTGGGTCGTGATCAGCGCCGCGAGCAGGGCGAGCACGAGGAACGTGGTGATCCACGGGAAGCTGCTGGCGTCGTCCTGCTCCTCGGCCAGCCGGTCCGTGTCGATGTGGTACAGGTCCTGCGCGGCGGGCAGGATCGTGGTGCGCATGAGGCTGGAGGCCTCGAGCAGGTAGGACGAGCCGACCGGGAAGCCCTGCCGCTTGTTCGCGCGGGCGGTCTCCACCAGGCCGGTGTAGACGGGCAGCTGGCGGGTCAGGATCTCGACCTGCGCCGCGGCCTCGGGCACGCCTGCCGAGTCGGACGCGGCCTTCGCCAGCGCGACGCCGGCGCGCGCGATCGCGGTGTCGTACCGCTGGCGCAGCGACGGTGGTTCGACGCCGATCGCCAGGAACGCGCTCGCCGCGGTCGCGTCGGCGTCCGACAGCGAGCGGTAGACCTCCTGCGAGGCCGCGGCCAGCGGCTCGCGGTGGTCGATGAGGTCGTTGATCGTGTTCTTGCGCTCCTGCAGCGTGATCGTCGCGACCACGCCGGTGACCAGCGCCAGCACGACGAGCCCGACCGCGATCACCGTCAGGCGGCCCGGTGTGGTGCGGGCCGAGCGCGCGATCCCGCGAACCGCGGCGCCGGGCAGCTCGAACAGGCCGGCCAGGCCTCCGCGCGGGGCGTTCGGGGGCGCGGCGGGTTCCGGCACTCCACCGCCGGGGCCACCGGGCACGGCAGGCCGCGTCGCGGTAGCAGTCATCGGTTCCACCCCTCGCCCTCGAACCACACCCGCATGAAGGTACCGGACGGCGCGATCTTCCGGACCGAGGTCGCCGGGATTGCGCACACCGGTTCGAAGGGCTGGAAAACGAAGGCAGCCCCCGCCTCACGAAGAGGTGGGGGCTGCCGTTCGAAGTCGAATCAGAGGACGTTGACCCCGGTCGCCTGCGGGCCCTTCTGGCCCTGGCCGATCTCGAACTCAACCCGCTGGTTCTCCTCCAGGGTGCGGAAGCCGCGGCCCTGGATCTCCGAGTAGTGGACGAAGACGTCGCCGCCGCCATCGTCGGGAGTGATGAAGCCGAACCCCTTCTCGGAGTTGAACCACTTCACGGTGCCCTGAGCCATGAAAAAATCTCCATATACTGCAAACAAAACGGCACACCGCTCCGGTGCGCCGGGTCAATGACGGATCGGTTTGCCTCCCCGAGTGGGGAACCACTACGCCCGCCAAATCTTGCGAGCGTGCCTGAACACGAACACAAAATCTTCGAAGACCGACACCAGTAGATCACAGATCCGTCGCGAACGCTAGGTCTTGCGTGACCGCTGGAACAGCGCGGACAGCCGGGTGTCCGGATCGATCACGTCCGGATCGGTCCGCACGTCGATCACGCTCGGCCGCTGGTGCTGCAGCGCCCGCCGCATAGTCGGCTCCAGCTGCTCGGGCGATTCGATCGTGTAACCGGCCGCGCCGAACGAGCGCGCCCAGGCCGCGAAGTCCACCGCTGTGAGCGACACCCCGTCCAGCCGGCCGTGCTTGGCCGCCTGGTGCATGGCGACGTCGGCGTACAGGCCGTTCTGGAACACCACGACGAGGATCGGCGCCCGGTACCGCACCGCCGTCTCCAGCTCCTGCCCGGTCATCATGGCCGCGGCGTCCGAAATCACAGCGACGACCGTGCGCTTCGGGGCGGCCAGCTTCGCGCCGAGCGCCGCGGGCACGGCGTAGCCCCGCACGCCGTCCGGCGGCTCGATCTGGGTGTGCGGCTCGGTGAAGCACCAGTACCGGTGCACGAACCGGGCAGTCTTGTCCGAGTCCGCGGCCACCACGGTGTCCTCGGGCGCCACCTTGCGCAGCACCCGCACCACGTCCGCGGGGTGCACCAGCGGGTGGTCCGGGCTGGTGCGCGGCGGGGTCATGTGCGTGTGCGTGGCCGCGTTGGCCGCCGAGCTGCGCCGCGACCTGGCGACGCCGACCGCGACCAGCTGCCGCAGGAACGGGCCGACCTCGCAGTCGATCCGGAACGTCAGGCCGCGCCGGTGCGTGGCGGGCAGGCCGGGGCCGATCACCACGAGGGTCTGCGCGGGCAGCGGGTACCGGTTGTTCTGCGTGGTCACGTCGTCGAGGCGGGTGCCGATGGCCAGCACCACGTCGGCCCGTTCCAGCGCGTCGAGCTGCCCCGGCGGGATGCCCACACCGAGGTGGCCCGCGTAGCGCGCGTGGTTCTCCGGGAAGCTGTCCTGGCGGCGGAACGCGGTGTAGACGGCCAGGCCGAGCTGCTCGGCGGCGGCGATCAGGTCCTTGCGCGCGCTGCGCCCGATGCCGCCGGCGATCACCACCGGGTAGCGCGAGTCGGCCAGCAGAGCGGCGACCTCGTGCGCGGACCGCAGCACCGCGCCGGTGTCGTCCGGGCGCTGCTCCGGCTCCGGGATCGTGCCGTCGAACGGCGCGACCCAGAAGTCCGCGGGCACCGCCAGGATCGCCGGCCCCTTGCGCCCCTCGCGCGCGGCGCGGGCCGCCTGCGCGGCGAGCACCGGCACCTGCGCGGCCGTCTCGGCGCGGCCGGTCCACTTCGCGAACCGGCCGAACAACGTCAGCGGGTCCAGCTCGGCGAGGCCGTCCTGGATGCCGGGACCGGCCAGCCGGACGCTCGCGCGGTCCTCGACCAGCACGACCATCGGCGAACCGTCCTGGTAGGCCGAGCGCACGGCGACCAGGAAGTCCGCGATGCCCGGGCCGGGGCCGCCGAGCAGCAGCGCCGGGACCTCCCGCAGCTTGCCCTCGGCCTCCGCCATGAACGCGGCGCCGGTGTCCTGGCGCGCTGTGACCAACGCCATCAGCGGCTCGAACCGGAGGGCGTCGAGCAGTTCCAGGAACGCGTCACCGGCCACGGTGTAGGCACGCCGGATCCCGGCGTCGACCAGCACGCGGACCGTGATCTCGGCGACGGTCCATCCCTCTTGGTACCCGATGGGAAGAGGTTCCCAGCGCGGCGCTACTCCGGTCAAGTGATCTTGAGATTCCCTACGAGTGAACGATCACCCCAGAGTAGAGGCCCTAAGCTTCCGGCCGTGACCTCGTACCCGCACTGGCAGCAGGTTCCCACCCGCTGGAAGGACAACGACGTGTACGGGCACGTCAACAACGTCGTCCACTACGCGCTGATGGACACGGTCATCAACACCTACCTCATCGAGCGCGGCGGGCTCGACATCCACGACGGCGGCGTGATCGGCCTGTGCGTGGAGTCGCACTGCAACTACCACGCCTCGGTCGCGTTCCCCGAGGTGCTGTCGATCGGCCTGCGGGTCGCGCACCTCGGCCGCAGCAGCGTGCGCTACGAGATCGGGATCTTCCGGTCGGACCGGGGCGAGCCGGTCGCCGAGGGTCACTTCGTGCACGTGTTCGTGGACCGCGAGACCAGGCGCCCGGTGCCCGTCGAGGGAAAGCTGCGGGAGTCGCTGGAGGCGCTCGCCTGACACGGGCAGGCGCGCTGCGGGCAGCGGCCCGGCGGCCCCAGGCCCGGTGTCCGGTCCGTGGCCATGGCGAAGATCGTCGTGAATATCCGTTCCGGGTTTCCGCGCCAGTTCAACTGGAAGATCACCCGATCCCCCTCGATCGCTACCACTGCCCTGCCCAGGTGCCATGGTCCCTCGCGGACGGCGGCCTGCCGCACCGCCGAACCGGCGGCGTGGAAAGAGTTTCGGGTTCACGGACGGTGAGCCCCGTGGACTTTCCACCACCCGTTTGCCGCGTATTTCCCGGGGTCCGGCCCCTCTGCACAGGTCACGGCGGTATCGGCGGAGCGGCCGCGGTACGGCCATCCGGGTGGACGGGAAACCGGTGGGTGATTTTCCGCTGGCCCAGCTCCTCTCAGCTGGTGGCGCGCGCCACGCGGCTAAGCTGCGACCGGTAATGGCGTTCGACGGTGGGTGAGGACCGGTGATCACTGGGTTCGGCGTGGCCGTCGCGGTGAGCGCGGCGCTGGTCGCCGTGTGGGCCTTCGTCGCCGCCGCGCGGGGCCGGGAGCCGGGGCGCGCGCTGCTGGTGGCGCTCGGGGTGGTCGAGGTCCTGCTCGTCGCGCAGCTGGTCGTCGGGGTCGTGCTGCTGATCGGCGGCGACCGGCCCGGGAGCATGGTCACGTACCTGGCCTACCTCGTGGGGTCGCTGGTGATCCTGCCGGTCGGGGCGGCGTGGGCGCTGGCCGAGCGGAGCCGGTCGAGCACGGTCATCCTGGGCGTCGCGTGCCTGGCGATTCCGGTGATGGTCGAGCGGATTCACCAGATTTGGAGTGCCGGGCATGGCTGAGCCTTCGGAGCAGGGGACGCGGCGCACCACCGCGACCGGGCCGGGCCGGATCCTGGTCGCGGTGTACGGGATCTTCGCGCTGGCCGCGACGTCCCGCGCGGCGGTGCAGATCTCGACGAAGTGGCACGAGGCGCCGCTGGCCTACACGCTGTCCGCGCTGGCCGCGGTGATCTACATCGTGGCGACGGTGGCACTGGCCCGCCGCGGCGAGGGTTCGTTCCGCCTGGCCGTGGCGGCGATCGGGATCGAGCTGCTCGGCGTGCTGGTGGTCGGGACGCTGAGCGTGTTCGACCAGGAGGCCTTCCCGGACGCCACGGTGTGGTCCGGTTACGGCGAGGGGTACCTCTTCATCCCGCTGGTGCTGCCGGTGATCGGCCTGCTCTGGCTGCGGCGCACGGCTCGCCGCTAGATGGCGTCGGAGCCGCGCTCGCCGGTCCGGACGCGGACGACGGTGTCCACGGGGGTCACCCAAACCTTGCCGTCGCCGATCCGCCCGGTCCGGCAAGCCCCGACGACCGCCTCGATCGCGCGTTCCACGAGTTCGTCGTCGAGCAGCACTTCGACGCGGAGCTTCTGCACGAAGTCGACCTGGTACTCGGCGCCGCGGTAGACCTCGCGGTGCCCCTTCTGCCTGCCGTAGCCCTGCACCTCGGTCACGGTCATGCCGAGAACCGCGAGCCGCTCGAGCGCCTGCCGAACGTCGTCGAGAACGAACGGCCGCACGACGGCGGTCAGCAGCTTCACGCGGTGTGCTCCTTCTTCCCGGGCGTGCGGCCACACTAGAAGCTCTCCCGGCGACGGTGAGGGCACCACCCCGGGCCGAAGTGGTGGGCGATGGTCGCTAAGCTGAGCTCACGGGGCGTTAGCTCAATTGGTAGAGCTGCGGACTTTTAATCCGTAGGTTCTGGGTTCGAGCCCCAGGCGCCCCACTCTTTCGCCTGGTCAGCGTGGTTGCGGGGCGCCGTGACAAGATCATCTCCCCGCTTTATCCCCACTTTTGCCCGTGGACGGGTTATCCAGGAGCCCTTCCAGGGCGGCCGCCGTCGCGGGGTTGACCGACTTCCGGCCGAGGTAGACGTCCTGGGTCATGGACACCCGCGCGTGCCCGAGGTGATCGGCGATGAGCCGGGTCGGCACGTCCGCGTCGTCGAGGGCGGTCGCCGTCGTCTTGCGGAATGTGTGCGAGGTGACCCATAGGAACTCCTCACGACCCCGCGTCTGCCGGATCACCCGGAGCACGTTGCTCGGGTCCCGGAGGCCGCCGCTGGTGCTGGCGAAGACCGGACTCGCCATCGGCCGGGCTTCCGCGTTCCACCGCTCCTTCAACATCTCCAGCGCCCACGACGGCAGCGGCAGGACCCGCTCACTCTTCTTCGTCTTGGGCCGAGGCTTGCGGTAGAGGCCCTTGCCCTTGACCCGGACGACCGTATGGGCGACGTCGACCGTGCCTGCCTCGAAGTCGATGTCCTCCCAGAACACGCCCAGCGCCTCCCCGATCCGGACGCCGGTCGCCATCATGAACTTGGACAGGTCGGGCAGGTCCCAGCGAACGGCTTTCTCGTTCTTCTCCAGTTGGGCCAGCCACTCGGCCCGCTCGTCGGCGTCCAGCGCCCGCGGCTGCTTCGTCTGGCCGGCCGAGATCCGCCGCGTGTCCCTGGTCGGGTTGCTGGTGATCGCGTCGTACCGCGCGGCCAAGCCGAGCATGCCGGACAGCACAGTCCGAGCGGTCTTCGCCGAAGACGAGCCGACGTTGCTGAGCAGGGCTGCCAAGAACCGGTCGATGCGTGCCACAGTCGCCTCCCGGATCCGCAGCTCTCCCAGGCCCGGGAGGACGTGGCGGTCCAAGATGGAGCCGTAAGTGGTCGCCGTGTTCGGCGACTTCTCCCCCTGCTCCACCTCGTCCTCCACCTGCTGCATCCAGATCACCGCCAGGTCCTTCAACTTGGTTTCGCGCGTGACCTCCCCGCTCGTCGATCCCGTCCACTCGCGGATGGCGTTTCGCAGCCGTTGAGCCGCCTTGCCCTGCGTCTTACCCGTCCGCTCCACGGGCCGCGTCTTGCCGTCGAAGTCGCGGAACTGGGTGCGTGCCCGCCATCCCCCGCCGGGAAGCGCCGAGTACCGAATCTTCCCGTACGTGCCGATCTCCAGAGGTGGGCGAGGCATCACGCCACCTCGTCCGCGAGCCCGTCGACCCAGGCCTTCACGTCCTCGGGCCGGTAGCGGAGGTACTTCCCCACTCGCCGCCCGGCGGGGCCGTAGCCCTTGCTGCGCCACTGGTACAGCGTCGCCACCGGGATGCCCAGGTACTCGGACACGTCGTCGACGGTCCAGAGACGGCCGATCTTGCTCACGTTCTCCATGTCAGACCCCCTCTGATCAGGCAGCTTGCGGAATTGCCGAAGTTTCTGGAACGCCTGGTGGTGGCCCTGCGGCGAGTAGTGCGCGGTCGTACTCGGCTTTCCAGGTGATCCGTTCCGCGATGGCCCGCATGAGCAGGTGGGCGCGGGGTGGTGCGTCTCGGTCGCCGGGTTGGACTTTGCGCCAGATCAGCCGCGAGGTGTCTTCCTCGGGTTTGACGATGCCGACGTTCGCGAGCATGTCCCGCACGAACGCCTTCCGGTCCGCCTTGTGGTCGGCCAGGGACTTGCCCGACCACTTCCGGGAGACCAGGACCCGCCGGCCGGGGAGCCCGAGCGTGGTCCTGCGGTGCGCCCTGCCCTTGCAGTGCCCCGGAGTGGTCTTGCTGGTCGCGCCGAGTGGCTGGATGCCGTAGAGCAGCCAGACCGCGCAGCGGGGCGAACACGGGGTGATGGCGAGTTCGGCGTGGAGTCGGTCGTGGTGTTCCCGCTGCCGGGCGCTCGTGGCTTCGACCACTTCGCCGGTGGACTTGGTGAGGTATTTGGTCAGGTAGCCGATGTGGCGTCCGGCTTCTTCGGTGCCGCCGAGGATGCCTTTGGAGTGCACCTGCCGCCCGAAGGTCACCACGTGGGCGGGTTCTTCGACCTCTTCCACCACCTCCTCCCACGGCGTCAACGGCTCGTGCTTCTCCGGATCGACAAACCCCTTCGCCCGGGCATCCCAGACCGGCAGCCGATCCCCGCCGTAGATGGGCTCGTCATGGGGCGGCCACCAGACCTGGTGGTAGGTGGCCTCGGTGACCTGCCGCAGCACCTCATGCGGAATCGACCCCCGCAACGCCGCGTGCAGGTGCGGGGCGGTGCGCTTCTGGGGTTCGACTGTCGCGAAGTACTGCACATCCCAGCCCACGACCCGGCGGAGGTTCTGCCACCACCGATCCACCAGCGAGGCAAAGTGCACCGCATCCCGCGCCGCCCGCCTGTAGTCGTAGCTCGCCATGTCGACCGGCGTCCCGTCCTCTCGCACCCGGCCGTAGGTGTCGCAGGTCAGCGTCACGAACATCGACGGCCGGAACTTGCCCGCGTACTCCCGGCCCACTGTCGTTTTGGCGACCTTCTTCCGCGGCAGGTTGGGCGCGTCCTGCCGCCGTTTCGTCGACCGCTTCACCGGCCGCTTGCCCGGCAGATCCGGCGAGGGCAAGCGGCCGCGCATGCCGAGTTGCCGAAGTTCCTCATCGACCCCGCGGATCTCCTCCCGCAACTCGTCGGCCTGGCCTTCCTCCCCGTGCTCGACCGCCTCCCGGTATCGCGCCACCAAATCGGCGCGAAACTCCATCAGCTCCTTCTGCTCAGCCGTGGGCGGGGCCGGGGTGAAGTCGGGTTCCTCGGTGAGGTGCCAGCCCTCCCGGCACTGCGCCATCCGCAACGCCTTCGCCTTCTTCGCGCACGGCGCGCAGACACTCTCCACGGTCGAGCCGCACGGCACGGCTACGTAGCGGAGCTCGCCGGTGTCGGGGTCGCCGACCTCCATCGTGAACGGCCGCACGCACACCCCGTGCTTCTCCGCCGTGGCCTTCATAACCTCCGCCGAGAGCGGCAGCCGCATCCGCTCAGCACGAGTGCTCACGCAGCCACCTCCCGCCGAGCCCAGCCGTGCAGGGTGGCCAGTTCCACGTCCTGTTCCACCCCGCGCGGCAGGTCCGGGAACACCGCCCGCTCGTACCGGACAGCGCCCCAGACGTGCACCGGAACTCCGGTGGCCATCCGGCCCACGGCGGTCAGGCACACCGACTGCCCGTTGCCGATCCGCTTCCCGGTCACGGTCACGCCGTCGAGCGTGCGAGCCCAGGCCAACAGCGCGGAGGCGAGCCCGTCCACACCGACCTCGTGCAGGTGCACTGCCACGGGCTCCCGCCAGGTCGTGCACTCCACCGACACCGGCGAGGGCACCGCATGCCGGACGAGGTGATCCCGCAGCGCGTCGAGGTAGGGCACCACGTCATGGCTGGTCATGCCGCCGCACCCCCGATCGAAGCAATGCGGCCGGTGACGAACGCTTCCAGGGCCTTCACGGTGTCGTCGGGCACCCACCCGGCCCGGACACGGAGGGGTTCGCGCAGTCCTTCGCCCCAGACGTAGCCGACGCCGGCCTCGGTCTCGGCAATCCGGTTCGCCCACGCACCCCGCTCGTACGCCTGGTCACCAAGAACCATCCCGACGTGCGACTTCGAGGTCACCCGCAGGCAGATACGGCGGGGGAACAACTCCCGCACCGGAACCGTGTCCTTCGTCGGCTCCTGCACATACCCGCGCACCGTGAAGCCCAGAGCTCGGCCCTGCGTGGTCAGCAGCGCGACGCGTTCCACGATCTGCTCCCGCGTCTTGCGGTCGGTGTACTTGGTCAGGGCGCCGATCTCGTCGAACTCGACCAGCTCAAGCGGGTTCTCGGCGCTGATCGGCACGTTCCGGACCCGCCCGGCGAACTCGGCCTTGCGGGCATCCATCGCGGCCACCAGCTCGTCCAGGACTTCGAGCGCGTCCTTGGGCGTGACCGCGTAGCGGTGGAAGATTCCGCGCCCGTAGGCCAGCTCCATGCCCTTCGGGTCGATGCCCGAGACCCGCACCAGCCCATCCCGGAGCGCCGGGGCGATCGACACCAGCGGACACCACATCATCGAGTTCTTCCCGGCACCGCTGGCCCCGGCGACGAGGGTGTGACTTCCGGAGCCGTGCAGCGGGACGTGCCAGTCCTGCCCGTACTCGGTGCGCCCGGACCACACCCGCCGCAGATCCACCGCCCGCTCCCCGATCTCCGGGCACGGCACGGGCGCGGCGAGCAGATTGCGACGCTGGAAGTCGATCGACACCACGTTCGGCGCAATCTCCCGCACCTGACAACGCGACACCTTCCGAGCCGAGGCCAGCGCCCGAGCGGCGTCGTCGAAGTCCTCCGGCTTCTGCCCCGGCACCAACCGGACCTGAACCTCATCCCAGGACGGCCCGGAGCGCACCCGCTTCACCTTCGGGACACGCACCCCGGCCGACCGCTGCTCGCGGGACACCTTCTTGCGCCCCACCAACGTCACCGTCACGTCAACGGGGATCGCGTCGTCCTTCACGCTCAGACCGCAGGCGTGCAGCCACTCCGGCAGCTTGGGCATGTAGATCGCCCACTTCTGCCACCACGTCCGCAGCACCCGCCCCGCCCACTGGTCGTAGGACACCAGGTGGAACCACCGCCAGGACACCAGGCCCGACGCCACCACGGTCAGGGTGACGACCAGCGAGAGCCAGCCGAGCCAGTAGCACCAGGCCGCCACCGCGACCACGGTGAGGCTGGTGCGCGGATGCATCACGATCTGCGCGAGGACCCAGAACAGGCCCTTGCACAGCCACCACAACGCCAGGAACACCACCGCAGCAGCGGCCAGCGCTTCCGCGAGGCCGGCCAGGGCCTTGCCCAGCTTGTGCAGCACCCACACGACCACGGCCAGGGCGCCACTGCCGAGCAGGAGAACTCCGAGGGTGTGCGCGTCCATCAGCGGCCACCCCCAGACGGAATGTCCAGGGGCAGCCGCCCCGCGCCCGTAGCGCACTCAGTGTCCCCCGGTGCCAAACGGGCGAACTTGCGGCACGCACTGCACCGCGCCGGGACGCGGTCTCTTGACGCTGGTTGTGTACGGTTGTCTATGGTCTTCAACGTCTGCTCCGTCAGGTGTGGACAGCGCAGAAGCGGGAAAGGTTGGTAGCCAGGTACCGCTTCTGCGCCTAACAACTCGGGACGTGAATCAGGGCGCACGACATCGCCGCACGAACCCTTCGCGCGTTGGCTTTCGTCCTATCCGGACTCAGAGGCCTTCAGTCGACTTCCGTTGGCAGGCCTTACAGACAAGCACTTTGTCTCGCATCACTCGTTGCCGTCCTCCGCAGATCCAGCACCGACGCCGGATGAACCAGCGGCGTCGGGAGCGCGGTAGCCTCGGCGACACCACCATCACCTCCCCTCGTGGTCGTGGGTGGGATGGGCACGGGGACGAGCGGGACGGTCACACTCCTTCACTCGTCCCCGTGCCGGGTTCAGGAACTCCGCCGGTCCGTCACGAACGTGCCCTTGGACGGAATCGTGATCACCAGGCCGCGCTTGCGCAGGATCTCGATCGCGTGCCGGGCGGTGCCGAGCGAGACGCCGTACTCCTTGGCGAACTCCCGCTCGCTCGCCAGCGGCGTGTGCGGAGGCAGCTCCCCCGCCTCGATCCGCGCCGCCACGTGGTTCGCAACGTTCTCGTACATGTAGCCCGGCGGACCCGGCTGCTCGTTCAGCCGAAACCTGGGCGGCTTGGTGTCGTGGCAGGTCATCGTGACCACATCCGTCACGCGGCCTTGGCCGACTCAGCCGGCCCGCCCTGCGACTTGCCCCGGCCGCCACCCGCGTTGACCGCCTTGAACCCGGACGCCCGGAACACGTACGACTGGTACTTGAACTCACCGTTGCCAGCCACACGCGGCTCCGCGGTCAAGCCCTCCAGCTCGACCGGGCGCATCCCCGGCAGCACCTCACCCGTGGTCGGCACCGGCTGCACATCAGCCAGCAACGTCACCTCGAACGACGCCCGCTTCGCGTTCGGCTCCGACGGGTCGGTCACCGTGACCTTCCACTGCCGCTTACCGGTGATCTCGTCCACCCGCTGCCGAGCCGGACGACCCGCCGCCCGGTCCTCCCGCGACTGGTACTCGTTGTCCGGCGACACCTCGCCCACCATCACCAAACCCTGCGGAAACGCCTCATCGAACTCGACCGGGAACCGGTGCCCCCTGCTGATCGCCATCTCTTCGAACTCCTCGTGTCGTGGCCCTCTCGGCCGGTTTAGGCCCCTAAACACCCGCTCCATAGTGCGCCCTGGCGTGTCTAGGGGGTCTAAACAGCAATGTACCGGCCCCTGACGGGAGGCGTCAAGGGGGTCTAAACTCCGCGCTTGTGAGCACCGAGGACTTCGACAGCGTCCGGCGCGACCCCGACCCGATCCGGCGGGGCAAGCGCGCAACCGAGCTGCTCACGACCTACCAGCAACGAGCGACCGAGCTGGCGCGGCTCCGGAAGGCCGCGATTGAGGAAGCGCACCGTGAGCTGGGCATGAGCTACACCGAGATCGCCGGAGCGCTCGGCATCACCAAGGGCCGGATCACCCAGATCCGCAGCACCGCACCGGCCGCCGAGCGAGCGTTCTTCGGCGTCGGCCCGGTGAGCATCGGCGTGCCGTACCGGTACCAGACGACCGACCGCGAACGCCCGCTGATCGCCGCCGAGGACGCCGAGACCGCCAACCAGCTCGAAGCCCTGTTGACCGCGCTCTCCCTCGCCACCTCCCGCTACCAGATCGAGCCCGACCGGACCGAGCCGCCGGCCGGAGACACGATCGTTGTCTGCGGCCCGAAGTCCGCTCCCATCGGCGCTGACCTGCTCTCCCGTGACCCCGCCTTGGCCATGATCGAGGACGGCGGCCGGTGGTGGATCGAGCAGCCCGAGGACGGCACGCGGATCGGTTCGCCTTCCGACGAGCCCACGCCGCAGCCGGCCGACGTGGCGTATGTGGCCCGGCACATGATCGACAACCGTGTGATCATCCACATCGCGGGTATCCACGGCATCGGATCACTCGGCGCGACGCACTACCTCCGAGCGCATCTCGCCGACGTGTTCCGGCAGGTCGGACAGCAGCCGATGTCGCTGGTCGTGCGAGCGACCTACGACGGGCTCACCATCACCGACAGCGAACTTGCCACAGGACCCTACGTTTGGTGAACACATGCGAGTCACAACCGCGCAGCTCCCGCCCATGGAGGAGAGCGCCGACAAGATCTTCGTGACCCCGCACGCCGTCATCCTCCTCGACGGCGCATCCGCCTTCGTCCCGGTGCCCGTCCCAGCCTCCGCCTACGCCGACTACCTCGGCCGCTTCCTGGCGGACGCCCTAACCGCAGACCCGGCCGCCGACCTGCAAGAGATCCTGGCCGAGGGCATCAAAGCAACCGCGGCCCACTACGACCTTCGAGCAGGGGAGTCCCCATCGAGCACGGTCACGATCGCCCGCGAACGCGACGAGCACCTTGACCTGCTGCTTCTCGGTGACAACACGGTGGTCCTCCCCGGCGGCGAAATCCTCACGGACGACCGAATCGACCGCCTGGACCTCGAACCCCGCCGCAAGTACCGCGAACGCCTCGCCGCCGGCCACGGCTTCGACGACGAACACAAAGCCCTGCTCCGCGAGCTACAGACTCAGCAGGCCCAACACCGGAACCGCGCCGGTGGCTACTGGATCGCCGAAACAGACCCAGCTGCCGCGGAACATGCCTATCAGTTCTTAAGGATGACCAGTGGCACGCCGTGGGCCGTACTAGCGACCGACGGCACCTTCAACACAGCAAAGCATCTCCATATCGTTGACAGCTTGGTAGACCCGAACGTCGATACGTCGTTCCTTCGGGAAATTCTCCGTCGCTGTCAATCATGGGAAGAGGTGGGGGACCCAAATGGCCGCAACCTCCCTCGCGCAAAACTACACGACGACAAGGCGGTTGCTCTAATTCGATTCATCCACTAAGGGTGCATCGGTCACAATTTCGTCGCTTTCTTCAATGAATGCGATCTGCAACTCCATCCCTCCGAGGCTGTCAATTCTGTCGGCACATCGACTCAAGCTCACTTGAGAGAACGTGAAGAGATCGCCGGGAGAAGCCCCTTTGCCCGCGAATGCGATGACTACGACAGAGGGCCGGTAATCGGCGGGGAGTTTGCGTCGGCCACCGCTGACACTTTCGACCTTTGCGCGAAACTTCTCTAAGGCGTCAGGCTGCCGCCGAAGCGCTTCGGCAGAGTTCATCGCTTGGTTGAATAGGTGGCTCGCTGCCACGGAGTCGTCCAAACGTTTGACATGAACTAAATATCCTTCGGGGCTCAACAGGTCGCATGCCTCAAATCCGCCTGGATGCTGCGCGGTGTAAACGAGCTTTCTGTCGAGGGATACGAAGCCGCTCACACTTCCCATTACGTGATCGTTGTACACGCGCTCATTCGCCCAACCGATGTATTCTGCACCATCGGACTTCTTTTGTTTAATCTGTTTCGGCCATGCGCGGAGAGATACACTGGATTTGTTAGAAAATATGCGCTCAACCTTGGCCTTGAGCATGTCGAGGTACGCGCCACCCACGTTATACCATCTGCCCCTATGTAGCACGTAGCGCTGCTCCCCGAAGTCAAGCTGATAGGTTAGCCATCGATCACCAGGAATCTCTCTAGTCATTGGCGTGCCACCTTCAGCCCTAGCTTGAACCTTGATAGAGCGTAAGCGGCGCAAGCGCAGATCCGGCTCAAGCTCATCGAGGATCTCCAGGAAACAGTCCAGTTCCAGTTCATCGAACTCTCTTGGACGACCGGCACCGGTGTTCGACATTCGATACTTCGAAACCTCCCCTGGCTCTTCGTCGAACTCCGCCGGCCACGAGAGTGCCAGCCCACTACCTCCAATGCACAGGTCGTTGGCCAGTTGTTGCTCAAGTAGTTCAATCTTCGGATTCCCTGGGCGAAGTGGTTGTGTATTCTCTAAATGTTTCAACTCTTCACGCGGGGCGCTTTTCTCAACAATCGAATCAATCAGCTTCAAGTCTGCGATCAATTCCGAAGGAGACTTGGCCAAAGGGATTCCAAGGGAGTCGGCACCTCTGACTGTTATCTTCTTCGGGCTACCTGCAATCGTCTTGTCGCCAACCTTGATGGACGAAGGCTTGACGTAACACGAAAGACCTTCGGAGCTTACTTGACCAACGAATCGACTTACTATCTCCCCGATCTCTTCCAGCCCGAAAGACCCGAGTGGCGCACCACCGATGACGGACGTCCTTGAAGTTCTCGGAACAGTGTCGATCGAATGCGAGGTCAACGAACGTACGTCATCCGGGTCAGCCTTGCGTAGTGCGAATCTCAGCCCGAACCCATCATCGATATGAGTGCTGTTGATGAGAAGATGACCCATACTCCATGATATGCAGTAAGCATGGTCATCACTCTTGTCGATTCTTAGCAGAAGAAGACCGGCGGACGTTTGATTCCTAACCGAGAACTGGAAAGATGTAACAGAGACCGCATGTTTTGTCCACGCCGGCTCATCGTTAGGAATTTCGCCGTAAACAAATAAGCCATCGATTCCTGCTATATTGACTGTTTCGGTAGAAAACCTGTTTTCGCCCTCCAGGTACTTCTTCTGAATCCCAAGCACAAGGTCTTGATCCGACTTGAGTGTGAGTCGATATAGGGAGGCCTTCGCGGCCTTTGACGGCGGTCGTGGCATCAACGTCTCCGATCTCTCCGCCCTACTACTTCGCGTAAGCGATCAGATACGCATCATGCCTGCATGATCTGTTACCCAAGGGACAGCCATCCGTGATCAGGGTGTCGTTGCCGAATTTGGCTCTATGGGATCAAGGCGGCGCGCAAGCGCGCCGCGCGACCGCTCGGCCTGCCGCTCCGCTTCGGCCGGCGGTCGCCGACGCTGTGGACTCTTTGTCCCACGAGCAAGGCGCAGCGTGCCGCAACACGTCGACGCCACATCGCAACGTCATCGCGAGTTGAACTTCAACCGGTTGCCCCCCGTACGATCGCTGCGTGGAAGTGCAGGAATGGCGCATCGGGCCGGTTCTGAAGGTCGGCGCCCTGCTAACGTCCCTCGGCTTCGCGGCCATCGGCGCGTTAGCCATGCATGACGGCCTCCTGGACGGAACACAGGACCTGGACGCGGTGCTCGTCGCCGTCCTCATGGTGCTTGCTCTCATCACGATCTACCGCATGGTGTGGTGGCCCCGGATGACCCTTACCGGAAGCGAGATCTTGGTCCGGAACCCGTGGCGGAGGTACTCGGTCGCAGTGAAGGACGTGGTCACGCTCAATACCAATCCGAGCGGGATCCTGATCGGGGACCGCGAGGGGGCGACCGTCGTCGCGTGGGTAGGCCAGAAGGGGACCGGAGCCAGTTGGCTCGGACTCACGGTACGAGCAGACAAGATCATCGAAGAACTCGCAACAGCGGTGGACGAGGAACATAGGCGCGCTGGCCTCCCCACCCCTCGCACCATCCGCAGGTACCTCCCTCGCGCTGAGGAGTAGTGGCTGCCGCACGTTGCTTTGGGGGTCCCGGCGCATTCACACCCTGCCTCCGGCGGCCAGGGCTCCGCCCTGGACCCGGCACCGCTTCGGAGATCAGGAAAGGCACCGGTGACCTCCTCACGGCGCGCCCGAGGGCAGCCAGCCCGGCCGGCACCGGTCAAGGGCGCTTCGCGGCCTCCGGCAAACCCTTGACCGGCACCACCCGGCCTGGCAGGGGTGAGCCCGCGCCGCGAGGAGATCACCTCAGCGGGACAGCGTGGAAAGTTGTGCCCGCTCAATTTCGGCCAAGATCGGCGGTGTCGGCTGCCAGTACCTTCCTGTACATGACAACCAGCGCCTCCATCGACTCCTTGGAGAGAAGCGACTGTGACCGGATTGCCTCTTCAACGGCATCAGCAGCGGCCGCGGCCGCTTCAATAACCTGCCTGAACCGGTCGAACGGCACACCGAGCGCGTCTGCAATCGCCCGCAGCTCTCGCGGCACTGCGGCGCCCCGCTCCCACTCCGAGACCGTGCTTTGATCCACCCCGACCGCCGCTCCTAGCTGGGTCTGATTCCACCCTCGTTCCTTCCGCAGCTCTCGGATCAAGTTGCCGACTGCTCGCCGTACTGCTTCAGTTGGATCACGTCGCATGGGAGAGACTATGGCATATATGACCCATATTTCCCATAGCCTACGGAAGATCATCTCCCCGCTTTTTCCCCACGAAACGACGGCAGACGCCGACAAGCAGCCCGCAACGGCGAGCGTTTGCACTCGCGATCCGGGCAGCTCATCGGCGCTATCAACAACCAACGGCAGACGACCCGCCAAGTGGTCAACTACTCCGTAGGTTCTGGGTTCGAGCCCCAGGCGCCCCACTCTTTCGCCTGGTCAGCCAGGCTGTGGACGGTTTCTGTTGATCGGGACGGAGCCATGCGCCGCGGCGTGCGGACCATGAAGTCGAACGCGTCTGCCGGGCCGTCCTCGGCGGTACGGGTGAAGACAACGACTACCCCCTGGCCCCGGCACCGTTCGGAGAAGAGGACCGATGCCGAGCTACAAGAAGGTGATCTGGCACCACGACCACCCTGACGAACCGGTTCTCCTCTACAGCGAGACCGGCGACGACGGCTACGAGACCCGCAAGGTCGACCTGTACCGAGACGGCCGCCAGGACTACGCAGATGAGTCGACTTCCATCGGCACGACGTTTCTGGGCCAGGAGCCGGAACCGCCGCTCGAAGAGATCGCGGCCGATGCGGACTTCACGTTGTTCGTCATCGACGCCGAGGAGTTCGAAGCTGTCTGGCGCAGTGCCCTCCGTTCGCACCGGCCTCAGATGGGCAGCGACTAAGTTCACGGGTGGGTCTTCGAGACCAACGTTCACAAGTCGCTGGAGCACCTGTCGTCGTGCAGGCGGTCGAAGAGGCGCTTCCGGCAACGGACGCCGAGCGAGCAGACGGGTGGTACGACTACCCACTGGCCGGGCAACCTCAATTGTCCGTGTCCCTCGCCGCTGATCCTGGTGCCAGCCCGTCTTAGTCCGAGTCGTGGGCGAGATCGAAGAGAACCCCGCAGATGCCGGCTTCGCGCTGTTCGTGGGCGGGGGTCCGCGCGCCAGCCGCTTGCCGTCACCAGACCCGCGGCGTCAGAATCCCTCGATGAGCCCGGTCCAGTCGCTGATCGACGATCTGCTCCTGATCCTGCGCAGCGGCGACCACGACACCTCCTGGACCCGCTACGAATCCGTCGGCCAACTGATCGCCGAGTTGGAGCGGCTTCGTGCGCGGGGCGATGACGCGGCGGCGGAGGTTCGGCGCTTGTGCCTGCCCACCGGCGTCATCGACGAGATCGCCGTCTCCAGCGGCTGGTCCGAGGCCTGGCTGCGGCTCACCACCGGCAAGCACCGGGACGTCCTCTCCCCCCAGCACGGGTAACGGCCGTCCTCAAGGGACGGTCGCGAACCTCAGGCACGCAGCGCGGACACTGCCCCCGCGAACATCGTCGCCTTGATCGTGCCCAGCGTGCCCGGGTCCTTGCCGGCCAGGGGGCGCACCCTCGCCACCGCCCGGTCGCGCAGCTCGGCCTCGCTCGCCGTGTCGTCGACCAGGCCGAGCTCGCGCGCGTCCGGGCCGCCGAAGCGGGTTCCCGTGGTCATCGACGCGATCGCGGCGGCCGGAGTCAGCTTGGCCTGGATCAACGCCGCCATGCCGGGGGTGAACGGGATGTTGATGTCGGCCTCCGGGAAGCAGAAGAAGCCCCGGTCGGCGCGCATGATCCGGAAATCGTGCGCCATCGCGAGCATCGCGCCCGCCCCGAACGCGTGGCCGTTCACCGCCGCGATCGTGGGCACCGGCAGCGTCAGCACGCGCGCGAGGAGGTCCTGCACGTCGGCGACGTAGCTCTGCGCCTGGTCGCCGTGCGCCGAGAGCCAGTCCAGGTCGAGGCCGTTCGAGTAGAACTTGCCGGTCCCGATCGTCACCAGCGCGGACGCACTCCCGGCGACCGTGTCGAGCGCGGCGTGCACGCCCTTCAGCCAGTCCGGCGCGAACCGGTTCTCGTCGGCGCCCAGGTCGAGCACGTACACCGGGTCTTCGAAATGCAGCACGATCATCCCTTCGGTCGAAGTGGCACAGCGAGAACGGCCCGCACGGCGGCGGCCAGCCGGTCCCGGTGGTCGGCGCTGGTGTCCAGCTCCCGCCGGAAGAACGCGGTCGGCAAGTCGACCACGCACGTCGTCATCACGCCGACCGCCACCGCGTCCCGCCGGTCCCACATCGCCCGCGACAGCCGGACCAGCAACGCCACCACGCGCTTGTCCAGTGCGAACAGGGCATCGGCGAGTTCGGTCGGCAGACCGGGGCCGAGCAGCTGGTCCTTGTCGACGGTCAGCAGCATCCGCGCCGCGTGCGGGCGCCGCTCGGCGAACACGGCCGGGGCGGCGGCGGCCGCGACCACCGCGTCCTCGGGCGACACGGCGGCGTCGGCGAGTTCCGACTGCAGGTCCAGGAAGTCCGTCGCCGCCCGCAGCCACACCCGGCCGAGCAACGCCGCGATCGAGCCGAACGCGTGGTAGATCGCGCCGTTCGACACGCCGGCGGCGCTCGCCAGGCTGCGCACCGACACCGCGCCGTCCTCCGCGACCAGTCGCTCGGCGGTGTCGAGCAGCCGGTCGAGGTCGTGCACGCGTGGCCGGGGCATGACCGGACAGTAACAGAGCACCTGCTCTAAAACTAGCGGCAGCGGTCACAGCGCGGCTCGGGGCGCCAAGCGCCGGCCTGCGCATCGAGTTCGCGGCGGACCTGCCACCGCGGCTTGAGGTTCCCGGACGCGTCATGCCGCAGCGTGCCGAACACGCGCATTTCCCGCCGCCGCCGTCCGCACCGGGGGCACCGCACGCGCCGGAACACGCGGCGGCTCACCGTGTCGCTCCGGCGCCATCTCGACATGTCGCCCCTTCCCGACCCGGAAGTCGGACGGCTCGGCGGGCCCGTTACCCCACCCGGTAAAAGGTTTGGCCGACAAGGACATGGAGGCTATGCGGGCCAACCGGGCCATGGGCCGCGCGGCCCCGGCGGGTCACCCAATACGGTGACGATCATGACTGCACGCCGACGTACGGTGGGCTCGGGTGAACTCGCGGCCGAGCTGGGCCTGTCCCGGCGGTCGATCAGCCGTTACGCCGAGCGCGGCTGGATCCGGCCGGTGCTCGTCACCCCCGGCGGCCAGTACCGCTGGGACGTCGAGGACGTGCGCAAACAGCTCGACGCGCTACGTGAACGCAGGCCGGGCCGGGAGAGCTCGTCCGGTTAGGACGGACCGCCCACCGCCGTTGTAAGCGCTTTCCACCGCGCCGTACCGAGCAGAACCACGCCCGCCGCGCGACGATGATCCCCGGACACGACGCGGGAGGTGCGGATGCCGGAGTGGCTCGAAGCCGGGGTGTGAGGCCTGGTCGGTGGGGCGGCGCTCGTGATCGGCGCCGCGGTGGCGTGGTTCGCGCGCGTACCGTCGCGGGTGGTCGCCTGGATCATGGCCTTCGGGGCCGGGGTGCTGATCTCGGCGCTCGCCTTCGACCTGGTGGACGAGGCCGAGCGCACCGGCGGCCTGCTCCCGACGGCGTTCGGGTTCCTCGGCGGGGCCGTGGCGTACGTGCTGGCGAACGTCGCGCTGGCCCGGCGCGGCGCGCGGCACCGGAAGCGGTCGCACGGCCGGCAGCCCTCGGAGGACGAGGTGCGGGGCAGCGGCAGCGCGATCGCGATCGGGGCGCTGCTGGACGGGGTGCCGGAGTCGGTCGTGCTGGGGCTGTCGCTGCTCGGCGGTGGCGGGATCGGCGTGTCCGTGCTGGCCGCGGTGTTCATCTCGAACGTGCCGGAGGGGTTGTCGAGCGCGGCCGGCATGAAGCAGGCGGGCCGGAGCGCGCGGTACGTGTTCGGGGTGTGGGGCGGCATCGCGCTGGCCAGTGGCGCCGCCGCGCTGCTGGGGAACCTGCTCCTCGGCGGCGCGGCGCCGGAGACGATCGCGGTGATCACGGCGGTGGCGGCAGGCGCGATCCTGGCGATGATCGCGGACACGATGGTGCCGGAGGCGTTCGAGGAGGCGCAGCTGGTGACGGGCCTGATCACGGCGGCCGGGTTCCTGACGGCCTTCGCCCTGGAACGGGCGGCCTGATCGCGCCAGGATCGGATCATGACCGAGGCCTGGACCCGCGGCGGCTACTACGTGCAGACCAGCGCGGACGTGGAAACCGCGACCCGCATCGCGCGAGCCGTGCTCGGTCACGAGCCCGAAGTGCGCCGGACGAACCTGCGCGTCGGTTTTCTGCAGGCCGATGCCGACCAGAACCTGCTCGCGCCGGTCTGGTTCACCTGCCGCGCGGAGGTGGACCTCGGCTACCAGCGCCGGGAAGCCAGGAAGATCACCTGGGCACTGCGACGGCGCCTGCACCACGCCCGCCGGCGCTACTCCGCCCCGCTCCGGTTCCGGGTGTGACTGCGGCCCTCGCCACACCGGAGAAGTGTTAGCAGCGGCCGCTGTAGCCATCGACACAAGGACAGCTCGCTGACCCGCCGGTAGCGTGGTGACGCGCCTGGGCGAGTGCCCAGAAAAGCAGGTCTTGGCCCCGACCGGCCCAGGCCTCAAGCACGTCCCACCGCCGGGACCCGTTCAGGACTACCCCGGCTCCTTCGGAAGGAAACACCCTTGCGGCGAGAAATGCCGCCGATGATCCGCGCGCTCGGAAACCACAACTACCGCCTGTGGGCGACCGCCGACTTCGTCTCGGTGACCGGTACGTGGATGCAGGTACTCGGCCTCAACTGGGTCGTCATGGCCCGCACCGGCTCGGCCACCTCGGTCGGCCTGTCGGTCCTCCTCTCGACCCTCCCGGCGCTGCTCATCGGCCCCTGGGCGGGGGCGATCGCCGACCGGTTCCCGCCCCGGCGGATCATCCTCGCCGGCCAGACCACCCACCTGGTCATCGCGTTGCTGCTGGCGTTCATGGTGTGGCAGGACATGCCGCTGGCCACCATCTACGGCCTCACCGCGCTCGCCGGCATGGTCGGCGCCTTCGAATCCCCCGCGCTGGGCCGGTTCGCGGGCCAGGTCGTCCCCCGCCACGACCTCGGCAACGCGCTCGCCCTCGGCAGCATCATCAACTCCGCCGGGCGCGTGCTCGGCATGAGCCTGGCCGGCGTGCTCGCCGCCGCGGTCGGGGACGCGCTCCTGTTCGTGCTCAACGCGGCCAGCTTCGTCGCCGTCATCGTCACCGTCCTGGTGATCCGCACGGCCGAACTGCACCCGCTCGCCGTCGCCAAGGCCGAACGCGCCGGGGTCCGCGCCGGCGTGGCCTACGTGCGCCGCAGCCACGTGCTGATCGTCCTGTTCACGCTCGGCTTCGTGCTGTCCGGCCTCGGCCGCAACTACCAGGTCACCATGGCCGCCATGGCCCAAGGGCCGCTGAACTCGGGCGCCGCGGGCTACGGGCTGCTGTCGTCCGTGTTCGCCGTCGGCACGGTGATCGGCGGGATCATCGCGGCCCGCGTGCGGGAGCTCACCGTCCCGCTCCTGCTCGGCGCCGCCGCGGTCACGAGCTTCCTGCAGACCGTCAGCGGTTTCCTGCCCGGCATGCTCGGCTTCGGCGCGGTGATCCTGCCGATCGCGGCAGGCGCGGTCCTCATCGACACCGCGAAGAGCACCCGGCTGCAGCTCGACTCGGCCGAGGACATGCGCGGCCGCGTGCTCTCGATCGACGGCGCGATCGCCGCGGCCGCGGGCGCGACCGGCGCCCCGCTGCTCGGCTGGATGTGCGAGCGGCTCGGCGCGAGCGAGGCCCTGCTGGTCGCGGGTGTGGTCACCCTCGCCGCCACCGGTGTGGCGACGCTCGCGCTGCAGCGGGCGCGCCGCCGGGTCGTCGAACCCGTGCTCGCCGCCTCAGCGGCGTGACCCGGTCAGCTCGTCGGGGCTGACGATCGCCGGGGAGCCCTGCAACGGCCGGCCCGCCGACTCCCGCGTCAGGTGGATGCAGATCGCGCCGACGACACCGGCCGCGATCAGGTAGTACGCGGGCCAGTTCAGGTCGCCGGTGCCGGCCACCAGGGCTCCCATCACGGTCGACGTGGTGCCGCCGAACAGCGACACCGAGATGTTGAACGCGATCGACAGCGCTCCGGCGCGGATGTGCGTCGGGAACATCGCGGGCAGCGTCGCGGGCAGCGTGCTGGAGAAGCACACCAGTGTCAGGCCCATCACGGTCAGCCCGGCGAACGTCGCGACGTCCCCGCCGACGCGGAGCAGCAGCACGGCGGGCAACGACAACACGATCAGCCCGAGACAGCCCGCCATCACGATCCGGCGGCGCCCGAACCGGTCCGACAGCCGCCCGAGGATCGTGACCACCACCATCAGCAGCACGAGCACCACGATCTGCAGCACCTGCGCCGCGGTCTCCCCGACCCCGTCCTCGCCGTGGCCGGGCAGCGTGTCGGTCAGGTAGGTCGGCATGTAGCTGGTGAGCATGTAGTTCGTCACGTTCCAGGCGAGCACCAGCCCGGCGCACAGCAGCATCGCGGGCCAGTAGCGGCTGAAGATCGTGCGGAACTCCTGCCCGGCCGACCCGCGCTGCTTCCCCTCGCCGGAGACGTAGTTCGCGAACGCCGGCGTCTCCTCCAGCCGCAGCCGCAGGTAGAGGCCGACCAGGCCGATCGGCAGCGCGATCAGGAACGGGATCCGCCAGCCCCAGCTCAGCAGCTGGTCCTCGGTGAGCACCGCGGTCAGCACGGTCGCGATCGTCGCGCCGAACGCGTACCCGGTCAGGGTGCCGAATTCGAGCCAGCTGCCCAGGAACCCGCGGCGGCGGTCCGGCGCGTACTCGGCGATGAACGTCATGGCGCTGCCGTACTCGCCGCCCGTCGAGACGCCCTGGAGCAGCCGGGCGAACAGAACCAGCAGCGGCGCGGCGATGCCGATCGCCTCGTACCCGGGCACCACGCCGATCGCGAAGGTGCCCAGCGCCATCAGCACGACGGTCAGCGACAGCACGCGCTTGCGGCCGATGCGGTCGGACAGCGGCCCGAAGAACAGCCCGCCGAACGGCCGGATCAGGAACGACACCGCGAACAAGCCGAAGGTGGCGATCGTCGCGACCGGACCGGACAGGTCGGTGAAGAAGACCTTGCTGATCGTCGTGGTGAGGTAGCCGTAGACGCCGAAGTCGTACCACTCGGTGATGTTGCCGATCGCCGCCGCGCCGACCGCCCGCTTGACCACCGCCGGATCAGCGACGCTCACGTTTTGGTCTGGCACCGTCGCCGCGTACCCGTGGTCTGGACCGGGAAAACCACCCGGTCCAGGGGATCCGCGATGAGCCGCACCACACGCGAAGCGGCCGTACCCCGAGCGGTCGAACCCATCGCCACCCGGATTGACCTGCGCTGATCCGGGTATCCGCCGGTGCAGACCAGTCGACGGCGACCCAGGGGCGGCCCATGTTGAGCCGGAACGAGCAACAGCAGCTCAGGGCGATCGAGCAGTGGTTCGAGATCAGCGATCCCGAGCTGACCAGAGCGCTGCGCGAGGGCCGGTTCCACCACCTCGGCCGGTTCCGCAGGCTGGGGTGCCTGGCGTTGATGACGTTCGGCGCGCTCCTGATCGGGCTGGGCGCGGTGACCGCGAACGTGTTCCTGTTGTTCGTCGGCATCCTCGCCCTGACCACGGGCGTGTGCCTGCGGATCGGCGCGCTGCGGCCGTGACGGCGGGGCGGACGCCCGCCCCGCCGCCCGCTGGTCAGGCGAGCATCGCCTGCATTTCGGCGATCTCCGCCTGCTGGCTGTCGATGATCCGCTGGGCCAGTGCCTTCGCGTCGGCGTTCGAGCCCGCCGCCAGCTCGGTCCGCGCCATCTCGATCGCGCCCTGGTGGTGCTCGATCATCATCCGCAGGAACTGCCGGTCGAACTCGGCGCCGGTGGCGTGCTCGAGCGCGGCCATGTCGTCGTGGCCCATCTCGCCCGGCATCGAGTGGTCCATCGGCGTGGCCGGCGCGGCCCACTGGGTGAGCCAGCCGCGCATCTGCTGGATCTCCGGGTCCTGCGCCCGCTGGATGCGGGCGGCGAGGTCGAGCACGCGCTGGTCGGTGCTGCGGCCGGGCGCCAGCTCCGCCATCGCGAGCGCACCTTCGTGGTGCGGGATCATCATCCGGGCGAAGTCGACGTCGGCCTGGTTGTGACCGGCCTGCTGCTCGGCCGCGGTCGTGGTGGTGCCGTGGGACTCGTGCGGCTGGGTCCCGCAACCGGCCAGGAGGATGGCGGCCAGCAGCAGGCCGCCCATGGTCTTGCGCATGGGAAAGGAAACCTCTCATGTGTTTGCTACTGCGAATTCGGCGGACGAGCGCCGATCACAGCCGCAGCACGCAGAGGCCGGCGAGCACCGCGCGACCGGACGGCCGGTCCGGCGCCCGCGAGCGGGGACGGCCGGCGGGGCGACGGGCGAGCGGCGGGTTGCGCACCGCGCGCAGCAGCGTCCACAGGCCGAGCAGCACCCCGGCCAGCAGCACGGCGAGGCACAGGTGCAGCACGTCGTGCGTCATGCCGTGGCCGTGGTCGCCGTCGGGTTGCCCGGCGTGGGCGACCACGGTCACGACCGCGCTCTCCGGGTGGTCCGCTCCGGCGATGTGGTGCATGCCGACCAGGCCGAACGCGAGCAGGCACAGCAGCACCGCTCGTCGCCAGCCGGTCACCGTCACGCGATCAGGATATGCCGAGCGGTGGATCGGGCGGCGGCATCGGGGGCTCCGGCGGGGTCGGCGGCACCGGCGGTTCGGGCGGTGGCGGCACCGGATCGGGACCCGGCCCGGGCGGAATGGGCTCGGGACCGGGAGGCACGGGGTGCACCATGGCGTCCTCCCTGGGTCGTTGTCGACATGCCCGGTATACCCGGTTCCGGATCGCGGCGCACGTCGTCGATCTGCGCCTAGACTGGTCACATGCGGCGGCACCGGCCGGTAGTCGAAGTGCCCGACGTCGTTGGCCTCGGCGCGGACGACGCGTGCTCGATCGTGCGCCGCGCCGGGCTGGTCCCCGCCGGGCCCGAGGGCATGCCCGCGCCCGAGGAGGGCGTGGTCGTCGCGCAGGCGCCCATCGGCACGGCAGGCGCCGAGCAGGGCGCCACGGTCGTCCTGATCACCCAGCACGGCCGCCGCCCGTCGGACGACCCGATCACGCCGCCGCCGACCGAAGAGGCCGACACCCTCCAGCCTGCCTGATCGGGCAGCCGCCCCTTCCCGGCCGTCCCGCGACCGGACAACGCCTGTCAGCACTTCACCTGATGAGCCTATTGTCCGTTACCGCGCGCGCCACTCACATTGGTATAGACCATCCACTCGATCGGATGAAAGGGTCTGCCGATGCTGAGTCGCCGGAGCTTCCTCCTCGCCGCGAGCGCCGGAGCGGTGGCGCTCTCCGTCAGACCGGCGAGCGCGGCCACCGCGCTGCCCCTGACGATCGTCAACGACAGCGGCGAGTTCGCGAACACCTCGATCTGGTGCTACCTGGTCGGCACCGACAGCGCGGGCAACCAGTTCCGGGTCCGCGCGGACGGGTCCATTGCGCCGGTTTCGTTGTCCGACAACGGTTCCGACGGGTTCACCGACTACGCGATCCCGCTGAACGCCAGCGGCGCCACCACGATCAACGTGCCGCCGATGTCCGGGCGCCTGTACTTCGCGCTGGGGCAGAAGCTCAAGTTCAAGGCCGTCACCGACGGCGCCGGCCGCCCGGCACTGCAGTACCCGGCGGGGTGGGTGGCGAGCGACCCGAACTACCGGATCCTGCACGACTTCGTCGAGTTCACGCTCGACGACCTGGGCATGCACTGCAACACCACGATGGTCGACCAGTTCAGCGTGCCGCTGTCGATCCAGCTCACCGGCGCCGCGTCGCAGAGCACCGGGACACTCAAGGCGGGCGGCCGGGCGCAGATCTTCGACCAGATCCGGGCGCAGCCGGACTTCGCGAACCTGGTGGTGGACGACCTGCGGGTGATCGCGCCCGGTCACGGCCTGGACGCCGGCCGGTTCTCCGCCACGTACTTCGACAGCTACACCGACGCGGTGTGGGCCAAGTACGCGGGCACGGACCTGCGGCTGGACACCGGATCCGCGGTCTTCACCGGGCGCGTCGGGTCCGACGGCAACCTCGTCGTCCGGGACGGCTCCGGCCGCACCGCGTCGCCGATCCGGCGACCGTCCACACGGGACATCCTGTTCTGCGACGGCGCGCTGGCCGCGCCGAACGACGGGCTCACCGGCCCGGTCGCGGCGCTGCTCGGCGCCGCGCTGAACCGCTCGACGCTGCTGGACAACCCGAACCAGCCGGTCTCCGACCCCGGCGCGTTCTACCGCACGGCGGTGACCAACCACTACGCCCGGATCATGCACACCGCCACCGCGGACGGGCGGGCGTACGGCTTCGCGTTCGACGACGTCGGCGGGTTCGCCTCCTACATCGAAGACCCCGCCCCGCGGTCCTGCACCGTCACCCTCACCCCGTTCTAGGAAGGGCTCGCACATGAAACGACTGATCGTGCTCGTGCTCGCCGGGCTCCTCGTCGCGCTCGGCTGGACGCCCGCGCAGGCCGCGTTGCCGTCCAAGCAGCTCACCGGCTACTGGCAGAACTTCGTGAACTCGGCGCAGCCGCTGAAGCTGTCGCAGGTGCCCGACGCCTACGACGTCATCGTGCTCGCCTTCGCCAACGCCGACCCCGCCACGCCCGGCGCGGTGACCTTCGGCGTGGACCCTGACCTGTCGAACGCGCTCGGCGGCTACACCGACGCCGACCTGAAGGCCGACATCGCGGCCAAGAAGTCGGCCGGCAAGTCGATCGTGCTGTCGATCGGCGGCGAGCGGGGCAACATCGACCTGAGCAGCGCCGACCGGGTGAGCGCTTTCGTCGACTCGTTCACCCGCGTCGCGACCGAGTTCGGCGTCCAGGGCATCGACATCGACCTGGAGGGCACCTTCGACGCGGCGAACACCGCGAGCGCGGTGACCCAGGTGCACGACCGCATGGGCGACGGCTTCCTGGTCACGATGGCGCCGCAGACGCTCGACGTGCAGCCCGGCGGCCGGTACCTGACGCTGATCGAGAGCGTGAAACCGCTGATCACCGTCGTGCACACGCAGTACTACAACTCCGGCTCGATGCTCGGGTGCGACGGACGGGTGGTGTCGCAGGGCAGTGTCGACTTCATCACCGCGCAGGCCTGCCACCTGCTGCAGGTGCTGCGGCCGGACCAGGTCGCGATCGGGTTGCCGGCGACCGCGCAGGCGGCGGGCAGCGGGTACGTGGCGCCCTCGGTGGTGAACGCGGCGCTCGACTGCCTGGCGACGCGGACCGGCTGCGGGTCCTACGTGCCGTCGACCGCGTGGCCCGGCATCAGCGGCGTGATGACGTGGTCGGTCAACTGGGACGCCTCGTCGGGCTGGGCGTTCTCCACTCCGGTGCGGGCGCACCTGGACGCGCTCGGCTGACTGTCCGTACTGGACACTGTCCCCGTGTCACTCGTCAGGGTGACACGGGGAACTTTTTGCGTGGGTTATTCCCAACCTTTGACACTGCTTTGACACCCCTCGGCGCCGCGCGGAACCATTCCGTTCCGCCCAATTCCCGGGCACAGATTCAGGGAACGGAACATGGAGAAGGCATGCGCCTGAAATCGCCGTCATGGCGAAAAATACTGACGGGCACGGCGGCCGTCGCACTCGCCGCCGGCGCCGTGACCTACACGGGCACGAGCAGCGCCTACGCCGACGTGCAGGTGGTCACCGATTCGAAAACCGGGGCCGACGGAAAGCAGTACTGGGTGGAGAACCACCTGGTCGGCGGCGACGTCAATAAAATTCGCAGTGAAAACAATGGGCAGCGCAAGGAATGGCTGCTCGTGTGGGCGGGCGACGAGAACATCGCGGACACCGTCGTCAAGGACGTCAAGAACCTGCCCGGCACCATCAGCGGCGGGCTCAACAAGGCGAAGAACGCGCTGCCCGGGCCGGACTTCCTCGCCGTCATCGACGCGACCGAGGGCTCCCCGACGTACGGCAAGGTCGTCAACACCGCCACGGTCGGCCCGCTGGTCGAGAACGAGCCGCACCACATGCAGTACGTGTGGCACAAGGGCGACACGATCTACGCCGGCGCGTTGTTCGCGGCCGCGACCTACGCGTTCGACGTGAGCGCGTTGCCGCAGCTCAAGCTCAAGGGCGTCAGCCTGCCGACGCAGACCCTCGGCGGGTCGGTCCCGGACGCCTACTGGGTGCTCAAGGACGGGACGGCCTACGGCACCTACATGGGTGGCCCGGTCGCGCCCGGCCCGTACACCTACGCCAACGGCCAGACCGTGATCAGCAACGGCTTCGCGGGCAGCCCCGGCGAGGTCGTGCGGTTCGACCAGAACGCGCAGGTCCTGTCGCAGACCTCGGCCGCCACGCCGCAGGGCGACAACGCGAAGCTGTGCGAGAACCTGCCGACGCTGGGCCAGCCGACCTGCGCCAACCCGCACGGCATCCAGGCCCGCGAGGACCTGAACACGCTGGTGACCAGCGACTACGCCGAGCCGCGGAACATCATCCTCGACCCGGTCAAGCAGCCGTCCCCGTACCTGCGCCGCCCGACGGTCCGGACCTGGGACATCTCCGACCGCAACAACCCGAAGCTCAAGGCCGTGTCCTACCTGCCGGACGGCCCACGCGCCGGGGACTACGACCCGCTCTACGCGGAGAGCCGCGCGGTCATGGAGACCACAGTGACCAACCTGCCCGGCCACAGGGGCGCCTTCGCCCAGACCATGCAGGGCGGCGCGGTGTTCTACACGCCGGACATCACCAAGGCCGAGCCCCACTGGTACCAGGTGTGGGACGACGGCGCGGCGAACCGGGCGCTGGGCAACAACGACAGCATCGGCGCCAGCTCCAACGGCGGCTGGATCCAGACCAGCCCGGACGACCGGTTCCTCTACCGCGCCATCCAGGGGCGGCAGAAGGGCACCCTCGGGCCGGACGACCCCGGCACCACCGGTGGCGTCTACATCTTGAACATCGAGAACCTGCTCGCGCAGGGTCCCGACTGGGCGGGTCCCGGCATCCAGACCAAGGAGCAGGCGCGCAGCGGCGCGGACAACGGGGTGCTGCCCACGCTCGCCGGTGCGGCGCCGATCAACCCGGGCACGCCGGGGGCGGGCCCGCACTGGGGCGCGTACGACAACTTCGAGCTGGGCGAGGACGGCTTCTACCACGAGGTCACCTCGCCGGACCGGCTCGCGGTGTCGAACTACTTCGTCGCCCGGTCCGGATTGGACGGTGACCACAAGGTCAACATCGTGAAGCTGTCGCCGGACGGCAAGGCCACGGTGGACCAGGACTTCCGCGACGAGTTCACCGGCCAGGTGGGCATCAACTTCAACCGGAAGTCGTGGCCGCACGGCGATTTCGGCAACGCGAAGCCCCACTCGGAACTGTTCGTCGTCGCCGACGCGGACGTGAAGTAAGCGCTCTCCGTGCGGGGCCGTCCCCGGCCCCGCACGGACGGTGCGCGGAAGAGGTAACTCATGGACCACGGGTCCCATCCGGTCACCGGCTCCGCCGGGCTGGATCTGGCCGCGCTGATCGTGCGGCTGGTGCTGCTGCCCGCCACGGCCTTCGTCGCGGGGATCGGGCTGCTGCGGCCGCAGGTGGAGACGCTGCCCCGCCGGTTGTGGCAGGTCACCGCCGTGCTGGGCGGTCTGTCGGCAGTGCTGGCCGTGGTGTCGGCGGTGGCCTTCGACGTCAACGCCGTCGGCGCGGTCGTGCACGCGCTGCTGGTGCTCGCCGTGCCGGTGCTGACCACGCGACGGCCGCCGGTGGGCCGCTGGGTGGCCACGGCGTTGCTGGTGTTGCTGGTGCTGGAGACCGCCCTGGGCCGGTCCGGGGTGGAGTTCGCGATCGACACGGTCTACGTCGGGGCGACGGCCGCCTGGTTCGGGCTGGCGTCGCTGGCGCTGGCGCGTGCGGAGACGCCCCGGCTCGGTCCGCTGTCCTGGACGCTCGGCGGTGTGCTGGCGCTGGCGGGCGCGGTGCAGCTGGTCCTGTCCGGGGTGGCGTTCGACCGGCGGCTGTACGAGACCGGGTTCGGGATCGCGTTGCTGGCCGCGTTCGTGCTGCCGATCGTGGCGGCCGTGTTGTGGCGGCGGGTCGCGGTCGTCGGTGTCGCGGCCGCGTTCGTGGCGTGGAGCGCGTTCGTCGCTCTGCCGGAGCCGGCCGAGCTGCCGGTGCCCGGGGTGCCGTTGCTCGCCGACGCGGGTGGCACGCCGGTGCTGGTGAGCCCGCAGCGGCCCGGGCGGAACCTCGTCCACCTGCCCACGGCCGGGTCGGTCGCGGTCGGGGACGGGCCGGCCGTCCAGGCGGTCGCGCGGCCGGGGGCCTCCGGGTTCTGGGCCGAGGTCGACCTGCCCGCGGGGCGCAGCTCGGTTGTGGTGTCCGGCCGGACCATCGAGGTGGACACCGGTTCGGCGAGCGGGGTCGCGACGGCGTCCAGCCCGGACGGACCGGAGTGCGCGACGACCGCGCTGGGCGGTCTGGTCGCCGGGCGGAAGGACGTGCTGACGAGCTGCCCGGCGGACGCGCTGTCCGAAGCGGACGCGGACGCGCTGCGCAAGCTCGTCGGTTTCCTGGCCGCCCGCGGGACCGGCTCGATCACGGTCGTCGGCGATTCGTCGGCGCGGGGCACGGAGGCGGCCCGGGTGGTCCGGGACGCGGCTGCGGCTGGTGGTGTCGCCGTGCGGCCGGACGGTGCGGCGCTGGTGGTGGTGTCCGGGTGGGCGCAGGCGGCGTCGGCGCTGGACGGTGCGGCCGCGGCGCAGCGGGAGCGGCCGGCGTACCCGTACGGGCTGTACGTCGCGCCGTGGTTGCTGACCGGGCCGCTGGTGAACACGGTCGCCAGCTCGACGGTGCCGCTGCGGTTCGACCCGCGCGAGCAGGCGGCGGTCAGTTACGCCGTGGCGCTGGACAACGCGTTCCCCGGCGAGGCGGCGACGGTGACCGGGTTCCGGCAGTGGCTCGGCCCGGAGCAGCCCGAACCGCCGCGGGTGCAGCTGTTCGCGGCGGCGCAGGTCAACGCGATGCCGATGGCGCCGGGACAGCCGCACGCGCCGGGCATGGACGTGCCGGGTGAGGGTGCCGGGTTCTTCATTCCACAGGGGACAGTAGTGCCGATCAGTTTTCCGCTCGGTTGAGACGGGCGGAGCAGAAAGGAGAGTGCAAGTGCGCAGGAGTGTGGCGAGGGTGCTGGCGGGCGGCGTGATCGCGGCCGCGGCGCTGGGGCTCGGCGGCGGCGTCGCGAGCGCCGACGAGGTGCCGATCTGGCTCGTCCCGGGAGCCGACGCGGGCCCCCTGCTCGACCCGACGATCGGGGCGCCGACCACGGTGCTGGCCCCGGTCTACGGCCTGCTGACCGAACTGGCGGGCTGAGCGGGAACAGGAGGAGCCCCGCGCCAGGTGGGTGGCGCGGGGCTCTTTCGTGTGCAGGCCCGGCCCCTCCGCAGCCCGGCGGCAGGCGGCGGTCCATGACCCCGCGCCAGGCAGTGCCAGCGGACCAAACAGAAAAGCCCCGCGCCAGGTGGGTGGCGCGGGGCTCTTCCGTGTTCAACCTCAGCCGAAGCTCGGCAGCAGCTTGCCCGGCGCCGCGTTGATCGACCGGACCAGGCCGATCACCGGCACGCCCAGCGGCGCGAAGGTGTAGGCGTTGTCGAGGTTGGTCGTGTCCGGCTCGTCCACCACGGCCACGTCGCCCGGCGCGGGAGCGGCCAGCGCGGGTGCCGCGGCGCCGAGCACGGCCGCCCCGGCGAGGGCGCTCGCGACGAGGCCCCGGATCACGGTCTTCTTCATGTTCCCACCTTTCTCTGTCGGGGATTTTCCTTCCCCGCAACGAAGAATGGCAGGACAACCCGGCGGTTGTCCTGCCATTCCAGGGCTTGGGAAGGTCAGCAGATCGAGTCGGCCGGCTTCGGGTTGGCGAGCCCGAACAGGGGCCGCAGCTTCAGGCCGATCCACGTGCCGCCCAGCGCGAAGATGCCCCACAGCCAGCCGTGCAGGCTGCCGGTGGAGATGCCAGCCAGGTAGGCGCCGATGTTGCAGCCGCCGGCGAGCCGGGCGCCGATGCCCATCAGGATTCCACCGAGGACGGACGCGATCGCCGTGCGCCACGGGATCTCCGAGTGGATCTTCCAGGTTCCCGCGGCCGCGGCGGCGACGGCGGCGCCCAGGATGATGCCGATGTCGGTGAGGCTGGTCTTGTCCGTCCAGATCGGACTCGCCAGCGACTTGGCGTTGCTGGTGGTCTGCCAGAACTCCCAGGTTTCCGGGTGCAGGCCGATCAGCTGCAGGAACTTCGCGCCCCACAGGGCGAAGGCGAACGTGACGCCCCAGGTGCCACCCGAGACGAGCACGACCGCGGCGGCGAGCACGGCCAGCACGACCGCGCCGACGAGCAGCGGCCACGACCCGCGGAACACGCGGGCGAAGCCCTTCGCGGTGGGCGGCACCCCGACCGGCGGCGGGTTGCGGCGCGCCTGGACCACCCGCGTCGCGACGACGACCAGCCCGAGCACCGCGATGGTGATGGCCCACGAGCCGAACCAGCCGACGTGGTCGGCGAGCAGCACGCCGGACACCTGCGGCCAGCCGTCGAAGAGCGGGAACGCCCAGGTGTAGAGGACCGATCCGGCGATGAACCCGCCCAGCGTGAGCACGATCGACGACTGCCCGGACCCGACCGCGAACAGCGTGCCGGACGCGCACGCGCCGCCGAGCTGCATGCCGACGGCGAACAACGCGGCGCCGACGAACAACGCGAGGCCGATCGGTCCCGCGGTGGCCTTCGGCGTGGTGCCGAACAGGCCGGTGCCGGTGCCGATGAGCAGGGCGATCAGGGTCGCGGCGGTGCCGAGCAGCAGGGCGTGGGCACGCAGGCCTTCACCGTTGCCGACCGCGATGAGCTGCCGCCACGCCGAGGTGAACCCGAAGCGCGAGTGGTACAGCGCGAGGCCGAGGAACAGCCCGATGACCAGCAGCGCGCCGAACTTGCCGCCGTAGGTGGCCCAGACGTACCAGCTCAGCGCGACGGACCCGGCGGCCGAGATCGCGAGCGGCACCCAGCGGATGGGCGCCTCCGGCTCCGGAATCGGCGCGGCGCACGAGGTGGGCGAGCGCAGCAGGAAGTTGCCGGCCGGGGGCCGGTCGGTGACAGCGGACACAGAGCACTCCAAAACGGGCCATGGGGGTCAACCACGGACAACGTTAAGACTCCGTGAACCATTCGCCCAGGTCATCCCAGAGTGCGGTACGCCATCAGGTGGCTGGCCTCACAAGCGAATCCCAGCCGCTCGTAGAACGGCACGACCTCGCCCGCCGCCACGAGTTGCACACGTCGTGTGCCCGCGACCCGCACCAGTCGTTCGACCATCCGCCTGCCCAGCCCGGCGCCCTGGTGATGCGGGTGCACCACCACGTCGACGATCAGCAGGTACATCGCGCCGTCGCCGACCAGCCGCGCCATCCCGGCGAGCCCGGAGCCGTCGCGGGCCAGCACGCCGTGCACCGAGCCGTCCAGCGCGGCCTGGCACACGTCGTCCGCCGGCGACGGCCAGCCCACCGCGGCCCGCAGCGCGCGGTACTCCGCCACGGTGGGCAGCCCGTCCTCGACGGTCACATCGGCTGCTTCGCCGAGGCGAGCCCCTTCGGCGCGGAGGCGATCGCCCGGTGGATCGCGTCCGCCAGTGCCAGCGCGGCCTCCTCGGTCAGCTCCACCGGCACCCGCGCCGACGGCCCTTCCGCCGGGTTGAGGAAGTCGATGTTCACGGTGTGCGTGTACTGCGCGTGTGTCGGGTGGTCGACGTACACCGAGGCGTGCGTCAGCGGGATCCACCCCCGCGCCGATTTGCCGCTGCCGTCGATCTCGATCTGCTCGGTCAGGTAGGTGCACATGTCGTCTCTCCTCAAACCAGGTGCTCGCCGAAGAAGTCGAAGACCCGCCGCCACCCGTCGACCGCGGCCTCCGGGCGGTAGCTGGGCCGGTCGACCGAGAAGAACCCGTGTCCGGCGCCTTCGTAGGTGTGGAACTCGTGTGGTTTGCCCAGCCGGTCGAGCTCGGCGGACAGCGTGGCGACCTCCTCGGGCGAGGGGAACTTGTCCTCGGCCCCGAACAGACCCAGCAGCGGGCACGACAGCTGCGGCGCGAGCCCCAGCAGCGGCTTCATCCCGGCCATCTGCGGCGGCGGGTCGTTGACCACGAACGCGCCGTAGCAGTCGACCGCGGCGTCGATCCGGATGCTGCACGCGGTCAGGAACGTCTGCCGCCCGCCGGAGCAGTAGCCGATCACGCCGATCTTGCCGTTGGCGCCGTCCAGCCCCTTCAGGTGGTTCGCCGCGCCCTCGACGTCCCCGACGAGCCGCTCGTCCGGGACGCCACCCTGGGCGCGGGCGGTCGCGGCGGCGTCGTCGGGGTCCGCGCCCGGCGCCTCGCGCCAGTAGAGGTTGGGGCAGATCGCGTGGTAGCCGTGGACGGCGAAGCGCCGCACGATCTCCTTGGTCGCCTCGTCGTAGCCGGGCATGTGGTGGATCACCACCACCCCGCCGCGTGGCGCCGGGTCCAGTGGCGTGGCCAGGTAGGCCTCGATCTCGTCGCCACCGTGCCCGGTGATCCTGACGGTCTCGGCCCGCATCGCATCGGTCATGGCGTCAGCCTGGCACGGCGCGAGGTCCTCGTCACACCGGCAAAAACGCCTGCACAGCGGCAAATCCGGCATACGCGCCACCGATCCCGGCCGCGACGCTGACCACGATGTTCATCGCCGCGTAGAAGTACGCCTTCTGCTCGACCAGCCGCAACGTCTCGTAGCTGAACGTGCTGTAGGTGGTCAGCGCGCCGCAGAAACCGGTGCCGAGCAGCGCGAGCAGCGGGGCGGGCAACGCGGTGCCGGCGCCGGTGAGGCCGCCGAGCACCAGGCAGCCGGCCAGGTTGACCAGCAGCGTGCCCCACGGGAACGGGCCGTCGTGCCGGGACCGCACGGCGCGGTCGGTGAGGTAGCGCAGGGGCGCGCCGACCAGCGCGCCGGCGACGACGAGGACGGCCGTCATCGGCCTGCCAGCCGGCGCGTGACGGCGACCCCGGTGAGGACCGCGAGCCCAGCCGCGAGGAGCGTGCCACCGAAGTAGGCGAGCGCGACGCCCGCCGAGCCGGGCTTCAGCAGCCCGTGGATCTCCACGGCGTAGGTGGAAAACGTGGTGAACCCGCCGAGGACGCCGACCCCGAGGAAGGGCCGGACCAGGGGATGCGCCACGCGGACCTCGGTGACCAGCACCATCAGGACGCCGATCAGCAGGCAGCCGCTGACGTTGATGGCGAACGTGGTCCAGGGGAAGTGGCCCGGGGCCGTGGGCCAGGTGGTGGCCAGTTCGTATCTGGCCAGCGCACCGATCCCACCGCCGACCGCCACGGCCGCCAAGACGGGGGCCTGCGATCGGCGAGTGGTGGTGGCCGTGCCGGGATCACCGCTCACAGCCACCACCGTAACGTCTCACTCGGCCTGCTTCGGCTCCTCGACCAGGTCCTCGAGCAGGCGGTCGAAGTCGAACTCCTCGCGCAGCGCCTCGAAGATCGGCGTGTCACCGATGACGCGCTCGTCGGTCTTGCTCATCAACAGCACCTTCTCCCTCGCCCGCGCGTGCACTCCCACACGGTTCGTTCTCGCAGGATCGGACGCTCTCCCCTCGCCCTTTGGTTCCCGCGATCGGGTTAACGGGAGGTAATATTACCTACTCACCGTGAGGGCGCACGGAACGACAGCCAAAGCACAGCGCAGATCACATCGTGACAAGGACCCGTCGGCGAGCGATACTGGTCGGTAGAGGCGGTGCAGGCGATGGCACTCCACGGCGAAGAACAGCGACGGCTCTCGGAGATCGAGCGGCAACTGGCCGCCGAAAACCCACGGCTGGCGCAGCGGCTTGCCGAACTACGGCCGATGCGCGTGTCCGGCATCCTGCTGTCCGTGCTCGGGATCCTCTGCTCGCCCGTGCTGGGGCTTTTCCTGCTCGTAGCGGCGGCCCAGTCACAGGCAGTGATCCTGTTCGTGATCGGAACCGTGTTCACTTCCGTGGTGCCGACGGCGCTGATCTGGCGCGCCTGGCTGCACCGGTTGTACTGACGGTCATTCGGCCGTCGCGGAGTCGCTCGGCGGCACCGGGGACGGGCGCGTGTCGTTGCCCGAGTGGTTGGACAGGAAGTTCGGGACCACGAACCACAGCACCGCGAACGTGACGCCGACCAGCCCACCGACCACGGCCATCGCGATCGGGCCGTAGACCACCTTCGCGATCAGCGACACCGTCGCGGTGATCGCGGCCGCCAGGCACACCAGGCCGGCCAGTACGGCGCGATTGCCCGCGCGCAGGATGTCGTCGCGGCGGCCCGCGCGGAACAGGATCCGGTGCCACGCCGCGGGCGAGGACAGCAGCGCCGTGGAGACGACCGCGAGGAGGACCGCGACCAGGTGCACGGCCTTCTCGAACCCGCTGGCCGCGCGGAACTCGCCGGTGAACACCACCGTCAGGAGGAAGCCGAACAGGATCTGCACCCCGGCCTGCGCGACCCGCAGCTCGCCCAGGAGTTCGTTCACGTTGCGCGCGAGGCGCTGGTTCGGGGTCTCTTCGTCACGGCCGTTCACGGAGATCAGCCTATGGGAGGATTTGCGCGGTCACAGAATGACCGATAAATGGAACATCATGCGAATCGTCCCCTTGCTCCTCGCCGCGGCCGCGCTGCCGGCCCTCTGGCCGGCCGAAGCCGCCGCCGCGCCCGCCGCGCAGGTGGGCGTCGGCGCCTCCGTCGTGCGCTACAACACGGCCCTCGTGCCGGAGGGGGCGAGCGCGCGGGCGTTCACGGCGTCGGTGACGGGCACGCTGACCACGCTTTCCGTGCGCGGCCTGCTGCCCGGCCGCGAGTACGGCGCCCACGTCCACACCAAGCCCTGCGGCGCGTCCCCGAACGATTCGGGGCCGCACTACCAGCACGTTCCCGACCCGGTGCAGCCGTCGACCGACCCCGCGTACGCCAACCCGCGCAACGAGATCTGGCTGGACTTCACCACCTCCGCGAACGGCAGCGGGTTCGCCGTGTCGCGGGTGGACTGGACCTACGGCGACCGGCTACCCGGCTCCGTCGTGATCCACGAGACGCACACGCACACGGACCCGGGTCACGCCGGGACGGCGGGCGGGCGGCTGGCCTGCCTGAACCTCGAGTTCGGGCCGAGGTGACCGCCACGGCCAGGTGAATCCGGCATGAGCCGGACGGCCGCGGGTAGGCCCGGACGGAGCAGCGGCGGAGGGGAGAAGCGGTGGAAGCGACCCCGGACGACCACCCGGTCTGGGTGACCAGCGCGGACGGCACGGCCGAGCACGCGGTCCCCGACACGGCCATGGCACCCGGCCTGGAACTGGAAGCGGTGTGCGGCGCGCGGTTCCTCCCCGCCGCCATGACCGCCCCGCCGGGCCGGACCTGCGAGGAGTGCCTGACGCACCTGCTGGTGCCCGCCCCGCGCGAGCCGGAACCGCGCCGGCTCTGGCGCCGCTACGTGGCCAAACACTGAGCGCCCTCGCCCCGGCCTGGGGCATCCCGGCCACCCCAGTCGGCGCCGCGGATGCGAACCGCTCAGCGGCGGTACTGCGTCGAGGCCCGGACGACCAGCTCCGGCTTGAACACCACCGACCGGTGCGGCGGCCGGTTCTCCGGATCGGCCGTCTCCGCGATCAGCAGCTCCGCCGCCGTCTGCCCCAGCCGCCGCGCGGGCTGGCGCACCGACGTCAGCGGGACCGCAGCCGCGCCGGCGAACTCGATGTCGTCGTAGCCCACGATCGCCATCTCGTCCGGCACCCGCACGCCCGCGCCGACCATCGCCTGCAGCACACCCAGCGCCAGCAGGTCGTTGGCGCAGAACACCGCCGTCGGCCGGGGGCTCATCCCGAGCAGCCGCGCGCCGGCGTCCCGCCCGGACACCACGTCCAGCTCGCTCGTCTCGATCACCGACAGCTCCGCCCCGGACCCCTCCAACGCGGTCCGCAGCCCCTGCTCCCGGTCGCGGCACTGCGTGAGTATCCGCGGCCCGTTCACGAACGCGACGTGCCGGTGCCCGGTCTCCAGCAGGTGCCGCCCGGCGAGCTCGCCGCCCGCGAGGTCGTCCACCGACACCGAGCTCGCCTCGTCCGCAGGCACCTTCCGGTCCACGAACACGTACGGGATCCCGCTGCGGCGGAAGGTCTCCAGCGCCGCACCCGACGTGTCGACCGGGCTCAGCAGCAGCCCCCGCACCCGCTGCTCGGCCAGCAGCGACAGGTACGACTCCTCGCGGTCGACGCGCTGCCCGCTGTTGCACGTGATGACGCTCAGGCCCGCGTCGTGCGCGGCCTGCTCGGCGCCGCGGGCGACGTCGACGAAGAACGGGTTCGCGAGGTCGAGGACGAGCAGCGCCATGATGCGGCTGCGGCCGGCCCGGAGCTGCCGGGCGGACTCGTCGCGGACGTACCCCAGCTCCTCGATCACGGACAGCACACGTGACCGGGTGGCCGGGGAAACGATGTGTGGCCGGTTGACCACATTGGACACCGTGCCGATGGAGACCCCGGCGCGCCGGGCCACATCCTTGATGCCAACCATGCGTCCCCTCGATCTCCCAGGGACCACAGCGTAGCACGCATGAAACGTTCAATGGGCCGAACGGAAGCTTGTTATTCCCCCACTCAAACGCTAACCTGCGTCCTTAATACGTTTCAAAATGTGTCCTGCGTCAACGAAGACGAGGAGAACCACATGACCTCACGCGAAACCGTCGGCACGAGCTCGGTCGAGGACGGCGGCACGATCACCCGCCAGCAGTGGCGGTGGTCCGTGCTCGCGGGCATGGCCTCCTACCTGGATGCCGGTTCCATCGTCGCGCTCGGCGCGGGTCTCGCCCTCTTCCAAAGCTACCTCGGCCTCTCCGACGGCGCGGTGGGCGCGCTCGCCGCGATCGGCCCGAACGCCATCGGCTGCGCGATCGGCGCGTTCATCGGCGGCAGGCTGGGCGACAAGCTGGGCCGGAAGCGGATCTACAAGTACGACCTGCTGGTCTACGCGGCAGGCATCCTGTGCATCGCGCTCGCGGTGAACACGCCGATGCTGTTCATCGGCACCTTCGTCGTCGGCGTCGCGGTCGGCGCGGACGTGCCGACGTCGCTGGCGCTGGTCGGCGAGTTCTCCCCGTCGAAGGCGCGCGGGAAGCTGCTCGGGTTCACGCAGGTCGCGTGGAACCTCGGCCCGGTGATCGTGCTGTTGCTGTCGCTCGCGCTCACCCCGCTGGACCTGCTCGGCACGCGGATCGTGTTCCTGCACCTGTTCGTCATCGCGCTGGTGACGTGGGCGATGCGCCGCGGCCTGTCGGAGTCCGCGCGCTGGACGTCGGCGTCGTCCACCAAGGACGTCAAGTACCAGCTGAAAGCGCTTTTCCAGGGCGCGCACCTCAAGGCGCTGCTGTTCACCGGCCTCGTCTACGTGTTCTGGAACATCGCGGCGGGCACCGGCGGCATCTTCACCCCGTACGTCATCAAAACGCTCAACGCGGGCAGCCAGGCGGCCAGTGTCGCGTTGTCCTGCGCCGGGTTCCTGATCGGCATCCTGGTCACCACGCTGGTGTTCATGCGCTTCGCCGACCGCAGCCACCACACGCGCAAGTGGATGTGGGGCATCGGCGCGGTCATGCAGATCGTCGCCTACGGCATCTACGTGGTGCTGCCGTTCAACATCCCGGTGATCATCGCGAACATCGTGTTGTTCGGCGTCGGCTGCTCGCTCGCCGGTGAGGCGTTCTACAAGGTGTGGAGCCAGGAACTGTTCCCGACGATGCTGCGCGGCACCGCGCAGGGCTTCACCTTCGGCGTCGCCCGGACGCTGCTCGGCGTGTGGAGCTTCTTCCTGCCGACGCTGGCCAGCGGCGGGTTCACCGTCGCAGGCGGCCTGCTCACGCTGTTCCTGGTGATCAGCGGCGGCGTCGGGTTCTTCTTCATGCCCAACACGTCCGGCAAGTCGCTGGAGCAGATCGAGGCGGAGCGCGCCACCGCATGAGTTCCGACGAGCTGCTGACCCGGTTCACCGATCCCGGCCCCGAGTTCTCCCCGCTGCCGATCTGGTGGTGGAGCGGCGGCCGGGTCACCGGGGACCGGGTCCGGTGGCAGATGGAACAGCTGGTGTCGCAGGGCGTCCGGCAGGCGGTGGTGATATGCCTGGCGCCCACCGGCCCGATGTTCGGATCGCTGGCGGACGACCCGCCGTTCCTGAGTCCTAAGTGGATCGAGCTGCTGGACGGCGCGTGCGCGGACGCCGCCGAGCTGGGGTTCCAGCTGTGGATGTACGACCAGATCGGGTTCTCCGGTGCGAACTTCCAGGGCCGCCTCACCGCGGCCCGCCCGGAGTTCGCCGGGCTCGCCCTGCACCGGAACCCCGACGGCACGGTCGGCCACCACGTCAGCGGCTTCGACTACTTCAACCCGGACGCCTGCGCGGCCCTGCTCGATCAGGTGCACGGCGAGCTGGAACGGCACGTCGGGCGCTGGTTCGGCACGGTGATCCCCGGGTTCTTCCAGGACGAGCTGCCGCCGCTGCCGACGTGGGGGCACGACTTCGCGGAGACCTTCGCCGCCGAGTACGGCTACGACCTGCTGCCCCGGCTGTCCGCGCTGTACGAGGGCGCGGACGCCGAGTCGGCCCGGGTACGCCGGGACTACCAGGAACACCGTGCCCGCCTGGCGCGCCGGGCGTTCTTCGACCCACTGGCTCAGTGGTTCAGCCACCGCGGGCTGATCTGCGGTTTCGACCAGGCGAGCCCGGCCCGCGAAGGCGACCCGGTCGGCGGCGTGCGGATCTACGGCGACTACCTCGGCACCCACTCCGGGTTCGGCGCGCCGGGCAGCGACCACTGGGGCGACGCGAAGGTGCACAGCTCGCTCGCCCACGCGCACGGGCACCCGCGCACCTGGATCGAGGCGTTCCACTCGTCGGGCTGGGGCGGCACGCTGGAGGAGACCTACGACTGGCTCGCGCCGTTCCTGCGCCGCGGCGCCACGCTCTACGACCCGCACGCGGTGTACTACTCGACCGCGGGCGGCTGGTGGGAGTGGGCGCCGCCGTCGACGTGCTGGCGGCAGCCGTACTGGCCCGCCTACGGCCAGTTCGCCGGCGCGGTGAGCCGGTTGTGCTCGGTGCTGACGGCGGGCACGCACTCCTGCGACGTCGTGCTGCTGTCGCCGACCAGCACCGCCCAGGCCTACCTGACGCTCGACGGACCACTGCCGCCAGCCGAACGGGCCGCGGCCTCGTTCCACGCGCTGAACGGTGTCGGCACGTGGTTCGCCGAGGAACGCGGTGTGCTGGAGCGGGCCGGGATCGACCACGACACGTTCGACGAAGCCACGATCGCCGCCGGGGAGGTGTCGGGCGGCGCGCTCCGGATCGGCGCGGAGACCTACCGGGCGGTGGTCCTGCCCGACGTCGAGCTGCTGCTCCCGGCCGCGGCCGCCCGGCTCGCGGAGTTCGCCGCGGCCGGCGGGACGGTCGTCTGCGTCGGCAGCTGCCCGGTGGAGGGCGCGGTCACGGTCGGCTCGCCGGAGGACGTGCCCGCGGTCCTTCCGAAATCCCGGATCCGGTCCGACGTGCCGTTCCTGCTCCGGCGGCACGGCGACCGGCACGTGCTGCTGCTCACCGCGCACGACGAGCGCAGCGGCACCCGGGCGCCGATCGTCGACCTCGACCGCGAAGGCTGGACGGACCAGGGGTTTCCCTGGGAGGAGTACTGGCGGCAGCTGCGCGAGGACGGGTACGAGTTCGTCTCCCCGTCGGACCGGGTGGCGCACGTGGCCGGAGTGACCGGCCGTGCCCAGCAGTGGCACCCGCGCACCGGGGAGCGCACGGATGTCCCAGTCGTGGACGGCGAGGTCGAGGTCGTCTTCACCGACGGCCCGATCACCTTGCTGGTGTTCGGCGACGACCTGCCGGAGGCGACGCACACCCCGCCCGGTCCCGTGGTCCGGTCGGTGCACCTCGACGGCTGGCGCGCCCGTGCGGAGTCCACTCTGGACAACCGGCACGGCGACCTGGCCGCCCCTGCCCGCACCGGCGTGCTGCCGCTGGAGGTCTGGCGGCTGGGTGACGAGCTGGCCGGGTACGGCGTCTTCGCGCAAGCCCGGGGCGGCGACGGGTGGCGGCCCGCGGTCTGGTCGTTGTCCCGCGGCATCCGGGACGACCCCGGTCACGCGGAAGCGCTGGGGCCCAAGGGTTACGTGCCCGAGGAATTCCTCGACTGGCGTCACGTCGAGGCCGGGGAGACGGTCGGCGTACGAACGTACCTGCCACTGCCCGAGCGCGACGGCCTGTTCCTCGCCGTCGGAGCGAGCGCGGCGCGACGGGTGCTCGTGGACGGCGCGGAGGTTCCGGTCGACGGGCCGGGCTACCAGTCGTTCAGCCCGCTGCCGTCCGGCCGGACGGTGTGCGTGGAGATCGAGTTCACCGCGGACCAGGACGGGCCGCTGCGGGCGTCGTTCGCGGTGGTCACCGATCCGGAGCGCTACCGCAGGCCGGAATGGCTGGCGGGCGGGGAGATCAACCGCACCTTCCACCTCGACGAGGTGCCCACCGACGCGACCGTGCAGGTCGCGAGCGAGGAGGCCTGCCGGGTGCTCGTCAACGGCGCCGAGGTGGGCAGGCAGGGCGACTTCAACCCCTACCCCGGTTTCCGCGAGATCCGCATCCACCCCTACGACCTGCGCGAGCACCTCCGCCGCGGTGAGAACACCCTCACCCTGGTCACGACTGGACCGGTCGCGGTGGATTCGCGTGACCCGCGACTGGTCAGCGGCCCGGACTGGGGCGAGGTGCGCCGCCTGCACCGGCGCGATCCGCGGTTCCTGTGCCTGCACGCGCGGCCGCACCCGCTGCCCGGCGCGCACTGGCTCGAACCCGCCGCCGCGCCCGGCGACGTCGTCGTGCCGGTGGTCCCCGACGTCGCGCCGGCCGGGGAACGCACGGAGACGCTGACCTTCCCGGCCCCGCTCGGGGCGGTGGCGCTGCGGATCCCGACCGACCTCGACGTCGTGGTGCGCGTCGGCGAGGCCGAGTACAAGCCGGTCGACCAGCGCGTGCGCTTCCCCGCGCCACTCGCCGCGGGCAGCACGGTGGAGCTGCGGTTCCGCGCGGTCGACGGCCGCCGGGGCGGGGCGCTGCTCGACTCCGGGATCGAGGTCGAGACCGCCGAGGCGCCGGTCGAACTGCGCAGCTGGGAGGACCTCGGGCTGCGTGCGCTGGGCGGCCTGGTCCGGTACCGGACCACGTTCGAAGCGCTGCCCGGCCGGGTCGTGCTCGACCTCGGCGAGGTGCGCGGCACGGCCGACGTGGTGATCAACGGCCGGCTGGTCGACCGCCTGGTCTGGGGCCCGTGGCGGTCCGAAATCTCGGATGCGGTCCGGGACGGCGTCAACGAACTGGAAATCGTCGTCCGCGGCACGCTCGCCGGCTACCTCGACGACGCGTCACCCACGATGGCCGTGGCCGCCGGGCAGGTCCGCACGGGCCTGTTCGGGCCGGTGCGGCTGGTACAGCACGAGAAGGAGAGCGACCGTTGACCGTCACCGCCGTCCGCTTCGAGCACCACGACGTCGCACTGGGCGTCGGCACCGGCACGCCACGCCTGTCCTGGCAGGTGCGCACCGACGACCCGGGCTGGTCGCAGACCGCGTACGAGGTCGAGCTGAACGGGTCGACGACGGTGCGGGTCGAATCCGCCGAGCAGGTGCTGGTGCCGTGGCCGTTCGAGCCGCTGCCGTCGCGTACCCGGGCGACCGTGCGGGTGCGCGTCGGCGACGAGTGGTCCGAGCCGGCCACCGTGGAAACCGGGCTGCTCCACCCGGAGGACTGGTCGGCGCGGTTCATCAGCCCACGCACGATCGGCGGCATCGGGCAGCGCGCGCCGATCCTCACCCGCAGCGTCGAACTGCGGCCGGGGATCGTGTCCGCGCGGCTGTACGCGACGGCGCACGGCGTCTACACGGCGTCGATCAACGGGTCCCGGGTCGGTGACGAGGTGCTGGCGCCCGGCTGGACCAGCTACGAGCACCGGCTGCGCTACCAGACCCACGACGTCACCTCGCTGCTCCGCGAGGGGACCAACGACCTGGAGTTCCTGCTCGGGAACGGCTGGTTCCGCGGACGGCTCACCTGGTCCGGCCGCCGCGCGCTCTACGGCGATCGCCTCGCGTTGCTCGCCCAGCTGGAGGTGACCTACGCCGACGGCACCACCGAGGTCATCGGCACCGACGAGCGGTGGTCGGCGACGGAGAGCCGGATCACCGCCGACGACCTGTACGACGGGCAGCGCACCGACCTGACGCTGTCCGAGTCCGAAGTGGACGAGGTCGAGGTCGTCGAGGCCGATCTGAGCAGGCTCGTCGCGCCCGAGGGGCCGCCGGTGCGTGTGACGGAGGTGGTGCCCGCGGTGCGGGTGTGGTCGTCGCCGTCCGGGAAGACGCTGGTCGACTTCGGCCAGAACGTGGTCGGCTGGGTGCGGCTGCGCGTGCGGGACGCGCGCGAGGTCACCGTGCGGCACGCCGAGGTGCTGGAGGACGGCGAGCTCGGCGTGCGGCCGCTGCGGTCGGCGAAGGCGACGGACACCTACGTCCTCCCCGGCGGTACCGAAACCGTGCTGGAGCCGAGCCTGACGTTCCACGGGTTCCGGTACGCGGAAGTGTCCGGAGTGGACGATCTGCGGGCCGAGGACCTGGAGGCCGTCGTGGTGCACAGCGACCTGCGGCGCACCGGCTGGTTCAGCTGCTCGGACCCGGACCTGGAGAAGTTCCACGAGAACGTCGTGTGGGGCATGCGCGGCAACTTCCTGGACGTGCCGACCGACTGCCCGCAGCGCGACGAGCGGCTCGGCTGGACCGGCGACATCCAGGTCTTCTCACCCACCGCGTCCTTCCTCTACGACTGCGCCGGGTTCCTCCGCTCGTGGCTCGCCGACCTGGCCGCCGACCAGCACCCGGACGGCGCGGTGCCGTTCGTGATCCCGGACGTGCTGCCCGGCGACAGCCCCACCGCTACGGCCTGGGGCGACGCCGCGGTGATCGTGCCGTGGGTGCTCTACCAGCGGTTCGGCGACGCGGAGGTGCTCGCGCGGCAGTTCGACAGCATGCGCGGGTGGGTCGACAAGATCGCGTCGCTGACCACGGACGGCGTGTGGGCGGGCGGGTTCCAGTTCGGTGACTGGCTGGACCCGGCCGCGCCGCCGGACGACCCGTTCGCCGCGAAGGCCGACTCGGACGTGGTCGCGACGGCGTACCTGGCGCGGTCCGCGGAGATCGTGGCGGCGGCGGCCGAGGTGCTCGGCCGGGACGGTTCGAAGTACCGGACGCTGTCCGACCAGACGCGCGCCGCGTTCGCCCGGGAGTACGTCACCGGATCGGGCCGGGTGCTCTCGGACGCGCCGACCGTGTACGCGCAGGCGATCGAGTGGGCACTGCTGCCGACGGCGGAGCAGCGCACGGTCGCGGGTCGACGACTGGCTGATCTCGTGCGGACCAACGGCTTCCGCATCGCGACCGGATTCGTGGGCACGCCACTCATCACGGACGCGCTCACCACGGCCGGCCATCCGGAGCTGGCCTACCGGCTGCTGCTCGAACGGGGCTGCCCGTCGTGGCTGTACCCGGTGACGATGGGTGCGACGACGATCTGGGAGCGCTGGGACAGCATGCTGCCGGACGGCTCGATCAACCCGGGCGAGATGACCTCGTTCAACCACTACGCGCTGGGCGCGGTGGCCGACTGGATGCACCGCACGGTAGCCGGGCTGGCGCCCGCGGCGCCCGGCTACCGGTCGATCGTCGTGCGCCCGGTGCCGGACGCCGCGCTCACCCACGCCTCGGCCCGGCACGAGACGCCCTACGGTGCGGCTTCGGTGGCCTGGCGCCGGGCGGACGGGAAGCTGACGCTCGACGTCGTGGTGCCGCCTGGCGTGCGGGCCGAGGTGCACGTCCCGGGCGGGCCGGTGGCGGAGGTGCGGCACGGCACGCACAGCTGGACGGTCGACGACCCGTGCCTGTCGCAGCCGCGCGTGCGGACCATTCGTGACCTGATCGGCTCGCCGAAGTGGCCGGACGCGGTGTCGCTGCTGGTCTCGCACGGGCTTGCCGAGGACGCGGTGGACGCCGCGCACCGGGCCGGGCGCTACCTGGACCGCCCGGCGGCCGAGCTGGCCGATTTTCTGGCGATGAAGACGCTGTCCGACGGCTCGGACGCGAAGCGGGCGCTGGAGAAGCTGCTGGCGTGAGCCGGTGTCAACTGGTCCGGTGACGGCTGGGCCGCGGCGCGGCTGATCAGGACCCATACTGGGGCCATGAACCAGCCGGAGCCGTTGTTCAGCTCGTCCCGGGCCTTCCGCGTCTGGCGCTACGGCGTCGAGCACTCGGAGCTGGTCCTGCGCACCGACGACAACCCCGACGAGCCGGTCGAGCTGCTGTTCGAGGGCGTCCTGTCGATGCGCTTCGACCAGCTGTGGTTCACCGGCCTCGTGGTCGGCCGGGCGGAGGACCAGGTGCTGCAGAGCCCCACCGTGGACATCCCGCACCTGAAGATCGAGCTCGGGTCGACCGGTCACGCCGCCCAGGTGGTGTGCCGTCGCCTGACCTGCGTGGGCGGCACCTCGCCGGACGGCAAGATCCTGTGGACGGTCACCGCGCCGCGTCCGAAATCCCGGATCGCCGCCGACATCCCGGCGGTCGAACAGGCCTGACTGCGGGTGGCGCGAGTCACCAGCGACAATGGAGGACGTGACCGCCACCCTGAGCAAGCCCGCACTGAAGATCGGCCCGTACGAGGTCGATCCCCCGGTGGTGCTCGCGCCGATGGCCGGCATCACGAACGTCGCGTTCCGGCGGCTGTGCCGCGAGTACGGCGCCGGGCTGTACGTGTGCGAGATGATCACCGCCCGCGCCGTCGTCGAGCGGCACCCCGGGACCATGCACATGATGGCCTTCGACCAGGGCGAGTACCCGCGGTCGATGCAGCTGTACGGCGTGGACCCGAAGACGATGCGGGAAGCCGTCAAGATCATCGTCGGCGAGGGCCTCGCGGACCACATCGACAGCAACTTCGGCTGCCCGGTCGCCAAGGTCACCCGCAAGGGCGGCGGCGCGGCGCTGCCGTACAAGCGCAAGCTGTTCGCGCAGATCGTGCGCGCGTCGGTGGAGGCGGCCGAGGCCGCGGGCGTGCCGTTCACGGTGAAGTTCCGGATCGGCATCGACGACGACCACCACACCTTCCTCGACGCAGGCCGCATCGCCGAGGCCGAGGGCGCGGCGGCGGTGTCGCTGCACGCGCGCACGGCCGCGCAGCGCTACTCGGGCAAGGCCGACTGGAGCGCGATCGCCCGGCTGAAGGAGGCCGTGCAGACCATCCCGGTGCTGGGCAACGGCGACATCTTCACGGCCGACGACGCGCTGCGGATGGTGGCCGAGACCGGGTGCGACGGCGTGGTGGTCGGCCGCGGGTGCCTCGGCAGGCCGTGGCTGTTCGGCGAGCTGGAGGCCGCGTTCGCCGGCCGCCCGATCCCGGAGGGGCCGCGCCTGGGTGAGGTCGCCCAGGTGCTGCGGCGGCACGCGGAGCTGCTGGTCCAGCACGACGGCCACGACAAGGCGATGCGCGACCTGCGCAAGCACATGGCCTGGTACTTCATGGGCTTCCCGGTCGGCTCCGAGCTGCGCCGGCGGTTCGCGATGGTGTCGTCGATGGACGAGCTGGACGAGCTGATCGGCCAGCTGGACCACGAGGCGCCCTTCCCGGCGGACGCCCTCGGCCCGCGCGGCCGCCAGGGCTCGCCCGGCAAGGTCACGCTGCCGCACGGCTGGCTCGACAACCCGGACGACGACCTGGTGCCCGAAGCGGAGGACATGCACTCGGGCGGCTGATCCGAGCCCCACCAGTTCCCCGGCCCCCGTTTCGGTCCGGCGTCGCACTCAGCGACAAGCTGCGCATCCCGCTCCGCTGGCCTGGAGCAGTGACCGCAACGCGCGCCGAGCCCGGCAGCAGCACCGTCATGTTTCCTTCCGCTCACTCGCGGCGAGGGCGGCGCGCAGTTCGGCGATCTCGCGGCTCAGCTCCGCGATCTCCGCGCGGGTCACGGTCTGCGACGCGGCCTCGACCTCCTCCACCCGGCGCACCAGCCACGACGCGAAGGTCGCCGTCACCACGCCGAGCAGCGCGATGCCCGCGACCATCAGCCCCACCGCGATCAGCCGCCCGGTGCCGGACACCGGGTAGCGGTCGCCGTAGCCGACGGTCGTGATCGTCGTGATCGCCCACCACAACGCGTCCGGGAAGTTCCGGATGCCGGCCTCCTCGATCGGCCGTTCCGCTTCGAGCACGGCGAGCGCCGCGCAGAAGACGATCAGCGCCGTGGCGCCGACGAAGTACACGACGACCCGCCCGCGCAGGGCGAGCGCGGCCGTGCGGTTGAGGACGTTCAGCATCGCGACGAGGCGCAGCAGCCGCAGCGGCCGGAGCAGCGGGAGCACGATGACCAGGAGGTCCAGTACATGACGGCGGAGAAATCGCGGTTTGTCCGGTGACTGGACCAGTCGCACGACGTAGTCCAGCGCGAACAGCCCCCACGCCAGCCATGTGACGACCTCGCACCACACCCGGCCGGTGCTGCCGAGCGACGGCTGGAGGATCGGCCAGGCGTAGGCGCCGAGGAACAACACCGCGACGCCCGTCAGCGGCCACTCCATGCGCTTTTCCCACATCTGCGTCTCCCGTCGGTCCGGCGCGATCGTCGCACGTGCCGGGGCGGTGATCCCGATCATTTCGTCCGGATCGTTACCCGGTTTCTGGTAGACACCAGAACCGATGGGCAAGCTGACCAACCGCGCCAGGGCGAAGGCCGACTACCTCTGGTTCATCGGTTCCCGCGAGTGGCCGGTGTTCGTCTCCGCGCTCGGCGTGCTGCTCGGCCTGGTCACGCTCGTGCCCAGCGCCGTCGGCATCGTGCTGTCGGTGATCGCGCTCGTGCTCGGCGTCCTGACCCTCACCCGCGACGTCCGGATGCTCCGCGGCCGCTGGGCCGCCTGGGAGTTCGCCACGATCGCCGCGCCGTTCCCGCACGCCGACGTGCCACCCCCGGCGAGCTACCCCGAAGCCCGCTACCTCGAGCTGCCCGGACGTGGAACCGCCCTGGTCAGCGACGCCATCGACCGGGCGCTGTGGACACAGCGGTTCCCGGTCGAGGTCGCGCCGGACCCTTACCGCCTGCCCGCCGAGCTGAAGGCCACCGCGCCGTACGTGCTGCCGCTGCGCGCGCACGGCCGGCTGCTGTTCAACGGCAAGGTCGTCGGGATGCGGGGCGAGCCGCTGCCGTCGGTCGGGCACGGCGCGCCGATCCGGCTGCAGCGCACCCGGTTCTTCGACGCCCAGTGCTCGAACGAGCTGGCCACGCTGAGGATCGCCCGCCGGGACACCGACGAGGTCTTCGACCTGCGGCGGCAGATGATGGTCGACACCGCGGGCCGCCTGCACACGCTCGCCGAGAGCAGGCTGGCGGACATCGTCGGCGTGTCGACGGTGGCCGTCACGACCGACGGCTGGGTACTGGTGGTGCTCCAGTCCAACCGGAATTCGGCCAGCCAGTCACTGCTCGCCCCGTCGGGCAGTGGGTCGCTGGAGCCGCGTGACCTCGACGGGGACGACCTGCACGACGTCGTCCGCGCCGGGATGGAGCGCGAGCTGTGCGAGGAGACCGGGCTGCGCCGCGACGAGATCGTGCGCACGACGATCACCGGGTTCGCGCGCTGGATGGACCGCGGCGCGAAGCCGGAGTTCTTCGGGCTGACGGAGTTGTCCGTGACGCGGCAGGACCTGCTGGTCCGCAGGCCGAACCGGTCGGAGCGCGAGTTCACCGCCGCGACGCGGTTCGTGGAGGTCGACCTCGCCGCGTACGGCCGGGAACTGGCCGGCGGCGCGGACCTGCCGTCGCTGCCCGCGTTGCTCACTGACAGCGGTTCGGTGCCGCTGCTGCTGGCGTTGCGGGCGGCCGCACGGTGGACGGTCGGCGCGCCGCGGGAGGAGGACCGTGTTCGCCCCTGACAGCCGGTCGCGGCTGCGCGACTCGCTGATCGCGTCGGCTCGCTCGGACGACCGGATCAGCGGTGCCGCGCTGACCGGGTCCGCTTCGGTTGGACGAGAGGACCAGTGGTCGGACATCGACCTGGCGCTCGCGGTGGCGGCCGACCGCGATCAGGTGCTCGCGGACTGGACCGACCGGATGTACCGCGACCACGGCGCCGTCCACCACCTGGACCTCGGCGTGTTCCGGGTGTTCCTGCTGCCGGACACGCTGCAGGTCGACATCGCGTTCTGGCCGGAGGCCGAGTTCGGGCCAACCGGTCCGACATTTCGGACGCTGTTCGGGAAGCCGAACGACCTGCCGCGGATCTCGCCGCCGTCGGCCGAGCACGTGGTCGGGATGGCGTGGCTGTACGCGTTGCACGCGCGGTCGTCGATCGCGCGGGGCCGGGTGTGGCAGGCGGAGTACATGATCAGCGGCGCGCGGGACGAGGTGCTCGCGCTGGCCTGCCTCCGGCACGGGGTGCGCGCCGTGCAGGGGCGCGGGATGGACGACCTGCCGGCGGAGGTGGTGGCGCCGTTCGCGGACGCCCTGGTCCGGTCCGTGGAGCCCGCCGAGCTGCGGCGCGCGTTCGGGGTCGTCGTGGAGCTGCTGATCGCCGAGGCCGGCCGGGTCGATGCGTCGCTCGCCGCCCGGCTGTCGGGGCCGCTGCGGGGCCTGGTCAGCTGACCTCGACGGTGACAAGCGTGGCGTTGGCGCCGGCGAGGCGGATGGTGAATGTGCCGGTGCGGTTCGGGGTGACGTCGAGGTCCTCCGGTTCGGTGGGGTCGACGTCGGCGTTCGCGTCCGGGTAGCCGTCGACCACGATGTCGTCCGGGCGGTCCGAGGAGACGTTCACCTGGAGCGGCTGGCCGACCTTCCCCGCGATCACGAGGTTCGCCGGCTCGACCTGCCCGTTCCGGTAGGCCACGTCGACGATCGAGGCACCGGCGCTGGTGGGCGCCGCGGACGCAGGCGGCGCGGAAGTGGGCTGCGCTGGGTTGGGCGGCGCCGGGTCGGGCGCCTGGTCGTCGCCACCGGACGAGCAGCCGGCAGCAGCGAGGGCGATCAAGGTCGTGACAAGAACACGGCGCACCATGCGGCCCAAGCTAAGCCGGGGACGGGCGGCGCGCAGGGCAACGCTCACGTCGGGGTGACGCCGCTAAGCCCGCACTTCCTCGACGTGGAAGTAGCCGACCGGCTTGGGCCCCTCGCTGACCACGACCACCGTCCCGGGCGCGATGCGGTACGGGCCCGAGTTCTCCACGGCCAGCCAGCGCGCCTCGGCCGGCGTGACCAGCGCCCCGGCGACGAGGTTCCGGAGCACGAAGGACGCGAGACCCGAGTGGGCGGTGTGCGGGGGCACGAAGGCGTTGGCCGCGTAGAAGTCGGGGCGCGGTGGGCCGGTTTGACGACCGCCCTGCTCCGGGGTGAGCCACACGACCCGTCCGCGGAACGGGAAGGGCTCGTCGGCCGGCTGGTTCACCACGGGCGTCAGTATGCCGCGTCAGGGCCGGGGCGCCCGTTCGCCGTGGGTGGCGGTGTATTCGGCGGCGAGCCAAGGGCCGAGGTCGTCGATCAGCATCGCCAGGATCGCGGGATCGGCGGTGGGTTCGCGAGCGGTCTGGGCAGCGGTGCGCATCTGCTCGAGCCGCTCGGGGTAGTAGCGCCCGAACAGCTCGGCGGAGCGGGCGAGGTCGCTCGTCCAGCCGCCCCAGCGGGGCATGACCAGGGTGAACCCGGTCCGCACGAGGCGCCGCGCCACCGAGCGGCTCAGGGTGCGGCGTTCGTGGTCCCTCGCCGTCTGGGCGCGCTCGCGCCAACCCGGGAGCAGCGTTCCAAGGTCACCGTTCGTCTCACGCGCGAGCAGCGAGGTGGGGCGATAGCGGGGCAGGTGCTCGGCGAGGTCGTCGCCCAGGAGCGGCGTGCACAGGCAGGCGACGAAGAAGCCGCCGTCGTGGCGCTCGGCGTCGCTGAGGAGCGTGCGGGCACTGGCGAGTTGAATGCCGACGCCGTTGATCTGGGGAAACTCGCGGTCGAGGGCGCCCTCGATCCGCCTGGCATCGGCGCGATCGGCGTCGGTGGGCTCGTCGTGGAGGGCGAGCAGGACGTCGAGGTCGGAAACCCCGGGGACGGCGGTGCCACGCGGGATGCTGCCGTAGAGGTAAGCGCTGTGCAGGCGAGCGAAAGTCCCAGCGACGTGCACCCGCAGAGCCTCGACGACGGGGGCGAACTCGGCGGAGATTCTCTCCAAAGAGCCTTCGCGCGCGATCGTCCCGTCCGCCGCCAGCCCACGATCATCCACCCGATCACTGTGCCCGGTTCCGCACAGCCGCGGTGCGTGGCGCAAGTACACGAGGCTGGCCTACCGGCAACACCAAACAGAGGCCTTCGGCAAGTACGTCGAAAAGCTGATTGCCGCGTTCGAGGACGAGCGTGACGACCACGGCTTACGCCGCTGGCTACTCGAACTCATCGGTGAAGCTCGGTCGCCGCTGACCTTGCCCACCCTCGCCGAGCAGCTTTACAGCGAGGATGAGTCGTTGCGATCCCTGGCTGTCAGGGGCTTGGAGCAGCTCGGCACCCCGCCCGCCCGGCAAGAGCTGTGGAAAGCCCGAGCGAATGGCAGTGTTCCCTGACCAAAGGCTCCCTACCGACCGGATGGTGCCGGCCGGTTTGGCTGCCCTCGGCGCGCCCGCGAAGAGATCACCTCCCCTGATCCCCGACGGGGCGCCGGGGTCTGGGGCGGAGCCTTGGCCTCCGGGAGGCGCCCTGTCGCTCTGGCGGCGCAGGTCCGAGGAATGCCAAGATGGCGGCATGACGATCTTCCGAAAGGACGATGCCGCGTAGGTCCGCAGGCGCGGTACGTGCCACGCTCCCCAGCCGCCCACGCCGTTACCGGCCGTCGCAGATTCGGGGTCTGTCTCCGGCAGTCCGTGATTACATCGCACGGGTTGAGCCTTCGCCCGGCTGGACAGCTCGGATGCTCGAGGAGTGGCGCGAGGCCGCTCGACACGGCTGGCCGGGTACCGACCACTCCGATTGCTGCGAGATGCCGTACTGCCGATCGGAGCTGGACGAGATCATCTGGGACCTACCTGCGTTCGCAGCCGACCGCTTAAGACGCCTCGTCGACCCGCTGGACCGTGAATACGCGAAGCGCACCCTGCCGTATCCGCTCGCGCCTCTCGGGTTGGCCTGGTGGTACCGGCGATGCCCCGACATCGACCTTCGCTGGCCGACTGGGATGTCGTAGGAGGAAGCGGGCCAGGCGAAGACCGGAACCTCGACCAAGGATCTGATGGCCCGGACGGCGACGAGCCCGGCGCGCCGGCCCCTAATGGCCCGCTGATGCCACGCGACCACAGTTGATCAAGAAACGACGAAGGCCCAGGTCCGGAGTAGACACCCGCTGACCTGGGCCTTCGCGCGAAGAGCGGATGACGGGAATCGAACCCGCGTTCTCAGCTTGGGAAGCTGATGTTCTACCATTGAACTACATCCGCAGCGACGCACAGCATACACAAACGTCGCCCCCTGGTGAGAGCACCCCCTTGACTCTGTGGGTCGCAAGTGACAACACTCGTTGTCGAGAGGGTGGTGGGTGCATGGACGAGCGACTGCCGGATCCCGAGTTGTTCCGCCGTGGGGGTTTCAGCCTCGCGGCCAAGGTCTTCGTCAAGCACGACATCCGCGCCACCGAGCGCCAGGTGCGCCGCTTCCGGGAGTTCGCCCAGGTGCAGGACCCGAGGGCCGACGCGGTCGTCGCGCTGTTCCGTCGTCTTCCGAAGAACCGCGGGCGGCAGCTGTTCGAACAGGCGCTCGCCGACGGCATCCACAGCTTGGACAACCCGCCGCCGGAACTCGTCGACTTCTTCGAGCACGTCGAGGCCACCCCGTACTGGGTCGACCCCGCCCGGCTCGACCGGGGCGCGCGGGCCATCATCCGCACCGGCGTGCTCGGCCTCTTCCCGCTCGGCGACATGTCCCTCATGGGCGGCTACCTCGCCTCGCGCGCGACGAAGGCCCTCGTCGCCACCGGGGAGATCGAACGGATGGCCAGCCAGCGCCTCGTGGAGACCGCGGCTTGGTGGATGGACGTCACCACCCCGGGCGCGCTGGCCATGCACGGCACGGGCTACGCCTCCGCCCTGCGCGTCCGCCTCGTGCACGCCCACGTCCGCGCCGCCCTGAACCGCCGCCCCGACTGGGACTACGACGAGTGGGACAAGCCGGTCAACCAGGTCCAGACCGCCGGCACGCTGCTCCTGTTCTCCCTCGTCTTCGTCTACGGCACCCGGCTGCTCGGCATCCGCTACAGCGACCGCGAACGCGCCGACATCCTGCACCTCTGGCGCTACGTCGGCTGGCTGCTCGGCGTCGACGAGGAGCTCCTGCCCGCCACAGAAGACGACGCCTGGCGCCTGTTCTGGCTACTCGCGTCCACCGAGTTCATCCCCGACGAGGACAGCAAACGCCTCGCCCGCGCCCTGCTCGAAACGCACGCGGCGATCGGCGACGGGCGCGGCGCCGTCGGCAAGGTCCTCTCCCACGTCTCGGTCGCCGTGCACTCCTCCATCAGCCGCCTGGTGCTGGGCAAGTCCAACGCCGACTTCCTGGAGATCCCCAACGACCCGATCGCACAGGGCGCCATCCTCGCGGTGGCCGCGGGCAACTTCGCCGCCGAGACCGCGCGCCGCTTCATCCCGGGCGCGACGGCGCTGCAGGAGTACCTCGGCACCCTCGAACGCCGCCGCTACGTCGACCGCCTCGGCAAGATCTTCAAACTCGATCCCACCTACGCCCGCCACATGAAGGCGGCCTAGCTAGGGTTGGTGCGAGTAGAGGGAGGCCCTCCGGTCGAAGTGGATGTTGCGACCTCCCCACCAGCCGCCTGGAGGTCTTCGCCGGTCGCGTCGGAGCGGAGAGCGAAGCCAGGTGGCAGGACATCACTTCCCTCCTCACCGCAGCCCGCACCGCCTTGCGCCAGCAGTGCCACTCGGCCCTCGCCGGCGAGCTGAGCCTGGGTTTCAACTGACCTCGGGCGCAACCGATATCAAATGGGGCGGCAGCTAGCTTTCCTGACCTCGCCAACTTGTGTAGGCAGGCTGGCCATGATGGCCTGACTGGCTTGCCTAGGCAGGCTAGCTAAGGTGAAGCCGTGCTGCTCAGTGACCGCGACCTCCGCAAAGAGCTCGAAGCCGGCCGTCTCGGCATCGACCCCTTCGACCCGGCGATGCTCCAGCCGTCCAGCATCGACGTGCGGCTGGACCGGTTCTTCCGCGTGTTCAACAACAGCCAGTACACCCACATCGACCCCAAGCTCCAGCAGGACGAGCTGACGTCGCTGGTCGAGAAGGACGGCGAGGACGCCTTCGTCCTCCACCCGGGTGAGTTCGTGCTCGCCTCGACGTTCGAGCTGGTCACGCTGCCCGACGACCTCGCGGGCCGCCTCGAGGGCAAGTCCTCCCTCGGCCGCCTCGGGCTGCTCACGCACTCCACCGCCGGCTTCATCGACCCCGGCTTCACCGGCCACATCACGCTGGAGCTGTCCAACGTCGCGAACCTGCCGATCACTCTGTGGCCGGGCATGAAGATCGGCCAGCTGTGCCTGTTCCGGCTCACCAGCCCGGCCGAGAACCCGTACGGCTCGGCCGCCGTCGGCTCCCGCTACCAGGGCCAGCGCGGCCCGACGCCGTCGCGCGCCCACCTGAACTTCCACATCGCCGACACCAACCGCTAAAGCCCGAGCAGCTCACGGGCCCGCCGGGCGGCTTCCACCAGGTCCCCGGTGATCAGCGAGTCGACCCCCCGCAGGCCGGCGCGGTCGAGCAGGCGCTTCTCGTTCAGAACCCACTCGCCGCGCTCGGCCAGCACCGCGTGCCCGGCCTGCATCGCCGCCGTGGCGAGCGCGCCCGCGAACTCCGCCACCTGCCCGCGCGGCGCGTAGTTGTGTTCGGCGTAGGTCAGTGTCAGCGACGCCCGCTCGCGCCAGACGGCGGGCGCCGACTTCCGCAGCGCCTCCGGGAACTCGACCTCGGGCAGTGAACCGCGCAGCACCCGGTTCACCGCCAGCTCGGCGACGACCAGGTAACTCGGGATCCCGGCCAGGTGGAACATCAGCGGCTCCCAGTGGAACCGGCCCGCCCGCGCCTCGGCCAGCTCGTGCTCGACCACGTCCAGGTCGCGGTAGTGGACGTCGGCCCGGCGCCCGTCGATCGTCAGCCACGCGCCACCGTTGAACACGCCGCCGCCCCAGCCGCCGATCTCGGACACCTCACCCGGCCAGCCCAGCGCACGCAGGTCGGCGGGGTCGAAGCGCCCGCGGTAGTAGATCGCGAAGTCCCAGTCGCTGTCTGGGCGCGCAGTGCCCGTCGCCCGTGAGCCGCCCAGCGTCGCGGCCTGGACGCCGGGCAGGCCGGCCAGTCGCTCGGCCACCTCGTCTTCGAAGGTCATGCGTCCAAACTCCCATGATCGGGTGGTCCATGTCACCCGGTGGTCCGGCATGGACTGGACCATTTTGTAGGTTGCTCCGAATGGAGGAAACACCTCAGGCAAAGGAGCACGGGTCGTGAGTTCGACGACGACCGGGGAGCGAGCCGGTCAGCAACATCTCGCCCATGTCGTGTTCATCGCCGGCGCGGCCGCGGTCGGCGGGTTCCTGTTCGGGTACGACAGCTCGAACATCAACGGTGCCGTCCTCGGCATCCAGCGGCACTTCGAGGTCGGTGACGGGGTGACCGGGCTGACCGTGTCGAGCGCGCTGATCGGTTCGGCCGTCGGCGCCTGGTTCGGCGGGCTGCTGTCCGACCGGATCGGCCGCATCCGGACCATGCAGCTCGCGGCGGTCCTGTTCCTGGTCAGCGCCCTCGGAGCGATGTTCCCGTTCAGCGTGTGGGACCTGGCGATCTGGCGCGTGGTCGGCGGCATCGCGATCGGTGTCGCGTCCGTGATCGGCCCGGCCTACATCGCCGAGGTCGCGCCGCCCGCCTACCGCGGCAGGCTCGCCTCGCTGCAACAGCTGGCGATCGTCCTCGGCATCGGGGTGTCCGCGCTGGTCAACTGGGTCATCAAGGCCCTCGCGCCGATCGGGGCGGACGGCGCGCACGACCTCAACGGCAACCTCGGCGGCATCGAGCCGTGGCAGTGGATGCTGGGCGCCGCGGCGGTGCCCGCGGTGATCTACTTCGTGCTCGCCTCGATCATCCCCGAGTCCCCGCACTTCCTGCTGGCCAACGGCAAGATCGAGCGGGCCCGCAAGGTGCTGCGCGAGGTCGAGGGCGGTGACGTCGACGCCAAGCTCGAAGACATCCGCCGCAGCCTGAAGACCGAGAAGCGGTCCCGGGTCCGCGACCTCGCCGGCGGCCGGTTCGGGCTGCTGCCGATCGTGTGGGTGGGCATCGCGCTGGCGGTGTTCCAGCAGTTCGTCGGCATCAACGTGATCTTCTACTACAGCGACACGCTGTGGCACTCGGTCGGCCAGAACACCGACTCGCTGCTGATCTCGATGGTCAGCCCGGTCATCAACATCATCGGCACGTTCATCGCGATCGCCTTCATCGACAAGGTCGGCCGCAAGCCGCTGCTGCTGATCGGCTCGGTCGGCATGCTCGTCGGCCTCGGCGTGGCGGCGATCGCGTTCGGCAACGCGCAGACCGTCGGCGGCGAGCTCAGCCTGCCGGGCGCCTGGGGCCCGATCGCGCTGGTGTTCGCGAACCTGTTCGTGATCTCCTTCGCGATGTCGTGGGGCGTGATCCTGTGGGTCATGCTCGGCGAGATGTTCCCGCTGCGCATCCGCGGCGCCGCGCTGGCCGTGGGCACCGCGGCGAACTGGGTCGCCAACTGGGCGGTCACGGTCAGCTTCCCGAGCATGGCCGACTGGAACCTGTCGATCACCTACTGGATCTACGCGGCGTTCGCGCTGCTGTCGATCCCGTTCGCGCTGCGCTTCGTCCGCGAGACCAAGGGCACCGCGATCGAGGACGTCAGCTGACGAACGCCCGCTCGATGATGGCCCTGGTGTCGGCGCCCGCGGGCAGCGTGCCGAACGCGATGCCCCAGTCGCCGCCGAGGCGGGACGCGCAGAACGCGTCCGCGATCGCCTTGGGCGCGAAGCGCACCAGCAGCGAGCCCTGCAGCACCAGGGCCATCATCTCGGCCAGCCGCCGCGCCCGGTACTGGAGGTCCTCCAGGTCGGACAGCTCCTTGCGCACCCGCGCGATCGCGTCGTCCAGCCGGGCGTCGGCGCCCGCGGCGAGGTCGAGTTCGGCGAAGAACGCCTCCACCGACTCCGGCTGCTTGCCCATGGCGCGCAGGGAATCCAGCGCCGCGACGTTGCCGGAACCCTCCCAGATGGACAGCAGCGGCGCCTCGCGGTAGAGCCGCGGCATGCCGGAGTCCTCGACGTAACCGTTGCCGCCCAGGCATTCCAGCGCCTCGGCGGTGTGCGCGGGGCCGCGCTTGCACACCCAGTACTTCGTGACCGCGAGCGCCAGCCGCCGGAACGCCTGCTGGTCCGGGTTCGCGGTCGCGCCGGCCAGCCGCAGCGCGACGGTGGTGGCCGCCTCGGACTCGACGACCAGGTCCGCCAGCACGTTCGCCATCGCGGGCTGGTCCACCAGGTTCGCGCCGAACGCCTTGCGGTGCCGCGCGTGGTGCACGGCCTGCACGACGCCTTGGCGCATCAGCGAAGTGCTGCCGAGGACGCAGTCGAGGCGGGTGTTGTTGACCATCTCGATGATGGTCGGCACGCCGCGGCCCTCCTCGCCGACGAGCCAGCCGACCGCGCCGTCGTACTCGATCTCGGACGAGGCGTTGGACTTGTTGCCCAGCTTGTCCTTGAGGCGCTGGAAGAAGATGCGGTTGCGGGAGCCGTCGGGCAGCACGCGCGGCAGCAGGAAGCAGGACAGGCCGCCGGGCGCCTGGGCGAGCGTGAGGAACATGTCGGACATCGGCGCCGACGTGAACCACTTGTGGCCGGTCAGCACGTACGTGCCGTCACCCGCGGGACGCGCGGTGGTGGTGTTCGCGCGGACGTCGGAACCGCCCTGCTTCTCGGTCATCGACATGCCGGCGATCAGGCCGCGCTTGGTGGCCGGGACGCGCAGGCCGTAGTCGTACTCGGTGGCGGCGAGCAGCGGCTCGTAGGCGGCCGCCAGCTCGGGGTTGTGGCGCAGCGTCGGGACCGCGGCGTAGGTCATCGAGATCGGGCAGATGTGGCCGCCCTCGGCCTGGTTCCAGACCAGCACCTTGGCGGCGCGCGCGACGTGCGCGCCTTCGCGGTCGTCACGCCAGGGGGTGGCGTGCAGGCCGTGGCCGACGGCGACGGTCATCAGCTCGTGCCAGTAGGGGTGGAACTCGACCTCGTCGACGCGGTTGCCGTAGCGGTCGTGGGTGTGCAGCTTCGGCGGGTTCTCGTTGGCGACGCGGCCCCACTCCTGGCCCTGGGCGCTGCCGGCGAGGCGGCCCAGCTCGTGGACCTCGTCCTCGGCCCAGGCCGCACCTTCGCGGCGGAGGCCGTCGAGGAGGGCCGCGTCGTCGGCGACGTCGTAGTCGACCAGCGGCGGGACCTGGTTCAACACCTCGTGCGTGTCAGGCATCCTTGCCTCCCAGTGCGCGGAAGATGAACGTGCGGAGCGCGCCGACCGCGTTGGCGCTGTCGGTGGTCAGGGGGCCGATGAGCACCTCGGCGGCGCCACCGACCAGTGCGGCCGCGGTGAGGTCGGCGTCCTGCGGCGGCAGCTCGCCGGTGCGGACGCCCTCGCGGACGTGGCGGGCGAGCTCGTCCCGGAAGACGCGCCGGAAGACGATGCGCTCGGCCTCGATCGGGGCGTCGACCGGCTCGGCCAGCAGGGCGTACGCCTGGCGGGGCACCTTGAGCGCGCGCTCGGCGAAGGTCTCGACGATGGCGGCGACGCGCTCGGCGGGGCTGCCGGGCCGCTCCGCGGCCTGCCGGACGGCCTCCACCTCGTGGTTGACGACGTTGCGGAACAGCTCGACGACCAGCTCGGCCTTGCCGGGGAAGTGGCGGTAGACCGTGCCGGTGGCGACGCCGGCCTGCTCCGCGACGGCACTCACGGAGCAGCCCGCGTAGCCACGCTCGGCGAGGATCTCACCGGCGGCGGTCAGGATCGCCTCGCGCTGCGCGTCGAGGCGAGCCTGGACCTGAGGGGTGCGTCGGTAGGGCACGGGAAGAAGTGAAGCACTGATTCAGCGCTTCACGCAAGGGCCTCCCGGTAGACGGCGCGGGTCAGGCCGGTGATCCGGTCCGCGGAGTCCGCCCAGCTCAGCGTGGTCGGTTCGGAGGTGAGGACGACGACGATGCGCCGGTCGCCGTCGGCAGTGCCGCTGGTGTGCATGACCCGGCTGGTCAGGTCCACGTCGCCGCTGGAGGCGACGGCGAGTGCCGACCGGGCCTCGGGCGAGGCGAGCACGCGCTTGGTGTTCTCGGAAACGCACTCCTCGCCCGGGGCCGGTGCCGCGCCGAAGCCGGACCAGCCCTGCTTCACCGCGCCCGGCCGCCGGAGCGCGCTCGGGATGCCGAACGACTGGTCGAACCCGTCGTCGCCGCACTTCGTGAACTGCTCCAGGTTGTCCATGATGAAGTCGCGGAACTTCGGGTGCGCCTCCTCCAGGACGTAGGAGTAGGTCTTCGCGATGTCCGCGGCGCTGACCGCGGTGTAGCCCCACGTGCCGCGCTTCTCGGCGGGCGGCGGCGCGGTGTCGGTGAGACCGATCTTCGCGACCATCCGGTTGACGATCTCCTCCCAGCCGTCGCGCACCCACAGCACACTGGCCGCGTCGTCGTTGCTGGAGCGCAGCATCGGTTCCAGCAGCGCGAGGTCGTCCGCCGGGATCTCGTAGTCCGGTCCGTGCGATTCGAGGTAGTCCAGCGCGATGAACAGCTTCACCAGCGAGGCCGACCGGTACTGCCGGTGTTCGTTCGCGGCATGGACCGCACCGGTTTCACGGTCGAGCACCGTGTACCCGGCGGTCATGCCGTCGGGCAGTTCGGCGGCTTGCGCGGGCACGGCCAGAAGCGCCGTCGACGCCACGAACGCGGCGGCGAGGCTCAGGACTTTACGCACGTCGGTTCCCCACAGATCGATGATCGAATTGGTGAGGCGCACACTATCGCCTCGTCAGGTTTCGACCAGCGGGCGCAGTGCGTTCACCAGATCTTCCTCGCGGGGGCTTTGCAGCATCCGGTAGTCCGGGCGGCCACCGTTGTCCGCGTCGACCGAGCTCGGGCACACGTCCCCGCTCTCCAGGGTGAACTCCGCGACCGGCCGGGAGGTGCGTGCTTCGAACACGCGGTAGGCGTAGGAGGTGCGCAGGAAATCCACCTCGTGGGCTCCGCCGTACGTGCAGGTGGTCGCGACCTCGCCGGCCGAAACGGCGTACTCGCAGACGATCAGCTGCACCGCGGACTCCGGCTCGCCTTCGGCGTCCCACTCGACGGGCACGCGCAGGCTCCACGTGTCGTAGGGCCGGCCGACATCGCCGACGCCATCTCCCGCGTTGACGAAGAGCACGGGGTGCACTCCGCTGCCGCTGTAGGGCGCGGCGCGGTCGGTGTAGGCGTTGGGGTGCCGCACCTCGGCGTCGGGGCGGCCGAGCGGGCACGGGTTCGGCGGGAGCACCGGCGCCGGTTCCGAGGACACCGGCTCGTCCTCGAACAGGGCTTCCCCGTAGAGCGGCAACGTCACGAGGGCCAGCGCGAAGAGCACGGGGAAGACCAGCAGCCACCGACGCGACATTCCGCCCTCCCCAGCCAGGTCACCTACCGCCCGTAGCGTTTCGCGATCTCGCCGTACCGCGCAAGTACCGCGGCGCGCAGCTCGGGATCGCTGCGCGGCACGGGCTCGATGAAGACCTCGGTGACGTCGGAGAACTCGTCGTGCAGCTCGGCGGTGAGGCGGACGCACGCGCGCTCCACGTCCGCCGCCCCGAGCGCGTCGTCGAAGTCCACGCGCGCGCACACCAGGATCTGGTCCGTCCCCAGCAGCATCGTCTGCAGGTCGACCACCGACTCGATCTCGGGCGCCCCGGCCAGGTGCTCGCGGATCCCCCGCAGGACGGGCAGATCCGCCTGCCGCCCGATCAGCAGCCGCAGGTTCGTCCGGCCGAGCACGTACGCCACGACGGCCAGCAGCACGCCGATCAGGATCGACGCGACCCCGTCGTACACGGCGGAACCGGTGACGTGGTGCAGGAACAACCCGGCGAAGGCCAGCACCAGGCCGATCAACGCGGCCGAATCCTCCAGGAACACCGTCTTCGGCGCCGGGTCGTCGATGTAGCGCAGGAACTTCCAGATCGTCCGGTTCTGCTCCGCCGCGCCCCGCCGCACCTGGCGGAACGCCTGCGTCCACGACACCGACTCCAGGACGAACGCCAGCGCCAGCACGACGTACCCGACGATCGGACTGGTCTGCTCCACCGGCTCCCCGAACACCGTCGAGAAACCTTCGTACAGCGCGAAAGTCGCACCGGAGGCGAAGATGGACACCGCCGCGAGCAGCGACCAGAAGTACCGCTCCTTGCCGTACCCGAACGGGTGCACGACATCCGCCGGGCGGCCGGACCGGCGCAGCGCCGTGAGGAGGAGGATCTCGGTGAACGTGTCGGCCACCGAGTGCGCCGCCTCGGAGAGCATCGCCCCCGAACCGGTGATCACGCCGGCCACGGCCTTCATCACGGCGATGGCCAGGTTCACCCCACCCGCCAGCAACACGGTGAGGGTGCTTTCGCCGCCCGCGTCCCGGCGCTCCGGTTCCTCGCTCACCGGCCGATCCTACGAGCGGATCACAGCCGCTGCAGGCCGTCCAGCACGCGCTTCATCAGCTCGAGCGGCGGCCGCCCCTCGGCGGTCCGCTCGATGCCGTGGATGTGCAGCAACCCCAGTTCGGCCATGTCGGACAACAGCACCCTGGCCACGCCGAGCGGGATCGACAGCAGCGCCGCGACCTCCGCCAGCGAGCGCGGGGTGTCGACCACCGCGCGGACCGGCTGGTACTCCGCGCTCAGCGCGGGACCGGTCCACTTCGCGTCGGCGCGGACCGAGACCAGCGTCTCGATCGCCAGCTCGTAGACGGAGTGCGTGCGCCCCTTGGTCAGCACGTACGGCCGCACGCGCAGCCGGTTCTCGTCGTCGGGGTCGAGCAGCTCGGGGGGCTCCGGCTCGGCGGCGGGCGCGGGCTCGGGGCGGGGCCGCGGCGAGGGTTTGAACTCCTCGCGCGGTTCGGGGTCCGGCAACGGTTCGGGCTCCGGTTCGGGCGCGGGCCGCGGCTCGGGTTCACCGAACCGAGCGAGCTGCTTCTCGGTCGGGAACCGCGCGCCTGCGGCCCGTTTGGTCGTCGTGGTCTCGGCGGGGACAGGGCCCGGAGCTTGTGGTTCCGGGCCAGGGGGGTCGGCGTGTTCGCCGGTCAGCTTCCGCAACTGCTTCACGGACGGGAACCGGGCACCGGCGCGCGCGACCACCGGCTCACCGGCCGGTCCGGTCCCGTCGGGTACTCCCATGCTCAGCCCCGTTCGCGCGCGTCAGCATCCTCCGCGGGCAGCGTCGGCAGCGTGACGAACAGGATAACCCGGGTGTCGAGACCCCAACGGGTGGTGACGGTGAAGGCGCCCGCCGTGCGGAACGCGCTGGCGCGGGGTGGAACCCGCGTGCGCGAGGGTGGAACTCGGAGTCAGCGACGCACCCGCCCACGCGCGCGCACCTGCCCCGCGGGCGACAGCGCACCCGACCGGCCGCCCCACCGAGCCGCGCGGCCAGCGACGCACTCACTCCGCAGCGCGGTGGGCGGCAATTCCGCCGCCGGTGGCGGCCCTGCGGGTGGTGACGGTGAAGGCGCCCGCCCAGCCGCACGTCCGCCCCGGCGGGTCGCGCTGCACGCGAGGCACTCCCGTCGAACCGTCCCGCGGGCGGTAACGACGAAGGCCACCCCGCCGCGGCGGGGTGGCCTTCGTGTGCACCGGAAGTTACTTGTCCTCGGTCGGCAGCGGCGTGCCGGTCGACACCTTGTCCGTCGGGGCGTCGGCCTCCAGCGGGTCCGACTCGACGGCCGGCAGCGAGTCCGCACCGGGCGCAGGCGCGGGCTGCGGGCGGCGCTTCACCGCCGACAGCAGCAGCTGCGAGACGTCGACGACCTCGACCTTCTCGCTCGCCTTGCCGTCGTTCTGCCGCGCGGTCACACCGTCGGTGAGCATGACGCGGCAGAACGGGCAGCCGGTCGCGATCTTCGACGGCGCGGTGCCGAGCGCCTCGTCGACGCGCTCGATGTTGATCCGCTTGCCGATCTTCTCTTCCATCCACATGCGGGCGCCACCGGCGCCGCAGCACATCGACCGGTCGCCGTGCCGCGGCATCTCGCGGAACTGCGCCCCCGACGCGCCAACCAGCTCACGCGGCGCCTCGTAGACCTTGTTGTGGCGGCCCAGGTAGCACGGGTCGTGGTAGGTGACGTCGTCGGCGATCGGCGCGACCGGCACCAGCCGCTTCTCCCGCACCAGGCGGTTGAGCAGCTGCGTGTGGTGCACGACCTCGAACTTCCCGCCGAGGTCCGGGTACTCGTTGGCGAGGGTGTTGAAGCAGTGCGCGCAGGTCGCGACGATTTTGCGGCTGCCCGCCTCCCGGCCCTCGAACACCGAGTTCAGCACCTCGACGTTCTGCTGCGCGAGCATCTGGAACAGGAACTCGTTGCCTGCGCGGCGGGCCGGGTCACCGGTGCACGACTCCTCCGGGCCGAGCACGGTGTACTTGACCCCCGCGATGTGCAGCAGCTCGGCCACCGCGCGGGTGGTCTTCTTCGCCCGGTCCTCAAACGCGCCGGCGCAGCCGACCCAGAACAGGTACTCGGTGTCGCCCAGCTCGCCGTCGAACACCGGCACCTCGAAGTCCAGGTCCTCGGCCCAGGCCATCCGGTCCTTGGCGTTCTGGCCCCACGGGTTGCCCTTGTTCTCCAGGTTCTTGAACATCCCGTTCAGCTCGGTCGGGAAGTTCGACTCGATCATCACCTGGTAGCGGCGCATGTCGACGATGTGGTCGACGTGCTCGATGTCCACCGGGCACTGCTCCACGCACGCGCCGCAGGTGGTGCACGACCACAGCACCTCGGGGTCGATCACACCGCCGTCGTCGCCGACCAGCGGGCGCTCGGCCTCGGCCAGCGCCAGCACGTCGATGCCGGCGTACGGGTTCTCGCCGGTCAGGCCGACCTCTTCACCCGTGACGTCCTTCTTGCCGCCGGCGAGCAGGTACGGCGCCTTCGCGTAGGCGTGGTCGCGGAGCTGGGTGATGACCAGCTTCGGCGACAGCGGCTTGCCGGTGTTCCACGCCGGGCACTGCGACTGGCAGCGGCCGCACTCGGTGCAGGTGGTGAAGTCGAGCCAGCCCTTCCAGCTGAAGTCCTCGATCTGGCCGGCGCCGAAGACGTCCTTCTCCGGGTCGGCCTCTTCGAAGTCGAGCGGCTTGCCGCCGCTCATCATCGGCTTCAGGGCGCCCAGCGCGGTGCCGCCGTCGGCCTCGCGCTTGAAGTAGATGTTGAAGAAGGCGCTGAAGCGGTGCCAGGCAACGCCCATGGTGAGCGTCTGGCCGACGATGTAGAGCCAGATCATGCCGGACAGCAGCTTGACCAGCGCGGTGATCGTGACGGCGACCGTGCTGGCGGGCAGGATCTCGGCGAGCGGCTTCGTGACGAAGCTCGTCCACAGCGCCGGGTCCTCGATGCCGCTGGAGATCTTGAACGCCTTCACGCCGAGGATGCCGAGGCCCTCGACGATCACCACGGTCTCGACGAAGTAGGCCTGCTTGAAGTTCGACCCGGCGAAGCGCGACTGCCGGTCGGCGCGGCGCGGGTGGTTCAGCTGGCGGATGATCACCAGCGCGAGACCGCCGACGACGGTGCCGAGGCCGAGCAGTTCGGTGAGCAGCAGCCAGATGCTCCAGTTGCCGATGATCGGCCAGTGGAAGTGCGGGTCGAACGTCTCGCCGTAGGCCTCGAACCAGGACAGCGAGCCGATCAGGAAGCCCCACATGACCAGCCAGTGCCACGGGCCGACGTGGCGGAACTTGTTCATCCGCGTGTGGGCGGCGAACTCCTTGATCAGCGTCATGATGCGCGGCCCGAACGGGCCGTTGCGCGTCGCGTCCGGTTGACCGAGCCGGATGATCCGGACCATCCGGTACACGCCGGTGCCGAACATGATCCAAGCGACGATGCTTACGGCGACGCCGACCACGCCGAGCGTGATCTGCAGTGCACCCATGATCGGGGCCTTTCGTCCGTGATGTGGTGGGTTGGCGGGAGCCTAACCGGATTTACTCATGAGTAACCGATCGGCGCGAGTTGAGTCCCACGAGTGTGGCGTAGGACTCGCTGGATATCGGGACGATCGTACCGGTAGTTTGGCGGGATGGTCGCCTATCTGCTGCTCGCTCTGGCCATCGCGGCCGAGGTCACCGCCACTGTTTCGATGAAGTTGTCCGAGGGCTTCACGAAACTGTGGCCGTCGGTGATCGTCGTGGCCGGGTACCTCGTCGCGTTCGCGGCGCTGGCGAGCGTGCTGAAGCGCGGGATGCCGGTCGGGGTGGCGTACGCGATCTGGGCCGCGGTGGGCGTCGCGGCGGTCGCGATCATCGGCGTGCTGTTCCTGGGCGAGCCGGTGAACCCGACGATCGTCGCCGGGCTGGCGCTGGTCATCGGCGGTGTGGTGCTGATCGAGGTGGGTTCGGCGTGAAGCCCCAGCGCGACGGGCGGCGGGCCCGCGGCGAGAAGCGGCGGCAGGAGATCATCGACGCGACGCTGCGGGTGATCGAGCGGGACGGCGTGGCCGGGGTGACGCACCGGACGGTCGCGGCCGAGGCCGGGGTGCCGACGACGTCCACGACCTACCACTTCGAGACGCTCGACGACCTGCTGATCGCGACCCTGATCGCGTGCGCGCGCGACATGGCGACCGAGGTGTACTGGACGATCGACCGGGCCAGGTCGCGGGGCAGCCGGGGCGCGTCCGAGGTGGCGACGCTGCTCGCGGAGGCGCTGGGCCCGCGGCGGGGCCGGACGATGGCGGAGTACGAGCTGTACCTGCTGGCCGCGCGCCGGCCGGAGCTGCGGCCGGCTGCGCGGCGGTGGCTGGACGTGCTGACCACGATGGTGCGGCCCGACGACCTGGTGGCGCTGCGGGTGTTCCTGGCCGGGATCGACGGGCTGCTGATCCAGGGCCTGATCGACGACGAGCCGCCGACCGCCGAGGAGCTCCGGCCGACCGTGGAGTACCTGCTGAAACCCCGGTGATCAGTGCGGGACCGGCACCGTGTGGGCGACCGCCGCGGTCGCGGTCCCGCGTTCGGCCGCGACCGCCCGCTGGGTGCGTCGCGCCGACCAGCACCGGGTTCCGCAGCAGCCGCAGGTCGACCAGCGGCGCGACCATCCGGCGCTCCACCACCGGGAAGGCGAGCGCCGTGACGGCAAGGCAGACCACGGTGGGCACCGACCACCAGGCCGCGCCTGCGGCACCCTGCCCGACCCGGCCGACGACGACCATCCACCCGCCGCGCGCGAGCGCCATCAGGGCGCACGACACCACGAACAGCCCGAGACCCAGCACGAACATCCGGCGGCCCGAAGACGTCGCCGAGCGCGCCGGACCTCACGATCTCGCGGCCCCGACGAGCGCAGGCGGTGCCGAGCACCCCGCCGGTCTTCACCGCGCTGGTCGTGGACATCCCGCCTCCCGTGGTCCGGCGACCATGGCGGCCGCCGCCACGCGGAACCTCATCCGGGGGTGAAGGGACTCAGCCCTTGTTCTCGTACACCGGCACGACCATCGCGCGCGCCAGCGTCGCCCCGAACATGTTGAAGCCAAGGAACGCGGGCGTCGCCGTCTCGGGGAGGTCCAGGGACTCCACGTTCAGCGCGTGCACGACGAAGAAGTAGCGGTGCGGCCCGTGCCCCGGCGGCGGCGCGGCGCCGAGGAACTGCCGCACGCCACCGTCGTTGGTCACCGTCACGGCGCCGGACGGCAGGCCGGACCCCGACGCGTCCCCGGCGCCCGACGGGAGCGAAGTCACCGAGGCCGGGATGTTGTACACCGCCCAGTGCCAGAACCCGCTGGCCGTCGGGGCGTCCGGGTCGTAGCAGGTCACGGCGAAGCTCTTGGTCTCGGCCGGGAAGCCCTCCCACGCCAGGTGCGGCGACCGGTCCTCGCCGCCCGGGACGCCGAAGATGCCGCTGAGGTGCGGCGCCGCGAGCGTCTCCCCGTCCGCCACGTCATCGCTGCGCACCGTGAAGGCGGGCACCGACGGCAGGAACTCGTACGGATTCGGTGGTTGTGGCATCGATTCCTCCTCGTCACAGAGTGGCCGGTGATCACCCTAGTGCCGTTCGGGGTGACCCCCGGGACGAACCGGGGGCTTCCCTGATACCGGCGCGCCCCGCGCAGGCCATAGCGTGACCGGCACAGCAAAGTTCACTGGGGAGGACGCAATGCGCAAGCCGGCACTCGCGATAGGCGGGATCGCGCTCATCGTCGCCGGGATCGGGCTCGCACTGGGGTGGAACTGGAACTGGTGGCGCATCTCGGACCGCGCCGAGATCACCGATACCGTCGCCCAGCCGGTGTCCTCGGTCCGCATCGACAACAACTCCGGTGACGTGCGGATCCGCGTCGAAGACACCGCCACGACGTCGGTCAACCAGGTCCTCCACTATGACGGCGACCAGCCCGCCCGCGCCTTCCGCCTGGACGGCGCCCAGCTGGTCCTCGACGGCTGCGGCGGGGACTGCACCGTCGACTACGAGGTGGTGGTCCCACGCGGGACCACCGTGACCGGCGAGGTCCGCTCCGGCAACCTCACCGTCTACGGGGTCGGCGCGGTCGACCTGGCCGCCAGTTCCGGCGACATCCGCGTCGAAGACGTCACCGGCCCGGTCACGACCCGCACCAAGTCGGGCAGCATCGAGGTCGACCTCGCCACCGCCCAGAACGTCCGCGCCGAGGCCCAGAGCGGCGACGTCCGCGTCGTCGTGCCCGCCGACCGCTACCGGGTCACCGGCGAGACCAGGAGCGGCGACCGGTCGATCGAGGTCGTCCAGGACCCGTCGGCCCCGTACGTCCTGGACGTCAGCACCTCCAGCGGCGACGCGAGCGTGAAGCAGGCATGATCCCGGCACTCGCCCTGGCCGCCACCCTGCTCGTCACACCCGTCGCCACCCCCGCCGCGCCCGCTCTGACCTGGCGCGACTGCGCCACTCCGCAGACCGCGCAGCGCCTGCAGTGCGCCGAACTCGACGTGCCCGGCGCGGCGCTGCGGCTGGCCCGCCTGCCCGCGCTCGACCCGGCCCGCCGCATCGGCTCGCTGCTGGTCAACCCGGGCGGCCCGGGCGGATCCGGGGCCGACGTCGTCGCCTACGGCGGGCTCGGCCTCGCCACGCCGGAGTTCGCCGAGCTCACCCGGCGGTTCGACGTCATCGGCTTCGACCCGCGCGGCGTCGGCGGCAGCACCCCCGCGATCACATGCGGCCCGGTGCACGACCCCGCGGTCAGCCGCTTCCCCGCCGACGACGCCGGCTACGCGCGGCTCGCGGCGCACAACCGGAACGTCGGCCTCGGCTGCCGCGGACCCCGCGACGTCGACACGGCCACCGTCGCCGAGGACGTCGAGCGGATCCGGCTCGCCATCGGCGAGGAGCGGATCTCCTGGCTCGGCGCCTCGTACGGCACCGAGATCGGCGCGCTCTACGCCGCCCGCCACCCGCACCACGTGCGTGCCATGGTCCTGGACGGCGCGGTCGACCACGCCCTGCCGATGCGGCAGGACGTCCTCGACGCGGCCGCGGCCACCGAGGACGCCCTGCTGCGCTTCGCCCGGTGGTGCGCGAGCAACTGCGGCGACGACGACGTGCTCGCCCGCTACGACGCGCTCATGACCACCGGCGCGCCCTCCGCGCAGCTCGGCCGCAACGCCACGCCCGAGGAGCTGGCAGCGGGCGTCTACTCGCACCTCTACTTCCCGCAGCTGTGGCCGCGGCTGGCCGACGCCCTGCGCGCCGCGCCTGCGGACGCGAGCGCGCTGACCTCGGCCATGCCCTTCGGCTCGGCCGAGTACCCCGCCTACCGGGCCGTCGGCTGCCAGGACTTCCCGTCGCCCTTCACCGGCCCGGCGGACCTGCGCCGGACGGCCGACCGGGTCCGGGAAGCCGCGCCGCACAGCTGGCGCTACTCCGAGTTCTGGGACTTCGCGTCGGGCTGCCTCGGCTGGCCCGTCCCGGCGGCGAACCCGCCGCACGCCGAGCCCGTTCGCGGGGCCCCGCCGATCCTGGTGGTCGGCGGGGAGCACGACCCGGCCACGCCACTGACCTGGGCGCGCAGCCTCGCCGCCCGGATCGAGCGCAGCGTGCTGCTCACCTACCCCGAGGACGGCCACACCGGGGTCTACAACTCCGCCTGTGCGCGGTCCCACGAGGCGGCCTACCTGATTTCGGGTACGCCGGGAACAACACCGCAGACCCGCTCGTTACCCTGTCAGAAAGGTTGAGCGAGCAGCACTCAAGTCTGATTGACGCCCAACACGCGCCCGAGATAGAACTTGAGTACCACCCGCTCAACGCGGGCGCGAAACCGCAGCTCACCGGGGCTGCGCACACAGCATGACCAGGAGGGAACACACCATGGCGCGAGCGGTCGGCATCGACCTCGGCACGACCAACTCGGTCGTCGCTGTCCTGGAGGGCGGCGAGCCGACGGTCATCGCCAACTCGGAAGGCTCCCGCACGACCCCGTCGATCGTCGCGTTCGCCAAGAACGGCGAGGTGCTGACGGGCCAGCCGGCGAAGAACCAGGCCGTGACCAACGTCGACCGGACGATCCGGTCCGTGAAGCGGCACATCGGCACCGACTGGAAGACCGAGATCGACGGCAAGGCCTACACGGCCCAGGAGATCAGCGCGCGCGTGCTGATGAAGCTCAAGCGCGACGCCGAGGCCTACCTCGGTGAGGAGATCACCGACGCGGTCATCACCGTCCCCGCCTACTTCGAGGACGCGCAGCGGCAGGCCACCAAGGAGGCCGGCCAGATCGCCGGCCTGAACGTGCTCCGCATCGTCAACGAGCCCACCGCGGCCGCGCTGGCCTATGGCCTGGACAAGGGCGAGAAGGAGCAGACCATCCTGGTCTTCGACCTCGGTGGCGGCACCTTCGACGTGTCGCTGCTGGAGATCGGCGAGGGTGTCGTCGAGGTGCGCGCCACCAGCGGTGACAACCACCTCGGTGGTGACGACTGGGACCAGCGCATCGTCGACTGGCTGGTGGACAAGTTCAAGGCCAGCCACGGCATCGACCTGACCAAGGACCGGATGGCGCTGCAGCGCATCCGCGAGGCCGCGGAGAAGGCGAAGATCGAGCTGTCCAGCTCGAGCAGCGCGAACATCAACCTGCCCTACATCACGGTCGACGCGGACAAGAACCCGCTGTTCCTGGACGAGACGCTGTCCCGCGCGGAGTTCCAGCGGATCACCTCCGACCTGCTGGACCGCACCAAGGCGCCGTTCAACAACGTGATCCGCGACGCCGGCATCTCGGTCGGCCAGATCGACCACGTGGTGCTGGTCGGCGGTTCCACCCGCATGCCCGCCGTCGCCGAGCTGGTCAAGGAGCTGACCGGCGGCCGCGAGCCGAACAAGGGCGTGAACCCGGACGAGGTCGTCGCCGTCGGCGCCGCGCTGCAGGCCGGTGTGCTCAAGGGTGAGGTCAAGGACGTCCTGCTGCTCGACGTGACCCCGCTGTCGCTGGGCATCGAGACCAAGGGCGGCGTGTTCACCAAGCTCATCGAGCGCAACACGACCATCCCGACGAAGCGGTCTGAGATCTTCTCCACGGCGGACGACAACCAGCCGTCGGTGCAGATCCAGGTGTTCCAGGGCGAGCGCGAGATCGCCGCGCACAACAAGAAGCTCGGCATGTTCGAGCTGACCGGCATCCCGCCGGCGCCGCGCGGTGTGCCGCAGATCGAGGTCACCTTCGACATCGACGCGAACGGCATCGTGCACGTCACGGCGAAGGACCTGGGCACCAACAAGGAACAGTCGATGACCATCACCGGTGGCTCCGCGCTGCCGAAGGAGGACATCGAGCGGATGGTCAAGGACGCCGAGGCGCACGCGGAGGAGGACCGCAAGCGCCGCGAGGAGGCCGAGACCCGCAACCAGGCCGAGACGCTGGTCTACCAGACCGAGAAGTTCGTCAAGGACAACGAGGACAAGCTGCCCGAGGACCTCAAGGGCAAGGTCAAGACCGCGATCGACGAGGCCAACGAGGCGCTCAAGGGCACCGACACGGCCAAGATCAAGGAAGCCATCGAGAAGCTGAACACCGCGTCGCAGGAGCTGGGCACCGCCCTGTACGCCAACGCGCAGCAGGCCGGTGGCGCCAACCCGGGCGCTGACTCGGGTGCGGCGGGCGCGTCCGGCGACAAGGGCGCGGACGACGTGGTGGACGCCGAGATCGTGGACGAGGACGAGAAGAAGTGACGGGACGCCACTCGAACGAGATCGACGAGCAGGAGCCGGTCACCGAGCCTCTGGTCGTGCGGGACCGGCGCAAGATCGACCCCGAGACCGGCCAGGTGCGGACCCAACCGGAGGCTTCCGAGGCGCCCGCCGCGGAAGCCCCGGCGGCCCACGCGGGCCCGTCGCTCGGTGAGTCCATCGTGGACGACGCGGTGGCGGCTCCGTCCGAGGTCGAGAAGGAACTGGCGGAGCGCACCGCCGACCTGCAGCGCCTGCAGGCGGAGTTCGCGAACTACCGCAAGCGCGTCGACCGCGACCGCGAGGCCGTGGTCAGCGCCGCGAAGGCGTCGGTGGTGAACGAGCTGCTGCCGCTGCTCGACGACTTCGAGCGGGCCGAGCAGCACGGCGACCTCACCGGCGCGTTCAAGGCGGTCGCGGACAAGCTGGTCGCGAGCCTGCAGCGGATCGGGCTCGAGCCGTTCGGCGCGGAGGGCGAGCCCTTCGACCCGAGCGTGCACGAGGCCGTGCAGCACAACACCTCGCCGGAGGTGTCGGGGCCGACGGTGACGACGGTGCTGCGCCGTGGTTACCGGTTCGGCGACCGGACGCTGCGGGCCGCGCTGGTCGGCGTCACCGACCACGAGCCGGGCGAGGCCCCGGTCGAGGGTGAGCTCCCGGTCGAGCAGTTGTCGGATGAGAACGCACAGCAGTAACGAACAGGCGAGAGGAGGAGACGTCCGGTGAGTGCACGGGAGTGGATCGGTAAGGACTTCTACCGTGAGCTGGGCGTCTCCTCCGACGCTTCGCAGGACGAGATCAAGAAGGCCTACCGCAAGCTGGCGCGGGAGAACCACCCGGACGCCAACCCCGGCAACACGGAGGCCGAGCAGAAGTTCAAGGCCGTGTCCGAGGCCTACGGCGTGCTGTCGGATCCTGCCAAGCGCAAGGAGTACGACGAGGCGCGGCGGCTGTTCGGTTCGGGCGGCGGGCCGGGTGGCTTCGGCTTCCCCGGCGCGGGCGGCACCGGTGGTTTCGACTTCGGCGACATCTTCGGGCAGACCGCGGGCGCGGGCGCGCAGGGCGGTTTCGGCGGGCTCGGCGACATCCTCGGCGGCCTGTTCGGCAGGCGGGGCCAGCAGAACCCGGGTGCCCGGGGCCAGCGCGGCGCCGACGTCGAGACGGACGTGCGGATCGATTTCGCCGAGGCGGTGAAGGGCGCGACCCTGCCGCTGCGGCTGTCCAGCCCGGCGACGTGTTCGACGTGCCACGGCAACGGCGCCCGCCCGGGCACCACGCCGCGCACCTGCCCCACCTGCAAGGGCGCCGGGCTGGTGAGCCGCAGCCAGGGGGCGTTCGCGTTCTCCGAGCCGTGCCCGGACTGCCGTGGCCGCGGCCGGATCATCGACGACCCGTGCCCGGAGTGCGGCGGTGAGGGTGTCAGCACCCAGACGCGCACGCTGACCGTGCGGGTGCCTGCGGGCGTGGACGACAACCAGCGGATCAGGCTGGCCGGCCAGGGCGAGCCGGGCCGCGGCGGCGCGGCCGCCGGTGACCTGTACGTGCGGGTGCACGTGAACCCGGACCCGGTGTTCGGCCGGTCGGGTAATGATCTGACGATCACGGTCCCGGTGAGCTACCCCGAACTGGCTCTGGGTGCGACGATCACCGTGCCGACGCTGGACGGGAAGGTTTCGGTGAAGGTGCCCGAGGGCACCGGCAGCGGCCGGGTCCTGCGGGTGCGCGGCAAGGGCATCAAGAAGCGGGACGGTTCGCAGGGCGACCTGCTCGTCACGTTGCAGGTGGCCGTGCCGTCGCGGTTGGAGTCTTCGGAGCGGGAGGCGCTCGAGGCGTACGCCAAGATCGCCGAGAAGCACGACCCGCGCCCGGAGATCACGAAGCTGCTCCGCGAAAGGGGTTGATCTAGGTGTTCGGCGGGTTGCCGCACGGGGCCGACGAAGAGACGCCGGTCTTCGTGATCTCCGTGGCCGCTCAGCTGTCCGGCCTGCACGCCCAGACCCTGCGCTCGTACGACCGCATGGGCCTGGTCTCCCCGGGCCGGACCGCGGGCGGCGGGCGGCGCTACTCCATGCGGGACATCGCGCTGCTGCGTGAGGTGCAGCGCCTGTCCCAGGAGGAGGGCGTCAACCTGGCGGGCATCAAGCGGATCATCGAGCTGGAGAACCAGGTCGAAGCGCTGCAGTCCCGGATCGCCGAACTGACCGAAGAACTCGCCACCGCGTACGCCGCAGCCGAACAAGCCGCGGCGGCCGTGCACCGTTCCTACCGCAAGGACCTGGTGCCGATGAAGCAGGAAACCGCCCTGGTGGTGTGGAAACCACGCCGAAGGCGATAAACGACGAAGGGCCCCGCAGCACGCGGGGCCCTTCTTTCTTTCAGCAGAACGCGCTCTACGCCGCCTCGCGCCCCAAGTGCTCCGCGAAGAAGGCCAACACGCGCCGCCAAGCGTCCTCGCTGGCCTCCCGGTCATAGCTCATCCCGGCGATCTTCAGCAGCACATTGACCGGCCCGTGGAACTGATTGGCGAAACTGTGCCCGACCCCCGGGTACTCCTTGACGTCATGCGGCACCCCCCGAGCCGACAACTCCCGCTCCAGCTTCGCCGCGGCTCCACGCAAGGAAAAGTCCTTCTTCCCGAACGAAGCCACCACCGGGCAAGCACCGTCCAAAACGGACAAATCCTTCGGCAGCTGACCGTAGTACGGAGCCGACGCGTCGAATCCCCGGGAAGCCGCCACCAGGGCGAACCCCCCACCCATGCAGAACCCGACGATCCCCACCCGCCCGGTGCAGTCGGACCGCGCAGCCAGCAACGACCGCGCCGCGTCCAGGTCGTCGAACGCCCGCCCCTTCCCGGCCGCCAGCTCCTTGAACACCGACTTCACGCACCGCACAAGCCCGCCACGCGAGTACATGTCCGGCGACAGCGCGAGATATCCGGCGGTGGCGAACCGGTCGGTGATGTTCTTCGCGTCCTGCGACAGGCCGACCGCGTCGTGCACGATCACGACCCCTGGCCACGGCGGCTCGCCCGACACCTCCCTCTGCGGAGTGGCCAGATAGCCGCGGATGGTTCCGTCTGCGACAGGAATGTCCATCCGTCGCAGGCTAGTCGATCGTGAACGGGTCGTACCTGATCTGATCGAGTGCCGTTCCGGCCACCAGCATCCGGGAAACCGTCGCGCGGATCATCGCGGGCGAACCGGACACCAGCACGTCGTGGCCGGGCCACGCGCCGTACCGGGTCACCACGTCGGCCAGCGTGCCCTGCTCGCCGCCGACCAGGCCCGGCCCGTTCTCCACCACCGGCGTCACCGTCAGCCACGGGTTGCACGACGCGACCATCCGCAGCCCCTCCAGCGCGTACAGGTCCTCGCGCGTCCGGCCGCCGTAGAACAGGTGCACCTTCGGGTTCTCGCCCCACTGGCCCAGCTCGTCGAGCATCGCCTGCATCGGCGCGACACCCGTGCCGCCCGCGACCATCAGCACGTCCCGGCCGCTCTCCCGGTCCACGCCCAGCGTGCCCAGCGGCGGCCCGAACCGCCACACGTCACCCGCCTGGGTGTGGCTGACGATCGCCCGGGACACCCAGCCGCCCTCGATGGCGCGGATGTGGAACTCCAGCGAGCCGTCCGGGCGCGGGGCGTTCGCCGGCGACAGGTACCGCCACAACCGCGGCCGCTGCGGCACCTCGACGCTCAGGTACTGCCCCGGCCGGAACGGGATGTGCTGCTCCGGCTCCAGCCGCACCATCGCCAGGTCCCAGCTCAGCCGCCGGTGCTCGGCCACCCGCGCCGACCAGTTCGGCGGGTTCGTGTCGGTGGCCGCGGCCTCCTGCATCTGCCGGGCGATGATCGTGAACGCCTCCGCCCACGCCCGCTCGACCTCGTCGGTCCAGTCCGGGCCGAGCTGCGTCTTCATCGCCGCCAGCAACGCGGTGCCGACCGCCTCGTAGTGGCCTGGCACCACGCCGAACTTGCGGTGGTCGCGCCCGAGCTGCCGCAGGAACGGCACCAGGTCGTCGGGCTGGTCGACCATCTGCACGACGTGCACCAGCGCGCGCACCATGCGGTTGCGCTGGACCTCCATGTTGATCGGGAAGAAGTCCCGCGTCGCGGGCGCGAGGGTGAACAGCATCCCGTAGAAGAACTGCGTCACCTCGGGCAGGTACGGCTCCGCCTTGACCCAGGAGTCCCGGATCAGGCGCACCATCGCGGTGACGGCAGGGGGCGCCTCCCGGTGCACGGACCGGGGAACGGGGCTGACGGGGTCGGCTGTCATGGGATCGGGGCTGCTCCGTAGTGCGCGTTCATGCTCGCCGTCGATTATTCATGAACACGCAATAGCACGTGAGCGTGTGAAAAGATCATGAATAATCCACCCTACTCGGTTAATCGTAGCCAGGTAATGCGAACACGATCCGTCGCAGGGTAACCGCCTCCGTCGCAATCCTCGCGAAGTTGCTCCTTCCGGGTGGTTCGGAGATGCCCTCCATCAGTGGGACAAGTCACCAACTTAGATAGTTGTGGCATACAACTACTGCTCCTATAGTTGTATGTGACAACCAACCAGGAGGTGGGTCCATGGGGGACCGCGACGAGAAGGCCGTCCAGCTGATGCGCGAGCTGCGCGCGGCCGGCCAGCTGCAGCACGCCTGGATCAACCAGTCCTGGCAGCGCGAGCACGACGGCCTGCACCCCGCGGCCGCCATGCTGCTGTCCGATCTCAACGTGCACGGCGAGAGCCGCCCGTCGGACCTCGCGAAGCGCAAGATGGTCGACATCTCGGTGATCAGCAGGCAGATCGGCCAGCTGGCCGCCGCCGGGCTGGTCGAGCGCAGGCCGGCGCCCGAGGACGGGCGCGCCAGCCTGATCAGCCTCTCCGAAGCCGGCCGCGCCGAGCTCGAGCGGTGGCGGCAGCTGCACGTCGACTTCATCCGGCGCGCGCTCGCGGACTGGTCCGACGACGAGGTCGAAGCACTCACCGCCCGGTTGACCCTGATGAACCAAGGACTGCGCGAGGCCCTCGGCCAGACGCCGGTCACCTGCCCGCCGGACCCGGCGGCGGAGAAGAGGAAGTGATCCCCGAAGTGAGCACGACAGCGAACCAGGAGGCGATGACGCGGCGCCAGGTCGGGCGCGCGTTCGTCGGCCTGCTCCTGGCACTGCTGGTCGCCGTGCTGTCCTCCACGATCGTCTCGAACGCACTCCCGACGATCCTGGCCGACCTCGACGGCTCGCAGAGCCAGTACACCTGGGTGGTCACCGCCACCCTGCTGGCGTCCACGGCGAGCACCCCGATCTGGGGCAAGCTGTCGGACCTGTTCAGCAAGAAGATGCTCTACCAGCTGGCGATCGTGATCTTCACGGTCGGCTCGGTGCTCGGCGGCATCTCCCAGTCCATGCCCGAGCTGATCGCGTTCCGCGCCGTCCAGGGCCTCGGCCTCGGCGGCATGCAGGCGCTGATCCAGGTCGTGATCGCGGCGATGATCTCGCCGCGGGAACGCGGCCGCTACAGCGGTTACATCGGCGCGGTGTTCGCGCTGGCGACCGTCGCCGGTCCGCTGCTCGGTGGCGTGATCGTGGACTCGCCGCTCGGCTGGCGCTGGAACTTCTGGATCACGGTCCCGGTCGCGGTGGTCGCGTTCATCGTGCTGGGCAAGACGCTGCACCTGCCGGTCCTCAAGCAGCAGGTGAAGATCGACTGGCTCGGCGCGACCCTGCTCGTCGGCGGCGTCTCGCTGCTGCTGATCTGGGTGTCGCTGGCGGGCGGCAGCTTCGCCTGGTGGTCCTGGTCGACCCTGTTCTACGTGCTCGGCGGCCTGGTCGCGCTGGCGCTGGCGGTGTTCGTCGAGTCGAAGGTGCCGGACCCGGTGGTGCCGCTGAAGTTGTTCCGCAACCGCACCTTCACGCTGGCCGTGATCGGCAGCCTGTCGGTCGGCACGGCGATGTTCGGCGGCGCGGTGTTCCTCGGGCAGTACTACCAGCTCGCCCGCGGCTACTCCCCGACGCACGCCGGGCTGATGACCATCCCGATGATGCTGGGGCTGTTCCTGTCCTCGACCATCTCGGGCCAGGTCATCTCGCGCACCGGCAAGACCAAGGCGTGGATGCTCGGCGGCGCGGTGCTGCTGGTGGCGAGCCTGTTCCTGCTCAGCACGATCGACCACCAGACCAACCTGGTGCTGATGGGCACCTACCTGGCACTGCTCGGCCTCGGCGTCGGCACCCTGCTGCAGAACCTGGTGCTGGTCGTGCAGAACACCGTCGCGATGAAGGACATGGGTTCCTCGTCCTCGGTGGTGACCTTCTTCCGCACGCTGGGCGGTTCGGCCGGGGTGTCCGCGCTGGGCGCGCTGCTCGCGGCGAAGGTCAGCAGCCACGTGTCGAGCGCGCTGGCCGCGCTGGGCATCCAGGGCGGATCGGCAGGCGCGGGCAGCAGCCTGAACCTGGCCGCGCTGCCGGAGCCGATCCAGTCGATCGTGCGGGCCGCCTACGGCGACAGCATCGGCTCGATCTTCTTCGCAGGCGGGATCGTCGCGATCGCGACGCTGATCGCGGTAGTGCTCATCAAGGAGGTCCCGCTGCGCCGCAGCATCGACCTGACCGAGAGCACCGAGGCGGTCGCGGCCCCGGTCGCCGGTCCGGCCGTCCACGGCGTCGTGACCGGCCAGTCGGGTCGTCCGCTGGCCGGGGCCGCCCTGACGCTGACCGACTCGTCCGGGCAGCAGGTGGCGCGAACGCTGACCGCGGCCGACGGCAGCTACCGGCTGCCGGCCCCGCCGAACGCCATCTACCTGCTGATCACCTCGGCGGCCCGGTTCCAGCCGAGCGCCGTGATGGTCACGGTCGACGGGCAGCCGGTGCGCCGGGACGTCGAGATGAGCGGCGCCGGTGGCCTCAGCGGCGTGGTGCGGTCGAGCGCGGGCCAGCCGGTCGGCGGCGCGACGCTCGTGCTGACCGACGACCGGGGCGAGGTGGTGTCGTCGGTCGTCACCGGTGGCGACGGCTGGTACCACTTCGACGACGTGCCGGGCGGCGTGCACACGCTGACCGTCACGGCCGCCGGTCACCAGCCTGCCGCGGTGCCGCTGGCGACCACCGAGGGCGAGCAGGCCACGCACGACGTCGAACTCGGGCTCACCGCCCGGCTCGGCGGAGTGGTTCGCGCCGGCCGGGACGACCGCCCGGTCGCCGAGGCCCAGGTGACGCTGCTCGACGCGGGCGGCGAGGTGGTCGCGATGACGCTGACCGACGAGGACGGCCGGTACTCGTTCAGCGACCTCCCCGCGGGCGACTACACGCTCGTGACCAGCGGATACGCCCCGGTCGCGGCGCCGCTGGAAGTCGTCGCGGGCGCCCCGCTCTCGCGTGACGTGGAGCTGACGCACCCGCGCTGACCCGCGAACTACAGACCCGCGAAGACCGCCTCAATCCCCCGGGAGGCGGTCTTCGTGCTTTTCCGGGGCGGCAGCGTCACGACACGGCGGCCGGGGCGGCGGCCCGCAACGCCGCTTCGACCCGGCGGTTGCTGGTCATGGACGCCGTGACGGCGGTCATCGTCAGTAGGAGGATGGCCGCGGCGTAGAGCGGGGTGCGGACGTCGTAGGTGGCGGCCAGCCAGCCGCCGAGGAAGGCCCCGAGCGGGGCGGCGCACATGGCCAGCATCCGGGAGGTGGAGGCGACCCGGCCCATGAGGTGGGCCGGGACGATGGCCTGCCGGAGGGAGGGCCCGAGCACCATCGTGGCGCCCATGCCGGCCCCGCACACGGCGAGCGCCAGCCCGGCCAGGTACGGGTTCGACGCGGTGGCCAGGCCCAGGATGGCGAGCCCCTCGACGGCGGCCGTGCAGGTCAGCGCGGTGCCGGTGCCCAGGCGCCTGCCCAGCGGGGAGGCGATGGCCGCACCGAGCAGGCCGCCGGTGGCCTCCGCCGTGAGGAGCAGGCCGAAGCCGGCGGTGCCGATGCCGAGGCGGTCGTGCGCGAAGAGGGCGAGAACGGTCTCCACGGCGAGGAAGGCGACGTTCCCGACCGCCGGGCGGAGCGCGAGCCCGAGCAGCACGCGGTCCCGGAAGACGTAGGAGGCGCCGGCCCGCGCCTGCCGGAGCAGCGACTCGCGGACCTCCGGCACGGGCCTGGGCATGGCGGGCAGCGTCCGCACGAGCAGTGCGGAGAACAGGAACGACACCGCGTCGGCGACCAGCGGGACGGCCCGCCCGAGCGCGAGCAGCGCACTGCCCGCGGGCGGTCCCGCGAAGCCGGACATGGCGGTCTGGGCGCCACGCAACCGGGAGTTGGCCCGCTCCAGGAGCGCGGGGTCGCGGCGGAGCAGGTCCGGCAGGTAGGCCGAGGCCGCCGTGTCGAAGAAGAGCCCGCCGAGGCCGAGCAGGAAAGCGACGATCGCGAGCAGCGGGATGGACAGCAGGTCGAACACCGCCGCCGCGGCGGGGACCGCGAGCAGCACCGCGCGTGCCGCGTCCGCGACCCACATCGTGCGGCGCCGGTCCCAGCGGTCCACCAGCGCACCGCCGAGCACCCCGAAGAGCAGCCACGGCAGCGTTCCCGCGGCCGTCACGACGGCGAGCGCCATCGGCTCCCGTGTCAGCGTCAACGCGATGAGCGGCAGCGCGGCGTGCGTGACCCCGTCGCCGAGCGAGGAGATCGTCTGCGCGGTCCACAGCCGGCCGAACCCGGTCGGCAGCGTCTTCCGGACGTCCGAGGTCATCTGGCGCCTCCTTCGGGCTTGGCGCCCTGCGCCGGGTGGAACAACGCGAAGACGAGCGAGGTGTCCGGCAGCGACGGATCGGACAGCTTCCGGTACTCGTCCGCCAGCGCGTGCAGCCGCGCTCCCAGCTCCGCGAACTGCTCGTCGGTGAGCCGCAGGTGCGCCATCCGCACGTGCCGCTCGCCGTCCGCGGGCGATGCCTCCAGGTCCGCCACGGCGTGCCGCATCAGCACGTCCGGCCCGCCCTCGCCCGGATCAGGCAGCTCGATGCTCCGCGCGGTCATCGCGTAGTACCGCTCGACGACCCCCCGGACCTTGCGCGTCCGCACGACCTTCACCAGGCCGGCCTTCTCCAGGAGCCGCACGTGGTAGCTGGAACTCCCCTTCGCCAGACCGACCCGCTCGGCGATCTGCGTGATCGTGGCCGGCTCGAAGCGGAGCACGGCCATGATCCGGTGGCGCGTCAGGTTGGACACGGCGCGCAGTTGTTCGTCGGTGGTGACGCGGAACGTCTCGGACTGATCATCGGCAGGCATGCCAGCAATGGTCAACGAATCTTGACCATTGCGCAAGGGGAAAAATCAGGGTTGAGCGGAACACGCTCAAGTTTGTTGACGTTGTAGATGTCGAGGGACCTGGAGGAAGGTCTCCGGCAGGCATGCGACATGGAGTGTGGGATGGACGCTTTCAACCCGACGACGAAGACCCAGCAGGCGATCTCGTCGGCGGCGCAGGCGGCGACCGTGGCGGGCAACCCCAGCGTCACCGCCGCACACCTGCTCGGCGCGCTGCTGGCGCAGGGCGACGGGCTGGCCGGCCCGCTGCTGACGGCGGTCGGCGCCGATCCGCGGCAGGTGCACAAGGAGCTGGAGCCGATCACGCAGGGGCTGCCCTCCGCGACCGGCGCGACCGTGTCCACTCCGCAGTTCGACCCGCCCGCGGTGAAGTCGCTGACGCACGCCCAGAAGCTCGCGACCGAGCTCGGTGACGAGTACGTCTCCACCGAGCACCTGATGGTCGGCCTCGCCGCGGAGGGCGGCCAGGTGGCGGACCTGCTCAAGCGGCACGGCGCCACCCCGGACGCGCTGCGCGAGGCGTTCACCAAGGTGCGCGGCTCGGCCCGCATCACCAGCCCCGACCCCGAGGGCACGTTCAAGGCGCTGGAGAAGTACGGCGTCGACCTGACCGACCGCGCCCGCAAGGGCGAGCTGGACCCGGTGATCGGCCGCGACGCGGAGATCCGCCGCGTGGTCCAGGTGCTGTCGCGGCGCACCAAGAACAACCCCGTCCTGATCGGCGAGCCGGGCGTCGGCAAGACCGCGATCGTCGAGGGCCTCGCCCAGCGGATCGTGGCCGGCGACGTGCCGGAGTCGTTGCGCGGCAAGCGGGTCGTGGCGCTGGACCTGGGTTCGATGGTCGCCGGCGCGAAGTACCGCGGTGAGTTCGAGGAGCGGCTCAAGGCCGTCCTCAAGGAGATCACCGAGTCGGCGGGCCAGGTCATCACGTTCATCGACGAGCTGCACACCATCGTCGGCGCGGGCGCGACCGGCGAGGGCGCGATGGACGCGGGCAACATGATCAAGCCGATGCTCGCCCGCGGTGAGCTGCGCATGGTCGGCGCCACCACGCTCGACGAGTACCGCCAGCACATCGAGAAGGACGCGGCCCTGGAGCGGCGCTTCCAGCAGGTGCTGGTCGGCGAGCCGTCGGTCGAGGACACCATCGGCATCCTGCGTGGCCTCAAGGAGCGCTACGAGGTGCACCACGGTGTCCGCATCACCGACGCCGCGCTGGTCTCGGCCGCGACGCTGTCCGACCGCTACATCACCGCACGCTTCCTCCCGGACAAGGCGATCGACCTGGTCGACGAGGCCGCGTCCCGGCTGCGCATGGAGATCGACTCCCGCCCCGTCGAGATCGACGAGGTCGAGCGCGCCGTGCGGCGCCTGGAGATCGAGGAGATGGCGCTGTCCAAGGAGGAGGACCCGGCCTCGATCGAGCGGCTGGCCGCGCTGCGCGCCGAGCTGGCCGAGAAGCGCGAGGAGCTCTCCGCGCTGACCGCCCGGTGGCAGAACGAAAAGGGCTCGATCGAGAAGGTCCGCGAGCTGAAGGAGCAGCTGGAGCAGCTGCGTGGCGAGGCCGACCGGGCCGAGCGCGACGCCGACCTGGGCCGCGCCGCCGAGCTGCGCTACGGCAAGATCCCGGCGCTGGAGAAGGACCTGGAAGCCGCGCAGCGCAACACCGCGAACAGCTCGTCCGGCGCCGACGTCATGCTGAAGGAAGAGGTCGGCGCGGACGACGTGGCCGACGTGGTCTCGGCCTGGACCGGCATCCCGGCCGGCCGCCTGCTCGAAGGCGAGACCGGCAAGCTGCTCCGCATGGAGGAGGAGCTGGGCAGGCGGGTGGTCGGCCAGCGCGAGGCGGTCCAGGCGGTGTCGGACGCGGTGCGCCGCACGCGCGCCGGTGTCGCGGACCCGGACCGGCCGACCGGTTCGTTCCTGTTCCTCGGCCCGACCGGCGTCGGCAAGACCGAGCTGGCCAAGGCGCTGGCGGAGTTCCTGTTCGACGACGAGCGCGCGATGACCCGCATCGACATGAGCGAGTACAGCGAGAAGCACAGCGTCGCGCGGCTGGTCGGCGCTCCCCCGGGCTACGTCGGCTACGACCAGGGCGGTCAGCTGACCGAGGCCGTCCGGCGGCGGCCGTACTCGGTGGTGCTGCTGGACGAGGTCGAGAAGGCGCACCCGGACGTGTTCGACGTGCTGCTGCAGGTGCTCGACGACGGGCGGCTGACCGACGGCCAGGGCCGCACGGTCGACTTCCGCAACACGATCCTGATCCTGACCTCGAACCTCGGTTCGCAGGCGATCGCGGACGCCTCCCTCGACGAGCAGCAGCGGCGGGACGCGGTGCTGTCCACGGTGCAGCGGCACTTCAAGCCGGAGTTCCTGAACCGGCTGGACGACATCGTGGTGTTCCACTCGCTCGACACCGAGCAGCTGACGTCCATTGTGGACATCCAGGTGGCGAAGCTGGCCACCCGGCTGGCCCAGCGCCGCCTGACGCTGGACGTCACCCCCGGCGCCCGCGACTGGCTCGCGCTGAACGGGTTCGACCCGATCTACGGCGCCCGTCCGCTGCGCAGGCTGGTGCAGTCGGCGATCGGCGACCAGCTGGCGAAGAAGCTGCTGGCAGGCGAGGTCCGCGACGGTGACACGGTGCGCGTGGACGTGCCGGACCTGAACGCGGGCGACACGCTCGTGGTCACCCGGGCGGACTAACGGGTTGCGACACGGGCCGCTGACCTTGGTTCAGCGGCCCGGCGCGCTACCCTCACCCTCGTGGGTATTCCGGCGTGGGTCTGGTTCGTCATCGCCGCCGTCGCACTGGTGGCGGGGCTGCTGCTGCTCGCCGTCGACCGGACCAGGGAGGGCTCCCGCAACCGGGAGCGGATGCGCTGGTCCGACCTGCGCGGATGGCAGTTCGTGGAGGAGGACGAGCGGCTCGTCCGGCAGTGGTCCGGCGGCGCGCTCGGGTACTTCCGCGCCGAGACGGCGGTCAACGTCGTCGTCGGCTCGACCTTCACCGCCGACGGCCGCCGCCCGGTGTTCGTGTTCGACATCGAGGCCGACGGCCAGATCCCGGCGGTCGTGGTCGCCGTGCGCTGCAACCGCGTGCACCCGGTGCTCGTCGAGCTGTGGCTGGCGAGCGTGCCGTTCCAGCGCGCGGACATGCCGGAGCTGCTCGGTCCGGTGGGCCAGCGCTACGCGTTCGCCGACGACCCCGAAGGCGCCCGCGCGGTCATCACCCAGGAGCTCGTGGACGCCGCCGACGCGCTCGGCGGTGACGTCGGCGTGGCGTGGCTGGAGAACGAGTGGGTGCTCGCCAGCGTCGCGCCGCAGGCCGGGCCGTCCCGGCTGGAGCGCCTGCTTCGCGACCTCGGCGAGATCGCCGACATCGTGGACCCGTTCGACGAGGAGTACCCGGCGGCCGGTCGTCACTGGCAGCCCGGCCAGTCCGAGCAGCCGGGCCTGAGCACGCCGCCGCCGGCCGGGCCCGCCCAGTGAGCACCGCGCTCGTCACCGGCGCGACCGCCGGGATCGGCGCCGCGTTCGCGCGCCGGCTCGCCGAGGAGGGTTACGACCTGGTCCTCGTCGCCCGCAACGCGGAGCGGCTGGAAGCGCTTGCCGGCGAGCTGTCGCGGTGGCACCGGATCAAGGCGGTCACGTTGCCCGCGGACCTCGCGTCGGCGGAGGGCCGGGCGGCCGTCGAGGAGCGGCTGGCCGCGGAGCCGGTCGACATGCTGGTCAACAACGCCGGGTTCGGCCTGGCCGGCGAGTTCTGGACCGCGCCGGTGGACGAGCTGCAGGCGCAGCTGGACGTGAACGTGACCGCCGTGCTGCGCCTGACCCGGGCGGCCCTGCCCGGGATGATCGAGCGCGGCCGCGGCGACATCATCAACGTGTCCAGCGTGGCCGGTTTCTTCTCCGGCCGCGGCTCGACGTACACGGCGAGCAAGAACTGGGTCACCTCGTTCACCGAGGGCATCGCGGCGGCGCTGCCTGCCGGCATTCGGATGACCGCGCTGTGCCCGGGTTTCACCGAGACCGAGTTCCACGAGCGGGCCGGGCTGGAGAAGCCGGGCCCGAAGGCGTTCTGGCTCAAGGCCGACCGGGTGGTCGCCGAGGGCCTGGCCGACCTGCGGCGCGGGAAGGTCATCTCCATCCCGTCACCCCAGTACAAGGCGATCGTCGCCATCGGCGGCCTGCTGCCGCGCGGCCTGCTGCGGCGGATCAGCAGCCTCGTCGCGGGTCGCGACCGCACCTGAGCCGCACACCCCAGGACGGGTTCACCGCCCTGGGGCTCGGGACCTGACCCGCTTCACAGGCTGTGTGCGTGGATGTCGCCGTAGTCCGTGGTCGCGCGGATCGTCAGGCCGGCGGTCCCGTCGTTGCGGAGCGCGTTGCGGATCCGGCCGAAGCTGGTGCCCGCGTCCAGCGAGGCGGAAACCCCCGCGGCGGCGCCGACCGACACGTCACCGGCCTCGGTGCGGAGCACGACCTCGCCGCGCTCGGCCTCGGCGATGCGGATGTCGCCCTTGCGGGTGCCGATCCGCGCGGAGCCGGTCAGGCGGCCGACCGTGACGTCGCCTGCCTGCGTCTCGACCCGGACGGCCGCCGCCTCGTCGAGTTCGACCTCGCCGTGCGCGCCCTCGACGACGACCTCGCCGAGCCGCCCGGTGCCACGCAGATCGAGGCCGGCGCCGGTCGCCTCGACGCACGACCCCGCGGGCAGCTGTACCGTCACCGCGACGAAGCCGGAGCTGCCGAGGACCTGGTTCCCGGCCGGGCCAGCGATCCGCAGCACGCCGTCGGCGTAGGCCACGGTCGTCTGCTCGGCCGCCCGCACGTCACGCCTCTTCGCGGCGTCCCCCGGCCGGACCTCGACGGTGGTGTCGGCCCGGTCGGCGGCCACGAACCGGATGCTCCCGGCGGGAATGTCGGCGACGGCGACCATCGGGGCGGCGGTGTCGAAGTTCTGCATCGTGCTCTCCTGTGCTCGTTGTTCCTGCTGTCGAGGACAACTTTCGCCGGGAGCGCTGACACCGGGCCGCCACCGCGCTGACGCCGCCGCTGACACCTACGCGAACTTCTCCGCCACGGCGCGTATCGAGGCCTCCGACCAGGTGAGCTCACCGGACCGGAGCGCCGCCAGCAGGCGGTCGACCCACTTCAGCTCCGCCTCGCGAACGGCGATCGAGTACTCCTCGTCCAGGAGGAACAGGCGCGGGAGGCCGGGAACCGCCTGGAGTGCCGCGCGGTCGGCCGCCAGCGAGGCGGACAGCTCGGCCGCACGGTCGGACAGCCGGGCGAGCGCCTCGTCCGGGGTCAGGACCATGAGGGTGGCGAGCGCTGCCGGGAACTCCGGGAACTCGCGCGCTGGGCTGCCGAGCATCTCGGCGGTCCACTCGCGGAGGGCCGCCCGGCCGGCGTCGGTGATCTCGTAGACGGTGCGCTCGGGACGGCGCTCGTCGCGCTCGGTCTCCCGGACGGCGATCAGCTCGGCGCGCAACAGGCGGTCGATGGTCTGATACACGCTGTTGCGCTGCGCAACGTTCGCGATCCGGTCCTTGCCGCGCTCCTTGATCAGCTCGCGCATGCGGTACGGGTGCATGGGCTGCTCAGCCAGCAGGGAGAGCAGCACGAGTGCCAGCACGGACCGCCGATGAATGCTCCTCGCCACGCCAACGACCTTAACCGCCGCCTTGACTCGATAGTTATGATATGTATAGTCATGTTATGACTATCAAGGCACTGGTGATCGGCGGCGGCATCGCCGGTCCGGTCACGGCGATGGCACTGCGACGGGCCGGCATTGAGGCGACCGTCTACGAGGCGTACAACCGTGGCGCGGACGGCGTCGGAGCGTTCCTGACCCTGGCAGTCAACGGCGTCGCGGCGCTCGGCGCCCTCGACCTGCAGGCGGTGGTGCGCGACAAGGGGTTCGCGACCACGAAAATGTCCATCGGCATGGGCGGGAAGAAACCCATGGCCGAGTTCGGCTTCGGCGCCGCGTTGCCCGACGGGACCGGCACGCACACCATCAGGCGGGCCGATCTCTACGACTCGCTGCGCGACGAGGCGGTGCGACGCGGCGTGCCGACCGAGTACGGCAAGCGGCTGGTCGCCGCCGCCCCGGAGGCCGGCGGCGTGACGGCCACCTTCGCCGACGGCAGCACCGCGCACGCCGACCTGCTGATCGGCGCCGACGGCCTGCGCTCGACCGTACGGACGATCATCGATCCCGGGGCGCCGCCGCCCCGGTACGTGCCATTGCTCAACACCGGGGGCTACGCCAGGGGGCTGCGGCTCGACGTCGAGCCCGGCGAGATGCACATGGTGTTCGGACGCGGCTGCTTCTACTCCTACGTCGTCCACCCCGACGGCGACGTGTGGTGGTTCGCGAACCCGCGCCAGCCTCGGGAGCAGACACGCGAAGAACTGGCCGCCGTCACCGCGGACGAGTGGCGCGCCCGGCTCCTCGACCTCTTCGCCGAGGACGACGGTCCCGCCCGCGATCTCGTGACCGCCACCGACGAGATCTTCGCGGGCTGGAACACCTACGACTTCCCGAAGGTGCCGGTCTGGCACCGGAACCGCATGATCATCGTCGGCGACGCGGCGCACGCCACCTCACCGGCTTCGGGCCAGGGCGCGTCGATGGCCATCGAAGACGCGGTCGTGCTCGCGAAGTGCCTGCGCGACGCCGGCGACGTGCACGACGCGTTCACCACGTACGAATCCCTGCGCCGCCACCGGGTGGAACGCGTGGTGGCGCAGGGCAAGCGCAATGGCGACGGCAAGACACTCGGTCCGGTGATGCGGCACCTGCTCCCGTTGCTGTTCAAGCTGTACCGGCCGGGACCGGAAGCAATGGACTGGCTGTACGGACACCGCATCGACTGGGACTCGCCGGTCAGCCCATGCTCTTCTGGCCGTCCAGGGATTCGCGGATGATGTCGGCGTGGCCGGCGTGCTGCGCGGTCTCGGCGATGATGTGCATCAGCACGCGCCGGTTCGACCACTCCGTGTCGGTGAACCACGGCGCCTTCGGCAGCTCGTGGCTCGCGTTCAGGTCGATGGTGCCGACCAGCTCGTCGGTGCGGCGCGCGACCGCTTCGTACTCGGCGATCACGCCGGCCAGCGTCTCGTCCGGCAGCAGCTTGAACTCGTTCTCCCGCTGCTTGAAGTCCTCCTCCGTCATCTCCTCGAAGTTCGGCATCGCGGGAGCGCCCTCGACGAGGAAGTTCGCCCACCCGCGCTCGACCGAGGTCACGTGCTTGATCAGCCCGCCGAGGCACAGCTCGCTCGCCGTGGTGCGCTGCCGGGCCTGGTCGTCGGTCAGGCCGCGCGTGGTGAAGGTCAGGAAGAACCGGTGCTTCGCCAGCATGGCCAGCAGGTCCGCGCGCTCGCCGGTGACGGTCTCGGTGGAGGTCATTTCGGAGTCCCTTCGTCGTCGTTGAGACCAAGGTAGAACGCCTTGCGGCCACTTTTTGACCGCAATTGCGCGAGAATCGGGAACATGGCGAACACGAGCTCGCGGACGCTGCGGTTGCTGTCCCTGCTGCAGACCCACCGGTACTGGCCGGGCAGTGAACTGGCCGAGCGGCTGGGCGTCTCGCCGCGCACCCTGCGCCGGGACATCGACCGGCTGCGCGAGCTGGGCTACCCGGTGGAGGCGCAGCGCGGTGTCGACGGCGGCTACCAGCTCGCCGCGGGCGCGTCGCTGCCGCCGCTCGTGGTGGACGACGAAGAGGCGGTGGCGCTGACCGTCGGACTCCAGACGGCCGCGCAGAGTTCGGTCGACGGCATCGCGGAGTCGTCGGTGCGGGTGCTGGCGAAGGTCGTGCAGGTGATGCCGGCCCGGCTGCGCCGCCGGGTCGACGCGCTGCGGGCGATGACCGTGCCGGCGACCTGGCCCGGCGCGTCCGCGCCCCGGATCGACCCCGGCCTGCTCACCACGATCGCGCTGGCCTGCAGGGACAGCGAACGCCTCCGCTTCGGCTACACCGACGCCGGGGGCCGCGAGTCCGAGCGGGAGGTCGAGCCGTTGCGGCTGGTCCCGCTCGGGCGGCAGTGGTACCTGGTGGCCTACGACCTCACCCGGCACGCGTGGCGCAACTTCCGCATCGACCGGATCAGCGGTCCACGCGGCACCGGCGCCCGGTTCCGGCCACGCGAACTGCCCACCGGCGACGCCGCCGAGTTCGTCCGCAGCTCGCTCGGCGCGCTGCCGCAGCCGTACGAGGTCGAAGTCGTCGTCGACGTCCCGGCGGCGGTGGCGCGCGAGCGGATCGGCCGGTGGGGCACGGTCGAGGAGGTCGACGAAGGCCGGTGCCGGGTGCGGATGACGACCGCCTCCCTGGACTGGCCCGCGCTGGCGCTGGGTTCGCTGTGCGCCGAGTTCCGCGTGGTCGGGCCGCCGGAGCTGCGTGATCAGCTGCGCGAGTGGGCGGGCCGGTTCAGCCGGGCCTGATCGCCGCGGCGGGCGTGCACGAAGACCGTCAGCGTGGCGGCCAGGAACACGACCTGCATGAGCGTGCGCGGGACGATCTGGTCGTCCCACGCGGTGAGCACGCCGCTCTGCACCGCGTAGACGTTCGCCGGGAACATCAGCACGAGCATGGCGGTCAGCCCGGCCGCGGCCCACGGGGCGGTGCGCGGCCACAGCACACCGACGGCGCCGGCGAGCTCCAGGACTCCGGTGACGGTCACCAGCAGGGCAGGCGCGGGCAGCGCCGGCGGGACCATGTCGATGAGCTGCTCCCGCATGCCCACGAAGTGCGAGATGCCGGTCGCGGTGAACATCGCAGCGACGCCGCCGCGCACGGCCAGCGGCCACGGTCTGAGCCACCGGACCCCGGCCGCGCCGGCGAGCGCGAGGACCAGCGTGACGACGATCAGGATGATCAGCGGTGCCATGGGTCTCCTCCACATCTTGTCAGTGACAAGATTGCTCTCACGCTCGCATCTTGTCAATGGAAAGATATGCTGAGGGCATGGCTGAGCGCTCCTACCACCACGGCGACCTGCGGCGCGCGATCCTCGAAGCCGCCGCCAAGACGATCGGCGAGCACGGCGTCGCGGCCCTGAGCCTGCGCGAGGTGGCGCGACGGGCCGGCGTGTCACACGCGGCGCCGGTGCACCACTTCCGCGACAAGGCCGGCGTGGTGACCGCGCTGGCGACCGAGGGGTACGACCTGCTGGCCGACGCCCTCACCGCTGCCCGGGACCAGGGCCTGGTGGAGATCGGCGTCGCGTACGTGCGGTTCGCGGTGGGGCACCGCGCGCACTTCGACGTGATGTTCCGGCCGGACCTGCACCACGCCGAGGACGCGGACCTGCTGGCGGCGCGGCAGCGGGCGTGGGCGGTGATGGCGGACGCGGTGTCGGAGGGGAAGCTGGCGCAGGTCGCGGCCTGGTCGATCGTGCACGGTTTCGCGACGCTGTGGCTCAGCGGCGCGATGCCGCCCGAGGTGACCGGTGATTTGGAGGCGTCCGCCCGGGCGGTGGCGGAGATGCTGACCCCAGGCGGTGCGGGCCGGTAGCCGGAGTCCCGGAGCGGTCGCGCCGGGCAGTCAGGCGGGAAATCCGACCGGGCGTCGCGGAATCTCTCGCGCCGGGCGGCCCGGGTCGGCAGGCCCGGCACCCCGCCACGCCGGCGGGAGCCGAGGCGCCGGGTGCCGCAGCGCGGGCGCCCAGCGGGAAGCAGCGCAGGCCACGCTGCGGCAGGCGGGGGCTCAATCCGGCAGTCGTGCGCCCTGGCGCTGCAGTTCCTCCCGCACGGCGGCCGCGCTCACCGCACCCCGGGCACTCAGCGCCGCCGCCACCCCCGCCGCGTGGCCGGTCGCGAAGGCCGTCCCCATGGCGCGCAGCGAAGCGCCCGCACCACGGTCGCCGTCCACGGTCCGGCCCGCGCAGAACAGGTTCAGCGTGTTCCGGCTCCATAGCACGCCGAGCGGGATGCCGTAGTAACCCGGCTCGCCGATGAACCGCCACTCCGACGGCACCCCCACCCCCGGGTGGTACTCGATCGGCCACGCGCCGATCGCCACCGCGTCGTCCGCGGGGGCCGGCGACAGCACGTCCTTCTCGGTCAGCTGGACCCGTCCGACCAGGTGCCGCGACTCGCGCGTGCCCAGTTCCGGGCCCGTGCTGACGATGTAGGCGTCCGCGCACCCCGGCAACGTCCGGATCACCCGCAGGTACGCCGCGGCCTGCCGTCGTGCGCTGCGTTCGGCTCGGCTCGTGTCTGCGGCGTCGCGCGCGTCGTAGCCCTCGTCCGCCAGGTACGTGATCAGGTCGCCGGACACCGGCATCCGCGCGATCAACCCGGATTCCGCCGTCAGGCCGGGCAAACCACGAACCTTCGCCGCCCGGACCGCCTCCCGCACCGCATCCCGCGAGACCTCGGCGTTCGCCGCGATCCCGCCGAACCGCACACCCAGCGTGCCGTTCTGCACCCAGCCGTCGTTGCCGTACCGCACCTCCGCGCCCGCGTGCTGCGCCAGGTCGGCTTCACCGGTGGCGTCCACGAACACGTCCGCGGAGTACTCGTGCACCCCGGCGTGATCGGCCACCCGCACCGTCCGAACGCGATCGTCCACTCTGGACGCGTCCAGCAGGTGCGAGTGCAGCAGCACGTCCACCCCGGCGGCGTCGCACAGGTCGTCGGCGACCCGCTTCACCGCTTCCGGATCGAACACCACCGCCACCGCGGTGAAGCGCGTCGGCTCGCTCACCGCGCCCAGCTCGCGCAGCCCGTCGAGCACCTCGCCCGCCACGCCGAACACCACCTGCTCGCGGTCCTCCCGCGTGAACAACCCGCAGTACGTCACCACGTTCCGCAACGTCGCCGCCCCGCCCAGGCACGGTCCGCGCTCGATCAGCAGCGTCCTGGCCCCGGCCCGCCGCGCGCCGACCGCCGCGGCGATCCCGGCCGAACCGCCACCGGCGACGATCACGTCGTAGTTCACACAGCCTCCTTCTCGCGATCCGGCGCCGGCTGCTGTTCGCGGACGCCGAGCATGAGCAGCGCTCCCACGAGCGGGCCTGCGGCCAGCGTGGCGAACGCCGCGAAGAACGAATGGGTCGCCTGGAACACCGCGCCAAGCACCACCGGCACGACCGTGCTGCCGAGCTGCCAGAACGCGTTCGTCGCACCGGCCGCCGAACCGGCCAGGCCGACCCCGGCGATGCGCGGAATCATCGCGACCATCAGCGGGCTGTAGACGTAGGCCGCGACGCCGAGGAACGGCGCCACCCACAGGAAGCCGGTCAGGCTGTCCCGCGTGCCGAACACCAGCAGCGCCACCACGAACGCGCCGAGCACGACGACGGTCAACGCCTTCCGCCTGCCGCCGAGCAGGTCGGACACGAACCCGATGCACGGCTTGGCCGCGATGGCGGCGATCCCGAAGATCGCGACCACCCCGCCCGCCTGCACCCCGGTCAGCCCGTTGCCCTTGACCATCAACGCGTTGGACCACGTGATGAACCCGTAGGTGCCCCACAGGCCGCCGAACCCGGCCAGCCCGAGCAGCCACAGATCACGCGAGCGGGCCAGCGGGCGCAGGTCCGGCACCGCGCGTTCGGCCGCGTCTTCGGTCCGCGTGCGCACCAGGAGCAGGCACAGCACCGCGATGACCATCGAGGCGCCGCCGAACACGTGGTACGACGTCTGCCACCCGGCGGATTCGAGCAGCCGCGGCACGACCGCGTTGGCGATCACCGTGCCGAGCGAGGTCGCGGTCATGAACACGCCCATCGCGAACCCGCGGTCCTTCGGCGTGAACCACTGCGCGATCAGCTTCACGCCGGCCGAGTAGTCGCAGCCGGCGAAGATCCCGACCGCGGCCTGGAACGCGATGCCGACCGGCACGGAGTCGGTCTCGCCGAACAGGATCATGAACCCGCCGGCGAGGAACAGCGACGCGCCCATCACGACCCGCGCGCCGAGCCAGTCGGTGAGGACGCCGCCGGCCGCGTTCGAGATGACGTAGCCGACGTAGTAGCCGGTGGCGAAGACGCCCAGACCGGTGAGCGAGACCCCCAGGTGCTCGCCCACCGCGACCGACGCCGGTCCCCACGTCGACCGGTCCACCGACGTCATCGTGAACGCGGCCCAGGACAGCACCAGCACCACCCAGCGGTACGGGTCCCGGCCGGGAGTTCGACTCATCGTTGAGCGTCCCTTCTCCATTGATGTCCTGCCTGAGAGGCAGGAAGTAGTACACGTGCCTTGACACGTGCCTGTCCAATGCCGGTTAATCAGCCCGGTCATGCCTCACAGGCAGGGGAGAAGCGCGTGGAGCTGCGTCACCTGCGGTACTTCGTCGCCGTCGCGACCGAGGGCTCGCTCACCCGTGCGGCGGAACGGCTGCACCTCACCCAGCCGTCGCTGAGCCGTCAGATCCGGCAGCTCGAACGGGACATCGGGGCGCCGCTGCTGGAGCGCGGGGCGACGGGCACGACGCTCACGCCGGCCGGCGCCGCGCTGCACGCGCACGCGGTGCTCCTGCTGCGCCTGGCGGACGCCACCAGGGAGACCGCACACGCGGCCGCGGGCCGGTCCCGTGAGGTGGTGGGGATCGGCATCCCGCCCGGGCTGTCCGCGGAGTGGCTGCTGGACACGCTGGCCGCGCTCGACGCGGCGGTCCCGCACGCGGCGGTCGCCCTCACCGAGGCGAGCAGCACCGAGCAGCTCCGGATGGTCCGCGAGGGCAGGCTCGACCTGGGCCTGGTGCACGAGCAGCCGGCCGGCAGCTTGCGGGGCGCGCGGTTGTTCGACCAGCCGTTCGGGGTCGCCGTCCGGCCAGGGCACCCGCTGGCCGACGGCCCGGCGTGCCGGCTGCGGGACCTGGACGGGGTGCGGATCCTCGCCCACGGGAGGCAGCAGGTGCCGGTCGCGCACGACCGCCTGGTCGTCGCGGCGCACGACGCGGGTGTGGTGCCGCTGTGGCAGTTCGCGCAGTTCTCCGAGCACGCGCGGGCATGCGCCGAGGCGACGAAGTCGGACGCCGTGTTGCTGACCGAACACTCCGCGACGCGGCTGCTGCCGGGCTGGCCGTGGCGGCCGGTGGTGGACCCGGCGCTGGAACTGGTGACGTGGCTGGTGTGGCCCCCCTCGACGCGCACCGTGGTGGACGAGGTGGCGCGGACGATCAGCGACCGGTGACGCGCGGGAGGCGCGGGGGGCGGGAGCCCGCCACCAGGTCGAGCAGCTCGTTGATCTCCGTGGCCCGCACGTTGACCGTCGAGAGCGCAAGCCTGTCGTGGTCGTGTGTAAGACTTCCGGGCGTGGCGAACCCCGGGTTGGATCAGGCAGCGAAGTTCGAACTGGCACGTCTCATCACCGAGCTGTCGGTGGTGCACGGCAAGGTGACGCTGGCCTCCGGCAAGGAGGCCGACTACTACATCGACCTGCGGCGGGCCACGCTGCACCACGCGGCGGCCCCCCTCATCGGCCGGCTCATGCGGCAGCTCACGGCGGACTGGGACTACGTGGCGGTGGGCGGGCTCACCCTCGGCGCGGACCCGGTCGCGACCGCGATGCTGCACTCGGCGTCGGCGGACGGGAAGGTCCTCGACGCGTTCGTGGTGCGCAAGGCCACGAAGTCGCACGGCATGCAGCGCCGCATCGAGGGCATCGAGGTCGCCGGGCAGCGGGTGCTCGCCGTGGAGGACACCTCGACCACCGGCAGCAGTGTGCTGACCGCCGTCGAGGCGCTCACCGAGGCGGGCGCGACCGTGGTCGGCGTGGCGACGGTCGTCGACCGCGGCACCGGCGCGCGTGAGGCCATCGAGAAGGAAGGCCTCACCTACCGGTATCTGCTGGACCTCGACGACTTGGGTCTGTAGCCGATTCACGCCGCCCCCTAGGGGGAAACCCCGAAGTGATCTCCGGAATTCGAGTCGACATTCCTGCCTTGATCAGGAGTAACCTCGATACCAGGGGAATCGCGGGAAGGGGGCGGCGTGACGATCGCGGGAGTTCTGGCCGACATAACGGTCGGATTACACATTCTGGCCCTGCTTTACATCGGCCTCGGCGGGTTTCTCGCCTGGCGCTGGCCGCGCAGCATTTTCGTGCACGTGTTCTTCGCCATCTGGGGTGTGGTGGTCAACGTCTTCCCGATCCCCTGCCCGCTGACGGCGCTGGAGGACTACTTCCGCGGCCTGCAGGGCCTGGGCCCGCTGCCGGGCGGCTTCAACGCCTACTACCTCTACGACACGGTGTTCCCGCGCTCGATGCTGCCGGTGGTCGCCGTGGTCGCGCTGGCGCTGGTGGTCTTCTCCTACGCGGGCGCGTACCTGCGCTGGAAGCACCGCGAGCACCCGTCGACGCACGCCATGCCGCAGGCCTAGGACACAATCCTCCGTGTGGTCATCCTCCTGATCCTGCTCGGCATCCTGCTCTGCGGCGTGGTCGCCGGGCTGGTCATGCGCCCCCGCGCGCGGGCCGCGCAGGACGCCTTCGCCGACGGGGTGCAAGCGCTTGCCGCACGCACCGGGTGGCGGCCCGGCCACGCACCGCTGCCGCCGCTGCAGTCGACGTTCGTGACGATCGACGACGTCCTCGGGTCGAGCAACCACCTCCCGGCGGAGGTGGCGCAGCGGATCACCACCCAGACCGTGTTCTTCACCACCGAGCACATCGCCGCGGTGTTCCCCGGTGAGCTGACCCAGCAGGACCTCACCACCGCGACCGCGGACCTGCTCGCGGACCTGTCCGGGGCCCGCCGATGAGCGAGGAGACCGGCCCGACCGAGTGGACCGCCCGGGAACCGGTCGGCGTCGGCCCGTGGGAGGGCGAGTGGCCAACCGACGAGCGGTACGACCCGGAGCTGCTGGCCGAAGGCGACCGCCGCAACGTCGTGGACGCCTACCGGTACTGGCGGCGCGAAGCGATCGTCGCCGACATCGACCGGCGACGGCACCCGTTCCACGTCGCCATCGAGAACTTCCAGCACGACCACAACATCGGCACGGTGGTGCGCACCGCGAACGCCTTCGCCGCGGCCGCCGTGCACATCGTCGGGCGGCGGCGCTGGAACCGGCGCGGCGCGATGGTCACCGATCGGTACCAGCACCTCGAACACCACCCGGACGTGCCGTCACTGCTGACCTACGCGCGCGAGCGCGGCCTGGCGATCGTCGCCGTGGACAACACCCCCGGCTCGCAGCGCGTGGAAACCGCTGAGCTGCCAAGGGAGTGCGTGCTGCTGTTCGGCCAGGAGGGCCCCGGCCTGTCCGCCGAGGCGCACGACGCGGCGGCGGTGGTCGTGTCGATCGCGCAGTTCGGGTCGACGCGCTCGATCAACGCCGGGGTCGCCGCCGGCATCGTGATGCACGCCTGGATCAGGCAGCACGCGGACCTGTCGGCGGCCTGGTAGGCGTCACCTCGACCGGAATCCCGTTCAGCACAGCGGTTCCGGACAGCGCGTCCAGCAGGGTTTCGTCGGCCACCAGGTTGCTGTTCACGCCCGCGTGCGCCGCCGCGACCGCGGTCTGCGTGCCCGGCCCGCCGTGGCCCCAGCCGTGCGGGATGCTGACCACACCCGGCCGGATCTCCTCGGTCACCTCGACCGGCACCTCGATCTTGCCCGCCTTGGAGCTGACCAGCGCCGGCTCCCCGTCGGCCAGTCCGAGCCGCTCCGCGTCGTCCGGGTGGACCTGCACGGTGCACCGGTTCTTGCCGCGCACCAACGGTTCCAGGTTGTGCATCCACGAGTTGTTCGACGACAGCTGCCGCCGCCCGATTAGCACCAGCTCACCGTCCGGCACGTGCGCCAGTTCCGCGGCCAGGCGTGGCACGTCGGCGGTGATGGCCTCCGGCGCCAGCTCGACCTTTCCGCTCGCCGTCGACAGGATTTCCGGCAGGCGCGGGCGAAGCGGCCCGAGGTCCACGCCGTGCGGGGCGGCTTCGAGGTCCGCCAGGGTGAGGTCGTACGGCCCGGCGCGCAGCATCAGGTCGATCAGCCGCGCCGGCCCGCGCCGGTCCCCCGCGACGGCCGGGTCGAGCCCGGCGCGCTGCGCGATCTGCCCTGCGACGAACGCGTCCAGCGCCTCGATGTCCGGATCCGGGCCCTGCCCGGTGACGATGCTGGTGAGTCGCAGCATGGTCGCCCATTCCGGCGGCAGCTCGCTGGTCAGCGCGGCCGGGGTCCAGTTCGCGACGTTGCGCACGGCCAGCTGGTACAGCGCGACGTCGTAGTGCTCCCGTTCGAGCGGGGTGGGGCCGGGCAGGATGACGTCGGCGTGCCGGGTCGTCTCGTTGCGGTAGATGTCCAGCGACACCATGAAGTCCAGCCGCGCCAGGGCTTCCGCGAGCCGACCGGCGTTCGGGGTGCTCAGGCACGGGTTGCCGCTGACGGTGATCAGCGCGCGGACCTGGCCGTCGCCGGGCGTGAGGATCTCGTCGGCCAGCGTCGCGACCGGCACCTCGCCGAGCACCTCCGGCAGCCCGCGCACGCGGGTGCGCCAGCGGCCGTGCCGGAACGGGCGGCGCTTGCCGGGCGCGCTGTTCGCCTGCCCGGCGGCGGCGAGCGGGAACATCACACCGCCGGGGCGGTCCAGGTTGCCGGTGAGGACGTTGAGCACGTCGACCAGCCAGCTGGCGAGGGTGCCGAACGCCTGCGTGGTGGTGCCGATCCGACCGTAGACCGCGGCGGACTCGGCGGCGGCGAGCTCGCGGGCCATCCGGCGGATTTCGCCTGCCGGGATGCCGGTGACCGGCGCGACCGCCTCGGGGGTGAAGTCGCGGGCCAGTTCGCCGACGTCCTCGACGCCCGTCACGTGCTCGGCGAGGTGCCCAAGGCTCACGCTCCCGTCCGCGAACAGCACGTTGACCAGCGCGAACAGCAGGAGCGCGTCGGTGCCGGGGCGGATCGGGTGGTGCTCGTCGGCGACCTGGGCGGTGCGGGTCCGGCGCGGGTCGACCACGACCACCTTGCCGCCGCGCTCGCGGATCGCCTTGAGCCGCCCGCGCATGTCCGGCGCGGTCATCAGGCTGCCGTTGGAGACCAGCGGGTTGGCGCCGAGCACCAGCAGGTGCTGGGTGCGGTCGACGTCCGGCACCGGGATCGTCATGCCGTCGCCGAACAGGTAGCCGCTGGAGTAGTGCTTGGGCAGCTGGTCGACGCTGCCCGCGGTGTAGAAGTTCTTGGTGCCCAGGGCCTTGAAGAAGACGCGGCCGTAGAGCGCGGTCGACAGGTTGTGGACGCTCGGGTTGCCCGCGTACACGGCGACGGCGTCGCGGCCGTGCGCCTCCATGATCGGCAGCAGGCGCGCGTTGATCTCGGCGAACGCCTCGTCCCAGGAGACCGGGACGTGCTTGCCGTCGCGCTTGACGAGCGGGGTGCGCAGGCGGTCGGGGTCGTGGTGCAGCGCGGCCAGCGACGCGCCCTTGGGGCAGATGAAGCCGCGGGAGAAGACGTCCTCGGCGTCCCCGCGCACCTCGGTGACCTGGCTGCCGTCGAAGGTGACCGTCAGGCCGCAGGTGGCCTCGCAGAGCGGACAGGTGACATGCGCCGTTGCCATCCCCTGATCGTCGACGGAACCCAGCGACATGTCGAGGGCCAATCCATGATGGGTTCATGCACAGCGACTGGGCCGCCGCCGCGGAACGGGCGATCGTCACCCGGCACCTGCGCCGGCTCTGGGGACTGCCGGGCACGCTGCTCGCCCGGAGCGGCTGGCCGGCGACCCCCGATCAGCGGCTGCACGTGCACTGGAACTACTGGTGGCAGGCGCACCTCCTGGACTGCCTGACCGACGCGCAACTGCGGGACCCGACGCCGGCGCGCGAGGCCGCGATCGAGCGGTTCGTGTCGTCGATGCGGCTGCGGAACCGGGGCAGCTGGCGCAACGACTACTACGACGACCTGGCGTGGCTGGGACTCGCGTTGCAGCGCACCGGCCGGGACGTGGGCTTCTTCCTCGGCGAGCTGCGGTCCGGCTGGACGACGGAGGGCGGCGGCGGCATCTGGTGGCGGCGCGGGGACCGGTTCAAGAACGCGCCGTCGAACGGCCCGGCGGCGATTCTGTTCGCCAGGGCCGGTGACGTGGAGCGGGCGCGGGAACTGCTGGACTGGATGGAGAAGACGCTCGTCGACCCCGACACCGGGGTGGTGTGGGACGGGCTGCGGGTGGACAGCGGCGACCTGGTGCAGGAGATCTACACGTACTGCCAAGGGGTTTTCCTCGGCGCGTGTCTGGAAATGTCCGAACTGGACCGGGCAGCGCGCACGATCCGGGCGGTGGCCGCGAATTGCGCTCCGGGCGGGGTGCTGCGCGGTCAAGGCGGCGGCGACGGCGGGTTGTTCGCGGGAATCCTGGCGCGGTACCTGGCGCTGGCCGTGCACCGGTTGCCGGCAGGCCCGGAGGCGGACGCGGCGCGCGATCTGGTGCTCGCCTCCGCGGAGGCGGCGTGGACCGGAGCGGCCGACGCGTACGGCGGCCCGCTGTTCAGTCCGGAGTGGAACGAGCCGGCGCCCACCCCGCCCCTGCCGAAGAACCACCCGGCGCGGGACCTCTCGGTGCAGCTGGGCGCCTGGATGCTCCTAGAGGCGGCGGCCACGCTCTAAGGGTGGCAGCGAACGTGGAACTCGCGCCCGAGAACGCAGAACTCGCGTTCGTGAGCGTGGGACTCGCGCGCGGGAACGTGGGACTCGCCGAGCGCTCTAGAGGTGACAGCCGCAGGAGGCGCGGTGCATCAGGCGCGGCGGCAGGCGGACCGTCTCGTGTGGGCGGTCCGGCTCCTTGATCCGGGCCAGCAGCAACCGCACCGCGCGGCGGCCGATCTCCTCGATCGGCTGGGCCATCGTGGTCAGCGGCGGCTCCACCAGGTCCGACCACTCGACGTCGTCGAAGCCGGCCAGCGCCAGGTCCGCGCCGACCCGCAACCCCTGCCTGCGGACCTCGTGCAGCACGCCGACCATCATCGAGTCGTTGGCCACCACCAGCGCCGTCGGCCGGTCCGGCAGCGCGAGCAGTTTCGCGGTCGCCGCCGCGCCGCCCTCGCGCGAGGAGTGCCCGGACACCACCAGCTCCGGGTTCCACGACAACCCGCCGCGCCCGAGGCCGAGCCGGTAGCCCAGCGTCCGCTCCTCGGACGTGGTCAGCCCGGGCATCCCGCTGACGAACCCGATCCGCCGGTGCCCCAGCGAGGCCAGGTGCTCGGTCAGCGCCGACGTCGACTGGATGTTCTCCGACCCGACCTGGTCCACGTCGGTCCGCATGGTCAGGCGGTCGATCAGCACGGTCGGCAGCCCGAGCGACACCAGCTCGCTGATCACGCGACCATCGCCCGCCGCGGGGGTCAGCAGCATCCCCTCGACCCGCCGGGACCGCAGCGTCCGGACCGTCTCCTGCTCGGTCTTCACGGTGTCGTGGGTGTCGGCGAGCAGCACCGTGTACCCGGCCGCGGCGGCTTCGCGTTCGATCGCCTGCATCAGCGCCGCGAAGTACGGGTTGGCGAGCAGTGAGATCGCGACGCCGATCTGCCGCGTGCCGCCGGTGACCAGCGAACGGGCGATCGCGTCGCCGGTGTAGCCGGTCTCCTCGATGGCGCGCAGCACCGCGGCCTTGGTTTCCGGGGCCACCGCGCGGGTCCCGTTCACCACGTGTGAGACGGTGGTGATCGAGACGCCGGCCAGATCGGCGACGTCCTTCTGGGTGGGCCTGGACGGCATCAGAGTTCTCCATCGAGCACGAGCGATCCGCAAGCGTTTGCGCAAACGCTTGCCGGAGTAGTGTAAGCCCTCCTACCGTCCCCGTCGGCAAACGATCAGCCTCGATGGGGAGGGCAGCGTGAGACAGCGGAGTCTCCTGTGCCTCGTCACGGCCGGCTTGCTGGCCGTCAGCGGGTGCACCGTCGAACGCCACTGGGGCGGGAGTTCCGCTCCGGCGGGCAGCGGCCAGGCCAAGGTCGGCCTGGTGACGAAGACCGAAACGAATCCGTACTTCGTGGAGCTGCGCAACGCGGCGAGCGCCGCCGCGCAGGCCCAGGGCGCCGAGTTCATGGCGCTGGCCGGGCAGTTCGACGGCGACAACGACGGCCAGGTCCGGGCCATCGAGAACATGGTCCAGCAGGGCGTCACCACCATCCTGATCACCCCGAACTCCTCGACCGGCGTGCTCGCCGCGATCGAGCGGGCGCGGCAGGCCGGGGTCATGGTGATCGCGCTGGACACCGCGACGGACCCGGCCGACGCGGTCGACGCCACCTACGCGACGGACAACGTCGCGGCCGGGCGGCAGCAGGGCGCCTACGTCAAGGCCGCGCTCGCCGGCGCCGCCCCGAAGGTGATCATGATCGACGGCACCGCGGGCAGCACGGTGGACACCTACCGGCACAACGGGTTCCTGGAGGGCATCGGCCTGAAGGACGGCGATCCGGCGATCGTCGGGCGGGACAACGCCAACGGCGACCAGTCCATCGCGCAGCAGAAGATGGAGAACCTGCTCCAGCGCAGCACCGACCTCAACGCCGTCTACACGATGAACGAGCCGACCGCGCGTGGCGCGTACGCCGCATTGCAGGCCCGCGGGCTGCGGATCCTGATGGGCTCGATCGACGGCGGCTGCCAGGGCGTGCAGAACGTGCGCGACGGCCAGTACGCGGCGACGGTCATGCAGTTCCCGCGCAAGATGGCCGAAGAAGGCGTCGCCGCCGCCGTCCGGTACGCGCAGACCGGCCAGAAGCCGAGCGGGTTCATCGACACCGGCTCGGTCGTGATCACCGACCGCCCGATGCCCGGCGTGCCCAGCCAGGACACCACGTGGGGCCTGCAGAACTGCTGGGGGACGAAATGACGGCGTCCACTGTGGAGCGGCGCGAGTCGCTCGGTGAGTTCTTCCTGCGCGCCCCGGCGATCGGGCCCGCGCTCGCGCTGGTGGTCGCTGTCGTCGTGTTCTCGTTGTCCACCAGCACGTTCCTGGAGCTGGACAACCTGTCGCTGGTGGTCGAGCAGTCGCTGGTGGTCGGCACGCTCGCCCTCGGCCAGACGCTGATCATCCTCACCGCGGGCATCGACCTGTCGAACGCGGCGGCGATGGTCCTGGCGACGCTGCTGATGGCGAAACTGCTGGTCGGCGGGGTGCCCGGCGGGCTGGCGCTCATCCTCGGCGTGCTGGTCACGGCCGTGCTGGGCCTGGTCACCGGTTCGCTGGTCACCCGGGTCAAGCTGCCGCCGTTCATCGTCACGCTCGGCTTGTTCACCATGCTCACCGCGGCGGCCAAGCTGGTCGCCGACGGCCAGGCGGTGCCGATCGCGCCCGACTCGCTGCTCGCCTGGCTGGGCACCCGCCGCTACCTGTTCGGCGGCATCCCGGTCACCTACGGCATGACGCTCGCGCTGGTCATGTACCTCGTGCTCTGGTACGCGCTGACCAGGACGGCGTGGGGCAAGCACGTCTACGCCGTCGGCAACGCGCCGGAAGCCGCGCGGCTGAGCGGCATCAAGGTCAACCGGACGATCGTGTCGGTGTACCTGGTGGCCGGGCTGATCTTCGGCATCGCCGCGTGGCAGGCGCTGGGCCGGGTGCCCAACGCCGACCCGAACGCCTACCAGCTCGGCAACCTCGACTCGATCACCGCGGTCGTCCTCGGCGGCACCAGCCTGTTCGGCGGACGCGGATCGGTGTTCGGGACGATGATGGGTGCGTTGATCGTGACGGTGCTGCGCTCGGGGCTGACCCAGCTCGGCGTCGACTCGCTCTACCAGGACGTCGCCACCGGTGCGCTGGTGATCGCCGCGGTGGCCGTGGACCGGCTGGCCAGGAGGCAGAAATGACCCCGACACTCTCGGCGCGCGGCCTGGTCAAGCGCTTCGGCAGGGTGACCGCGATCGACGGCGCGGACTTCGACCTCGAACCGGGCGAGGTGCTCGCCGTGGTCGGTGACAACGGCGCGGGCAAGTCGAGCCTGATCAAGGCCCTGTCCGGGGCGCTGGTGCCGGACGCGGGCGAGATCTTCGTCGACGGCGAACCGGTGCACTTCCGCACGCCGCTGGACGCGCGGCGCTGCGGCATCGAGACCGTCTACCAGGACCTGGCGCTGGCGCCGGCGCAGGACATCGCGACCAACATGTTCCTGGGCAGGGAGATCCGCCGCCGTGGCCCGCTCGGTCTGGTCCGCAAGCTGGACACGGCGAAGATGCGCGCCGAGGCCCAGCGGGTGCTCGACGAGCTGGACATCAAGATCAAGTCGATCACGCAGCCCGTCGAGACGCTCTCCGGCGGCCAGCGGCAGGGCGTCGCGGTCGCGCGGGCCGCGGCGTTCGGCACCAAGGCCGTGATCATGGACGAGCCGACCGCCGCGCTCGGGGTCGCCGAGTCGGCGAAGGTGCTGGAGCTGATCGACCGGATCCGGCAGCGCGGCCTCCCGGTCGTGTTGATCAGCCACAACATGCCGCACGTGTTCGAGATCGCGGACCGCATCCACGTGCACCGGCTGGGCAAGCGGGTCGGGGTGGTCTCGCCGAAGACGACCAGCATGAACCAGGTCGTCGGGCTGATCACCGGCGCGCTGCGCGTCGGGGCGGACGGCCAGGTCGAGGAGGTCGAGTCGGCGGTGCGGACGGGGTTGTCGGCGTGACCGTCCTGCTCGCGGGGCTGTGCACGGTCGATCTCGTGCAGCGGGTGGCGGAGCTGCCGTCCCCCGGCGAGAAGGTGCAGTCGCTCGGCGTCGAGGTTGCCGCGGGCGGGCCGGCGACCAACGCCGCCGTCACGGTCGCGGCCCTCGGCGAGGAGGCCGTGCTGGTGACGGCGCTGGGCAGGCACCCGCTCGCCGGGCTGGCCCGCGCCGACCTGGCCGCGCACGGCGTGCGGGTCGTGGACATCGCCCCCGAGCAGGACGAACCCCCCGCGGTGAGCGCCGTCGCGGTGCGTGACCGCGACGGCGAGCGGACCGTCGTCTCGCGCAACGCCGGGTCGAACCCGGGCGCCATGCCGTCCGAACTGCCGGACGGCGTCCGAGCCGTGCTGGTCGACGGGCACCTGCCGCGGCTGGCGCTGGGCGTGGCGCGCTGGGCTCGGGACCGGGGCGTGCCGGTCGTGCTGGACGCGGGCAGCTGGAAACCGGTGCTGGACGACCTGCTGCCGCTGGTCGACATCGCGGCCTGCTCGGCGCGGTTCCGCGCGCCGGGGCCGAGCCTGCGTGAGCGCGGGGTGCCCACGGTGGTCGTGACGAACGGCCCCGGCCCGGTGCGCTGGGAAACGAGCGACGATGCTGGTGAGATCGAGGTGCCGCGGGTGCCCGCGGTGGACACACTGGGCGCGGGGGACGTCTGGCACGGTGCGCTGGTCCACGGCGTCGGGAGGTTCGGGCTGCCGGAACTGATCCGGTTCGCCAACGGAGTGGCCGCGGAGAAGGTGCGGCACGCGGGGCCACGGACGTGGGTCCCGGAGGTAGGGAAGTTGGGAGTGCGATGACGAGTCCGACGTTCGACGAGCTGCTGACCAGGGCGGAGGGCCTGGTGACGCGCGGGAGGCGGTCCATCCTCGGGATCGTGGGCGCGCCCGCGGCAGGCAAGACCACCCTGGCGCGCGGGCTGGCCGACGCGCTCGGCAACCGCGCGGTCGTGGTCGGGATGGACGGGTTCCACCTGGCGCAGGTCGAGCTGCAGCGGCTGGGCCGGACCGACCGCAAAGGCGCGCCGGACACCTTCGACGCCTTCGGTTACGTGAGCCTGCTGCGCCGCATCAAGGAGACCAAGGAGACGGTGTACGCGCCGCTGTTCCGGCGCGAGATCGAGGAGCCGATCGCGGGCGCGGTGTGCGTGCCGCCAGAGGTGCCGCTGGTCATCACCGAGGGCAACTACCTGCTGGTCGACGAGGAGCCGTGGAGCGACGTGCCCGGGCTGCTGGAGGAGATCTGGTTCCTCAAGCCCGACGAGCAGGAGCGGATCGAGCGGCTGGTCAACCGGCACCGCCGCTACGGCCGCACGCTGGTCGAGGCGAAGGGCCGGGCGCTGGGCAGCGACCAGCGCAACGCGGACCTGATCGAGACCACCGCGAGCCGGGCCGACCTGGTGCTGGAGAACCTGCCGCTGCAGAACTTCGTGATATGAGCGGGGTCCTCGTCGTCACCGGGGGCAGCCGGGGCATCGGCGCGGCGGTCGCGACGCTGGGCGCCGCGCGCGGGTACGACGTAGTGATCAACTACGCGAGCGACACGGCGGCGGCCGAGGAGGTCGCCGCCCGGGTTCGCGCCGCGGACCGGAAGGCGCTGGCCGTCCGCGGCGACGTGGCGTCCGAGGAGGACGTGATCGCGTTGTTCGACGCGGCGGCCGGGCTGGGGCCGGTCACCGCGGTGGTGAACAACGCGGCGATCACCGGCAACACGCCGGGGCGGCTGGACTCCCAAGACGTGGCGACGGTGCGGCGAGTGCTGGACGTCAACGTGACCGGGGTGTTCCTGTGCTGCCGGGAAGCGGTGCGCCGGATGTCGACGCGGTACGGCGGGTCCGGTGGCGCAGTGGTCAACATTTCGTCCACAGCCGCGCGCACCGGTTCGCCCGGCGAGTGGACGCACTACGCGGCGACGAAGGCGGCGGTCGAGACGCTGACCTGGGGACTGGCGCAGGAGGTGGCCGGCGAGGGGGTGCGGGTCAACGCCGTGGCGCCCGGCCTGGTGGACACCGGCCTGCACGCGGCGGCCGGGCTGCCGGACCGGGTGGAGCGGCTGGCGCCGACGATCCCGCTCGCGCGCCCCGGCCGGCCGGAGGAGATCGCCGAGGCGGTCCTGTGGATGCTTTCGCCCGCCGCGTCCTACGCGGTGGGCGCGATCCTGCCGGTCGGCGGCGGCCGCTGACGCTGTCCACAGCCTGTGGATGAAAGTTCGAGTTGTCCACAGGTACACCCGTGGAAACCGGGAACCCGAACGGGACGTTGTCATTCCTGAGGGGGCTCGATCGGGTGAGAAGGGACTGCATGTCGAAGCTGACCGGAGTGCACCACTTGGCGCTCACGGTGACCGACGTCGACCGGAGTGTGCCCTGGTACGAGCGCGTGCTCGACCTGCGGGAGACCGGGCGGCGGGAGGATCCGGAGACCGGCCTGCGCAAGGTGCTGCTCCAGGCCCCCGGCGACGCGTTCTCGGTGGTCCTGCTGCAGCACCCGGACACCGAGCGCGGCCCGTTCGACGAGCGCCGGACCGGGCTGGACCACGTCGCGTTCACGGTGCCGACCTTCGCCGAGCTCAAGCAGTGGGAGCAGCGGCTCGCGGACTACGGGGTCGAGTACAGCCCCGCCAAGCAGTCGCGCACGCTGCCCGGCTCCGCGGTCATCGTGTTCCGCGACCCGGACGGGATCCAGCTGGAGGTGTGGGCCGGCATCGACTCCTGAGGCCCGGCGCTGTTGATCTGCGCGGTCGACCGCGAGAACCTGGTTCCACCACGCGACCGCGGTGGAAGCGCCAGCCCCCGGAGGACCGATGACGGACCGGATCTTCGACGCACTCGCCGACGCCGCCGCGGACCCGGCCGCCATCGGCTGGCTGTCCGGTGGCCGCGAGATCGGGTTCGCCGAGGTGGACCGGCTGTCCGACCGGTTCGCGGCCGGCCTGCTGCGGCACGGGATCCGGCACGGCGACCGGATCGCCGTCCTCGGCCCCACCGCGCCGGAATGGCTCGTGGTCTACTTCGCCGCGGCCAAGATCGGCGCGGTCGTGGTGGGCCTGAGCGTGCGCTACCGGGAGAACGAACTCGCCCACATGCTGCGTGACTCCGGAGCGCGCCTGGTGGTCACCGTGCCGTCGCACGACGGTATCGACTTCCCCGCGCTGCTCGCCGGCCTCGTCGAGACCGTGGTGACCTTCGGCGGCGACGGCCTGACCTTCGACGACCTCCTGGTCGACGGGCCGACGGCGGAGGCAGGGGCAGCGGTCACCCCGGACGACCCGGTGATGATCATCTACACCTCGGGCACCACCGGCACGCCCAAGGGCGCCGTCCTCACCCACCGCGGCCAGCTCGCGGCGGCTCGCTCGCAGGCCAGGCACATGCGCATGACCGAGCACGACGTCCTGCCGGTCGCCGTGCCGCTCAACCACGTCAGCGGGATCACCTGTTGCGTGCTGGCCGCACTCGTCGCACGGGCGCGCGCGGTCCTGCTGCCCGCCTTCGACCCCCGCGAGATCGCCGGTCTCTTCGCCACCGCGGGCCTCACCCTGTGGGTCGGGGTGCCCACGATGCACACGCTGCTGCTCAACCGTCCGGAGCTGGACGCGGTGGACACCTCGGCGGTGCGGCTGGTCGTCACCGGCGGCGCGAACGCCGAGCCCGCCCTGCTGGAGCGCCTGCACGCCCGGTTCCCGCGCGCCAGGGTGATGAACCTCTACGGGCTGAGCGAGACCGCGGGCGCCGTGTTGATGACGGCGTGGGACGACGACTTCGACACGACCGCGACCACGGTCGGCCACCCGCTGCCGGACGTCGAGATCAGGGTGGACGCCGCCGCGGACGGGACGGGTGAGCTGCTCGTGCGGTCGCCTTCGCTGATGGCCGGCTACCACGGCCGCCCGCGGGAGACGGCCGAGGCCTTCGCCGACGGCTGGCTGCGCACCGGCGACCTCGCGACCGTGACGGACACCGGCGCGGTGCGGCTGCGTGGGCGGGCCAAGGAGATGTTCGTGCAGGGCGGGTTCAACGTGTACCCGGTGGAGGTCGAGAACGTGCTCACCGCGCATCCCGACGTCGTGCTGGCCGCCGGGATCGGGGTGCCCGACCCGGTGCTCGGCGAGATCGGCCGCTACTACGTGGTGCTCGCGCCAGGGGCCACCGCGACCGGCGACGACCTGAAGTCGTTCTGCGCCGGGAAGATCGCCGACTACAAGGTGCCGAAGGAGATCGTCGTGCGGGACAGCCTGCCGCTCACCCCCGCGGGGAAGATCCAGAAGAGCCGCCTGCGCGACTAGCGCCTGCCTCGGGGCTCACGGGCCGGTCCGGGAATGCGCCGCGGGCCTTGGCCAGGTCGATCTGCTCCTGGCCGCGCTCGGTCATCAGGCCCTGCTCGATCATGCGCGCGGCTCGCTCCTGGTTCACCCGGCTCCAGTTGCTGCCCGGCCGCCGCGGGGTGAAGCGCAGCCGGAAGCTGGTCGCGTCGTGCTTGCGGGCGTGGCTGTCGATCCAGCCGAAGCACAACGCCTGCTCGATCGCCTCGCCGTAGCCGACGCTCGGCACGGGGCTGTCCTTGTGCTGGATGACCAGCCAGATCTCCCGCTCGGTGCCGCTGTGCGCGGCCAGCCAGTCCCGCCACTCCGCCGCGGTGCGCGCGCTGTACGTGGTCATCGCAGCATGTCCAGGTAGTGCTGGTTGAACATCACGCCGAGCACGTTGCCGAACGGGTCGACCACCGACGCCGTGACGAAGCCGGGCCCGCGTTCGATGGGCTTCTCGTGCTCGGTGGCGCCGAGGTCGAGCAGCCGCCGGAAGGCGCCCTCGACGTCGTCCACGTGCCAGTAGACGATCGCGCCGTTCGCGCCCGGCTTCTCCGGCGCGTAGCGGCTGTCCTTGATGCCGAGTTCGTGCTGGTGGTCGCCGATGCGGAATTCGAGGTAGGCGGGCGGTCCGTCCAGCGGGCGGCGGAAGTACGGCTCGGCGCCGAGCACTTCGCTGTACCAGCGGGCGGCGGCCTCCACGTCGTCGGCGTAGTAGGTGACGGTGGTGAGTCCTCGCAACATTTTTCGGTCCTTTCTCCGGTGACAGGACCCATGCTCGCGCCTAAAGTGCTCACCAACTGAGCACTTTCCGGAGAGGATTTCGTGCGAGCCGACCGGTTGATTTCCGCGGTGCTGCTGATGCAGGCCCGCGGCCGGGTCACGGCCGCCGAACTGGCCGCCGAACTGGAAGTGTCGGTGGCGACCGCGCGCCGTGATCTGGAGGCGTTGTCCACAGCCGGGATCCCGGTTTATCCACAACCGGGCCGCGGCGGCGGGTGGTCGCTGGTCGGGGGCGCGCGGACGGATCTGAGCGGGTTGTCCGCGGCCGAGGCGCGGGCGTTGTTCCTGCTCGCCGGGCCGGTGGCGGAGTCGGACGACGCGAAGGCGGCGTTGCGCAAGCTGGTGCGGGCGTTGCCGGGACCGTTCCGGGCGGACGCGGAGGCCGCGGCGAGCGCGACGATGATCGACCCGGCCCGCTGGGGTGAGCGCGACAAGACCCGCCCGGAGCTGGTGGACCGCCTGCAGGCGGCGGTGATCGGGCGGCGGAAGGTGCGGCTGGCGTACGCGAACTCGAAGCGGGAGCGCTCGGAGCGGCTGGTCGACCCGTGGGGCCTGGTCGACAAGGACGACGTCTGGTACCTGGTGGCCGGCACCGAGCGCGGCAGGCGGACCTTCCGGGTGGACCGGATCCTGGCCGCCGAAGCGACGGAGGAACCGGCCGGGCGGCCGGACGACTTCACTCTGGCGCAGGCGTGGGACGAGGTGGTCGCCGAGGTGGAGCGGCGCCGGTCCCGCACCTGGGCGACGGTGCTCGTGGAGTCGCGGTTCGCGGATGTGCTGCGGGACCAGTTCGGGCGCCACAGTGAGGTCGTCGCGGAGGAGGACGGCCGCAGCCGGGTCCGCCTTGCCGCGCCGACGCCGCTGGACATCGCCCGCCACCTGGCCGGCTGGGGCGCGCTGATCGAGGTGCTGGACCCCGAGCCGGTCCGCGCCGAACTGGCCCGGATCGGCGCCGAACTGACGGCGCGGTACGGCTAGCTGAAGCTAGGCCGCCGCGGGGTACTCGTTCTCCGGGTCTTCCTCGACCGGGCGGCGCATCTCCTGCCGGTACCGCACGAAGCCGTACCCCGTGCCGACCACGAAGAACGCGACCGACAGCCACACCAGCACGGTCTTGACCCACGGGATCGCGTCCAGCAGGCCGGCGCCGTAGTAGCCGATCAGCACCAGCGTCGGCACCCAGAACACGCCGCCGATCGTGGTGGCGAGCATGAACCGCCGCGGGTCCATCCGTGCGGCGCCCGCGATGAGCGGCGCCAGCGTGCGGATCCACGGGATCCACCTGGCCGCCACGATCGCGAAGAAGCCCTTGCGGTCGAGGAACTCGCGCGCCCGTTCGAGGTTGTGCCGGTTCAGCACCTTGCCCCCGCGTCTGGCGATGAACCGGACGCCGGTCTGCTGCCCGATGTAGTAGCCGACCTGGTTGCCGACCACCGCGACGACGAGCGCGGCCCCGGACAGCAGCCAGGCGCTCGCGTGCGCCCCGTGCGAGGCGAGCACGACCCCGGCCGCGAACAGCAGCGAGTCCCCGGGCAGGAACAGCCCGATGATGAGCGCGCACTCGATGAACACGAAGCTGAGCACGATGACCCAGACCAGCAGCGGGCCGGCTGTGTTCAACCAGCCGACGCCGACGGCTTCGGACGCGGCGAAGTCGAAAGTCACCCGGAAAGCGTACGTGCCGCACGCAACCAACGGTCGACCGATCGGCGGAAAACAGGTGATCGTTACGGAACGCGGTCGCACACCGAACAGGGTGTGCGACCGCGGATCCGCTCACATTTGCGGCAGCGACTCGCCCTGAACAGCCTCGATGTCGAGTTCGATCTTGATGTTCGACCCGATCGCGGCGACGCCGGCACGCACCATCGCGTTGTAATTGATCGCGAAATCGTTCCGGTGCAGTTGCGTTTCCGCGTGGAACGCGACCCGCACCCCGCCCCACGGATCCGGCCCGTAACCGCCGTAGGTCAGGTCCAGCTCGATCGGCTTGCGCTCGCCGTGCAGCGTCAGCTCCCCGGCCAGCGTCCAGGTGTCGGCGCCGCGCTGCCGCAACCCGGTGCTGACGAACCCGATCACCGGGTAGGACTCGACGTCCAGGAACTCCGGCGACCGCAGGTGGTCGTCGCGCATCTTGATGCCGGTGTCGATGCTCGCGGCCTTGATCTCCGCCTCCACCCGCGACTGCTCGGCGGGGCGGCCGATCTCGATGCGGCCGCTGATGTCGGAGAACCGCGCCTTGATGCTGGCGATGCCCAGGTGCCGCGCGGTGGCGACCGCGCTGGAGTGCACCGGGTCGATCGTCCACGGCCCGGCCGGCGGCAGCTCGACCGCACCCGCCACCGGCGTCACCACCAGGTCGCCGAGCGAGCCCGACCCGTCCGATCCGATCTGCGCGGTCCGCGCCACCGGGGCGTACCCGGCGGCGGTGAGGACCGCGGTGTAGACGCCCGCGGGCAGCGGTGGGGTGACCACCGCTCCCGTCTCGTCGGCGACGGCACGGGCGACCTGCTGGCCGCTCATGTCCGTCACGGTCAGCACCGCGTTCGCCACCGCCCAGCCCTCGGCCGTGCGGATCTGCGCGCGCAATCCGCTCATGAGTGCTCCACCCCGTTGTTCGCCGGGTCGCCGAGCTGGTCGAGGACCTGCTCGTAACCCAGCCGGACGTCGTGCTGGATGTCGCCGCCGCCGGGCAGGCTGACCTGGCTCGTCGCGGGCGGGTACCCGCTGGCGACCACGGTGTAGTCGCCCTCCGGCAGGTCGCTGACGACGTACTCGCCGTTCTCGTCGGTCCGCGCGACCGCGGCGACGTTGCCCTCGGCGTCCAGCACCGTGATCCGCGCGTCCGGCACCGGGCGGCCGCCGTCGGTGCGGGCGGTCCCGGCCAGCAGTACGGCGGGCGCGATCTCCACGTCCTGCTGCAGCACACCGCTCTCCGGCACGGTGATCAGCGACGCCACCGGGCGCATCCGGTCGGCGCTCGCGACCAGCGTGTAGGTGCCGGAGCCGACGCCGCGGAAGACGTAGCCGCCCTGGGCGTCGCTGATCGCGGCCCCGGTGACCTCACCACGCGAGTCGGTCAGCGTCACGGTGGCGCCGGCCAGCGGGGAACCCTTGCCCGCCACCCGGACCACACCGCTCAGCTCGCCCGACCCGATGAGGGTGAGGTCGAGCCGCGCGGGACCGTCCGCGACGACCACGCTGGCCGCCTGCGGCTGGTGCCCGGTCGCCGACACGATCAGCACGTAGGTGCCGCCGCCCGGCGCGGCGATGCGGTACCCGCCGTCACCGCCCGCGGTCGCCCGCGAGACCTGGCGGCCCCGCTGGTCGATCAGGGTCAGCGCGGCGCCGCCGACGGGGGTGCCGTCCTGGCGCCGGATGGTGCCGGTGACCGGCTGCCCGCCGGTGCCGAGGGACTGGTCCGCCCCGGCGCTCGCGACCGCGTTCGTGATCGGCGCGGTCTGGGCGGCGAGCTGGTACTCGCCGTGTCCGTTGTCGCTCAACGCATGCCTCCCACCGACTAGCACGGGTTCGCGGTCCTCGTCGAACGCGGCGTCCGCGTCCGCCCAGGTGTCCGCTTCCGCTTCCGCCTTCGCCTTGTCGTCCGGCAGCAGCGCCTCGCCGCCCTCGACCGGCGGCGCGGGCGTGGCCGGGCCACCGGCCAGCGGGATCTCCTTCATGAACGCCAGCACGATCGCGGCGAGCAGGGCGACCCCGGCGGCGACGTAGAAGACGCCGTGCATCGAGTTGGTGAACCCGGTCAGGATCGGGACCTTCACCGCGTCCGGCAGGTTGTGCAGGCCGCTGGTGTCCGCCTGCAGCGCGCTCAGCTGGTTCTGGTCGAAGCCCGCGGGCAGGTTGCCGCCGAAGGCGTCGGCGATCTTGCCCGGCAGCAGGTTGAACAGGATGGTCAGGAAGACCGCGACACCCAGGGTGCCGCCCATCTGCCGGAAGAACGTCGCCGACGCGGTCGACACGCCCATGTCGCGGCGCGGGCCCGCGTTCTGCGCGGCGATGATCAGCGTCTGCATGCAGCCACCGAGGCCGAGACCGATCAGCAGCGCGACGACCAGCGGCTGCCACAGCGGGCTGTCGTAGTGCACCTGCGCGTACAGCACCGCGCCCGCGGCGATCAGGACCGTGCCGACCACCGGCAGGATCTTGTAGCGCCCGGTCTTCGCGGTGATGCGGCCGGAGATCTGCGAACCGGTCATGATGCCCAGCACCAGCGGCAGCATCAGCAGACCCGCCTCGGTCGGCGAGTAGCCGCGCACGACCTGGAAGTACAGCGGGATCATGCTCAGCGCGCCGAACATGCCGAGGCCGACGAGCGTGCCGCCGCCGATCGCGACGCTGAACGTCGAGTTGCGGAACAGCCGCAGCGGGATCAGCGCCTCGTCCTTCATCACGTACTCGACGAAGAGGAAGAGGACGATGCCGAACGCCGCGACGGCGTAGCAGATCACCGACGTGGTCGAGCCCCAGCCCCAGGTGCGGCCCTGCTCGGCGACCAGCAGCAGCGGCACCACGGCGATGGCCAGCGAGACGGCGCCGAACCAGTCGATGCGGTGGTCCTGCCGCTGGTGCGGCACGTTCAGCACCCTGGCGACGACCGCCAGCGCCACGACGCCGATCGGGACGTTGATCAGGAAGATCCAGCGCCACCCGTCGAGGCCGGCCAGGTTGTCGAAGCCGGAGAACAGGCCGCCCAGCACCGGACCGAGCACGGTCGCGCTGCCGAAGACCATCATGAAGTAGCCCTGGTACTTGACCCGCTCGCGGGCGGGCACCACGTCACCGATGATCGTCATGGCCAGCGACATCAGGCCACCGGCGCCGAGGCCCTGGAACGCCCGGAACGCGGCCAGCTCGTACATCGAGGTGGCGAACGTGCAGGCGGCCGAGCCGATCACGAACAACGCGATCGCGGTCAGGTAGAACGGCTTGCGGCCGTAGATGTCGGACAGCTTGCCGTACAGCGGGGTCGCGATGGTCGCGGTGATCAGGTACGCCGTGGTCGCCCACGCCTGCTCGTCGAAGCCGTGCAGGTCGTTGGCGATCTTGACGATCGCGACGCTGACGATGTTCTGGTCCAGCGCCGCGAGGAACATCCCCAGCAGGAGTCCACTGAGGATGGTCAGGATCTGTTTGTGCGTCAGGCGCGGACCCTCGTCCGCCACGGCGCCCGCGACGGGCGCCGGTTGTTCTCTTGTGGAGCGTGTCATGCGCTTTCCCCCTTGCTGCGCGCCGAGATCTGGTCGGCGAGTTGTGGAGCGTGAGCTTCGATCCCCGTGTTGAGCCGGTCGAGGAGCCTGTTCAGGACGCGGCGCTCCTCCTCCGGCCACTCGGCGAGCACCTCGGCCAGCCACCGGTTGCGTTGCCTGCGGTTCTCCTCGAACACGCGCAGCCCCTCGCTGGTCGGCGCGAGCAGGCAGGCCCGTCCGTCCTCGGGGTCGGCGAGGCGCTCGACCAGGCCGTGCTGCACCAGCGAGCTGCTCTGCCTGCTGATCGTCGAGATCTCGGCGTGCAGCGCCTCGGCGAGCTTGCTCGTGCGCTGCGGCCCGTCGTGGACGAGCTGGAACAGGATCGCGTAGGCGGCGCGTTCGATCCCGTCCGGTCCGAGCTTCGCGACCTGCGACTTCGCCTTGGTGAGGAGCCGCATGAACCGGACGAGCTGCACGCCGAGCTCGTCGGCGATGTCGAGCTCGGTGTCCGTGAAGGCCGCTTCCTCTACGGGAGATGGCATGGCCGATCACTCTCTTCGTACGGGATGTCTTATTTGACCGAAGCAACTAGTTGCTCGTGTCAAGGATGCACCCGGGATAGTTGGTTGCGCCACTCAAATAACCCGTCTGTGGTCGACAACACTTTAGTTGCCACAGACAACTGATTTCCGTGGTCGATCACTGCGGAAAATTTTTTCCGCACTGCGGACGTGATGGGCACTACCATAGATGCATGAGCACCGACGCTTTGCTGACGAAACTGCGCGCCGAGCTGGGCAAGGACGCTGTTCTGACCGATGCGGACGTCACCGGGAGCTACTCCCGCGACATGATGCCGCTGGCCCCCTCGGGCCGGCCGTTGGCGGTGGTGCTGCCCTCGGACGTCGAAGGCGTGCAGGCGGTGGTCCGGGCGTGCGGCGAGGCGAAGGTGCCGATCGTGCCGCGCGGCGCGGGCAGCGGGTTGTCGGGCGCCGCGAACGCCATCGACGGGTGCGTCGTGCTCGTGATGACCAAGCTGGACCAGATCGTCGAGATCGACGCGGGCAACCGGCTCGCCGTGGTCCAGCCGGGTGTGGTCAACCTCGACTTCCGCAACGCCGTGGAGAAGCACGGGCTGTTCTACCCGCCGGACCCGTCCAGCTACGACTGGTGCACGATCGGCGGCAACCTGTCCACCAACGCGGGCGGGCTGTGCTGCGTGAAGTACGGCGTGACCACCGACTCGGTGCTGGGCCTGGAGGTCGTGCTCGCCGACGGGTCGCTGCTGAAGACCGGCCGCCGCACCGTGAAGGGCGTGGCGGGCTACGACCTGGCGCGGCTGTTCGTCGGCAGCGAGGGCACGCTCGGGGTGATCACGCAGGCCACGGTCGCGCTGAAGCCGTTGCCGCAGGCGCCGGGCACGCTCGTCGCCGGGTTCGACACGACCGAGGCGGCCGGGACGGCGGTGGCGCGGACCGTGCGCGAGGGCCTGGTGCCGTCGCTGATGGAGATCATGGACGCCAGCTCGATCAAGGCGGCCGAGACGTACCTGAAGACCGACCTCGGCGCCGGTTCCGACTGCCAGGCGCTGCTGCTGTGCCAGTCCGACGCGGGCGGCGAGGTGGCGCGGCGCGAGCTGGCCGCGCTGGAGCAGATCTGCAACGACTGCGGCGCGACGATGACGTACGCGACGGACGACCTCGAAGAGGGCCGGATGCTGATGCAGGCGCGGCGGGTGGTGCTGACCGCGCTGGAGCAGTACGGCGTGTGGCTGACCGACGACGTGTCCGTGCCGCGGACGCGGATCGCCGAGCTGATCGCGGGCTGCCAGCGGATCAGCGAGGAGGTCGGGTTGCGCATCGCGGTCGTCGGGCACGCCGGCGACGGCAACATGCACCCGACGATCGTGTACCAGCCCGACGACGAGGACGAGTTCGCCAGGGCGCGGCGCGCGTTCGACGAGATCCTCGACGTGGGGCTGAAGCTGGGCGGCACGGTGACCGGCGAGCACGGCGTTGGCAAGATCAAGAAGGAGTGGCTGGAGCGCGAGATCGGCCCGGTGGGCATGCGCGTGCACCGGCAGATCAAGCAGGCGCTGGACCCGGAGAACCTCTTCAACCCGGGCTCGATGTTCTCGATGACGTGACGCTGCCAATCCGGGCTGGTGTACGGCGCCTTCGTGGTACACCAGCCCCTTGACCCGGGTGTCAGTTCGCGAGCTCAACCAGAACACCGCAGGGGTCCTGGCTCGCGTGAAGAACGGCGAAGAAGTCGAGATCACCGAACGTGGCGCAGTGGTCGCCCGCTTGGTCCCGGCGCAGCCGGGTCCCCTCTCGGCGCTGCTCGCCACCGGCAAGCTGCGGCCGGCGACCTTGACCGGCCCGGTACCCCGGCCCACCGGGCCGGTCAGGACCGACCACGAAGCGGGCGACCTGGTCCGTCGTCTCCGGGACGACGAACGGTACTGATGATCCATTTCGGCACGGCTGCCCTGGTGAAGTTGATCCGGCGGGAGCCGGAAAGCGATGCGCTGGCGGATTGGCTGGACGCCCGGGACGAGTCGACGCTGGTCTCCTCCGCGCTCGCCGAGGTCGAGCTGCCCAGGGCGTTGCTGCGGACCGACCGGAGCTCGTCGCCCGCGTGCCGACTGTCCTGGAGCGGATCGCGCGTTACGAGATCGACGAACTGGTCCGCGCCACCGCGGCGAGCTACCGGTTGCCCGATCTGCGCTCGCTCGACGCCATCCACCTGGCGACGGCGCAGGCGATCTTCGGCAGGCATCTGACCGCGTTCGTCACCTACGACAAGCACTTGCTCGGATGCGCCCGGTCGATGGGACTACCGGCGATCGCGCCCGCCTGAGACGTGAGAAGGCCGCCGCACCGGAGCGGGTGCGGCGGCCTTCTCGCGCCTGCGTCAGCGCTCGATGCGCGGGATCTGCTGCGTGACCTCGGCGTCGGACTCGGCGGGGCCCGCGGCGGCCGCCAGCTTCTTCTCGCGGCGGGCCTTCGCCCACTCGATGACGATCGGCACCACCGAGACCAGCACGATCAGGATGAAGATGGCCTCGATGTTGTTCTTGATGAACGAGATGTTGCCGAGCAGGTGCCCCAGCGCCGTGATGCCACCGGCCCACAGGATGCCGCCGATCACCGTGTAGGTGAAGTACTTCTTGGGGTCCATGCGGCCGATGCCGGCGATCCAGGTGATGAACGTCCGGACGAACGGCACGAACCGGGCCAGCACGACCGCCTTCGGGCCGTGCTTCTCCAGGAACGCGTGCGTCTTGTCGACGTACTCCTGCTTGAAGAACCTCGAGTCCGGGCGCCGGAACAGCGCCGGGCCCGCCTTCCAGCCGATCGCGTAACCGAGGACGTTGCCGAGCAGCGCCGCGACCGTCACCAGGGTGCAGACCAGCCACAGCGGCGCCTGGATCGAGCCCTGCGCGACGAACAGGCCTGCGGTGAACAGCAGCGAGTCACCGGGGAGCACGGGGAAGATGCTGCTCTCGATGAAGATGATCAGGCACAGCCCGAGGATCACGTACGCGCCGAACTCGGTCAGCAGGTACTCCGGGTTGAACCACTTCGGCATGAGAGCGAGCGTGGTCGCGGTCTCGGCGAGAATCACAGCACAAAACGGTACAGGGTGACCCTGTGTGCAGTATGTGGGCTCACAGGAGAGTGATGAGACCGATGACCGCGCCGGTCGCGAGACCGAGGAGCGCGGCGAGGCCGAGGACCCAGTAGGCGGGCAGGTGGCGGACCGGGGGAACGTTCCGGCGCGGCGCCTGCGGGGCGGGCCGCTTGGCTGGGTTTTCCAGTGCGGCGCGCTCGCGTTCCAGCGAGCTGGCGTCCGCGCCGGACAGCAGGCCGAACTGCGGCCACCCGCCCGAGGGCGGGCCGGGGTGCGGCGCGCTGCGGGCCTGCGCCTGCAGCGCCTCGGCCAGCAGCCGTTCCGGGTCCTTCGGCTCGCTCACCCTGCACAGCGTAATCAACCGCACGGCACGATGGGCACATGCGTGAACTCGTCTACGTCTCGGAGGCGAAGCTCCGGCAGCTGCTTCCCGACCTGCCGAAGCGTGCCCGCGGCCTGCGGGACGTGGAGGCCGAGGTGACCACTCCGGTCGGCGGATTCAAGGTCGGCAAGGCGGCGCGTGAGGCCGAGCCGGGGCTCGCGGGCGCGGTCGCGCGGCTGGAGGCCTCGGAGCGGGCCCCGAAGTGGTTCGCCGACCCGGACGTGCGGCCCGGGCAGTGGGTGCACTTCGAGGCGCCGATGAGCTACGGCGTGGTGGTCAGCGCGGCGACCTTCCTGGACGTCGGCGAGCCTGTCGACGGCTACCCCTCCGGCGGGCAGCTGCGCCTGCTGCTGCACGGCTCGAGCGCCCACCTGCTCGGGGCCGGGCACCCGGAGCACCGGACCGGGCGGGACGTGACGTTCTCGCTGTGGCTGCACTTCACCCATGCGCTGCGCGAAGCGAACGTCGAGAACGGCCGGAGCGACCTCGACGACAACCAGCTGTTCCACGGGTGGCTGAAGCGGGTCCTGCGGTGGCTGGACCAGGAGTTCCAGCCGCGCTACACCGCCGCCTGGGTCGCCGGCTACGCGCGCGTCACCGCGCGGATCCCCACGCCGTCGGGCACGGTGCTGGCCGCGACGCCGCTCTACGTGGAGCACGTCGAGCCGCCCGCCTGATCAGGCGATCCAGGCGCCCTGCCGCAGCACCCGCTTGGGCCGGAGGTCGGCGTCCAGCACCACCAGGTCGGCGGCGAGCCCCGTGCGCAGCGACCCGAGCCGGTCGGCGAGGCCCAGCAGTTCGGCCGGGCGTCCCGAGGTCGCGCGGACCGCGTCGGGGATGGCCAGGCCGGCGCCCTTGACCAGGTTGCGGAACGCCGCGTCCATGGTCAGCGTGCTGCCGGCCAGCGATCCGGTGTCGGCGAGCGTCGCCACACCGTCCCGGACGTCGACCTCCAGCCGGCCAAGGTGGTAGCGGCCGTCGGCGGCGTCGGTGGCCGACATGGCGTCCGTGATGAGGATCGTGCGGCCGCGGCCGGCGTACCGGGCGGCCATCCGCAGCACGGTGGGGTGCACGTGGACCAGGTCGCAGATCAGCTCGACCGTGACGCGCTCGTCGTCGAGCAGGACGCCGATCGGGCCGGGCTCGCGGTGGTGCAGCGGGCGCATGCCGTTGAACAGGTGCGTCGCGACGGTCGCACCGGCGTCGATGGCCGGGCGGATCTGCTCCTCGGTGCCGTCGGTGTGCCCGATCGCGGCGATCACGCCGGACTCGGCCAGCTGGCGGACCGCGCGGACACCGCCGTTCAGCTCCGGCGCCAGCGTCACCATGCGGACCGCGCCGTGACCGGCCCGCAGCAGGGCGTCGACGGTCGCCGCGTCGGGTTCGCGCAGCACCGCCGGGTCGTGGGCGCCGCAACGGGCGGACGCGATGAACGGGCCCTCCAGGTGGATGCCGGCCAGCTCGCCGTCCTCGACGAGCTCCCGCAGCACGGCCATCTGGTCCACCAGCGTGCGCACCGGATCGGACACCAGGCTCGCGAGCATCGTGGTGGTGCCGTGCCTGCGGTGGGCCTTGATCGCGGTGACGATCTCCTTCGCGTCGCCGCTGGAGAACGACCCGCCCCCGCCGCCGTGGCAGTGCGCGTCGACGAAACCGGGCACCACGTAGCACCCGCCGACGTCCACCTGGTCACCCGGCGGTGGCGTCCCGGTGCCGATGCCCGCGATCGCCCCGCCGGAGACCGCGAGCCAGCCGTCGTCCACCAGTCCTTCGGGGAGGGCGAGCCTGCCACCCGTCAGCACGAAACCCGTCACAGGCTCCAGCATATTGGTCTAAACCAGCTTAGGCACTCATGGCCTTCTGGAGAGCCTCCAGGGCCCGGCTCGCCGTGGACTTCACGGTGCCCTTCGAAATGCCCGCGACCTCGGAGATCTCCGCTTCGGAGAGCCCGCCGTAGTAGCGCAGGACGAGCACCTCGCGTTGCCGCGGCGGCAGCTTCGACAGCGCGTTCACCACCGACTGGTGTTCGCTGGACAGCATCGCCAGGCTCTCCGCGGAGCGCGCGTTGACCACGTGCGGCGGCACGTACTCGCGGGCGGTCTTGCGGCGGCGCAGCACGCTGCGCGAGCCGTTGACGACCGCTGTGCGCAGGTAGGCGACCGCGGACGCGGCGTCGCGCAGCTTGCCCCAGTTGCGGTAGAGCCCGGTGAACGCCTCCTGCACGACGTCCTCGGCCGTGGCCGGTTCGTCGACGAGCAGGATCGCGAGCCGGACCAGCCGCATCCGGTGGATCTTGTACAGATCCTCCAGCGTCAGCGGGCCCGCCGGCTGGGCCGGCGCGACCCCGTCCATGGTGCGCAAGTGCCCGAGCGTGCGTTCGACGCTGCGCTCCGCGCTGCCGTCCGGCATGTACTCCCGCCTGTCCTCGGCCTGACCGTTGTCCACGTGCTGTACACGCGGGAACCAGCGTATCGGTTGATTCACTTCACCCGGTAGCGTGCGGAGCAGGTACTCAGACGGAGGTGCGCATGGCCTGGTTCCTGGTGCAGACGGTTTACGACCAGGGGAAGTACGCGGAGGTCCGGCCCCGGCACCGCGAGTACCTCGCGAAGCTCGCGGCCGAGGGCACGGTCGCGGTGGCCGGCCCGTTCGCCGACGACTCGGGTGGCGTGTTCCTGATCCAGGCCGAGGACGCCGACTCACTCCAGGCCGTCCTCGACGCCGATCCGTACGTCGTCGAGGGCGCCCTGGAGAGCTTCACGGTGCGGGAGTTCAAGCCGACGCTGGGCGCCTGGGTTCAGTAGACGCCGCCGAGCTTGGTGTGGTCCCAGCTGACGACCTTCGTCGGCGTGAACACCAGCCCGACACGCTTGGCCGCCTGTGCGGCGACCACCTCGGCGGCGAGCGAGCCGCCGCCGTAGCGCTCCGCCATGGCCGAGCCGATCTCCGCCACGGACGGGGTGTCCTCGACGATCTCGACGTCGGCCTCGAACTGGACGCCGCGCAGCTTGTCGTAGGTGTCGCCGGTCTCGACGAGCACGGTGGCCTGCGGCAGCCGCTGCAGGTTCGCGACCTTCTGCGATTTGCGGTAGGTCCAGGTCGCGACCCCGTCGCCACGCGGCACGTACCAGAGCGGCGCGAGGTGCGGGCGGCCGTTGGGGTTGATCGTGGCGACGTTGATGACCTTTTGTTCGGCGAGGAACGCGAGGACCTCGTCGGGGGTCATCTTGATCAGGTCGCGGCGGGACATGCGGGCCTCCTCAATGGATCGCTGCCCGTCCACCATGCCCGGTGATGGCGGCTTCGCGCGCGCCGCGTGCCTTGATGTCCTCGAGCGCGGCCTTGTCCGCGGCGGGGACGCGGGTGCGCGACCCGAGCTCGACGATCGGCGGGAGGAACGAGCGGAAGGCCTTGAGCACGCCGACCCACTTGGGCACGTGGATGACGCGGGCGCGCTTGAGGACGCCCGCCTCGATCTGGTCGAGGGCGACGTTCAGCGGGTAGGTCTTGCCGAGCAGGCCGGGCATGCCGGCGCGGAGCTTGCCGAAGACCGGGTGGGCGTCGGCGCTGTCGACCAGGTCGGTCTTGATCCAGGTCGGGTGGGCGACGCCGACCTTGACGCCCAGGTGGGCGACCTCGGCGCGGAGGCTGTTGGAAAACGCCTCGACGCCGGCCTTCGCGGCGGCGTAGTTGGCCATGCCGGGCGCGTGGGTGATCGCCGCGAGGGAGGAGATGGCCAACAGGTACCCGCGGCGCTCGATGACGTGGGGCAGCGTGACGCGGAAGGTGCGCCACACGCCGAGCAGGTCGACCTCGATGACCTTTTCGAAGGCGGCGGGGTCGACGGAGCGGACGAAGCCGGTGGTGGCGATGCCCGCGTTGGCGATGACGATGTCGATGCCGCCGAAGTGCTCGACCACGCCCGCGGTGGCTTTTTCGAGGGCGTCCCAGTCGGTCACGTCGGCTTCCCAGGACTTCGCGGAGTCCCCGATGCGTTCCGCGACCTTGCGCTGCTCGTCGGCTTCGAGCCCGACGAGGGCAACCTTGGCCCCCCGAGCCGCGAGACGCTCCGCGAGCCCGGCGCCAATGCCGCGCGCAGCTCCGGTGATGAGCACGACCTTGCCTTTTACGTTCGCCATGGACGGACCATATACCAACCTACCGGGAGTAAGCTACTCCTCAGTAGGTGGATTGGTCTTTGTTGGTGGCGGGTCTCGGGGGCCAGCGTCGCTGGGCGAGTCGTTCGCGGGGCGCGCTCGTGGTTGCTTCGTTGCCGGGTTGGTTGGCAGGCCGTTCGCGGGGGCGCGAGTGGCGTCTCGGCCACGGGGGCACCGAGTGGCATCTCGGCCACGGGGGCACCGAGTGGGCATCTCGGCGGCTCGCCGGTGGGCGCTTCGTGCGCCACGGCGTGACCGCTCGTTGGGCCACGAGTGGGAATGTCGTGGCAGTACCGGTGGACACTTCGCGAACGCGCGAGCGGACACCTCGCAGCCACACGAGCCGGCACCTCATAGGCACACGAGCGGGCACCTCATAGCCACACGACTGGACACCTCCTCGGCGCACCGCTGGGCGCCTCGCCCAGCCCAGGCACCAAGGGACGCCTCGCCGCCATGTGGATGGACACCTCGTGGCAGCACGAGTGGGCACCTCGCGCCTGAGGCGCGAGTGGGTACCTCACAGCCACACGAGCAGGCATCTCATCGCCGCACCACTGGGCACCTCGCACACGCGGGCACCGGTGGGCACTTCATGAACGCACGAATGGGCCGCTCGCCCCGCACGAGGTGCCCACTCGTGGCGTGCGGAACCACCAGCGCCGCCGAGGGTCAGATCGCATCAGCAGGACCGGCCACCACCTCCAGCGCAGGCCGGGCCGGCGCCGACTGAGTCAGCCATGGCCAGGCCAACCCAGCCGCCCCAGGCCCAGTCGGGCCGACCCCGACCGACCCAGCTCAAGCCAGCCCGGCCCAGCTCAAGCCAGCCCGAGCCAGCCCGAGCCAAGCCAGCCCGAGCCAAGCCAGCCCGAGCCAAGCCAGGCCAGGCCGAGCCAAGCCAGGCCGAGCCAAGCCAGGCCAAACCAGGCCGGGCCAGGCCAAACCCCGGCGGGGCCGGGCCGGGCCAACTCAATCCGGCCAGCCCGGGCGCCCCAGGTCCACCAACCCACCTACTGCGAAGCCTCATCCAAAACAGCCAGCTCCTCCGCATCAAGACGCAACTCCACCGAGGCCAGCAAATCCGTCAACTGCTCCACATTCCGGGCACTGGCGATGGGCGCCACGACAGTCGGCTGCGCGGCCAGCCATGCCAGCGCCACCGCGGCCGGGGAGGTTCCGTGCGCGGCCGAGATCTCGTCCAGCGCCTCCAGCACCCGCTCGCCCCGGTGGTCCAGGTACTCCACCGCCTTCTCGGCGCGTGGGCTGCCGCTCGCCTCGCGGCTGCGGTACTTGCCGGTCAGGAAGCCGCGCGCCAGGCCGAAGTAGGGCAGCGTCGCCAGGCCCTCGCGAGCCACCAGCGGGGCCAGCTCCTGCTCGTACCCGCGCTCCACCAGGTTGTAGTGCGGCTGCACCGCGACATACCGGGCGAACCCCTCGCGGTCCGAAATGGACAGCGCCTCGGCCAGGCGCTCAGCGCTGTAGTTCGACGCCCCCAGGTGCCGCACCTTCCCGGCCCGCACCAGCTCGTCGAACGCGCCCAGCGTCTCCTCCAGCGGCACGTCCGCCACATCGCGGTGGGCGTAGTACAGGTCCAGATAATCAGTCTGCAACCGGCGCAGCGAATCCTCCGCCGCCTCGCGGATGTTCTTCGCGCTCACCCCCGGCCGCGCCGCCCAGCTGCCCACCTTCGTCGCGATCACCACGTCATCCCGGCGACCACGGCGCTTCAGCCACCTGCCGATGATCGTCTCGGACTCGCCGCCCGAATTGCCCGGGATGCGGGCCATGTACACGTCCGCCGTGTCGATGAAGTTGCCGCCGGCGGCCGCGTACGCGTCCAGCACGGCGAAAGACTGCTCCTCGTCCGCCGTCCAGCCGAACACGTTGCCCCCGAGGTTCAGGGGGAACACCTCCAGATCACCGATTTTCGCCATGTTGCCAACGTAGAGGAATGCACCGGCCACCCGCCGGAGTTGAGACGGTCATGGCTATCGAACTCGGCAAGATCGGTATCTGGCGGGGCTGGCACCAGCTGAACGCGGACCTGGCACGCGAAGCCGAACGCCTCGGCTTCGGCGCGATCTGGATCGGCGGCTCCCCCGACGGGCAGCTGACCATCGTCGACGAGCTGCTGGACGCGACGGAGAACATCAAGGTCGCCACGGGCATCGTCAACATGTGGAAGGACGACGCGGCCACGGTCGGCGCGTCCTGGAACCGAATCGAGGCCAAGCACCCCGGCCGCTTCCTCCTCGGCGTCGGCATCGGCCACCCGGAGGCCCATCAGGAGTACCAGAAGCCCTACGACAAGATCGTCGACTACCTCGACGGCCTGGACCAGGCAGGCGTACCGGTCGCCGCACGCGCGCTGGCCGCACTCGGCCCGAAGGTGCTCAAGCTCTCCGCCGAGCGCACCGCGGGCGCGCACCCGTACCTGACCACGCCGGAGCACACCAAGGAAGCCCGCCGCGTCCTCGGTGACGGCGTGCTGCTGGCGCCCGAGCAGAAGGTCGTCCTGGAGACCGACCCGGCGAAGGCCCGCGCCATCGCCCGCCCGACCATCGAGCACCCCTACCTCCACCTCGTCAACTACCGCAGCAACCTGCTCCGCCACGGCTGGTCCGAGGCCGACCTGGACAACGGCGGCAGCGACGCGCTGATCGACGCGCTCGCCCTGCACGGCGACATCGACTCGATCGCCGCAGGCATCACCGCCCACCTCGACGCCGGCGCCGACCACGTCTGCGTCCAGGTCCTCGGCGACGACCCGCTGCCCGGCTACCGCGCCATCAGCGAAGCCCTGCTCTCCTGACCCGCTCCAGACCGCCGAAGCCGCTCCGCCCGCACCAGGGTGGAGCGGCTTTTCTCACTTGATCGTTCCCGACCTCCGCGGCAGAGAGCCAGCACACTGTCCTCGCACCGCCGACCTCGTACGATTCGGGCAAGGAAGGCGAACCACAGCTAGGAGGACCAACGATGCCCATCGCCACCCCCGAGGTCTACGCGGAGATGCTGGACCGGGCCAAGGCGGGCGAGTTCGCGTACCCGGCGATCAACGTGACCTCGTCGGAGACCCTCAACGCCGCCCTGCGCGGGTTCGCCGACGCGGAGAGCGACGGGATCATCCAGATCTCGACCGGTGGCGCCGAGTTCGCTTCCGGCACCCGGGTCAAGGACATGGTGACCGGCGCGACCGCGCTCGCCGAGTTCGCGCACGTCGTCGCCGAGAAGTACCCGGTCAACATCGCCCTGCACACCGACCACTGCCCCAAGGACAAGCTGGACGGCTTCGTCCGCCCGCTGATCGCCCTGTCCCAGGAGCGCGTCAACAAGGGCCAGAACCCGCTGTTCCAGTCGCACATGTGGGACGGCTCGGCCATCGACCTGGACGAGAACCTGGAGATCGCCACCGAGCTGCTCGCCAAGGCGGCCGCCGCGAAGATCATCCTCGAGGTCGAGATCGGCGTCGTCGGCGGCGAGGAGGACGGCGTCTCGAACGACATCAACGAGAAGCTGTACACCGCCGAGGGCGACTTCGTGAAGACCGTCGACGCGCTGGGCACCGGCGAGAAGGGCCGCTACCTGCTCGCCGCCACCTTCGGCAACGTCCACGGCGCGTACAAGCCGGGCGCGGTCAAGCTGCGCCCGGAGGTGCTCAAGCGCGGCCAGCAGGTCGCCGCCGAGAAGCTGGGCCTCGCCGAGGGCAGCAAGCCGTTCGAGCTCGTCTTCCACGGCGGCTCCGGCTCGCTCCTGGAGGAGATCCACGAGGCGGTCTCCTACGGCGTGGTGAAGATGAACATCGACACCGACACCCAGTACGCGTTCTCCCGCCCGATCGCCGACCACTTCTTCAAGAACTACGACGGCGTCCTGAAGATCGACGGCGAGGTCGGCAACAAGAAGACCTACGACCCGCGCAGCTACCTCAAGGTGGCCGAGGCCGCGATGGCCAAGCGCATCGTCGAGGCCGCCGAGCACCTCAAGTCGGCCGGCCAGAAGCTCAGCTGACCGCGACCTCCCGGTGGGTCCTCACGCGGGTGAGGGCCCACCAGAGGACCGGCAGGCCGACCAGCACCACCAGGGCAGGCCAGTAGGCGAACGGCGGCGCGGACTCGGTGTGCGCGTCGCCGAGCAGCCACGGCCGCAGCTGCGCCTGCAGCCACAGCGCGCCGTACCCGAACGCGGTCACCAGCAGCCCGCCGACCAGCGGCGTCAGCACCCGGTGCGCCCGCCCGATCCTGAACGCGACGTCCACCGCGAGCCCGACGGCGAGCAGGTAGAACGGGATCGCCGAGGCCGGGAACATGCCCACGACGAGCAGCGGCCAGATGATCGCGCGGTAGGCCACATAAGCCGCGGCCACCGCGGTCGCCGCCCACGCGCGGCCGATCGTGTGCCGCGCCAGCGCCAGCACCAGCGCGGAGACCCCGATGCCCCACAGCGGGTAGACCCAGTCGGCGATCGGCATCGCGAAGTGCAGCACCGCGACCCGGTCGACCGGGTGCCCGATCTGCTCGGCGGCGAAGCTCAGCAGCGACGGCTCGGCCTCCGGCGCGCCGCGCTCCCACGCCCGCAGGCTGATGATGCCGTACTCCTGCTGCCCGTTCGGGAAGAACGTGTTCTCCAGGAAGAACACCCACAGCCCGGTCAGCACCAGCGTGCGGAACCGGCCCGGCGGCGCGGACTTCAGCCAGCCGTCGATGACGCCGGCGAGCATCACGCCGGTGCCGATGTAGAGCAGCATGTGCGTGGGGCTCCACGCGGTCAGGTCGACGCCGCTGACCCGGTGGTTGATGACGTCCAGCGGCGCGGCGATCAGGAACATCACCAGCCCGGCCTGCATCAGCCGCAGCGACCGGCGGTCGCAGCCGAGCCCGGTGTAGCTGTGGATCGCGACGAGGACGATGACGATCCCGGTGCCGACCGTGTTGATCAGGTGCGGCGGGGCGAAGTCGTCGCGGATGAACTTGAAGTGCCACGACATGTCCCAGGACGAGCCGAGCACCTTGAAGGTGAACGCGACCAGCCACATGCCGTAGGCGAACCGCAGCACCCACTCGGGCGTCGGCTGCCCCGGCACTCCGCGCACCCAGTGGGTGGCGAAGAAAAGCTTGGTCTTGCCGATGGGTCCGCGTGGCACGGCGACACCCTCGGCGGCCCCCTCGAGCGCCTTCGTCATGCGGACATCATCCACGGTCGGCCCGGCGGGGCGGAGCGAGATGCCGGAATTTCAGGGTTCACCCTGAGGCGTGACACGCTTGCGTCCGGGGGCGGCGGCGGGCATTGTGTCCGCCCGTGATGCCGAAACGTCTCGTCGCCACGATCCTGATCGCCGCTCTCGTCCTGCTCGGCAGCGGGGTCCTCGCAAGCCTGTTCGTCTGAACCGCCGATACTGGGCAGCATGACGAACCTGCTGGAACCCGACCCCACCCGGCTGCCCGAGCGCGTGGACGCGCAGGCCGCGATGGACGCAGGCACCGACCCGTCCGACGTGGCCGCCGAGCACCCCGACTTCAGCGAGGCCTGGGCGGCGCTGGCCGAGCGGGCGCTGGAGGCGGGCGAGTTCGTCCCCGCCTACGCCTTCGCCCGCACTGGCTACCACCGCGGCCTGGATCAGCTGCGCCGCGCCGGGTGGAAGGGCTTCGGCCCGGTCCCCTGGGACCACCGCCCGAACCAGGGCTTCCTGCGTGCCCTCGCCGCCCTCGCGAAGGCCGCCCAGCGCCTCGGCGAGACCGAGGAGTACGAGCGGTGCCGGAAGTTCATCGCCGACTCCGACCCGGCGGCCGCCGCGGCGACCGGCCTCCAGTAGATCCGGACCATCTAGAACGCTCCACAGTTGGTTGGTGCCGCCTTCCCCGCGAACCGGCCTTCCAGCCAGGCGAAGGCGGCCGGGTAGCCGGCGACGGCGCCACCGACGTGGGTCGGCACCGCGAGCGTGTCGAACTGCACGGTGGCGCCCTCGCCGCACCAGTTCCGGGCCATGGTGCGGCCCTGCTCGTAGGGCACGATGTCGTCCAGCGCGCTGTGCACGACGTACATCGGCACCTCCGGTTCGAGCGTCCCGATCCGCTGCTCCTCGACGACCGACGCGTACGGCTCCTCGGCCAGGTACTCGCCGATCGAGCGGCCGTCGACGGTCAGGTCGGCGGTGCGGGTGAACGCGTGGTTCACGATCGACTCGGCGGTGCACTCGTTCTCGACCTGCGCTTCGAGCGCCTTGCCCCGGTCGTTGAGGACGTCGGTGATGCGCAGCTCGGGGTAGGCGTAGTTGACGCTCGCGACCGCGAACATCAGGAAGCCGACGGCGTAGGCGCCGTCCAGGCTGCGGCCGACCGCGGCGAGGTCCGCCGGGACCGCGCCCGCGTAGGCGCCCTTGAGGTCCAGCTCCGGCGCGTAGGACGGCTGCAGCTCGGCGGCCGCGGCGGACGCGCCACCGCCCTGCGAGTAGCCGGCGATCGCGACCGGTCCGTCGGCGGGCACGCCCGGCAGCTGCTGCGCCGCGCGGATCGAGTCGAGGACGGCGTGGCCCTCGGCCTTGCGGTTGACGTAGGTGTGCACGCCGGGGGTGCCGAGGCCCTCGTAGTCCGTGACGACCACCGCGTAGCCGCGCGCCAGCAGGCCGGCGATGAACGGGCCCTCGTACTCCCCGCCCGCGGCGAGTGCCTTCGACGGCGCGCACTGGTCGCCGAGGCCCTGCGTGCCGGGGGCGTAGGCGATGAGCGGCCGGTCGCCCGCGCCGTGCCACGGCGTCTTCGGTGTCAGCACGGTTCCGGTGACCGCGATGGCGTCACCGTGCGTGTCCGTGCTGCGGTACATGATCCGCTCGACGTCGGCGGGAGCGCGGAGCAGTTTCACCGGGTCGAGGAAGAACTCGCTCGGCGCGTGACGGATGATGGCCCCGTTGTCACTCGGCAGGGTGGCCGGCGGGTCGTAGAAGTCAGCGGAGGAGGTCACGGCGACGGCGGGCGTGGTCGTCAACGACAGCGCGGCGACCGCCGCGGTCACGATCGCCACGAGCCGGCGATTCGAAAGGCGCATGAACGCTCCCCGGTGAGCTATTTTCCGACAGCTATGTCGGAAAAGGATTGTGGTGAGGTGGCAGGCATGTCAATGCCCCGAAAGCGTGGCCCCGGCAGGCCCCGGAAGCTGCCGGTCGCCGAACAGCGCGCGCTCGTGCTCGCCGCGGCGGGGCACGTGTTCGCCACGAGCGGCCTGCAGGGCGCCACCATCGAACAGATCGCGCGTGACGCCGGCCTGACCCGGCAGGCGGTCTACGAGCTCTACGGCGACAAGAACGCGTTGTTCGCGGCCGTCGTCGAACAGGCGGAGGAACAGGCCTACGCGGCGATCGCCGCGGCCGGCGCGAGCGACGCCGATCTGGACCTGAAGAGCTGGGCGCGCAAGAACTACGCGAACCTGTTCGACTTCGTCGCCGGGCACCCGGACGCGCTGCCGCTGTTCCAGGAAGCCGAGCGCACCGGCAATTCCGCGTTGTCCCGGCTGCGGAAGCGGCTGGCCCTGGTCTACACCGAGGCGAGCGGGCAGCGGTGGGCGGAGTTCGGCGTCGAACCGGGCCGGGCGGACACCGCGCTGGTCACGATGTACTTCGCGATGGTCGAGTCGCTGGTCCGGCTCAACTGGAACGGCGACGCGCCGGACCGGGACGCGTTGATCGACCTGCTGACCGAGTTCACGATCGGCGGCGTGCTGCGGCTGTACAGCCAGGCGCCGGAGGTCATCGCGCGCGTCCGGTAGGTGTCCAGGATGCGGGAACCAGGGCAGCGGCGCGAGGTCTTTCCGTAGCGTCGAAGGCATGGCGCCGTCTCAGCTCGCGATCGTGGGGGCGGGGCCGCGTGGCGTCGGCGTGCTGGAGCGGCTGTCGGCGAACGCGGCCGAGTTGCTCGGGCCCGCGGGGCTGGTGGTGCACCTGATCGACCCCTTTCCTCCGGGCGCGGGACGGATCTGGCGGTACGAGCAGTCGCCGCTGCTGCGGATGAACTCGATGGCCGAGGACGTCACGATGTTCACCGACGACACGGTGACGATGGACGGGCCCGTGCGGACCGGGCCGTCGCTGTGGCAGTGGGCGCAGGAGGTGCGCGCGGGGCGGATCCGCTACGACGTGCCCGAGGACCTGCGAGACGAGCTCGCGGCGTTGCGCGGAACGTCGTTCCCGACGCGGCGGCTGGCGAGCGCCTACCTGGACTGGGTGTACCGGCACGTGCTGGCCGGACTGGCGCCGGGCATCGAGGTGGTGGAGCACCGCACGCGCGCGACGCGGATCGACGAGACACGCGTGTGGCTGGACGGTGTGGACGAGCCGCTGGACGTGGACGTCATCGTGCTGGCGGTCGGGCACCTGGACGCCGAACCGGGTTCGGGTGAGCGGGAACTGGCGGAGTTCGCGGCCGCGCACGGGCTGGCGTACTACCCGGCGGGGTACACGGCGGACGTCGACTACCAGCACGTCGCGCCGGGTGAGCCGGTGCTGGTGCGCGGGTTCGGGCTGGCGTTCGTCGACCTGATGCTGTTGCTCACCGAGGGCCGCGGCGGGCGGTTCGAGGAGCGGTCGGGCGGCCTGGTCTACCACCCGAGCGGGGCGGAACCGGTGCTGCACATCGGATCCCGGCGCGGGGTGCCGTACCACGCGAAGCCCGGTTACCGGTTGCAGGGGTCGGCGCTGCGCCTGCCGCGGTTCTTCGGTCCGGAGCGGGTTGCGGAACTGCTGGGGCGGGACCGGCACCTCGACTTCCGCGCGGACGTGTGGCCGCACGTCGCGAAGGAGCTGGCGTGGGGGTACTACAGCGAGCTGTTCACCGGTCATCCGTCGCGGGTGCTGATGTCATTCGAGGATTTTTCCCGTTGTTTCGCGGAGTTTTCGTGGGACAGCGCGGAGATGCGGGCGCTGGTGCGGCGGGCGGTGCCTGCCGAGGAGGACCGGCTCGACCTCGAGCGGCTGGACCGGCCGCTGGCGGGGCTGCGGTTCGAGACGGCGGAGGAGTTCGGGAAGCACCTGAGGTCCTATGTGGAGGCCGACCTGGCGCGGCGGGCGGATCCGGCGTATTCGGCGGATCTGGGCGCGTTCATGGCTTTGTTGTCGGCGTACCAGCAGATGCCGGCGCTGACCGCGTCCGGCGCGCTCGATGTGTCCGATGTGGATGGCTGGTGGCACGGGTTCTTCTCGTACTACGCGAGCGGCCCGCCGCCGCGGCGGTTGCACGAGTTGCTGGCGTTGCACCAGGCCGGGGTGGTGTCTTTCCTGGGGGCGGATGTTTCGATTTCGCTCTCGGCGGAGGGGTTTGTGGCGTCGTCGGGCAGCTTCCCGGGTTCGGTGACGGCCCGGACGCTGATCGAGGCGCGCCTGCCGACGCCCAGCGTCTCACGGGCGTCGGACGGTTTGCTGGCGCAGTTGCGGGGCGCGGGCGAGCTGGCGGAGGAGCACGTGCGGGACCTGCCGTCGGGCCGCATCTCGACGCGGGTGTCGGACGGACGGTTGCTGGACGCGGCAGGCCGGCCCCAGTCGCGGCGTTTCGCCTTGGGCCCGCACACGAGCGCCCGCTCGGCAGCGGCGTTCACCCGCCCACGCACGAACGGCCCGTCATTCCGCCAGAACGACGCTGCGGCGCGGGAGATCCTGCGAATGGTGGGGTGATTTACAGGCCGCAGCGGGGGCGGGTGCCGGGCGCGGCGGATGCCATGCGCAAGGCAGCGGCAGCGGCAGAGGCGACGAGGCGGGGCGCGGCGGGCGCCGGGCGCGGCCGGGGCGGGGTGCGGCCGGGGCGGGGTGCGGCGGGCGCCTGGCGTGGCAGGTGCCGGGTAAGGCAAGTGCCATCCGCAGTACGGCGGCGCGGGCCGCGGCGTGTGCCCATCGCGGTGGGCGGCACTTGCGGCCTGGGCCGGCCGGGGTGCTGCGCCGGCCAGAGTGCCGGGCCGACCGGGGTGCCGGGCCAGCCAGGGTGCCGCGCCGGCCAGGGTGCCGGGCCTGCTGGGGTGCCGCGCCAGCCAGGGTGCCGGGCCTGCTGGGGTGCCGCGCCAGCCAGGGTGCCGGGCCTGTCGGGGTGCCGGGCCGGCCAGGGTGCCGGGCCAGCCAGGGTGCCGGGCCAGCCAGGGTGCCGGACCAGCCGGGGCGGCCTGCGCCGGCCGGGGTGCCGGGCCAGCCAGCGTGCCGGGCCAGCCAAGGTGCCGGGCCAGCCAGGGTGCTGCGCCGGCCGGGGTGCCGGGCCGGCCGGCTACGGGCGCGGGCCGGAATGGCTGGCAGCGGGGTTGAGTTCTCGGGTCCTGCGCTCGCGGGCCGGGGGGTGGGGCAGGCCGCCGCTCGGGTACCAGCGGGCGGCGGCCTGCCACCGGCCCCGGGCGTGAACGTCCCGGTTGCAGTTCCGGGGCCGGCTCATCCAGCATTCACCACCGGCAGACCGGCCCTCGCGCGGGACGCTGCCCACCGCGCTACTGACGCACCGCCCCACCCCCAGCGCGGTGGGCCGCGATCTTCGGCCACGCGGCCCGCATCCACCAGAGCCACGCGGCCCGCAGCCACCAGAGCCACGCGGGCCGGGTCAACGAGAACCACGCGGGCCGGATCAACGGGAGCCACTCGGCCTGGATCAACAGGAGCCACGCGGCCCAGATCAACGAAGGCCACCCGCCCAGGACCAACGAGAAATCCCCTGGCTCAGCAGCGGTCCAGCATCTCCGTCAACGCCGCCTTCTCCGCGCTGTCGATGGTCAGCTGCCACTCGTACTTCACGTCGATCCACATCTTCGCGTAGGTGCACCAGTAGCCGGTGAGCGGCGGCTTCCACTCGTCGGGCGACTTGTCGCCCTTGGCCTGGTTGACGTTGTCCGTCACCGCGATCAGCTGCGGGTTGGTCAGGTCGTTGGCGAACGCCTCGCGCTTGGCGGTGGTCCAGGCCGACGCGCCGGTCCGCCACGCGGCGGCCAGCGGCACGACGTGGTCGATGTCGACGTCGGAAGCGGCGGTCCAGGTCGCGCCGTCGTAGGGGCTCTTCCAGGTTCCCGACGTGGCGGCGCAACTGGAATCCGTCACGACGTTGGTGCCGTCCCGCTTCAGCACGACCTCGCGGGTGTTGCAGCTGCCGCCCTGGTCGTCCCAGTGCGGGAACTTGTCGCGCGAGTAGCCGGTGGACGTGCCGTCCGCCTGGACGGTCAGCGCCGCCAGCTCGGAGCGGGCCGTGGTCTCGGACGGGATGTTCGGCGGCTCCGCCACCGCGGTGCCGGTCGCGATGCCGGTGGTGAGCAGGGCCGAGAGGCCGAGGACGATCAGCGAGTTTCGGGCGATGCGCATGGGTGCCGCCTTCGGGTGATCGGTGAGGACCCTCCGAAGGTCGAACATGAAGATGGCGAAAGCAATACCTGTGGGTGATTTACCGACGACAGTAGGTTAACTATCGGTGATCGCCAGCAGGTCCTCGGTGTGCCGGTACCAGGTCCAGCGCGTCACCGGCCGCGGATGCCGCACCCCGTTCTGCACCACTTCCGCCGGGTGGCAGCCCAGCTGGCAAGCCCGCCCGGACACCTCGGTCACCCGCCGGAACAGCCCGCGGGTCACGCGCACGTCGACGCCCTCCGCACCCGGCCGGACCACGAACGACCGCGCTGAGCCACGGAAAGCGACCGTGTCGTCACAGTAAGCCTCGCCGGTGACCGGACCGACCACCGCTTCACCCAGCAGGACTCCGCCGCTGTCGTCGCGCACGAGCACCCGCGGCCGTGGCTCACCCTTCCGGGCGAGCGCGAGCGCCTCCGACGGGTCGGCCGGCAGCCCCCACAGCCGCGCCGCCGGCGAGCCCGGATCGGTCGGCACGTATCCCACCGGCGTGTCCCCCAACCGGTTCTTCCGCATGATCCGCACCACGACCGCGGCCAGGTCCGCATCCGTGCCGACGACGATCAGCGGCTCCCCGGAAGTGCCCTCCAGCAGGGGATCCACGTCGTTCCTGCCGGGGCGCGCGGGCACTTCCCGCACTCCCGGCTCGTTGCGAAGGAGTGACGAACCAGACCCGCAAGCCAGCACCGTTCCCCGCGCCACCGGGTCCTCCGTTACGCTCATGCACCGGCATTTGCCTGCGCTGAATTTCCTGTTGCCGAATACCTGGAGTGTCACATGCCGGCCATCGTGCTCATCGGTGCCCAGTGGGGCGATGAAGGCAAGGGCAAGGCCACCGACCTGCTCGGCGACCGTGTCCAGTGGGTCGTCCGCTACCAGGGCGGCAACAACGCCGGTCACACGGTCGTGCTCCCCAACGGGGAGAACTTCGCCCTGCACCTCATCCCGTCCGGGATCCTCACGCCGGGCGTGACCAACGTGATCGGCAACGGCGTGGTCGTCGACCCGGGTGTGCTGCTCGACGAACTGGACGGCCTGGAGAAGCGCGGCGTGGACACCAGCCGCCTGCTGCTCTCCGCCGACGCGCACCTGATCATGCCGTACCACGTGGCGATCGATAAGGTCACCGAGCGTTACCTCGGCAGCCGCAAGATCGGCACCACCGGCCGTGGCATCGGCCCGTGCTACCAGGACAAGATCGCCCGCGTCGGCGTCCGCGTGCAGGACCTGCTCGACGAGAAGATCTTCCGCCAGAAGGTCGAGGCGGCCCTGGAGTTCAAGAACCAGGTGCTGGTCAAGGTCTACAACCGCAAGGCGCTCGACGCCGACCAGGTGGCCGACGAGGTGCTGGCCGCGGGCGAGAAGTTCGCGCACCGCATCGCCGACACGCGGCTGCAGCTGAACAAGGCCCTGGAGAAGGGCGAGACGGTGCTGCTGGAGGGGTCGCAGGGCACGCTGCTCGACGTCGACCACGGCACCTACCCGTTCGTGACGTCGTCGAACCCGACCGCGGGCGGCGCGAGCGCCGGGTCGGGCATCGGGCCGGGCCGCATCGGCACCGTGCTCGGCATCCTCAAGGCCTACACCACGCGCGTCGGGTCGGGCCCGTTCCCGACCGAGCTGAACGACGCGATGGGCGAGCACCTGCGCAAGGCGGGCGGCGAGTTCGGCGTCACCACCGGGCGGTCGCGCCGCACCGGCTGGTTCGACGCGGTGATCGCCCGGTACGCCACGCGGGTCAACGGGATCACCGACTACTTCCTCACCAAGCTCGACGTGCTGTCCGGCCTGGAGCGGGTGCCGATCTGCGTCGGGTACGAGGTGGACGGCTTCCGCACCGAGGACATGCCGATGACGCAGACGGACGTGCACCACGCCGTGCCGATCTACGAGGAGCTGCCCGGCTGGTGGGAGGACATCTCGCACTGCCGGACGTTCGAGGAGCTGCCGGCGAACGCGCGGGCGTACGTGGAGCGGATCGAGGAGCTGTCGCAGGCCCGGGTGTCCGCCATCGGCGTCGGCCCGGGCCGCGAACAGACCATCGTCCGCCACGAATTCTTGTAAGTGGTTCCACGGCTTGCGGGGCGGTGCGGGTAGCGGAACCTGAGGCGGCGCGGTGCTCTAGGCCAGGGCGGTCTTCGTCGGCGTCGGGTTCCGGAAGAGGTCCAGCACCGGGCAGTGCTCGTCGACCTGGCGCTTGAGGTCCTCGTAGGCCTCGCGGCTCGCCGGGCCGTCCAGGTCGACCGTGACCCGCACGTCGGTGAAGCCGGGGCGGGTCTCGTTGAAGCCGAAGAAGCCGTGCAGGTCGAGATCGCCCTCGACGGTGACCTTCACCGAGGTCAGCGGCACGCCCAGCTTCGCGGCCCAGAACTGGTACGTGATCACCTGGCACGAGCCGAGCGCGGCCAGCGCGTACTCGACCGGGTTGGCGGCGGTGTCCGTGCCGCCCAGCGGCGCGGGCTCGTCGACGCGGAAGGCGTGGTCCCGCACCTTCACGTCGACCTGGGTTGCGGTGCCGCCGACCAGCTGGTGGTCGACGGTGAACGAGACGGCGGCGTTGGCGGGATCGGCCGAGACGGCCTGGCGGGTTCCCTCGATGACATCGGTGAGCGACATGGTCATCACGGTGACGTGAGCGCCCCGCGCGGCGCGAGGGCTCCCAGAAGCTGGGACGCGGAATCCACGCCGCCCGGTCGCCGTTACCGGTGATCATGAGGATCGGAGCGGCACTGGCCACCGCGGACGACACCAACTACGTCGACGCGATCGTGGCCCAGGCGAAGCAGGTGGCCGCCGACGGGCTGAAGTCGGTGTGGTTCGGGCAGCGGTTCGACTACGACGCTGCCGCCCTGGCGACCGTCGTCGGGCGCGAGGTGCCGGAATTGTCCGTCGGCACCTCGGCGATCCCGATCTTCGGACGGCACCCGCTGCTGGTCTCCAGCCAGGCCCAGACGGCGCAGGCCGCCACGCACGGGCGGTTCCAGCTCGGGCTGGCGCTGGGCGCGAAGAACCTGCTGGAAGGCGCGTTCGGCCTCAGCTACGACCGTCCGGTGGCCCGGCTGCGCGAGTTCCTGACCGTGCTGCGCGAGCTGTTCACCACCGGCACCGCCGACTTCCGCGGCGAGGTCCTCACCGCCGTGCCGCCGCTGCCGGCCGCGGTCCCCGGCGCGGGCCCGGTGCCGCTGCTGGTCGCCGCGATGGGGCCGCAGGCCCTGCGGGCGACCGGGGAACTCGCCGACGGCACGCTGCCCTACCTGGCCGGGCCGAAGGTGCTGGCAGGCGAGATCGTCCCGGCCATCACCGCCGCGTCGGCCACCGCGCCGCGGGTCGTCGCGTTCGTCGCCGGTGTGGTCACCTCCGACGCCGAGCGGGTGCGCGCGAACGCCGTCGAGCAGCTCGCGTTCTACGAGCGGATCCCGTCCTACCAGCGGGTCATCGGCCTGGCGGGTGTATCGCGCGCCGGTGAGCTGGCGGTGATCGGCGACGAGGAGACCGTCGCGGCCGAGATCCGGCGCTACTTCGACGCCGGGGCCACCGAGGTGGTCTTCACCCAGACGGACCTCGGCAGCGCGGAGGACCAGCGGCGCACCTGGCGGCTGCTGGGCGAACTGTCCGGAAAATGAGTTGCCTGGAGCGGACTCCATGTGCCTAGCCTCGGCAGGCATGGATGACCGCTCTGCACTGACGATCACAGTCAACGGGATCCAGCACCGGCTGACCGTCGATCCACGGTCGATGCTGGCCGAAACACTGCGCGACGACCTCGGGCTGACCGGCACCAAACGCGGCTGCGACCGCGGCGAATGCGGCGCCTGCACCGTGCTGGTGGACGGCCGCCGGGTGTTGTCCTGCCTGACCCTGTCCCTGCTCGCCGACGGCGCGGAGGTGACGACCGCCGAGGGCCTCGCGCCCGAGGGCGAACTGCACCCGGTGCAGCGCGCCTTCCTGGAGAACGACGCGTTCCAGTGCGGGTTCTGCACGCCGGGGCAGGTCGTGTCCGCCGCCGCGTGCATCGCCGAGGGACACGCCGGCTCCGAGGACGAGATCCGGGAGTGGATGAGCGGCAACATCTGCCGCTGCGGCGCCTACCCGCAAATCGTTTCCGCCGTGCGGAAAGCCGCCGCGGAGGTGGTCCGATGAGGACGTTCGAGCTGACCAGGGCCACCTCCGTCGAGGCGGCGCTGGACGCGCTGACCGCCGGCGCGCAGGCCATCGCCGGTGGCACCGAACTGCTGAACTGGCTCAAGGAGGGCATCGAAGCGCCCGCCCGGCTGGTCGACATCAACCGACTGCCGCTGGACCGGATCGAGTTCGCCGACGACCACGTCCGGCTCGGCGCCTTGTGCCGGATGAGCGACGTGGCCGCGCACCCGGAGCTGGCGCGCGAGTTCCCCGTCCTGGTGCAGTCGCTGCTGCGGGCCGCCTCGCCGCAGCTGCGGAACATGGCCACGCTCGGCGGCAACCTGATGCAGCGCACCCGCTGTCCGTACTTCCGCGCGGACACCGGGCTGCCGTGCAACAAGCGGGTGCCCGGCTCGGGCTGCTCGGCCCGGCACGGCGACACCACGTCCGCCGCGATCCTCGGCTGGTCCGACGACTGCGTCGCGACCCACCCGTCGGACCTCGCGGTCGCACTCGCCGCGCTCGACGCGGTCGTGGTCGTGCGTGGCCCGGACGGCGAGCGGCGCATCCCGGCGACGAGTTTTCACCGGCTGCCGGGCGACGAACCGGCGCGGCACAACGAACTCCGGTCCGATGAGCTGATCACCGCGATCGAGGTGCCCCGTGGTGGCACGCGGTTTTCGCACTACCTGAAGGTCCGGGAACGGGTCTCCTACGAGTTCGCGGTGGTCTCCGCCGCGGCCGTCGTCGAGTGGGACGGGCAGACGATCACGCGGGCACGCGTCGCGCTCGGCGGGGTGGCGCACGGGCCGTATCGGATGGAACTCGTCGGCGTGCCGTTGGACAGGCTGGCCGAGGTGGTGCGGCTCACCCGCGCGCGTCCGTTGCCCGGCAACGAGTACAAGGTCACCCTCGCCGAGCGCGCCGCGGTGCGCGCGATCAAGGAGGCGATGTCGTGAAAGCGCTTACCAGACTGGACGGCCCGGCCAAGCTCACCGGGGCCGCGCGGTACGCGGCCGACGCGTCCGCACCCGGCACCCTGACCGCCGCGCTCGTGCCCGCCACGGTGCCCACCGGGCGGGTCACGAGCATCGACACCTCCCAGGTGGTGGACGCGACGGTGCTGACGCACCACGACCTGCCGCGCCTGACCCCGATGCCGTCGCCGCCGTTGGGCCACTCGGTGCTGCCCCTGCGGGACGACCTCGTGCACTACGAAGGCCAGCCGGTCGCGGTGGTCCTCGCGGACAGCTGGCAGCAGGCCCGCGAAGCCGCGCGGCAGGTGCGGGTGACCTACGACGACGTCCGGCCGCCGCTGCTGTTCGGACAGGCCGAGGACGTCGTGCCGCACAGCGACCACCTGCTGGGCGAGGCCGACGAGTCGACCGGCGACCTCCAGGCCGGACTGGCCGCGGCCGACCGGATCGTCGAGGCCACCTACACCACCGCCAACCGGCACCACAACCCGATGGAGCCGTGGGCGGTGCTCGCCGAGTGGGTGGACGACGAGCTGGTGCTGCACGCGTCCGTGCAGGCCGCCGCGCTCACGCAGGCAGTGGTCGCCGAGCTGTTCGGCGTCCCGGCGGACGCGGTGCGGGTGATCTGCCCGTTCACCGGCGGCGGGTTCGGCAGCAAGGGCTACGTGTGGCCGGCGCTCCCGCTGGCCGCCGCGGCCGCCCGCGTCACCGGGCGGCCGGTCAAGCTGGTGCTCACGCGTGCCGAGATGTTCACGTTGTCCGGGCACCAGCCGGCCACCCGGCAGACGATCACGCTGGGCGCGACGGCCGACGGGCGGCTCACCGCGATCCGGCACCTCAGCAGCAACGCGGCCGCCCGGGTGGACGACTACACCGAGAACACCACCCACGGCACCACCTGGCTGTACGCGAGCCCGGCCATCCACACCGCGATGCGGGTGCAGCGGGTGGACCGGCCGCAGCCGACGCCGATGCGCGCGCCGCACGAGGGCCCGGGGATCTTCCCGCTCGAGTCCGCGATGGACGAGCTGGCGCACGAGCTGGGCATCGACCCGGTCGAGCTGCGGATCCGCAACGAACCGGCGGCCGACCCGATGACCGGCAGGCCGTTCTCGTCGCGGAAGCTGGTCGAGTGCCTGCGTGAGGGCGCCCGCCGGTTCGGCTGGTCCGAGCGCGATCCGGAACCGCGGTCGATGCGGGACGGGCACGACCTCGTCGGCTGGGGTGTCGCGGCGGCGACCATGGACACGTTCCGGGCCCCGTCGGCGGCGCGGGTCCGGGTGGACGCCGCGGGCCGGGTCACCGTGGAGACCGGGGCGCAGGAGATCGGCACCGGGCTGCCCGCGATGGTGCAGGCCGTGGCCGCGGAGACGCTCGGCTGCGATCCGGAGTCGGTCCAGGTGCGGCACGGCGACCCGGACTTCCCCGGGCACGGCGGCACGATGGGGTCGATGTCCGCGATGGGCCTCGGCTCGGCCGTGCAGGCGGCGGCGCGCGAAGTGCTGGACAAGCTGGGCGCGGACCCGGGCGACCCGCTCGCCGACGCGCTGGCCGCGGCCGGGCTGCCCGAACTGACCGCGGAGGGCCGGTGGGCGCCGGAGTCGTCGCTGGCGGCGGGCCGGTCGGCGGACCACTCGATCCACACCTACGGCGCGATCTTCGTCGAGGTGCGGGTGGACGAGGACCTCGGCCTGCTGCGCATGTCGCGGGCGGTCGGCCGGTACGCGGCGGGGCGGATCCTCAACCCGCTGGCCGCGCACAGCCAGATGACCGGCGGGCTGGTCTGGGGCTACGGGCAGGCGGTGCTGGAGCACTCGGTGTTCGAGCCGGCGCTGGGGCGGTTCCTGAGCAAGAACCTCGCCGGTTACGTGGTGCCGGTGAACGCCGACATCCGCGAGCTGGACGTGGCGTTCGTGCCGGACGACGACCGGCTGGCGAGCCCGGTCGGCGCGAAGGGCATCGGCGAGCTGGGCGCGGTCGGGGTCGCGGCGGCGATCGCGAACGCGGTGTTCCACGCGACCGGGCGGCGGGTGCGCGACCTGCCGATCAAGATCGCCGACCTGCTGTGAGGAGGGCGGTCACGACAGCCGCGCGGTGAGGGTGTCCGACAGGGCGAGCTCTTCGAGGTCGAGTTCGCGCAGGACCTTGCGCAGCACCTCGTCGTCGAGCTTGCCCTCGGCCCGCTGCTCCAGCATCGTCTCGCGCTGCACGAGCAGCAGTTCGCGGCGCGCCTGCACGAACGCGGCGTGCGGGCTGGACTCGCGTTCCTCGGCGCTGAGCGAGATCGCCGCGACGGCTCCCCGGTAGCGGGTCTCGACAAGGGCCCGCAACCGGTTCACCAGCCGGTCGGCCTTCTCCGGCGGGATGTCGAGCCGGTGGCACAGCTCCGGGGCCAGCTCGTCGAGCCGGGCCAAGGCCGCGTGCATCGCCGCCTCGCGGGCCGCCATCTCCTCCTCCGCGTCCTGCTCGGCGTCGTCCTTGTCGTGCACGCCGAGCTTGCGGATCACCGCGGGCAGGGTGAGCCCCTGGATCAGCACGGTCCCGATCGCGACGACGAACGCGAACAGCTGGATCTCGTCCCGGCCCGGGAACGGCTGCCCGGCGTGGGTCGTCAGCGGCACACCGGCCGCCGCGGCGAGCGACACCACGCCGCGCATGCCCGCCCAGGACAACACGAGGAGGTTCCGCGTCGGCGGCCGTTCTCGTTCGCGGCCGAACAGCCGGAGGGCGTGCGGCAGGTAGGCGTTGAGGAACACGTACGGGAACCGGATGGCGATGGTGACCGCGAGGATGGCGATCGCCGCGGCGAAGAGCTGCCAGTTGCCGCGCGCGTTCTCGTTGGCGCTCTCCAGCACGAACGGCAGTTGCAGGCCCATCAACGCGAACACGAGCGCTTCGAGCAGCACGTCCAGCGACGCCCAGATCGACGAGTCCTGCACCCGCGTGGCCGAGCCCGCGTACAACGACCGGTCACCGAGGTACAACCCGGCGGCGACCACCGCGAGCACGCCCGAACCGCTGAAGTCCTCGGAGAACGGGTGCAGGTGCTCGGCGACGACGTACACGGCGAACGGCACGATGATGCCGAAGACCGACTCCATCAGCGGGTCGTCGAGCTTGCGCCGGATGTAGGAGACGAGCACCGCCGCCGCGAGCCCGACGCCGATCCCGAGCACCGCGGCGACGAGGAACACCAGGAATCCGTGGCCGAGCGACCCGGCCGCGCCGAGCACCGCGGCGAGACCGATCTTGTACAGGGTCAGCGCGGCGGCGTCGTTGACCAGGCTCTCCCCGGTGAGCACGGTCATCAGGCGGCGCGGGAGGCGCTGGCGGCGGCCGATCGCGGCGGCGGTGACGGCGTCCGGCGGCGCGACGACCGCGCCCAGCACGAACGCCGAGGCGAGCGGCAGGTCCGGCAGCAGCAGGTGCACGACGAACCCGACGACGAGCGCCGTGACGACGACGAGGACCACGCCGAGCCCGATGATCGGCCGGGCGGCGGCCTTGAACTGGGCGAACGAGCTCTCCCGTGCGGTGGAGTAGAGCAGCGGCGGCAGGACCAGGGTGAGGATCAGCTCCGGCTCCATCTGCACCCGCGGCACGCCCGGGATGAACGACACGGCCAGCGCCGCCACGACGACCAGCAGGGGCGCCGAGAGGTTGAACCGCCGGGCGATCGCGGTGAGACCGAGCGCGCCGGCGAGCACGCCCATCAAGGTCAGGAGCTCCATGGGTAGATGCTTACCCAGCGAGCCGCGCTCCACCCGGTGAGTGACGAGCCCCGCGGCGGCGAGCGCAGGGCTCGCCAGGGTGAGGAACTCGCGGGGTGAGCGGGAACTCGCTGCCGCGAGCGCGGGACTCGCGCGAGTGAGCGCTGAATCGCCGGGCCGGGCGGGGAACTCGCGGGCACGAACGTGGAACGCGCGACCCCGGGTGCACGACGCGCCGCCCCCGTGCGGAGCCGCCGGCCCCGGTGCGGAATCGCCGGCGCCGGTGCGCGACTCGCCAGCCCGGGTGCACGACTCGCCGCCCCACGCGAAACCACCGCCCCCGATGCGGAACCGCCAGCCCCCGGTACGCGACTCACCAAACCAGGTGCACGACACGCCGCCCCACCCGAAACCACCGCCCCCGATGCAGAACCACCGCCCCCGGTACGCGACTCACCAAACCAGGTGCACGACGCGCCCCCACGCGAAACCACCGGCCCCGGTGCGGAACCGGCGGCGCCGGTACGCGACTCGCCAGCCCGGGTGCACGACTCGCCGCCCCGTGCGGAACCGCCGGCCCCGGTGCAGAACCGGCGGCCCCGGTACGCGACTCACCAAACCGGGTGCACGACTCGCCGCCCCGCGCGAAACCACCGCCCCCGGTGCACAACTCGCCGCCCCCGGTGCGCGACTCGCCAGCCGGGGTGCACGACTCGCCGCCCCACGCGAAACCACCGCCCCCAGTGCACAACCGCCAGCCCCGGTACGCGACTCACCAGCCCGGGTGCACGACTCGCCGCCCCCGGTGCGGGACTCGCCAGCCCGAGCGCGCAACCCACCCACCCAGGCGCGAAACCCAACCCGGGCGCACAACCCGCTCACCCGGGTGCGCAACCCGCGGCCGCGCACACGAAAAAGGGCCCGGGCAGCAATCCAGCGCTGCCCGGGCCCTTCCTCAGAACAATCTCAGTGCATCATCACCGCGGGCGGGGCGCCCTCGGCGGCGTCCTCCTCCGGCGGCAGCGCCGGCTTCTTCGGCAGGAACAGCGCCGGGATCAGGCACAGCGCCACCAGCACCAGCGTCCAGGTGAACGTCGACGCGAAGGCGTCCGCGCTGGCCACCGCCGCGGCGTCGTGCGTGGCCGGGTTCATCAGCGCGGCCGTCGCGGCGAGCTGGCCCTCGCTGGTCGCCACGCCGAACTTCCCGGCGAGCAGGCTGGCCAGGATGATCGACACGATGGCCGACCCCACCGCACCGGCGGTCTGCTGCACGATGTTCATCGCCGTCGAGGCCCGCGCCACCGTGCGCTGCGTCAGCGTCTGCAGCGCCGCGGTGCTGATCGGCATCATGCTCATGCCCATGCCGAGCCCCATCACGAACAGCGCGCCCATCAGCAGCAGGTAGGACGTGTCCGCACCCACCTGCGTGAACACCGCGACGCTGGCGATGATCAGCACGATGCCGGGCAGCACGACCTTGCCCGCGCCGATCTTGTCGACCAGCTTGCCCGCGATCGGCATGGTGATCATCGCGCCGATGCCCTGCGGCGCCAGCAGCAGACCGGCCTGCAGCGCGCTTTCGCCGCGCACCAGCACGAAGTAGGTCGGCAGGATCAGCATCGACCCGAGGAAGGCGATCATGAACAGGGTCATGGTCACCATCGCGATGCTGAACGTGCGGTTGCGGAACAGGGTCAGGTCGACCAGCGGGTTGGCGACCTTCAGCGCCCGCACGATGAACGCCACGATCAGCACGATCCCGACGATCCCCGGCAGCCACACGTTGGTCGCGCCGACGCCGCCGTGGTGCGGAATGTTCGACACGCCGTAGATCAGCGCCGCGAGCCCGGGCGAGAGCATCACCATGCCGGCGAAGTCGAACTTCTCGGCCGGGCGCGGCTCGTCCTTCGGCAGCAGCCGCCACGCCAGCAGGATCGCGACGATGCCGATCGGCACGTTGATGTAGAAGATCCAGCGCCAGCTCACCGAGTCGACCAGCCAGCCGCCCAGGATCGGGCCGCCGATCGGGCCGAGCAGCATCGGCACGCCGAGCACGGCCATCACGCGGCCGACGCGGTGCGGGCCCGCGGTCTTGGTCAGGATCGTCATGCCCGCCGGCATCAGCATGCCGCCGCCGAGGCCCTGCAGGACCCGGAACACGATCAGCGACTCGATGTCCCACGCCGCACCGGCCAGCGCGGAGCCGATCAGGAAGAACGTGATCGCCAGCATGTAGAGGCGCTTGGTGCCGAACCGGTCGCACGCCCAGCCGGTGACCGGGATGACCGTGGCCAGCGCCAGCATGTACCCGGTCGCGATCCACTGGATCGTGTCGAACGAGGTCTCGAACTCCAGCGTCAGCGCCTGGAGCGCGACGTTGACGACGGTGGTGTCGAGGATGGCCATCACGCTGCCGAGCACGACGACGGCAGCGACCTTCAGCACCGCGCTGTCGAGTTTGTCGGCGTCCGCGGGTCTTGGTTCCGAAGCAGTGGTCATGAAGTGGTCCGTCCAGGTCTACGAGCGGGCAGGGCCGACCGCAGGAGGAAACCCCGAAGAAAAAGCGCAAATCCCCCTCAGTCCACTCTGAGACTAGCCGGGCGACAGGCTATGACGCGAAGACTTTTCGAGTGGTCGGGATCACTTCAGCGGAAAGCGAAAACGCGGGCACGGCCCGTGGCCGTGCCCGCGTCGTCCACTCAGGACCCGACGGCGACCAGCGCGGTGTCCGGCTGGTCGGCGAACAGGCCGTCGATGCCGGTGGCGAGGAACGCGTCCAGCTCGGCGAAGGCGTTGCCCCACGCCGACGGGTCGGCCGACGAGCGCAGGTTCACCGGCAGGAAGCTGTTCTCGTTGCGGAAGGTGTACGGCACGACCTTCAGGCCCGCGTCGTGCGCGTCCTTCACCAGCGAGGTCGGCGTGCCGAGCGCGCCCGCCGCGGTCCGCGGGATGATCTGCGCCTTCTCCGGGCCGAGGTAGTCGGCGTAGGTGGAGATCTCCTTGAGCCCGGCCGGGGTGACCAGGTCGGCGTAGGTGCGCTTGTCGCCGCTCGCGACGAAGTCGGCCGGCGCGCCGCTGGCCGAGGTGAGCTGCACCAGCGGCACCTTCACCTGCCTGCTCAGCGCCTTGAGGTTGGCCACCTCGAACGACTGGATGATCACCGGCGCGTTGCGCTTGTTCAGGCCGTTGCGGTTGAGGAGGTCGACCAGCTTCGGCTCGGTGGGGTTGCCGATCGAGGCGAAGTAGGTGGAGTGCTTGATCTCCGGGTAGGTGCCCAGCGTGCGGTGCAGTTCGCGGCCGAGGCGCCTGGTGAGGTCCAGCACCTCCTGGTAGGTCGCGATCTGCCAGCGGCCGTTGTAGATCTTGTTGTCCGGGCGGATGTCCGGGATGCGCTCGGTGGCGCGCAGGGTCTTCAGCTCGGCGAGCGTGAAGTCCTCGGTGAACCAGCCGGTCAGCGCGACGCCGTCGATGACCTTGGTGGTCTTCCGGTTGGCGAACTCGGGGTGGGCGGCGACGTCGGTCGTGCCGCCGATCTCGTTCTCGTGCCGGGCGACGAGCTGGCCGTCCTTGGTGGGCACGAGGTCGACGTCGACCCAGTCGGCGCCCTGGCGGTAGGCCAGCTCGTAGGAGGCCAGCGTGTGCTCCGGCCGGTAGCCGGGCGCGCCCCGGTGTCCGACGACCACTGGTTCGGCACGCTCCTTGTCAGCCGGGGCGGCTTGGCTCGCGCTGGTGACGCCGGCGGCGCCGACCAGGAACAGGCCGGACAACGCCAGGGCGGCGAGTCTTCTCCGCACGGGAACCTCCTGTGGGGACGAAAGGGATCTCCGCGCCACTCTCACCGGCCCGGACTACGGCCGCCACACGGGCGGGGGACGGTGGGCTGGCGGGCGGGTGAACGGGGCGTGGCGCAGGTCAACGTCTACGCTCAGGGCTTGTGCGCGTTCTAGTCATCGGGTCCGGTGCCCGCGAACATGCCCTGCTCCTCGCCGCGTCCCACGACCCGGCCGTCACCGCGCTCGCCTGCGCGCCAGGCAACGCCGGCACCGCGGCGCTGGCCGAGCAGCTCGGCGTCGACGTGGCCGACCCGGCCGCGGTCGCCGAGCTGGCGAAGCGCTGGCAGGCCGACCTCGTGGTGATCGGCCCCGAGGTGCCGCTGGTCGCCGGCGCGGCCGACGCCGTCCGCAAGGCCGGCATCCCGGTCTTCGGCCCGTCCGCCGCCGCGGCCCGCATCGAGGGCTCGAAGGCGTTCGCCAAGGACGTGATGGCCACCGCGAAGGTGCCGACCGCGCGCAGCGAGATCGTGGACAACCCGGCCAAGCTCGACGAGGCGCTGTCCCGCTTCGGCCCGACCTGGGTGGTCAAGGACGACGGGCTGGCCGCCGGCAAGGGCGTCGTCGTCACCCCGGACCGCGACGCGGCGCGCGCGCACGCGATGAAGCTGCTCGACGGCGGCCACCCGGTGCTGCTGGAGTCGTTCCTCGACGGGCCGGAGGTGTCGCTGTTCTGCCTGGTCGACGGCCGCACCGTGGTGCCGCTGCTGCCCGCGCAGGACTTCAAGCGCGTCGGCGACGGCGACACCGGCCCCAACACCGGCGGCATGGGCGCGTACGCGCCGCTGCCGTGGGCGCCCGCCGGCCTCGTCGACGACATCGTGCGCGACATCGTCCAGCCGGTCGTCGACGAGATGGCCGCCCGCGGCGCCGAGTTCTCCGGCCTGCTCTACGCGGGCCTCGCGATCACCTCCGACGGCCCCCAGGTCATCGAGTTCAACTGCCGGTTCGGCGACCCGGAGACGCAGGTCGTGCTCGCGCTGCTGGCCACCCCGCTGGCCGGGCTGCTGCACGCGACCGCGACCGGCACCCTCGCCGAGCACCCGCCGCTGGAGTGGCACCCGGGCTCCGCGGTCACCGTCGTGATCGCCGCCGACGGCTATCCGGGTGTGCCGCGCGCGGGCGACGTGATCACCGGCGCCGAGTCCGAGGGCGTGCTGCACGCGGGCACCCGCCGCCGCGACGACGGCGCCGTGGTCTCCCACGGTGGCCGGGTGCTGTCCGTGGTCGGCGTCGGCGAGGACCTCGACGCGGCCCGCGCCCAGGCCTACGAGCGGGTCGCGAAGGTGCACCTGTCCGGTTCGCACCACCGCACCGACATCGGGCTCAAGGCCGCTCGCGGCGAGATCACCGTGCCGGGTGCTTCGGCGAATTCCGGCCCGAGCTGATCCCGGGATTGGTAGCCTTCCTACCGGAACTGGTCGGTTACCGTCCGTACCCGGGGAGTGAGTTGTGGCAGAGGACGACCTGCGCGGCGCCGGCCAGGGTCTCGCACCCACGCTCGGCGCCCTCGGCGCGACCGTGCCGTCGGTGCCCCACGACCTGCGGGTCGACCCGGACAAGGTGCTGCTGGTCGCGCAGGTCGTCAACGAGCAGGCCGACGCGCTCGACGACCGCATCCGGCAGAAGCTGATCGACCTCAACATCACCGCGCCGGCCGAGGACGTCATCAGCACCACCGCCACCGACGCGTGGAACCGGCTGGTGGCCCGCGGCGAAGACTCGTACGCGGCGCGGGTGCAGGCCTACGTCCGCAACCTGCGTGACCTCGCCGCGCAGCTCCGGCAGGCCGCGCAGGCCTACCAGGCCGGTGAGGAGGAGAAGGTCATCGCGCTGGGGGACCGCGGTGCCGGCCCTGCCTAGGACGGTCGTCGCGGCCGCGCTCGTGGTGTCCGGCTGCACGTCGACCGTGTCCGGGGTCGCCGGGCCCGCCACGCGGCCGAGCAGTCAGCCGCCCGAACTGCCCGCCCGGCAACGCGAGCTGCCGCTGCGGGACGCCGACCCGTGCGCCCTGCTCACGTCCGCCCAGCTGGACCGGCTCGGCGAGAACGGCGCGCCCCGCTGGCTGCCCGAAGACCTGCGCGTTCGACGTCGACGCCAGGCCGCCGACGTACACGTACTACCTCGAGGTCATCGGCGACGCCGACATCGAGGACTGGCGCACCGGCGCGCACCGGCGGACCAGCATGGTCCAGCAGCCGGTCGCGGTGCCCGGGTTCCCCGCGCTGGTGAACTACGCGCCCAGCGAGGGGATCCAGGACTGCGAGGTGCTCGTCGGCGTCGCCCAGGGCCAGACGCTGCGCGCCCAGATGGCGCCCGACGACCGCTCGTTCACCCAGCAGCAGCTGTGCGACATGGCGACGAACGTCGCGAAGCTGGCCGTCCAGACGCTCGAAACGCTGAAGTGAGGTGTGGCGTGGCCACGTTCGACAGCAGCAAGTACGACATCCCGACGCTCGTGGCGAAGCTGCGCGACCAGCGGTTCGACGGCTACCAGCCGGAGCAGCTCGCGCAGGTCGTGGAGAAGTTCCGGGACGGCGCGGGCCCGTCGGGGATCACCGGGGCCGTCGAGGCGCTGAAGTCGATCTCCGGCGCGCTCGCCGACACCGAAGAGGCGCTGCGGACCCAGCTCAAGGCGCTCGGTGTGGAGTGGCAGAGCCGCGCGGCCGGGCAGGCGTCGTCGGTGGTCGCGCGGGAGGCCGGGTTCTCCGGTGAGGCGACGGCGAAGGTCGAGCAGGCCGCGCAGATGATGTACGAGCAGGCCGAGGCCTTCACCCGGACCAGGAACAAGCTGCCCGCGCCGGAGGACCTGCGCAAGGCGGGCGGCTACACCTTCGGCGACACGGTGTTCAGCCTGTTCGGGTTCGAGACCGATCATGCGGCCGACGTGCGCACCGCCGAGGAGGCCAAGGCCCAGGCGGTGGACGCGCTCAACGCCTACGCCCACGACAGCGGCAACTACCTCGGCTCGACGTCCACTGTGGACGCACCGGCGCCGGTCTCGCTGCTGTCCGCGCCGGGCACCGGTGTGGTGGCGGGGATCGGCGGGGCGTCGGCGCCGGTGCCGTCGCTGCCGGACACCGCGCCGACCCAGGCCCAGGGCACGAAGGACGTGACGCCGGCGCGGGTGGACACCCCGACACCGCCGATGGGCGTGCCGGCCGCTCCGGCTGCGGGTGCTTCGTTGGCCGGGGTCACCCCGGCGGGCGCCGGTGGTGGGACGACGGCTGGACGCCCCGCCGCGCCCGCGCCCACCGGATCGGTTGCCGGCGGCTCTGGTTCCCCCGGCGGAGCCGGCTTCGCCGGCGAACGCCGGGCGTCGGCTTCGCCTGAATCGAAGAACACTGGTGGCCAGTCCGGCGCTGCGACCGGCGGCCGGGCGATTCCCAGCAGTGGTTCCGCCGTAGGCGCCCGGCCCGGCTCCGCCGGGCAGCCGGGCGCCGGGCAGGTCCACGGTGCCGGTGGCCGCTCCGCGGCCGGCGCACCCGGCACCGGGCTCGGCCCGGGTGTCGGGCTCGGCGCAGGCACCGGAAGCGGCGCGGGCGCGGCGGGCGGAAGCGGCGCGGGCGGCGGAAGCGCGGCAACACCTGCCGAAGAAGCCCTCGGCAGGGGCCGTTCCGCGGGCGCGATGCCGCCCTCCACCACCTCCCCCAATGCGGTCGGCCCCGGGTTCGCCGCCGTGCGGACGCCCTCCGGGCTCAGCGGGCTCGCCGAGGCCGCCCCCGCGCTCGGCGCGGCCGGGGCGAGCGGGGCGCTGGCGGGCGAGGGCGAACGGCAGAGCCGCGTCGGGCGGAACACCGCGGGCAACCGCATCCACCAGATCCCCTCCGACGACCTGCCCGAGGAGGAGGAAGCCCGCCTCGCCCGGCGCGGCGGCCACACCCCCGACTCGGCGACCACCCGGTCGATCCTGGAACCCGCCGCACCGCAGGACGGCGAGGAGGACGCCGGGCACGTCCGCCGCTTCGGTGTCGACGACAACGACCTGTTCACCGACCGGCGGGACGTCTCACCGGACACGATCGGCGACCGATGAGCCTCGTCCTGACGACGCTCGAGTTCGACGTCCTGTGGGAGAGCCTGCGGCTGCCCCGCGCCCACCCGGCGCTGCGAGTGCCGAGCCCGGGCCGCACCCACACCGAGCGGCGGCAGCTCGCGGGCCGCGCCTGGGAGATGCTCGCCGACCGCGGGCTCGCGCGCGGGCAGCGGGCCGTCGGCGAGATCGTCGACATGGCGACGTTGCTGGCGAACCCGCAGGTCGCGATCGACGTGTGGGTGTGGACAGACCGCGAGATCCGCGGCCTCGCGGTGTCCAACGGCGGCCAGGCGCTGCTCGCGGTGGTGGACTCGGGCGAGGTGTGGCTGATCCCGGCGCGGCCGAACGCGCTGGCCGAGTCGGCGGTGTCGGTGGCCGGTGAGCAGCCGGCCGGGGTCGGGCACTCGGTGAGCCTGCCGCACAGCACGCTGCGGGCGGCCGACGCCGACGCGAAGGGCGACCCGAAGTCGCTGGTCACGGCGCTGGAGGACCGGGGCGTCGAGCTGTGGGAGGCGCAGGAGCTGGCCGGGATGCTGGTCGGGATGACCACGCGCGGGCAGTTCGGCGTCGAGCGGGAGGGGCGGCGCGCGGGCCGGGTGGTCGCGTTCTACGACACCGACGCGGGCCGGTACCTGCTGCAGGTGGGCGGGCAGGACTGGGCGACGGTCGCGCCCGCGGACAACCAGCTGCTGGTCAGCCGGGTCGCGGAGCTGCTCGACGAGGTGTGAACCACCGGATGGTGGAACTTGGCGGATTCCGCGTACAGGCTGCGACAACCGTCCTACAGTGAGCGACGTGCCTGAGAGTGATCCGGATTCGCTGGAGCATGTGGCCGGGCAGGTCGAGGCCATCCACGAGCAGTTCAAGAAAGCCAAGGACAAGGTCACGGGCGTGACCGGGGAGAACCCGTTCGGCGCCATCAAGCGCCCGGACGAGCTGGAGCCGGGCGAGCACCCGTCGGACGGCATGGTGGACGCGCTGGGGTCGTTGCGCGACGGCGTGCACAAGCAGTTCGACGCGGCTGCCGAGCTGATGAGGTCGACCGGCAGCGCCCTGCGCGACGCGGCGCGGGCGTTGCGCGAGACCGACGACGCGGCGCGCGACAGCGTGACCGTCAAGGACGGAAGCCTGCAGGTCTGACATGGTCGCCGCACCGGGGATGCCGCCCGAATGGAACGACGTGGTGGCCCGCGCGCAGCAGGTCGAGAAGCTGAACCCGGCGGGGATCCAGGCCGTCGCGGACCAGTTCACGCAGGCGTCGAAGGACTCCGCGGACCACTCGGTGGCGCTGCGGAACGCGACCGCGGCACTGGGCGGCGGCACGTGGACCGGCCCCGCGGCCGACGCGTTCTTCGCCTACGTCAAGCAGATCGGCGACGCGGGCAAGAAGGTCAACGACCACCTCGACGAGGTCGCGCGGGAGCTGTCCGGTCTGCAGACGTCGCTGGCCGACGTCAAGGGCCGGATCGACACGATCAGGCAGCAGGCGCAGACGGACATCGAGAAGGCCAACAGCGACGCGGTGACGAACGCGAACGCAGCCGAGGCGATGGAGCGCGAGGTGCGCGAGGGCAAACCCGGCGCCACGATGCCCTCGCCCACGTCGGCCGAGATCATGGCCGCGAACGCGCAGAAGACGAGCGGCATCGCGGCCGGCGCCCGGGACCAGATCCAGGGGTTGTTGAGCAGCGCGAACGAGCAGATCAACCGGGTGATGGGCCTGGTGCGCAAGGAGGTCCAGGGCGGGTACGCGTCGGTGCCCCCGCTGGGCGGCAAGCCGAAGACGATGAAGAGCACGGGCGGACTGCGCTCCGGCTCCGGCGGCGGTGGCGGCGCGGGTGGCGGTGGTGGCGGCGGGCTGGGCCCGAGCGGCGGCCCGCCGAGCAGCCAGCCCCCTGGCAACGTGCGGCAGTGGATCGAAGAGGCGATCCGCATCCTGCAGGCCGCCGGGGTGCCGGTCACGGAAGCCGACATCGACAAGATCTGGACGATCATCGAAAAGGAGTCGAGCGGCAATCCCAACGCGATAAACCTTTGGGACAGCAATGCCGCGGCGGGGCACCCGTCCAAGGGGTTGATGCAGTGCATCGACTCGACGTTCAACGCGCACAAACTGCCCGGCCACGACGACATCTACAACCCGGTCGACAACATCATCGCCGGAGTGCGGTACACGTTCAGCCGGTACGGCGGCTTTGAGGGGCACCCAGGCCTGAAGGCAATGGCCGCAGGCGGCGGCTACCAGGGCTACTAGCCCGCGAACAAAACCCATGCTGGGTGGTCATCCCGTCGCCTGACACTGGACGATCACCTTGAGCCAGGGCCGCAACCTGCGTGCTTTCCGGCGGCCGAACATGC
>NZ_JAKGSD010000049.1:5945-63406 GCF_021654135.1 Amycolatopsis tucumanensis | reverse complement strand
ACGTGGACAGCCACGAGCGTGCGGTGGAGCTGGCCGGGGAGCTGTCGGCCGCGCCGGGGGCGGGTGGGAAGCCGATCCACGAGTGGCTCGAGCTGCGCCCCTTCCTCGCCGAGCCGCCCACGGTCACGGAATGAGCCCTGCGGTGGACGAGGCCCTGCTCCGGGGCCTCACCCCGACTGTGCTCGCGATCCTCGTCCGCCGCGGAGCCGACTTCGCGGCGGCCGAGGACGCGGTGCAGGAGGCGCTGGTCGAGGCGTTGCGCGTGTGGCCCGACGACCCGCCGCGCGATCCGAAGGGCTGGCTCGTCACGGTGGCGTGGCGCAAGTTCCTGGACGCGACCCGCGCGGAAGCGGCGCGGCGCCGTCGTGAGGACCTCGTCGAGGTGGAGCCGGAGCCCGGGCAGGCCGTCGGGGTGGACGACACGCTCCAGCTGTACTTCCTGTGCGCGCACCCGTTGCTGACCCCGTCGTCCGCGGTCGCGCTCACGTTGCGTGCCGTCGGCGGCTTGACGACGCGGCAGATCGCCGCCGCGTACCTGGTGCCGGAGGCGACGATGGCGCAGCGGATCAGCCGCGCCAAGCGGACGGTCGCTGGGGTGCGGTTCGACCAGCCCGGCGACGTCGCCACCGTGCTACGCGTGCTCTACCTGGTGTTCAACGAGGGCTACTCCGGTGACGTCGACCTGGCCGCCGAGGCGATCCGGCTGACCCGCCAGCTCGCGGCGGTGATCGACCACCCCGAGGTGGCCGGGCTGCTCGCCCTGATGCTGCTGCACCACGCCCGGCGCGCGAGCCGGACCGCGCCCGACGGCAGCCTGGTGCCGCTCGCCGAGCAGGACCGCGGCCGGTGGGACACCCGCCTGATCGCGGAGGGCGTGGAGATCCTGCAGGCGGCGCTGGCCCGTGACCGGCTCGGTGAGTTCCAGGCGCAGGCCGCGATCGCCGCCCTGCACGCCGACGCGCCCACCGCCGAGGAGACCGACTGGGTGCAGATCGTCGAGTGGTACGACGAGCTGGTGCGGCTGACGGACAGCCCCGTGGTGCGCCTGAACCGGGCGGTGGCGGTCGGCGAGGCGGACGGCCCCCGCGCGGGCCTGGCGGAACTCGCGTCCCTGGACGAGGGGCTGCCGAGGTACGCCGCGGTGTCGGCGTACCTGCACGAACGCGATGGTGACCTGGCGAGCGCCGCCCGGCTGTACGCGGAGGCCGCCACGAAGGCGACGAACCTCGCCGAACGCGACCACCTGACCCGCCAAGCCGCACGACTGAACACGAGGCTGCGAGGGTGACCCCACCGCCCGGCGCCCCGATACACCGTCGCCCCGACGCGCCGACTCCCCAACGCCCCGGCGCACCCCTGCCCGCGCCGGGACGCTGAGTGGGGGCGCTGGCACGGTCACGCTCGCTGAGGGGCCCGCTCCGCAGGCGCGGAGCCCCTTACTGGTGGTGGCCTCCGGCAATCCCGCGCCTTTACCCCGCCGGGTGCCAGGACTCTGGCCGCATTGCTGGGCGTGCCCGCTCAGCGGGCGCAGTAGCCCCTTGTCGGGTGGTGGCCGCTGGCAATCCCGCGCCTCTGCCCACGCCGGGTGCCAGGACTCCGCCCACGTGCCCGGGCATGCCCGCTCCGCAGGCACGGCAGCTGCCACCGGGCGATGGCCTCCGACGACCCCGCGCCGCTACCTACCCGGGTGCCAGGACTCGCTCCCAGCCGGGCGCCCGGTCAGCCGATCGCCTCCGGCAAGCGCCGGACGCGGTAGGCCGCCTCGATCGTGTTGCCCGTCGCCGGGTCGCCCAGTTCGACCCGCCATTCGCCGGCGAACTGGTTCACCCCCGGCACCATCGGGATCGTCCCGGAGATCAGCACCACCCCCGGCTCGTACAGCCCGCGCTCGCGCAGCACGTCGAGCCAGTGCTGCGGCGTCAGCAGCTCCGCGAGCGTGCCGTCCTGGATCAGCTGCCCGTCGGCCCAGCCGCGCAGCGTCAGCGAGTCCAGCCGGTCCGCCACGTCGTCCAGCCGCCACGCCTGGCGCCCCAGCACGTCCGGCGCCGCGTTCTTGCTCCAGGCCACCCCGTGCACCTCGAGCTCCCGGTCGGTGTGGTCGCACGCGACGGTGAGCAGCACCCCGTCCGCGGTGATCACCAGCGCCCACTCCGCCTCGCCGGACGTGCGGTCGTGCTGGGCGGGCACCTCGTCGGTCTGGGCGGCCAGGTACGGGGCGACCGGGTACAGCGCCGGCGTGACCTTCGGCGCCGGCACGCCCAGCTCGGCCAGCTCGGCGACGTGCGCGGCGACGTCGGCCTGGTCGCGGCCCGCGTACCCGGCGTTCAGCAAGGTCGTCACCGGAGTGGTCACCGTCGTGCCGTCGGGCAGGTCGAAGCTCAGCGTCGGCATGTCGTCCTCCGTAATTTCGGGTAACCCAGTTCTTACCTGCGAGGGGTTGCGCATGCAGGTTGTATACAACGAGTATTACAGCATCGTGGCACCGAATAGATCAGGATGTGAGCAATGACCTCGGTAACGCCGACCGTGGACAGGGCGTCGCTACGGCGTGCCTTCCTGGCGAGCCTGTCCGGCACGTCGCTGGAGTGGTACGACTTCGCGGCCTACTCGGTGGCCGCGGCCACCGTGTTCGGACACCAGTTCTTCCCGGCTGGCGACCCGCTGGTCAGCACGATGGCCGCGTTCTCCACCTACGCCGTCGGCTACCTCTCCCGCCCGCTCGGCGGGTTCGTCTTCGGCCGTCTCGGCGACGTGCTCGGCCGCAAGCGCGTCCTGGTGATCACGCTGCTGCTCACCGGCATCGCCACCTTCCTCATCGGCGTCCTGCCGACCCACTCCGCGATCGGCGGCTCGGCGGCGGTGCTGCTGGTCCTGCTGCGCTTCGCCCAGGGCGTCGGCATCGGCGGTGAGTGGGGCGGCGCGGTGCTGCTGTCCAGCGAGTTCGGCGATCCGAAGAAGCGCGGGTTCTGGGCCTCCGCCGCCCAGGTCGGCCCGCCCGCGGGCAACCTGCTCGCCAACGGTGTGCTCGCGCTGCTGGCCCTGCTGCTGACCGAGGCACAGTTCGACTCGTGGGGCTGGCGCGTGGCGTTCCTGCTGTCCGCCGTGCTCGTCGCGTTCGGTCTGTGGATCCGGCTCAAGCTGGAGGAGACCCCGGTCTTCAAGCGCATCGCGGAGAGCGGCGAGCGGCCCAGCGCGCCGATTTCCGAGGTCTTCAAGTACGAGCGCCGGGCTCTGCTGGCCGCGATCTTCGTCCGCGTCTGCCCCGACGTGCTGTACGCGCTGTTCACCGTTTTCGTGCTGACCTACATGACCCAGGAGCTGGGCATGTCCCGCAGCCAGGGCCTCACCGCGGTAATGATCGGGTCTGCCGGACAGCTCATCCTGATGCCGGCGTTCGGCGCGCTGTCGGACCGGATGAACCGCCGCAAGCTCTACCTGTTCGCGACCATCGCCGCGGCGATCTGGCCGTTCGTGTTCTTCCCGCTGGTGTCCGGCCGCTCGTTCGGCCTGCTGCTGGTCGGCATCGTGATCGCGCTCGTCATCCACGCCGCGCTGTACGGGCCGCAGGCCGCGCTGATCACCGAGCAGTTCACCGAGCGCCTGCGCTACACCGGCAGCTCGCTGGCCTACACGCTCGCCGGCGTGATCGGCGGCGCCATCGCGCCGCTGCTGTTCACCTCGCTGCTGGCCGGATTCGACAGCTGGGTCGCGCTCGCGCTGTACGTGGTGGTGACCGCGGTGGTCAGCATCATCGGCATCGCGCTCGCGCGAGAGGCCCGCGACGAGACTCAGGTGGTCGTCAGCTGATGCTTCAGGGTCTGGGCGTGGTGGTCGTCGATGGCGGCCAGCGCCGCCTCGACCTCACCGTTGGCCAGTGCGGTCACGATGGCCTGGTGCTCGTGGATGACCTCCGCGTGCCGGGTGCCTGACCGCCGCAGCGCGACGAGCCCGGCACGCACCTGCCGGGCTCGCAGCGCGGTGTAGGTCCGGCTCAGCATCGAGTTGCCCGCGGCCTCGACGAGCAGCGTGTGGAAGTGCGCGTCGAGTTCGATGAACTCCTTGGCCGACGCCGGGTCGTCGCAGCGCTCCTGCTGTTCGAGGACCTCCTGCATCGCCCGCCACGGCACGGTCCCGGCCGCCATCACCCGCTCGGCCGCGAACCGTTCGAGCAGCCCGCGCAGTTCGACGAGGTCCCGCAGGTCGCGCCCGGTCAGCGGCGCGATGTACGCGCCCCGGTTGGGCACGAGCTGCACCAGTTCCTCGGCCGCGAGCTGCAGCAACGCCTCGCGCACGGGGGTGCGGGAGACGCCGACGCGCTCGGCGACCTCCTGTTCGCTGATGAAGCCGCCCTCGGCGTCGGGGTCGGCCAGCACGGTGTTCTTCAGGTAGTCGTAGGCCTTCGCCCGCCCGGACTGGGCGGGCTTGCTCGTCGCCGGCATCCGGGCTCCCTCCATACACGTTGTATACAGATGGTACGCGGAAAGTGTCCGGTGGGAAAAGAACGCCGGGGCGGATGCCTGATCGATGGACATCCGCCCCGGCGGGTCTCGGGATCGCCGGTCGGCGGTCGGTTTCGGCGGGCGAACGCGACGGCGGTCTCCGGCTGGTCCTGGGTGGTCGGCAGGACGCCGAGCTGCTCGGCGAGCGGCTCGACGAGCAGCATGCGGCTCGGCCCGCCGACCAGGTAGACGCCGGTGAGGTCAGCCGTCGAGCTCGGCGAGGGCCTGCCTGGCCTGCTCCAGCTCCGCCTCCAGGGCGGCGACCTTGGCCTTCTGCTGCTCGACAGCGGCGTTGATCACCTCGTCGATCGGCGTCGAGAGGTCCTCGTGCAGCTCCTTGGCCGCGCGGGACACGGCCGAGGCCGGGATCTTCAGGCCCTGCGCGACCCACTTCGAGCCGTGCTTGAGCTCGGCCTGCCACTCGCCGTCGGCGGTGCCGGTGACGGTGAGCGTGAGCTCGACGGTGCGGGTCTTCTTCGCCGCGGAGGCCTTCGGGCGGCCGCGCTTGGGCTTGGCTTCCTCGCTTTCGGCGGAGGTGGCGGCGGGAGCGGGAGCGGCTGCGGAGTCGTCCGTGACCGGCGCCGGCGTGACGGGGGTGTCCTGCTCCTGCGGGGTGGTCGTGGTGTCCAAGCTCATCGGTGCTGCGGTCTCCCTCTCGTGGGGTCCGGCTACGTCGGCCCGAATTCTAGAACAGGCGTTCGATAGCCGCTCGCTGGGGTGTGCCCGGGGATTGTCCCGCGCTACCTACTTCCGCGTACCCCCGGGGCGGCGCGTCCGGAGGTACCGCTACGCTGCCGCCATCACCCGCCAGGGTGAGGAAGCGATGTCGCTCGATGGGGGCAGGTCGAAGTGGGCGTTACTTATCTGTACCCGATCGGGTGTATCTCGTTTTTCCTGCGACCTCGGCAAATGCAGCATTTGCCCTGCTCTCCCTAATCGACCCCCGTCACCCGGGAGTTTGATCACCTAGGGGGGTCCTGATAGCAATAAGGCCCAAGGCGCACCTGCGGTGCCGCATGTCTTCGGGGGAGACCGCCTTGGTGAATTCTTGTCCGATGTAGGTCCTCAAGGATTGTGGTAATGCGCATGACGTGCAGCTCGCGCACGCAGACGGGTTCTGCGCGCCGCGGACGGCTCCCGGTCCGGCTCCTCGCCGTGGCCGGGGTCTCGACCCTGGCACTGCTCACCGGGGCGTGCTCCGGTGGCGACGAGGACGGCGTGAAGCCGGCCGCGGTGAGCCAGGAAGACCTGACCCAGCTGCCGGAGGCGACCACGTTCGCCACGGTCGCGAACGCCCCGCTCGACCCGCAGCCATCCGGTGGCGCGACGGCCGGCCGCGTGATCCACCCCAAGGCCGACATGGTCGTGTACGACTCCGTTGGCGGCAAAGCGATCGCGAAGCTGCCGTCCATCCAAATGGGATCGCCGACGTGGGTGCCGGTGATTGCGGAGCAGGGCGACTGGGCGCACGTCCTCCTGCCGACCCGGCCCAACGCCGCGTCCGGCTGGGTGCACCTGAGCGAGGGCGCCGCCGAATCCGCGCAGAACGACTACGTGGTCAATGTGGACCGTGCCGCGTTCAGCCTGGAGATCCTGGAGAGCGGCAAGTCGATCGGCAAATGGACGATCGGCACCGGCAAGCCCGAACACCCGACCCCGGCGGGGCGTGCTTACATCATCGCCTCGATCGAGGAAACGAAGAACACCTACAGCCCGATCGTGCTGCCGCTGAGCTACCACTCCGATTCGCTGGAGACCTTCGGCGGCGGCCCGGGCACGGTGGGACTGCACACCTGGCCGAACAACAGCTTCGCCGGTCAGGCGAACAGCGACGGCTGCATCCGGGTGCCCTCCGAGGCGCTCGACGAGCTCGTCAAACTGCCGCTCGGCACGATCGTGAACATCACGTGACGTCCTGAGCTTCTTCGCACTTCGCCGGCGGTCGGAATGCACCACGGGGGGCCGCCGGCTTCATTCCGCATTTCCATTTCACGAAAGGGAATTCCTTGTCCAGAAAGAAGGCTGTGGCCGGCGGCGTCGGCGTGCTCGCGACCGCGCTCGCCACCTCGGTGCTGCTCGCGCCCGCCGCGGGTGCGACCACGACCACCACGGACGGCGTCAACTCCGCCTACGCGATCGCCGCCAAGGGCCTCCTCGGGATCGACCCCAGCCCGTACGTGACCGACGAGAAGGGCTTCGAGCAGAAGTCCCTCGCCACGCTGAACGTGCCGGGCCTGGCCCAGGTCAAGCTGCTCAACGCCTCGGCGGGCGCCGGCCAGGCGCGCGCCAGCGTCGCCGACGTCAACGTCGGCCTCGGCGTCGGCAAGCCGCTGCTGACCGCGACCGCCATCGAGGCGGAGTGCGAGGGCGGCAAGGGCACCTCGTCGCTGGCCAAGGCGAAGCTCGGTGACATCACCCTCGACGTGACCGCGCCGACCAACACCACGGTCGCCGTGCCGGGTCTGCTCTCGGTCGTGCTGAACAAGCAGACCAAGAAGGACGACGGCTCGATCACCGTCACCGCGATCTCCATCAAGATCGACAACCTGCAGACGCTGGACATCGCGTCGGTCACCTGCGCGCCGGGCGACGACGACAACGGCGGTGGCGAGACCCCGACCACCAAGCCGACGACGAGCACCTCGAAGCCGGGCACCAGCACCCCGACCTCGACGAAGACCAGCTCCGGTGGCGGCGCCGGCTCGGGTGCGGGCGACAAGCCCGACGCCAACGGCAAGGCCCCGCGGCCGACCCCGGTGAAGGCCCACCTGGACGTCACCGGCTGATCCACTCTTTCCTCGGGTTCCCATGACAAGGGCCCTGCACCGCGATGTGCAGGGCCCTTGTTCGTGCGTCAGTCCTCCTTGCCGGACTTCAGGCCGCTGGAGATCAGCTCCATGACACTGGAGTCGGCCAGCGTGGTGACGTCGCCGATCTGGCGGTTCTCGGCGACGTCGCGCAGCAGGCGGCGCATGATCTTGCCGGAGCGGGTCTTCGGCAGCTCGGGCACGACCATGATCTGCCGCGGCTTGGCGATCGGACCGATCTCCTTGGCGACGTGGTTGCGCAGCTCCTGCACCGCCTCGTCGCCGCCCTCGGCCGCGGAGCCGCGCAGGATCACGAACGCGACGATGCCCTGCCCGGTGGTCGGGTCGGATGCGCCCACCACCGCGGCTTCGGCGACCGTCGGGTGCGACACGAGAGCGCTTTCGACCTCCGTGGTGGAGATGCGGTGGCCGGACACGTTCATGACGTCGTCGACCCGGCCGAGCAGCCAGATGTCGCCGTCGTTGTCGTACTTCGCGCCGTCACCGGCGAAGTAGAAGCCCTGGTCGGCGAACCGTGACCAGTACGTGTCGCGGAAGCGCTCGTCGTCGCCCCAGATGCCGCGCAGCATCGACGGCCACGGCTTGTCCAGCACCAGGTAACCGCCGCCGCCCTTGCCGACCTCGGTCGCGGTGTCGTCGACGACCTTCGCCGAGATGCCGGGCAGCGGGCGCTGCGCCGAACCGGGCTTGGTCGAGGTGACGCCCGGCAGCGGCGAGATCATGATCGCGCCGGTTTCGGTCTGCCACCAGGTGTCCACGATCGGCGCCTTGCCCGCGCCGATGTGCTCGCGGTACCACATCCACGCCTCGGGGTTGATCGGCTCGCCGACGCTGCCCAGCACGCGGAGGCTGGACAGGTCGTACTTCGCCGGGATGTCCTCGCCCCACTTCATGAACGTGCGGATCAGGGTCGGTGCGGTGTAGTAGATGGAGACCTTGTGGTTCTGGATGATCTCCCAGTGCCTGCCCTCGTGCGGCGTGTTGGGGGTGCCCTCGTAGACCACCTGGGTCGCGCGGTTCGCCAGCGGGCCGTAGACGATGTAGGAGTGGCCGGTCACCCAGCCGATGTCGGCGGTGCACCAGTAGACGTCCTCGCCCGGCTTGTGGTCGAAGACGACGTGGTGGGTGTAGGCGACCTGGGTCAGGTAGCCGCCGGAGGTGTGCAGGATGCCCTTCGGCTTCCCGGTCGTGCCGCTGGTGTAGAGGATGAACAGCGGGTGCTCGGAGTCGAACGCCTCCGGGGTGTGCTCGGTGGACTGGCCGTCGACGAGCTCGTGCCACCACACGTCCCGCTCGCTCATCGGGACCTCTTCGCCGGTGCGGCGCACGACGATGACCTTCTCGACGCTCGCGGCGCCGTCGAGGGCCTCGTCGACGTTCGTCTTCATCGGCGCGGCCTTGCCGCGGCGGTACTGGCCGTCGGAGGTGATCACGACCTTGGCCTCGGCGTCGTCGACGCGGGAGCGCAGCGCCGCCGGGGAGAACCCGCCGAAGACGACGCTGTGCATCGCGCCCAGCCGCGCGCAGGCCAGCATCGCGACGATCGCCTCGGGGATCATCGGCAGCTGGATGGCGACCCGGTCGCCGGAGGTGACGCCGAGGGAGGCCAGCGCGTTCGCGGCCTTGGACACCTCGTCCTTGAGCTGGGCGTAGGTGATGTCACGGGTGTCGCCCGGCTCGCCGACCCAGTGGATGGCGACCTGCTCGCCGTGCCCGGACTCGACGTGCCGGTCGACGCAGTTGTACGCGACGTTCAGCTTGCCGCCGACGAACCACTTGGCGAAGGGCGCGCCCGACCAGTCGAGGACCTGGGACCACTTGGTGTCCCAGTGCAGCCGCTCCGCCTGCTCGGCCCAGAACGCTTCGCGGTCGGCGTCGGCCTTCTCGTACCAATCGGCCTTCGCGTTGGCCTGCGCCGCGAACTCGTCGGTCGGCGGGAACGTCCGGTTCTCGGTGAGCAGGTTGTCCAGCGCGGGGGACTGCTCTGTCATGGTGCACGGCCTCCTGAAGTCACTCATCACTGGCTGACGCCGGATGCACGGTAGCGACGTTAGCCCCCGCGACGAAAGAGCGCAGCACCTCACGGCACGTCCCGCGTCGATCACCGCACGCGATCGAGCAGGTTCTCCTGTGTCGTAGGCCACTCCTCGGCGAGCAGCGAGTAGACGACGGTGTCGCGGCGGCTGCCGTCCGGGCGGATGCGGTGCGCGCGCAGCAGGCCCTCCCGGCTGGCGCCGAGCCGCTCGATGGCGCGCTGCGACTTCTCGTTGCGGTGGTCGGTGTGCCAGGTGACCCGCCGTGCGCCGAGCACGTCGAAGGCGCGTTCCAGCAGCAGGAGTTTGGCTTCGGTGTTCAGCGCCGTGCGCTGCCACGGACTGCCGATCCAGGTGTAGCCGATGGCGAGGCCGCGGTGGCGCGGGACGATCTCGTAGTAGGAGGTCGTGCCCGCGACGCGGCCGGTGGTGGCGTCGACCTGTGCCCACGCGATCCGGCCGGGCTCGGCGAGGATGTCGTCGATCATGGCCCTGGTGTCGTCGAGGGTTGCCGGTTGGCGGAGGCTGAGCCAGCGCCAGACCTCGGCGTCGCGGCCGGCTTCGTGCAGGCCCTCGGCGTGTTCCTGGCCGAGCGGTTCGAGGTGGACGTGCTTGCCGCGCAGCGCGGGCCGGTCGTGCCAGTTCACGCGGGGACGGTACCCGTCCGAACTGGTCTTTCGGCAGTGCCAGTTCCGGCTTGCTTTCAAGGTCCACTTCGTCGCCTCATATGCTCGCGGGGACGCGTCGAAGGAGGTCCGAGTGGCTGAGCGGGAAGAGCTCACCTGGGAGTTGTTCGGTTCGGCCAGCCGGGAGCTCGCCCAGCAGGTGGCGGACAGCGGGTACGAGCCGGACGTGATCCTGTCCATCGCCCGCGGCGGGTTGTTCGTCGCCGGCGCGCTCGGCTACGCGCTCGACGTGAAGAACCTGCACGTCATGAACGTCGAGTTCTACACCGGCGTCGGCGAGCGGCTCGAACTGCCGGTGATGCTGCCGCCGGTGCCGAACGCCGTCGACCTGACCGGCGCGAAGGTCCTGGTGGCCGACGACGTCGCCGACACCGGCGCCACGCTCAAGCTGGTGCGTGACTTCTGCGCGGACCACGTGGCGGACGTGCGGTGCGCGGTGGTGTACGAAAAGCCCTGGTCAGAGGTGAAGTGCGAGTACGTCTGGCGGCGCACGGACCGGTGGATCAACTTCGCCTGGTCGAAGCAGCCGCCGGTGATCCGGCGCGAGGGGCAGGTGCTGGACGCATGAGCGACCCACTGGCGCCGCTGCTCGAACTGGAGGGCGTGGCCGAGGCGGCGAAGAAGGCGCAGGACGCGGTCTTCGCCGTGCACCGCCTCCCCGTGAACCTGCGCGGCGGCTCGGCCACCGCGGCCGAGGCGTCCGTCCGGGGCGCCCGGGCGTCGGCCGCGCTCGACGGCGCGGACCCGGAAATTCCGGCCGACGCCGAGGTGAAGGACCCGATCCTGGCCGGCGCGCTGCGGGTGGCGGAAGCGAGCGAGTCGCTGCTGCCCACCTGGCGCCGCGCCCCGCGACAGGCGCTGGCCCGGATGCACGTCCTGGCCGCGGCCGATCTCGTCGACCACCAGGACGCGCTGGGCCGCCCCGACCCGGCCGCCGGTGCCCGCCTGGACCTGCTGACGCAGCTGGTCACGGGCGCGACGTCGGTGCCAGGCCCCGTGCTGACCGCCGTCGTGCACGGCGAGCTGCTCAGCCTGCGGCCCTTCGGCACGGCGGACGGCGTGCTGGCCCGCGCCGCGGCTCGCCTGACCATGACGGCGAGTGGCGTCGACCCGAAGGGCCTGAGCGTCCCCGAGGTCGCCTTCTTCCGCCGGTCAGCGCGGTACCAGGAGACGGCGGCGGCCTTCGCGACCGGAAGCCCCGACGGCGTGCGCTCGTGGCTCCTCTTCGTGTGTGAAGCGCTGGAAGCGGGCGCGCGGGAGGCCAAGAGCATCGCCGACGCCGCCGGCTGAGCTGCCTCGTCGGCGGGCCGCGTTCCGCACGCGGCGGTGGTGCCGGGGTTGACCGCGGTGCCGTGCGCTGGCCGTCGTCAACCGCTCGCAGTCGCGCAATTCGGGGAAGTGCGACGCTCCCCGCGCACCTCCCCGGGACTGCGCGACCTCAGGTCGTCGCGCAGGCGAGCAGCGCCTCCCGCACGTGCCCGCCGTTCGCGGCCAGCATGTCCGCCGCCGTCGCCGCGTCCACCCCGCACAGCAGGTGCACCAGCGCGACCTTCAAGTCACCGTTCGCCTCCGCCAGGGCCTCGGCGGCTTCCCGCTCGTCCGCGCCCGTCGCCTCGCTGAGGATGCGCAGCGTCCGGCCGCGCAGCTTCGCGTTGGTCGCGCGCAGGCTGACCATCAGGTTCGAGTAGGTCCGGCCGAGCTTGATCATCGTGGCAGTGGAGAACGCGGTCAGCAGGATCTTCTGCGCCGAGCCCGCCTTCATCCGCGTCGACCCCGCGATGACCTCCGGACCGGTGTCCACCGAGATGAACACGTCGACCCCGGACGGCCTGGCCGCACGCGCGTTGCCCGAAACCAGGCCGGTCGTCGCGCCCAGCCGCGCGGCCGCCTGCAGCGCGCCGATGACGAACGGGGTGCGGCCGGACGCGGTCAGGCCCAGCACGAAGTCGCCCGCCCGCACCGAAGCCGAGATCTCCGCGGCACCCGCGGCGGCGTCGTCCTCGGCGTTCTCGACCGCTTCGCGCAACGCCCGGTCGCCGCCCGCGTGGTGCGCGACGAACCAGTCGGCAGGCACGTTGAACGTCGGCACGAGCTCGGCGGCGTCCAGCGTCGCCAGACGGCCGGACGTGCCCGCGCCGACGTAGTGCACACGATGGCCGGTGCGCAGCGCCTCCACCGCATGATCGACCGCGTCCGCCAGCTCGGGCAGGACCTTGGCGACCGCATCGGGGACCCGGCGGTCCTCGTCGTTGATCATGGTCAGGATGCCGAGGGTCGACATCCGGTCGATCTCGGTGGTGCGGGGGTTGCGCTGCTCGGTCGGGGAATCGACGTGGACCACCTGACTCGGCACCGTCATCATGCGTCTCACCGTTTCCTTCGTGCTCACTTTCCGGTTTCTCGCGGCCGCCTCCGGCCGTCCGGTCGCACGCCGAGGCGGTGACCGCCGACGGCGTCGCGAGTGGCTTCCAGCGCGGCGGACGCGCTCTCCATGTGGTGCTGCGCGACGCCGATGAACAGGCAGTCGATGACCGTGAGCTGGGCGATCCGGCTCGCGGTCGCGCCCGAGCGGAAGGTCGTCTCGCGTGCGGCCGTGGTCAGCACGTAGTCGGCGACCTCGGTGATCGGCGAGCGCGGGAAGTTGGTCAGCGCCACCGTGGTCGCGCCGTGCTCGCGGGCCACCCGCAGCGCCTCGACGGTGTCGGTGGTCGCGCCGGTGTGGGAGACGCCGATCGCGACGTCGCCGGCGCCCAGCACGGCGGCCGAGGTCAGCATGATGTGCGTGTCCGACCAGGCGAAACACACGCGGCCGATGCGGTGCAGCTTCTGCTGCAGGTCGGCGGCGACGAACGCGCTCGCGCCGACGCCGTAGACGTCGGTGCGCCCGGCGTTCGCGAGCAGTTCGATCACGCGCTGCAGGGTCGCGATGTCGAGCTGGTCGGCGGTCTCCTCCACCGCGCGGGCGTCGGCGAAGCTGACCTTGCCGACCACTGCGGCCAGGTCGTCGTCCACGGCGATCTCGCCGCCCAGGTTGCGAGCCGATCGCGCCTCCGAGCGGGCGGTGTCGGCGGCCAGCGCGATCCGCAGCTGCGGGTACCCGCCGACCCCCACGGCCTTGCAGAACCGGGTCACCGTGGTTTCGCTGGTGTTCGCTGCGAGAGCCACCTCGGTGATCGACCGGCGCGCTACTGCAGACGGGTCATCGAGGACGACCTTGGCTACACGCTGTTCCGCCCTGGCCAGACCGGGCAGCAGCGACCGGATCCGGACCAGGGGACTGGTTTCGGACTCGCGTGCGACCGAACCGATCTCGCTCGGTGCCTGCCCCGTCACGGAATCGGTATCCGTTTCCGTGGGAAACTTACTAACCGTAGGCATTTGAGACAAGGTTACCCACATCCTTAGGGATGATCGCAACTCGCCCGCCCCTGCACGGCCGAGCTGCGGTGACTCAGTTGCCCGGAAAGTCGCCAACTACGTCGTGGTTGTTAACGTCATCAAGTTAACGACTTGGCAACTTCCGATGGTTCCCGAAACAGCCGACGATCGTCGGTGGCTCCCGCTCGCGTCTCAGTGATAGGGACTTCCCCGCCACGATGGTATGACGCGACTCTGCGCACTTTAAGTACGAATGGAGCAGCCGTCCGGTAACTGTTCGTGACGGACACGAGTGTCCGAAATTCGTTGGCGCTGGTTGGTGGCACACCACCCGGATGCACGGTGAGTGTCCGCTCGCCGAAAGATCACCTGTCCGGCCGCGGGTAATTCGGCCTACAGCCGGACCGGTTTCACCGCGCTTCGGCCAGCGAGCTCGCCCACTTCTCGCGGGCCGGGTTGATCGAACCCCAGTCGCGGGTCGGGTGAACGCGATTGGTCAGCAGGATCGCAAACGACCGGGACACCGGATCGATGACCAGCGACGTGCCGGTGAACCCGGTGTGGCCCGCGGTGGTGGGGGCGGACAGCGCTCCCATGTAGAACCGCTGGTCCAGCTCGAACCCGAGCCCGTGCGCGTGACCGGGGAAGGCCTGGTTGTAGTCGGTCAGCATGTCCCGCACGGTCTCCGGGCGCAGGATGCGGGCGTCCCGGTAGGCGCCGCCGTTGAGGATCGTCTGCGCGAGCACCGCCAGGTCCGGCGCGGTGGAGAAGATGCCGGCGTGACCGGACACCCCGCCCAGCGCCCACGCGTTCTCGTCGTGGACCTGGCTGCGCACCATGCCGCGTGGTGGATCCGCCTGGAACTCGGTGGCCGCGATCCGGCCGAGCTTCTCCGCGGGCGGGTTGAACGTCGTGTCGGTCATCCCGAGGGGCAGGGTGATCCGGTCCCGCACCACGACGTCGAGCGGCTGCCCGGCGATCCGCTCGACGAGGAAGCCGAGCGTCATCAGGTTGATGTCCGAGTAGAGGTACGTCGTGCCCGGCTCGTTCGTCAGCGGACTGTCGAGCACGGCCTTCCGCCGGGACGGGATGTCCGGGTAGCCCTCCCACAGGGACGGGCGCGGGTCGGCGGCCAGGCCAGAGGTGTGGGTGAGCAGCTGCCGCACGGTCACCTGCTGCTTCCCGTTCGCCGCGAACTCGGGCAGGTAGTCGGCGACCGGCCGGTCCAGGGCCACCTTGCCGTCCTCCACGAGCTGCATCACCGCGAGGGACGTGAACACCTTGGTGATCGAGGCCAGGTCGAAGATCGTGTCGGCGCGCACCGGCACCTGCTGGTCGGGCGGCAGCTCGGCGCCCGCGGCGTCGGCGTACCGGAGCGCCCCGCCGGTCGCGGTCTCCTCGACGATCACCCCGTCGTGCGCGAGGATTCCGGCCGCGCCGGAGAAGTGCGGGTGCCCGGAAACCGGATCCGGTTTGGCCCAGTCGCTCAGGAACTGCTCGGCGGCCAGCAGCGGCGCGGGATCGAGGCCCACCTCGCCGGGCGCGCCCGGGCGCAGCACCGTGTCGGCCGGTGCGAACTCGTACTGCGGACGGTCGATCCGCCCGGTGTGCGCCTGTTCGGTGATGGTGGTACTCGCTCCGGGGACGGTGAGGGCGGAAACGGTCAGCACCGCCGCGACCAGTAGTTTGCCCGTTCGCACGCCGGCCTCACCAGTAGAGCAGATGCGGCCGACGGCGGGCGGTGAACTCGTCGAGCTCCGCCTGCCAGGACCCGACGATCTCGTCCACCCCCGCCCCGCGGTCGACCATCGTGCGCAACCGGTCCGAGCCGGTGAGCTTGTCGATGCCGTTGTCCGCGCGCCAGGCGAAGAGGTCCGGGTGCAGCTTCTTGGCCGTGACCAGCATGGCCACCGCCGTGCGGATGGCGTCGAACGAGGCCGGGTCGGTGACCGTGAGCTGCACCCCGCCGCAGGTCTGGTTGACGAACTTGCCGAACGTCGGGACGAAGTAGGTCTCCCGGAACCGCACGCCCGCGAGCCCCAGCGCGGTCAGCTCGTCCCGCCAGCGCCAGTCGATGCCGGGGGCGCCGATGATCTCGAAGGGCCGCGTCGTGCCGCGTCCCTCGGAGAACACCGTGCCCTCGAACATGCCCGTGCCGGGGTAGACCAGCGCGGTGTCCGCGGTCGGCATGTTCGGGCTCGGTGGCGTCCAGGTCAGCCCGGTGCCGGCGAAGAAGATGTCCCGGCGCCACCCCTCGGTCTGCACCACCTGCAGGTCCGCCAGCCGCACCCCCTCGGCAGGCAGCAGCTCCGCGGCGAAGTACTTCGCCAGCTCGCCGACGGTCATGCCGTGCTGCTGCACGATCGGCTTGAGCCCGACCCCGGAGGCGAACTCCGGGCGCAGCATCGGGCCGTACGCCTTGCCGCCGATGGGGTTGGGCCGGTCCAGCACGACGAAGGCCGCGCCCGTGCGGCCCGCCGCGACCATCGCCGTGTACATCGACCAGATGTAGGTGTAGAAGCGGGCGCCGACATCGGCGATGTCGAACACCACCGTGTCCACGCCTGCCTTGGTGAACATCCCGGCCAGCTTCGCGGCGTCCGCGCCGTACGCGTCGTACACCGCGATGCCGGTGCGCGGGTCCGTGTAGTCGCCCTCCGAACCACCAGCCTGCGCGCTGCCCCGGAAACCGTGCTCCGGCCCGAAGGCGGCGACCGGCCGGACACCGGCGGCGATCATCGAGTCGACGATGTGGTCGCCGTTCTCCAGCACGCCCGTCGGGTTCGACAGCACGCCCACCTTGCGGCCGGCGAGCGAGCGCCAGCCCTGCCGGGCGAGGATGTCGGCTCCGGTCACGACCGGCCCCCGCGACGCGGCCGGCAACACGCGTGCCGGTTCCGCCAGCGCGGAGCCGCCGGTCAAGAGGGGTGTCGCGAGGGCGCCGGTGACCAGGAACCCGCGCCGGTTGAAGCTCACCATGTCAGTCCTGTGCCGAAGGGATACCGGATCTGCCCGGCGTCGTCGCCGGCCGGGATGTCGACGGGCAGCTTGCCCTGTGGCGAAATCTCGCCCGTCAGCACCTTGGCCAGCGAAGCCATCGTCACATCCCGCCAGTCGTACGTCGCCACCCAGGTCGGTACGTCGGCGTAGCCCGGGTCGTACGGTTCCTGGACGCTCACTGCGACGACCGGTTTCCCGGTCGCGAGCAGTTCACGCACAAGATCACCCTGAGCGGTGTCAGTGCGCAGCCCGTTGGTCAGCACGACGACGGTGTCCGCTTCGCCGGCGGCCGCCACCGCTTCGGCGATCTTCGCGGCGGTCGGCTTGGCGCCGGTCGAGACGGCCGTGCCGCCGAGCCGTTCGGCCAGTGCCCGGACCGGCTCCGCCGGGTAGCCGGGGTAGTTCGGGTTGTTCCAGCCGGTCACCAGGACCTTGCCCGGCTCGCGGCGGGGGAGCAGGCCGGCGTCGTTGCGGAGCACGGTGGTGGTGCGGTCGGTGATGGCCTGGATCTTCTCCCGGTTGGCCGGGCTGCCGACGACCTGCTTCACCGCCCGCGGGTTGACCAGCGGGCTCGCCACGATGCCGCGCTTGTCCTTGAGCTTCAGGATCCGCAGCACGCTCTGGTCGATCCGCTCCTCGGTCAGCCTGCCGCTCTTGACCGCGTCCAGCACGCTGTTGATGGCCAGCCCCAGGTCCGGCGGCATCAGCATCTGGTCGACCCCGGCTTCCAGTGCCAGCACCGGGATCTCCGCGTCGGTGTGCAGCTCGCGCACGCCGGCCATCTGCAGCGAGTCGGTCGCGACCACCCCGTCGTAGCGCAGCTCGTCCCGGAGGATGCCGGTCATGATCGGCTTCGACAGCGTCGCGGGCTCACCCGACGGGTCCAGGCTGGGCACGGTGATGTGCGCGGACATGATCACGTCGGCGCCCGCGTCGATCGCCGCCCGGAACGGCGGCAAGTCGATCTGCCGCCACTGTTCCTCCGTGCGGTTGATGACCGGCAGCCCGGTGTGGCTGTCGGTGGCCGCGTCGCCGTGACCGGGGAAGTGTTTGGCCGCCGCGGACACCGTCTCCGTCGCCGGCCCCGAGTTCTGGTAGCCGTCGACCTCCGCGGCGACCAGCTCGCCGGCCAGCGCCGGATCGGCGGAGAACGACCGCGAGCCGATGACCGGGTTGAGCGGGTTGGAGTTGACGTCCGCGTCGGGCGCGAAGTCCTGGTTGATGCCCATGGCCCGCAGCTCGTGGCCGTTCACCGTGGCGAGCGTCCGCGCGTCCGCGGCGCTGCGGCCCGCCCCGATGGCCATGCTGGACGGGAACTCCGTCGCGGGCGCGGCGATGCGCGTGACCCGGCCGCCCTCCTGGTCGGTCGAGACGATCAGCGGCACCTTCGCGCCCGACGACAGCGCGGCCTGCTGCAGCCCGTTCGAGAAGCGCGCGACCTGCGCCGGGTCGTCCACGTTGTCGGTGCCGGAGTTGTTGAAGTAGATGACACCGCCCGGGTGGTAGCGCTGGACGACCTCCGCGGCCGTGTCCACCCCGTACTTCTTCCGGTTGCCCTCGTCGGCCTGGCCGGCGGACTTGCCCCAGACGTCGGCGACGAAGAGCTGGCCGACCTTCTCCTCGAGCGACATCTTCCGCAGCGTCTGCTCGGCCCAGCCGTCCTGGCGGCCCGTTGCGGCGGAGGACGCGCCGACCGCGCTCACGCCGAGAACCCCCACGACGATCGCGGCAAGCACATGACTCCTCCGGCGCATCGCGAACCCTCCCCTGTGATGATCGCCGGCGGACGAGCCGGCATTGGGGGAAGCTACTCAGTCGCTCGGGACGAGGTCAACGACCGCCTTACTTTCGGAGGAGTCCGAAAGTGTCTTTCAGGTTCTGTCACTCTCGCGGGCTAATCCCTTGGACATAAAAATGCGCGGGCGCCGCCGGCGATGTGCCGGGCGGCGCCCGCCCGCGCGGACTGCTCAGGTGACCAAGCTGCAACTCGTGTCGTACCTACGGGGACTCGGCGTCCGGCGTCCCGGTACGCAGTCCCTCGACGACAAGCCTCCCGCGGCGCGCTGCGCGTGGGTGCCTGGAGTCCGCGCACGGAGGTTCTCGGGGAGGAACGAGACTCATCTTCGTCTCGCCCTGGGCCGAACAACGTCCGCACTTCACTTTGTACCCAGTGACCGCCGTCACTTCAAGGGGTCGGACGGGTGCACCGGTACAGACGCTCGATCCGGTGAGGCGGGCACCCTCAGCGACTAGACTTCTACGCTCCCCCACGGCGTTTGCGCGTCAGCCCGTACCAGGTCACCCCCGCCGCGGCGACCGCGCCGAGACCGAGTCCGACGGCCAGCGTCGCCGTCGACGGCGCCGGGAACCGGCTCCGCAGCGAGACCGGTTTGGTGAACTCGAGCACCGGCCAGCCGCGGTCGAGCGCGGTCCGGCGGAGCAGGCGGTCCGGGTTCACGGCGTGCGGCTTCCCGACCGTCTCCAGCAGCGGGACGTCGGTGCTGGAATCGGAATAGGCGTAACACTCGGCCAGGTCGTAACCGTTCTCCGCGGCCAATTGTTTCGCCGCCACCGCTTTCTGCTCGCCGTAGCAGTAGAAAGCGATTTCCCCGGAATAGCGACCGTCCACGACGGCCATTTTCGTCGCGACGCTGCCCGTCGCGCCGAGCATCGCCGCGATCGGCGTCACCACCTCGTCGCCCGCCGCCGACAGCACGATCACGTCGTGGCCCTCCGCCTTGTGCCACGCGATCAGCTCGGCGGCCTCGGAGTACACCAGCGGGTCGACGATGTCGTGCAACGTCTCGTTGACGATCGCCCGCACCTGGGCGACGTCCCAGCCCGTGCACAACGCGGAGATCTCGGCGCGCATCCGCTCGGTCCGGTCGGCGTCCGCGCCGGAGAGGGAGAAGACGAACTGCGCGTACGCGCTCTTCAGCGCCGCCCGCTTGCTGATCAGCCCCTCGCGCAGCAGCGGCTTGCTGAACGCCAGCGCGCTGGAGGAGGCGATGATCGTCTTGTCCAGGTCGAAGAAGGCCGCGACGCCGGTTCCGGTCGCGGCGCGCCGGTCGCCCGGCGGCGAGCTGGGAGGTTCTGCCACCGCTTCAGGATAGGAGTAGATCGTCGGCGGGGCGGTGAGGTGACCACGAACGGTGTCGCCCGGTCGGAAATTGGTTGCCCGCGGGGGAAATCGATTGCCGGTGCCGTTACCGAATTGTGGGTGTCGCGAGCGGCGTTGCGGGCCGCTCGGCGGAGTTACAGTGGACCGCATCCGGTGTTCCCACCGGCGGTTCAGTCCAACCCCCCGGGGCTGAACCCTCGGCGACCCCCGCCCCTCCCCCCTGGCGGGGGTCGCCCCTTTTCTTCGCGCGCGGGCGCGGATCCTGCCACAGCGCACCGACGATCCCGCTCTGCGGACCCGCCCCGGTCGCGAGTTGTCCACAAGACCCCAGTTGTCCACAGGTCCCGCCGGAGCTCCTTGTCGCGGCACGGCGCGAGCACGACGGTGGAGTCAGGTCAAACACCGATCACCGCTGGGGGCCGTCATGGAACACGCTCGTCCGCTCGTCATCGCCCACGACGAGGTCATGCTCGACGAAATCCTGCGGGTCGCCGCGGCTGTGGGCTGCGAGACGCAACGCGCGCCCGATCTGCTCGCCGCCCGGCCGCGGTGGCCGGACGCGCCGCTGGTGCTGGTCGACGAGCAGGCCGTCGACGGTGAAGTGGAGCTGCCGCGGCGCCCCGGCATCCTGCTGATCACCAAGGGCGCGCCGGATTCCCGTACGTGGCGGAGGGCTTTCCGCGCCGGCGTCGAAGGAGTCGTGTCGCTGCCGGAGGACGAGTCGGCGCTGGCGTCGGCGCTCGCCGACGTCGTCGACGGGCCGGGACTGCCGGGCGGGCGGATCATCGGCGTGCTGGGCGGCCGCGGCGGAGCCGGGGCGTCCGTCCTGGCGGCGGCCACCGCGCTGGTCGCGTGCCGCACCGATCCGGGCGGGCTGCTCGTGGACTGCGATTCGTTGTCCGGCGGGATCGACGCGTTGCTGGGAGCCGAGAACACGGAGGGTCTCCGCTGGCCCGAGCTGCGGCCCGGCGCCGGCCGGTTGTCGATGCCGGCGCTGCTGGAATCGCTGCCCGAGTTCCGGTACCGCGGCTTGCGGTTGCCGTTCCTGTCCTGCCACCGCAACGGCGACGGGCCGACGGGGCAGGGCGTCGCGGCGGTGATCGAGGCCGGGCGCCGGGCGGGCCGCACGGTGGTGTGCGATCTGCCGCGCCACCTCGACGGGCCCGGCCTCGCCGTCGTCGCCCGCGCCGACCTGGTGATCGTGGTGATCCCGGCCGAGATGCGCGCCTGCCTGGCCGCCCGCCGGGTGGTCAAGCAGCTGGGTGACCCGGCAGGCCGGGTCCGGCTCGTCGTCCGCGGGCCCGCGCCGGGCGACCTCGAGCCGAGCGTCGCGGCCGGCGCGATCGGGCTGCCACTGCTGACGTCGATGGCCGTCGAACGCCAACTGGACCGGGAGATCGAGCGCGGCAACTTCCTCCCGCGGCCGCGCGGCGCGCTGATGGAGACCGCGCGCCTCATCCTGGAGCAGTCGCAGTCGAAGCAGGTGCTGGCGGCATGAACAACGAACTGGTCGAGCGGGTCCGCCACCGGCTGGCCGGCGCCGGGGCCGGGACGGACCCGGCGACGGTGGCGGACGCGGTCCGCGCCGAAGCCGGGCGTCCGGTCGGGCACACGGAGGCGCTCGACGCGCTGCGGCTGATCCGGCAGGAGCTGGCCGGCGCCGGTCCGCTGGAACCGTTGCTCGCCCTGCCCGGCGTCACCGACGTGCTGGTCACCGGGCCCGACGACGTGTGGGTGGACGGGGCCGACGGGTTGCGCCGCGCCGAGGCCCACTTCTCGGGCGAGGAGGGAGTGCGCCGTCTCGCCCAGCGGCTCGCGTTGGCGGCCGGACGGCGGCTCGACGACGCCCAGCCCTATGTCGACGGCTGGCTGCCGGGGCTCGGGCCGCACGGCCGCGTCCGGCTGCACGCCGTGCTGCCGCCGATCGCCGCCGACGGCACCTGCATCTCGTTGCGGATCCTCCGTCCCGCCGTGCACGACCTCGCCGCGTTGCGCGAGCTGGGCACGTTCGGGGCCGAAGGCGCGGAGCTGGTCGAGTCGGTGGTCGCCGCCCGGCTGGCCTTCCTCGTCACCGGTGGCACCGGCGCGGGCAAGAGCACCCTGCTCGCCGCGATGCTCGGTGCGGTGTCCCCGGCCGAGCGGATCGTGTGCGTCGAGGACGCCGCCGAACTCCAGCCCGCGCACCCGCAGTTCGTGCGGCTGACCGCCCGGCCGCCCAACGTCGAGGGCGCGGGCGAGGTCGGCCTCCGGGACCTGGTGCGCCAAGCGCTGCGGATGCGACCCGACCGGCTCGTCGTCGGCGAGGTGCGTGGCCAGGAGGTGTGCGAGCTGCTCAATGCGTTGAACACCGGTCATGACGGCAGCGCTGGAACGTTGCACGCGAATTCGACGGCGGAGGTGCCTGCCCGGCTGGAAGCGCTTGCCGCGCTGGGTGGTCTGTCCCGCTCGGCATTGCACAGCCAGCTCGCGGCCGCCGTGCAGGTCGTCCTCCACATGCGCCGGTCGTCGTCGGGGCAGCGGGAACTGGCGGAGGTCGGCGTGCTGAGCCGGAGCGACAACGGGGACGTCCGGGTGCTTCCGGTGTGGCAGGACGGTGGATGGACCAAGCGGCGGGTGTTGTTCACCGCGTTGCTGCCCAGGGGAGGCCGGCCGTGCTGACCCACTCGCTGGCCTGCGCGGCCGCGGCCGCCTTGTGCTGGCCTCCGGTGCGGGGCTCGGCGGCGCGCCTGGGAGTACTTGCGCCGTCTCCGGGACGCCGCGGATTGCCGAAGCCGCGGAAGGCGTTCGCGTTCGGGTTGGTGCCGTTGCTGTTCGTCGTGCCGCCGATGGTGTGGGCGGCAGGGGCATTGCTCTGCTTGGCCGGCTGGCGCCAGTGGCACGCGCGCCGCCGGTCGAAGTCCGGTTTCGCGATGCGCCGGGCGATGGCCGAGGCGCTGCACGCGATGGTGGTGGACCTCCGGGCCGGCGCCACGCCCGCCCTGGCCGCCGAGTCCGCCGCAGCTGATGCACCTGGCCCGGTCGCCGAGATCCTCGACGCGGTGGCCGGCGCTGCCCGCCTTGGCGGGAACCTCGCCGAAACGTTGGCGACGGTCACCACGGCCGAACCACTGTCGGCAGCGCGGCGACGCTTGGTGCGGGCGTGGTCGCTGAGTCAACGCCACGGCCTCCCACTGGCCGATCTGCTCGACGCGGTCCGCCAGGACATCACGGCCGAGCTGCGGTTCACCAACCAGTCGGAGGCAGCAATGTCCGGCCCCCGCGCGAGCGCGACGGTCCTCGCCGCCCTGCCCGTGTTCGGCCTGCTGCTCGGCGAGGGCATGGGAGCCCACCCGACGCACATCCTGTTCGCCACCCCGAGCGGCAACGCCCTCCTCCTGCTCGGCACAGCACTGATCACCACCGGCGCCGCCTGGAGCGCCCACCTCACAAGACGAGGAGCCCCGCGATGAGCAAGCCCACGGCCCCATTGCTGCCGACAACACCCTCACCTCAACCGCTGCCGGTAACACCCTCACCTCAACCGCGCCAGCTCACTCCAGTTCGCAGCCCGCCCTCCAACGCCTCCGACACCCTGCTCGCCCCCGCGAGCGCCCACCTTTGCAGTCACAAAGGAGAAGCCCCGTGATGAGCACGCCCGCCCGCGCCTCGCGGCGCACACCAGCCGGAGCCGAGCCAGTTCCTCCCTCGTCGCGCCCGCCGTCCAACACCCCTGCTCGCCCTCCCCGCGAGCGGCCACCTCCGCAGTCACAAAGGAGAAGCCCCGCGATGAGCACGCCCGCCCCCGCCCCGCGGTCCACACCAGCCCGAGCCGAGCCAGTTCCCCCTCTTCGCGCCCGCCGTCCAACACCCCTGCTCGCCCTCCCCGCGAGCGGCCACTTCTGCAGTCACAAAGGAGAAGCCCCGCGATGAGCACGCCCGCCCCCGCCCCGCGGTCCACACCAGGCCGAGCCGAGCCAGTTCCCCCTCTTCGCGCCCGCCGTCCAGCACCCCTGCTTGCCCTCCCCGCGAGCGGCCACCTCGGCTGCCACAAAGGAGAAGCCCCGTGATGAGCACGCCCGCCCTCGCTTCGCTGCCGCCAACACTTCCACCCCGAGCCCAGTCAGTTGCCCACTTCGGCTCAACCCGCCCGATCACAGCAATTCCGCCCCGGCTTAATCCAGTGCTGATCCACCCCGGTTTGGTCCTGCCAGATCTGGTTGCTTCCCACACAGACCCAGAAGCCGCGCGATGAGTACAGCCGCCGTGGTGGTCGCGTTACTGGGCGCGGCACTTTTGACCTTCCCGGGCAGGCCGGTCGCAGGCCTGCGGTTGGCACACCTCTTCCCCTCGCCACGGTCGCCCACGCGCATTCGCCGTCGGCGGCCCAGGAGCGATCCCCTCGACCTCGCCGCTACCTGGGACCTGCTCGCGGCCTGCCTGCGCGCCGGGCAACCGGTGCCCGCCGCTCTCCGCGCCGTCACCGATGGCGTGGCGGGGCCGGAAGCGGACGCCCTTCGCGCCACCGCCGGTCTCCTCGAACTCGGCGCCGATGCGACCGAAGCGTGGGTGCCCGCGCTCGGTTGTGCCGGCACCGCCGAGTTCGCCCGCGCAGCCAAGCGGACCGCGCGCAGCGGAACCACCCTCGCCGACGCCGCCACCGACCTCGCCCGCGGAATCCGCGCCTCGCTCGGTGATCGCGCCGAGGCGCGGGCCCAGCGTGCGGGCGTGCTGATCGCCGGCCCGCTGGGGCTCTGCTTCCTCCCGGCCTTCGTGTGCCTCGGGGTCGTGCCGGTGGTCCTCGGCCTCGCCGGACGCCTCAACGTGTTCTGACCCTCCACAACAGACAAAGGAGATCTCCCATGTTGTTCCGCACCAAGCCCGCCGGCCGCCACGCAGCACCCGCCCGTCCGCGCTGGTGGCGTCGTTGGCTGCGCCCGGTGCTGGCCGCCGACGACGGAATGAGCACCGCCGAGTACGCGATCGGCACGATCGCCGCCGCGGCCTTCGGGGCGTTGCTGTACACCGTCGTCACCGGAGACTCGGTGGTCGGCGCCCTCACCGGGCTGGTCGAGCAGGCCCTCGCGGTGCAGTTCTGATGAAGACACGAGCCCGCGCCGGCCCTCCGGACCGCGGCGCGGTGACGGTCGAAGCGGCAATCGCGCTGTGCGCGCTGACCGTGGTGGTGGGACTGGTACTCGCGGGCTTCACGGCGGTGGCCGGTCAGCTCCGTTGCACCGACGCCGCCCGCGAGGCGGCGCGTCTCCTCGCCCGGGGCGAACCGCAACTGGCCGCGCAGGCGGTCGAGCAGATCGCCCCGCCGGGCGCGCAGCTCGCGGTGAAGTCCGAGGGGAACAGCATCACGGTCGAGGTGCGTGCCGCCCCGGCAGGCGGGCTCCTGCCCGGGCTCCACCTGGCGGCGAGCGCCTTCGCCGTCCTCGAGCCAGGAGCCGACGATGCCCCGCCCTGACCTGATGCGTCCGCGCGGGCCGGTCAGCTTCGGTCCAGGGGCGGTGGCTGTCCAACGGCCGACCCGGCTCCGGGCTGGCCCGGCCCAGGTCAGGGATCCGCACGGGCGGGACCGGGGCGCGGCGACCGTCTGGGCCGCGTGCGCCATCGCCGGCCTGGTGGTCGTCGCGGGGTTGTTGTGGGGGCTCGGCACGGCAGCGATCGCGCGGCACCGTGCTGCCGGGGCGGCCGACCTCGCTGCTCTCGCGGCTGCTGGTCAGGCCGCCGACGGGACCGAGGTCGCCTGCGGGCAGGCACTGTGGGTCGCCGAGCGGATGGGCGCCCGGGTGGTCAGTTGCCGCTTCGAGGGGTGGGACGCGCTCGTCGAGGTGGTCGTCGACACCGGGCTCGGGCCGGCGGCCGGTCGAGCCCGTGCCGGTCCCTGAGGGGGCGGGGTCCTGGCGGTGGGGCAGGTGCCGGCCGTCCGCCGGGACCTTGCCGGTCCCTTGAGTCGCATCGCCCCGGCAGGCTGGTCGACGGACGGCCGCCCGCTGGAGGTCGGCCCGGGAGGACTGCCCCGTGCTGGGGCTGCGACGAACGGTCGGTTCCGCGGCGAACGGTAGGTGCGCCGGCGGAGGTTGGGCGGTCGCCCTCGCGCGCCGAGCGGTCACGGGCGGTGGCGGCGGCAACTGGCGCCCGAGGTCGGAAACCGTTGGTATGCAGGAGAAACGTGTGCTGGAGATCACGATTTACGAGCGGCGCCGTCAACCGCTCGTCGTCGGTAGGCAGTGGCCGAGCGGCGTTCGGCCGCGCCGAGCAGGGGATCGTCGCTCGTCGCCCGGGAGCAGCCGGTTGTCGCGCGGCGGGTTCCGGCACTTTGCAACTTGCCGTTTATTGGGAACCAGACAGCCACCGCGAGCGGTGGAACAAGCAAGGAGTTGTGGACGGAAATGTTGGACACGGATTGGTCGGACAGCTGGCGGGGCGCCTTCCGCATCGAGCTACGCGCGGAGGCCATCGGTCTCGCCTGGCACGGGTGGCCGGTGCTGCCCGGCACCTTTCCGGCGCAGGCGGACGCCGAGGGCTCCTGGACCGGCCCGGTGCCCGTCCACGAGGACTGGGCCGACCGGCTCGACGCCCACCCCAACGAGGTGGCCGGCTGGTGGACCGGACAGCCCTACAGCCTGCTCGTCGCGACCGGCACCGTGCTGGACGCCGTCGAGGTCCCCGATGAACTGGGCAAGCGTGCCGCCCGCCTGCTCCGCGCGACCGGCCACCCCGCGCCGATCGTCGCGACGCCCGACGGCCGCTGGCTGTTCCTGACCACGGTCGCCGACCGCATTCCGGAGGAGCTCGCCACCGACGGCGAGGTCCGCTGGCACGGTCAGGGCAGCTGGATCCCGCTCCCGCCCACGCCGTTCCAGCACGGCGTCGTGCACTGGCGGGTCAAGCCGGATGTGTGGAGCTGGCGGCTGCCGTCCGCCGACGCCGTGCACTCGGTGCTCGCCCGCGCTCTCGACCAGCGAGGTTCCGACCGGACCGCACTCGTCGGCGCCGGTCAGTTCGCCGCAGCCTGAGCCACCCCGTGGTCGTGCCGGGCACTGTGAAAACTCACCGCCCCGAGCACGGTTTCCAGCACGGCCACCGCCCCCGCCTTGTCCAGTGGGTCGTTACCGTTCCCGCACTTCGGTGACTGCACACAGGACGGGCATCCCGCCGGGCACTCGCAGGAGAGAATGGCCTCCCGCGTAGCGGCCAGCCACGGGACAACAGCAGCGAAACCGCGATCGGCGAATCCCGCGCCTCCGGGATGGCCGTCGTGCACGAACACCGTCGCCTCCCCGGTGTCAGCGTGCAAAGCGGTTGAGACGCCGCCGATGTCCCACCGGTCGCACGTAGCGAACAGCGGTAGCAGGCCGATCGCCGCGTGCTCGGCGGCGTGCAGGGCGCCGGGGATGCGCGCCGGATCCAGACCGGCGCCCCCCGGCGCCCCGCCGACTCCAAGCGGGCCACCGCTTCCAGACGCTCGGTCGGTGCCAAGCGCACCGTCAGCTCCGGGCGCCTGCCTGGCTCCGGGTGGCTGGCTGGCTCCGGGTGGCTGGCTGGCTCCGGGTGGCTGGCTGGCTCCGGGTGGCTGACTGGCGCCGGGTGGCTGGCTGACTTCAGATGGGTGACTGGCTTCGGGTGGCTGGCTCGCCCCGGACGGGGCGTCGGTTCCAGGCGCCTGGTCAGCTCGAAGGGGGCCGTCGGCTCTGGGCGGCCGGCTGGCCTCGAGTGGGCCGCGGATTTGGGAAGGCTGGCCGGCTTCACCCGGGCTGGTGGCTCCGGTAGGGCTACCCGCTTCTCGTGGTCCGCTGGCTCCGGACGTTCCGGTGGATTCCAGCGGCGCGGTGGCTGTCAGTGAACCTGTGGATTCCAGAGGTGCGGGGGCCGTGCGCCTGTCGCCTGCAGGAGCGGCTCCCGAAGCGCGAGGGGCCTCCAGCAGTTCCGGGCTGATCGTGTACCACACGGCTCGCGTCTCGAGTGTCTGCGCGGGCAGGTCCAGAGCCACCTGGTCCAGGACCTCGCCGGACGGGCGGCGTCTCAGGTAGCCGACCACCTGCGAGGTCACCGCGACCTCGCCCAGGCACACGCTCACCCCGCCGTAGTCGAGCCGCTCCTGGGTGCTCAGCACCGTAATATCGGCGACCTCCCGGGCCGATGTCGTCCACTCCGGATCTTCCGCGTGCACCAGCGCGATCCCGGACTCCAGGTCCAGCTCGTCCACCACGTACGACGAACCCTGGTGCAGGTACACCGCGCCCGGGTGCACCGTCGTGCACGCCGAGCCCGGGTCGACCGTTCCCAGCAGCCTCGACGTGTCCGCCTCCACCACCGCGATCTGCTCGCCGCCCGAACCGCGGATGTCCACCTCGTAGTGGGGGCGGTCCCGGGACGTCCAGTACCAGCCGCTCGGCCGCCTCCTCAGCAGCCTGTCCGCCACCAGCCTGTCCAGCACCTCACGCGCCGCCGCGCCGCCGAACGTGTCCAGCTCTCCCGTGGTCAGCGGCAGCTCCGCCGCGGCGCACGCCAGCTGCGGCGCCAGCACGTACGGGTTCGACGGGTCCAGTACCGCCGTCTCCACCGGCCGCTCCAGCACTGCCGCCGGGTGGTGCACCAGGTACGTGTCCAGCGGATCGTCCCGCGCCACGAACACCACCAGCGCGTCATCACCCGACCGGCCCGCCCGGCCCGCCTGCTGCCAGAACGACGCCAGCGTGCCCGGATACCCCGCCAGCACCACCGCGTCCAGCCCCGCGATGTCCAGACCCAGCTCGAGCGCGTTCGTCGTCGCCACGCCCTTGAGCTCGCCCGACAGCAGGGCGCGCTCCAGCGCCCGCCGCTCCTCCGGCAGGAACCCCGCCCGGTACGCCGCCACCTGCGACGGCAACTCGCTGTCCACTTCGGACAACAACCGCCGGGCGCCGAGCGCCGTCAGCTCCGCGCCCCGCCGCGACCGCACGAACGCCAGCGTCCGCGCCCCCTCCACGACCAGCTCCGCCAGGATCCGGCTCGCCTCCGCGCCCGCCGACCGGCGCACCGGCGCACCGTTCTCACCCCGGTGGTCCTCCACCAGCGGCGGCTCCCACAACGCCACCGTCCGCGCCCCGCGCGGCGACGCGTCCTCGACCACCGGCACGCAGTCCTCGCCCACCAGACGGCACGCGAACTCGCCCGGCTCCGCCGTCGTCGCCGACGCGAGGATGAACACCGGCGACGAACCGTAGTGCCGCGCCACCCGCTGCAGCCGCCGCAGCAGCAGCGCGACGTGCGACCCGAACACGCCCCGGTAGCTGTGGCACTCGTCGATCACGACGTAGGCGAGCTTGCGGAACAACCGCGCCCACCGCGAGTGCGCGGCCAGGATGCCGCGGTGCAGCATGTCCGGGTTCGTGAACACCCACCGCGCGTGCGCCCGCACCCAGTCGCGCTCCGCCATCGGGGTGTCACCGTCATACGACGCCGCCCGCACGCCCGGAACGTCCAAAGCGGACACCGACTGCAGCTGGTCGGCGCCCAGCGCCTTCGTCGGCGACAGGTACAGCGCGGTCGCCTTGTCGTCAGCGGCCAGCGCCGACAGCACCGGCAGCTGGTAGCACAGCGATTTGCCGGACGCCGTGCCCGTCGACACCACGACGTGCCGCCCCTCGAAGGCCAGCGACGCCGCCTCCGACTGGTGCGCCCACGGCCGCTCCACCCCGCCCGAGCGCAGGGCCGCCACCACCCGCGGGTCCGCCCACGAGGGCCACTCGGTGTGCCGCGCCTCGCGGGCGGGCAGGTCGGCCACGTGGGTCACCGGGTTCTCCCGGATCCCGGCGGTGACCCGGTGCAGCAACCGCCGCGCGCGCTCGGTTCCCGCAACCACATCCACGCGTTCCAGCTTCGCACACGTGTACGACAGAACCGTTCTCGTGTGAAAAGATCATGAACCGTGAGCAGGCTCACATGCACCGAGCGTGATCGTTACGGGACGCCCTGACCGCGCCGGATCCATTACCAATACACTCCCCGCAACCGGCACCACTTGTGGTGTAGATCCCATGCCAGCGTCGGCACGGCTTCCCCTAGGCGGGCTGTCACTGGCGACAGGAACGTTTCCAGGAGGACGGATGTCCCGGCAGACCCTCGCGGAGGGCCTCGAGTTTTCCGGAGGTGACTACGGCATCGCGGCCGTCGTCGCCGTCATCGCCCTGGCCGCTCTGGTCATCGGCTGGTTCCTGCTCAAGGAGGTGCTGGCCGCCGGCCAGGGCACCACGAAGATGCAGGACATCGCCAAGGCCGTGCAGGAAGGGGCGGCCGCGTATCTGAAGCGGCAGCGCAACACCCTCTCGATCTTCGGGGTCGTGGTGTTCCTGCTGCTCCTCGCGCTCCCGGCGGAGGACTGGAACGAGCGCATCGGCCGCTCGCTGTTCTTCCTCGTCGGCGCGGTGTTCTCGTTCCTCATCGGCTACACCGGCATGTGGCTGGCGACGCGGGCCAACCTGCGGGTCGCCGCCGCCTCCCGCGAGCCGGGCGGCCGGGAGAAGGCGATGCGCGCCGCGTTCCGCACCGGCGGCGCGGTCGGCATGTTCACCGTCGGCCTCGGCCTGTTCGGCGCCGCGGTCGTCGTGCTCGTCTACACCGGCCAGGCGCCGAAGGTGCTCGAGGGCTTCGGCTTCGGCGCCGCGCTGATCGCGATGTTCATGCGTGTCGGCGGCGGCATCTTCACCAAGGCGGCCGACGTGGGCGCGGACCTGGTCGGCAAGGTCGAGCAGAACATCCCGGAGGACGACCCGCGCAACGCGGCCACCATCGCCGACAACGTCGGCGACAACGTGGGTGACTGCGCCGGCATGGCGGCCGACCTCTTCGAGTCCTACGCGGTGACCCTGGTCGCCGCGCTGATCCTCGGCAGCACCGCGTTCGGCGTGGACGGCCTGCTGTTCCCGCTGATCGTGCCCGCCATCGGTGTCATCACCGCGGTCATCGGCGTCTACATCACGCGTGCCCGCTCCGGTGAGAACGGCCTGGTCACGATCAACCGCTCGTTCTACATCTCGGCCGCCATCTCGGCGGTGCTGTGCGCGGTCGCCGCGTTCGTCTACCTGCCCGGCTCGTTCGCCGAGTTCGGCCCGGACCAGGCGGGCATCGAGGGCAACCCGGCGCTCATCGCGTTCGTCGCCGTGATCATCGGCATCGTGCTGGCCGGCGTGATCCTGAAGCTGACCGGCTTCTACACCGGCACCGAGCACGGCCCGGTGAAGAACGTCGGGGAGACCTCGCGGACCGGCGCCGCGACCGTCATCCTGTCCGGCATCTCGGTCGGTTTCGAGTCGGCCGTCTACACCGCGCTGGTGATCGGCGCGGCGGTGTTCGGCGCCTACCTGCTGGGCGGCACGATCGCGCTGTTCGCGGTCGCGCTCGCCGGCACCGGCCTGCTGACCACGGTCGGCGTCATCGTCGCGATGGACACCTTCGGCCCGGTCTCGGACAACGCGCAGGGCATCGCGGAGATGTCCGGCGAGGTCGACGAGGACGCGGCGCAGATCCTGACCGAGCTGGACGCGGTCGGCAACACCACCAAGGCGATCACCAAGGGCATCGCGATCGCGACCGCCGTGCTGGCGGCGACCGCGCTGTTCGGTTCGTACCAGGACTCGATCTCCAAGGCGCTGGCCGACATCGGTGAGTCCGCCGCGGGCGTGAAGTCGTTCGTGGACACGATCGTCAGCCCGAACACGCTGGTCGGCGTGATCATCGGCGCCGCGGTGGTCTTCCTGTTCTCCGGTCTCGCGGTCAACGCCGTGTCCCGTGCCGCCGGCGCGGTGGTGTACGAGGTGCGCCGCCAGTTCCGGGACATCCCGGGGATCATGGAGGGCACCACGCGGCCCGAGTACGGCAAGGTCGTCGACATCGTCACCCGCGACTCGCTGCGTGAGCTGGCCACCCCGGGTCTGCTCGCGGTGTTCGCCCCGATCGCCGTCGGCTTCGGCCTCGGCACCGGTGCGCTCGCCGGGTACCTGGCGGGCGCGATCGCGACCGGCACGCTGATGGCGATCTTCCTGGCCAACTCCGGTGGCGCCTGGGACAACGCGAAGAAGCTGGTCGAGGACGGCCACCACGGCGGCAAGGGCTCCGAGGCGCACGCCGCGACGGTCATCGGCGACACCGTCGGCGACCCGTTCAAGGACACCGCGGGCCCGGCGATCAACCCGCTGATCAAGGTGATGAACCTGGTCTCGGTGCTGATCGCGCCCGCCGTGGTGCAGTTCTCGATCGGGCCGGACGCCTCCGCCGGCGTGCGGATCGCGATCTCGCTGGTCGCGGTGGCGATCATCATCGCCGCGATCGTGGTGTCGAAGCGGCGCGCGAGCGTCATGACGGAGACGCCGAGCGAGGACGCCACCCCCGCGAAGACGGCCTGACAAGTCGAAAAGGCCGGGTTCGTCGCGCACGGAGCGTGACGAACCCGGCCTTTTCCATGCCCGGCGGTTGCGATCCGCAATCGTCTCGGTACCGTCGGGAAAGAGCTTCACGTCGGCAGCTGGAGGTGTGTGGGTGCGGCCCGGGAAGTCGGTGTTCCTGGTGGTGCTGACCGGGCTCTGCGTGGGCCTCTCCGGATGCGGCCAGCAACCCGCGAGAAACGTCGAGCCGGGCGGCCCCGGCCTGTCCCGGGAGCAGGTCCAGCTGCAGGACGCCGCCACCCGGTGGGCCGACGACTACTGCGTCGCGGTCGGCTCGCTGGTCCAGGGGCTGGCGACGATGCCGAGCGTGGACCCGAGCAGCCCGCAACGCGCTGTGCGCACGTCGAGCGAACTGCTCGGGTCGGTGATCGGCGGACTGGACCGCGCGCTGGACGGGCTCGGCAAGCTGCCGCCGTCCCCGGTGCCGGGCGGCGACCAGGTGCGGGCCCAGGCCGTGACCGACTTCCAGGGCGTGCGGGACCGCGCCTCCGCCGCCCAGCAGCGGCTCGATTCCACCGACGCGAGCGAGATCGACGAGGCCACGCTCGGGCAGGCGCACGGCCCGCTGGACGAGGTGTCCCGCCTCGACCTGCTGAACCGCTTCGACGCCGTGCCCGAGCTGGCCACCGCGATCGCGCACGCCCCGGTGTGCCAGCAGCTCACGGTGCAGGTGACCGCCGCGCCCCGCTAGCTCATCCGGGCGCGGGCGTACGCGGCCATCGCGTCGCGCAGGTACTCGGCGAGACCCGGGTGGATCGCCTCGTAGACGCCCCGGAAGCGCTCGTCGTCGCTGTACAGCCGGCCGAGGCCGGTGTAGGACTCGGCGTCCGGCGTCCAGAAGTTCTCCAGCCAGGCGCGGTGCGCCGCGACCGCGTCGAGCGCGCGCTCGTCGTCGGCCGGGACGCCCTCGCGGGCCAGCTCGGCCAGCCGCTCGGCCGCCTCGGCGCCCTGCCGCTTGACGGCGTCCCACTTCTCGGCCGGCCAGCGCTTGCTCCGCTCGTGCGACTGCACGGCACTCTCACCCCACCGTTCGACCGCTTCCTGCGCGAGCCACTTCGCCTTCTCCGAGTGCGGCGAAAACCCCTCGAACAGTTCCTTGGCGGACATGTGTTCCCCTCCTTCCAGTTCTTCGATGGTCCGGGCGACGGTGTCGGCGAGCCGGTCCAGCCGATCGCGCTCCGCCAGCAGCCATTTCCGGTGCAGCCGCAGGGCTTCGGCCTTGGACACGGATCCGTCGAGGACCTCCGCGATCGTGTCCAGGCCGAGGCCCAGCTCCCGCAGCAGCAGGATCTGCTGCAGCCGGATGAGCTGTTCCCGCTGGTAGTAGCGCCTCCCGCTGGTGTCGGCGAAGGCCGGTGGCAGCAGGCCGATGTCGTCGTAGTGCCGCAGGGTCCGGGAGGTCACCCCGGAGGCCTTCGACACCTGGACGATCGACAGCGGTTCGTCCATCTCGTCTCCATCCTCGCCCGTGAAAACCACGGTAGAGCTTGACGTTGCGTCAACTTCAAGAACTTTTTCCGCGCGACGACTCGCGGGAAATCGAACGGGTGTTCTACCCTGTCCGCTGTGGATCAGATGTCGCTCTTCTCGGCGGAGGCGAGCGGCCCGGACATCGCCGACCTGAGCGGCGTCCTGTGCGGGCAGGGGCAGATCACCGGCTTCGCGCGCACGGCCGCCCGCCTCACCGTCGAGGTGGACGAGGTGTGGCGCGCTCGGGTGCTGGTGGCCGAGTTCGCCAGGCGCGGGGTGGCGGCGGAACTGGGCCGGACCGAGGACGGCGGACCGGTGGTCCGCACCGCGTTCCGGTCCGATCTGATCGGGCTGGCCAGGGCGTGGCTCGACGACGAGGGGAAGTCGCTGCCGGGGCGGTTCCGCCTGACCGGCGCGGCGCTGCGGCTGTGGGCGCTGGCGGCGGGCCGTCCGGGCGTCCAGGGGTACCTGCTGGCCGTCGACGAGCGCGCGCCGGGCACGCACGAGCCGCTCGCCGAGGCATTCCGGCAGCTCGGCGTGCCCGCGCAGCTCGTCGGGCCGAAGGGCGGCGGGCCTGCCGTCCGCGTCACCGGCCGCCGCCGTCTCGCGACGCTGGCCGAGCTCATCGGCATGCCCCCGCCGGGCGCCGAACCGGTGTGGCCGCAGCACGCACCGGCCCGGCAGGCGGTGTGATCAGGCGGGAATGGGAACCGGCAGCGCCACGTTCGGCTTGGGCAGCAGGCACCCGTCCCGCACCAGGCTGAGCTGGTTGTTCTTGGCGAAGCAGGCCGGGATCCGGTAGGTCTGCTGGCCGTAGGTCAGGCCCTTCCGGGCGAACACCACGCCGTTCTCGTCGACCTCGCACGGGTTGTTGAACGTGCAGACCTCGCCGTTGTCGTTGCCGGTGTTGTTGATGCCGACGACCTCCCGGCTGCCCTGGTCGATGATCGGCGAGCCGGACGTGCCGTGGACGGTGTCGCAGCCGGGCGCGTACCGGATCGAGTCCTTCCAGGTCCAGCCCGCCTCGCGGACGGAGTACACGACCCGCTCGATCGAGCAGTTCCAGGTGCGGGTGAAGTAGCCGGACACGACGCTGACCGGCGTGCCGACGTTGGCGGGCGAGGCCGCCACGGTCAGCGGGTGCCCGCCGAAGTCGCGGGCGATCTCCCGGTAGGAGGAGTCGAGGGCGTAGAGCGCGACGTCGGTGTCGGTCATCGTGGCGTAGACGAGCTTCGTCGCGCGGATCTGGCCCAGCTCGCGGCCGTCGGCGCCGAGCAGCACCATCTTGCGGTTGGCGGGCCGGTTGACCAGCACCTCGCCTGCCTCCGGCATGCCCGACTCCAGGCAGTGACCGTTGGTCAGGACGAGCGCGCGGTCGAACTCGTCCGACTGGGGCAGCCGGACGAGTGAACCGGAGCAGTTGCTGAGCTTGACGATGCCGCTGTAGTCGGCGGCGGGCGCGGCGGACGCGGCGCTGACCCCGGCCAATGCGGGACCGGCCAGCAGAACGGCGAGGATCGTGAACAGGCGGCGGAACATGACGCGGAGCGTAGCGGAACGGCTACTCAGCAGCCCCGCGAAGCGTGTGTCCGGTATCACGTGCTAGGTGTGGAAAGGGGAAGATGACGCACGCCGCGGCCCGTTCCGGACAGAAAGCGCGGCGGCGTGTTACGTCACCTCGGGGGACATCACCGGCAGGCAACGTGCACACTTGCTGGTTGAACAGGCGCCGCTGCTGCAGCGGCGGGATGGAGCAGGAGAGCGGACAGCGTGGCTGGATCGACGAAGACGAAGAAGGACGACACCGGGGCGAACGGCGCCGGTCGTCGGCGGTTGGTGATCGTCGAGTCGCCCGCCAAGGCCCGCAAGATCGCCTCCTACCTCGGCCCGGGTTACGTCGTGGAGTCCTCGGTCGGGCACATCCGCGACCTGCCGTCGCGGGCGGACGACGTCCCGGCCAAGTACAAGGGCGAGTCGTGGGCGAAGCTCGGCGTGAACGTCGACCACGACTTCGAGCCGCTCTACGTCGTCTCCGCGGACAAGAAGTCCAAGGTCACCGAGCTGAAGAGCCTGCTGAAGGACGTCGACGAGCTCTTCCTCGCCACCGACCCCGACCGCGAGGGCGAGGCCATCGCCTGGCACCTGCTGGAGACCCTCAAGCCGAAGGTCCCGGTCCGCCGGATGGTCTTCCACGAGGTCACCGAGCAGGCCGTCCGCGCGGCCGCCGAGGACACCCGCGAGCTGGACGGGGACCTCGTCGACGCGCAGGAGACCCGCCGCATCCTGGACCGGCTGTACGGCTACGAGGTCTCGCCGGTGCTGTGGAAGAAGGTCATGCCGCGGCTGTCGGCGGGCCGGGTGCAGTCGGTGGCGACCCGGCTGGTCGTGGAGCGCGAGCGGGAGCGCATCAAGTTCACCTCGGCCTCGTACTGGGACATCTCAGCGACGATGGACGCGGGCGAGGACGCCACCCCGCGCCAGTTCCCGGCGCGCCTGGTGTCGGTCGACGGCGCGCGCCTGGCCACCGGCAAGGACTTCGACGCCTCCGGGCAGCTCAAGGCGAACGCCAGGGACGTCCGGGTGCTCGAGGAGGCGGCGGCGCGGGCGCTGGCCCAGGGCCTGCACCAGCGGGACTTCAAGGTCACCAGCGTCGAGGAGAAGCCGTACACGCGGCGGCCGTACGCGCCGTTCATGACCTCCACGCTGCAGCAGGAGGCCGGCCGGAAGCTGCGCTTCAACGCCGAGACCACGATGCAGATCGCGCAGCGGCTGTACCAGAACGGGTACATCACCTACATGCGTACCGACTCCACGACGCTGTCGGAGTCGGCGCTCGCGGCGGCCCGCAGCCAGGCGACCGAGCTGTACGGCAAGGACCACGTCTCGCCGACGCCGCGGCAGTACACCCGCAAGGTCAAGAACGCGCAGGAGGCCCACGAGGCGATCCGCCCCGCCGGCGAGGTGTTCCGCACGCCCGGCCAGGTCGCGGGTGAGCTGCAGGCCGACGAGTTCCGGCTGTACGAGCTGATCTGGCAGCGCACGATCGCCTCGCAGATGGCCGACGCCAAGGGCACCACGATGTCGGTGCGCATCACCGGCACCGCGAGCACGGGCGAGGAGTGCGTGTTCGCCGCGTCCGGCCGCACGATCACCTTCGCCGGCTTCCTCAAGGCCTACGTGGAGGCGGTGGACGCCGACTCCGGCGCCGAGGCCGACGACAAGCAGAGCCGCCTGCCGCAGCTGGTCAAGGACCAGGCGCTGACCGCGACCGACCTTTCCCCGGACGGGCACGCGACCACGCCGCCGGCGCGCTACAACGAGCCCAGCCTGGTCAGCAAGCTGGAGGAGCTGGGCATCGGCCGCCCGTCGACGTACGCGTCGATCATCAAGACCATCCAGGACCGCGGGTACGTCTGGAAGAAGGGCGCCGCGCTGGTCCCGTCGTGGGTCGCGTTCGCCGTGGTCGGGCTGCTGGAGCGGCACTTCGAGCGGCTGGTCGACTACGACTTCACCGCGGCGATGGAGGACGAGCTCGACCGCATCGCGGCCGGGAACGAGCAGCGCACCCGCTGGCTGTCGCGGTTCTACTTCGGCGGCGAGCAGGGCGTGGACGGCTCGGTCGGGCGCCTCGGCGGGCTGAAGAAGCTGGTCAGCGGCGGCGTCGAGGACATCGACCCGCGCGAGATCAACTCCATCCCGATGTTCGAGGACAACGACGGGCACACCGTGCACGTGCGGGTCGGCCGCTACGGCCCGTACCTGGAGCGCGAGGTGGACGGCAAGCCGCAGCGCGCGAACCTGCCCGAGGACCTGCCGCCGGACGAGCTGACCGTGGAGATCGCGGAGAAGCTGTTCGCGACCCCGCAGGAGGGCCGTGACCTCGGCGTCGACCCGGTCACCCAGCACCGGATCGTCGCCAAGGAGGGCCGGTTCGGCCCGTACGTCACCGAGGTGCTCCCGGAGCCCGAGGAGACGGACGGCAAGAAGACCAGCAAGGCGAAGAAGCCGAAGCCGCGCACCGGTTCGCTGTTCCAGTCGATGTCGATCGAGACGGTGACGCTGGAGGACGCGCTCAAGCTGCTGTCGCTGCCGCGGGTGGTGGGCAAGGACCCGGAGACCGGCGAGGAGATCACCGCACAGAACGGGCGCTACGGGCCGTACCTGAAGAAGGGCACGGACTCGCGGTCGCTGTCGAGCGAGGACCAGATCTTCTCGATCACGCTGGACGAGGCGCTGAAGATCTACGCGGAACCGAAGCAGCGTGGTCGCCGGGGCGCCGCGAAGCCGCCGCTGAAGGAGCTGGGCGAGGACCCGGTGTCCAAGAAGCCGATGGTGGTCAAGGACGGCCGGTTCGGCCCGTACGTGACCGACGGGGAGTACAACGCGACCCTGCGCAAGGGCGACAGCATCGAAGGGCTGACCCCGGAGCGGGCGTCCGAGCTGCTCGCCGAGAAGCGCGCGAAGGGCCCGGCGCCGAAGAAGAAGGCGCCGGCGCGCAAGGCCCCGGCGAAGAAGGCCGCCGCGAAGAAGTAGGTCTCGAACAGCAGTTCGACCGAAACTGTCGTACCCCGGGTGCACACTGCCCCCGTGACGACGATCGACGAACTGCTGACCGAGGCCGCCCGGCCGGTGCTGGACGCCGTGCCGGAGCGCGCGAGCACCTGGGACCTGTACGCGCCGTACGCGACGGACGACGATGTCGAGCGCATCCGGTATCCGCTGAGCCGGTCGGACGACCCGGCCGACCTGGTGGCCGAGGCCGAGGAGCACAACGCCTGGATGGCGCAGCTGCGGGACTCGCCGTTCGTCGAGGGCGGCGACCTGACGGACGACGCGATGCGGGCGTTCGCGCTGATGCTGCGCGGTCCGATCCGGATGGTGCTCACCGGCGTGCACAGCGGGCTCGACGGCCCGCTGGACGTGCGGGTCTACGCCGACACGGCCGCCGGGGTGCTGTGGAGCTGGCGGCCGGACAGCACGGAGGTCGGTGGCTGGGGTTACCGCGAGCTGCGGACGCTGTTCGACCGGGTGGTCGGGTTCGTGCCCGAGCAGCGCCGCGGCCGGTTCGGCTCGGTGATGCTGCAGGCGGGCCCTTCCGGCGAGCTGGCAGGGCGGGACGCCGAGCAGGCGGCGCGGGTGCGGGAGTTCCTGCGGCGGCCGCGCACCGGCACGACGGTGGTCGATCTGATGGCGTTCGACCGGCGTTGCGCGCAGTTCCCGCGGCTCGGCTACGTCGTGGTGGACAACGACCTGGGGCGGCACGTCCTGGCGACGGTCACCGAACCGGGCGAGGGCACGCAGCTGTTCCTGGTCCCGTCCGACCGCGACCGGCTGGCGCAGTGGATGACCGACGCGGTCGAGGCGGCGATGACCTGTGCCTGAACTTCCGGTTGCGCACAGTGATCACGGGGTTGCCCGGATGGGCGCGTGCGCGTCGGGAAAAGCCCACTACGCTGGGACGAGGTGTTTCCGATCGCACGGGAGTGGTCACCATGGGTCCGGCGAAGGACGACGGTCGTTTCGGCGACGGCACGCAGTCCGGCCTGCCGCCGCTGACGTTCGGCGACGCCGTCTCGGGGTCGGTCGGCGACGAAGAGGGCTACCAGCCGTTGAAGGTGGCCAAGCCGGTCGAGCCGGACCCGGAGAAGGTCCGCGAGATGATCGAGGCCATGTCGGACAAGCCGGCGACCCCGGCCGAGGTGCCGACGGACGACACACCGCCGGCGGCTCCGGCCCCCGCGGTGCCGCCCGCGCCGCCGCTCGGCATCCTGCCGCGTCAGCGCACGTGGACCGGGCGCCAGCGGATCGGCTCGTGGGCGAAGCCGTCGTTCCGCCTGCCGCGGCCGGGTCAGAGCGGCTCGGTCCGCAGGGCGAAGCCGTCCAGCGGGTCGGCGGCGTTCCTCGTCGCGATCCTGCTGATGGTCGTGTTCGGCGTGCTCGCGATCCAGTTCCTGTCCAGCCTGATCGACACCCTCACCGGCATCTTCGAGTAGGCCGCGACGGGACGATCTTCGCGTTTCGGACGCGTACCGCCCACCACGACGGGCACTCTCAGATCGACAGAGCTACCCTGGCCCCACGGTTGGGGGATGCCGGTTTGTCGCGCGAGGGGTTCCCCAGCGCCACGGGAGTGAGTGGGGTGGGTCCGATCAGCGAGGTCGTGCACGTGGAACCCGGCGCAGGAAGTGAGGCGCCGGCAGGGCGTGACGCCTCGACGATCCACCGGGCCCGGCGGGTCCTCGCGATCCGGCCGTTCCGGCGGCTGTGGGGCGTCACCTACCTGTGCAGCGTCGCGGACTGGCTGACCATCCTCGGCCTGACCAGCCTCGCGACCCAGCTGACCACCAACTACACCGCGCAGAACTTCGCCTTCACCGGCGTCCTGCTCTCCGCGCTGCTGCCCGGCCTGATCTTCGCCCCGCTCGGCGGCCTGCTCGCCGACCGCTTCGACCGGCGCAAGGTCATGTTCGTCGCCGACCTGTTCCGCTGCGGATTCCTGCTGTCGGTCGCCTTCGTCGGCACGTCCTGGTGGCTCTACATCGCGAACTTCCTGGCCAGCGCGAGCGCGATGATGTGGATCCCGTCCAAGGAGGCGGCGGTCCCGAACCTGCTCAAGCGCCCGGACCAGGTGGAGACGGCCAACCAGCTCGGGCTGGTGATGACGTACGGGCTCGCCACGGTCACCGCAGGCGGCCTCTACGCCGTGGTCACGCGGATCGCGGCCTCGGTCGGCCTGCCCTCCGGGTTCTTCGGCGAGCTGGGCGTCGCCAAGGTCATCGTCGTGCTCATCGCGCTGCTGTACCTGGCCAGCGCGATCCTGGTGCTGACCCGCATCCCGGAGCTGTCGGTCCGCAAGCCGCGGATGGCCGAGGTCTCACACGAGCAGGCCGAGAAGGCCGCGAAGCCGGTCGCGGAGGCGGACAAGCCCGGGCTGGGCGCCCTGGTCAAGGACGCGGGCAAGTACGTGCGGAGCACGCCGCTGGTCCGTGGCCTGCTCATCGGCGCGGCCGGCGCGTTCGCCGCGGGCGGCGCGGTGGTCGGGTCGGCCAAGCCGTACTCGTCGAGCCTGCTGGCCGGCGACTCGGCGTGGGGCCTGCTGGTCGTGGCCGTGTTCATCGGGCTGGCGACCGGCATGGGCGGCGCGCCGAAGCTGGCCCGGCGGCTCCCGCACGACCGGCTCTTCGGCATTTCGATCGTGCTCGCCGGCCTGGCGTTGATCCTGGTGGCGTTGTCGCCGCACCTGACCGTGTCGCTGATCGCGGTCGCGATCGTCGGCGCGTGCGCGGGTGCGGCGTTCCTGACCGGCGTGACGATCATCGGCTCGCAGGTCGACGACGCGATCCGCGGCCGGATCAACGCGATCTACCAGTCGATGATGAAGATCATCGTGTTCGGGTCAGTCTCGCTGGTGCCGCTGCTGATCGGTCTGACGAAGCCGCGGACGATCACGGTCTGGGGCAACCCGATCATCATCGACGGCACCCGCCCGGTGATGCTCGGCGGCGGCGCGCTCGCCGCGGTCGTCGGCATCATCGCCTACCGGCAGATGGACTCGCGCCGGTCCGAGCCGATCATGGCGGACCTGCGCAACGCGATCCGGCGCCGTCCGCGCCGCGTGAACGGCCTGCTCATCGCGCTGGAGGGCACCACGGCCGCGGACACCGCCGTGCAGGCGTCCAAGCTCGCCGAGTGGCTGCGGTCGGCCAGTCCGCGCCCGGTGGTGCTGGCCGCGGACCCGGCGCTGGACGACGAGCGGCTCGCCGCGCTCATCGGCAACGCGTCGCTGTCCGGGGCGCGGGCGCAGGCGCTCGCGGCCGCCGCGGTGCGCGCCGACATCGTGGAGCGCAACGTCAACCCCGCGCTGGACGGCGGCGCAATCGTGGTGATGGAACGCTTCGTCGACTCGCCGCTCGCGCACCTGTCCGCCGTCGCCGGGCTGGACGCGAAGGAACTCGAAGGCCTGGCCGACTGGGCCACCGGCCGCCTCCGGCCGGACGTGACGGTGCTGCTGGACGCCGACCCCGGCGCGAACGCGCCCGGCCCGATCTCGGTCGAGGACCAGTGGCGCGTGCAGAACCTGCTCAGCGAGATGGCCGCCGCCGACCCGGACCACTACGTCGTGGTGGACGCCGACGGGCCCGCGGACGAGGTCGGCGACCGGGTGCGCACCGCGGTCACGGCCGTGCTCGCCCAGCGCAAGCTCGGACTGGTGCCGCTGGCCGAGGTGGAGGCCAGGTGACCGCTGTCGTCGCGCCGGCCGGGGTGTGGGCCCAGCTGGTCGGCCAGGACCACGCTGTCGACGTGTTGTCCTCCGCCGCGCGCGCGGCGGCGCAGATCGTCGCGGGCGAGCCCGCGCCACCGGGCGCGATGACGCACGCCTGGCTGCTCACCGGCCCGCCCGGCTCCGGCCGGTCCGTGGCGGCCCGCGCGTTCGCCGCGGCCCTGCAGTGCATCACCGGCACCGGGTGCGGCCAGTGCCCAGGCTGCCGGACGGCGATGCACGGCACGCACGCCGACGTGCGGCTGGTCATCCCGGAGGGCCTGTCGATCTCGGTCGCGGAGATGCGTGCGCTGGTCCAGGCCGCCGCCCGCCGCCCGACGACGGGCCAGTGGCAGGTCGTGATCATCGAGGACGCCGACCGGTTGACCGAGGGCGCGTCGAACGCCCTGCTCAAGGCGGTCGAGGAGCCGCCGGAGCGGACGGTGTTCCTGCTGTGCGCGCCGTCGGACCACCCCGAGGACATCTCCGTCACGATCCGTTCCCGGTGCCGCCTGGTGACGCTGCGGACGCCGGCGGCGGAGGCGATCGCCCGCGTGCTGGTCGAGCGGGACGGCGTCGACCCGGAGCTGGCCGAGTGGGCCGCGTCGGTGTGCGGCGGTCACGTCGGCCGCGCGCGGCGCCTGGCCACGGACGACAACGCCCGCAAGCGGCGTGCCGCGGTGCTGCGGATCCCGCTGGGCCTGTCGCGTCCCGGTGACGTGTTCCGCTGCGCCGACGACCTGATCGCCGCCGCCGAAGCGGACGCGACGGAGGAGAGCAAGGAACGCGACGAGGCCGAGAAGGCGGAGCTGCGCAACGCGATGGGCGGCGATGCGACCGGCAAGGGCGTCGCCGGGGCCAAGCGCGCGGCCGAAGCGGCGGTCAAGCAGCTGGAGAAGCGCCAGAAGTCCCGGGCGACCCGCACCCAGCGCGACACGCTGGACCTCGCGCTGGTCGACCTCGCCGGTTTCTACCGGGACGTGCTGGTGGCGGTCAGCGGCGCCGACGCCCGCTACAACCACCCGGACCACGCCCAGGACATCGAGCAGGCCGCCCGCCAGTGGACGGCGGAGTCGACGCTGAAACGCCTGGAAGCGGTGCTGGCCTGCCGCGAAGCGATCCTGTGGAACGTCAAGCCGCGGATCGCGGTGGAAGCGATGCTGACGGCCCTGCGCCACGGCTGACGGACGCGTGAAAAAGGGGCGGCGCCGGTTGCGGCACCGCCCCTTCCTCAGAACGTCAGTCCCGTGGCCGTGGCGACGGCTTCACCGGAACCGCCTTCAACCGCTTCCGGGCCGGGAACGCCGCCACGAGCACGACCCCGAGCAGCAGCATCGCCGTGCCGGTCCAGAACATCGGCACCGCCGAGTAGGCGCCGGCCGTGTAGGCGAGCTTCTGCGGCGCGGCCGGGGGAGCCGCGTTGCCCGGCGGCGGCGGCGTGGTCGTCGTCCCGCACACGACACCGCCCTCGGGCGCGTACGCCCGCCCGATCTGCTCGCCCAGCGACAGCTGCGCCAGCGACGACGGCAGGGAGTCACTGCCCGCCGGGAGGAGGTCCTTCAGTCCGGCGGTCGGCAGGATCTGCAGGTCCAGCAGTCGGGCGGAGGCGCCCAGCTGGTAGCCCTTGAACGGGTCGGTGAGGTTCTGGCCCTTCTGGGTCAGCTCGGCGATGCTCAGCCGCAGGACGCCGAGGTCGAGCACCTTGCCCGCGGTGTCGGGGACCTGCTGCAGGCCCTTCTGCGCGGTGGCGACCAGTCCGCCGACCACCGGCAGGTCCTCCAGCGGGCCGAACTGCTGGGACAGACCGGACAGCGGCAGCCCGATCGGGATGTCCTTCGTCGGGTTGGTCGCGTCGAGCGTGTAGAGCACCTTGCCCTGCCGCTCGATCGTGATCACCGGTGCGGTGTACTCGACCTTCGAGGTCTTCTCGTCGCCGGTCGAGGTGACCTTGAGCGTCGGCTGGCTGACGACCTTCAGCGTCAGCTCGAGCGGGGTGCCCTTGAGGATCTCGATGTCCGCGGCCTGCAGCGTGGAGACCGACTGAACCGCCTTGTTGGGCGAACCGGGGATGTCGACCAGCTGCACCACCGACCGCGACGACAGCGTGTTCGGCAGGCTGAGCACGGAGTTCGTGCCGTCGGACTTGGTCTGGTTGCCGCCGCTGAGCAGGCCGCCGAGGGTCTGCAGGCCCTGCGCCGGGTCGAAGCCGTCGGCCAGCTGCACGTTCTGCAGGTCGAGGCCGTCGATCGGCAGGTTCGGCAGCGACGGGATGACGTTGAGCAGCGACAGGCTCGCCAGGGAGGTGCTGGCATCGGCGATGGTGCCGACGCACGGGCCGAGGGTCGGGCTGTAGCGGGCGTGCACCTTGCCGTTCAGCAGGCCGACGTTGAGCAGCGGGTTCTCCGGCGCGTTGAGGCCGCCGGTGAGCGGCTTCTCGTTGTCCGGCAGCGCGGTCTGCACGAGGCTGCCCGGCGCCTGCGGCGCGTTCCCGCCGATCGCGAGCCCGAGCGGGGAGGACTGGGCGATCGACTTCTCGTAGCTGAGCAGCGCCTCGGAGTTCGCCTGCGCGCTGGACAGGCCCATCCCGGCTTCGAGCGCGGACTGCTTGGGCAGCTGCTCGCCGAAGCCGGGCAGGATCGTGCTGGTCGGGACCGAGTTCGGCAGCAGGCGCAGCACGCCGAGCGCGGCGGCCGCGTCGGCGACCGCGTGGCCGAGCGGCTGCGGACCCTCCTGGCCGATGAACGGCGGCTGCCCCGGGTTGGCCGGCTGCGGGGTCGGGGTGGTGGGGATCGTGCTCTGCGCCACGGCGGGCGTGGCCGACAGGACGAGCACGGCCGCGGCGACCGGCAGCGCCAGCGCGCGAGGCATGCGTCGACGCATGTGGAAGGTCCTCCCAGTACGACCGGGCCGATCTTCGAGTGACCGGCGTCGCACAGCCTAACGACGCGGGGGGTGCTGAAGTGACGCGAACGGGGCCGCTACACTAGTTCGTGTTGCCGCCTTAGCTCAGTCGGCCAGAGCGGCTCACTCGTAATGAGCAGGTCAGGGGTTCGATTCCCCTAGGCGGCTCCGGCAACGGTCGGGGGCTCTCCACTCGGAGGGCCCCCGACGTCGTTTCCGGCCTAGGCTCTCCGGCCATGGCCCGCCGCTCCGAGACGATCAGGCCGACCGCCCACTACACCGGCTTCGTGTGGGTGCGCGGCGGGCTCTCCGACCCCGCCTTCGCGACCGCTGAGGGGCGTGTCCTGCACGGGCTGCTGCGGCCGGTAATTGCAGCCAGCGGCGCGCTGGGCGGACCGACGCTCGACGGCTTCCTGCTGGCCCGGCACCGCCTGATCGACCGGCTGCTCACCGACGCCGTCGAGCGCGACGGGATCACCCAGGTCGTCGAGGTCGCGGCCGGGCTGTCCGCCCGCGGCTGGCGGTTCACCCGCCGCCACCCGGGCCTCACCTACCTCGAAGCGGACCTGCCGGACATGGCCGCGCGCAAACGCCGCACCCTGCGCGGCGCGCCTCCCGCCGGGCCTGGGCACCGCGTGGCCGAACTGGACGTCCTCGAGGAGACCGGTCTGGACCGGCTGGTGGCCGGCCTCGACCCGGCCCGCGGACTGGTGATCGTCACCGAGGGGCTGGTCAACTACTTCGACGAGCCTGCGGTGCGGGCGATGTGGGCGCGCTTCGCCAGGGCGCTCGGCCGGTTCGAGCGCGGCCGGTACCTGTCGGACCTGCACCTGGCCACTTCGGACTTCGCGGTGCGGGCGTTCGTCCGGGCGCTGTCGGCGTTCGTGCGCGGACAGGTGCACCTGCACTTCGCCAACGAGGCCGAGGCGGAGGCGGCGCTACTCGCGGCCGGATTCGGCCGGGCGGTGCTGCACGTCCCGCCGGAGACGGGGCTCGTCCGGGTCGTCGAGGCCGCGACCTAGCAGCCGGTCGAGCAGCATCGCGCCGAACGCGAGCGCGAGGAACAGCACCGCGATCACCAGGCAGTTCACCGCCACCCGCCCGTACCCGATGGCGGTCACGTCGACGAACGGGTACGGGTAGAAGCCGTCGACCGCGCCGCGGACGAGCGTGAACGCCACCCACGCGAGCGGGTAGACGACCGACCAGCCGATGATCCGCGGGGTCACCGCCCGGCGCGGCCCGAACAGCAGCCACCCGAGCACGCCCAGCAGCGGGGATGCGGTGTGCAACAGGAAGTCGGCCACCCACGCCCATCCGGTGAGGTCCTGGAGATCGGCCAGCACCAGGTGGAACACGATGCCGGTGACCGCGATCGCGAGCACGCCGTCCAGCCTCAGGGCGCGGAACACTGTGGACGTCCGCAGTGGACGGATCGCCAGCAGCAGACTCGTGAATCCCACGATCAGGTTGGACTGGATCGTGAAGTAGGCGAACACGTTGGCCATCCGCGCGGCCGCCGAGTCGTAGCGGCCGCCCATCACTCCCGAGGTGACGAACAGCTGCGTGACCACGCCGATCAGCACCACCAGCGCGTGCACACCGAACCAGACGCGAGCGATCCTCATACTCGGAAGGTAACCGCTCCGGTACTTCGGGTGACGCTCGACACACCGGCGCCCGCGAATAGTCCCGCCGATCACCGGCAAGCCCCCGGCGAGGCCGAAAACGGCTTCGCGCAAGGAGAAAACGCCTCATCTGCCGCTCGTCGGCAGAGAAAGGACGATCGAGAATGCGCATGATCACTCGCACTGTCGCCGCCGGTGCCATCGCCCTGCCGCTGACGCTCGGGGCCGCCGGGATCGCCTCCGCGGACACCGTCGAGGAGCACGAGGGTGTCGCCTACCAGCAGGTGTCGGCGACGGCGGGCCCGGACGGCGCGTCGTACAGCGCCACCGCCGCGGCCGCCGAGGAAGGCACGTACGCCGACCACAGCGACGACGGCACGTACGCCGACCACGACGATGACGACGACGGCGGTCTGCTGGACATCCTGGACCTCTGACGGCGCCCGGTCCGGACGGCCCCCGGGACGAGCACCCGGGGGCCGTTCAGGACACCGGTCCCGAAGGTTAGGCTGGGCGTCCTCGTCGTTCCAGGAGGACACCGCAGTGACCGTCACCCCGCCGGGGCAGCGCGAGCGGCTCTCGCCGAACCAGCTCGCCAAGCAGGAGCAGATCGTCGAAGCCGCCCGGCAGGTGCTGGCCAGGGACGGGCTCGCCGGGTGCACCGCCCGCGCCATCGCCGACGCGAGCCCGCTCACCAAGAGCGCGATCCACTACTACTTCAGCGACACCGACGTGCTCGTCGACCGCGCGATGGCCGCGCACGTCACGACGTTCCTCGACGACCTCCGCGCGGTGGCCGCCCGCCACGACGACCCGAGGGACAAGCTGTGGGCGGTGCTGGAGGCCTACCTCGACGCCTTCACCGAGCGCCCCAACTCCGCGTTCCTGTGGTTCGAGTACTGGATCGCCGTCAGCAGGGCCGACCACCCGGAGGCGATCGAGGCGATGCTCCGGTCGGTCACCGAACTGCTCACCGAGCTGCTGGCGGACGTCGGCGTCATCGACCCGCGGGCCCGCGCCCGGGCCCTGATGTCCTACCTGCTCGGCGCGGTCGTGCAGCAGCGCGTCCGGCGGCGCCCGTTCGCCACCCTCCGTGAGGAGATCGAGTCGCTCTGTCTGCCCTAAGGTTCGGGGTATGCCTCTGTTCTCCTTCGAGGGCGTGAGCCCCACCGTGCACCCGGACGCCTGGATCGCGCCCACCGCGACCCTGATCGGCGACGTCGTCATCGAAAAGGACGTCTCCATCTGGTACGGCGCGGTGCTGCGGGCCGACTTCGGCAAGATCATCGTGCGCGAGGGCGCCAACATCCAGGACAACTCGGTGGTCCACGTGAACACCGGCGTGTGCGAGATCGGCCGCAACGTCACGGTCGGCCACATGTGCCTCGTCCACGACTGCACGGTCGGCGAGCAGGCCCTGATCGGCAACGGCTCGACCGTGCTGGACCAGTCGGTGATCGGCGAGCGCGCGCTGATCGCCGCCGGCTCCACGGTCACGCCGGGCACCCAGGTGCCGCCGGAGGTCATCGCGATGGGCAGCCCGGCCAAGAAGTTCGTGCCGCTGACCGACTCCGCGAGAGGCTGGGTCGACCACAACGCGGCCATCTACCAGCAACTGGCCAAGCGGCACGCGGAAGGCGTGGCACCGGTCGACTAAGCTGGGACGCGTCCGTTTCAGCGACTGGCGCCGTAGAGGTGGAGCACCACCGGGAAGCGACCGACGAGGCCGGCACCGCGCGCCTGGGTGTGGCCAGTGTCAGGAGTAGGAAGATGACGCACCAGCCAGCCATCCCCGAGCTCACCGCTGCCGACCCGCAGATCGCCGGACTCGTCGAGGACGAGGCGCGCCGCCAGGCGGAGAAGATCCGCCTCATCGCCTCCGAGAACTACGTCTCCCAGGCGGTGCTGGAGGCCACCGGCTCCGTCCTCACCAACAAGTACTCCGAGGGCTACGCCGGCAAGCGGTACTACGAGGGCCAGCAGTTCATCGACCAGGTCGAGCAGATCGCGATCGAGCGCGCCAAGGCGCTGTTCGGCGTCGACCACGCGAACGTGCAGCCGTACTCGGGCTCGCCCGCGAACCTGGCCGCCTACCTCGCCTTCGCCAGCCCCGGCGACACCGTGATGGGCATGGCGCTGCCCGACGGCGGCCACCTCACCCACGGCTGGTCGGTCTCGGCCACCGGCAAGTGGTTCAACCCGGTCCGCTACGGCGTGCGCAAGGAGACCGGCCGCGTCGACCTCGACCAGGTGCGTGAGCTGGCGCTGGAGCACCGCCCGAAGCTGATCTTCGCCGGCGGCACCGCGATCCCGCGCACCATCGACTTCCCGGCCTTCGCGGAGATCGCGAAGGAGGTCGGCGCCGTGCTGGTGGCCGACATCGCGCACATCGCCGGCCTGGTCGCCGGTGGGGCGCACCCGTCGCCGGTCGGCCACGCGCAGGTGATCACCACCACCACGCACAAGACCCTGCGCGGCCCGCGCGGCGCGATGATCATGACCGACGCCGACCACGCGAAGGCCATCGACAAGGCCGTGTTCCCCGGCCTGCAGGGCGGCCCGCACAACCACACGACGGCCGCCATCGCCGTCGCGCTGGGCGAGGCAGCCAAGCCGGAGTTCCGCGACTACGCCCACGCGATCGTCGCGAACGCCAAGGCGCTGGCCGAGGCCCTGATCGAGCGCGGTTTCGACCTGGTCTCCGGCGGCACCGACAACCACCTGCTGCTGGTCGACCTGACGAGCAAGCAGATCGGCGGCAAGCCGGCCGCGCAGGCGCTGGACCGCGCCGGCATCGAGCTGAACTACAACACGGTGCCGTTCGACCCGCGCAAGCCGTTCGACCCGTCCGGCATCCGGCTGGGCACCGCGGCCATCACCACCCGCGGTCTCACGCCGGAGCACCAGCCGCAGATCGCCGAGTGGATCGACCGCTCGATCGCCGCGGCGGCCGCGAACGACGAGGACGCGATCAACAAGATCGCCGGCGAGGTGCGCGACCTGCTCGCCGCCTACCCGATCCCCGGCTACCGGGCCTGATCGAAACGAGAAACGCCCCTTCCCCGCGCGGGGAAGGGGCGTTCTTCGTTGGGCGCACTCAGTGGTGCTCGCCGCCCTCGGCGGCCTCCTTCGCGAGCCGGTCGATCTCACGCTGGTAGGAGCGCTTGATCTCGGCCTCCGCCTCGGACCGGCCCACCCACTGCGAGCCCTCGACGCTCTTGGCCGGCTCCAGGTCCTTGTACACCTGGAAGAAGTGCTCGATCTCCAGCTTGTGGAACTCGTTCAGGTGGTGGATGTCGCGCAGGTGCTCCAGCCGCGGGTCGTCGGACGGCACCGCGAGGACCTTGTCGTCCGGCCCCTTCTCGTCCGTCATCCGGAACATGCCGATCGCGCGGCAGCGGATCAGGCAGCCCGGGAACGTCGGCTCCTGGACGAGCACCAGCACGTCGAGCGGGTCGCCGTCCTGCCCAAGGGTGTCGTCGATGAAGCCGTAGTCGGCCGGGTACTGGGTGGCCGTGAACAGGGTCCGGTCCAGGCGGATGCGACCGGTCTTGTGGTCCACCTCGTACTTGTTGCGCTCCCCCTTGGGGATTTCGATCGTGGCGTCGAACTCCACGGCGTCCTCGCTGACCTCGTCTTTTCCCGCCGGTACCGGCGGCTTACGGTTTCGCTAACTTGTTCTCACTAGTGTGGACCACGCGCCGTTGGGAAGTCGCACTGATGTCGTCTTGACAACAGTGAGTTTGCCCGCGGTGTGTCGCCGGTCTGGAGGAGGGGTGCGTGCCGAGCAACGAACAGCCCGAGTGGCCGTCGGAAGACACCGACGCCGGCAGCGGGGAGAGTTCCGCTGACGGCGGCGCCACGGCCCAGCTGCCGGTGCCCGGCAAGGTTTCCCTGCCCGAATCGCCGACGTTGTTCGTGCCTGCCGAGCGGGACGCGGAGAAGACCCAGTTCATCCCGGCGGCCAAGCCGGACGCGGAAAGCACGCAGGTCATCGACCTGCGGCAGGTGCCGGAGCAGGAGACCGAGCCGCACCGGGTCCCGCGGCCGCAGTCGCCGCAGTCGGCCGAGCCGGCGCAGCCGCGACCGCAGCCCGCGCCGCCGGAGCACCGGCCACAGCAGCCCGCCCAGCAGCAGCCGCCGCAGCAGTCCGCCGAATCGGCACCGCCGCGGCCGCAGTCCGCCCAACCGGCGCAGCCGCCGCAGCAGTCCGCCCAGCAGCCGCCGCAGCCGTCGGCCCAGCAGCAGTCCGCCGAGCCGTCGCAGCCGGTGCCGCCCGCGGCCGTTCCGCCGGTGCAGCCGATGCGGATCGAGCCCAGCGGCGAAATCCACCCCGCGGAGGCGACCACCGGCGAGGAGAAGCCGCCCGCCGAACCCGAGGCGAAGCCGAAGCGCCGCCGCAAGGGCGTGCTGATCGGCAGCATCGTGGCGCTGGTGCTGGTCGTCGCGGTGGGCGCCGCGCTCGCCACGCCGTACGTCTCCAACCGCCTCGGCCTGCCGTGGGCGCCGAACCTGCCGAAGGGCGACAGCCCGCAGCCGGTGCCGGTGGCCCTCTCGCTCAAGGCGCCCAGCGCGTCGGCGCCGAAACCGACGTCGTCCGGGGTGTCCTCGGCGCTGGCAGGCCCGGCTGCGAACGCCGCGCTGGGCACGCTCACCGGCGCCGTGATCGACCCGGCGACCGGCGAGCTGCTGTGGGACCGCAACTCCAGCCAGTTCCGCACCCCGGCGTCCACCACCAAGCTGCTGACCACCTCCGCCGCGCTGCTCGCGATGGACCCGGGCACGCAGTTGAGCACCAAGGTCGTGCAGGGCTCGTCGCCGGACACCGCCGTCATCGTCGCGGGCGGGGACATCACGCTGTCCTCGCTGCCCGCCGGGCAGCAGTCGGTCTACGCCGGCGCCGCCCACCTCGACGACCTCGTCGCGCAGGTGAAGCAGGCCAGTGGCGGCGCGATCAAGAAGGTCCAGATCGACACCTCGATCTGGTCCGGCGCGCAGACCGCGCCGGGCTGGGCGCCCGACGACGCCCCGATCTACACCGCCGCGATGACGCCGGTGATGCTCGACGGCGGCCTCACCGACCCGACGAACGACCACTCGATGCGCGTCGCCCAGCCGGCGAACACCGTGTTGCAGACGTTCGCGCAGCGCCTCGGCGCGACCGCGTCCGGCCAGGCGACGGCACCGCAGGACGCGAAGGTGCTCGGCGAGGTGAAGTCCGCCCCGCTGAGCGAGCTGATCGCGCACGCGCTGGAGGCCTCGGACAACACCCTCGCGGACGCGATCGGCCGGATGACGGCCATCGCGACCGGCGCCGACGCGTCGTTCGCCGGCGCCGCGCAGGCGACCCTGTCCGTGCTGTCCCAGAACGGGTTCGACGTCTCCCAGGTCAAGCTGAGCGACAACAGCGGGCTGTCCCCGCAGAACAGCGTCCCGGCGAAGCTGCTCGCGCAGGTGCTGGCCGTCGCCGCGGGACCGGACGGCAAGGACCCGCGCACCGCGAAACTGCGCCCGATGCTGGCCGGGCTGCCGGTGGCCGGCGGCAGCGGCACCCTCGCCGACCGCTATGACGCCCCGAACTCCCGATCCGGCAAGGGGTGGGTCCGCGCCAAGACGGGCACTCTGTCCGGCGTCCACACGTTGGCAGGGGTAGTGCTGGACGAGGACGGCCGGGTCCTGGTGTTCGCGTTGATGTCCGACGGCGCCGACCAGGACCCCGCGCGGGCGGCACTGGACGTCGTCGCGGCCTCGCTGAGGGGCTGTGGTTGCCGATAGCTTCGGGAAGGTGAACACGATGAGCGAGGTTGCGTCCCGGCCGGTCGTGGACTGGTCACTGGCCGCTTCCACGGGCGCCTTCCTCGCCCGTGGCGGGCCGGTGGTCTCCCGCGAGGAGGCCGGCCTGGCCGTGACCGAGCTGCGGGAGCTGTCGCTCGACGCCGAGGCACACGTCCGCGAGCTGACCGGTCTGGGCGCCGGGCTGCCGCTGCTCCCCGGCGACGTGGTGGACCGGCCCGGCTGGGTGCGCTCGGCCGCCGCCGGGCTCGACGCGCTCACCGCGAAGGCGTTGCCGCCGAACCCGGCGGGGCCGCTGGGGCCGGTCCTGGCCGGTGGCGCCGGCGTGCAGACCGGCGTGGTGCTGGCCTTCCTGGCCTCCCGCGTGCTGGGCCAGTACGACCCGTTCGGCGGCCCGGACGGCGGCGGGCGGCTGCTGCTGGTGGCGCCGAACGTGGTCACCGCGCAGCAGGCGCTGCAGGTGCCCGGCCGCGACTTCCGGTTGTGGGTGTGCCTGCACGAGAGCACGCACCGGCTGCAGTTCACCGCCGTCGGCTGGCTGCGCGACTACTTCGCCGACGAGGTCGAACGCCTGGTCGGCGGCCTCACCGGCGACGACGACGGGATGACCGACCTGCTCGGCAGACTGCCGGACGCGCTGCGCGAGGCCCGGCGCGCCAAGGCGGACGGGCTGGTCGCGATCGGGCAGCTGCTGCGCTCGCCCGAGCAGCGCGAGGTGTTCGACCGCCTGCTGGCGCTGTCCACGCTCCTGGAAGGGCACGCGGACTACGTGATGGACGCGGTGGGGCCGAGCGTGGTGCCCAGCGTCGAGACGATCCGCGCGCGGTTCACCGAGCGGCGCAAGGGCGGCGGCCTGCTGGACCGGCTGCTGCGGGCGCTGCTCGGGGTGGACGCCAAGATCCGCCAGTACGCGCAGGGCGCGGCCTTCACCCGGCACGTCGTCGACCGGGTCGGGATGGCCGGGTTCAACGCCGTCTGGACCTCGCCCAACACGCTGCCGACCCGGGCCGAGATCGCCGATCCCGAGGCTTGGGTGCGGCGCGTCCACCCGTGACCGGGCCGCACCCCGCGGTCGCCGCGGTGCGCCGCGCGGTGCGGAACCTGCTGGCGGAGTGCCCCGGCGTGCCGGCGATCGACGTGGCGTTGTCCGGTGGGGCCGACTCGCTGGCGCTCACCGAGGCCGCCGTGTTCACCGGGCGGCGGCTCGGGCTGCCGGTGCGGGCGCTGGTCGTGGACCACGGGCTGCAGGCGGGCTCAGCGCGCGTGGCCGAAGAGGCGGCCGGGACGGCGCGCAAGCTCGGCGTGGACTCCGCCGAAGTCCTCACGGTCGAGGTGACCGGCCCGGGTGGCCCTGAGGCGGCCGCCCGGAACGCCCGTTATGCCGCGCTCCGCGCGCATCACCGCGGCATCGTCCTCCTCGGCCACACCCGCGACGACCAGGCCGAGACCGTCCTGCTCGGACTCGGCCGCGGCTCCGGTCCGCGTTCGATCGCCGGCATGCGTGCTGTGGATCTCCCGTGGGGTAGGCCACTCCTCGACGTGCCTCGCGCGACCACCCGGGACGCCTGCCGCGCGCTCGGCCTGACCCCGTGGGAGGACCCGCACAACAGCGATCCGCGCTACACCAGGGTGCGCCTGCGCGCGGAAGTGCTGCCGCTGCTGGAAGACGTCCTCAACGGCGGGGTCGCGGCGGCACTCGCCCGCACGGCCGCCCAGCTCAGGGAGGATTCCGAGGCGCTCGACGCGCTCGCAGCGGACTTCCTGGCGCGGCACGGGAAACCGGACATCGGGGAGCTCGCGCCGCTGCCCGCATCCCTCCGCAGGAGGATCCTGCGGAACTGGCTCACCGCGCATGGCGCGCGCGACCTCACCGACGCCCACCTGCGGTCCGTCGACGCGCTGGTCGCGCGGTGGCGTGGCCAGGGCGGTGTTTGGCTACCCGGCGGCTTGGTGGTGACCCGGACGCATGGCAGGCTTGCCATGAATCCACCGGAAACAAGAGGGGACTGACCCGTGTACGAAGGCGAGATCGCCTCCGTCCTCATCACCGAGCAGCAGATCAACGACAAGATCACCGAGCTCGCGAAGCAGATCGCCGCGGACTACGAGCGCGAGACCTCTGCCGGCGACCTGCTGCTGGTGGGCGTGCTCAAGGGCGCCGTCATGTTCATGACCGACTTCGCCCGCGTGCTGCCGATGCCGGCGCAGCTGGAGTTCATGGCCGTCTCCTCGTACGGTTCGTCCACGTCGTCCTCCGGCGTGGTGCGGATCCTCAAGGACCTCGACCGGGACATCACCGGGCGGCACGTGCTGATCGTCGAGGACATCGTCGACTCCGGACTGACCCTGTCCTGGCTGCTGAAGAACCTGGCGAGCCGCAACCCGGCGTCGCTGGAGGTCGTCACGCTGCTGCGCAAGCCGGAGGCGGTCAAGGTGGACGTGCCGGTGCGGTACGTCGGCTTCGACATCCCCAACGAGTTCGTGGTCGGGTACGGCCTCGACTACGCGGAGCGCTACCGGGACCTGCCCTACATCGGCACCCTTGATCCGAAGGTGTACGGCGCCTGAACACGGTGCGTGAGCACCGGAAATTCGTGAACCCGAACGTGCCGGAACGCGTCATAAGTGTCGGTGCGGTGCGTTAACCTACGCGAACGAGGGTGACGCGCCGCGATGCGGTACGGACGTGGGGTAGGGAGAACTGATGGGGAGCTACGCGGACGCCGCGGCGTTCCGGAACGCCGCCGTGAACGGGCAGCTGGGGGTCGACCCGGACGCCGCGCAGGCGGTTCTGAAGAAGATCCGCCTCGGCAAGGACCAGGTGGAGAACCTGCTGCGCAACGCCGGAGCCCTTGCCGAGCCGCCCAAGCTCGGCAACAACCCGGTCGGCAACGCCATCGCCGCGAAGTTCGTGCAGCGCGCCGACGGGGGCGGTGAGTCGTACGCGACCGCGCTGCGCAACCTCTACAACCAGTACCAGCAGGCCGAGGACGCCATCGTCGCGGCGATGAGCCACTACGACAAGATCGAGCAGGCCGCCGAAGACGCGCTGGCGTCCGGTCGCCAGGTCTGAAGGCGGGGGGACCGATCACGATGACTTCTCCGAGCAACGAGCCCAGAGGCGAGGCCGTCCAGCTGGGCGACAACGGCGAGTCCGCCGCGCTGGTGCAGCAGGCGCGCAACAGCGCGGGCGGGTTCACCTACGGCGGCGACCGCGCCATCGCGAGCCCGCCGAACTGGGCCTCGCAGGAGAGCAACCAGCTCTACCTCGGCGCCACCCAGAACAACGACCCGGCCACGGCCGAGGCCACCGGGCGGCAGTGGCAGTCCCACGGCGACAGCCTGCACCAGGCGGCCGACGACCTGTACAACGCGATCGCCGAGCTGGGCAACGCGTGGATCGGGCAGGGCTCCGGTTCCGCGCAGGGCGCGCTGGTCGGCATCGCGAACTCCAGCAAGCAGGCCGGCGACGCGGCGCACACCATGTCGAACCGGATGGCGCAGCAGGCCGCGGCGGCGGCCGAGGTCAAGAAGATGCCCGCGCCGAAGGAGTTCGACCCGGCCAAGCAGACCGCGGCGATGCTCGCCGGCGGCCCGGCTGCGATGGTCGCCGACATGAAGGTGCAGGCCGACGAGGCCCGCGCCGTGCACGCCCAGCAGGTCCAGTACTTCAACGCCTACACCCAGGCGATGTCCGAGGTGGACAGCGCGACCCCGAGCTTCGGCCCGGAGTCGCTCGGCCTGCCCGCGGACGGCCGCTTCGGCGGCACCTCGGCGCAGTCCGTCGGGGCCGGCTCCGGCGCGGTGCCCGGCGGCCTCGGGTCGGTCGGGCTCGGCCCGGTCGGCGGCGTCACCACCGGGATCCCCGGCGGCGGCGCGGCGGGCTTCGCCGCCGGTGGCCAGCCCGGTGGCGCCCCCGGTCCGCACGGTGTCCCGGCGGCTCCCGCTCCGGCGGCAGGCGCGGCTTCCGGCGCGGGTCAGGTGACCGCGGCGCCGACGTCGTCCGGCGGTGGCGGTGCGGCGGCGCTGGGCGCGGTGGCGGGTCTCGGCACGGCGGGTCTCGCCGCGGTGGGTGGCAAGGCCGCTCTCGGCCGCGGCAGCAAGTCCGGCGCCAAGGAGCGCCCGGCGGCCGACGAGACGGCGGCCAGCTCGGACCAGTCGCAGCAGGCCCACGGCGCCGCGCAGCAGCAGCAGCAGGCCCAGCAGAGCCTCATGAACACCGGTGGGACCATCGGTGGGGCAGGCACCCCGCCGCCGGCGTCCGGCATGGGCGGCGGCATGGGTGCCGGCGCGCAGGGCTCGGAGGACGAGGAGCACACCCGTGCCTCCTTCCTCGTCGAGGCCGACCCCGACGAGGCGTTCGGCGCCAACGTGGCGACCGCGCCGCCGGTCATCGGGGCCTGGAACGACGAGGACGACCGCTGATCCGGCGCAACCGCGCGAACCGGGAAAGAGGGACTTGATGGCGCGAGCGGAGCTGCTCACTCCGCTGGAACTGGACTTCCTGTGGGAGTCCTTCGGAGCAGGCGAACTGCCGTACCCGCTGGAGGTGCGCTCGCACGGCGCGACGATGGACGAGCGTGCCGAGCTGCGGCGGCAGACCCTGGACCGGCTCGCCGCGCGTGGTGCGGCCGACGGCCGGGGCCGCCCCGCGCCGCACGTCGAGGAGTTCTTCGAGGTGCTGGCCGGGTCGGAGACCAGCCTGGACAGCGTGCACATCACCGCGCCGGACGCGCGTCCGCTGCTCGCCGTGGCGGCGGCGCTGTCCGGGCGCGGTGTGCTCGCGGTGCACGACGAGCGGGGCTTCCACTTCCAGCCGATGCCGGCGGACGGCCTCGCGAGCGCCATCGTGTCCCTGCTGCCCGCCGCCCGGCGGGGCAGCGAGAAGTCGATCACCGTGCCGCTCGAGCAGCTGATGACGGCCACCGGGGCCGACTTCCTGCAGCGCCGCACCCCGGCCGGCGGGCGGACCAGCGCGGACGACGACCGCAAGGCGCTGGCCCGGCTGCAGGCCCAGCCGCGGCTGCGCGGCGGGCAGATCGGCGCCAACGCCCGCAGCCGCAGCGGCGCGAAGACGAGGCCGCCGGTGCTGAGCTGGTTCGACACCGACGACGGCCGATACTTCACGCAGGCCAGCCGCGGTCACGACGGGCGCGACTGGATCACCATCGCCCCCGCCGACGCGGCGAACCTGCGGCACCGGCTCGGCGAGATGCTGGTCAGCGCCGCCGGCGAGACCCTGGCGCCGGGTGGTGCCTGGTGATCGGTGTTGTGCAGGTCGGTGGGCGGCGCACCGCTGCCCTGGCGACTGCGTCGCGCCTGAGGCAGCGGCCCACCGCCGCCCTGGCGGTTGCGTCGCGCCTGCGGCACCGGCGCACCGCCACCCCGGCGGTTGCGGTGAACCTGAGGCAACGGCCCACCGCCGCCCTGGCGGCTGCGGCAAGGTCGCGACTCTAG
>NZ_JAKGSD010000049.1:0-5850 GCF_021654135.1 Amycolatopsis tucumanensis | reverse complement strand
GGCGAGATGCTGGTCAGCGCCGCCGGCGAGACCCTGGCGCCGGGTGGTGCCTGGTGAACCACCTCATGAAGGCCGGTTGTGGCCAGAGCCGGCTCGTAGCCGCCTCCGCCGATGCCGCGCCCCCGATGGCCCACGCGGCCGGCGAGACCCCGACCCCGGAGAGCGCCCGGTGAACCGCCCCGAGTTCTTCACCCCGATGACGTTCGACTTCCTCTGGGAGGCGGCCGGCATCGGCGAACTGCCGTACCCGCTGCAGGTGCGCTCGCACGGCGCGACCATGGACGAGCGCGCGCGGCTGCGGCAGCGGGCCCACGAGGAGCTGAAGGCCCGCGGCCTGCGCGACCACTACGGCCGCCTCGACCCGCGCGTCGAGGACTGGTTCCGGGTGCTCTCGCAGGGCACCACCAGCATCGACGCCGTGCACATCCCGGACTTCCAGGTCCCGCCGGTGTCGATACTCGCCGCCACCGACGGCACCCTGGGCGTGGTGGCGATCCAGGACGCCGAAGGCATCTGGATCCGGCCGGCCTTCCCCGAGGGCCTGGCCTCGACGGTCGTCGACCTGCTGCCGCCGGGCACTCGTGGCACGGAGGCTTCCATCACACTTCCGGTCGACGAGGCGCTGCGGATCCAGCCGGCCAGGACGGCCGTCCCGGTCGGCGGCGACCCGAAGCCGCGGCGCCGGTCGCTGTCCGAGGGCTCCTCCGACCCGCGCGAGGCCTACGCCCGGCTGGCAGGCCAGCCCCGGCTGCGCGGCGGTCAGCTGGCCGCGAACAGCAGGTCCGAGGTGAGCGGTCGTCGCAGGTCACCGGTGCTGGGCTGGTTCGACACGGCCACCGGCCGGTACCTGAGCCTGTCCCGGCCGGGCGCCGACGGGCGGGAGTGGGTGACCGTGTCCTCCGCGGACGCGAAAACGCTGCGCACCAGGCTGGGCGAGATGGTGGCGGGCGTCACAACCGAGCCGGGCAACTGACCCGGACCGCTCCGGGGAACCAGACCACGGCACCGGCCGTTGACCTGCTTGAGACTCGTGCAGGTGCCCATGTCGGCCGGACTGTACCCTGGATGGACGGGGTGTTCCTCGCACACCGCAAGTTGTTGTCTACACCGTGACGGCGGATGTGACATCTACCGCCTAGCCAGGGAGGGTCGAGGCCGAACGGCCGAGGCATATGGACCGGAAGCGCCTGCTCAGGAACCCGCTGCTGTGGATCGTCGCGGTTGTGTTGATCTTCCTCGCGGTCAACACCCTCTTCGACAGCGACCGTGGATACACCCAGGTACCCACTTCACAGGCGATCGCCCAGATCACCGGCAACAACGTGAAGGAAGCGAACCTGGAGGACAAGGAGCAGCAGCTCAAGCTGTCGCTCACGAACAAGATCGACGTCGACGGCCAGCAGGTCGACCAGATCATCACCTCGTACCCGTCGCAGTCGGCAGGCTCGATCTACCAGAGCCTGATCGAACGCACGAACGTCAAGTTCAACACGACGGTCACGCAGCAGGGCTTCTTCACGCAGATCCTGTACTACATCATCCCGCTCGGCCTGCTGCTCCTGCTGCTGATGTGGATGATGAACAACGCCCAGGGCGGCGGCAACCGCGTCCTGAACTTCGGCAAGTCCAAGGCCAAGCAGCTGAACAAGGACATGCCGAAGACGACGTTCGCCGACGTGGCCGGCGCCGACGAGGCGGTCGAAGAGCTCTACGAGATCAAGGACTTCCTGCAGAACCCGGCTCGCTACCAGGCGCTGGGCGCGAAGATCCCCAAGGGCGTGCTGCTCTACGGCCCGCCCGGCACCGGTAAGACGCTGCTCGCGCGCGCCGTCGCCGGTGAGGCCGGCGTGCCGTTCTACACGATCTCCGGTTCGGACTTCGTCGAGATGTTCGTCGGTGTCGGCGCCTCCCGCGTCCGCGACCTGTTCGAGCAGGCCAAGCAGAACGCCCCGTGCATCATCTTCGTCGACGAAATCGACGCGGTCGGCCGCCAGCGCGGCGCCGGCCTCGGCGGCGGTCACGACGAGCGCGAGCAGACGCTGAACCAGCTGCTCGTCGAGATGGACGGCTTCGACTCGCGTGGCGGCATCATCCTGATCGCCGCGACCAACCGCCCGGACATCCTGGACCCGGCGCTGCTGCGCCCCGGCCGCTTCGACCGGCAGATCCCGGTGTCCGCGCCGGACCTGGCAGGCCGCCGTGCCATCCTCGAGGTGCACTCGAAGGGCAAGCCGCTCGCGCAGGGCGTCGACCTGAACGCGCTGGCCAAGCGCACCGTGGGCATGTCGGGCGCCGATCTGGCCAACGTCATCAACGAGGCCGCGCTGCTCACCGCCCGCCAGAACGGGCACGTGATCACCGACGCGGCGCTGGAGGAGTCGGTCGACCGGGTCATCGGCGGGCCGGCGCGCAAGAGCCGGATCATCTCCGAGCAGGAGAAGAAGATCACCGCCTACCACGAGGGCGGGCACGCGCTCGCCGCGTGGGCGATGCCGGACCTGGAGCCGGTCTACAAGCTGACCATCCTGCCGCGCGGCCGGACTGGTGGGCACGCGCTGGTCGTCCCGGAGGACGACAAGCAGCTGATGACCCGCTCCGAGATGATCGCCCGGCTGGTGTTCGCGATGGGTGGCCGCACGGCGGAGGAGCTGGTCTTCCACGAGCCGACCACCGGCGCGTCCTCCGACATCGAGCAGGCGACCAAGATCGCCAAGGCGATGGTCATGGAGTACGGCATGAGCGCCCGCCTCGGCGCCGTGAAGTACGGCCAGGACCAGGGCGACCCGTTCCTGGGTCGCTCCGCCGGCCGTCAGGCGGACTACTCGCTCGAGGTCGCGCACGAGATCGACGAAGAGGTCCGCAAGCTCATCGAGACCGCGCACACCGAGGCGTGGGAGGTGCTCAACACCTACCGCGACGTGCTCGACGACCTGGTCCTGGAGCTGCTGGAGAAGGAGACGCTCAGCCGCAAGGACCTGGAGCGGATCTTCGCCACCGTCGAGAAGCGGCCGCACATCACCGTCTTCAACGAGTTCGGTGAGCGCACGCCGTCGGACAAGCCGCCGATCAAGACGCCCGGCGAGCTGGCGATGGAGCGCGGCGAGCCGTGGCCGCCGCCGGAGAAGAAGCCGGCGCCGCGCCAGGTGCCGACCCCGGTCGGAACCGCGCCGGGCGGCAGCGACCTGCCCGGTGGCCCGCCCTACAGCCAGCCGGAACCGCCGTCGAACCCGTACGCGCCCCCGTCGGGCGGGAACTACCCGCCGCCCAACGGCGGTGGCCGCCCGTACGGCCCGAACGGCACCGGTCAGTGGCCGCAGCCCTACAACGGCGGCAACCAGTCCGGCCCGCCGAACTACGGCGCGCCTCCGGGCTGGACCCCGGCGACCCAGCCGGGTGGTCAGACTCCGTGGCGCCCGAACCAGGGCGAGCAGCCGCGGCAGGGTGACTGGTTCGGTGGCTCCGAGGAGGGGCAGGGCCAGCACCGGCGGAACCCCGACGAGCAGGACGGTCAAGATCGACAGTGAGCTGACGCCCGAGGAGGGGCCGGTCTTCGATCAGGCGCGCGCCGAGAAAGCGGTGCGTGAGCTGTTGGAGGCCGTCGGCGAGAACCCGGACCGGGAGGGCCTTCGGGACACTCCGGCCCGGGTCGCCCGTGCCTACCGGGAGATGTTCGCCGGGCTGTACAGCGATCCGGCGTCGGTGCTGGAGCGCACGTTCGACGAGTCGCACGAAGAGCTCGTCCTGGTCACCGACATCCCGATGTACAGCACGTGCGAGCACCACCTGGTGCCCTTCCACGGCGTCGCGCACGTGGGTTACATCCCGAACAGCCACGGCAAGGTCACCGGCCTGTCGAAGCTGGCCCGGCTGGTCGACCTCTACGCGAAGCGCCCGCAGGTGCAGGAGCGGCTGACGTCGCAGATCGCCGACGCGCTGGTGCGGAAGCTGGAGCCGCGCGGGGTGATCGTCGTGGTCGAGGCCGAGCACCTGTGCATGTCGATGCGCGGCATCCGCAAGCCGGGCGCGCGCACCACGACGTCGGCCGTGCGCGGCATGCTGCAGACGTCGGCGACCTCCCGGGCGGAGGCGCTGGAGCTGATCAAGGGCCGTCGATGACCACCGGGGCGCCGGACCGCTGTCTGGTGATGGGCGTCCTGAACGTCACGCCGGATTCGTTCTCCGACGGCGGCCGGTACCTCGATCTGGATGCCGCGCTGGCGCACGCGCACGAGATGTGGGCGCGCGGCGCGGACATCATCGACGTCGGCGGCGAATCCACCCGGCCCGGTTCGTCCCGGGTGGACGCGGAGACCGAGACCGCTCGCGTGTTGCCCGTGGTGCGTGCGCTGGCGGCCGACGGCCTGCGGCTCTCGGTGGACACCACCCGCGCGGCCGTCGCGGAGTCGGCGCTGGACGCGGGCGCGGAGATCATCAACGACGTGTCGGGCGGCCTGGCCGACCCGGACATGGCGAAGGTGGCCGCGAGCAGCCAGGCGCCGTGGGTGCTGATGCACTGGCGCGGGCACAGCAAGGACATGAACGCGCTGGCCGAGTACGACGACGTGGTCGAGGACGTGCGGCGCGAGCTGCAGGCGCGGGTCGACGCGGCGCTGGCCGCCGGGGTCGCGCCGGAGAAGATCGTCGTCGACCCCGGACTGGGGTTCGCCAAGCGCGCCGAGCACGACTGGGCGTTGCTGAACCGGCTGGAAGTCTTCCTGGACATGGGTTTCCCGGTGCTGGTGGGCGCTTCGCGCAAGCGGTTCCTGGGCAGCCTGCTGGCCGACTCCACTGGTGCGCCGCGCCCGCCGGACGGCCGGGAGGACGCGACGGCGGCGGTGTCGGCGATCGCCGCGGTGAAGGGGGCGTGGGGCGTGCGGGTGCACAACGTGGGTTCGTCGCTGGACGCGGTCGCGGTCGCCGCGGCGTGGAGGCGCGGGCGTGCCTGACCGGATCACGCTCACCGGGCTGCGCGTGTTCGGGCGGCACGGGGTGTTCGAGCACGAGAAGCGGGACGGGCAGGAGTTCGTCGTCGACATCGTGGCGTGGCTGGACCTCGCGCCCGCCGCCGCTTCGGACGATCTGACGCAGACCCTGCACTACGGCGAGCTGGCGCAGCTGGCGGCGGACATCGTCGGCGGTGAGCCGTACGACCTGATCGAGAGCGTGGCGGGCCGGATCGCGGACGAGGTGCTGAAGGACTCGCGGTTGTCCGCGGTCGAGGTGACGGTGCACAAGCCGTCCGCGCCGATTCCCTTGAACTTCGCGGACGTGGCGGTGACCGTGCACCGGGAGCGCGTGTGAGGGCGGTCCTGTCGCTGGGTTCGAACCTGGGCGATCGGCTGGCGTACCTGAAGTCGGTGATCGATTTCTTCGGGCCGGCGGTGGTCGCGGTGTCCAGTGTGTACGAAACGAAACCGTGGGGCGTCGAGGACCAGCCGGACTTTCTCAATGCGGTGTGCATTGTGGACGATCCAGAGCGGGACGAGTGGTCGTGGCTGCGGGCGGGCCAGGAGCTGGAACGCCGGGCAGGCCGGGTGCGTGAACTGCGGTGGGGGCCGCGCACGCTGGACGTCGACGTGGTCACGGTGGACGGGGTGCGCTCGGACGACCCGGAGCTGCTGCTGCCGCACCCCGGGACGCGCGAGCGTGCGAGCGTGCTGATCCCGTGGCTGGAAATCGACCCGGCCGCGGTACTACCCGGCCACGGCCCGGTCCGCGACCTGCTGGCGGCCCGCCCCGACTCCGACCGCCAGTCAGTGCGCCTGCTGCAGCCCTTCCCGCGCCAGCAGCGCCCTTGATCTTTGAACCCAAGGCAGCTGGGTGGTCATCCCGTCGCCTGACACGCAACGA
>NZ_JAKGSD010000048.1 GCF_021654135.1 Amycolatopsis tucumanensis | reverse complement strand
GCAGCACCCGAACCTGTGCGCCAGCTGGGGTTTCTGGGACCAGATGCAGTACGGATCGGCGGCGGCCATAAAGGAGGCCGGGAAGCTCGGGCAGGTCAAGGTGTTCACCTCCGACCACAGCTCGATCACCTGCGAGGGCATCCGCGACGGGATGTTCCACCAGTCCTACGGATACTCGGTGCCGACGCAGGGCACGGACATCGTCGCCATCGCCAAGTACCTCCTGCAGTCCGGCCAGGCGCCCGGCACGGCCCGGATCGCCGACTACACGCCGCTGGTGAAGATCGACAAGTCCAACTGGAACCAGCCGAACATGTGTTACGACGGCAAGAGCGACGGGCTCACCGTTTCCTGACCCGCCGCCACCGAGAGGGACCGCCATGACGGCAAGTACGGAAGTCCGGCCCGTGCCCGCCCGGCGCCGGCCACCGGAGCGCAACGTTCTGGAGAACGAGAACCTGGGCACCCGGTTGCGGCACCTGCGATACCGGTTCTCCCCGCAGCAGGTGTTCGCCGAGCTCTTCGAGAAGCGGTGGATGGAACCCGCGATCCCGCTGGCGATCCTGGTCGGCGTGATCGTCTTCTTCTCCTTCGCCGCACCGGGTTTCGCCACCACGGCGAACCTGCTGTCCTCGGCGACCGAGCTCGCCGAGATCTCGCTCGTCTGCCTCGGCATGGCGATCGTGATGATCTCCGGCGGGATCGACCTGTCCGTCGGCTCGATGTTCGGGCTGTGCAACATCGTGGTGCTCCTGCTGATCACCGTCGTGGGTGTGCCCGTGGTGCCGGCGATCCTGCTGACGATCGTCGTCGGCGCGGTCCTCGGCTCGGTGAACGGGTCGATCGTGGCCTACCTCAAGGCGCGGCCGTTCCTCACCACCCTCGTCACGCTGATCATCTTCCGCGGTGTCCTCAACCTGCTGGACCTGCACTACTCGGCGCAGACCGCCACGGTGTTCCTGATGGACCCGGTGTGGGACTGGTTCAGCACGGGCAAGGTGGCCGGCATCCCGTTCAGCTTCGTCACGCTGCTCGTGGTGCTCGTCGCCGGTCACATCCTGCTCAGCCGGTCCCGGTTCGGCTGGCACGTCACCGCCGTGGGCGCGAGCAGGCGGGCCGCCCGGCACGCCGGCATCCGCGTGGAACGCGTCCTGCTGCTGGGTTACGTCATCTCCGGCGCGCTGTGCGCGCTCGCCGGTGTCTTCTACGCCGCGCGCCTGGGCAGTGCGAGCGCCCGCGTCGGCGAAGGCATGGAGCTCAGCGTGCTGACCGCGGTGATCCTCGGCGGCATCAGCCTGTCCGGCGGCAAGGGCACGGTGTGGCGGGCGTTCATCGGCGCGGCCACGATCAGCCTGCTCGGCAAGGGGCTGCTGCTGATGGACGTCGGCGGTGAGGTCCTGCAGACGGCGCTGGCCATCGTGCTGATCATCGCCGTCGGGCTCGACACCAAGTGGGGCAAGAACCGCGGCAAGGCGATCCAGAAGACCTACGTCAACCCGACCCTGGTCGAGTACGGCACCCCGCCGGACGTGCGGCGGGGCTCGGGCAGCCCGTACGAGATCAACGACCGGCTCGGCGACGCCGAGGAGATCGGCCTCGGCGAGGTCGAGGGCCCCGAGGACGTCATCCTCGACGACCAGGGCCGGATCTACTGCGGCACCCGGCAGGGCTGGATCCTGCGGTTCTCCGGGGAGGGCTACCGCGAACGCGAGGTGTTCGCGCGCATCGGTGGGCATCCGCTCGGCCTGGCCTTCGACGCGGCGGGCAACCTGATCGTCTGCGTCGGCGGGATGGGCCTGTACTCGGTCTCGCCCGACGGCAAGCACCGCAAGCTCTCCGACGAGACCAACCGGACGTGGACCCGGTTGCGCGACGACTCGAGGCTGCGCCTGCCCGACGACCTCGACATCGCTCCGGACGGCAAGATCTACTTCAGCGAGGCCACCAACCGGTTCGAGATGGCCGACTGGGTCCTCGACGGCATCGAGGGGCGGCCCAACGGGCGTCTGCTGTGCTACGACCCGGCCACGGGCAAGACCCGCACCGCGGTGCCGGACCTCGTCTTCCCCAACGGCGTGTGCTGCGCCCACGACGGCGAATCGGTGCTGATCGCCCAGACCTGGCTGTGCCGCATCCTGCGGTACTGGCACAGCGGCCCGAAGAAGGGCCGGCTCGAGGTGTTCATGGACAACTTCCCCGGGTACGTGGACAACATCAACCGCGCCTCCGGCGGCGCGTACTGGGTCGCGATCTGCGGCATGCGCTCCCCCGCCTACGACCTGGCGATGCGCATGCCGAAGTTCCGCCGCCGCATGATGAAGCGCATCCCCCGCGACGAATGGCTCTACCCGAGCATGAACCACGGCTGCGTGGTGCGGGTGTCGGAGCGGGGCGAGGTGCTCGACACCTACTGGGACCCGGGCGGGAAGAAGCACTCCACCATCACGTCGATGCGCGAGCACGACGGCTACCTGTACATCGGCGGGCTGGAGAACAACCGCATCGGCCGGATCAAGCTGCGCGAGGCGCCCGCCGCGGCCGCCGGCGAGGCACGCGAGACGCACCACGCGTCGGTGAGCTGAGGAGGAACCGTGCCACGAGCAGAAGCGTGGGAACTGGTCAAGGAGTTCCTGTTCCCCGGCCGGTCCGGCGCCAGGGCCATCCCGCCGCTGGACGGCGGGCTCACCCCGAACGACGAGCTGGACCGCATCGAGGAGTCGATCGACGAGCTGCCCGAACCCGACGACATGGTGCGCGACGCGTTCGGATCGCTCTACGTGACCACGGCCGACAAGGTGGTGCGGCGGTACGGGCTGAACTTCGCCCACCACGAGATCGCCGCCACCGTGCCCGGCGACGCCGGCGCGATCACCGTCGACCACGAGGGCGGGCTGCTGGTGTGCGTGGCGGGTCTCGGGCTCGTCCGCATCGACCAGGGTGGCGGCACCGAGGTCCTCGTCGACGCCGACGCCGACGGGGTGCCGACCCACTGCCTGACCGACGTCGTGGTGGCCGGCGACGGGACGATCTACCTGACCGACGGCTCGTCGCGCCACCACGGCGGGGACTGGGTCCGCGACCTGATGGAGCAGAACGCACTGGGCCGGCTCCTGCGGCACGACCCGCGGACCCGGCGCACCACGGTGCTGGCCCGTGGCCTCGCCCATCCCAGCGGCGTGACGCTCGCCGCCGACGAGAGCTCGCTCGTCGTCAGCGAGGCGTGGTCGCACCGGCTCGTGCGGTACCCGCTGGCGGATCCGGGCCGGCCGGAGGTGCTGCGGGACAACCTGCCCGGCTATCCGGGGCGGATCAGCCCGGCCTCGGGCGGCGGGTACTGGCTCGCGGTGTTCGCGCTGCGCACCCAGCTGGTCGAGTTCGTGCTCACCCAGCGCGACTACGTCGAGGAGATGATGCGGACGATCGAACCTGACCTGTGGATCCGCCCCGCGTTGCGTGGCCTCGACTCCGGCCTCGAACCGTTGCAGGGCGGCCAGATCCGCAAGCTCGGCGTGATCAAACCGTGGGCGCCGCCCCGGTCCTACGGGCTGGTGACCCGGCTGGACGCGGACGGCTACCCGGTCCGCAGCATGCACAGCCGCGGCGGCGGGCGGCGGCACGGGGTGACGTCGGTGAAGCAGTACGGCAACCGGTTGTTCGTCGCGGTCCGCGGCGCCGACGAGGTCCTGATCACGAGGGCGGGTGACGCGCGATGAGCCAGTCACTGGTGGAGCAGCTGGACATCGATCCGGCAGGCGACGGCACGCTGCTCGTCGACATGGCGAAGGTGACCAAGACCTACCGCGGGGTGCACGCCATCTCCGAGGTCGACTTCGACCTGCGCGCCGGCGAGGTGCACGCGCTGGTCGGCGAGAACGGCGCGGGCAAGTCGACGCTGTGCAAGATCCTCGCCGGCGCGGTGCAGCACTCGAGCGGGGTGGTGCGCATCAGCGGCGAGGAGGTCTCGTTCCGGCGGCCGCACGAGGCGCTCGACCACGGCATCGCGATGGTCTACCAGGAGACGAGCCTGGTGCCGACGATGACCGCGGCGCAGAACATCGAGCTCGGCCACGAAAAGCTGCTGACCCGTTTCCGCTCGCTCAACATCGGGGCCCAGCAGCTGCTGCAGTCGATGAACTTCCACGTCGATCCGACGGCCTACGTGTCCAACCTCGGCGCGGCGAAGAAGCAGATGGTGGAGATCGCGCGGGCGCTGCGGACCGGCGCCCGGATCGTCATCTTCGACGAGCCGACCGCGAGCCTGACCCCCGAGGAGACCCTGCACCTGTTCAACGTGATCGAGGACCTCCGCGACGCCGGCCTGGGCATCATCTACGTGTCCCACGCGCTGGAGGAATCGCTCGCGATCGCCAACCGCGTCACCGTCCTGCGCGACGGCAAGCGGGTGGCCTGCCTGGACGCGAAGCAGACGTCGCGGGACGAGATCGTCAAGTACATGGTGGGCAGGCCGCTCGACGGGCCGGCGCGGAACCGGCCCGCCGCGCGCGAGGGCCACGTCCGGCGCCGCCGGGTGCTGGAAGTCGAGAACCTGATCCTCGGCAACGTCGTGAAGAACATGTCGTTCTCGGCCTACGCCGGGGAGGTGCTCGGCATCGCCGGGCTGATCGGCAGCGGCCGGACGGAGACGGCGAAGATCGTCACCGGCGCACTGAAACGCAACCGGATCCACGGCGGGCGGGTGCTCCTCAACGGCAAACCGGTGCGCTACCGGGTGCCGAAGCAGGCGATCGACGACGGCATCGTCTACATCACCGAGGACCGCAAGCTCGACGGCTTCTTCGAGACGATGACCGTCGCCGACAACATCTACCTCGGTTACCTCGCCTCGCGCCGGGGCCGCAGGCAGTGGCTGTTGTCCGGCTCGCAGCGCAAGCGCATCGCCGGCGAGTGGTCGGCGAAGCTGCGCATCAAGGCGATCAACGCGGACGCGAAGATCATCGAGCTGTCCGGCGGGAACCAGCAGAAGGTCGTGGTCGGCAAGTCGCTGGTCGCCGAGCCCGAGGTGGTCATCTTCGACGAGCCCACGCGCGGCGTCGACGTCGGCGCCATCGACGAGATCCACCACCTGATCCGCACGCTCGCCGACGAGGGCAAGGCCGTTATCGTCATCTCCTCGTACCTGCCGGAGATCCTCGCCGTGTCCGACCGCATCCTGGTCACCAGGTTCGGCCGCGCGGTCGCGGAGTTCAGCCGCGCGGAGGCGACGCAGGAGAAGATCATGTACGCCGCGATCTACTGAGGCGGGGCGTAACCTTGGCAGGCACCGGCAACGGACGAAAGTCGGGTGGACAGGCGTGAAAGCAGCAGCGAGGAAGACCCGCCCCGCGCGGGGCGGGCAGGGCGACTGGCGCAATTTCGAGCCGCTCGACCTGACCCCCCTGCTGGCCGCGGCGCTCCAGGCGTTCTACGAGCGCGGGTTCTACGGCACGTCCGTGCGGGACATCGCCCGCAGGGTCGGCCAGACGGTGCCGTCGCTGTACTACCACCACGAGAACAAGGAGGGCGTGTTCGTCGCGCTGCTGGAGAAGGGCACGCTCGAGGTGGCGTGGCGGGCGCGGGCGGCGGTGGACGACGCCGGCGACCGCCCCGACCTGCAGTTCGTGAACATGATCGAGGCGGTCGTGCTGTACATGACGCACCGCGTCAAGCTGGCCACCCTGGACGTCGAACTGCGCTACCTGTCGGCCCCGAACCGCAAGCGCTACGCGGCCATCCGCAAGGAAGTGGAAGACCTGCTGGTCCGCGTCGTCACCGACGGCACGGTGCAGGGCATCTTCACGGTGGCGCAGCCCGCCGAGACGGCCCGCGCCCTGCTCGGCATGTGCCAGTCCATCGCGCGCTGGTACCACCCCACGGGCCCGATGACACCCGAAGAGGTCGCCCGGCGCTACGTCGACATCGCGTTGATGAGCGTGGGGGTCCACGAGCGCCCGAAGCACCTGGAGGGTGTTCCCGGCCGGTGAGGTCCACCGGCCGGGAACCCTCGTCATCCCGCCGACTCGGCCAGCTTCAGCACCTGCTCGAGGGTCAGCTCCATCGAGTCGATGTCGTCCTGCAACGGCACATCCCACTCGTCCTGGAGGTTCATGAACAACTCGGCTACCGCGAGCGAATCCAGGCCGAGTTCGGCCAGGGTGGCGCCGGGGTCGATCTGCTCCGGGTCGGCCGAGAACTTCTCGACCAGGGTCCGGGTCAACTGCTCGTAGCGTTCGGTCATCGCTTCCTCTCCTGGAACTGTGATCAAGCGTGGGTGGCGACCCGGCGGCCGGGCGCCGCGGGTTCCGGCGCTCCGGCGGCGTGCGGGGCGAGGCTGTAGGGCACGGCGGCCGGGAACCGCAGTGCCACCGAGCCCCACGTGAAGCCGGCGCCGAACGCGGCGAGAAGGGTGCGGTCGCCAGGGCCGGCAGCCCCGCGAAGCGCGGCGTCCGCGACAGCCAGTGGCACCGACGCGGCGGCCGTGTTCCCCAGTTCGCGCAGATTCCCCTGCTGCCGGCCGGGTGGAAGACCGAGGTGCTCGGCGACGCTGTCGAGGATCCGCTGGTTCGCCTGGTGGCCGATGAACACGTCGACCTCTTCGACCGACCAGCCCGCTCCGCTCAGCGCGGCCCTGGCGGTCGCGGTCATCCGGCGGACGGCGCTGGTGTAGAGCGCGCGCCCGTTCATCTTGACGTACAGCTCCTCGACCGGGCCCTGGCTCATCCGGAACGGCGACCTCGACCCGCCGGCCGGCACGTGGAAAACCTCCAGCCCGGTGCCGTCGCTGCCCAGCTGGATCGACTCGATCGCACCCGGGTCTCCTGGCGCCGCGGGGGCCACCACGACCGCCCCTGCCCCGTCGCCGAACAGGATCGCGGTGTCCCGGTCGTGCGGGTCGATCAACGTCGTCGTGTAGGTCTCCGCGGCGACGACGAGGACCTGCCGGTACGTTCCCGCCACGACGAGCGCATGGGCCAGGGAGAGCGCGTACACGAACCCCGAACAGGCGGCGGAGACGTCGACCGCGGCGATGTCCTTGAGGCCCAGGCGGTGCGCGATGTGCGGCGCGGTCGACGGGCACCGGTGATCCGGCGTGGTCGTAGCCAGGATCACCATGTCCGGGCGGACGTCGCCCCCCGTCACGAACCGGGCGGAGGCGAGGGCCGCGGCACCAGCGGCGACGCCGAGATCGCCGGTGCTCGTGTACTCGTCGGCCATCCGCCGCGCACTGATCCCGGTGCGCGTCCGGATCCACTCGTCACTCGAATCGAGCCCGTTGTCCTGGATCAACCTGTCGTTCGGCACGATGTCGGGCGGAAGGCTCATACCCAGCCCGATGAGACCGGAAGTAGTCATCACACACTCTCCTTGGCACGGGCGGCAGGGGCGGGGGTGGCGTCCAGCAGCCGAACGCCCGGCGCCCAGGTCAGCAACGCACTGCCCCACGTCATGCCGGCGCCGAACGCGACGAGGACCACCCGGGAGCCCGGCCGCAAACGTCCCCGGGCCACCGCCTCTGCGATCGCGTAGGGTGTGCATCCGGACCCGATGTTGCCGATGCGGTCGGCCACCACGATGAGCCGCTCCTGGTCGATCCCGTGCTCGGCGGCCACTGCCTTCAACAGCACCGGGTTCGCCTGGTGGCAGGCGAAAGCGTCGATTTCGTCCAGTTTCAGGTCGTTGTCGGCCAGCAGATCGTGCAGCAGCTGCGGGAACTTGGACCGGAAGAACTGGGTGACCGCCCTTCCGTCCATCCGGATGGTGTGCTCACGGCGTTCTACAGTGGACAGGCTGGCCGGAAGACGGCTACCGCCACCCGGCACCACGACGGCGTCCGCCAGGTCGCTCTCGGTGCCGAGACAGATCTCGTCGAACCCCGTCCCGTCGGGAACCGGTCCGAGCACCGTCGCGGCGGCACCGTCGCCGAAGATGACAGCGGTGGCACGGTCGTCCGGATCCAGGAACCGGGAGAACACCTCAACGCCGATCACGACCGCGTACCCACCCGTCGGGTTGTCCCGCAGCCAGTCGCGCGCGATCTTGACCGCGAACAGCCAGCCGGCGCAGGCCCCGTTGACGTCGAAGGACACCGCGTTGACCGCTCCCAGCGCGGCTTGCACCCGGCAGGCCGTCGCCGGGCTGGGCTCGTCGGCCGTCGTTGTCGCCACGACGAGCAGCGACACCTGCGCGGGGTCGAGCTCCGCGGCCGACAAGGCAGCCTCGGCAGCGGGTGTGGCCAGGTCCGAAGCGGCTTCCCCGGGTGCGGCGACGTGCCGGGTGAGCACTCCCGTCCGGCGTCCGACCCACTCCGCGTTCACACCGGGAGTGCGTGCGGCGACGTCCTCGTTCGTCCGCATCTCGCTCGGCAGGTACCGGCCCAGGCCGATGATCCCCACGTTCGTGTTCATGACTTCCCCTCCGTGCCCTTGCCGAACACCGCCCGGCCTGGCCCGTGCTCGAAGAAACTGCGCATCCCGATCTTCCGATCGGGCGCGTTGAAGGATTCGACGAAGTTCTGCAGTTCGACGGCGAGGCCGTCGTCCTGTCCGTACTCGAGCGCGACTTTGGCCGCCCGCAGCCCCGTCGCGGAGCTGCCGGCGTAACGCGCTGCCCAGCTCTTCGCCTCGGTGAGCACTTCACCGTCGGGCACCACCAGATCGGCCAGCCCGATCTGCCCGGCTTCCGCGGCGGCGAGTGCCCGTCCCGAGTAGACGATCTCCTTGGCGCGTGGAAGACCGACCACAGCGGTCAGGCGCTGGGTGCCACCGCCGGTGGGGATGACCCCGAGCAGGATCTCGGGCAGTCCGATCACGCTGTTGTCCGCGCAGACCCGGAAGTCGGCGGCGAGCGCGAGCTCGCACCCTCCACCCACAGCCGCTCCACGGATGGCCGCGATCACGGGCACCGGTATGTGCGCCACCGACATCACCGCGTCCTGCATCGCCTTGGCGTGTTCCCGCGCATCCTCGTCGGCGAGCTGCTCGAGCTCGTGGATGTCGGCTCCGGCGGAGAACGCCTTCGGTCCTCCGTACAGAACGACGGCCTTGATGTCGAGTCTGCCTGCGATTTCCTCGGCCACCTTCCGCAGCGAGTTCAGCAACTCGAGGTTCAGGACGTTGAGCGGCGGCCGGTCCATCCGGACCGTGGCCACGGCACCCTCGACCGCCACGTCGACGCACACGGTGTTCTCCCTACTGTCGGTTCGCTTGGTCAGGACCACAGAAGACCCCCGTTGACCTCCAGGACGTGCCCGTTGACGTAGGAGCCCTCCGCACTGGCGAGGAACACGGCGGCGGCCGCGACCTCCGACGGCTCACCGGGACGGCCGGACACCATCATGCGTTCGTACCGGGAACGCAGCCGCTCGTCGTCGCGCAGGGGTTCGTACATCCCGGTGTTGACGAATCCAGGGGCGATGCAGTTCACGAGGATTCCCTTTTTCGCCAGCTCCACGGCGGATGCCCGGGTGAACATCTCGAGCGCGGCCTTCGAAGCCGAGTACGCGGCAGCGCCGGGCGCGACGCGTGTCGACATGCCGGCCGAGATGTTGATGATGCGCCCACCCCCGGCCGCCTCCATGCACGGAACCACGTACTTCGTGCAGTGGAAAGCGCCCGTCAGGTTGGTGTCCAGCACCTCTCGCCATTCTCGTTCTCCGAGGTCCACGATCTTGCCGTTGCGGCTGACTCCCGCGTTCGAGACGAGGATGTCCACGCGCCCGAACCGCCGCATCGCCGCGTCCATGAGCGACCGGACCGAGTCCGCCGAGCAGACGTCGACGGTGGTGACGCTCACCCGGTCGCCATGTGCCGCCCGGAGTTCGGCGAGAGGAGCTTCCCTCCGGGCAGCGCAGATGACGCTCGCTCCCTCTTGGAGAAATGCGCCCGCCATGGCGAGGCCGAGACCACGCGTGCCGCCGGTCACGATCGCCACGTTCCCGGCGAGCCTCCCTCTCCTCGCCCGGTCCCCGTTGGACTGGATCGCGGACGACGCGAGGGCCGTGCCGCTGTCACTACTCACCACTCAACCTCCGTTGTGCGTCGATGCCGCGAGCGAGAGGCTCGTCGCCTCCCGGTACGCGCCGAAATGAGTGCGCTCGTTTTCGGTGAGCCGGCGCGGCGTGCCGTACCGGAGGTCGACCGGGACGAGATCGGCCTCGCCCTCCAGGTAGCCGTACGCGTCGTCCCGGACGAGGTAGGCGAAGCGCACGACAGCCGCCTTGATGTCCGTCACCCAGGTTTCCACCGTGATCGGTTCCGTCCGGTAACACAACGGCCGGAGGTAGGTCATGGACTGCCGGGTGACCACACTGCCGCGCGCCAGATCCTGTGCCTCGTACCGGGGCAACAGCCGGTGGATCAGTTCCAGCCGGCATTCTCCGAGGTACCGCAGGTAGGACGTGTCGGCTACGTGTCCCAAGGAGTCCAAATCGGACCACCGCATCGCGCAGTGGTACCGGAATCTGCTCATGACCCCACTTCCTTCGCCGCTCTTCGTGCTCGTGCACGCTGCGGCCAATCACGGCGTACCCGCATTTCATCGATCAGCCGGGTCGCCGCGCGGCTCGCGGTGGCGTTGCGCCGGCGACGCGGGTAGTCGCACCACGTGTCCAGCCACGACCGCGGCAGCCCCGATCGGCGCAGTACGACGGGAAGTGCGTAGTGGGCTTGCACGTCGCCCACTTCGCACGCACCGCCCTCGCCTGCCCGGTACAAGTCACCCGAGCGCGCCAGCGTCGCCCGGAACGCCTGCTCGAATTCCGGACGCCGGTCCTGCTCGGCTATGAGCTGGCCTGCCGACATCCGCCACTGACCGAACTGCCTGGACTGGCCACGCTCGACGAGCGCGAGCGCCGTGCGCCAGCCGGGCGCGGTCGCGTCCGCGAGATGCGACCGGGCCAGCACCACCAGGCCGGCTGCCAGGACGAGACCCCGGGCGACGACCGAGGGCCACGACTGGTCGGTTGTGTGGAACAGACCGCTGGGCCACCACTCACGAGGTGGACGGCGGGTCAACCGGATTCGGTCGGGCATCCCGCTGCCACCACAGGCGGTCGCGATCTCCTGCGCGTGCAAGAGGTTGTTCCTGCTGATCACATCGAGACCACGAGCCCTGACGGGACCGGCCTCGTCCTGCTGGGTCCGGGCCACGAACGACATCAGGCACAGGTCGTCCACCAGAGCGGTCCAGATTTGCGCCGGCTCTGCATCGGGCCGGGCTTCCGCACGGGACGAGTGACCTGTTCGCCGTCCGTGAGCCGCGCCCACGGAACCGACTTCCACGAAGATCCTCTCCGCATAGGGGCCAGCTGATCCGCCTCGTACTTCCGTAGTAACAGGACGATTCGCGTGACCGTGCCACCTACGTCATCCATGTAAGCGGCGATCAACACGGCACGCCAGTGTTCCGGCGCAGTCGGATGTTGAACGTGTTGAACGGCAGGGCGGCGGCCAAGGATTGGCCCCTGCCTGTCGCATCTCGATCGGCGATATGAAGGTGTACGAGCCGTCACGGGCGCGGTGTCCGCCAGTGGGAGGCGTGCAGGATGTCACGGGATCCGAACGAAAAGTTGCGGCAGCTGCTGGCGGTGGCCGACTGGACGCGGGAAGGCCTGGCACGGGCCGTCAACGCCGTCGCCGCCGAATCCGGCCGGACACTGACCTACGACCGGACCTCGGTCTCGCACTGGCTGCGGGGAGCGACACCAAGGGCAGAAACGCCCTTGTACATCGCCGAAGCCCTCTCGCGACGGCTGGGGCGGGTCGTCACCCCGGACGAAGCCGGCTTCACGGGTCCGGCTACTCGAAAGAGCACCACCGGCACGGACGCTTTCGCCGCGCTCCGGCACCTCGCCCGGGCGGACCTCTCCTCGATCTGGACCGGATCCCAGGAGAGACGCATCTACCGGCGAACGGACCTCGAAGTACCCGGCTGGCCGGACGGGCTGCCCGGCTACTCCACACCAGACCGGCTTCCACCGGCAGGTGAGGCCCTCGGGACCATGATCTCCACCTTCGAATCGGTCGATCGCCGCTTCGGCGGCGGCCACGCGCGCGTGGCACTCGTCGCCTACCTGGCCGAGGACGTCGTCGACGTCGCGGGCCGCGCAACCCCGGGTAGGACCCGCCGAGCATTGTGCGCGGCCGCCGCCACTGCCTGCGACCTCGCGGGGTTCATGTCTTTCGACAGCCATTTTCACGGTCTCGCACTGGCCTACTTCCGCATCGCCGTGCGGCTGGCGATCGAGTCCGGCGACCCGGCTCTCTACGCGGCCATCCTGCGGAACATCAGTCTCCAGGCGTGGACGCTGGGCGATGCCGGAAACGCGAACCGGCTAGCGGAAGCCGCTCTCGCGGTGGGCGAGCGCGCCGTGCGGCGGGACCAGCTGGCGGAATTCCTGGGCCACGCGGCCATCACCCGTGCCGCGTCGAACCGCAGGGCCGACGCGCGCGACGCGCTGGCCGCGGCCGAACACGTCCTCTCCGGAACCGGAACCGACAGCGCGACCTTCACGTATCAGCGGGCCATCGTGCTGGAATACGCCGGTGAGCTTGCCGCATCGCAGCGCGCACTAGCAGTTTCGGTGACGCAACGCGCTGCGGCCGAGCGCCGCTCACGCGCGCTGACCACCGCGCGGCTGGCCGGCCTGCGGATCCGGACCGGACAGATCGACAAGGCGCAGGAGGCCGTTCGCGAGCTGCTGGACGATCACGCCTGGCTGACTTCGGCCCGGGTGGACGCCGCACTCGACGACCTGATCCGGCAGCTCTCGAGGTTCCGGGGTCGGCCGTCGTCTGACCTGCTGCTGCTCGAGCTGCGACAGCGCCGTCGTCAACCGGCGGCGTTCACGTTGGAAGGTGGAAACGACGATGCCGTCCGGGCCTGATCTGGCCGCTGTCATCACGCTCATCGACGAGCACGCCGACAAAAGGCTCTCCGTACCGGAGCTCGCGAGGTACGCACGGGTGAGCGTGCGCTGGCTCCAGCGGCGGTTCCAGGAGGAGCTCGGTGTCTCGCCCAACGCCTACATCCGGCTGACCCGGCTGCGGCGAATCCACGAAGACCTCCTCGCCGGAGACCCGGAAGCGGGCTGCACGGTCGAGGCGGTGACCAGCCGCTGGGGCGTGCGTCACTGCGGGCGCTTCGCCGCCTGGTACCGCAGCCACTACGACGAGCTCCCCTCGGCCACGTTGCACCGGCGCTGACGGGTCGTGCGATGCGGCGGCCACCGGCGCTGTCGGCTGAGCAGCGCGAGCGCGGTGGGCCAGACGGGCTTCACCGTCGAGCAGCGCCTCGGGCAAGTGCAGAACCTCCGCCAGCCATCTCCTCCAGTAGGGCCGCGGTATCCGTTTGCCGCGCTCCCACCGCGCGACCTGCTCGCGGGTGATCGCGGAATTACCCGAAATCCGCAGAAGTTCGGCCGCCAACGTGTACTGGCTGTACCCCATGCGCAGTCGAGCGGCCCGGATCAGCGATCCGGCAGCGGTGCGCGGGTCCCGGATTTCCGTCGTGTGGAGTTGGGTGGTCACCACACCAAGTTAGGAACGTGACAAGACCATACCTATTCACTTGCCGCCAGGTTCTTGTCCACTTTCCGCCAACGAGGTCAGCGCGGCTCGCCGCTTCGTCTCCGACGGGAGTTCGCCGAACCTCTCTCGGTAGAGGCGCGCGAAACGTCCGAAATTCGACACCCCTTCCCGTGATGCGATCTGGGTCACGGTCTCGTTGCCGGACCGGCCGGCGCGAGCCAGTTCCGTGTGCACCCGCCGCAATCGAACGTCGCTCACGTACCTCATCGGGGACACACCCAGTTGTTCGCGGAAGGCACGTTGCAGGGACCGTTCGCTCACCCCAGCGAACGCGGCCAGTTCGGCCGCGGAGGCCGGCAAGGACGGAACCTGTTCGATGTAGTCCGTCACCTTACGCACGACTCTCGACGCCACCGGTGCTTCGGCCCGTGTCAGCTCGTGGGAGTAGGTGTGCGGCTGGGCGTAGACGACGGCGGTGGTGAGCAACTGCTCGACCGCCGTGAGGACGCCCTGCTGCATCAGGAGCGAGTTTCCCGCGCTCAAGCCCTCGGCGATGCCGTGGGTGAGATCCCGGATCTGCTTGCCCGTCCCGCTTCGGAGGTCGACGAAGGGGTCGAACCGCGGCGGCGACCCGATCTGCCGGTGGATGAGCGACTCGACCCTCGCCATCACGACATCTCGCGGCAACTTCACCATAAGCTGCCCGCAACCCCGCTCCCACACCATGTCCAGCTCGTCGTCCGGGGAGACCAGCGCGGCCGTTCCCGGTGCGATCACCCGGCTCTGCCCGCCCGTGTTGACCAGGCAACGTCCGGTGTGGGGAATCAACAGGACGTAGAAGGTCTCCAGCGGTCCGGGGATGACGTGGACGTCCTCCGCTCCGTAGCTGACGTAGTGCAGGGACGCCTTCCCTACCGGCGCGACGTGGTGGCGCGCCTCGAACCCGCTGGCGCGACGATCCAGCGGCACCAGGCGATGGGATCGCATCATCCGGGCGGTCTTGTCCCGGGATTCGTCGACCCTCGTGGTGTGGTAGTACTCGAATCGCTTGAGTGGCAACTCATCCATCGGTTCCTCGCAGGCGTGAACCACCTGATCTCGTGGATCCACGCTGACCCCCAGGAACGACGGTACCGAGCGATCAGCCGCACCGCGACGCGCCCGGGCGATCCACTCGGGGTGTCGGGAACAGTTCACCTGTTCGGCCGACAACAGCGAACTGCTGGCCCCTACCCGGTAGTGCGGATTTTTCTGCATCCTGAGTCTGCCGGGGAGACAAATACCAGCAGTACCAAGAAACTGGGGGAACAGTGAGCAAGGGATTGATCACGCTCGTCAACCCGAATCTGGTGCACCCGCCGATCACACCGTACGCACTGGACATCCTGACGACCTCGCTGGAGGACGCCGGATTCGACGTCGAAGTCCTGGATCTCACGTTCTCGCGGACGAACTGGACGGAGGTCGTGGACGAGTACTTCGGTCGCAGGCAGCCGATGCTGATCGGAGTCACCATCCGCAACACCGACACGATCTACCCCCAGGAACAACGCGTTTTCCTCGGCTCCCACAAGGAGATCATCGACCGCGTGCGCGCCCGCACGGGTTCACCTGTCGTGGCAGGGGGTGTCGGCTTCTCGTCGATGCCCTACGCGCTGGTCGATTACCTCGGAATCGACTACGGCGTCAAGGGGCCAGGAGAAGTCACGCTGGTGCAACTCGCCGAAGCCCTCGCAGGCGGGAGGCGACCGGAAACCGTCCCCGGCCTGATCGTCAACCACGGCGCAGCGGGTGTGCACCGCGTCCCCCACCCGGATCCTGTCGTCGCGGCCGGCCGGGTACCGCTTGTCCAGCGGGTCACGCCTTACCGCCGGCATTCCGGCCGCCCCGACCGCGTCGACAACCTCACCTATTTCCGTCGCGGCGGACTGGGCAACATCCTCACCAAGAACGGATGCGCCTTCGCCTGCACGCACTGCGTCGAGCCGGATGCCAAGGGCAACCGGTTCGCCCGCCGGACGGAGACCGCGGTGGTGGACGAGATGGAGACCCTGCTGGCTCAGGGCATTCACGACTTGCACACGACCGACAGCGAGTTCAACCTGAACATCGCGCACAGCAAGGCCGTCCTGCGGGAGATCGTGCGGCGCAGGTCGCGGGACTCCTCCTCGCCGTTGCATGACCTGCGCTTGTGGGTCTACGTCCAGCCGGCTCCCTTCGACGCCGAGTACGCGGCGCTGCTCGCGGAAGCCGGGTGCGCGGGCATCAACGTCGCCCCGGACCATTCGCGGCCCGAACTGCTCGACGGCTGGAAGGTGAGCTCGGGTGGCACCCGGTTCTACACCTTCGAAGACGTCCGGAACGTGTGCCGCTGGGCCTCCGAGCACGGCATCGCCACGATGGTCGAGGCGCTGCTCGGCATGCCCGGTGAAACTCCGGAGACGATGCTGGCGTGCGTCGACGACTTCCAGTCCCTGGACGCGACGGTTGTCGGTTACACGCTCGGTATCCGGGTGTTCCCGTACTCACCGCTGGGACGCGAGCTGGCTGCCGCGAGCGGCGGCGAGGTGGCGGTGCCCGGCCTGCAGTCCAACGACGCCGAGGAGCCGATCGTGCTGACTCCGCTGGGGGACAGTGCGGACACGGTGAGCTATGAACGACAGTTCATGTTCGACCGCCAGGGCCGGTTCCGGCCCGTCTACTACTTCTCGCCACACCTCCTCGGCGAGGACGAGCGGGGCCCCGGCCAGCGGTACGACCACGCGCTGGCGCTGTTGTGGGAGCGCGTCCCGCAGCGTGACCGGCTCCGGGTCATGCTCCCGACCCGTCCCGGTCTCAGCCCGGAGGACAACAACTACGCGGACAACCCGTTCCTCCTGCGGCTGACCGAACTGGGCTACACCGGGGCGTACTGGTCCCACTGGCCCAAGCGGTACGAGATCATGGAGGGGGTGCCCGCGTGACGGAACCGCGTCGCGTGGTCGCTCGTTGTAGGCCTCGTGGACCCGGTCGAGACCGTGATCGCGTGGGGGATTCCCGGCGGGACGTTGCTGCTGGTCGCCGTGGGGACCGTCGAGCTGATCCGCAAGAAGCGGGGCAAGCGGACCGGCACGCCGCTGGCTGCCACGTACGCCGATGAGGTGACGGCCATGTTCTACGGCACCAAGCGCCTCGAACTGGAGCACCGCGACTCGATGTCGATGATGCGTGAGGAGGACGCCCAGGGCGCTCCCCCGGCGCTCGACCTCGAGCGGGGTGTCATCCGCCTGCGGCGGCACTAGGGCTCACCGCCGCGGGACTGGGCTCACCACGGCGGGACTGGCGCACACCACGGCGGGACCGGAGCTCGCGACCGCGGGGCCACGGGACTGGGAGCTCGCCACCGCGGGACTGGGGCTCACCGCCGTCGGGACTGGGGCTGGCCGCGGCGGAACTGGAGCTCGCTGCCGCGAACTAGGGCTCAGCGCCGCGGGACTGGGGCTCGCCACCGCGGGACTGGGGATCACCGCCGCAGGAGGTGTTCGCCCGCCAGGTGGATCGCCTCGCGCTTCGTGCGGCCCGGGTGGTCGGCGGCGATGAAGTGCCTGCCGATGGCGAGCGCGAACGCGAGCGTGCTGCGTGCCTCGATCTCGTCCGGGTCGGTCAGGAAACTGCCGAACACCCCGCGCAGGAAGTCCATCCGCTCGTTGTCGATCCGCCGCAGCCGCTCGGCGACCGCGGCGTCGTGGCGGGCCCACGCGCGCACCGCCAGGTCGATCCGGTGCAGGTCCTCGCTGAAGCTCAGCTGCCCCACCCGCCGGAACTGCTCGACCACGTCGTCACCGGCCACCGCGGCGAGGATTTCCCCGGTGCACCGGCGTTCCCACTCGTCGAGCATCTCGGCCAGCAACGCGGGACGGCCGTCGAAGTGGCCGTAGAACCCGCCCTTCGTCACGCCGAGCCGGGCGGCCAGCACCTCGACGCGGACCGCGTCCGGCCCGCCCTCGGAAAGCGCTTCCAGGCCGGCCTCGATCCAGCGGGCACGTGTCGTGCGGGCGACGGCGGGAATCTGGCACCTCCAGCGTTTTCGTGTACGGTACCGTACAAATGAACCATACGGCACCGTACAAAAGAGGTGGCCCATGCCCCGACTGGCCGAATCCGCCCACACCGGGCACCCGTGGCGGATTCACGAGTTCACCGGCGACTTCGCGGTCGAGGACGTGTGGTCGTTCCGCACACCCGGCGCCGGCCCGGGCGACTTCCCGGCGATGCTCGCCGCGATGCGCACGGCGGGCAGCCTCACGCACCAGCCGCGAGCGGTGCGGTTCCTGTTCGCCCTGCGCTGGCGGATCGGCGCGCTCCTGGGCTGGGACACGCCCGCCGCGGGAGTCGGCCGCCGCGTCGCCTCGCTGCGCGACCGCCTGCCCGCCGACCTCCGCGACGCCCCTCGCGGCCCGGACAGCGACGGGATGCCGCTCAAGGCGGTCTACGAGACGGGCACGGAAGCCGCGCGCGAGCTGGCGAACAAGACCGTCCACACGGTGATGCACCTCGGCTGGACCCGCGGCGGGAACGGCGACCACGAGCTGCGGATGGCGGTGCTCGTCAAGCCCAACGGCTGGTTCGGCCGGCTCTACCTGACCGTGATCGCCCCGTTCCGGTACCTCGTGGTCTACCCGGCGCTGACGCGGCAGTGGGAGCGCGCGTGGCTGGCTCGGTGACGCGCCTGCGCTGGGCGAGCGGGATCATGGTCGCCCTCGGCGCGGGACACCTGGCCCTCATCGGAACCCTCGCCTGGACCGACTTCGCCGGCTGGGTGGACCGCGGGGTGTGGGCGGCCGTCCCGCTGCTGGACGAGACCCGGAACGGCCTCGCCTTCTGGGCCGGCCCCGGGAGTTTCGGCGTCCCGCTGGTGCTCCTCGGTTGCCTGACCTGGCACCTGGCCGGCCGGGGGACACCGCCACCCGCCTGGCTAGGCTGGGCCGTCGCGGCCTGGTGCGCGGTCGGCGGGCTGCTGCTCGTGCCGTCGCCGTTCGTCGCCGGAGTCGTCGCGGGCGCGCTCATCGTCGCGGCGGCGCGCGAGGTCACCCCTCGGCCAGGGCCTCCTCGCGCGTAGTGCACAGCCGCACGATCGCGTCGGCCCCGGTGATCTCCAGCGGCCGCCGGGTGAAGCCCGATCCGACCACCACGTGCACCTTCCCCGGCGCCTCGGTGCCCGCGGCCAGCACGACCGCGATCCCCGCCGAGGCCAGGAAGCTCACCTCGCTCAGGTCGATCACCAGGCGCCGCGGGCACGCGCGCGCCGCGGGCAGGGCGACGGCCTCGAACGCGGGCGCGGTCAGGTGGTCGAGTTCGCCTGCGACGCGCACCAGCGTCGCGCCGGGCAGGTGCTCCACGTGCACGTCCACGTGCGCGACGGGCTCGTTCGGCTGGAAGGAGGACACCGTTCGATCTAACCGCGACCGGCCGACCGCGCAAAGCCGGTCTTGCGTCCGGCGAACCCGTGTGGCCTAATATGGCATCAAGTGCCAAAATGGTGTCCCTCATCGGCGAGGCGGAGTGGCGAGATGTCCAACGGTTGGTTCGAGACGGTGGCCGAAGCTCAGCGGCGGGCCAGGAAACGGCTGCCGAAGTCGGTCTACGGCGCACTGGTGGCGGGTTCCGAACGCGGGATCACGGTCGACGACAACATCGCGGCGTTCGCCGAACTCGGCTTCGCCCCGCACGTCGCCGGGCTGTCCGACAAGCGCGAACTGGGCACCACCGTGATGGGCCAGCCGATCTCGCTGCCCGTCGTCATCTCTCCCACCGGCGTTCAGGCCGTGCACCCCGACGGCGAGGTGGCCGTCGCCCGCGCCGCGGCCGCGCGCGGCACCGCGATGGGTCTCAGCTCGTTCGCCAGCAAGTCCATCGAGGAGGTCGCGGCGGCCAACCCGCAGACCTTTTTCCAGATGTACTGGGTCGGCAGCCGGGACGTGCTCGTGCAGCGCATGGAGCGCGCCAGGGCCGCCGGCGCGGTCGGGCTGATCATGACGCTGGACTGGTCGTTCTCCACCGGCCGCGACTGGGGCAGCCCGGTCATCCCGGAGAAGCTGGACCTGAAGGCGATGATGCGGTTCGCGCCGGAAGGCATCACGCGGCCGAAGTGGCTGTGGGACTTCGCGAAGACACGCAAGCTTCCCGACCTGACCACCCCGAACCTGACCCCGCCGGGCGGCACGGCCCCGACGTTCTTCGGCGCCTACGGCGAGTGGATGCAGACGCCGCTGCCGACGTGGGAGGACGTCGCGTGGCTGCGGGAGCAGTGGGGCGGGCCGTTCATGCTCAAGGGCGTCATGCGGGTGGACGACGCCAAGCGGGCCGTGGACGCCGGCGTCACCGCGATCTCGGTGTCCAACCACGGCGGCAACAACCTCGACGGCACCCCGGCCCCGATCCGCGCGCTGCCCGCGATCGCGGACGCCGTGGGCGGCGACGTCGAGGTGCTGCTGGACGGCGGCATCCGGCGCGGCAGCGACGTCGTCAAGGCGATCGCCCTCGGCGCGAAGGCCGTGCTCATCGGCCGCGCGTACCTGTGGGGCCTGGCGGCGAACGGGCAGGCCGGGGTGGAGAACGTGCTGGACATCCTCCGCGGCGGCATCGACTCGGCCGTCCTGGGCCTCGGCAAGACGTCGATCCACGACCTCACCCGCGACGACGTGGTGATTCCGCCTGGCTTCGAGCGCGCCCTCGGCGTGCCGAAGAGCTGAGCCACCCCGGCGGCGGGCTTCGAGCGGACGAGCCCGCCGCCGGGGTTTCCAACGACGGCGGCCGGTAACGGAACGAGCGCGCCCGCGACTACCGGACGTACCCGTTCAGCCGCATCGCCCGGAGGAAACCCGGGCTTAGCCTGGATCCGCGACACACCGGTCGGCACTCGCGGTTCCGCGACGCGTTGCCGGTACTTTCACCGGACAGGGGAATCGAGGATGGATCACCGATGAGCTCTTCCATCGACAAGGGTTCCGACGCCGTCCGTGAGGTGCCGATCGCCGCTCCGGCCGACCGCGCCGAGTACCGGCGGTACCGCCTCGACCAAGTGCAACGGGAGCTCCCCCCGAACGCGGGCAAGGACCTCCGCAAGTGGATCAGCGACATCGAGAGCAAGCGGCTGGCGCAGGAACAGGGCGAGGGCTAACCGGCTTCCAGCCGTTCCCGGCCGGTGCCGGTCAGCAACCGGATCAGCGTGTTCATCCGCTCGTCGTCGTGCTCGTCGATGATCGAGCCCTGGCCCTGCACATTGGTCGAGAGAACGATGACCCCGGCCTGGAACTTCCGCGACTCCGACCCCACCCGGATCGGCACCGCCAGTGATTTCTTCCACCGGTCCCGCGGGCCGTTCGGCCCGGACTGCAGCTCGACGACACCGTTGCAGAAGGCCCGAACGGCGAGGAACTCGCTGTCGACGTCGATCTCCTCGTTCCGCATCGTCTGGTGGTCGAGCCAGGTGCCGGTCGAGGACGCCCACAGCTGAAGTCCCCGGCAGTGCGACGAAGGCTTCCAGCGCACCCACAGTTCGAGCTTGAGCCGCTCCCTGGCCCCGATCATGACGGCCGCGGTCTTCTGTATCCGGTCCAGAGCGCGTTTGAGCTCGTTGTGATCCTTGCGCTGGGCGTTCACGGTCGGCTTACCGGAGGCGTTCGAGCGGTCGCCGATCCAGCGCTTCCACCAGTCGGCGAGCCGGATGCCGTACTGGGACAGCTGGTAGGCGGCGTCCTCGTGCCCGCCGCGGGCGCACTCACTGGCGATGGCGAGTTCCTTGACGAACTGCGGCGCCTGCGAGTAGAAGTCCGGCGCCACCACCTGGACGCGGAACAGTTCGCACCGGCGCCGCTGCGCGTAGATGAGGTCGTCGTAGGTCTGCGGGTGGTTGCCGTACGCCCCGGGCGAGCCCCGGTAGTTCTGGCGTGGGAAGAGCGCCCACCGCCGGTGTCCCGCCGCCTTCGTCTTCCACAGTGCCCGCATGAGCGGGGCGTCCTCCAGGCTGGATCCGAGGATCAGCAGATCGTTGCGCTCCAGCATGCCGGTGAGGACCGCGCTGCTGCCCGCCTCTGTCCGGAGGTAGTCCACCTCGTCGAGCACGATGTCCTCGGCCACCGCGGCGTTGCGCTCCGGCAGGATCACCCCGTGCAGGTGCACCACCGGCAGGACGCCGCGGATCTCCTCCAGGAGACGACTCACCGCCTGCTCGTCGAGCGCGTGGTCCAGTGGCAGCACACGTGACTGGACCAGTTCGGCCGTCGCGGAGTCGCTGCTCGCGTCGCGCAGGCCGTTTTCGAGGTACTGGTCGTAGTTGGTGGTCACGATGGCGACTTCGTGACCGGAGGCGAGCTTCTCCTTGCAGAACTGCCCGATCGCGGCGGTGTAGTCGCCGCCCCGCCAGCGCGCCTCCTGGTAGAGCGCCCGGCGCAGGAGGTTCGCGACCACCCGCGACGCCGCGTCCGGCTCGGCGCGCTGGAAGTACTCGTTGGCGATGGAAGCTTGTTTCGGCAGGTCGAAGGTCTCTGCGATGGCTGCACTCGGTTCGGACCGCTCTCCCAGCTCTCCGAACAGCAGCTTGACCATGCTGCTCCAGCTGTGGCCGCTCTCGGTGATCGTGACACCGGCGCCGACGTAGATCACCAGGTGTTCCGACGCGGCGATCTCCTCGATCAACCGGATGGTCCGGGGCTGGTGGAAGAACGGCTCGCGGCTTCGTCCGGGCATCCTGCCGTCGGGCTCCATCCGTGCACCTCCGCACACCTTTCCCGACGAGTCGCCCGCTTCTTGAACTGCGTTACACCGCGTCCGGACGCAGTGAGCTTCGGGACAACTCACTCGGCACCGGACGTTCCGGAAGGTACTTTCACAAGGCAACCATCCGTGCACGAACTCCGGAGCCGCATGTCCTCGTCTCCCGGCCGCCTCACGGCGGTTCTCGCGCTGGCCGGTGTCGTCGTCGCCGTCATGCAGACCCTCATGGTGCCGCTGCTGGCCGACCTGCCGTCGCTGCTGCACAGCGACAGCTCCGACACCGCCTGGGTCATCACGATCACCCTGCTCACCGGCGCGGTCGCCACCCCGGTGCTGGGCCGCCTCGGCGACATGTACGGCAAGCGCCGCATGATGCTCGTCGCGCTGTCGTTGCAGGTCGCGGGTTCCCTGGTGTGCGGCCTGACGACCGCGCTGCTGCCAATGATGATCGGCCGTGGGCTGCAGGGCTTCGCCATCGGCGCGATCCCGCTGGGCATCAGCATCATGCGCGACGAGCTGCCGCCGGAGCGCCTCGGCGGCGCGGTCGGCCTGATGAGCTCGTCGCTGGGCATCGGCGGCGCCTTCGCGCTCCCGGTCGCCGCGCTGGTGGCCGAGCACTTCAACTGGCACATCCTGTTCCTCGGCGCGGCCGCGCTCGGGCTCGTCAGCCTGGTGCTGATCGTGCTCGTGGTGCCCGAGTCCGCGGTCCGCTCCCCCGGCCGCTTCGACCTGCCCGGCGCGATCGGGCTGTCCGCGGCGCTGGTGTGCCTGCTGCTGGCGATCTCCAAGGGCGGCGACTGGGGCTGGGGCAGCACCCGCACCCTCGGCTTCGGCGGCGCGGCGGTGGTGCTGTTCGTGGCGTGGGGGTTCCTGCAGCTGCGCACCGCCGAACCGCTGGTCGACCTGCGCACCACCGCCCGCAGGCCGGTCCTGCTCACCAACCTGACCTCGATCATGGTCGGCTTCGCCTTGTACGCGACGCAGCTGGTGCCGCCACAGCTGCTGCAGCTGCCGTCCGCGACCGGCTACGGGCTCGGGCTGTCGATGGTGGTCGCCGGGTTGTGCGTCGCGCCGTCGGGCCTGCTGATGATGGCGATGTCCCCGCTCGCGGCCCGCCTGATCGCCGCGCGCGGCCCGAAGGTCTCGCTGCTGTGCGGCATCACGGTGCTCGGCGCCGGTTACGGGCTCGGGCTGACGCTGATGGGCGCGGGCTGGCAGATGGCGATCTTCTCGGCGATGGCGGGCGCGGGCGTCGGGCTCGCCTACGCCGCCATGCCCAGCCTGATCATGAGCGCGGTCCCGGCCACCGAGACCGCCGCGGCCAACGGCCTCAACACGCTGATGCGCTCGATCGGCACGTCGTCGTCGAGCGCCGTGGTCGGCATGGTGCTCGCCGGCATGACGATCGACTTCGGCGGCACCCCGGTGCCCAGCCTGGACGGGTTCCGCACGACGTTCCTGATCGGCTGCGCGGCGTGCGTGGTCGCGCTGCTCGTCGCGTTCTTCATCCCCGGCCGCGCGCGCCCGGCGGAGACCCTGCTGCTGGGCGTCGTGCGCTCGCCGCGCGGCGTGCTCGAAGGCGCGGTGGTGACCCTGATCAGCAAGGACGGGCAGCAGACCGGCACCACCGCGACCGACGCGAGCGGCCGGTACTCGTTGAACGTCCCGGACGGCGAGCACGTCCTGGTCTGCTCGGCGGCCGGCTTCCAGCCGGAGGCGGCGCCGGTGAGCGGTCCGGGCGAAGTGGACTTCACGCTGTCGGCCACCGGCGCCATCACCGGCACCGTCGGGGTGGGCGGCGCGCTGCTGATCGCCACCGACGAGCGCGGCGAGGTCGCGGGCAGCGTCACCTCCCGCGCGGACGGCTCGTTCCAGCTGCCCGGCCTGCTCCCCGGCCGCTACGCGCTCGCCGTGGCCAGGCACGGCTACCGGACCGCCGCCGTTCCGGTGCGGGTCGGCGACGGCCCGGTGCGCTGCGAGGTCGTCCTCGTCCGGGAGGACGCCACGGTCACGAACTAGCCGGGAAGCCGTGCCGGCGTGCGCCGAGCACGACGGCCAGCACCGGCACGAGCAGCACCAGCACGGTCCACGGGAACACGCCGGGCCCGAACGCGTCGAGCAGGACCCCGCCGACCACGCCGCCGCCCGCCATGGCCGCGTTCCACAACGTCACCAGCGCGGCCTGCGCGGGGTCCGCCGCCTCGCCGCCCGGGTTCCCGGCGGCTGTCTGCAGCAGCGTCGGCACCCCGCCCCAGCCCAGCCCCCACAGCGCGGCCCCGGCGTAGACGAGCACCGCGTTGCCGGACAGCACGGCCAGGATCACCGCGGCCACGGCGACCAGCAGCGTCGCGACGACGGTCAGCGCCCGCAGTTGCCGGTCGATGCGCGCGCCGACGATCGCGATGCTCAGCACCGACGCGACGCCGAACACCAGCAGCACCACGTCGATCCGGACGCCGTGCAGGAACGTGGCCAGGTAGGTGTAGAGGACGTTGTGGGCCAGCACGAAGACGAGCGTGACGACCAGGACCGGCGCGACGCCCGGGACGGCGACCGCGCGCCGCACCGGGATCCGGCCGCCGTCGCGCTGCCCCGGCTGGTCCGGCACGGCCGCGACGATCCAGGCGATCAGCACGACGGCGATCACCGACATCACGCCGAACGTCACGCGCCACCCGACGACCTCGCCGAGGAACCGTGCCCGCCGGGACGCCGAGCGACAACGCGAGCGGGATGCCGGCCATCACGACCGCGATCGCCTTGCCCTGCAGGTGTTCCGGCGCCAGCCGCCGCGCGTACCCCGCGAGCAGCGCCCACACCACGCCGGCCGCCACGCCTGCGGCGAACCGGCCGACCATGGTCAGCACGTAGGCGCCGGACACCGCGGTGACGGTGTTGGCGACGGCGAACCCGGCCACCCCGGCGAGGAGCAGGCGCTTGCGGCGCCAGCCCGCGGTCGCCGCGGACAGCGGGATCGCCGCGAGCGCGGTGCCGATCGCGTAGATCGTGACGGCCTGCCCCATCGCGGACTCGCCGACGCGCAGGTCGGCGCTCATCGCGGGCAGCACGCCGGCGGGCAGGGCTTCGGTGAGGACGGTGATGAACGCCGCGGTCGTCAACGCGAGCAGGGACCGCAGCCGGAGTCTGGGAGGGGTCAGCACATCGATCACGGCGTTATGCTGAAACCATCACACAGATGTGAAGGTCAAACCGCTGTGAGGGGGACCACATGCGCATCGGGGAGCTGTCGGAACGCACCGAAACGCCCCGCCGCCTGCTGCGCTACTACGAGGAGCAGGGGCTCATCGTGTCCCGGCGCCTGCCCAACGGCTACCGCGACTACGACGAGTACAACGTCGACCGGGTGCTGCAGATCCGCGGCCTGCTCGACGCGGGCCTGCCCACGCGCATCATCAAGCAGATCCTGCCGTGCCTGGACAAGCCGCGCACGATCTACTTCCCCGACGCCACGCCGGAGATGCTGGCGACGCTGGAACGCGAGCGCGACCGGATGACGCGGCGCATCGACTGCCTCACCCGCAACCGGGACGCGATCAGCGAGTACCTGGACATCGTGCGGCAGGGCCTTCAGCCCGACGTGGCCTGAGCCGCCCGCAGCAGGCGCAGCTGCCCGATCTCGGCCGCGTTCTTCATCAGCTCCGCGTTCACCCAGGCGGCCTGGTGCGCCACCGTGAGCCCGGCCTCGGCCGGCCACGGGAAGGCGGCGGGAGCGTCCGGATCGGACAGTCGGTCGAGGACGCCGCCCCAGTCGGCGGCCAGCTCGCGCAGCCAGGCCACGGCGTTCTCGTCACCGGGCCAGCCGACCGACTCGCGCTCGCGGGGCCGGCGGCCGTGCGCGTGGTCCAGCGTGACGCTCCACCACCAGCCGACGTGCCAGGCGATCCAGGCGATGGTGGGCACCGGCACCGGGTCCGGCTCGGTGTCCGCCCAGTCGATCGTCCAGCCGTCCCCGGCCTCACGGACGTGCCAGGTCAGCGGGCCCGGCTCCCAGCGGAAGTCCGCCGGGGTGAGGGCGCTCAGGTGGAGGTCGGCCAGCGACCAGGTCAGGTCGAACTGCCAGCGCAGGAGGGACACGGCCGGATGATCGCAGCGCCCGTGCCCGGCGGCCAACCGGATTTCCGCACGTACACTCGTGGGGTGCGGACGCGACCGACCCTGAGCTGGACGCCGGCCGGTGAGCCGCTGCCCCGGACGACCAGCCTGGACGAGGTGGTCCGCATCGCCGACGGGGGCGGCGTGGTCGTGCTGAGCGGCGCCGGGCTGTCGACCGAATCCGGGATCCCGGACTACCGCGGCGCCACCGGCAGCCTGCGGCGCCACACGCCGATGACGTACCAGGAGTTCGTGGCGGCCGAGCACGCGCGGCGCCGGTACTGGGCGCGCAGCCACCTCGGCTGGCGCACGATCGCGCGGGCGCGCCCCAACGACGGCCACCGCGCGGTGACGGCGCTGCGGGCCGCGGGCGTGGTCGGCGGCGTGATCACGCAGAACGTCGACGGCTTGCACCAGGCGGCGGGCACGCCGGACGCGGTCGAGTTGCACGGCAGCCTGGACCGGGTCGTGTGCCTGTCCTGTCGCGCGTTGTCACCCCGCGAGGAGCTGGACCGCCGCCTGCGCGAGGCGAACCCGCACTTCACGGCGACCGCGACGCGCGTCAACCCGGACGGCGACGTGGAACTGGCCGACGACGACGTGCGGGGCTTCCGCGTCGTGCCGTGCACCGCCTGCGCGGGCGTGCTGAAGCCGGACGTGGTGTTCTTCGGCGAGAACGTCGAACCGTCCCGTGTGGACCGTTGCTTCCGGCTGGTGGACGAGGCGTCCGCGCTGCTGGTGCTCGGCTCGTCCCTGACGGTCATGTCCGGGCTGCGGTTCGTCCGCCGCGCCGCCGAGGCCGGCAAGCCGGTGGCGATCATCAACCAGGGCCCCACCCGCGGCGACAAGTACGCGGACGTGCGGGTGGACCTGCCGCTGGGCCGCGCGCTCACCGAGCTGGTCGCGCGCCTGGCTGTCTAGGGCGCGACGGCGACCCCGACCGACTGCGCGCCGAACGGCCGCGGCGCGCCGGCCTCGTAGAACACGTCGAGCACCCGGATGGCGAACCCGGCCGCGGTCAGCAGGTCCGAGACGGGGTTGGTCAGGCGGCAGCCGAACACCGCGCGCTGCAGCGGGTTCAGCCGGCGTTGCCACCGCCGGACGCCCGCGTCCGGCGCGAGGCCGTGCTCGGCGAAGTGCAGTGTGCCGCCGGGTTTGAGGACCCGCCGGATCTCCCGCACCGCGGCGGCGGGGTCCGGGATGGCGCACAGCGTCCAGGTCGTCAGCGCGGTGTCGCAGCTGTCCGCGGGCACGGGCAGCGACTGCCCGTCCAGGCCGGCGCGCTCGACCGGCACGGCGGACGCGGCCAGCCGTCCACTCGCCAGCCGCCAGGCCGCGTCCGACGGCTCGATGGCGACGACCTCCGTGACCGCCGCCGGGTAGAAGGGCACGTTCAGGCCGGAGCCGAAGCCGATCTCCAGCACCCGGCCGCGCAGCCCGGCGCAGGTGCGTTCCCGGTGCGGGTGCGCCTGCGCGGCCCCGCAGGCAGCGTTGACGAGCCGTGGCCGGATGCGGTTCGCGTAGACGCCCATGGACGCCATTGTCCGCGACGCGGGGCCGTGGCGGCTAACCTGCTGGTATGCGTCGAGACGGCAATCCGGACTTCATCGAGGCCCTGGCCCGCGGCCTGGACGTCCTGTGCGCCTTCCGGCCCGGCCGCCCGGTGATGACGCTGTCCGAGGTCGCCACCGCGACCGGGCTGGCGCGCCCGACCGCGCGGCGCATCCTCATCACCCTCGAACAGCTCGGTTACGTGCGCGGCGGCGAGCGCGGCTTCTCGCTCACCCCGCGCGTGCTCGACCTCGGCATGGCCTACATCGGTTCGGCGAACCTGTGGGACCTCGCCCGCCCGCACCTGGAGGACCTGGTCGCCCGGACGAACGAGTCGTGCTCGATCGCGCAGCTCGACGGGTCCGACATCGTGTACGTGGCGCGCGTGGCGGTGCCGAAGCTGGTCGCGCTGGCCGTCACGATCGGCACGCGGTTCCCGGCCGTGCAGACGTCGCTGGGCAAGGTCCTGCTCGCCGCGCTGACGCCGGACGAGCTGGACCGGGTGCTGGCCGAGCCGAGCCGGTCCGGCGTCGAACCCCGCTGGCAGCCGGGCCGCGACGAGATCGACGCCCTGCTGCGCGACGTGCGCACGAAGGGCTGGGCGGCCACCGATCAGCAGCTGGCGCTGGGCATCCGCTCGGTGGCGGCGCCCATCCGCGACGGGGACGGCCGGGTGGTGGCCGCGGTCAACGTGAACGCGCACGCCGCCGAGACGACGATGGACACGCTGATCGGCCACCACCTGCCGCTGCTGCTGAAGACGGCGGGCGCGATCGGCTCCGACTGGGACTCCTGGCACGCCCGCCCCATCAAGACGGTTTCCTAGGCGACGTTCGCCGAGCGAGCCGCCACAGCACATCCACTACAGGTAGGGCCGCGTGATGAGCTCGATCGCGTGCCCCGCGGGGTCCTTGAAGTAGACCCCACGGCCGCCGTGCCCGTGGTTGATCTCGCCGGGCCGCGTGGTCTGCGGATCCGCCCAGTGCTCGATGCCCCGCTCGACGAGCCGCGCGTAGGCGCGGTCGAACAGCTCGTCGTCGACGAGGAAGGCGTAGTGCTGCATCTGGATATCGACCGGCGGTTCGGCGAACTGCAGCAGCACGCCCCCGTCGAGCATGACGTTGACGAACGGCCCCCACGACGGGGCCTCGGCGACTTCCAGCAGTTCACGGAAGAAGCGGGCCGACTCGTGGCGGTCCTTGGCGGCGATGATGGTGTGGTTGAAGGTGACGGTCAAGGAAGTCCTTTCGATCGGTCGGGTGGACAGCGCGGAAGCGGATGCTCCCGGCGGTCCACGCGCGCCGATCAGACCGTCACCGGATCGCCTTCCCGTGTGTGGCGCGAGGCCGTTCCGGTGATCACGCCGTGAGCCTACGTGGTGATGTCCGGATATGGCAACGAGAAGTGCGCCAGCCGCCGCGCGTACTCCTTCTGGAACTCCAGCGGCCCGTGGTCCCGCTCGAACATCCCGATGAACAGCGTCAGCGTCAGGAACGGGTGCGCGCCCAGCTCGAAGAGCTTCACGTAGTCGTGCCCGGCCAGCGCCGCGCGCTCCTCCTCCTCGAACGCCAGCCACGTCGAGGATTCCGCGCCCACGCAGTTCAGGATCCGGTTCGCCTGCGTCTCCTCCCACCACGCGACCGTCCCGGCCGGGTCCTCGCGGTAGCGCTCGACCAGCTCCGGGTCGCGGTCGACGGTGAACAGGAACTTGTCCAGCAGGTACTTGCTCACCGCGGACCTCCCGGGTACCAGGTGAAGTAGGCCTCCATCGTGTGGAACAGGTCGTAGGTGTCGACGTAGTCGACCCGCTGCCCCTCCCCCGCCACACCCATCATCAGCATGAAGTCCATGAACCCGTGCGTGGCGTTGCCGGGCAGGTGCAGGCTCTCCAGCGTCACCTCGCCCAGGCACTTCTCGATGTCGCCGTTGGCGATCCAGTCGACGGCCTTGCGGTCGAACTCCGGATCCGGCCCGTGCGGCCCGAACTGCCGCGGACCGCCCAGTTCGAGCGAGAGGTGCCCGGTGCCGATGACGGCGACCCGCTGGTCCGACGGCCACGACTCGATCAGCTGCCGGACCGTCCGTCCCAGTTGGACGAACCGCTTCGGCTGCGGCAGCGGCGGCGCGAAGATGTTGGTGTAGATCGGGACGATCGGCAGGTCGTTCTGCGGCCGCAGCGTGATGATCGGGCACGTGATCGAGTGGTCGATGCGCAGTTCGTTGGAGAACGCGAGGTCGAAACCGGCGTCGAGACCTTCCCGCAGCACGTACGCGGACAGGTCCTCCTGCCCCTTCAGCAGCATCCGCGGCAGCCCGAACTCGCGTTCCTCGTTGTAGAAGTTCGCGTCGTAGAAGGGCGCCTTGCCGACCAGGAACTGCGGCATGTTGTCCAGCCACAGCTGGTGGAAGTGGTCCGAGCCGACCATCACGAGCACGTCCGGCCGGGCCCGGGTCAGGGTCTCGCGGAACGCCTCGACCTTGCGGACCCACTCGTCCGCGAAGTCCGGGCGGTCCGCGCCGGTGGCCGTGCTGGCCCGGTAGTAGAACGGGTGGTGCGTGGACGCGATCACCGCGACCAGTTCAGCCATGGTTGCCTCCTGCCGGTGGGACGGGCCGGTTGTTGAGGTCGACGGACAGGAAGATCTCGTTCGCGACGGGCGTGCGCAGTTCCTCGGCGAGCTGCCCGATGAGCCCCGCGGCGCGGGCCAGCAGGGCGAACCCACGCAGCAGTTCCAGCGGCAGCCCGAGGTCGGCCAGCGCCGCGCCGCACGCGCCGGCTCCGTTGAGCGGCAACGTCTTCCCGAGCACCTGCGGGTGCACGCGCCCGATGGCCTCGAACAACGCGAGGTGCGGCCCGAACTTGCCCTCCTCGCGGGCGATCTCGAACAGCCGCGGGGTGCGGGGATCGCCGTTCTTGTGGACGTGGTGGCCGAGCCCCGGGATGAACCGGCCCGCCGCACGCTCGGCCCGCACGATCTCCAGCGCCAGCTCGTCGTCGACCGGCCGGTCTGTTGTGGACAGTGCGTGGTGCAGGAACCGGCCGCAATCCTCGGTCACGCCGAGGAACCGAGAGCCGCCGCCGAGCAGTCCGGCGGCCAGCGCGCCCTGGATCGAATCGGGCGCCGACAGATACGTCAGCCGCGTCACGATCGCGGTCGGGGTGAACCCGTGATCGGCCAGCGCGGCGAGCACGGCCTCGAACACCCGCGTCTCGCCCTTGCTGGGCCGCCGCTGGGTGGCCAGCCAGAACGCCAGCTCGCCGAAGCCGACCTCGCCCATCACGTCCCGCGCCAGGTCCCGGCCCAGCAACGTGATCTTCTCCAGCGACGACGCACCCAGTGCTGTCGGGTACTGGGCTGTCGGATACTCAGCCACCATCCTCCTCCAGCCACTTGCGGATCTCCGCGCCGTGCTCGTCCAGCTCCGGCGGCGGCAGGCGGTAGGACACCGGGGTCCGCGAGAACCGGATCGGGTGCCGTGTCGTGGGGATGCCGCCGACCGTCACGACCGGGTCCAGCTCGAACCGCTCGGCCATCGCGAACCCGCCGTCGATGGTGTTGATCGGCCCGCACGGCACCCCGGCCGCCACCAGCAGGTCGAACCACTCCACCGCGCCACGGTGCTTGAGCCGGTCCACGAGGATCGGCCGCAGCTCCTCGCGGTTGGCGGTGCGGTCGGCGTTGCGGGCGAACCTCTCGTCCTCCGCGATCTCCGGGATGCCCAGGACCTGGCAGAGCTTGACGAACTGGGCGTCGTTGCCCGCGGCCACGATCAGGTCGTTGTCCGCCGTCGGCAGCGGTTCGTACGGGAACACGCTCGGGTGCGCGTTGCCCATGCGGTACGGCACGGTGCCGCCCGCCACGTACGCGGAACTGTGGTTGACCAGCCCGGTCAGCGCCGAGGACAACAGGTTCACCTCGACGTGCTGCCCCTGCCCGGTCGCCTCCCGGTGCCGCAGCGCGGCCAGGATCCCGATCACCGCGTGGTTGCCCGCCATCACGTCGAACACCGAGATCCCGGCCCGGTACGGCGGCCCGTCCGGATCGCCGGTCAGCGACATCAGACCGGAGATCGCCTGCACCATCAGGTCGTAACCCGGCACGTCCCGGCCGGCGCCGGAGCCGAAGCCGCTGATCGAGGCGTAGACGATGCCCGGGTTGCCCTCCCGCACGGCCTCGAAGTCCAGGCCGTACTTGCCCAGCCCGCCCGGCTTGAAGTTCTCGATCAGCACGTCGGCCCGCCGCGCCAGCTCCCGCGCCACGCCGGCGTCGGCCGCGTCGCGGAGGTCCAGCGCGATGGAGCGCTTCCCCCGGTTGATGGCGAGGTAATAAGTCGACACGCCGTCGCGCACCGGCGGCATCCACGAGCGCGTGTCGTCCCCGGCCGGGCCCTCCACCTTGACCACGTCCGCGCCCAGGTCGGCGAGGAGCATGGTGGCGTACGGGCCCGCCAGGATCCGGGAGAAGTCCGCGATCAGGACACCCGAGAGCGGGCCGCTGTTCGGACTCATGTCCGTCATGCGTCCGCGTGCTGCACGGCGACGCCGTCGCCCGTGTAGTCCGTGTAGGTGTAGGGGTTGGGGATCACCTCGGTCGCCGGGATCTCCGGCTCGCGGGCTTGCTGCCAGGCCTCCTCGCCCATGGTGGACCGCGCGTAGGACACGGTCGCCTCGACCGCGGCCCGTGCCCGGTCCAGGCCCGGGACGACGAGCTGGTGGTCGCGTTTGACGACGGTCCCGTTGACCAGCACGGTGTGCACGTCGCCGCGCCCGGCCTGGTAGACGACGTGTCCGTAGGGGTGCAGGACGGGGAACATCACCGGTGAGCGGTCGTTCTTGATGAGTACCACGTCGGCCTTCTTGCCCGGGGTGAGCGAGCCGATCCGGTCGTCCAGGCCGAGGGCGCGGGCGCCGCCGATGGTGGCCCACTCGACGACGTCGCGGGCGCGGAGTTTGTTGTGCACCACGGTTTCGCCCGCCGCGTGGGCTTCGAGGTGCTCGCGCGACCGGTCCGCGGACAGGGTCGCGCGCATGGCGGAGAACAGGTCGCCGCTCCACCACACGCTGGTGTCCATCGACAGGGACACCGGGATGCCGTGCCTGCGCAGCTGCCAGGTGGGCGGGTAGCCCTGGCCGGCGCTCTGCTCGCTCTCGGTGGAGACCGACGCGGTGCCGCCGGAGGCCGCGATGCGCTGGTAGGAGTCCTCGGTCAGGGTCGCCGCGTGCACGTAGGTGACGCCGGGCGTGCAGAAGCCGTTGTCCCACATGAGGCGGATGCCGTCGTCGCCGGTGGCGCCCCAGACACCGGCGTGCGTGGTGACGCGCAGGTCGAGTTCGCGGGCGGCCTCGAAGGCGCCCTTCTCGGGGAACGCCGCGTCGCCGGTGACGTCGAAGGCCAGCTGCAGGCCGAGCATGTCGTCGCGGGAGGTGAAGTGGCGGTCGACGAACGCGCGGAACTCCGTGGAGTTGGCCCATTCCCAGGGCGCGCCGAGGAGGTTGCCGTAGGCCAGGACGAAGCGGCCGGGCACCGCGCGCAGGGCCTCGACGGCGGCGTCCCCGTGTTCTGGGGTCTGCAGGCCGTGGGACCAGTCGACGGTGGTGGTGACGCCGGCGTCGAGCGCCTCGATGGCGGACAGCAGGTTGCCGGCGTGGATGTCCTCGGGGCGGAAGATCTTGCCCCAGTTCAGGTAGTAGAAGACGAAGTACTGGGACAGGGTCCAGTCGGCGCCGAGGCCGCGCAGGGCGGTCTGCCACATGTGCCGGTGGGTGTCGACCATGCCGGGCAGGAGGATGCCGCCTCGCGCGTCGACGACGGTTGTTCCGGGCGGTGCCTCCAGGTTGTGCCCGACCTGCTCGATGCGGTCGCCGCGGACGAGGAGGTCGCCGCTCTCGAGGTCGCCGATCGCCGGGTCCATGGACAGGATCGTGGCGTCGCGGAACAGGATGGGGCCGGTCATGGGTCACCTCGTGGTGGTCGTGGCCCGTGCGCGCAGCACGCGGGCGCGGGCGGTGAGGGGGACGGCGGCGGCGAGCAGCCCGAGCGCGAGCGCGCCGAGGCCCCACCACGGGCCGAAGTGCAGGTTCAGGGCGTGGTCCAGGGACCAGGCGCCGGGACCGGTGAATGCGAGGACGAGGGCGAGCGCGCCGTAGCAGAAGGGCACCTCGCAGCCGCCCCGCTGCGCCCAGAAGCCGTTGGGAGCGGTGGCGACCGCGGCGACGGCCATGGTGCCCACGATCACCGCGGCGCCGCCGGGGGTGAGCAGCCCCAGCGCGAAGCTCCCGGCGCCCGCGAGCTCAGCCACCCCCGCGACGAGGACGAGCCGGCGCCCCGGGACGAAGCCCCACTGTTCGAAGACCTGGGCGGTGCCCGCGCGGCCGGCGCCGTGGAACCAGCCCAGCAGCTTCTGCGTGCTGTGGCCGAACAGCAGCGCGGCGAGCAGGAGCCGCAGCAGCGCCAGACCGAGGTCCATCACCGCACCTCTTCACTTTCGGACCAGTGTCCGCCTGACGGACAGCTTGGTCCCGGGTGGCGCGGAAGTCAAGGGTGCGGGCGTCAACGGGTTGGAGGGCGTGCACATTCAGGCACACCGGCATTCGCGCGGATGCGCGCAGCGGGGAACCGCGGCGGGGAGGTGCTTGCGAACCGCTCTCAGGCCTGCAGGGGAACCGGACTGGCGCCGGCGCCCGGCTCCACAACCGCCACAGGGCGGCCCAGATACCGGCGCACCGTCGTCCGCAGATGGTCCGCGTGCTGGTAGATGTCCTCGGACGATTCGATGGGAATGCGCGTCTCGACCTTGTTCTCGTCGAACACGCCGAGGTACTTCTGGCTGCGGTTGAACCAGAGCCGCGCGACGGGCTTGCGGTTGTTGTCGTCGAGCAGGACGCCTGCTCGTTGAGGAACTGCCGCATGGCCTTGTCGACCAACGGCACGAACTTGTCGCGGACCCGCTGAGTGAAGGAGCCGTCGTAGACCCGGGTGGTCAGGAAACGCACCCATTCGTCCTCCGGCTGTTTGAACTGAGCCGCCAACACGCGCTTCAACTGGCCGATGTACTTCAATTCACCGGCGGCGCTGATGACCGATTCGAGGTTGAAGGAGTCCTTCGCCAGCTTGGCGAGCTCCGGCAGGAGGGTCTCGTCGATGTCCGAGAAGTTCAGCACCAGGAAGGGCTTGGAGTCCATGTGGTTGGGCGCGTCGAGGTCGGTGTAGAACTCGTAGACCTCACCGTTGGTCAGAATGGCGATCCGCGCGTTCGTGACCGCGAAGTACCGGAAGAGCTGCGGTGCGTGCTCGATGCGCAAGGGATCGTTGATCTTCTTGGCCTCGATGAGCACCTGGACCTGACCATTGGCCTCCACCAGCACTTTGATGGTCCGGTTTGCCGGTGCCCGCAATCCCAGTCGACCGGGGCCGAGTCCAAGAGTCCAAAGAAGACGGTCAACGCACCTGCGACGTCTCCAGTGGCACCTCGTCCGAGCGCACCAGCCCGAGCTGCACCGTCTGGCGGCCGATCGTCGCGTCCAGCGCCCAGTCCACCGCGGTCCGGATGCGGTTTCCCGGCATCGCCATCAGGTGGTAGCCGCGTGTCACCGCCTTCGCCGGCAGGCCCGACAGCGGGACGTGCAACGGGTTGGCCGCCGCTTGGGCGCCGCCCAGGTCGACCACGAAACCGAGGTCGTGGTGCTTGTACTGGCGCACCTCGCCGTACCCCAGGGTCGCCGCCACGTTGAGCCCGGCCAGCGTGCCCTGCCGCGTGGCGTGCTGGGCCGTCATCGCCGTCACCTCGCCCGGCCGGGTCAGGTCCGGCACTGCCGCGGCGTCCCCGCAGGCGAACACGTCCGGGTGGCCGGGCACGACCAGCGTGGGCTCGACGCAGAGCCGCCCCCGCTGGGTCGCGACACCCGCGGACTCCACCAGCGGGTCGGGGCGCACACCGACGCACCACGCGAGCGTCCGGGTGGGCACGAAATCACCGGTCGTCAGCAGCACGCCGTCGGTCGTCGCCTCCTTCACCGACGTCTCCGTCATGATCTCCACACCCCGCCGCCGCAGCACCCGGTCCGCGGCGCGCGACAGCCTGCGGTCCAGCTCGGGCAGCACCTTGGGCGCCAGGTCCAGCAGCAGCCACCGCATCCGCTGCCCGTCCAGCTCGCGGTGGTGCCGCGCGATGGCGCTGGTGAACAGCGGCCCCTGCGCGGCCACCTCGGTCCCGGTGTAACCGGCGCCGACCACGACGAACGTGCAGCGCGCGTCCCGCTCCGCCGGGTCGTCCGCCGCGGCCGCCAGCTCGACCTGCCGGATCACGTGATCACGCAGGAACAACGCCTCCGACACGCTGCGGAACCCGTGCGCGTGCTCGGCGATGCCCGGGATCGGCAGCAGCTTGTTGACGCTGCCGACCGCGATGATCAGGCGGTCGTACTCGAGCCCGCGCGACGTGCCCTCCGGGTCCACATACGTCAGCTTGCGGTCGTCCAGCGCCAGCGCCGTCACCTCGCCGAGCGCGAGCCGGATTCCGGGCAGCGCGGCGGGCAGCGACACGGTGACGCGCCGCGGGTCGATCACCGCCGCCGCGACCTCGGGCAGCAGCGGCAGGTACAGGAAGTAGTCGGTGCGGTTGACCAGCACGATCTCCGTGCCGGAATCCGGCGGGAGGGTCTTGAGCAGTGCACGGGCCGCCGAGAAGCCGGCGAAACCGCCGCCGACGATCACGATGCGCTTGGTCATGACGCCTCCCCCGTCCGGTCAGGGCACGATCGAATCCACGTATCCGCCGTCCACGCGCACTGCCGCCCCGGTCGTCGCCGACGCCTGCGGCGAGCTGAGGTAGACCACCATGTTCGCGATCTCCTCCGGCTCGATCAGGCGCTGCAGCAACGACTGCGGCCGGTGCACGCGCATGAACTCCTTCTGCGCCTCGTCCCACGGCAGGTCGCGGTCGACGAGCTGGTACACGAAGTCCTCCACGCCGCCGGTGTGCGTCGGCCCGGCGATCACGGCGTTCACGGTCACCCCGGTGCCCGCGGCGGCCTTCGCGAAACCGCGGGAAACGCCCAGCAGCGCCGTTTTCGACATGCCGTAGTGGATCATCTCGGCGGGGATGACGATCGCCGAGTCGCTCGCGATGTACTGGACGCGGCCCCAGCCCCGCTCGGTCATGCCGGGCAGGTAGGCGCGGGTGAGCCGAACCGCGGCGAGCACGTTCACCTCGAAGTACCGGCGCCACTCGTCGTCGCTGATCTCCAGCGGATCGGCGGACCCGAAGATGCCCAGGTTGTTGACCAGGATGTCGGCGCGCGGCAGCTGGTCCAGCGCGTCGCGCGCGCCCTGCTCGCTCGCGATGTCGGCGACCACCGGCACCACCTGGGCGTCGGGCACCTCGGCGGTCAGCTGCTCGATCGCCTTCGTCACCTTGTCCGCGCTGCGGCCGTTGACGGCGACCCGGGCGCCCGCCCGTGCCAGCCCGAGCACGATCGCCGCGCCGATGCCCTGCGTCGAACCGGTGACCAGTGCCGTCTTCCCGCTCAGATCGAGACGCATGCAGCGATGGTATGGGCGGCGGGCCGGGGCCGCAGGGCTTCACCCGGCGGTCGCGGCGAACATGAAGCAGCCGTAAGCGACGTTGCGGCTGTGCACCTCGACCACCCCGGGCGCGGCCAGCACCTCGCCGAGCGCGGCGACCGGGTCGGTGCCGTCGTGCACCGTCGTCGCGGGGTGGATCCAGCCGCGGTGGTCGTACGCGCGCAGCACCTGCGGCCGGCGCAGCCACTCCCGCGGGTACTCGTCCGTGCGCGCGGGCCCGCCGCAGTCCCTGGCGTGCACGAACACGGCGCCGATCTCGCGGTAGGGGCTCGCTTTCCCGGGCAGCCGCGGCTCGTACCCGAACAGCAGGCAGCGTTCACCCGTCCTGGCGTCGCGCAAGCAGCACCGCAGCGGTTCCCCGCCGTCGGCGTAGATTCGCTCGACCGGGCGACCCGACACGTCGAGTCCGCCGGCGCGCACGCAGTTCAGCTCGCCGGGGTCGATCGGGTGGACCCGGAACCGGACAGCAGCAGTGGTCATGGCACCAGCCTGGCCGCACGGGAACGGCCAGGCTGGCGGTTTTCCGACGTCGCGTCAGCTCGCCGCGGCCACCTCCCGGATCTCGGCGGTGGTCAGCTCGCGGCCGTACAGGCGGAAGTCCGCGACCGCGCCGTCCAGGTAGGGGTGTTTGACGTTCTGCGAGCGGCCCAGGTAGTTCAGCTGCGTCGCGCCGAGCAGCAGCGGGCTCATGCGGGGCGCCGGGTTCTCCCCGGTCAGCTCGCCGTCGAAGTACAGCCGGATCCGCTCGCCCAGCGTCACCGCGACGTGCGTCCACACTCCGGCGGTCAAGGGCACCGCGGCGTCTGCGAAGTCCTCGCCCTCCATGCCGGCCAGCTTCATCGCGAAGCGGGCCCGACCGAGGCCGGTGCGCGGCGTGAGGAAGGCGTAGGACTGGGCGTTGAACCCGAGGTCGAACACGCGCGTGGAGTTCACGATGGTGTCGGCCCGCACCCACATCGCGATCGTCGCCGCGGTGAGGTCCGCCAGCAGCCCGGAGGGCAGCCGCACGTGCGCGCCGGCGCCGTCGAGCTCCACGCCGCGATCGCCGAACACCGCGCCGCTGGCGAGCTCCGCGTCCGGCCACCGGCCGGTGCTCTCGCGCGCGTCGCGCAGCGGGAACACGGCGACCGTCCGCGGCGCGGGACGCGACGGCGGCAACGCGAAGTACACGCTGTAGTGCTCGTGGTGCACGTCCAGGAACGGGCTCAGCCGCAGCCGCCGGTCCCCGGCCTGCACGCTGAACTCCGCCCGCCCCGGCTCGCGCCGCAGCGACCGCGGGTCGACCGTGGGGATCACCGCGGGCACGGAGTCGCCGTGGCGGGCGGCGAGCACCAGCGGGCCGTAGGTGAGGGCGTGCACGGCCGGGTTGTCCGGCGCCGGCCGCCATTGAACGGTCATCGGCAGCCGCAGCTCCACGACGTCACCGTCCCGCCACCGCCGCCGCACCACGGCGAACCGGCCGGGCTCGGCGCGCATCGCCTCGCCGTTGACGAACAGCCTCGCGTGCGTCGCCCAAGACGGGATCCGCACCCGCAGCGCGAAAGCACCGGCGCCGGAAACGTGCAGCCGCACGGTTTCGTCGTAGGGGTACTCGGTCTCCAGCCGGATCCGGACACCGCTGTAGTCCACTTCGGACGGTATGAACTGGTTGACCCACAGTCCGTCGTCGGCGGCGTAGTAGATGTTCTCGGCGTACTTCACGTGCGTCTCCAGGCCGGTGCCGTGGTCGCAGGTGAAGTTGCGGTAGTCACTGGAGTACGTGCCGGGGTCCGACACCACGCCTTCCTTGCCCTTGCGCTGCGCGCCGGGGACGAGGCCGGTGTAGTAGGTGACGAACCCGTGCGCGGAGTCCGGGTCCTGCTCCCCCAGCATCTGGTTGAGCAGGGTCCACTCCGAGTAGTCCAGGTAGTCGGTGCGCGACGGATCCCGCAGGAACAGCAGACGGCTCAGCTTGAGCATGTTGTAGCTGTTGCAGTTCTCGCAGGTGTTCTCGCCGAGCTGGCTGACGATCTGGTCCGGCGGGCCGAAAAACTCGGCGTTGGCGTTGCCGCCGATGACGTAGGTGTGGTGGTGCACGACCTGGTCCCAGAAGTAGGTCGCGATCGTGCGGTAGTACTCCTCCCCGGTGGCGTCCCATTCGACCGCGGCGCCGACGATCTTGGCGATGTCGGTGTTGGCGTGCCGCCCGGCGAGCGTGTCCCGCCGCTGGGACAGCGGCACGAAGATCTCGTCGTGGTCGAACAGCTTCGCCGTCTCCAGGTGCTGCCGGTCGCCGGTGACCAGGGCGAGGCTCGCCAGGGTCTCGTTCATGCCGCCGAACTCGGTGTGCAGCACCTTCTGCTGCGCCTCGCGCGACAGGTTCGCCATGCGGGTGCGGGCCCACCGCGCCATGCCGAGCAGCACGTCGAGCGCCTGCCGGTTGCCGAGCAGGCGGTACTGGTCGAGCAGCCCGGCCATGATCTTGTGGATCGTGTAGTAGGGCGCCCACACGACCTTGCCCGCTTCGAGATCCACGAACGCCCGCTCGGGAAAGGCCGAGAGGTAGCCCTCGGTGAACCCGGCGGCGGGCGCGGCGGCCTGGCATTCGGCCAGCGCGGCGACGATGCTCGCGCCCTTGGCGGCCAGCTCGGTGTCGCCGGTGTTGGCGGCCGCCAGCGCGAGACCGGACAGCAGGTGGCCGGTGGTGTGGCCGCGCAGCTGGATGTCGGGCGCCTCCCAGCCGCCGCAGGGTTCGGCTGTGCTGGGCAGGCCCGCGGTGACCCGGAACATGTGCAGCAGCCGGTCGGCGTCGACGAACCGCAGGTACGCGACGGTCCGCTCCATGTTCTGCCGGTAGCGCGAGTCGAGCAGGCGGACGCGGCCGAGTTCGAGCGGGCGCGGCCGGCCGGTGTCCGCGACCGCGGTCGCCGGTGGCAGCGCCGCGACCAGCCCCGCCGCCGCGGCCAGCCCGAACACGCCGCGGCGGGTGAAGGCCGTCATCGGATCTCCTCCTGGCGGTACGGCACGAGCCGGGCGGTGTGCGCGGCCGCGGCGGCGGAGGGCAGCCCCGCAACCAGCCCGAACACACCGCGCCGGGTGAACACGGTCATCGGATGTCCTCCTGGCGGTACGGCACCAGCCAGGCGATGTCCGCGACCACCGTGGCGGGTGACAGCGCGGCAACCAGCCCGAACACACCACGCCGGGTGAACCCCGTCATCGGATTTCCTCCTGGCGGTACGGCACCAGCCGGGCGGGCCCGACCAGTCCGTAGGCCTGGCGGGTGGCGATGCCGAACACCGCGGGGTTGCTCACGCGCAGCCGGTTGAGCAGCGTCGTGGCGACCTCGACCTCGATGCTGTTGCGGCCGGGGCGCAACCACGGCCCGACGTCCACCACCGGGTCGAGCACGTCGGCCGGCGGCAGGGCGCGGCCGTTGACCTTGACGCGGTAGGTGTCGAACACCTCGCCGAGTTCGAGGTAGGCGCCGAGGCCGGGACGCCACGAGCCGAGGTCCACCGTCGTGCGGTAGCGGCCGACGCCGGAGACGTCCTGCAGTTCCGGGATCGCCGTCCACGCGGCCAGGGCGGTCAGGCTGAGCCGGTGCGTCGTCTTGACCGTCTCGGTGGGCGTCGCGCCGGGCTGCCAGTCCTCGACCTCGAGGTCCCACGCGGTCAGCGGCACCGGCGCGGGCACCGCGTCCACGGTGGTGCGGACGACGCGACCGGTGGACAACGTGGTCGAGTAGGCGCCGGCCGCGGTGGCGCGCAGGACCAGCTTGCCGCCGTCGAACCGGACCTCGCCGTCGGAGGCGGTGGCGTGCGGGGCGCCGCCCGGGCCGAAGCCGACCAGCATCGACTGCCCCGGGTTGAGCGCGACCCGCACGCGCACCCGGTCTCCGGCGCGCTCGAAGCGGCCGATGCGCTCGACGCGCCCCGTCCACGCGTCGAGCAGGTACGGCACCGCCGAGCGGTCGCGGGAGGTGAGCCAGACGTCCTGGTCCACGGCGGTGATCCGGCGGTTCTCGGCGTGCCGGGCGTTGGCGACGTAGTAGTAGTCCACGCCGTCCTCGACCCGGTGCACGGTCATGATCGTCGACCGGTCGTACTCGACGTCGCGGGTCACGCCGAGGTCGGCGAGCGCGCCCGGGATGCCGTTGGCGTCCGTGGCCACCCGCACCCGCGGCAGGGCGGCGAGCTGGGCCAGCAGGGTCCGGAGCTGGTCGTTCTCGCCGGGCAGGGCGATGCCGGCCGCGTGCACGTCGGTCCAGCTGCCGACCACCACGATCGGCAGGCCGGCGCGGGCGAGGTCGAGCAACCGCCGCGCGGCGTGCACGGACAGGGTGTGTTCCTTGTTGCGGAAGATGTCGCCGTCGAGGACCAGCGCCTTGTACGCGGGACCGTCGGGGGCGAGGCGGCCGTCGCGCACGACCGCGCTGGGCAGGTCGAGCATCGCCTCGCTGAGGAAGCCGTGGGTCCAGCCGACGGGGATGCCGTCGTTGGTCGCCCACGGCGCGCCGATGCCGGTGGACGTCCAGCCCTTCTGCCGGAAGAACGCGATGTCGGTCTTCTGCACACCGGCGCGCAGCACCAGTTGCGTGCGGGCGAACCAGCCCGCGATGCCGGGGACGTGGCCCCACGTCGGCTGGCGGGGCCCCCACGCCTCGGCGTAGCCGATGCCATTGCCGTTGTACGGCGAGAACGCCGCGAAGCCCGGCCACGCCGCGCCCGGCGCCGATGCGTAGGAGAACCCGTGCAGGACGGCCTGGTTGACGCCACCGGCGAAGACGCTGCCCATGGTCTGCAGCACCTTGTCCCAGGTCGTGCTGTAGGCGCCGTTGGCGTAGGCGGCGGACTCGCAGGACAGCAGCTGCCGCTCGCCCATGTCGCGGCCGGAGGCGAGCACGCGGTAGTCGTCGAGGTTCTTGAAGCCCAGCGACTCGCTCTCCGGCACGTCGAGCAGCGCGGCGCTGCGGATCGCGTCGGTGGGCAGGCCGTAGGGCTGCACGCGCAGGATCATGCCGAGGCTGTGCGCGAAGTCGCGCAGCGGGAGCAGGTGGTTGTCGTGGTAGAGGTCGGAGAGGACCTGGTTGTGGTCGTCGCGGACGTGGTTGGTCGTCTCGGCGTCGAAGGTGAACGGGTACTTCTCGTTGCGCTGCACGATGACCGGCAGGTACGGCAGCAGGTCGTAGCCGGCGCGGCGGCGGAACTCGGCGAGGTGATCGGGTGTCCAGGGGGTCGCCTCGGTCTCGATCTCCAGCGAGTCCTCGAACAGGTCGCCGCCGGTCTCGCGGAGCAGGCGGCGGATGGCCGGGGTGAGGATGACCGAGTTCCACACGTCGATCACGGCCTGCACGCCGGCGCGGCTGAAGTGGTCGACGACGTAGGACGCCGGCTCGGTGTGCGGGCCGGCTTCCGGTTGCTGCGCGGAGCCCCGCAACCAGTAGGCGATGACGGCCCAGGTGCCCTCGGGCGCGGTCCAGGTCTCGCCGTCGCCGAGGGTGCGGACGGTCGCGGGGTCGAGGGTGACGGTGGCGGCCGTGGTGGACCCGATGACCTTGGCGACCTGGACGGCGAGGAGATCCTGCTTGTGCACGCCCTCCTCCGGCGGCTCGACGGCGGCGGGTGGCGGTCCGGAGTAGACGGTGCCGCCCTGCACGTAGGTCACGCCGTGGGCGAGTTCCTTGCAGGCGGCGGGGTCGTCGGGGGTGATGGTGGGGACGGCGGTCGGCCAGCACGGGCCGAGCGCCAGATCGACGCGCAGGTGGCGGTCCTTGGCGCGGCGCAGGGCGGTCTCCACGGCGGCGAGCCAGGCCGGGGTGCCCCAGCCGTGGCCGGCGGGGTCGAGGTCCGCGCGGACGCTGTGGTGCACGTCCTGGATCTCGACGCCGCCGAAGCCGGCGTCGGCGATCTGGTCGACCTCGCGGGCGATCTCGCGCAGGTCGACCAGGCCGTGCGGCCACCACCAGCGGAACTTGGCGGCGGTGTCGGTGCCGGGGGTGGCGAAGCGCTGCGCGAACGGTCTGCCGGGCGCGGCCAGCGCGGGCGGGATGGAAGGAAGCGCCGCGGCGAGCCCGAAGGCGGCGCTGGCGCCGAGGAAGGTGCGGCGGGTGAGTCTGGTCATGGGGAACTCCGGGGGTTGAGGATCGAAGGAGGCGCCGGTGCCGCCCCCGGCCGGGAGCGGCACCGGTTCAGTGGATCGAGCCGGTCAGCGGGCCTGGTCGAGGCGCGCGGTCACCACGGCCTGCGGCCGCAGCACCGTGGGGCCGACCAGGCCAGGCGACAGGATCGTGTTCTCGCCAGGCTTCAACGGTGTGGCGTCCACTGTGTAGAGGTGCGGCGGGTGAGTCCGGTCATGGGGAGACTCCGGGAAACGCGGGGGATGGGGAAATCGAGCCGGTGCTGCCCCCGAACAACGCCGAGGGCAGCACCGGGGCCTCAGCGGCCCTGGTCCAGGCGCGCGGTCACTACGGCCTGCGGCCGCAGCACCACCGGGCCGACCAGACCCGACGGCAGGATCTTGTTGCGCGAATTGGCCAGCGTGTTGGTCACCCGCACCGCGATCGTGTTCTCGCCGGGCTTCAACCACGCTGTCGCGTCCACTGTGTACGGTCGCCACAGCGCTGTGGGCAGCGCGGAGCCGTTCACGGTCACCGTGGCCAGGTCGTGCACCTCGCCCAAGTCCAGGACCAGGCGGCGGTTCGCCAGGTCCTGCGCGGTCAGGGACACCGTCGTCGAGTAGACGGCGCTGCCGGAGAACGTCGGGTCGAAGGCCGTCCACGAACCGAGTGGCCGCTCCGCCTCCACGGCGCCAGGCTTCTCCAGCCGCACCCGCCACGAGCCCGCCAGCGGGATCGGGGTCAGCGCGTCCGTCACGGTCGCCACCCCGCCGTAGCTCCGGCCGTTCGCCGCGCCCGACAGGCGGTAATCGCCGGGCTTGTCGGCGATCACCGTGGCCTGCAACGACCGTCCGTCCACTGTGACCACCTCCGCAGGCAGCGTGCCGTCGGTCAGGTGCGCGGTTTCCCGGACGCCGTGGCGGAAGACCACCGCGACCGTCTCGTACGGCTGCAACCGCACCGGCACCGCCACGCCGTCCCGCTCCGCCCGGTACGCCGTCGCCGTGCGGGTCGACCCGGTGCGCGGGTCCCAGATCTCCGGGACGCCCCCGCTGGGGAACGTCGCCGTCGTCGTCACGACCTGGTCGCTCTCGTTGTTCAGCAGGTACGCGACGTCCTTGCCACGCGCGGTGCGCGAGACCCGCACGCTCGGCGCCGCCGGCTCCAAGCGAGCCGCCGCGTACGCCCGGGCCAGCCCCGGCAACGCTTCGGCACCATCGACGACCGCGACCGAACCGGCGCCGCGACGCTGCCACGCCGCGCCCGCGTCACCGAACAGGCGGCGCAACTCGCCCGCCAGCTCGGCGTCCCGGCCGCGCGCCTCCCGCGCCGGCAGCGGGCCGACCGCGGCCACGTGCCCGCCGACCTGCACGAACCGCGCCAGTGTGCGCACCGTCTCCACGTCCAGCACCGGCGTCTCCGGCAGTACCACCAGCTGGTAGGACGCCTCGCCGACGTGTAGCTGACCGGCGCGTGCCACGGCCTGGAACCGCGCCACCGGATCGCCGGACAACGACGAGTCACTCACCAGGTCGAAGTCGACCTGACCCCGCTCCAGCGCGTACGCGGCATCCGCGAACTGCCCGTCCAGCGAGTGCTCGGCGTCGGCCACCCGGGTCTGCTCGGCCGCCCGCTGCGGCTGCACGAGCACGGTCCGCGCCAGGTTCTCGCCGCGGCCCAGCTCCATCACGCGGCCGATCCACTCGTCGACCGCGGGCATGTCCGCCCAGAACGTGCTGCGCGGACCGAACGGCGGCGGGAAGTTCACCGAGTTCTCGTCCGTCCACATGGCGTGCAGGAACGTCAGATTCACGCCGCGCGCCGCGAGCGCACCCGTCGTGGCGTGCATGAACTCCGGCGCCACCTGCCAGCCCGAGTTGCCGAACGTCTCCATCACCACGCGCGGCGCGCCGCTCTGGTGCGCGGCGGACGCGGCGTTGCGGCCCAGCATGGTCTGCTCGCCGAGCGTGTAGTCGCCGGTGATCATGTCGCTGCCCGGCACCTGCGCCCACTGGTTGTCCTTGCTCAGGTCACCGGTGGAGTGCATGCGCTGCTGCGGGCCCTCCTCGTCCAGCAGCGGGTTGGTCAGCAGCTGCAGGCCGTGCCGCGCCATCCACTCGGCCTCGCGCTGGTAGTAGTTCGTGGCGAACAGGTTGTTCACCGCGCGCCAGTAGTACCCGGCGGCCGGGTCGGCGGTGGGATCCAGACCGTCCGCCGCGCCCATGTAGGCGACACCGGGCGTGCCGCCCGCGGCGACGATCGCCTGAGCCAGGCCCGGCGAGGCGGGCAGCCGCTTGAACGGGTGCGGCTGCGCGGAGGCGATGAACGGCTCGTCGTCCCAGAACCCGGGCACCACGGTGCCCATCGCCCACGGGAACCGCCGCACGTACTCGCCGGGCACGGTGTCCATGAACGCGTCCGTGGCCGCCGGGTCGAGCAGGTCCAGGTAGCCGCGCACGTAACCGCTGGAGTCGTCGCGCAGCAGCGCCTGCGAGTACACGTCGACCTGCCACTGCCCGGCCGGGACCTGCCAGGTGCCCTTCGCCGGGTCCAGCTCGACCGCGGTCCGGTGGTCGGCCGTGCCCGCCGGGCGCGCCGCCGCGGCGGTGATCCCGGCCAGGTTCACCCGCGTCGCCGGGAAGTCCGCGAGCACCCGGGCGTCGTCGAAGTTCGACGACCACAACGCCGTGCCGCCGGGCGCGGTCACCGACAGGTTGTCCCACTGCGACCGCTGGGTGCCCACGGCCGACACCGCGACCGAGCCGGTGGCATACGTGGCATCGGTGGCAGTGGGCTGCACGGTGTTGTTGATCTTCGGCGTGATCGTGTTCCCGGAGACCGTCACCGTGACCGTCTGCGCGCGGGTGGCGGAGAAGCCAGGCGTCGGGATGCCGGTGGTGAGCCGGGTCCGGGTGCCGCCGTCCACGCGCCAGACGCTCGTGTTGCCCTTGACGTCCACGTCGACCAGGTAGCCGTTCGTGCCGTCGCTGCGCACCATCAGCTGGGTGCCGCCGGTGGTGAGCGTGACCTTGCCGGTGACCGTGTAGTCGGTCCAGCCGGCGCCGGTCGTGATCGCCGCGCCGCCCGGCTTGGTCGCCGGGTCGACGACGAGCTTCCCTGTGTCCACGGCCAGTCCGGTGGTCTCGGCGAGGGTCACCGTCGCCGGTCCGGTCACCACCCGGCTGGACCGCAACAGCCCCTTGAGGCGCAGCTCCGGGTGCTCCTCGGCGACCTTCAGGCCGGCCCGGCCGCTCGGGAAGTTGTTGTCGTTGAACAGCCACATCTTCATGCCCGTGCGCTGCGCCTCGCGCAGGACGTGCTCGATGAGCGTGAACCACTCCTCGGTGAGGAAGGCCGGCTGCATCGACGCGCCGCCGTACGGGAAGACCACGGCCTCGTAGATGCCCTTGTCCCGCATCTCGGCCATCTGCCGGTCGGTGATCTCCGGCGTGATCGTGTTGTTCCAGTACCAGTAGACGCTCGGGCGGCTGTCCTTCGGCGGGTTCGCGAAGGCGGCCGGGTCGAAACGGGACAGGTCGGTGGTCGCGGCGGGCGTGCGGTCGGGGGTTTGGGCCACGGCGGGCGCGGCGGCCAGTCCGGCCGCCGTCACAGCCGCGAGCAGGACGGAGACGAGTCTTCTCATGGTGTCGTCCTCTCAGGACACTCGCGAGCGGAAGGTCCAGGAGCCGGAGCCGGCCTCGAACACGGCTTCGCCGCCGTCCACGCGGACGAACCGGGCGCCGTCGGCGACCGGCGGGACGTGACCGGCGAACGGCACGTGCACCTCGGCAGTGGCGCCCACCGGGACGGTGACCTCCAGCCGGTACTCGCCGCCGGTGCGCGTCCAGGAGGTGCGGACCTCGCCGTAGGTGCTCTCGTACTTGCCCGACGCCGAGGTCAGGTCGCCGACCACCGCCGGGTCGATCAGCAGGCGCCGGAAGCCGGCGGAATCGGCCGTCTGCTCGATGCCGGTCAGCCGCGTCTGCAGCCAGCCGTCCATCGCGCCGAGCATGAAGTGGTTCTGCGACTGGCCGCTGCCGCCGTCCCAGGTCTCGCCGAGCGCGGTCAGCCCGGCCTTGACCTGGAAACCGAGGCTGGGGCTGGTGGTCTGGGTCGCGATCAGGTAGACGACGTCGTCGCGCCCGGCCGCGGACAGCACGCGCAACACGGACGGGAACGAGATCTCGCCCATGATCAGGTGCCAGCCGGTGGCCTGGATGCTGTCCACGAGGTGCTGCACCTGCGCGGCCCGCAGGTTCGCGGGCACCGCGCCCATGTCCAGTGCCAGCGCGGTCGCGCCCTGCCCACCGCCGCCGAACAGGCCGGTGGCCGGGTTGTAGTACTTCGCCCACACCTTCCGCGCGAGGTCGTCGGCGCGGGCGCGGTAGGCGGCCGCGTCGGCGTCGCGGCCGAGCGCCTTGGCGACCTGCGCGAGCCCGTCGGCGATGGCCCACACCCCGAAGGTGCCGGTGATCGCACGCGGCATCACGGGCCTCTCCGTGGTGATCCAGTCGCCGAGGCTGTAGTCGTAGACCCCGCCGTCGATCCAGCGCGCCGTCTGTCCCTCCAGATAGGACAGGTACCGCTGCATCGCCGGGTAGTAGGTGCGCAGCAGCTCGTCGTCGCCGTAGGTGCGGTAGGCCTTGAGCGGCAGCAGGACCAGGGCGCCGCCCCAGTTCGGGTCGTCGCGGTAACTGCCTGCCAGCGTCACGTAGTCCGGGACGGTGCTCGGCACCATGCCGGAGGCCTCCTGGCCGTCGGCGATGTCCTGCACGATCTTGCCGAGGTAGGCCTCGACGTCGTAGTTGCGGGCGATCGTGTCGAACGCCAGGTGGTCCTGCTCCAGCCAGCCCAGCTTCTCCCGGCTCGGGCAGTCGGTGAGCACGCTCTGCATGTTGTTCTCCAGTGCGTGCCGGGTGAGGCGGTGGATGCCGTTGACGATCTCGTCGGACGTGGTGAACTCGCCCGCGGAGTCGTTGTCGGCCATGGTGCGCAGGCCGGTCACCGACAACCGCGCGTCGTCGGGGATGCCGACGACCTCCAGGTAGCGGAAGCCGTGGTAGGAGAACTCGGGGTGCCACGTCTGGGTGCCGCCCTTGCCGGTGAAGCTGTCCCAGATGGGCGCGCCGACGTTGGACTTCGACTGGTCGACCCGCCCGTTGCGCAGCGCCTCGGCCGGGAAGACGCGGACCGTGGTGCCCGCCGGGGCGGTCAGCGTGATCTGCGGGATGCCGGCGATGTTGCGGCCGAGGTCGAACACCCGCACGCCGGGCGCGGGCCGGGACACCTCCGCGCCGGGCAGCTGCTCGACGACGCGGACCGGCTCGCCGCTGCGCGCGGTGAGCTTGGTGGTCGGCGCGGGCGGGGCGACGGCGGTGGCAGGCGTCCACGCGGCGCGGTTCGCGCCCGGCGCGTCCCAGCCCGGGATCTCGCGGCGGGCGTCGTAGTCCTCGCCGCCGTACCAGTTGGACGCCGTCGTCGGGCCGAGCGCGGTGCGCCACGACGGGTCCGTGACGATGCGCTGGACACTGCCGTCGGCCATGGTCAGCTCGAGCTGCGCGATCACCTGCGGGTCGCTGGCGGTGCGGGCGAACTTGCGGTAGCGGCCGGAGGTGTGCAGCGCGTCCGCGGTGCCGTTGCCGACCGCGATGCCGATCGTGTTCGCGCCGCCGCGGAGCTGGCCGGTCACGTCGTAGGCGGCGTAGGTGACGCGGTCGGCGTAGTCGGTGTTGCCGGGTTCGAGCACGGCGTCGCCGACCCGGGCGCCGTTGAGGCTCGGCACGTACACGCCGAGGCCGCTGACGTACAGGCGGGCCTGCTGCACGCGGTCCTGGACGGTGAAGTCCTTCGCGAACAGCGGCAGGGCCTCGGGCAGCCAGTTCTCCGGCGTGGGCTGGTCCTTGACGGTGGCGGCGACGGTGAACGGGCCGGTCGCGGCCGTCGCGGTCTGGATGGTGTAGTCGACGGGGAAGTTGGGGGTCCTGCCGTCGGCGGTGAGGGTGTCGGTGCGCGGGTAGAGCACGACCTGGTCGAAGGTGCGGTCGGCGCCGAGATCGATCGTCGCCCACACCGGCGCATTCGGGTTGTCGTGCGCCGCGCTCTGGTAGCCGGCGTTGCTCGCCTCCTCCGGGTTGGAGGTGGTGAGGCCGTCGGCGATCAGGCCAGGCTCCCACTCCTTGCGGATGGTCTCGGTCTCCGAGGCGGTGACGAACTTTTCGCGCCCGGCGGCGAAGTTGACCGACGGGTTCGCGGAGTCGCGCACCTGCACCTCGGCGAGCTGCAGCCGGTAGGTCAGGTCCGGGAAGCGGCGCGGGGTGCCGGTGGTGACGAGGCGGTTGTTGCTGTCGATGGGCTGCTCGGCGAGCGGAAGGCCGAGCTTGGTGACGTCGAGGCGGACGTAGCGCGCGGTCCGCGCGGGGAGGGTGACGACCACGGGCTGCGCCGGCTTGCGGCTGAGCTGCCAGTCGTGGTGGGTGATCCAGCCCGCCGTCCAGTCCTCCTGGTCGGTGAGGCCGGTTTCGAACCAGGTCGGCTCGCTCCACGCCGAGGGCGCGGGGCCGGACCAGGTGCGCACGCGCCAGAAGACGCGCTGGCGGCTGCTGAGGGGCTGGCCGGCGTAGGTCGCTTCGACGTCGGCGCTGGGCACGCGCCCGGTGTCCCACAGGTCGGCGCGGCCGCGGTCGAGGGCTTCGCGCGAGGTGGCGGCCTGGATCTGGTAGGCGGACTGTTCGCGGTGACGGGCTTGAGCGGTGTTCTGCCAGGACAGGACGGGAGTGGTGTCGTCGGTCCCGAGTGGACGGTCCTGGTGCGCGGTGCGCAGATCGGTGACGGAGACGAGCCCGCCCTGCGCGACGCCCGGCGGGGCGACCCCGGACACCAGCGCCGCGGCGACGGTGACCGGGATCAGGATTCTGCGGAGACGAGAACGAGAGCGCATCGGTGCTGCTCCTCCTCGGCCGGTGGGGAGACGGCCGCTGATTCGACGGTGAATCGTTTCAAACCTGAGAGAACGTTACGGGGACTTCACGTCCGGAACAAGATCGGTGTCCGAATCCGGTCACCACGTCCCTCACGCGGGGGCCGTAGGAAACCCGTAGCCGCGCCCGGTACCGCCTGCTTGCGCACTTTTGTTCGTGCCAGGTTCACGACACACAGCTGCGCCACGATGGTTTTTCACCACTGGGAGGTTCATCATGCAACGAAGCTTGAGAAGGCTGGCCACGGTGTCGGCGCTGGCGGTCGCGGTGACGTTCACCGGCTGGACGGCCACCACCGCCTTGGCGGGCGCCAGTCCCGCCCCCACGGACACCGGGACGGTGACGACCCAGGACGTGTGGGTCCCGTGGAAGGTCTACGCCACCTACGAAAAGTGCCGGCAGCAGGGCCGGGACATGATCGGCGTCGGCGCGGTCGTCGACTACCGGTGCAGCTACGACAGCCCCGGCTGGCTCCTCGAACTCCGGATGGTCAGCTAGCGGCGTGCCTCCGGCGGGGAACTCACAGCAGTCCCCGCCGGGCGGCCCACACCACGGCCTGGATGGGCGCGGCGAAGCCGAGGCGGTCGCAGATCGCCCGCAGCCGGCGTCGCACGGTGCGCTCCGACAGGTCCAGGCGGCGGGCGATGGCGTCCAGCGGGAGGCCGTCCGCGAGCAGTTCCAACAGCTCCAGGTCCGCCCGCGGCAACGTGTCCGGGCGCTGCGCGGTCGTCACGGCGACACCAGTAGCACGTGCAGCGTCCGCGGCCCGTGCACGCCCTCGACCCGGTTCAGCTCGATGTCGCTCGTCGCGCTGGGGCCGCTGATCCACGTCTGCGGCCGGTCCGGGGACAGCGCCGCCACGGCCTGCGGCACGCCGGGCACGATCTGGTCCGTCCGCAGCACGCACACGTGCCGGTCCAGCACCAGGCTCACCGCCCGGCGCCCCTGCCCCGGCCCGTGGTCCAGCACGATCGTGCCCGTCTTCGCGATCGCCAGCGCCGCCAGCGTCACCACCGCGTCCAGCCGGTCCAGCTCCGCCGCGGACTGCCCGGTGTCCGGGACACCACCGGGCACCTGCCACGGGAAACCGTCCGGCACCAGCACGGACTCCGCGGAACCCAGCGCGTCGGCCAGCGCCGCGGGCAGCGTGTCCTCCGTGCACCGCGTCAGCTCGGCCCGGTAGTCGACCAGCCGCTCGGCGAACAGCTCCACCACGTCACCGGCCGGAACCACCGAACGGTAGCCGCGCGGCACCGGCGCCTCCGACGGGTCCGCCGCGGCCAGCGCGGACCGCACCCGGCCGAGGATCTCCTCCCGCGCGCTCATCGCCGTCCCTCCCGCCGCCACCACGACCGGAACGACTCCACCGGCGGCGCCGGCACGTCCCGCGCGTTGCTCCACAACGAACCCGGCCACGGCAACCGGCCCAGGGCACGCCGTCCGCCGGGCATCACCTTGCGCCCGAACCGCCCCAGCAACCGCCCGGCGACACCCATTCCGCGCTCGGCCAGGCCAAGGCGCTTCGAGTCCGCCAGCACCCAGGACGCCGACTTCATCGCCACCGCCTCGGCCTTCGGCGAAGACCGGTGCGCGTCGACCACTTTGGACCGCAGGTGCACCAGCACCTCCGGGATGTCGATCCGCACCGGGCACGCCTCGAAACACGCGCCGCACAGGCTGGACGCGTACGGCAGCGAGTCCACCTGGTCGTCCACGCCCGTGCCGCGCAGCAGCGGGTTCAGGATCGCCCCGATCGGCCCCGGGTACACCGAGCCGTACGCGTGCCCGCCGGTGCGCTCGTACACCGGGCACACGTTCAGGCAGGCCGAGCACCGGATGCAGCGCAGCGCCTGCCGCCCGACCTCGTCGGCCAGCGCGCGGGTGCGGCCGTTGTCCAGCAGCACCACGTGCGCCTCCTGGCCCTCGGTCGCGCCCGACCACGTCGAGGTGTAGGGGTTCATCCGCTCCCCCGTGCTGGAGCGCGGCAGCAGCTGCAGGAACACGTCCAGATCGGACCAGGTGGGCACGATCTTCTCGATCCCGACCACCGACACCAGCACCTCGGGCAGCGTCAGGCACATCCGCCCGTTGCCCTCGGACTCGACGACGACGAGCGTCCCGGTCTCGGCGACCGCGAAGTTCGCCCCGGACACGGCCATCCGGGCCCGCAGGAACTTCTCCCGCAGGTGCAGCCGCGCCGCGCCGGCCAGCTCCGCAGGCCGGTCCGACAGGTCGTCGGGCGCCGGGCGCCCGGCGGCGGCCATCTTGTCGCGGAAGATCTCCCGGATCTCCGCGCGGTTGCGGTGGATCGCGGGCACCAGGATGTGCGAAGGCAGGTCGTCGCCGAGCTGCACGATCAGCTCGGCCAGGTCGGTCTCCCACGCGGTGATGCCACGGGCGGCGAGCGCCTCGTTGAGCCCGATCTCCTGCGTCGCCATCGACTTGACCTTGACGACCTCGTCGACGGCGTGCTGCTTCGCGATCCCAGCGACGATCTCGCACGCCTCGGCGGCGTCCCGCGCCCAGTGCACGGTCGCGCCCCGGTCGGTCAGGGACTTCTCCAGTCGCAGCAGGTGCTCGTCGAGGTGTCGCAGCGTGTTGTCCTTGATCGCCGCGCCGGCCAGGCGCAGCTCCTCCCACTCGTCCACCTCGCCGACGACCGCGGCGCGCTTGGCGCGGATCGTGCCGGTGGCGTGCGCGAGGTTGCGGCGCAGCTGCGTGTCCGACAACGCCTCCCGGGCCGCCGCCGGAAAAGCAGGCATCCCAACAAAAGTGGCGCTCATGCGTCCTCTGTCCCGGCGAGCACTTCGGCCAGATGCATCACGCGCACGCCGGTGCGTTGCCGCGACAGCAGCCCGCCGATGTGCAGCAGGCACGAGTTGTCCCCGGCCACCAGCACCTCGGCGCCGGTGTCCAGCACGTGCCGCGCCTTGTCCGCGCCCATCGCGGTCGAGGTCTCCGCGTTCTTCACCGCGAACGTGCCGCCGAAACCGCAGCACTCGTCCGCGGCGGGCAGCTCCACCAGGTCCAGCCCGCGCACCTCGCGCAGCAGCCGCAGCGGCCGGTCGCCGACGCCGAGCATCCGCAGCGAGTGGCAGGTCGGGTGGTAGGTGACGCGGTGCGGGAAGTACGCCCCGACGTCCGTCACGCCGAGCACGTCGACCAGGAACTCGGTCAGCTCGTACACCTTCGGCGAGGTCTCCGCGACCGCCTCCTGCAACCGGCTGTCCCCGCTGCGCCGCGCGACGATCGAGTGCTGGTGCCGCGCCGATCCCGCGCACGACCCGGACGGGGTCACGATCGCGTCGTACCCGGCGAACGCGTCGACGAAGTTGCGCACCACCGGCACAGCCTCGTCGAGGTAGCCGGTGTTGACCATCGGCTGGGCGCAGCACGTCTGCGCGACCGGGAAGTCCGCCTCCACGCCGAGCCGCCGCAACAGCGTGAACACCGCCTTGCCGGTGTCCGGGAACATCGCGTCGTTGATGCAGGTGACCTGCACGGCGACCTTCATGCCACCACCTTCGGATCGATCCGCGCGGCCGCCAGCGCCCAGTCGGCCTCGCGGCCGGACGGTTCGTAGCGGCGCAGCTCGTGCGTGTCCCGGATCAGCGCCCGCATCGCGGCCAGGTCCGGCAGGTCCGCGCCCAGCGCGCGAGCCTGCACGAGCACGTTGCCCAGCGCCGCGGCCTCGACCGGCCCGGCCAGCACGGGCACGCCGCAGGCGTCCGCGGTGAGCTGGCACAACAGCTCGTTGCGGACTCCGCCACCGACCACGTGGACGACGTCGACCGGCCTGCCGGTCAGCTCCGATGCCTGGCGCACGGTCCGACGATAGGCCAGCGCGAGGCTGTCCAGCACGCACCGGACGATCTCCCCCGGCGTCTCCGGGACCCGCTGCCCGGTCTCGGCGCAGGCCTGCCGGATCCGGGACGGCATGTCGCCCGGCGGCAGGAACACCGGCGCGTCGATGTCCACCACCGCGGACAACGCGGGCACCTCCGCGGCCTGCGCCAGCACCGACGGCAGCGCGACCGGCGTGCCCTGCGCCTCCCACGTGCGCAGCGACTCGGACAGCACCCACAGGCCCATCACGTTCCGCAGGAACCGGATCGTGCCGTCGACACCGCCTTCGTTCGTGAAGTTGGCCGCCAGCGCGGCGTCGCCCAGCTCCGGCTCGTCGAGCTCCAGTCCGACCAGCGACCAGGTGCCCGAGGAGATGTAGGCGAAGTTCGCGCCCGGCTCGGCGGGCACCCCCACCACGGCGGACGCGGTGTCGTGCGAGCCGACCGCGACCACCGGCAGCTCCGGCAGCGCCAGCTCGGCGGCCAGGTCCGGCAGCAGCGTGCCGACCACCGTTCCCGGGTCGCGCAACGGCGGCAGCAACCGCGGCGGGATGCCGACGCGCGTCGCCAGGTCCACCGCCCACTCCCGCGACCGCACGTCGTAGAGCTGCGTGGTGGAGGCGTTGGTGCGCTCGGCGCCGCGCACCCCGGTCAGCCAGTAGTTCAGCAGGTCCGGGATGAGCAGCATGGTCTCGGCCGCGCTCAGGTCACGCTCGGCCAGCAGCTGGTAGAGCGTGTTGAACGGCAGCTGCTGCAGGCCGGTGACGTCGAACAGCTCCCGCGCCGGCACGGACTCCAGGACCCGCTCGGCCACGCCCTCGGTGCGTGCGTCGCGGTAGTTGACCGGGTTGCCCAGCAGCGCCCCGGAGGCGTCGAGCAACCCGTAGTCCACGGCCCAGGAGTCTATGCCGAGACCGTCCAGCGCACCGGCCTTGTGCGCGGCCTGCACCCCGGTCAGCAGCTCGCGGTAGAGGCCGAGGATGTCCCAGTGCAGGGTCGATCCACCCGCGTGGGCGACCCGGACGCCGCCGTTGGCGAAGCGGTGCACCTCCTGCACCGACAGCACGCCGGGCCCCACCGTGCCGGCCATGACGCGCCCGCTGGACGCGCCCAGGTCGACGGCCGCCAGTCGCATCACACCCGCACCACGCGCAGTTCGAGACCGAGCAGGTCGGCCACCGCCTCCAGCTCCGCGACGCGGTGCCCGGTGCCCAGCGCCCAGTGGTGGTTGACCCCGGCGGCCGACCACGCGTCGGTCCACTCGCCGGGGTTGCCGCCGAAGTCGACGCGGGAGGTGGTGTTGCCGATCTCCAGCAGCGGGCCGGGCACGACCTCGCCCTCGGACGCGACGAGCGTGAACCGCCCGTCGCGTTCCTGACCGAGGCCGAGCAGTGTCACCGGGCCGTGCTTGACGTCGAACTCGACGGACACGCCCCAGCCGCGCTTGCCGTGGTAGACGCCGAGCCCGCGCAGCAGCGGCCGCCGCGCGCTGATCGCCAGGTGCGCCGGGCCGTCGTGCCCCATCTCGACCACGTTGTCCCGGAAGTTGAGCGCCTGCAGCTCGGTGAACGAGCCGCCCGCGCCGAGCCGGTCCATCACCAGCATCGCCAGCGAGTTGCGCAGCTCGAACTCCCCCGCCGCCGGGATGCCGCGCGCGGTGAGCAGCGACGCGCCGAGGATGAACCCGGCGCCGACCCGCTCGTGGGTCTCGCCGTCCAGGCCGCGGTGGTAGTAGGCCAGCGTGTCCAGGGAGAAGTCCTCGACCAGCCGGTCCAGCGCCACCGAGACACGGGCGCCCCACGCGAAGTCCTCCTCGACGACCGAGTCGTCCAGGTCGAAGATCTCCTTCGCGAGGTCCATCCGCGCCTTGGTCTCGTCGTCGGTGACCTTCTCGACCCGCACCCGCAGGTCGTCGATCTCCAGGATCTCCACGTGCCCGCCGAGCTGCGCGGTCACCAGCGTCGGATCGGTCGAGACGTCCATCATGCCCGGGTAGAGGTGGCCGAGCAGGCCGTGCCGCCCGTGCCGGAACGCGGCGCGCACCCCGGCGGCCTTGATCCAGCGCTCGATGCGGGTCCAGGCCCGCTCGTCCTCCAGGTACCCGGACACCGACCGGAACTCGACGCCGACGCGGCGGAAGGCGTTGGCCATCTCCGGCAGCGGGCAGGCGCCGCAGTAGGCGAGCCAGGCGCCGGTGTCGAAGTTCGCGTGGTCCATCGCCTCGGTGGGCTGCAGGTTGAGCAGCAGCACCGGCGCTCCGCTGCGCTGCGCGACCGGCGCGAGCATGCTGGACGTGAGGTACGTGGTGAGGAAGCCGATGATCAGGTCGCAGTCGGCGACCCGCAGCTTCTCCGCGGCGGCCGCGCCCTCCCGCTCGTCCGAGACGAACCCGGCGTCCACCACCTCGCAGTCCATTCCGGACAGTCGCTCGGCCACCCGCCGCGCGGAGGCCTGGAGTTGCGGCAGCAGCTCCGGGAACTGTGGCCAGTACGCCCCGAGCCCGCCTGCGACGAGGCCGACGCGGGTGCGCCTCGGGGTGATCCGCTCGAGGTTCATGGTGAAGGTCCCTTCCTGCTTCAGCGGAGGAAAGCGGCCGCGACACCCGCGTCCACGGGCACGTGCAGGCCGGTCGTGTGCGTCAGGTCGCCGCCGGTGAGCGCGAACACCGCCGCGGCGACGTGCTCGGGCAGCACCTCGCGCTTGAGGATGGTGCGCTGGGCGTAGAACTTGCCCAGGTCCTCCTCCGGCACGCCGTAGACCGCGGCGCGTTGCGCGCCCCAGCCTCCGGCGAAGATGCCGGAACCGCGCACCACACCGTCCGGGTTGACGCCATTGACCCGGATGCCGTGCTCGCCGAGTTCGGCGGCCAGCAGCCGGACCTGGTGCGCCTGGTCGGCCTTGGCCGCGCCGTAGGCGACGTTGTTGGGGCCTGCGAACACCGAGTTCTTCGACGAGATGTAGACGATGTCGCCGCCAAGGCCCTGCGCGATCATCGCCTTCGCCGCGGCCTGCGAGACCAGGAACGAGCCCTTGGCCATCACGTCGTGCTGCAGGTCCCAGTCCTTCTCGGTGGTCTCCAGCAGCGGCTTGGAGATCGACAGCCCGGCGTTGTTGACGACCAGGTCGATGCCCCCGAACGCCAGCACCGTCGCGTCGACTGCCGCAGCGACCGCATCGGCGTCGACAACGTTCGCGACCACGGAAACCGCCTTGTCGGTGTTCCCGATGGAGCGCGCGACCTCCTCGGCGGCGTCACCGTTCAGGTCCGCGATCGCCACGCACGCGCCCTCGGCGGCGAGCCGTTCGGCGATGGCGCGCCCGATGCCCGACCCGGCGCCGGTCACCAGGGCAACGCGCCCGGCCAGCGGCTTCGGCTTGGGCATGCGCTGGAGCTTGGCCTCCTCCAGCGCCCAGTACTCGATGCGGAACTTCTCGCTCTCCGGGATCGGCGCGTAGCGGGAGACCGCCTCGGCGCCGCGCATCACGTTGATCGCGTTGACGTAGAACTCGCCGGCCACGCGCGCGGTCTGCTTGTCCTTGCCGAAGGAGAACATGCCGACACCAGGCACGAGCACGATCGCCGGGTCGGCGCCGCGCATCGCGGGGCTGTCCGGGGTGGCGTGCCGCTCGTAGTAGGCGCGGTAGTCCTCCCGGTAGGCCTCGTGCAGTTCCTTCAGGCGCGCGACGACGTCCTCCAGCGGGGCGGTCGCGGGCAGGTCGACCACGAGCGGGCGGACCTTGGTGCGCAGGAAGTGGTCCGGGCACGACGTGCCGAGCGCGGCGAGCGGCTGCAGCTTCTCCCGGGACAGGAATTCCAGCACCACGTCACTGTCGTTGTAGTGGCCGACCTGACGCTGGTCGGTCGAGGCCAGCCCGCGGATCACCGGCGCGAGCGCGGCGGCCCGCTTCCGCCGCTCCTCCTCCGGCAGCGGCTCGAACCCGCGCACGACCGCGCCGAAGGGCTCCGCGGAGCCCCGCTCGGCGAGGAACTTCTCCGCGGTCCGGATGATCTCCAGCGAGTTCCGCCGGCACTCCTCCGACGTCTCGCCCCACGCGGTGATGCCGTGCCCGCCCAGGATCACGCCGATCGCCTGTGGGTTGGCCTTCTTCACCGCGGCGATGTCCAGGCCCAGCTGGAACCCGGGGCGGCGCCAGTCCACCCACACCACGCGGTCGCCGAAGCACTCCTTGGTCAGCGCCGGTCCGTCGGCGGCGGTGGCCAGCGCGATGCCCGAGTCCGGGTGCAGGTGGTCGACGTGCGTGGCCTCGACCAGGCCGTGCATCGCGGTGTCGATCGACGGCGCGGCGCCGCCGCGGCCGTGCAGGCAGTAGTCGAACGCGGCGACCATCTCGTCCTCGCGCTCGACACCCGGGTAGACGTCCACCAGCGCACGCAGGCGGTCCAGCCGCAGCACGGCCAGCCCGGCCTCGGTCAGCGTGCCCAGGTCACCCCCGGATCCCTTGACCCACAGCAGTTCCGCCGGCTGCCCGGTGACCGGGTCGGTCTCGCTGCCCTTGGCCGAGGTGTTGCCCCCGGCGTAGTTGGTGTTGCGCGGGTCGGCGCCGAGGGCGTTGCTGCGCTGGATGAGTTCGGCGGCGGGATTGTTCGTCATGGTGGTTCAGGCTCCCCAACCGGCCTGCCGGCCGTCGGCTCGTTCGGCGACGATCTTTTCCTGGTAACCGCTGCGGTGGTAGGCGGCGATCGGGTCCGGGTCCAGCCCGGCCTCCTCGCGCAGCTCGGCCAGCAGCGGCCGCACGTCGGTGTTGTAGGCGTCCATCAGCACGGCGTTGGCGCCGAGCACGTCTCCGTTCTGCTGCGCGGCGAACAGCGCCTCCTTGTCGACCAGCAGGGCCTTCGCGGTGGCCTCCTGCACGTTGAGCACCGAGCGGATGATCGCCGGGATCTTCGCCTCGATGTTGTGGCACTGGTCGAGCATGAAGTTGATGCCGTAGGACGGGTCCAGCGCGTCGGCGCGCACGATCTCCCACATGATGCGGAACAGCTGGAACGGGTCGGCGGCACCGGCCATCAGGTCGTCGTCGGCGTAGAAGCGCGAGTTGAAGTCGAACGCGCCGAGCTTGCCCTGGCGCAGCAGGAACGCGACGATGAACTCGATGTTCGTGCCCGGCGCGTGGTGGCCGGTGTCGATGCACACCGTCGCCTTCGGACCCAGTTCGACGCAGTGCGCGTACGAGGTGCCCCAGTCCGGCACATCGGTGGCGTAGAAGGCGGGCTCGAACAGCTTGTACTCCAGCAGGATCCGCTGGTCGTCGCCGAGCCGGTCGTAGGCCTCGCGCAGCGCGGCGGCCAGCCGGTCCTGCCGGGTGCGCAGGTCGTCCTGGCCCGGGTAGTTGATGCCGTCGGAGAACCAGAACTTCAGGTCCTTGCTGCCCGTGGCGTCCATGATGTCGATCGCCTCGAGCAGCTGATCGGTGGCCTTGCGGCGGATCCGCGGGTCGGGGTTGGTGACCGAGCCCAGCTTGTAGTCCTCGTCCTGGAAGACGTTGGTGTTGATGGCGCCGATCTCGATGCCCAGGTCGTGCGCGTACTTGGTGAGGGCGCCGTAGTCGTCGACCCGGTCCCACGGGATGTGCAGCGCCACGCTCGGCGCGATGCCGGTCAGCTCGTGCACCTTCGCCGCGTCGGCGATCTTCTCCTCCGGCGTGCGGGGCACCCCGGGCTGCGGGAACACCTTGAAGCGGGTGCCGGAGTTGGCGTAGGCCCACGAAGGCGTCTCGATCCGCTGAGCGCGCAGGGCTGCTTTCACGGCGGTCAGGTCGGACAACAGGATCACTTTCCTTCCAGGTGGAAGACCTCGGTGAGCAACTGGAACCCCTCGTCGGGGCCGCGCCCGTCCAGGCCCGTGAAGAATTCGGCCATCTCGGCCTGCCAGCGGGCGTTGACCTCGGTGCGGGCCATGGCCGCCTGCGCGGCGTCGAGGTCGTCGGCCTCGACGTAGCCGATCAGCAGGCCGTCGTCCCGGAGGAACAGCGAGTAGTTGCGCCATCCGGTGTCGGTCAGCGCCTGCCGCATCTCCGGCCACACAGCACGGTGCCGCCCGGCGTACTCGGCCATCCGGTCAGGCTTCACCAGCAGGCAGAAGCAGTATCGGGCCACGATCCGTCCTCGGTGGAGCCCCGGCCGGGCCGCCGGTGCGGCCCGGCCGGGAGACTGTCAGAAGTTGTACTGGTCGATGTTGCTCGCGTCGAACACCGTCGGCGGGCCGAGGACGATCTCGCCGTCCTTGCCGATCGTGTACTCGCCGAGCTTGCCCGCCTTGAACTTCTGGCCCTCGACGCCGGTGATCTGGCCGGAGGCCAGTGCGACACCCGCGTAGGCGGCCAGGTAGCCGATGTCGGCCGGGTTCCACAGCGCGAACTTGGTGACGGTGCCGTCCTTGACGTACTCGCGCATCTGGTTCGGCGTGCCGAGTCCGGTCACCGCGACCTTGCCCTTGTAGCTGGAGGAGCTGATGTAGCGGGCGGCCGCGGCGATGCCGACGGTGGTCGGCGCGACGATGGCCTTCAGGTTCGGGTAGGACTGCAGCAGGCCCTGGGCCTCCTGGAACGACTTCTGGTCGTCGTCGTTGCCGTAGGCGACCTTCACCAGCTTCAGGTTCGCGTACTCGGGCTTGGTGAGCTGCTGCTTGAACACCTCGATCCAGGCGTTCTGGTTGGTGGCGTTCGGGGTCGCCGACAGGATCGCGATCTCACCCGAACCGCCCGCCAGCTCGCTGGCCATCTTCGCCAGCTGCTCGCCGATGCCCTCGGTGGTGGCCTGGTTGATGAACACGTCGCGGCAGTCCTTGGCCGCGTCGGAGTCGAACGCCACCACCTTGATGCCGGAGCTGCGTGCCTGGTTCAGCGACGGGCACACCGCGTTCGGGTCGTTCGCCGCGATGCCGATGACGTCCTGCTGCTGCTGGATCAGCGTGTTGATGTAGCTGACCTGCGAGGAGGCACTGGCGTCGTTCGGGCCGACCAGCTTGTACTCGCCCTTGAGCTCGTCCAGCGCGGTCTTGCCGCCGCCCACCTCGATGTCCGAGTACGGGTTGTTGAGCTGCTTGGGCAGGAAGGCCATCTTGACGCCTTCCTTGGTGGCGGCGTTCGGGTCGGCCTGCGCGGTCGACTGGGCGCCACCGCCGCCGGACGAGCTGCTGTCGTTCTTCGTGGTGCCACCGCACGCGGACACCGTCAGCACGAGCGCTGCCGACACCGCACCGGCGAGGAGTCGTCTCTTCATGGGCGTTTCGCCTTTCTATGTGGTCGCCCGGCGCCGCACGGCAGCCCGGAACCTGATCACGATGTTGGGCAGGAGCACCGAGATGATCAGCAGCACCCCGGTGACGATGTTGAGCGCCTCGTTCGACACGTCCTGCAGCCGCAGCGCGTTCTGCAGCGTGGCCAGCAGGACCACCCCGGCGAGCACACCCGGCAGGGTGCCCTTGCCGCCGAAGATGGAGACACCGCCGAGCAGGACCGCCGCCACGACGGCGAGTTCCATGCCGAGGCCGTTGTCGGCGCGGGCGCTGGAGTACCGCAGCGTCCACAGCACGCCGGCCAGGCCGGCGACGAGACCGCTGACGACGTAGAGCCAGAACTTCAGCCGCGCCACGCGGATGCCGGCGAAGCGCGCGGCCTGCTCGCTGGCGCCGGCGGCGTACACCGAGCGGCCGACCGGCGTCGCGTGCAGCACCAGGCCGAACACCACGGCGAGCACGACGAGCGGGATCAGCACGTTCGGGATCGGGCCGTCGCCGATCGTGCCGGTCACCCACGAGGTGTAGGCACGCGGGAAGTCGGCCACCGCGCCGTCGCCGAGCACCACGAACGCCAGGCCGCGGTAGAGCGCGAGCGTGCCGATGGTGACCGCCAGTGACGGCAGTTTCAGCACGGTCACGAAGAACCCGTTGAGCGCGCCCAGCACCGCACCGAGCACCAGGCACAACGGGATGATCGTCTCGATGGGCAGGCCGCGGTTCCACAGGTCGCCCATCACTGCCGAGGTGAGGCCGAGCGTGCTCGCCACGGACAGGTCGATCTCGCCGGTCACGATCACGAACGTCATCGGCAGCGCGATCAGCGCGATGGGCAGCAGGTCCAGCAGCAGGAACGTGAAGTTGCGGCTGCTGCCGAAGTTCTCCACCACGCCGGAGGCGATGAGCAGCACCAGCACCGTGATCACGATGACGGCGGCGTCCCAGCTCGCCAGGCGGGACAGCCAGGCCGGCCGCTTGTCAGACATGGGAATCCCTCTTCTTCAGTGACTTGGCCACCCGCACCGCGACCAGGCGGTCGGCCCCGATCGCGAGCAGGATCAGCGCGCCGACGATGGCCTGCTGCCAGAACTGGTTGATGTCGAGGACCGCCAGGGAGCTGCCGATGACCGTGAGCAGCAGGGCGCCCAGGCCCGCGCCCCACACGGTGCCGCTGCCGCCGAACACCGCGACCCCGCCGACCACCGCGGCGGCGACCACGTTCAGCTCGTAACCGTTGCCCGCGGCCGCGTCGATCGTGCCGAACCGCGCGGCGAACAGGACACCGGCGACCCCGGCCAGCGCGCCGCTGACCAGGAACGCGGCGATGGTGTTGCGGCCGACCTTGATGCCGGCCAGCTCGGCGGCCTGCGGGCTCGACCCCATCGCGTACAGCTCGCGGCCGGCGCGGTAGTTGCGCAGCACGACCCCGGCGACGACCAGCACGATCACCGCGATCAGCACCAGCCACGGGATGCCCAGGATCGAGGAGTTGCCGAACTTGAGGAAGTGCCCGGGCAGCTCGTCGGCGTTGATCTGCTCGCCGCCCGCCCAGAAGTAGGCCGCGCCGCGGAAGGCGTAGAGCGTGCCGAGGGTGACCACCAGCGCGGGCACCTGGCCGAACCGGACCAGGAACCCGTTGACGACACCGCACGCGGCGCCGACCGCGACGCCGACGACCAGCGCGACGATCACCGGCATGCCCTGGTTGGCCTGCAGCAGCGAGCCCACCGCGAACGCGGACAGGCCGAGCACCGAGCCGACCGACAGGTCGATGTTGCGGGTGATCATCACCGTCGCCTGGCCGACCGCGAGGACGGCCAGGATCGCGGTGCCGAGCAGGATGTCGCGGATGCTCTGCGCGGACAGGAACCGCGAGTTCTGCGTCGCCGTGAACGCGACCAGCGCGATCAACGCGAGGACGATGCCCGCCTCACGCGCCTTGAACAGGCCGCCGACGGAGAACTTCCGGGGCGCCGACCGGCTCGTCGTCGTGGGAGCCACCACCTTCGTCGCGTTCACGCCGCCGCTCCCTGACCCATCGCTGCGAACATCACCGAGTCCTCACTCGCGTCCTCGCGGGAGATCTCCGCGACGATCCGTCCCTCGCGCATCACCAGCACGCGGTCGGCCATGCCGAGCACCTCGGGCAGCTCGGAGGACACCATGATCACGGCGACGCCCTCCGCGGCCAGCGACGACATCAACCGGTGCACCTCGGCCTTCGTGCCGACGTCGATGCCCCGCGTCGGCTCGTCGACGATCAGCACGCTCGGCGCCATCGACAGCCACTTGGCCAGCACGACCTTCTGCTGGTTGCCGCCGGACAGCGTGCCGACGGCGTCGCTGAGCCGGCCGTACTTGGTCTGCAGGCGCTCGGTCCAGCGCAGGGCTTCCTTGCGCTCGCCGCCGCCGAACAGGAAACCCAGCTTCGCCAGCGCGCCCGAGCGCGGCAGGGTCACGTTCCGCTCGATGGAGAGGTCCATGACCAGGCCCTGCTGGCGCCGGTCCTCCGGCACCAGGGCCATGCCCGCGGCCATCGCGGCGCGCGGCGAGCCCGGCTTGAGCTTCTTCCCGCGCAGCTTCACGGTTCCCGCGTCGCGCTCGTCCACTCCGAACACCGCCTGGACCACTTCGGACCGTCCACTGCCGACCAGCCCGGCGAACGCGACGATCTCGCCCGCCCGGACCTCGAACGAGACGTCCCGGAAGACGCCCTCGCGGGACAGGCCCTCGACCTCGAGCACGACCTCGCCCGGGGTGACGTCCTGCTTGGGGAACAACGCGTCCAGCTCGCGGCCGACCATGCGGCGGACCATCTCGTCGACGGTCAGGTCGTCCATCGGGTCGGTGGAGACGTGCTTGCCGTCGCGCATGATCGTCACGCGCTGGCACAACTCGGTGATCTCCTCGAAGCGGTGCGAGATGAACATGATCGCCGCACCCTCGTCACGCAGGTTGCGCGCGACCGAGAACAGGCGCTCGACCTCGACCAGCGACAGCGCCGCGGTCGGCTCGTCCATGATCAGCACACGCGCGTCGGCGGACAGCGCCTTGGCGATCTCCACGATCTGCTGGTCGGCGATCGACAGGCCGCGAGCCGGGCGGCCCGGGTCGATCCGCACGCCCAGGCGGGCGAACAGCTTCTCCGCCTCGGCCCGGATCGCGCCGCGGTCGATCATGCCCAGCCGCTTGCGCGGGTGGCGGCCCATCACGATGTTCTCCTCGACCGTGAGGTCGGGGAACAGCGTGGGTTCCTGGTAGATCACCGCGATCCCGGCGGCCTTGGCGTCGGCCGGGGAGGAGAACTCGACGGGCTGCCCGTCGACCAGCAGCGTTCCGGTGTCCGGGCGGTGGACCCCGGCGAGCATCTTGACGATGGTCGACTTGCCCGCGCCGTTCTCACCCACCAGCGCGTGGGCCTCGCCGGAGTGGAGGGGGAACGACACCCCCTGCACGGCGGCCACCGCGCCGAACGACTTCGTGACGCCGCGGACCTCCAGCAAGGGCACGCTGCCCGGGTCCTGCCGCACCATCGCGACCTCCGAAATGAAAGGTTTCACAAACCTGGCGCGCTGACGCTACTATGCGCTGGATCACGAAGTCAACGACAAGTTTTTCGCCCAGTTCAGGCGGGTTTTCTCGGTCGCAATCCGATAACATCGATGCTTGTTACACGTTTCAACGGGAGGGTCACGTGGCACGCACGACCACGGGTGGGGCTGCTGTTCCGGAGCCCCGGGCGGCGGGGATCAAGGACGTCGCGGCGGCGGCGGGCGTGTCACTGGGGACCGTGTCGAACGTGCTGAACCGGCCGGATCGGGTCAGCCCCCGCACGCGGGCGAAGGTCGAGGCGGCGATGGCCGAGCTGAAGTTCGTGCGCAACGAGACGGCGCGGCAGCTGCGGGCGGGGCGCAGCCGGATCCTGGCGTACGTGATGCTCGACGGGAGCAACCCGTTCTTCACCGACGTGGCCGAGGGTGTCGAGGACGCGGCCGACGAAGCCGATCTGTCGTTGTTCCTGTGCAACAGCGCGAACCGCGCCGAGCGCGAGCGCGACTACCTGAGCCGGCTGGAGCAGCAGCGGGTGCAGGGCATCCTGATCACGCCAGTCGACCCGGACGCGCCGGTGCTCGCGGAGACGGCGGCGCACGGGATCCCGCTGGTGATCGTGGACCGGACCGGGCAGTCGGGCGACCACTGCTCGGTCGCCGTGGACGACGTGCTGGGCGGGCGGCTCGCGGTGCAGCACCTGCTGGAGCTGGGGCACCGGCGGGTGGCGTTCATCGGCGGCCCCGATTCGCTCGGCCAGGTGCGCGACCGGCGCGAGGGCGCGCTGCGGGCGATGAAGGAGGCCGGGCTGGGGCCGGAGGACCTGGTCGACCTGAGCACGTCCGCGTTGACGGTCGCGGAGGGCCGGACCGCCGGGCAGCGCTTGGCCGGGTTGCCGTCTTCCTTGCGGCCGACGGCTGCGTTCTGCGCCAATGATTTGCTGGCTCTGGGGTTGCTGCAGACGTGCGTCAGCCTGCGGCTGCGGGTGCCGGACGACCTGGCCATCGTGGGGTACGACGACATCGACTTCGCCGCGGCGGCGGCCGTGCCGCTGACTTCGGTGCGGCAGCCACGCAGGCAGCTAGGGCCTGTTTCAATGGGTTGACCAGTGATGTTGCGGTGCAGCTTTGTGGTT
>NZ_JAKGSD010000047.1 GCF_021654135.1 Amycolatopsis tucumanensis | reverse complement strand
CGATGTCGGTGCCGGCGCGGATGCGGAACGGCGCCCCGAGGTTGACGATGAGCAGGGCGGACGGCGCGGGCGGCAACGTCAGCCGCGCATACGGCGCCTCGCCCTCCAGGTAGTAGAGGTCGTCGATCAGCCCGTCCAGCGGCGCCCGCGGCACCTGGGACACGTACTCCACACCCCCAGCATCGCCGACGCGCGCCGGGCTGGTCCAGCCGCGTGTCGAGTCTTCACGAAGCGCTCGACCGCTACGCTCCACGGTACGGCGTGGAACCGGTCGTCGTTCTTGAGCCGTTTTGAGGGGGCATGTGTACGAACTTCACGGCGCTGCGGTTCGTCAGCAGGCGTCTGCCCGGCTCGTACGGTCTGTTGTACGAACGCGACGACGAGATGAGAATTCCGCCTGGCCCCAACGCATTCCCGGTGACCCCTCTCGCCCGGGGAAACGTGTGTTCCCGTCATCGAAGACTGATGCCCCGCGGTGCACGCCTCGGCCGCCGCGGCGCCGTGCACACCGCCTGACGCAAGGCCGGCGGAGGTCCGATCCGGAGGACCTCCGCCCCCCGCGTCGGCTACAGCGTCGACCGCAGGTGCTCCACCGCCGCCTGGTGGATTTCCGCGCTGCGCGGGATCGCCGCGGTGGCCCAGTAGGTGGCGTGCGCCAGGCCGTCCATCCGCACCACGCGGGCCTCGGTGCCCGCGGCGCTCAACGCGGCCGCGAAGGCCTCGCCCTCGTCGCGGAGCGTGTCGTACTCCGTGGTGATCACCAGGGTCGGCGGGAGGCCGCTCAGCTCGTTGCGGTCCAGCGCCAGCCGGGGGTCCACGGCGTCCTCCGGGCTGCCGCAGTACTGCGCGCCGAACCACCGCAACGCGTCCAGGTGCAGCAGGTAACCCTCGGCGTACTCGCGCCGTGACACGGTGTCGGCCAGCGGATCCACCAGCGGGTAGACCAGCACCTGCGCTCGCACGGCCGGCTCGCCCTCGTCGCGGGCCCGGATGACCGCCGACGCGGCCAGGTTGCCGCCCGCGCTGTCACCCATGACCGCGATCCGCCCGGGATCGCCGCCGTGCGCGGAGATCTCCTTGGCCGTCCACCGCAGCGCGGCGAACACGTCGTCGTGCGCGGCGGGGAACTTCGCCTCGGGGGCGAGCCGGTAGGTGACCGACACGACGATCGCTTCGGCGTCGAGCGCGAGGGCCCGCACGGGTTCGTCGACGACGTCGAGACCGCCCGCGACGAACCCTCCACCGTGGACGTAAAGCACGACCGGGAACGGCCCGTCGCCCGGCGGCACGTAGATCCGCGCGCGGTGGGCCGGGTCCGGCCCGTAGGACACCTCGCTGGTCCGGGAGAATCCGCGCTTGGGCTTCTGCAGCCCGGCGAACGACGCGATCGCCTCGCGGGTGGCTTCGAGGCCGATCTTCTCGAACGACTGGAAACCCTGCTGCGCCAAGCCTTCGAGCAGGGCGGAGACGGCGGGATCGAGTGGCATGACGGCTCCTCGTTCAGGCGAACACGCGGGAGGCGGACGACAGGGTGAAGCCCGCGTAGCCGGCGGCGACGACCTCGTCGCACTTGGCGCGGTAGGCCGGGGCGCCGCCGAGGTAGACCAGGACGCGGCGCGGTTTGCCGGGGATGTTGTTGCCCATGTACCAGGACGTGGGGGAGTCGGGCAGCAGCGTCGCCTCGGCCAGCTCGTTGGTGTGCGCGACCCACGCCCGCTCCGCTTCGGGATCCGGCTCGATGACGTCCAGACCGTTCTCGCGCAGGTGGTCCAGCGCGGCGACGGTGAAGTCGACGTGGTCCTCGATGGCCAGCGGCATGTTGTACAGCACCGACGGGCTCTGCGGGCCGGTGATCATGAACAGGTTCGGGAACCCGGCGGCCATCAGGCCGAGGTAGGTCTGCGGCCCGTCGGCCCAGTGGTCGGCCAGGCGCAGCCCGCCGCGGCCGGTGATGTTCATCGCCAGCAGCGGTCCGGTGCACGCGTCGAAGCCGGTGGCGAGGATCAGCATGTCGAAGTCGTGCTCGGTGCCGTCGGCCAGCCGCACCCCGGTCGGGGTCACCGCCGCGATCGGGTTGGCCTTGACGTCGACGAGGTCGACGTTGGGCCGGTTGTAGGCCTCGTAGTAGTCGGTCTCCAGCGGCGGCCGCTTGGTGCCGTACGGGTAGCCCTCCGGTGCGAGAAGCTCGGCCTTGGCCGGGTCCTGCACGCGTTCCCGGATCCGCTCGCGGATGTAGGAGGCGATCGTGTCGTTGGCGGCCTTGTCGAACAGGATGTCGCCGAAGGAGTCGATGAACAGCCGGAAACCGCCGCGGTTCCAGCGGTCGTCGAACACCCGCCGCCGCTCCTCCGGCGACACGGCCAGCGCCGAGGGCTGCACCTCCGAGTAGGGCACGCCGAGGAAGTGGTTGCGCGAGGCGTCCCGGATGGCGCGGTAGTTCGCCTTCTCGGCGGCCTCCTCCTCCGGCCGGGTCGGGTAGTTGCCGATCGGGGTGGCGTAGTTGGGGGTGCGCTGCAGGACGGTCAGGTGCCCGGCGGTCTTGGCGATCTCGCTGATCGCCTGGATGCCCGACGAGCCGACGCCGATGATGCCGACCCGCTTGCCCGCGAACGACACCTCGTGGTGCGGCCAGTTGCCGGTCATCAGGACCTCGCCGGCGAAGTCCTCGACGCCGGGGAACTCCGGCTTCTTCGGCACGGAGAGGGTGCCGGCGCCGGAGACGACGAACCGCGCGCGGTGCGTCTGCCCGGTGCTCGTGGTGGCCGTCCACAGCGCCTCCGCGTCGTCCCAGGCCAGGGACGTGATCCGGGTGTTGAAGCGGAAGCTGCGGCGCAGGTCGTAGCGGTCGGCGACGTGTTCGAGGTAGGACAGGATCTCCGCCTGCGCGGGGAACCGTTCGGTCCAGTGCCACTCCTGCTGCAGCTCGTCGTCGAACGAGTAGGAGTAGTGCACGCTCTCGATGTCGACGCGGGCGCCCGGGTAGCGGTTCCAGTACCAGGTCCCGCCGACGTCGCCGGCGGCGTCGAAGCCGATGACGCGCAGGTCCCGCTGGTCGCGCAGGACGTGCACGGCGTACAGGCCGGCGAAACCGGCGCCGATGACGATGGCGTCGTGGGTGGACGGTTCAGGTGACACCACTGATCCAGCCTCCTCGATGGTTCGGGTGTGATCGCCGCTACAGCGTGCGGTCGTGCGCGGCGGGCCGGACAGGGTGAGATCACCCCATTGCCCACCCCATCGCGGTTCCGGGCACACCCGCGTGTCCTACGGTGGGAGCCGCGATGTCCAGCGGCGGGCGCGTGATGGGAGGCGTCATGGGTGACGGTGCCGGAGGGGGACTGCGGCATCCCGCCGTGGCGCTGACCAGCTTCGTCGGCCGCCGCCAGACCTTGGCGCAGCTGGACGCCGAGCTGCGTGCCCACCGGCTGGTGACCGTCACCGGCCCGGGCGGGGTGGGCAAGACCCGCACCGCGATCACCGCCGCCGACCGGACCAGCCTGCCCGGCGGGGTGCGGGTGGTGGAGCTGGCCAGCGTCACGCACGACACCCAGGTCGCGCCCACCGTCGCGACCGCGATCGGCGTCCCCGACCAGTCCAACCGCGACGCCGTCGACCGGGTCGTCGACCACCTCTCCGGCACCAGCACGCTGCTGGTCCTGGACAACTGCGAGCACGTCCTGGACGCCACCGCGCGGCTGGTGCTGCGGCTGCTGGAGGCGCTGCCCGGCCTGCGCGTCCTGGCGACCAGCCGGGAGCCGCTGGGCATCGGCGGGGAACGCGTGCACCTGCTCGCGCCGCTGGCCGTGCCGGAGGAGAGCGACGCGGCGGGCACGGGCGCCCTCGACCACGTCCCGGCGGTCCAGCTGCTGGTCGACCGGGCACGCGCGGTGCTGCCGGACTTCGCGGTGACCCCGGAGAACCGGGCGGCGGTGGTGGCGCTGTGCCGCCGTCTCGACGGGCTGCCGCTGGCGATCGAGCTGGCCGCGGTGCGGTTGCGGTCGTTGTCGGTGTCGGAGGTGGTGCGGCGCCTGGACCGGCGGTTCCACCTGCTCGCCGGGACGGACCCGGCGGCCGGCCCGCGGCAGCGGTCGCTGCGTGCGCTGATCGACTGGAGCCACGACCTGTGCGCCCCGGACGAACGCCTGCTGTGGGCGCGGATGGCGGTCTTTCCCGCCTCGGTCGACCTGGAGACGCTGGAGCGGGTGTGCGGGTTCGGCGACCTGTCCGGGGACCGGCTGTTCGACGCACTCGACGGGCTGGTCGGCAAGTCCGTCGTGGTCGCCGAACGCAACGGCGAGCAGGTGCGCTACCACCAGTTCGTGACGCTGCGCGAGTACGGCGCGGAACTGCTGGCAGCCTCCGGTGAAGCGGATTCACTGCGGCGACGGCACCGCGACCACTTCGCCGGCCGCGCCGCGGAGTGCGTCCGCCGGTGGTGCGGTCCCGACCAGGCGGGCGACCTGGCGCGGTTGCGGGAGGACCACCCGAACCTGCTGGCGGCGCTGGCCTGGTCGGCCGAAACCCCGGGCGAGGCCCCGGCCGGGGCGCGGCTGGCGTCGCTGCTGCGCTACCACTGGATCGCGGGCGGGTTCCTCAGCAACGGCCGCCGGTGGCTGGAACGCCTGCTTCCCCAGCTCGGCGCCGGAACCCCGGAGCGGGGCGAGGCGCTGTGGGCGGCGGCGTGGGTCGCGCTCATCCAGGGCGACCGCCTGGTGGCGAGGGGGTACCTGAAGGAGTGCGCGGTGATCGCCGACGCGCTCGGGGATCCGGGGCTGCGCGGGCACGTGCGGTTGTGGCGGGCGCTGCTGAACCTGTTCGAGGGCGATCTCCAGGCCGCGATCGGGCTGTACCGGCAGGCGATCGCGATCCACCGGGCCGGCGGCGACACCGGGCTGGCGCTGACCGCGTCGTTCCAGCTGGCGATGGCGCAGGCCTACGCGGGCCGCCCGCGGGAGGCGCTGGAGACGTGCTCGGCGGTGATCGAGGAGGCGTCGGCCGTCGGGGAACGGTGGAACCGGGCCTACGCGCACTGGGCGGCGGCCATCAGCCACCTGCACCTGGGCGAGGTGGCCGCGGCGCGGACGGCGATCGCCGCGGCGATGCGGATCGAGCAGGACTTCCGCGACGGCGTGTGCACGGCGCTGTGCACCGAGGTGTGCTCGTGGGTGGCCGCCTCGTCGGGGCACGCGGCCGACGCCGCGGCGCTGGAGGGCATGGCGGCCTCGGTGTGGCACCGGATCGGCACGTCGCTGCAGGCCTTCGGGCCCCATGCCGCCAGGGAGGCGGCGGCACTCCGCGGCGGTGGACGAGCAACTCGGAGCGGCCACCGCCGGCGCCATCCGCAAGGACCACGCCGGCGTCACGCTGCCGGACGCCGTGCGGCTCGGGCTCGATCTCGTGGTGCGCCAGAGCGGACGCGGCCGCCCGGCGCCGCCGCGCGAACCCCGCGTGCCGGAGTCGCCGCTGACCGGCCGGGAACGGGAAATCGCCGTGCTCATCGCGCGGGGCCTGAGCAACAAGGCGATCGCGGACCGGCTGACGATCTCACCGCGCACTGTGGACGGTCACGTGGAACGGATGCTGCGCAAGCTGGACTTCACCTCCCGCACGCAGATCGCGTCGTGGGTGGCCGCGAGCAGCGCGGCGCGCTGACGCCGATCCGGAAGACACCGGCACCCGTTCACGGCCGCATCAGCCGCCGAGGAAGTCCACACCCACCGGCCCGCTGCGCGACGTGCGCACCGCCACGCCCTCGGCGTCCACCTCGACCACGACCTCCTCGCTGCACGTCAGCCGTCCCCGGTAGACGCCCGGCGCGGGCAGCGCGGTCCCCGGCTCCACGCGCAGGCGGCCGTCCGCGAGCACGCCTTCGACGCGGTGCGGCCGGCCCAGCGCCCGCGCCGCACCGGCCACGTCGCCGGCCCGCAGGCACGAGCGGACGTGCGTGGACGACACCAGCGGCAGCAGGTCCACCGGGTGGGTGGTGAAGCCGTAGTCGCGCCCGAGCCGCCGCAGCGTCTCCGGCGTGCCCTCGCCGCGGTGGCCGAACGTGAAGTTGCCGCCCACCACCACGGCCGCGGCCCGCAGGCGCCCGGCCAGGATCCGGGCGACGAAGTCCAGGGGCGACATCCCGGCCAGCTCTCGTGTGAACGACAGGACGCACACCGCGTCGACACCGAGTTCCCCGGCCAGCTCCGCACGCCGCTCGACGGAGCTGAGCGCGTCCGTGCACCGCGGCGGCCCGACGACGCGCGCCGGGTGCGGGTCGAAGGTGACGAGCACCGTCGGCAGGCCGCGGTCCCGGCCGATGCCGACGGCCTCGCCGATGAGCCGCGCGTGCCCTCGGTGCACCCCGTCGAACACGCCGAGGGTCACCACGCACGGCCCGAGATCGGCGGGCACGGTGTCGCGCCACACCGGGCACAGCGTCGCGGTCATCGCAGCTCCTCGCTGGTGTCGCCGGGTGCGGCGCCCCGGGGGAGGAGGCGCCGCACCCGGCGGTGGTGGCCCGGCGACGTCGTTGTCCACCCGGGCCCCGCCGTGGGATCCGCCGTCAGCGGCGGCCTTCCGGGTTGAACAGGTCCGGCACGGTCCAGCCGTCGAGGTCGTACTCGGCCATGCACTGCTCGGCGAAGCCCTTCATGCCGTCGGCCTGACCCGACTGCTGCGCGGCGAACAGCAGCTCGGCGCGCACGCCCTCGTGGTTGCCCGAGTAGTTGCGCTCGTACAGCTCGTGCCTGCCGCCGAACTCGCTGCCGATCGAGTCCCAGATCAGCTTCATCAGCTTGACGCGCTCGATCGCGTCGATGCCGTTCGAGCCGCGCACGTACTGGTCGAGGTAGGGGCGGATCTCCGGCGAGGCGAAGTCGTCGGCGTGCGAGGGCAGGTAGATCAGGCCGGATCCGAGGTCCTGCATGATGATCTCGCGCACGCGGGGGTAGCCGACGGTCATGAACCAGCGGTAGGCCAGGCCGTAGTCCAGGTGCGGCAGGACCGCGCCGTCGATCCACTCGTCCGGCCGTGCGGCCATCGCGTCGGACAGCGCCCAGAACAGGTTGCGCCACCCGATGACCTCGCCGACGCGGGTCTGGATGCCGCGGAAGTCCTTGGTACCGGTGACTTCCACGCCCTTCATCAGCAGGCCGGCGATGAAGTCGAGCTTGACCGCCAGCCGCGTCACGCCGTGGAAGGTGAAGCGGTGCAGGAAGCCGGAACCGGGGAAGAACGTGCTGGCCTTCTCGGCGTCGCCGTAGATGAAGACGTTCTCCCACGGGATCTTCACCTTGTCCAGGATGAAGATCGTGTCGTTCTCGTCGAACCGGGACGACAGCGGGTAGTCGAACGCGCTGGTCGCGCTCTGCGCGTAGGACTGGCGGCAGATCAGCTTCATGCCCGGCGCGCCCATCGGCACCGTGCACACCAGGGCGAACTCGCGCTTCTTGATGGGCAGGCCGTAGTGGGCGATGAAGTTGTAGTTCGTGATCGCCGACCCGGTCGCGACCACCTTGGCGCCGGAGACGATCAGGCCGTCGTCCTTCTCCTCCTCGACGTGGATGAAGATGTCCTTCACCTCGTCGGGGTTGCGGTCCCGGTCGACCGGCGGGTTGATGATCGCGTGGTTCCAGTAGAGGACCTTCTCCTGCGATTCGGTGTACCAGCGGCGGGCGTTGTCGGCGAAGGGCTCGTAGAAGTCCGAGTTCGCGCCCAGCGTGCCGAGGAAGGCGGCCTTGTAGTCGGGGCTGCGGCCCATCCAGCCGTAGGTCATGCGGGCCCATTCCGCGATGGCGTCCCGGTCGGCGAAGAGGTCCTCGCGGCTGCGCGGCGTGCGGAAGAACGGGTGCGTGAAGCCGCTGCTGCCGGTGTCCGTCGGCGCGGTCAGCACGCCCTGCTTGTCCGGGTCGTGCAGGGCGTCGTAGAGGCGCGCGGTCATGCGTGCCGAGTTGCGGAACGCCGGGTGCGTGGTGACGTCGTCGACCTTCTCGCCGTAGATGAAGATCTCCCGGCCGTCCCGGATGCTCTCGAGGTACTCCTCGCCGGTCATCGGGCGGGTGGTCCGGGTGGGGGTCACGGCTTCGTCGGGCTGGTGGATCGCCACGGGTGTGGTCCCTTCGTCGTTGAACGGGATCGTTGTGGTTGGCGGGATCAGACGGCCGCGGGAGCGGCCGGGAACCAGCCGATCTCGGGGCAGTCGAGGGAGACGGCCCAGTGCGAGCCGTCGTCGGCGGGGCCGAGTTCGCGGAAGCGGCCCGAGTAGAACAGCAGCGGCTCGGCGTCGGTGATCTCGAGGTCGACGACCTCGCCGAGCACGATCAGGTGGTCGCCGCCGTCGTAGGTGCGCCACGGCAGGCACGAGATCGTCGCGGCGTTGCCCAGCAGCACCGGCGCCGTCGGGCCGGCGCCCCAGCGGGGCCCCGGGTCCTGCGGGCGGCCTGCGAAGTGCATCGCCGTGTCCAGCTGGTCCGCGGCGAGGATGTTCACCGCGAAGGGGGACTCGGCCAGGTAGCCGCACGCCTTGGCGGTGCGCGTCAGCGTGACCTGGCAGAGCGCGGGCTCGAGCGAGACCGCGGTGAACGCGTTCACGGTCGCGCCGTGGGGTTCCCCGGCGCTGTTCTGGCAGGTCACCACCGTGACACCGGTGGCGAACCGGCCGAAGCCGGTGCGCAGCTGCCGCTGATCGAGCGTCATCGTCGACACCTCCTGTACGCTATGCGTACTATCTGTCCGCTTTGCGTTCACGAGAAGGGTGCCCGCCGATGGGTGAGCGAGTCAATACCTCGCATGCGGGAAGATGGCGGCCATGACCACCGAGGGGAATCCGCGCGACCTCATCCAGAGCCTCGAGCGGGGCTTCGCGGTGCTGCAGGCCTTCGACGCCGAACGGCCCAATCCCACGCTCGCCGAGCTGGCGTCCGCGACGGAGCTGTCGCGCCCGGCGGTGCGGCGGATCCTGCTGACCCTGCAGCACCTCGGCTTCGTGCACGGCGAGGGCGGGCGCTGGACGCTGACGCCGAGGGTGCTGAGCATCGGGCAGCACTACTCCGCCTCGCACGGGATGATCGAGATCGCGCAGCCGCACCTGCTCCGGCTCGCCGAGCAGACCGGCGAGTCGGCGTCGCTGGCCGCGCTCGACGGCACCGAGGCCGTCTACGTGGCCCGCGTGCCGGTGCGGCGGATCATGAGCATCAACGTGTCGATCGGGACGCGCGTGCCGGCGCACTCGACGTCGATGGGCCGCGTGCTGCTGGCGTGGGCGCCGGACGAGGTGGTCGACCACGTCATCGCCGCCGGCCTGGAGGCCCACACCGAGCACACGGTCACCGACCCGGACGAGTTCCGGCGCCGGCTGCGCGACGTCCGGTCGCTCGGCTATTCGGTGGTCTCGGAGGAACTGGAGAAGGGGCTGCTCTCGGCCGCCGCGCCGGTGCGGGACTCCTCAGGGGCCGTGGTGGCCGCCCTGGCCTCGTCGACGTCCAGCGGACGCTCCAGTGTGGAGCAGCTGCGGGCCGACGTGGTGCCGCTCCTGGTCAAAACGGCGGACCGCATCAGCGCCGACTTCGGCCACCGCCAGGGCGTCACGTCCGGGCCGATGGTCCGAAAAGGACACGAAGGCTTCTTCTGACGGTCGCGGAGCCGGGAGTACGAGACGAGCGACGGGCCCACCGCCACCGCATGGTGCCGCTGCCTGAAGCGTCGATCAACGAGCGTTTCACCGCGGTTGATCGCCACCCCGGTGTTCGCGATCTCCGCCGGTCCGCGGCTCGCAGGTAGCCAGTGGCGACCAGGCCCGTGGCGAGCCCGTGCAGCGAGGAGCGGGCGCGTCCAGGTCGGCGGCGAGCTCGAACGGGTTCCGACGGCGTCCGGTACCCCGTGCTCGTGTGCCCAACGAGCACGGCGTGGACCGCGCAGTCGACCTCGGTGCGCGAAATCGCCGTGTTCGGGCGGCGTCACAGAGTCGTTCGCCGGCGACACCACCGGCGCCGCCACCCCGGGGCGTGTCGCGGCGCTGCTGGACGCGCTCGCCGTGGCCGGTGTCCCGGTGGAGCAGGTCGCGGTGCACTTCCACGACACATACGGGCAGGTCCTCGCCAACACACTCGCCGCCCTGCGGTGCGGTGTGACCACTGTGGACGCCAGCGCGGGCGGGCTCGGCGGCTGCCCCTTCGCGGGAAGCGCGACCGGCAATCTCGCCACCGAGGACCCCGAGGACCGCCTGTGGCAACTCGCCGATCCCGGCATCGGGACCGGCATCGACCTGGACAAGGTGGCCGAGACGAGTGTCTGGATGGCCGAACGGCTGGGCTGCCCAGCCCTTCCCGCACCGTCGCGGCACTCGCCCGCTGAGCACGACCGGGCAGAGGTTGGTCGCGGTGACTCCGGTGGGCCTCGGCTGGGGCGCGGGCTCAGGCCGCCGGTCCCGCTGATCCCTCGCCACGACCGCCCACTGCTGTCGCCGCGCCGGCCGGTACTGGCGCTGCGGAGAGGTCCTCGGCGCGCAGCAGGGGAGTACCCGCCGTCTCGCGCAGGGAGAACGCCGCCACGAGCCCGATCACCGCGGCCACCATCAGGTAGGGCCCGGGCACCAGTGTCGAGCCGGTGGCGGAGATCAGGACGGTCATCACGTACGGGACGGTCCCGGCGAACAGGGCGGCGGTCACGTTGTAGGCGATCGACAGGCCGCTCTGGCGGGTGCGGGTCGGGAAGATCTCCGCCGACCACACGGCGTAGGTGCCCAGGATCGCGGCGAGGATGACGCCCAGCGCGAGCGCGGCGGCCCACGTGCCCGCCAGGCCGGTGCGCATCAGCAGGTACGCCGGGGTGGCCAGGACGAACAGCGCGATCCCGGCGCCGATGAGCACCGGGCGGCGGCCCACCCGGTCGGACAGCCTGCCGAAGGCGGGCACCAGCACGAGCCCGGTCAGCGAGATCACCGTGGACAGCAGCGCGGCACTGCCCGCGGAGTGGCCGAGGTAGTCGGTCTCGTAGGTGACCAGGTAGGTCAGCACCGCGTAGAACGGCACGTGCATCATCGTCATCAGCCCGGCGGCCTGCAGCAGCTGCTTGCGGTTGTGGCGGAACAACTCCCGCACCGGGCTGCGCGGCACGTTGTCGGTCGCCTCGAGCGCGCGGTACTCGGGCGTGTCCTCGATCTTGGTGCGGATGACGAACCCGACGACGCCCAGCGGCGCGGCGATGAGGAACGGGATGCGCCAGCCCCACGAGGTGAGCTGCTCGCCCGACAACCCCACGGACAGCAGGAGGAACACGAACGACCCGGCGAGGAACCCGAGCAGCGAGCCGACCTCCAGCCAGCTGACGCCGAACCCGCGGCGGCGGCGCGGCGCGTGCTCGGCGAGGAAGCTCGCCGCGCTCCCGAACTCCCCGCCCGCCGCGAACCCCTGCAGCAGGCGCAGGAACACCAGCAGCAGCGGTGCGGCGATCCCGATCGTGGAGTAGCCGGGCAGCAGGCCGATCACCAGCGTCGCGCCGGACATCAGGAAGATGACGAGCGACAGCGTCCGCTTGCGCCCGATCCGGTCCCCGAGCGGGCCGAACACCAGCGCGCCGACCGGGCGGATGCCGAACGACACCGCGAACACGCCGAACACCGCGAGCAGGCCCGCGGTGCCGTTCTCCGCGGGGAAGAACACCGACGCGATGGTGCCGGCGAGGTAGGCGTAGGTGGCCCAGTCGAACCAGTGGACGAACACCCCGACGGCGCCGGCGGCGACACTGCGGCGCAGCGCCGCGGGATCGGCCATCGCCTCGGTGATCTCGTCGGCTGCGGGGGAGCCGGGTGCGGTCATTGGGTGCCTCCTCGGGCCTGCTCTCGCGATGACGCTAGGAGCGGGCGACAGCATCGAACAAGAAGAAAGAGACGAAACAATGCATCGGAAACACCGATGCAGAGCGGCGGAGCTGGGGTGTTGCCCGGGTCTTACACCCGGGCAACACGGAATTCACGCGCGGCTCAGTACCGCAGGTAGTCGCGCTGGGTCGTGATGTGGTCGGCGACGAACTTCGCGTCGTGCCAGACACCCCAGATGAAGCTCGACCCGCGCCGCGCGAGCCACGGCAGGCCCAGGAAGTACACGCCGGGTTCGGTGGACACCCCGCGCCGGTGCCGCGGCTTGCCGTGCTCGTCGAACGCGTCGACCTGCAGCCAGCTGTAGTCGACCGCGAACCCGGTGGCCCAGACGATCGAGGTGATCCCGGCCGTGGCGAGGTCGAGTTCGCGGACGGGATCGGTGACGCACGCCGGGTCGGGTCCCAGCTCGCGCGCCTCGGGTTCCTCCGGCAGTTCCAGGCCGTTGCGGGCGATGTAGGCGTCCGCTTCGTCGAGCAGCGACAGGTAGTTCGCGTCGCCCGCGGCGATGTTGGCGCCGAGGTCCGGTGCGAAGTGGAGGGTTCCGTCGCGATAGGACTCGGTGCGCCCGGTCAGGGTGATGCCGAGCGCGGCGAGGGCGCGGAAGTCGACGGTGTGCCCGCCGCGCGCGCCGCTGACGGCGATCGTGACGTGCTCGGCGCCGCGGGGCGGGGTTTCGGCGTCCCACTTGCCCAGAACTCCCAGCCACCAGCAGAAGTCGCGTCCCCGGTACCGGCGCGGCGGCCGGTCGTGCGGGCCGACGGACAGGTGCACCGCGCGCCCGGCGCGGCGCAGCTCCTCGGCGATCTGCACCCCGGATGACCCGGCGCCGACCACGAGCACGCCGCCCTCGGGCAGCTGGGCGGGGTTCTTGTAGGAGCTGGAGTGCAGTTGCAGCGGCCCGGCGTCGCCGGGGACGATCGGCGGGATCACCGGCCGCTGGAACGGGCCGGTCGCGGCGACGACGAACCGCGCGTCGAGCTCACCGTCCGAGGTCCGCACCCGGAAGCCGGGGCGTCCCCGGTGCCGCCGCACCGACGTCACCTCGACGCCGGTCCGGACCGGCGCGGCGATCTTCTCCGCGTAGGCTTCGAAGTAGTCCGCGATCTGGTCCTTCGACGCGAAGTCATCGGGTGCGAGGTCGCCGAACTCCATGCCGGGGAAGCGGTCGTGCCACGCGGGCCCGTTCGCGACCAGCGAGTCCCACCGCTGCGACCGCCAGCGCTCGGCGATCCGGTCCCGCTCCAGGACGAGGTGCGGCACCCCAGCGTTGCTCAGGTGCTCACTCATCGCGAGGCCGGCCTGGCCGCCGCCCACGACGAGGACGTCCACCTCTTGTCTCGACATCGTTCTCCGTTTCGGTCCGGTGTGGAGGGTCAGGCGCGCCGCGCCGCGCGGTCGATCCCGGTCCAGGCGAGCGCGACCGCGCCGTCGAGGAGCGCCCGCCGGGCGGTTTCGCCGACGCAGAACGCGGCGAACTCGCGCTGGTGGTTGGTCGCGGGCAGGGACCCGATCCCGATGTAGGGGTGGATCGCCGGCACGACCTGGGAGACGTTGCCCATGTCGGTCGAGGCGCGGTTCATCCGCGCCGCGGTGCCCGGTGGGGCGAACTCGCGCCCCAGCGCCACCGCGTTCGCGCGGTAGTCGGCCAGCGCCGCCTCGTCCGCGCGGAACTCCGCGTAGGGCTTGCTCTCCGGTTCGACGCTCAGCTCGCAGCCGGTCGCCAGCGCCCCGGCTTCGAACGCGCGCATCACGCGTGGTTCGAGTTCGGCCAGCTCCGCCAGCGTCTCCGCCCGCACGTACCAGCGGCCGGTCGCGTGTTCGGGGATCGCGTTCGGCGCGTCGCCCGCGTGCGTGACGACGCCGTGCACCCGCGCCGAGGACGGCAGCTGCTGGCGCAGCAGCCCGATCGCGACCTGCGCGACCGTGAACGCGTCGGCGGCGTTGATCCCGGCCTCCGGGTAGGCCGCGGCGTGCGCGGACTTGCCGGTGTAGGTGATCTTCGAGTGGCTGACGGCGAACGGGCGCGCCTCGGCCACGTCGACCGGTGCGGGGTGGACCATCATCGCGAGGTCGGCACCGGTGAAGGCGCCGCGGTCGAGCATCTCGATCTTGCCGCCCCCGCCCTCCTCGGCGGGGGTGCCGTAGACCTCGACGGTGAGGCCGGCGTCGTCGGCGACCGCGGCCAGTCCGAGTGCGGCGCCGACGCTGCTCGCGGCGATGAGGTTGTGGCCGCACGCGTGCCCGAGGCCGGGCAGCGCGTCGTACTCCGCGCACAGCGCGATGCGCGTGGGGCCACTGCCGAAGCGCGCGTGGAAGGCCGTGTCCAGGCCGAGGTAGTGCGGGGTCACGTCGAACCCGGCGCGGTCGAGCAGCTCGGGCACCATCGCGGCGGCCCGGTGCTCCTCCCACGCCGTTTCGGGGTCGGCGTGCAGGCGCTCGGACAGGCGCACCAGGTCGTCGGCGTGCCGGGTGACGGTCTCCCGCGCGGCGGTCTTCACAGGTCCCCCGGAACGCCGTAGGAGGGCGCGGCGGCGGGGTCGAGGCCGCGGCGGACGTAGTCGTCGCGCTGGGGCAGCCACACCGCCAGCAGGTCGGCGAGGCCGTCGACGGGATTCTCGGCCCAGTCCACGCGCAGGTCGGTGACCGGCCAGCCGACGTCGGCGACGACGACGAGTCCCGCCGAGCGCACCGGGCCCTCCTCGCCGCCCGCGGCGACGGCCGCCTGCAGCGCGGCGACGAGCCGCTGTTCCAGCTCGCCGGAGGTGGCGGCGAAGGCGTCGAGCATCACCTGGGGGATGTGGGTGCCGGCGAGCATGTTGCCGGCCGCGACGGCGCCGTCCGCGGTCGCGGTGGCGTGCGTGCCGAGCGTTTTCGCGCCGCTGTAGGCGAAACCGGGACCGGTGCGGCCGAGGACGGTCAGCTGGCGGTAGGCGATGTGCTCGGCGGACCCGGTCACCTCGGACAGCGCGCGCTCGGCGTCGCCGTGTTCGGCCAGCCGGTCGAGCAGCTTCGCGCCCAGCCGCGGGTCGGTGACGTTCTGCGAGGACGCGGCGCCGACGCCGGGGCGCAGGTGCGCGACGCGGGCCGCGACCGCGGGGCTCGACGAGCTGGCGACGATGCCGAAGCGGCCGCCGTCGCGGGCGACGAGGGAGAAGGTCACCGCTCCTCCTCGGGGATGACCGCGATGGCGTCGATCTCGCACAGCCATTCCGGGCGGGCCAGCGCCGAGACGACGACACCGGTCGAGATCGGGTGCACGCCCTTCGTCCACTTCCCGACCACGCGGTAGACCGCCTCGCGGTAGCGCGGGTCGATCAGGTAGATCGTGAGCTTGACCAGGTGTTCCATCCGGCTCCCGGCTTCCTCCAGGAGCAGGGCGATGTTGGCCATCGCCCGCTCGGCCTGGGCGGCCGCGTCCCCGATGCCGACGGACTCGCTGGTCTCGAGGTCCTGGCCGATCTGCCCGCGGACGTAGACCGTGCCGTTGGCGACGACCGCCTGGCACAGGTCGTTGTCGAGGTTCTGTTCCGGGTAGGTGTCGCGCGTGTTGAACGGCCGGATGCGCTGGTGGACGGTCATCGGCCCAGCGTGCGGCTTGGCCGAGGTTCTGTCCAACAGATGTTTCAGCGCTTTTGCATCTGTTTTCCTGATGCGTAGAGCTCGCGGCACAGCTTGACGAACTCCTGGGCGCGGCGGGTCAGGCGCACGCCGCGCATCCAGGCGACGACGATCTCCAGCGAGGCGACCTCGTCGGTCAGGGCGAGCGGCACCGCGCGTTCGCCTGCGTACGTCGACTCGGCGGGCGGGCGCTGGTTGAGCAGCGCGAACCCGTGCCCGTGGGCGACGAGCGCCCGCACGGTCTCGTAGCCGGTGGTGCGGTGGCGGATCTCCGGCTCGACACCGGCGCCGCGCAGCACCGACTGCAGGTACTCGCGGCTGTGCGGCAGGTCCAGCAGCACCATCGGCTCGCCGTCGAGGTCGGCGAGCGCGACCTTCCCGCGGGTGGCGAGCCGGTGCCCGGGGGAGACGAGCACGTACGGCGGCGCGGTGTCGACGACCACGCGGTCGATGTCGTCGTCGAGGTCGTAGCCGTAGAGCAGCGCCACCTCGCATTCGCCGCTGCGCAGGGCCGCCTTGAGCGCCGAGTGCTCGCCCTCCCGCAGCTGCACGCGGACCTGCGGGTGGCGGTCCTCGAACTCGGCCAGCAACCCGGGCAGCCGGAACGGCGCGAGCGTGGTGAAGCAGCCGACGGTCAGTGGCCCGACCAGCTCGGTCCCGGCCTGCCGGGCGGTCTCGACCAGCTCGGCGCCGTGGGCGAGGAAGTCCAGGACGCGCTGGTGGAACGCCTGCCCAGCAGTGGTGAGGCTGAGCCCGCGGGCGTGGTGGCGCAGCAGCAGCTGGACCCCGAGTTCGCGTTCCAGCTGCGCGATCGCGGTCGACACGGCCGACTGCGAAACGAGCAACTCCCGCGAGGCCGCCGTCATGCTCAGGTGCCGCGCGGCGGCCTCGAAGTACCGCAACTGGACGAGGGTGAAGGAGGGCTCGCTCACGGCGCCATCCTGCCCCCGGCGCGGGGCCGCGGCCAGGCGCGGCCCAGGAGTGTGACCCTGCCTGCCCGCGACGTACCGCGCGCGAGGCCGGTCCTGCCGCGCGCATCCACCAGCCCGAAGATGGCGACCGGGTACCGCAGCGCGGCACGCAGCGGGCGCTTTGACCATCGGCGCGATGAAGTTCGTCGGCGCAGCAGTGCAGGTGTTGGCAAGGTGAGGCGCCAGGGCGGCAGCGTCGGTCGAGAGGATCGCGTCCTCAGCCGGAAGGCCGTGAATCCGATCCACGTCCATCTAGAATGGCGGAAGTCCCGCAACAGCAATCACAAGAAATGGCGCGTACGTGACATTCGGAGTGGGCGATCGGCTCCTCAACTTCCTCCGCGAGCTTCAGGTGGCCACCACGTGGACGGTGGTCGTCACCGAGGAGGCCGAGGGCGGTTCGAAGTGGCGGCTCGCGGGATCGACGTGGGAGGCCACCGTGGTCGTCGAGCCGCGAAGCTGGCTCGGATTGACGTTCGAGGCGCGGGATCCACTTGCCGGCAGGTCTGCCACCTACGACATCGACACCGACCTGTACGACATCTCGCTGGACGATCAACGCAAATTCGCGGAGGAGATCGAGTGCGATATCATCGAGTTTCTTGCCAACCTGCGAGCTAAAGCCGTTCTCCGCGGGAATGACGGATCAAAGTTCGTGCTCGTCTTTCCTTCGAACGGCTCCTGTGTTCGCGTCGTCCAAGGTCGTTTCCTGGCCAGCGTGTCCACGTGCGCCGATCTCGCCGCCGCTCGGACGGGCGGTGACTACGTCCCGGTGGAATGACGAACGCTCCTTCCTCCGAACCGTTCACCGCCGGTGTTGACGAGCACGCCGAGCCAGAACGCGTGCAGCGGGAACGGTGGCGGCGCGGCACTGCTGCCGGGCGAGGGCATCGACAGGTCGACCGCGGCCGAATGGCACCGCGACCAGTCACCCGCCGGCGTCGCACCCGCCTGGATCGCGGCGGTGATGCCGTCCCCGGTGGCCAGGCGGGTGCCGCGCAGCCGCGCGCTCGCCCAGTCCGGCGCCAGGTGGCGAAGGCGGAGCTGCGGGGAGGCCTGGAACCCGCCGGTGGCGACCACCACGGCACCGGGCACCACACCCGCGCCGGTCACCGCGCCCGTCACCCGGCCGCCATCCCGGACGAGGCCGGCGAGCGGCGTGGACCAGCGGATCTCGACGCCGATGCGCTCGGCGTGCCGCAGCAGCGGCTCGATCACGGCGAAACCACGTGACATCCCCGCACCTGCGCAGGTCAGGACCTGCCCGGGTGGCACGTGCAGCACACCGTCGCGCACCTGCGCGCCGAGCGTCCGGTTGAACACGAACCGCACGCCCCGGGCGGCCAGCCAGCGCACCGTGTCCAAGGACCGCTGTGCGAGGGTGCCGACCAGCGCCGGGTCGGCGCGGCCGCCGCTCATCGCCATGAGTTCGGCGGTGTAGGCCTCGGCGGTGTAGGGCGGGGCCTCGATCCGATCGTGTTGCAGCCCGGATTCGACGTCCTTCGTGATGGACATGAGGTCCTCCGGGCCGTCGTAGCGGAACAGGAACAGTCCTCCGGAGAAAGCGGCGTTCCCGCCGACGTCCTCGCGGCCGCCCTTCTCCAGCAGCACGACCCGCGCACCGACCTCACGCGCGGCGATCGCGGCGGACAGCCAAGCCAGTCCGGCTCCGGCGACGACGACATCCGTCACGCGCGGGCCCGTTGGAGCCGCCCCGGGCGAAGATGACGTAGGTGGCGAGCTCGATGTCGTGGACGGCGGCGAAGGCGGCCATCCGCTCCAGCTCGGCCAGCGAGTCCGAAGTGGAGCGTCCGGTGTCGAGGGCGAGCTGAAGGAAGTGGAACGCGCCGTGAAGTGAGCATCGCCGCCGGTGGCGCGGTCCGACGGCTGAAGCTGAATCGCGCGGTGCGCGGCCGCCGACGTGCTCTGCCGGGGCCGCGCACCTCATCGTGATACTGGTGAGTCGTTCCGCTTCACGAGGCAGGCCGGCCGCCGCGCGGGGTGCACGGCGCGGACCTCTGCCGTCCGGTCAGGCCAGGCTCCGGAAGAACTCCCGGAGGTCGGAGATCATCAGGTCGGGCGTCTCCAGAGCCGCGAAGTGGCCGCCGCGCTCCAACTCCGACCAGCGCACCACGTTGTGCGCCTGGTCGGCCAGGGGGCGGACCGAGAAGTCGGTGGGGAACACCGCGACGGCGGTCGGCACCGTCCCGCGCTCCTTCGGCGCCCACATGGTGAAGTCGTTGAAACGCTCGTAGTAGGTGTGCGCCGCCGAGCCCGCGGTGCCGGTGAACCAGTAGATGCTCACGTTGGTGAGGATCCGGTCACGGTCCACCGCGTCCTCGGGGAGCTCGGCTGCCGGGTCCGTCCAGTCCTTGAACTTCTCCACGATCCAGGCGAGCTGTCCGGCGGGGGAGTCGTGCAGCGCCGCCGCGATCGTCTGCGGGCGCGTGCCCTGCAGTTGCATGTACGCGCCCAGCTTCTCCTGCCACTCCTTCATCCCGGCCAGCCGCCCGCGCTCGGTCTCGCTCAGCGAGCCCATGATCGCCGGATCGCCGCCGGGGAACGTGAGCAGGCCGTTGACGTGCACGCCGATGACGTTGTCCGCCGCGGCGCGTCCCACGAGCGGAGCGATGAACGCGCTGACGTCGCCTCCCTGCACGCCGTACCGGTCGTAGCCGAGCCGGGACATCAGCTCCGCCAGCGCCGCGGCGGTGCGGCCGTCGGTCCAGCCGGTGGCGGGCAGCGGGCCGGAGAAGCCGTATCCCGGCAGCGATGGGATCACCAGGTGGAAGGCGTCGGCGGCCTCGCCGCCGTGGGCCAGGGGGTCGGTGAGCGGGCCGATGAGGTCGAGGAACTCCACGACCGAGCCGGGCCAGCCGTGCAGCAGCAGGAGCGGGGTGGCGCCGGCCTCGGGGGAGCGCATGTGCAGGAAGTGCACCTGCGCGCCGTCCACGGTGGTGGTGAACTGCGGGTAGGCGTTGAGCGCCGCCTCTTGGGCGTACCAGTCGAAGGCGTCGGCCCAGTAGGTGGCGAGCTCCCGCAGGTAGCCGGTCGGCACGCCGCGCTCCCATCCGGTGCCGGGCAGTTCGGGGGCCCATCGGGTGCGGTGCAGGCGCTCGTGCAGGTCGTTGAGGTCGGCCTTGGGGATCTCGACGCGGTAGGGCTGGATCTCGTTCGTCATGTCCGGGACGGTATTGGCGATTGGTGACAGGTTCCGGCACCGATCATGGCCACAATGGTGCCCATGTTGGAAACCTCCGCGCGGCTGCTGCGGCTGCTGTCGCTCCTGCAGGCGCGTACGGACTGGACCGGTGCCGAAATCGCCGACCGGCTGCAGGTCGGCCTGCGCACCGTGCGGCGCGACGTGGAACGGCTGCGCGAGCTGGGTTATCCGGTGGAGGCCACGCCGGGTGTGGCCGGCGGGTACCGGCTGGGGGTGGGGGCCGCGTTGCCGCCGCTGCTGCTCGACGACGAGGAGGCCGTGGCGGTGGCGATCAGCCTGCGGATGGCCGCGACGGGCAGCGTCGCCGGCCTGGAGGAGGGCGCGGTGCGGGCGCTGGCCAAGCTCCAGCAGCTCCTGCCCGCCCGGCTGCGGCACCGGATGGAGGCGTTCCGCGCGGCGACCGTGGCGCTGCCCGGGGCGGCGGATCCGGCGGTCAGTGCCGAGGTGCTGGCCGCGATCGCCGCCGCGTGCCGCGACCGGCGCCGCGTACGCCTGCGCTACCGCGGGCGCGACGGCCTCACCGCACGCGAGGTCGAGCCGCACCGGCTGGTGCACACCCCGCGCCGGTGGTACCTGGTGGCGTGGGACGTGGCCAAGGACGACTGGCGCACCTTCCGGGTCGACCGCATCGAGGGGCCACTCGGACCGCCGGGCGCGCGGTTCACGCCGCGCCCGCCGCCCGAGGAGAACACGGCCGCCTACGTCTCGCACGGGATCACCTCGGCACCGTACGCCTACCAGGCCCGTGTCCTCTTCCACGCCCCGTTGGAGGCGGTGGCACCGCGCACGTCGCCCGGTGCGGGACGGCTGGAGGCCGTGAACGCGCGCACGTGCCTGTTCACGGCCGGCGCGAACTCGCTGCGCGAGCTGGCGGTGCACGTGGCGGTGAAGGGGTTCGACTTCGAGGTGCTGGAGCCGCCGGAGCTGGTCCCGGTGCTGCGCGAGCTCCGCGACCGCCTCGATCGGGCCGCGACCACATCGGACCCGGGTTCGGGCTGACGGCAGCGAAGCGTGCGCGAAGGACTGTCGGGACCGGTCCACTCCGGACGGTGTCGCCGCGTGGGTGCTATCTGATCGTCAATCCACCGTCGACGTGCAGCACTGTGCCGGTCACCCACCGGGCGTCGTCCGAGGCGAGGTAAACGGCGGCTTCGGCCACGTCCTCGGGTTCGCCGATCCGCTGGGCCGGATACGCGTCGTGGACGTAGTGCTCGTAATCCGCGCGCTGGTCCGGGGTCATCCGCGCGAGGTAGGCGCGTTCGAACGTCGGCGTGCGGATCGAGCCGGGTGCGATGGCGTTGACCCGGACGCGCGGACCGAGTTCGTTGGCCAGCGCCTTGGTGAGCGAGTTGAGCGCGCCGCGGGTGGCCGAATAGACCGAAGAGGGGCGCCCGGCGACCATTTTGTCCGCCCAGTAACTGGAGATGTTCACGATCACGCTCAGCCGCTCGCGCAGCAACTGGGTCAGCAGCACCGGTACGCGCAGGTTCAGGTGCACCATCGCGTCGAACTGGGGCTTGGTGAGTTCGGACAGCGGCGGCATGTGCGAGACACCGGCGTTGTTCACGAGCACGTCGACGTCCAGGGATCCGGCAGCGGCGACGAGTGCGTCCTCGTCGTTGAGGTCGACGGCGACGGTGCGCGTGTTCGGCAACGTCACGGCGTCGAGCTTGCGGCTGTCGCGCGCGAGAAGCACGAGGTTCGCTCCTTCCCGCGCGAACGCGGTGGCGATGGCGAGGCCGATTCCCTCGCTGCCGCCGGTGATCAACGCGGTCTTGCCGGTCAGGCGATCCATCGGGTCTCCAAGTCGGCCAGCTGGCGGATCCGGGCGGCGCGGATTCCGGCCGAGGCGTCGCTGCCGACGGTGAGCCGCAAGGGCGGTTGCGGCAGGCCGACCAGCGCGACGATCGCGGCCGCCACTTCCTCCGGCTCGGTCGGCCGCCGAGCATCGCGCCCGATGCGGTCGAGCCGGGCGGCGAGAGCGTCGTAGTCGGCGATCGTCCCGGGACGCTCGCGTCCGGCCCAGCTCCGGCGAAATCCCGTGTTGACGGTCGGCTTCATCGTGACCAGGCCTCGCCGCGTCGCCGTTAACGATGTCCTGGTCCGGCCGACGGAGCAGCAGGATTGACCGCCGCGATGCCGGAGCGCCGGCCAGGCCTGCATGGGTGTGCTGCACCCACGCTCCGGGAGCCGGCCGACATTACTGTCGGCGGCGTGGACAGTGAGAACAAGCTCGGTGACTACCTGCGTGCTCGACGGGCGCTCCTCCGGGCGCAGGAGGTCGGTCTGCCCGACGACGGCCCGCGGCGGGTCCCGGGGCTCCGGCGCGACGAAGTGGCGTTGCTCGCCGGCGTGAGCACGGACTACTACATCCGGCTCGAGCAGGGCCGGGAACGGCATCCGTCCGACCAGGTGCTGCGGTCGATCGCCAGCGCGCTGCGACTGGATGACGCCGCCGCGGCGCACCTGTTCCGGCTCGCCCTTCCGGTGTTCGGGGCGAGTTCAGTCACCTCGCTGACGGTCGCTCCGGAACTCGTCCGGCTGATGGACGGCATGCCGGACGTGCCCGCTTTCCTGGTCGGCGCGGCGCAGGACATCCTCGCCGCCAACGCCATGGCCAGGGAGCTCTACCGCGGGTTCGCCCGGTACGACAACTTGCTGCGCATGATCTTCCTCGACCCGTACGCGAGGTCCTTTTACGGCGACTGGGACGCGGCGTCGCGGCTGGCGGTGAGCAACCTGCGGGCATCGTCGTCGCAGTTCCCCGCGGACGAGCACATCGAGCGGGTCGTCGGCGAACTGACCTTGCGCAGCCCGGCGTTCGCGAACCTGTGGGCCCGCTACGAAGTGCGTCCGCGGACCCGCGAGGTGAAGCATTTCCTGCATCCACAGGTGGGGGAGCTGAGGCTGCACTTCGAGACGCTGGCCGTCGCCAGCGCGCCCGGGCAGCACCTGTCCGTTTACAGCGCCGAACCCGGTAGCGCGAGCCACGACGGGCTGGTCCTCCTGCGCCGTCTGGCCGAGCAGGCAGCCACCGCCGACAACGCCGACCAGGACGAGGTCCTGGAGAACGGTGACACCCGATCATGACCGCCTGTGCCGCGGACAGCGTGGGCACCTACGGGATCACCGGGAAGAAGGTCGGTCGCCTGGGCTTCGGCGCCATGCGGCTGACCGGGCTCGGATTCCGGGGCGAGCCCGAAGACCGGCCGGTCGCCCCGAGTACCTCCGGCAGCAGGCGCGGCTGATCACCGACCTCGCCACGGTCCTGAACCGGTACAACCGCTGACCGAAGCTCCGCCGACGTCCTGGTCTACTGCACTCGGCACGACATCGGGTTCATCCCGTGGACTTCCGTCACCGCCGGGCAGCCGGCGCGCCCCATCGCCGCGGCGCACGACGCGCCACCGTCCAATGTGGCACTGTCCTGGATGCTGCACCACTCCGACGTCGGCCTGCCTGTTCCGGCACGGCCAAGGTCGCGGACACCTCGCTCCGCCGGAGCAACCCCAATCTCCTGTCTTTCGCTGCTCGATTTCGTGGGCCCGCCTGCCTGGCCGCGGGGATAAGAACCGGAAAGGGAATTCATGGAAACCGTCTTCGTGATCTACCGAGGAACCCGGCTCCGCGGTGTCTCGTCCAACGTTGCCGAAAGCGGGACCAAGCAGTGAGTTCAACACCGAAAACGCCGGCCCGGACTTGGGTAGGCGTGGTCACACTGCTGGCCGGCACGCTGCTGCCGCCTCTGGACTTCTTCATCGTCAACCTCGCCATCCCGTCGATTCAAGACGACCTCGGTGGCGGTGACATCCTGGGCCAGCAGATCGTGGCCGGTTACGCCGCCACCTATGCCGTGACGCTCACCCTCGGCGGCCGGCTCGGCGATCTGTACGGGCGGCGGCGCGCTTTCCTCATCGGAATCGTCGGGTTCGTCCTGGCCTCGCTGATCTGCGGTTCGGCCGGCGCGCCCTGGCTGCTCCTCGCCGGGCGCATCCTGCAAGGTCTGACGGCCGCGCTGATGGCGCCGCAGTCGCTGGCCCTCATCCGCGCGAGCCTCGACGGCCGTGACCAGACGATCGCCCTCGGCTTCCACGGTGCGACCCTTGGCCTCGCCGCGGTCATCGGCCAGTCCCTTGGCGGCCTCCTCGTCACCGCCGATGTCTGGGGGCTGGGCTGGCGAGCGATCTTCCTCATCAACCTGCCCGTCGCGGCGCTGGCTCTGCTGGGCAGCCTGTTCCTGCGCGACCGGCACACCCGGGGCGTGGAAAGACTCGACTGGGTCGGCGCCGTCCTGCTCTTCGGAGGTCTTGCCGGGATCGTCATCCCCTTGGTCGAGGGGCGCGCGCTGGACTGGCCTTGGTGGTGCTTCGTCCTGGTCGTCGCCGCCGTCATCCTGCTGCGCAAGTTTTGGCGTTACGAGTCCTCGCTCGGCGGCGACCGGCGCGGTGGTCGTGTGATGCCCCTGGTGCCACCCGGAGCGGTCACCGCGCCCGGAGTGCGGATCGCGCTCGTGGCGGTCGCCCTGTTCTACTCGATCGCCGCGTTCTTCCTCATCTTTTCCGAACACGAGCAGACGGTCGGTCGCACGCCGTTGCAGGCGAGCCTGGACATCCTCCCGCTGGGCATCGGTTTCCTCATCGGCCCGCTGACCGTGCCGTACCTCGTGCGGGTGATGGGGCGCCGGATCGCCGCGCTCGGCCTGTGCCTGGAGACCATCGGCTTCCTCGCCTTCGCCGGGCTCGCCGCCGCATTCGAGCACACGGCGTGGACCGCCGCACCCTTGGCGCTCATCGGCTTCGGCCAAGGGCTCGCTCTGCCCGCGCTGATCCGCCTCACGGTCACCCACATCCCGCGCGCGTTCGCGGGACTGGCCAGCGGCCTGGTGAACGCGACCCTGCAGATCAGCGCCGCCTTGTCGGTCGCGATCGTCGGCGGTCTCTTCTACACCGCTGCCGGCACATACGGATCGACCGCCGCCATCACCGCGGTGTCGATCCTCATCGCCGCGCTGCTGTTCGGCTCCGCGCTCTTGTCGCAGCGGGCTGAACGCGTCCCGGCCGTGGATACGCTCTCGAAGGCGCTGTCGGTGAGGTAGCCGGCTCGACGGGAGGCGACACGACCGAGGAGGTGCCGCGCCAGCCGACGTCGCGCGGATAGCGAGGGTGGACGCCAGCCGGGAATCGCGGGTGCTGCGCAACGACCCGCGCTCCGCCGAAAAAGTCGGCTACCCGCGACGTCCGACAGACACTGATCAACGCCGACCCGGCGGACAAAGCGGAGGCCTACCGCCGGCTCGGCCTGCACCTGGTCTCCCACCCTGGAATACGAACAGAGCTTCGGACGAGCCTGCGGGGAGCACCTGCACAGCGTCACGCCGGTTCGCTTTGATGGGCAATACGCCGGTCCCGACGAGTTCGCCGGGAGCGCCGGCGCCACCTCACCGAAGCGCACACGCTTCTCGGTGCTGCGCATGGCGCGGCTGCTGCAACGCCGCGCCGACCTGGAGGTGAAGATCACCCAGGCGCACCGGGACTCGCACGGCACCTACGGGTCGCCGCGCATCACCGCCGAACCGCGTGACCAGGGCGAGGTGGTCACGGCGAAGACCGTCGCCAACATCATGGCCGGGGTCGGGCCGAGGGCATCAGCCCACGCACCTTCAAGGTCGAGACGACAGGTGATCGCGTTGTCACCAGCGGTGTTGATCTCGGCAGTGAGCCGTTCGCCGCGTCGGCCTGGGGCCGGTAGTCGATGGCCACCGCTGCCCCGTCGATGCGAGCCGTCGCACGACCGCCGCGCCGATTCCGCGTGAGCCACCGGTGACCAGCGCTGCCCTGTCCCTCAGCGCACCCGTCGTCCTGCCTTCCGGCCCCCTCACCAAGGCACCCTGCCGTTGTCGTCGAAGAAGCCGCCTGTGGGACACTCTCGCCCGAGCGTGGCCAGCCGCACCACGATCGCAGCGCCCTCGGCTGCGGTCCGAGTCAACTGGAACGGCAGGCCCTTGGCGAAGTCCGTGTCACACGCACCAGGCGCGACCGCGTTCACCAGGATCCCTTCGCGTGACAGTGCTTTTGCGTACTGCACCGTGAGCATGTTCAGTGCCGCCTTCGACACCGGATAGCCCAGCGAACCCGGCATCCGACTCAGGTAGTGGGTGGCATCGGTCGTCCACGTCATCGACGAGGTGCCGCTGGAGACGTTCACAATCCGTGCCGCGGACGAACGGCGCAGCAGCGGGAGCATCGCCTCGATCACGGTGACGACACCGAACAGGTTCGTCTCGAACACCGCCCGCACCCCATCGAGGTGTGCGGAGCCCGGCGCCTGCGTCCCGAGGTCGCCGGCGATGCCGGCGTTGTTGACCAGGACGTCCAGACGGCCGAACCGCTCGGCGATCTGCTCGGCCGCCGCGCTCACCCCGCGTTGGTCCGTCACGTCGAGGCCGATCGGGTGCGCGATACCACCCGCCGCGCTGATCTCGGCCACCGCCTCGGCGCCCTTCTCCAGGTCTCGGGCACCAACTACCACCGTCATCCCGAGCCTCGCGAGCTGGCCAGCGACGGCCCGCCCGATCCCCTTGTTCGCCCCCGTCACCAGGGCAATCGTTGCGTCATCACTCATACGATCAGCGAATCACCCGTCGTTCCCCTAGGCCAGGACCGGACTGATCTCGCTCGATACCCTCCTTGTATGGACGTCCAGACCCGGGAACTGCGCTACTTCATCGCGGTCGCCGAGGAACTGCACTTCGGGCGGGCTGCCCAGCGGCTGGGCATCGCACAGCCACCCCTGTCCCGGGCGATCCGCCTGCTCGAACAACGGATGGGCCTCACTCTGCTGGACCGCACCAGTCGCGGGGTGCAGCTCACGGCGGCCGGGGAGGTGTTCTTGGCCGAGGGACGTGTCGCACTGGATGCGGTGGCCGCCGCGGTGCGCCGTGCGCGAAGGGCGGCGGAAACCACTCCGCGGCTGGTCCTGGCGCTCAAACCCGGCAGCGACGCCGACCTGTTGCAGCCGATCCTGGACCGCTACGCTGCCACCCCCGACGCCGTTCCGGTCGATCTCGTCTTCAGTGTCGGCGAACGCGCCGCGATGGTGCGCGACGGCCGCGCCGACCTCGCCCTGCTGCACCGGCCGCAGAACGATCTGAGCGGCCTGGACAGCGACGACCTCCACGTCGAAGGCCAGGTCGTGGTGCTTCCGGATGGCCACCCCCTGACCGCCCGCACCGAGGTGTCGATGGCCGACCTGCGCGGCGGAACCCAGCCCCGATGGCCGGAGTCTCGCCCCGAGGTGACCGGCCACCTCGTCACCGACACCGACCAACTGCTGCAGCTTGTCCGGCTCGGGCGGATGGTCGCGGTGCTCCCGGAATCGATCCGTGATCGTCTGCCACCCGGTACGGTCAGCCGTCCTGTCCTCGACGCCGAGCCGGCCACCCTCGTGATCGCCTGGCACCGGGAGTCAACCTCTCGCCAGGTCGCCGCCTTCATCCGCGCCGCGACCTCTGTCAAGACCGAGCTGGAACAGGTCTGACAGGTTACGGCCGGAATACGCCAGCTACCAGCGCTGACCAGCAGCTTTACGCGGCTCGCTCGTACTCGATCATCAGGCCGCCAAGGAGCCGATGTCGCCTGATCAGCTGGGGCTGAGGTTCGCCACAGGGCGGGTCAGCCGAGGCGGGCGAAGCTCTCGGGAACGATGAGGCCGTCGACGGTTGAAATGCCGGACGTACTCGGCGAGCACGACGTCCAGATGGCGCTGGCTCAGGATCAACATGCGGTCGGCGAGCTCGGATTTGAAGGTCAGCACGAACCGTTCGGTTCCGGCTCGTCCGCCTTGGAACCGGGACCGGACAGTCGAAACGCTGGTGGCCTCTCAGGGGAAGAACGAGACGGGAGCGCATGATGCCGCTCGGCATCGCTCGGAGGCGGCGGAGGCGAAGCTGCGGCGGCTGCGATCAACGATCGAGGCAGGAGTTGATCCGGCGGCGCTGGTTGAGGCGATCACCGAGTCGCAGGCGCAGCGAGCAGCCGCACGGGCCGAGTTGGACGGGGCCCCGGCGCCGAGTCTGCTGACGTTCGCCGAGGTGTACGCCATGATCGACTCACTCGCGACGTAGGCCGGGAGCTGAACAGCGCCGACGTCCTGTTCGCGAGTGAGATCGGCGAGCTTGTGGCCACCCCGTGTCAGCCGGGCCGATCTCCTCGGTGCGGCACCGCATCTGGCAGTCGACTTTCATCGCGCGCCGGCCGCGCCGCTTGACCGGCTGTTCGACCTGACGCAGCTGGCGGTTCAGGTGCACTAACCGATCGGGCACCTGGGCGCGGCGACAAGCGACATGGCGCGGCAGGCGGGCGATGAATGCTGTGAAGCGTGTCTCTTGGTCCTGTGGTCCTGCGCCGGACTTCCCCGCCGGAAACGCGCGGGCCGTGGAGGCCGGGTCAGCGGTCCTTGTGGTGGTCGGCGGTCAGGCGGTCGAGCCACTCACTCAGCAGGTGTTGCTCCGCACTGCTGAGCGTTGTCTGTTCGGGCAGAAGGGCACGCAGCGCCCGGGCGGCAGAGGCGGGGCTTGCGTCGCGTACGGCGGGTTCCTCGAGGGTGACGGCGGTGATCATCGCTTCCCGGAGGGCGGTCAGGAGGGCGGGGTCGCGTTGATCGCCGGGGAGCGATAGCCAGGTGAGCACTGCTCCGCGGGCGGTCGCGTGGATGAGAGAGGCAGCGAGTTCCTCGCCGACGCGCAGCAGGCCGCTGCTGGCGAGGCGGTGGATGCGATCGAGCAGGATCTCCATGCCGGCCCGGAAGGCGGCCGAGTCCGTGCCGCGCCTGGGTTCGCCGTACATCAGCGTGTACAGCTCGGGATTGGCGAGCCCGAACTCGACGGCGAGGTCCCAGCCCGTGCGCAGGTCCTCGACGGGATCCTCCGGACGGGCGTCGGCGTGTTTGGCCGCGAGGAAGGTGGCGTAGCCGTGTTCGGCCACCGCGTCGAGCAGCCCGTCCTTGTCGCCGAACAGGCGGTAGATCGCTGGGGCCTGTACCCCGGCGGCGGCCGCGACCGCCCTGGTGGTGACCGCCTCGCGTCCCTCGCGCGCGAGCAGGTCCGCCGCCACCTCGACAAGCCGCTGTCGGGACACCTCGCGTGCCGCGACCTGTGCGTCCTCCGATCCATCAACCATGTGTCAATGATATCGAGTACTTGCTTCCACTGATGTTTCCGATGATACCATGATTCGAGTATCGTTGGAAACGCCAGTTGAGGAGTTGCTGACATGAGCGACAAGCTGCGTATCGTCGGCCTTGAGGAACACGTGGTCCTGCCCGTTCTGCTCGACGCGTGGGCGGCGGCGGGAGTCCAGCCGAACGTCTACCCCGACGACCACCCGGTCACGCGAAGGCTGTGCGATGTCGGCGATGAACGCTTGGCCGACATGGACGAGCAGGGCATCGACGTCGCGGTGCTGTCCCTGGCCACTCCGGGGGTGCAGAACCTCCCGCCGGCCGATGCCGTGCGCGTCGCGCGCGAGGCCAACGACGCGCTCGCCGCGATCGTCGACGCCAATCCCTCGCGGTTCCAGGCATTCGCCGCCATCCCGACGTCCTCGCCCGAAGCCGCCGTCGAAGAGTTGGAGCGCGCGGTCACCGGACTCGGCTTCCGCGGTGCGATGCTGTATGGCCGCACCGGCGACGCACTGGCCGACGCGCCGCAGTTCGACGACCTCTACGGAGCCGCCGAACGGCTTCACGTCCCCTTGCACTTCCACCCCCAGGCGCCGGTGCGTGCGGTCCAAGAGGCGTATTACTCGGGACTGCCCAACGGGGTGGGGGCGGCATTGGCGACCGCCGGGCTCGGCTGGTACTACGACCTGGGTGTGCAGTACCTGCGGATGATTTTCTCCGGGGTGTTCGACCGTCACCCCGGGCTGCAAGTGATCGCCGGGCACTGGGGCGAGGTCGTGCTGTTCTACCTCGACCACGTCGGCTTCCTGGGGGAGGTGGCCAGGTTGCAGCGGCCGTTGGCCGACTACTTCCGTCAGAACTTCTGGGTGGCCGGCAGCGGTACGGTCAGCGAACGCTACCTGCGCTGGACCGCCGAGGTCGTCGGAACCGACCGCATGCTCTACTCGACCGACTACCCGTACACCTTCGGCACCCGGCCCGGCGGCTTCCCCTACCTGGACACCAGCGGCGGCATCGCCAGGTCGTTCCTCGAGAACGCACCCTTCACCGAGGAGGAGAAGGCCGCCATAGGATCCGGCAACTGGGAACGGCTGACCGGCCACCTCAACGCCGACCGCCGGCCCCGCCGACCGGCATGACGGGTGCATGGGGCGTCACCGGAGTTGCGGACGGTGCAGCCACGGCGCCGACGTCGGTAGAGACCCTGGATGCCGGTCTCGCGCATGAGCCGGGCCCCGCGGCTGCGCGGCACGCCATTCGACCCGTTCGGCCGCGCCTCGGTGCGGCGCGCCGAGCGGGCGTTGGTCGCTGGGTACCGAGAGGTGCCGGCCGAGCCGGGACACTCGCTGTGTCCGGAAAACCACGACGTGGCCGTGGAAATCGCGAACCTGCCGGACGCCGTCCGCGGCTACGAGGACATCAAGCTCGGCAACGTCGCCGCCTACCGTGACGCGCTCACCGAAGCGCTGCAACGGTTTCGCGCACAGGCGAAGGCGGGGAGCCGTGCTGACCGCCGCCGTCGCCGACGAGCTGCGGGCGTAGCCGCCTGCGGGGCGAGTGATCGTCGAGCCCGGACGGCATGGTGGCCTACCCGCGCGACCAGGCACCGTGGGCGAGGACGGGCCACCGGCCGGTAGTAGTGGTACGAGCGCTCACCACTAGCACGGTCGCGACGCTGTTCTTCTGCCTGCCGGCGTAGGCGGACGGGCGCGTCCGGCACTGTGTTGGCCCAGGGGGCAGCGGTCCGCGACGGGATCCACCTCACGGTCAGCGACGACGGCCGGGTGCGGTTACGTGTCACCTACGACGGGACACGCGACGAGTAGACCGACCTGCCAGCGGACACGAAGTCCACCAGCGGTCGGGCCGGTGCGTTCCTGTCAGGGGCTCGGCCGCGACCACTCCGAAGTGCGCTGCGAGCCTGGTGAGCTCGGGCCGAGGCGTCGGGGCGCACGCTTCACGAGCCGCGCCATGACGGCCCCGCCGAACCGCTGCGTCCGCACCCAGTCCGGCGCGAGGTCGCGAGCCTCGGCGAGGTAGCGCAGCGCCTGCCCGATCCTGGTGGAGCTGGAGCGAGGTGGCGGCCAGGCGCAGCCGGTATCCGGCTTCCCAGAAGGCCGGCACTTCTCCGCGTGCCTCGGGCACAACCTGCGCCAGCTGGAGCGCCTTCTCCAGGTCTCGTGCTCGTGCCGTGCCGCCGACGAGCTGGAGCGCGGCGACGCGGAGCCTGAAGATCGCAGCCTCACTCGCGCTGTCGCTATGGGCCCGGACTGCGGAGCAGGGCGGGCTGGATCTGTTCCACGGCCTTCACCGCGGCGCGCTCGGCGTCGTGCCGCCCGCCCGGATGGCCGACAGGACGAGGTCGATGGCGCTGTCCGCCGCCGTCTGCAGCGTCCGGGACGTGTCCGGGTCCCGTACCCAGCGGAAGATCACTCCCGTGTAGACGTCGCTGAGGGTGCGTGCCGCCTCGGCGACGTCCACCCCAGGATCGACTTCTCCGCGTTCCTGGCCATTTCTGAGCAGAGGTGTCAGGTCGGCCAGCAACTGTGACTCGTAGCGGATGGGGCCGCCCGCCGCGGTCCAGCCGAGCATCATCTGCCTGCTCAGCTCGGGCTCCGCCTCCACCATTCGGCTGATCAGCCGGAAGTAGGCGCGGACCCGTTCCGGCACCGCTTCCTCCGTGGCCTCGGTGATCACCTCCACGGCGCGGTCCGCCATCCGCCGCGTCCACAACATCGGGATGTCGCCCTTGCTGGGGAAGTGGTTGAACGCCGTGCGGCGCGAGGTGCCTGCCCGCTGGGCGATGTCCGCCATCGTGGTGTCCTCGTAGCCACGCTCCACGAACAAAGCCGCCGCGGCCTCGTAGAGCAGATCACGGGTGGCCGGAGCGCGCCGGCCCGCTGCGCCCTGTTCGGTTGCGGTCACCGCCGCCCTCGCCCCTTCCTGATGCTTGACATCGTCTGCACCCGAGTGCAAACATCCCTCGCACAACGACTGCACTCGAGTGCAACGACTCGTCACAAGGGAGTGACCATGTCCAACATAACGTCCTCGATGCGGCCCAGCGACCTCGACCTCTACCACCCGGAAGCGCTGCTCGATCCGTACGCGCACTACGCGAAACTGCGCGAGCTGGGACCGGTGCTCTTCGAGCCGGAGCGCGAGATCTGGCTGGTGCCCGGCTACACCGAGGCGTCAGGTGTGCTGCGCAACCACAAGGAGTTCGTCTCCGGCGACGGGGTCACCTACGAGGGGGTCGGCGACCGGCTCGAACGGTATCCGCTGATCGAGAACGACCCGCCGGTGCACACCCGCATCCGCCGGGCGGTCCAGCCGGCGTTCACCAAGAGCCCGATCGAGCAGCTGCGGCCCGCGATCGAGGCCGCCGCGAAGTCGATCGCCGAGAAAGCCGTCGCGCTCGGCGAGATCGACGCCGTCCAGGCGGTGGCCCAGCCGATGCCCGACAAGGCCATGGAACTGCTGACCGGGCTCACCCCGCCGAGCGCCCAGACGCTGGCCGACTGGAGCGACGCGGTCGTCCGCGCGCAGGAACCGGCGGCGAGCCCGCGCCACTCCGAGCTGCTGATCGAAGCACTGAACTGGCTGACCGAGGTGGGCGTTCCCGGCCTGCCGGCGCACTGCTTCGGCCGGCTGATCACCGAGTCCGGAGGCGCGAACGGGGGGCTCGAAGCCGACGGCTCGGAACGGCTGATGACCCTCGCCTCCATCTGGCTGGCGGGCATCGACTCGACCGGCGCGATGCTGGGCAACGCGATCGACGCGTTCATCGAGCACCCCGACCAGTGGGAGCTGCTGCGCGCCCGGCCCGACCTGATCCCGAACGCGGTCGAGGAGCTGCTGCGCTTCGAGGCTCCCTTCCGCGTCTTCTACCGCCGCACGCGCGCCGAGACCGAGATCGGCGGAACCACGATCCCGGCCGGTGCCGCGGTGTGCGCCGTACTTGCCTCGGCGAACCGCGATCCTCGGCAGTTCCCCGACGCCGACCGGCTGGACGTGACCCGGGAGAACGCCCGCACGCACCTGTCGTTCGGGACGTCGATCCACCTGTGCCTCGGTTCGCCGCTGGCGCGGCTGGAGGCCACGTCGATGCTGACCGAGCTCACTCGCCGGGTGCTTCGGTTCGAGCGCACCGGCGAGCCGGTGCGCTCCCCCAGCCAGACCATGCGCAAGTTCGACTCGTTGCCGGTGCGGCTGGTCCCGGCCCCGGGAGTGGCGTGATGAGCGGCTACTCGAAGGGACCCCACGACCTGGGCGGCGGCTGCCACGCCTGGCTGCTGCCCGACGGCGGCTGGGGGGAGAGCAACACCGGGCTGGTGCGCGGCGCGGGGGTGTCACTCCTGGTGGACACGCTCTACGACCTCCCGCACACCGCGGAGATGCTCGACGCTTACCGCCCGCTGACCGTTGGCCATCCGATCCGGACCCTGGTCAACACCCACTCCGACGGCGACCACTGGTTCGGCAACCAGCTGGTCGCCGGGCCCGACGTGGAGATCGTCGCGTCGGAGGCCGCGGCGGAGCTGATGACTCCGCGCGCGGTGTCCGAAATGGCCTCCCTGCACAACCGCCGGGACCGCGTCGGCCGGTTCATCCACTCGGTCGGCGGCCGCTTCGACCTGTCCGGGATCACCGCGACCCCGCCCACCCGCACCTTCGCCGGCGAGCTCGACCTCGACGTCGGCGGGCGCGAGGTGCGGCTCGTTCAGGTCGGTCCGGCGCACACGCCCGGCGATGTGCTGGTGCACGTGCCGGACGCGAAGGTCGTCTACACCGGGGACATCGTCTTCGTCGGTGGTGCCCCGCTCGTGTGGGCGGGACCGGTCTCGCGGTGCATCGCCGCCTGCGACCGGATCCTCGACCTCGACCTCACCGCGATCGTGCCCGGGCACGGCCCGCTCACCGACAAGGACGGCGTCCGGCTGGTCCGGGACTACCTCGCGTTCGTTGAGGTCGAAGCGACCAAGCGGTTCGAGGAAGGGCTCAGCGTCGAGCAGGCCGTCGCGTCGATGGACCTCGGCCGGTTCGCGGCGATGTCCGAGCAGGGACGGATCGCGGCCAATGTGCTCAACGTCTACGAGGAGCTCGATCCGGACAGGCCGCGCGCGGACCGGCTGGAGCAGTTCAGCCGGATCGCCGCATTCGAACTCGGAGAGCAGGCATGAAGATCGCGCGAATCCAGATCGAGGGAACGACCAGGGTGGGCATCGTCGACGGCGACCAGGTGCAGCCGCTCGCCGCGGACACCGACATGTGCGAGCTGCTCGCCGCGACCCCGGCACAGCGCACGGAGCTCGTCCAGCGCGCCACGGAGGGCGAGCCACGCCCACTGTGCGAGGTGCGGCTGCTCGCGCCCGTGCAGCCCAGGACGCTGCGGGACTTCCTCACCTTCGAGGAGCACCTGGAAGGCAGCCTGAAGCTGCTCGGCGCGCCGGCGCCCCACCCCGCCTGGTACGACCAGCCCCTGTTCTACTTCTCCAACACCAACGCGGTGATGGGACCCGACGACCCGGTCGCGGTGCCACCGGGGTGCCGGCTGCTGGACTTCGAGCTGGAGCTGGCCGCCGTCATCGGTAAGCCCGGCAAGGACTTGAGCCCGGAGCAGGCGGCCGAGCACATAGCCGGGTACACCCTGTTCAACGACTGGTCCGCGCGGGACCTGATGTCGCCGGTGGTCCCGGTCGGCATGGGGCCGGTGAAGGGAAAGGACTTCGCCAACACCCTCGGGCCGTGGATCGTCACCGCCGACGAGCTCGCGCCCTACCGCCGCGACGGCAGGCTGGCGCTGGAGATGCACGCGGAGCTCAACGGTGCCGCGCTGCCCGCGGGCGGGGACAACTCGGCCAACATGTCCTGGTCGTTCGAGGAGATGGTCGCGTTCGCCTCGCGCGGCGCGGAGCTGGTGCCCGGTGACGTGCTCGCCTCGGGGACCTGCGGAGCCGGCTGCCTGCTCGAATACTGGGCACACACGGACAGCGAGGAGCCCCCGCCGCTGCGGCCGGGCGACGTCGTGACGCTGGTCGCCGAGGGCATCGGTTCGGTGTCGAACCGGATCGTCGCCGGGGCCGAGCCGGTGGCCGTGCCGAGGGCCCGGGTGGGGCAGCGGCGACGTGCGCGCCCGTGGAACACCGCGGGGTCGTCGTGAGCGCCGAGGTCTGGACACCGACAGCCCAGGCGGCCGCCGAGGCGACGATCACCGCGTTCGCCCGCTTCGCCGGGAGGCGGGGTGGTCCGCCACCCGGCGCGTCCTACGAGGAGCTGTGGCGGTGGTCGGTCGACGACACGGCCGAGTTCTGGAACGCCGTGGCCGAGTTCTGCGAAGTGGCTTGGGACACCCCGCCTGACGCGGTCACCGATGGTGCCCCCATGCCGGAAACCCGCTGGTTCCCTGGCGGGCGCCTCAACTACGCCGCCCAGGTGTTCCGGACCCCGCGCACCGGCGCGGCGGTCGTGGGTCACGACGAAACCGGGATCAGCCAGACCCTGACCTGGGCGGAGCTGGAGGCGCAGGTGAGCGGCCTCGCCGCCACCCTCGCCGGGCTGGGGGTCAGGGCGGGCGACCGGGTGGCCGGGTACTTGCCCGACCGCCCGGAGGCGATCGTGGCCTTCCTCGCCACGGCGAGCGTGGGGGCGGTCTGGGCCGGCTGCGGCACAGACCTGGCCGGGGACGCCGCCCGAGCCCGCCTCGCCCAGCTGGACCCGGCTGTCCTCATCGCCGCCTCGGGCCACCACCATCGGGGGCAGTGGATCGACCGCACCACCGACGTGCGGAAGCTGCGGGAGGGATTGCCGACTCTGCGTGCGACCGTGCTCGTCGGCGACGGTCACCCGACGGACGGGACCACCCTCACGTGGGCGCAGGCCGTCTCTCCGCCCGCACAACGCGTGGAGCCGGTGCCGGTACCCGCGGAGCATCCGCTGTGGGTGCTGTTCACCTCGGGAACGACCGGCCCCCCGAAGGGCATCGTGCACAGCCACGCCGGCGTTGTCGTCGAGCACCTCAAGACCCTGAGCCTGCATCTGGAAGTCCGGCCAGGGGACCAGTTCTTCTGGTACACGACGCTGAACTGGATGATGTGGAACCTCCGGGTGGGCGGGCTGCTCCGGGGAGCGACCGTCCACTGTTTCGACGGCGCGCCGACCGTGCGCGCGCTCTGGCAGGTCGCCGAGCGTGGCGGGGTCACGCACCTCGGGCTGAGCCCCGGCTATCTGAGCGCCTCTCGCGACGCGGGGCTGCACCCCGCCGCGGACTTCGATCTCCCGGCCCTGCGGGTGGTCGGGTGCACGGGATCCGTGCTCACCGCCCCGTTGCACCAGTGGGCGGCCGAGGAACTCGGCCGGGAGGTCCTGGTCGGGTCCACCACCGGCGGGACGGACGTGGTCAGCGGGTTCGCCGGCTTCGCGCTCACGGTGCCCATCCGGGCCGGGGAGATCGCCGTCCGCTGTCTGGGGGTCGATCTTCAGGCCTGGTCTGCTGACCGGAAGCCGCTGACCGACGCGGTGGGGGAGCTGGTCGTCACCTCACCGATGCCGTCGATGCCGCTCCGCTTCTGGAACGACCCGGACGGCAGCCGCTACCGCGGCGCCTACTTCGAGGAATTCCCCGGGGTGTGGCGGCATGGCGACTGGGTGACCGTGACCGGCCGCGGATCGGTGATCGTGCACGGCCGCTCGGACGCCACGCTCAACCGGCACGGCATCCGCATGGGCAGCGCCGACATCTGCCAGGCGGCCGAGGACCTTCCCGAGGTCGGTGAGGCGCTGGTGGTCGGCATCGAGGAACCCGACGGGGGCTACTGGATGCCGATGTTCGTCACTCTCTCCGGCGGACGGCACCTCGACGAGGAACTCGCCGCCGCGGTGCGGGCCGCGGTCCGCGACCGGGTGTCACCGCGGCACGTCCCCGACGAGGTGATCGAGGCACCGGGGATTCCGCACACCCGCACAGGCAAGAAGCTGGAAGTCCCGGTCAAGAACATCCTGCGGGGCTTCACCGGAACGGTCCAGAAGGACGCCGTCGACCGGCCCGAACTCCTGGAGTTCTACCGGCAGACCGGTGAGAACCGCCGCCGCACCAGATGAGGAAAGCCATGCCCATTCCCGAGACCTTCGAAGCGGTCGTGCTCGGCAAGGAGACCGTGGCCGACGGAGTCGTCCTGCTCACGCTGGGTCGGCCGGACCGTGGCGAGCTCCCGGCGTGGCAGCCCGGGGCGCACATCGACCTGCACCTGGGCGAACCGCCGGTGATCAGGCAGTACTCACTGTGCTCTTCACCCACCGAGCGCGACCGTTACCAGGTCGCGGTCCTTCGTGAGCCGGACAGCCGCGGTGGATCAGCGTATGTCCACGACGGACTGACGTTGGGGGACACCATCCTGGTGAGCCTGCCACGCAACAACTTCGCGCAGATCGAGGCGAAGCGCTACGTCTTCGTGGCCGGCGGCATAGGCATCACGCCGATGCTCCCGATGATCGAGGCCGCGCGGCGCGCGGGTGCGGACTGGACGCTGCTCTACGGCGGGCGCACCGCCGCATCGATGGCGTTCACCGAAGAACTCGTGGCAACCGGGGGAGAGCGGGTGTCCCTGCGTCCGCAGGACGAGTACGGACTGCTCGATTTGGCGAGCCTGCTCGCCGAGCCCGCCCCGGACACGGCTGTCTACTGCTGCGGCCCTGAGCCACTGCTGAAGGCCGTGGAAGCGCACTGCGCCTCCTGGCCGAAGGGGTCACTGCACGTGGAGAGGTTCTCCCCGGCGGAGGGAGCGCTCGACGGCCCGACGACCGAATTCGACGTGGAATTCGCGCAGTCCGGCGTGACGCTCACGATCCCGCCGGGCCGCTCGATCATCGCGGTCGCCGAGGAGGCCGGGATTCCGGTCGTCTACAACTGCGAAGAAGGCACCTGCGGGGTCTGCGAGACACCGGTCCTCGACGGCGCCCCCGACCACCGCGACTCGGTGTTGACCGATCAGGAACGCCAGGCGGGCTCATGCATGATGATCTGCGTGTCCCGCGCCCGCTCGCCCCGCCTGATCCTCGATCTGTAGGGAGTTTCGTGTGCGTGCTGGTCATTTCGGGTGAGCTGGGAGAGGTCTGCCCTGCTGGGGCCGAGGAGGTGACGTCAGCGCGACGGACAACGCTGCTGGTGCGGCGACCTGCCGGATGCCGGGATCACCTGCTCGACAGTGGACACTTCGCACTGGAGAGCCACCTCGACCTGATCACCGGTCACATGCGCGACTCTCTCGCCCGCGTCTACCCGAGCTGGTACCGGAACCTCCGGGTGGCTGCCGGACGAGCGGCCCCCGGAGGCGCCATCGGCTACCGCCGGTGCGACCACGCCCATATCGTAGGTGTGCCAGCTTCAGCGGAAGGGGGTCGACATGGGCGTCGACGGGTTCGAGGCGACCGCCGTGGCCGGCGAGCTGCCGAGCGCGGCGGAAGCCGAGATCCGGGATTCGTGGCGCCGCTCCTGGCGGTCCGGGGTACGGCCCGACCTGCCACTCGAGCGGCTCGACGCGGTGGACGTCGACCAGCGAAGCCGCCTGTTGCGGGCCGCGTTGCCCGTGCTCGACCAGGTTGCCGCCGAACTCGGCGAGACGGCCTACTTCACCGTCCTGGCCGACAGCGCCGCCCGGATCGTCCACCGGGGACGCATCAGTTCGCGCACGGCCGACATCCTCGACGACACCGGGGTCGTCCTGGGCAGGCGGTTCACCGAGGACACGACCGGCACCAACGCCATCGCCACACCGTTTGAGCTTCGCCGGGGCGTGGCGGTGCGTGGCGGCGAGCACTTCGCCCGGTCGCTGCGTGGCTACAGCTGCTACGGCTACCCGATAGTGCACCCCGCGACGCGGCGGCTCGAAGGCGTCCTCGACCTCGCCGGGCCGGCAGGTGGGGAGAACCCGCTGTTCGGCCCGTTCCTGCGGCAGGCCGTCCGGCAGATCGAAAGCGCCTTGCTGGCCGACTCCCGTGATTCCGAACGACGTCTCCTCGACGCCTTCAACCGGGCCGTGGCCAGGCGTGGCGAACGGGCGGTTCTGGCGCTCGGCGGCGACGGCGTGGTGCTCGCCAACCAGCAGGCGCTGGACCACTTCGACGCCCTCGACCACGAGCGACTCCGGGAGCTGGCACATGGGCCGCGGTGGGACGGGAAGTCCCGCGAGGTGGTCTTCGAGACGGCGCACGGGATGCGGTTGCGACTGACGCTCGAACCCGTGGGCGGGCACGGAAACGTGCTGATCCGGTTCACCCCCGCCTACCGGTCGCATCCCGTGGTTCCCCGGAGGCAGGCCACCGCCGGCGACGTCCTCGACCGGGAACTGGCGAGATACCGCGCGGCGCGCCTGGCGACCTTCATCGCGGGAGAAGCCGGAACCGGGCGCACCCGGACGGCGCACAGCCTGGCATCCGGTACCGGCGCCGAGGTGGTGACCGTCGGCGGCCATGAACCGGTCGAGGGGTCCACCTGGCTCCACCGGGTCCGCAGCGCCGCCGCCTCCGGCGCGCTGGTCGTCGTCGAGGGTGTCGAACTGCTCGACGACACCGTGGTGCAGGCGCTCGGGGAGTGCGTCGCGCAGGGGATCTGGACGGCGATCACGGGGCCGCCGGTGGATCGACTCGGTCCACGGCACCGGCACCTCGCCTTCCGGTGCCCCGGACGTCTGGAACTGCCGCCCCTGCGCGAGCGGCGCGCGGACATCCCGGCGCTGGCCCGGGCGATGCTCGCCGAGGCGACGAACGGGTCCGCCCGGTTCACGCCCGCCGCCCTGGCGTGCCTCGCGGAGCTGGACTGGCCCGGCAACCTGCGGGAGCTCGATCACGTCGTACGCCGGGTCGCCGCCAAACGCAGCACGGGCGACATCGTCGCCGGTGACCTGCCGCGGGAATACCGCGGCGCCCCCGCCAAGGCTCGCCTTACTCCCTGGGAACGGTCCGAGCACGACGCGATCCTGGCCGCGCTCGAACGCAACCAGGGGAACAAGACCCGCGCGGCCGAGGACCTCGGCATCAGCCGCGGAACGCTGTACAACCGGATCAGGGTGCTGCGGATCCGCGTGTGAGCGTCCCGCCGGTGTGCAAAGTTTGAACGGTTCCACCGGCGCCGCCTCGGACAGCATCGTGCCTGTCCGGATGAGCACGGAACACCGTGCTCTGGCTCCAACGGCGGAGGTGGAACGATGACTGTTGTCTCCCAGCCGGTTCTCCATCCACGGGTGGACAGCTTTCTACGGGAACCGAAGAGGCTGCTGATCGGCGGTGAGTGGGTCGCGGCGGTGTCGGGCAGGACGTTCACGACGCACGATCCGGCGACCGGGCGGGTGCTCGCGGAGGTGGCCCACGGGGAGGACGCCGACGTCACGCGCGCGGTGACCGCGGCCCGGCGCGCGTTCGACGACGGGCCCTGGCGGCGCTTCACGCCCCTGGAACGGCAGCGGCTCCTGTGGCGCGTTGCTCAGGCCCTGGCCGCGCGGGCCGACGAGTTCGCCCAGATCGAGGCGCTGGACAACGGAAAGTCGGTGTCGGTCGCCGAGCACGTCGACATCGCCTGGGCGGTCGAGATCCTCGAGTACTACGCGGGGTGGGCGACCAAGATCGAGGGCAGCACGCCGCAGGTGTCGATGCCGTTCGCGCCGGGCGGGGTTTTCCACGCCTACACGCTGCGTGAGCCGGTCGGCGTGGTCGGGCAGATCGTGCCCTGGAACTTTCCCCTCCTGATGGCAGTCTTCAAGATCGCGCCGGCGCTGGCCACGGGTAACACTGTCGTGCTCAAGCCCGCCGAGCAGACCCCGCTGTCGGCGCTGCTGCTCGGTGAGCTGCTCGCCGACGCCGGGCTTCCGGACGGCGTGGTGAACATCGTGACCGGGTTCGGCGACGCCGGCGCCGCGCTGGTGCGCGACGAGCGGGTCGACAAGATCGCGTTCACCGGCTCCACCGAGGTGGGCAAGGAGATCGTCCGGGCGGCGGCGGGCAACCTCAAGCGTGTCTCGCTCGAACTCGGTGGCAAGAGCCCCAACGTGGTCTTCGCCGACGCCGACCTCGACCTGGCGGTGCCCGGCGCCGCGAACGCGATCTTCTTCAACCACGGCCAAGCCTGCACCGCGGGCTCACGCCTCTACGTCGAGGACACGATCTTCGAGGAGTTCACCGCGAAGGTCGCCGACATCGCTGCGGGTCTGCGCGTGGGGTCCGGGCTCGATCCGGCCACCGAGATCGGCCCCCTGATCTCCGCCGACCAGCGCGACAAGGTGATGGGCTACGTCGACGAGGGGCTCGCCGAGGGGGCTCGTGCCCTCTCCGGCGGCACCCGGCTCGACCGGGACGGGTTCTTCGTGGCGCCCACCGTCCTGGTCGGCGTCGGGCCGGAGTCCCGCGTGGTGCGGGAGGAGATCTTCGGTCCGGTCGTCGCGGCTCAGCCCTTCACCGCGGCGGACGGCGTCACGGCGGCCGCCAACGACACCGTCTACGGACTCGCGGCCGGGATCTGGACGCGCGATTTGTCCAAGGCGCACCGCACCGCGCGCGAGATCCGCGCGGGGTCGGTGTGGGTCAACCAGTACAACGGCTTCGACACCACACTGCCGTTCGGCGGTTACAAGCAGTCCGGCTGGGGCCGCGAGCTCGGAGCCGGCGTCCTCGAGCTCTACCTCGAGACCAAGGCCGTCAACATCGCCCTTTGACCGGGCACACACTACTTCCGCAACGTCGCGAAAGGACATTTGAGATGAAGACGAAAGCAGCGGTGAGCCTGGGGGTGCACCGTCCGTTCGAGATCATGGAACTCGACCTGGACGGCCCCGGCGAGGGCGAGGTCCTGATCAAGAACGTGGCTGCCGGGTTGTGCCACTCGGATCTGCACCTCACCGACGGCGACATGCCGCCGCGGTACCCGATCGTCGGTGGCCACGAGGGCTCCGGCATCGTCGAGGAGGTCGGCCCCGGCGTCACCAAGGTCAAGCCCGGCGATCACGTGGTGTGCAGCTACATCCCCAACTGCGGGATCTGCCGGTACTGCGCCTCGGGCCGGTCCAACCTCTGCGACCTCGGCGCCACGATCCTCGAAGGCCGGTTCCCCGACGGATCGTTCAAGTTCCACAAGGACGGGGTGGATTACGGCAGCCTGTGCCTGCTCGGCAGCTTCGCGGAACGGTCGACGGTCTCTCAGCACTCGGTGGTGAAGATCGACGACTGGCTCCCGCTCGAGACGGCCGTGCTGGTCGGCTGTGGCGTGCCCGCCGGATGGGGGAGCGCGGTGTACAACAACGGCCTTCGTGCCGGTGACACGGCGGTGATCTTCGGCATCGGCGGGCTGGGCATCAACGCCGTGCAGGGCGCGGTCATGGCCGGGGCTCGGCACATCGTCGCCATCGACCCGGTGCCGTTCAAACGCGACACCGCACTGAAGTTCGGCGCCACGCACGCGTTCGCCACCGCGGAGGAGGCGCACGACGCGGTCCGGGAGATGACGTGGGGCCAGATGGCCGACGGCGCGCTGATCTTCGTCGGCACCCCGGACGAGAAGATCATCGCCGACGCGTTTGCCATCATCGGCAAGGGCGGCACGGTCAGCCTGGCCAGCCTCGCCGATCCGGCGAAGCTCACGGTCCACGTCTCGGGCATGGAGCTGACCCTGATGGAGAAGACCATCAAGGGGTCGTTGTTCGGCTCGTCCAACCCGCAGTACGACATCGTCCGCCTGCTGCGCCTCTACGACGAGGGCAAGCTCAAGCTGGACGAGCTCGTCACGCAGCGGTACCGCCTGGAGGAGGTCAACCAGGGGTATGAGGACCTGCGTGCGGGCAAGAACATCCGCGGCGTGATCATCCACGATTCCTGATTCGCCTGGGCAGGGGTAGGCCGGACGCCAGGGCCTACCCCTGCCCTAGCCGATACCTATATACGTAACGATCTATGCTATTGCGTATTCGCTCGGAATTTGCCAGAGTGGGGGAGCAGTGCGGCGAAAGGGACTCGATGAAGGTCTACGAGCAGGTGTCCTCGTTGCTCCGCGCGTCTGGAGTGGACACCGTCTTCGGTCTCATGGGCGACGCGAACATGTACGTCAGCAGCGCCTTCGAAAACCAGGGCGGCCAGTTCGTCCGGGTGGCGCACGAAGCAGGTGCGGTCGCGATGGCCGACGTGCACGCACGCATGAGCGGCCGTCCCGCGGTCGCCACCGTCACCCACGGGCCCGGGTTCACCAACACGCTGACCGCTCTCGTCGAAGCGGCCCGGTTCCCGTCGCCCGTACTGCTGGTCACCGGTGATCCTCCCGCGGAGGCCACGCACCTGCAGCGGCTCGACATCGGCGCTGTCTGCTCGGCGCTGGGGGTCGTCCACGAGCGGATCCACCGCCCGGACACTGTCGTCCGTGATTTCGGGCGCGTGATGCGCCGGCTGAGCACCTCGGCGGCTCCGGTGGTGCTCAACATCCCGCTGCCGGTGTCTGTGTCGGAGGCGGTGTCAGCGGGGCAGCCGCTGGAGCCGGTGTGGCTGCCCGCCGGCACGACGGTGCCGGAGAGCGCGCTCGACGGTGCGCTCGGTCTCGTGGCGTCCGCCACCCGGCCGATCGTCGTGGCCGGCCGGGGCGTCGTGGCCGCTTCGGCCGAATCCGCGGTCGCGGAACTGGCCGACCTGCTGGGGGCGCCGCTGTTCACCACGGCGCTCGGACGTGGGCTGTTCCGGGGGCATCCGCGGCACTTGGGCATCCTGGGCACGTTGGCCCATGAATGCGCCAGCCAGGTGTTGATGGACAGCGACTGCGTGCTCGCGGTCGGCGCGAGCATGAACAAGTACACGACCATGGGCGGGGAACTGGTCCAGGGCAAGCGCCTGGTTCAGATCGATCTCGATCCGGCCAAACTCGGCTGGCTCGTGCAGCCCGACGAAGGTGTCGCCGGTGACGCCGCCGCGGTCGTGGCCGCGATGACCGCCGAACTCCGCGCCGCGGGAGTATCCGGAAGCGGCTCGTGGCGAGACCGCGGCACCGCCGCCGCGAGCGCTATGGCCGAGTGGACCCCGCAGGACCGGCGACCGGCGGACGGAACGATCGACATCCGCACGGCGAGCCTGCTCCTCAATCGCGCACTGCCCGCGGACTGCGCGATCGTCAGCGATGTCGGACGATTTGTCGCCGGTGCCTGGCCCTACCTGGATCGCTGCGCTCCTGGCCGGTTCACCGCCATGACCGGGTTCGGCTCGATCGGTCTGGGGCTCGCCGGAGCGATCGGTGCGGCGGTGTCCGGGGTATCCGGGCTGACGGTGGCTCTCGTGGGTGACGGCGGCTTCATGATGCACGCCTCCGAACTCGCGACGGCGGTGCGGCATCGTCTGCCCCTGCTCGTGCTGGTCTTCGACGACGGCGCCTACGGGGCGGAGTACCACAAGCTCGAGACCCAGGGGTTCGATCCCCGCCACTCCTACAACGACTGGCCCGACGTGGCAGCGGTCGCCGCGGGAGCAGGCGCGGACACCCACGTGGTGGAAACGCCGGAGGACATCGATGTCCTGGCCAAGCGCGTGCCCGGGCTGGAGCGCCCGCTCGTCGTGGACATCCGCCTCGACCCCACCCACCACATTCCCTTCTGAGAGGCGGTAACCGTGACCGAAGCGTTGGTGATCGGCCGCGACGGGCCGGTGCAGATCTGGACCATCAACGTTCCCGGCGCCGGCAACGCAGTCTCCGGGCCGGACTTCATCGCCGCGCTGGAGCGCGCGGTCGACGACGTCAACCAGAACACCGAAGCGTGCGCGGTGATCCTCACCGGCGCTGGGCACATCTTCTCCGCAGGCGGGAACGTGCGCGAGATGGCCGACGGCACCGGCGTGTTCGGCCTCGACCCCCTCGCGCAGCGCCACGGGTACGTCTCGGGGATCCAGCGGATCCCGCGTGCCATGGTGCGCTGCGAAGTGCCAGTGATCGCCGCAGTGAACGGCGCCGCCGTCGGGGCCGGCTGCGATCTGGCGATGATGTGCGACGTCCGGATCGCCGCCAGGTCGGCCTCGTTCGCGGAGAGCTTCGTCCAACTGGGACTGATTCCCGGGGACGGGGGAGCCTGGTTCCTTCCCCGGGTGGCCGGCGCCGGGCGAGCGGCCGAGATGACCTTCACCGGTGACCGGGTCGACGCCGCCACCGCGTTGGACTGGGGTTTGGTGAGCCGCGTCGTGGACGACGCCGAGCTGCTCCCCGCGGCCCGGGAGCTGGCGCGCCGGATCGCCCGCAACCCACCCCACGCGCTGCGGATGGCCAAGCGGCTGCTGACCGAGTCCCGCTCCGGAACCCTCGAATCGGTTCTCAACCTGGCAGCCGCGATGCAGCCGCTCGCGCACCAGGACCCGGAGCACCGTGCGCGCGTGGCGCGGTGGGGGCAGCGGCGCGGCCCGGTTACGGCGTGACGACAGAACACACGAAGGGAACGGAACGCGTGACGACAGCGGAGCCGGCCGGAGCGCTGGCCGGAGTGACCATCCTGGACCTGACCACCGTCGTGATGGGGCCCTACGCGACCGCCATCCTCGGTGACCTGGGTGCCGACGTCATCAAGGTGGAGTCGCTCGACGGGGACATGACGCGGCGGATCGGTGCCCGGCGCAACCCGGGCATGAGCGCCATGACGCTGACGCTGCAACGCAACAAACGAAGCATCGCCCTGGACCTCAAGAAGCCGGAGGGCCGGGCGATCCTGGAGCAGCTCGTGCCGCTGGCCGACGTGGTGGTGACCAACCTGCGGCCCCGGTCCCGGAAACCGCTCGGGCTGACCTACGAGGCGCTGCGGGCCTTGCGGCAGGACGTGATCCTGTGTACGGCACAGGCCTACGCGGAGGACAGTCCGTGGCGGGACCACCCGGCCTACGACGACATGGTGCAGGCCGCGTCCGGTGCGGCGTCGCTGGCCGAACGAGTCGACGGAGAGCCGCGGTACGCGCCATACGTGATCGCCGACAAGGTCAGCGGACTCCACATGGTGATCGGCATCCTCGCCGCCCTGGCCCACCGCGCGGCCACCGGGAGCGGGCAGCACGTGGAAGTCCCCATGGTGGACACGATGATCCACTTCAATCTGGTGGAACACCTCGGCGGGCACGCGTTCGACCCCGCCGAGGGCGACTTCGGGTGGGGCCGGGTCCTCGTCCCGGAGCGGACTCCCTACCGCACCGCCGACGGGTACGTCTGCCTGATGCCCTATTCGGACGCCAACTGGGCCGACTTCTTCGAGGTGGCCGAACTCGGCCACCTGCGTGACGACCCGCGCTTCGCCGACGTGAACTCGCGCCACGGCAACATGAGCGAACTCCACGCCGAGATCCATGAAGTGACACCGAAGCGCACCACGCAGGAATGGCTCGACCTCTGCCGGGAACGCAACATCCCGGCCGCGGCGCTGCTCGACCTGAGCCGGGTGAACGACGACCCCTATGTCCGGGAGCAGGCCCTGCTCACGCCCGAGCAGCACCCGACCGAAGGCGCCTACTTCAGTCCCGCCCACCCGGTGCGCATGAGCGAATCGCCGGCCGTTCTCCGCCGGCACGCCCCGCGGCTGGGGGCGGACACCGCGGAGCTGCTGTCCGCCATCGGGTACAGCCGCGACGACATCGACGATCTGGTGCGGCAGGGCGTCACGGTGGTGGCGGCATGAGCCTGTCGATGCCCTCGGTCGTCGAGCCGGATCCGGCACTGGCCGGACTGCGTGCCGAGGTCCGGAACTTCCTCGCCGAGCGGCGCGAGTCCGGCGCCTTCACGCCGAGGGTCGACGCGTGGCTGACCGGGTGGTCCCGCGACTTCAGCCGCTCGCTCGCGGAGCGCGGCTGGGTCGGGATGACGATTCCGCGGACCTACGGTGGCCGCGGCCGTGGGTTCCTGGAGCGTTTCGTGGTCACCGAGGAGTTGCTGGTGGCAGGTGCGCCGGTCGCGGCGCACTGGGTCGCCGACCGGCAAGCGGCGCCGTCGCTGTTGCGCTTCGGCAGCGAGGATCAGAAGAAGTCGCTGTTGCCCGCGATCGCCGCGGCCGAATGCTCCTTCGCCATCGGCATGAGCGAACCCGACACCGGGTCCGACCTGGCCGGGGTGCGGAGCCGGGCGGTGCCGATCGACGGCGGGTGGCTGCTCAACGGCACCAAGGTGTGGACCTCGGGGGCCCACCAGGCGGATCTGATCGTGGTCCTCGCGCGGACCAGCGGATCCCACGGAGACCGGCACCGGGGGCTGTCCCAGCTGATCGTCGATCTGCGTGCGCCTGGGGTCGTGGTGCGGCCGATCGTCTCGATGAGCGGCGAGCACCACTTCAACGAGGTCGTGTTCACCGACGTGGAAGTCCCGGAGGAGAACCTGCTGGGGCAGGAGGGTGACGGCTGGCTCCAGGTGACCTCGGAACTGGGGTTCGAACGCAGCGGCCCGGAGCGGTTCCTGTCGACGGTGCCGCTGGCCGGTCTGCTCCGGCGCGCGGTGCGCGCCGGGGACGCCGACGCCGACCCCGCACTGGGGCGGATCATCGCCCGCCTGCACGGCTTGCACCACATGTCGCTGGCGGTGGCCGCGGCCCTGGAACGAGGAGAGGACGCGGATGTGCCGGCCGCGATGGTGAAGGTCCTGGGCACGACGCTGGAAGGAGATCTGGTGGAACTGGCGGACCTGTTGGCCGCGCGGCGGGACGGCGAACTGGCCGCGGCCATCGCCGCCGCCGTGGTTCAGCGTCCCGGCTTCACCCTGCGCGGAGGCACGAACGAGATCCTGCGGGGCGTGATCGCGCGCGGTCTGGGGTTGCGATGAGCACGCTCCGGGACCAGGTCGACGCAGACCTGCGCTCGTTGATCGAAGCCGTTCTGCAGGCACACGACTGCGGCGACGACGCAGGCCTGTGGCGCACGCTCGCCGAACTCGGTCTTGGGGAGCTGACCGGACGGGAGGAGCGGGGCGGCAGTGGCGCGACCTGGCGGGAAGCCGCGGAGCTGGTCAGGGCGCTCGCCCGCCGCGGCTGCGACCTGCCGGTCGGGGAGAGTGACCTGGTCGCCGGCCGGCTCCTCGACGAGGCCGGCGTTGCGGCCGCGACTCCGGCGTTGCGCGGGTGGACGGTGGAAGACGGCGAGGAGGTGCCGGCTGCCTCGCACCCGCTGGTGGAACGGATGGTCGTTCTGCGGCGGACGACCAGCGGCTGGCGCCTGGCCGACGTTCCGGCCGGCGCAGCGCCACCGGGCGCGGCGAGATGGCACGAGGTGAGCGCGGAGACCGTCGACCGTGCTCACGCTTTGGCCGCGCTCGTGCGGGCCGTGCAGATCACCGGCGCGATGGAAGCCGTCCTGGACCTCGCCGTCGAGCACGCCCGCACGCGTGAGCAGTTCGGACGACCGGTCGGCAAGTTCCAGGCGGTACAGGGGCTGCTGGCCACGCTGGCCGCCGAGGTCGCGCTCGCCCGTTCCGCTGTGGACGCGGCCGTACTCGTAGCCGCCGCCCCCGCCACCCCGCTGGAGCAGCTGCTCGCCTCGGTGGCCGTGGCGCGCTCCTGCGCCGGGCACGCGGCCGAACCGGTCGTCCGCAACGCCCATCAGGTCGTCGGTGCCATCGGTACCACACAAGAACACCCGTTGCCCGGCCTCACCAGGCGCATCCTCGGCTGGCGTTCCGCGGACGGGGGCACCCGCGCCTGGGACCGGGCGGTGTTGCAGGACAGCCTCGACGGCGTTTCGTCCAGTGCACTGGACCTGTTCCCCGAAGAAGTGGAGGAAAGATCATGACCGAAAACCGGACCCGGCAGATCCCGGAGGGAATGACCGCGCACGCGATCGCCCTCGAGGACGGCGCGGAGATCCCCGGCCGGCGCTCGTTCGCCCGGTACTTCGACCTCGGTGTCGCCGAGGCGAGTCAGGGGCTCGTCAGCACGCAGGTCACCAAGATGCGCAGCGGCATGGTCAAGGAGACCGGCTGGCACTACCACGACTGCGATTTCCAGTGGCTGTACGTCACCAAGGGCTGGCTCGAGCTGCAGTTCGAGGACGGCGAGACCCGGCGCATCGGCGAGAACGGCGTGTGCTTCATCCCCGGCGGTTACCGGCACAACGAGACGGCCACCTCCGATGACCTCGAGTTCATCGAGATCTTCATGCCGCCGAAGCCGCGGACGGTCGCGGTCGACTCGCCGCTGTGAGTTCGGCGGTCCCCGCCTCCCCGGGGCGGCGGGGACCGCCGTCTGGATCCATTCCCGTGCAAGGAGGCTCGTCTTCATGGATCTCGGATACCAAGCCGGACAGTCGGTTCTCGTCACCGGCGGTTCGCGCGGCATCGGCGCGGCGACCGTGCGCGCCTTCGCCCGCGAGGGCGTCAAGCGCGTGCACGTCGCCGCCCGCGACGCCGGTTCGATCGACCGGCTCGCGGCGGAGGTGCCTGCCGCGGAGATCGTCGGTCACGTCCTGGACCTGTCGCGCCCGGCGGACCGCATCCGGTTGCGTGATGTCGCCGGCGAGGTGGACGTTCTCGTCAACAACGCGGGAGCGATCCCGCAGGGAGCGCTCGCCGGCGCGCACCTGCCGGACTGGCAGCGGGCGTGGGACCTCAAGGTGTGGGGCTACGTCGAGCTCACGCAGCTCGCGCTGGCCGCCATGACCGAACGCGGATCGGGGGTGATCGTCAACGTCGTCGGTGTCTCCGGTGAGCGGCCGGACGCCGGGTACCTCGCCGGGTCGATGGCGAACTCGGCGCTGATGACGATGACCCGCACCGTCGGCGCCTACTCCCTGGACCACGGCGTTCGCGTCCTGGGCGTGAACCCGGGCCCCGTGGAGACCCAGCGCCTCGCGGACGCCCTCCGGGCCCGCGCCGCCACCGAGCTGGGTGACCCGGAACGGTGGCCGGAGTTCGTGGCGGGCTACCCGGCCAGGCGCATCGCGACGGCCGAGGAGGTCGCGGACACCGTGGTGTTCCTCGCGTCCCCACGGTCGTCCTACACCAGTGGCTGCATCGTCACGCTCGACGGCGGGATGGCATGGCGCGGCCGGGCCCTGTAGCGGCGTCCCGGCTGTTCTCGCCGTTGCGGCTGCGCGAGCACGAGCTGCCGAACCGCATCGTCAACACACCGCACGGCACCCACCTCGCCCGCGACGGCGTCCCGACACCTGAGCAGATCGCCTACTACGAGGCGCGTGCGGCTGGCGGCGCCGGGATGATCGTGGCGGGGAACTGGGCCGTGTGGCGGCGGACCTGGACTTCGCCGCTGGTCAACCTCGCCACTCATCCCAACGCGCACGACGGGCACGTCGCGCTCGCGGCTGCGGTGCACCGGCACGGTGCGGTCCTGGTCGGACAGCTGCACGACAGCGGCAGGCAGGGAAACTCGGCCTGGCACCGTGGCCCGCTGCTGGCGCCGAGCGCCATTGCGGACCCGGTGGTCGGGGAAGTGCCGAAGGAGCTCGAAACGCACGAGATCGCCGAGATGGTCCGCTCGTACGCCGAGTCCGCGGCGGCGCTGTGCAGCGCCGGCTGGGACGGCGTCGAAATCTTCGCGGCGCAGGGCTACGCGTTGTCGCAGTTCCTGTCACCGCAGAACAACCTCCGTGACGACCGCTACGGCGGACCGGTTCGCGACCGCCTGCGGGTCGTGCTCGACGTCCTCGACGCCGTGCGGGACGCGATCGGGCCCGGGCCGCTCGTCGGCGTGCGGATCAACGCGACCGACCTGGTGGCGGGCGGGCTCGATCCGGCGGCGGCCACGGAAGTGGCGACCGCTCTGGACGGGACCGGGTCGGTGGACTACCTCAGTGTGTCCGCGGGCAGCAACGAGAACTACCCGGCCTGGATCGCGGACATGGGACATCCGGTGGCCCCGTTCGCGGAGTACGCGGCCGCTCTGCGCGCACGGATCTCGATGCCCGTTCTGGTCGCCACCCGCATCAAGACCTTCGCGGCCGCCGAAGGGGTCCTGGCGTCGGGACAAGCGGATCTGGTCGGCATGACCCGTGCTCTCATCGCCGATCCCGATCTGCCCCGGAAGCTGCGGACCGGGCGGGAAGCCGAGGTACGGCCGTGTATCGGCTGCAACCAAGGGTGTCTGGGCCGGATCGCTGCCGGGGGAGCCTTGTCGTGCACCGTCAACCCGCGCGCCGGCAAGGAGACCCTGCCGGTCCCGGCTGTCCGGCACCGGCGCGACGTTCTCGTCGTCGGCGGCGGTCCGGCGGGACTCCAGGCGGCGGTCACGCTCGCCGAGCGGGGGCACGCGGTCAGCCTGTGGGAGAGGGAGCCGCGGTTCGGGGGTCAACTCGCCTTGGCCGCATCGGTGCCGTCCCGGCGGGAACTGGGGTCGATCCTGGTCTGGCTCGAAGAGCGGGCGACGGCGCTCGGGGTCCGGCTGCACCGCGGACGCGAGGCCACCGCGCGGGAGATCCACGAGCACGAGGCGGAGGTGATCGTGCTCGCGGTCGGATCGGAGCCGGTGCGCACCGGCTACACGAGCGCGTTTCCGGCTGGCGTGCGCTGCCCGGTCACGACCTGCCGCAGGTCTGGACCGTGCCCGAGGTCTTGTCGGGTGCGGCCGGGGTGGAGTCTCGCGTCCTCGTGCTCGACGACGATCCGCACGGCCAGGCGACGACCGCCGCCGAGTACCTGGGTGCCCGAGGTCACCAGGTCGATCTCGTGACGCGCCGCTTCGCGGCGGGAACCTGGGCGGGTCCGGTCAACGCGCACCCGTTGCACACCCGGCTGGCCGACGCCGGAGTGGAGATCACGACGCTGGCCTGGGCCGAGAGAATCGGGGACGGCTTCGTCGACCTCGCCGCCGTGTACGGCGACAGGCGATGGCGGCTCGAGGGTGTCGGCTCGGTGGTCCTCGCGACCGGCAACCGCGCCCGGACGACGGTGTACGAGGAACTGGTCGAGGCTGGCGAGCAGCGGCCGTTGATCCGCATCGGCGACTGTCTGGCCCCGCGCAGGCTGGACCACGCCTTCTGGGATGCCACGACGCTCGACGTGCCCGGCGCCGTCAGCCGGCCGGGCTGTCCCACCGTGCCTGATGATCAAGCAGAACCTTGACCAGGTCGTCTCGCCGGTCGCGGATCTCGTCGGGAGGGCCGACGACGCTCACCGCCGCAACGGTCCGCCCGCCTTCCCGTACCGCCACCGCCACGCCGTCAGCCACGTCGGAGATGCCGGGCGCCGCGCACACGCCGGTCTCCTGGATCTCGTCGAGCCGGGCGAGGAAACGTTCGACTTTGGGCTCGTCCTCGGACGGCAGCGCGGACAGATACGCCCACAGGTCCCGCCGGCTGAGCCCGGCGAGGAGGACCCAGCCACTGGACGTGCGGATCAGGGCCCGCCGGATGTAGTTCTTCGCGAGGTAGTCGTAGCGCGGCTCGGAGGCGCAGCTGTCGATGTAGAAGACGTCCCGTCCGACCACAACGGACAGCAGCGTGGTCAGGCCGGTCTCCGCGTGGACCGCTTCGAGCTGGTGGTGGCCGACCCGCGTGACCATGTGCCGCCCCGCGATGAGGTTCAGCAGGTACGGGGCAGTGCCGAGGTGGTAGCGGCGCTCCCGCTCGTCGAGGTACCCGGTGGCGACCAGGCCGTTGACCAGACCTTGGATGGAGCTCACGGGTGCTTCGAGATTGCGTGCCAGCTCCGTCAATGTGAGGCCGTCGGGGTTGCGTGCGGCGAGTTCGAGTATCGCGGCGACGCGGTCGACCATGCGGTGGCGCTTCCGCCCGTTGTCCGATCGGCTGCTGGTCGAGCTTTCGCTGGCCACCGTCGAAGACCTCCTCGTGTTGATGGTCGCAGTATCGCAGCGCTACCGAGTTACGTAATTAAGTATAATCATCGCCTATTGCGTAAACAACGTGTAGGCGTGCATAGTTGGCGCGAACCCGCCCGGCGACCGTTGACTGCGCCGCGGTCCTGCCGCCCCGCTCACCGATCACCTGAATCCGGAGGTCTCCAGCGATGTCAGAGTTGTCATCCGCCAAGCCCCGAACCGCGCCCGGAACGGAGAACCGGCCACGGCCGGACCGCAGGCGCGTCGCCACCGTCGCCTTCGCGTCGTGGATCGGCGCGAGCATCGAGTGGTACGACTTCTTCATCTACGGCATGGCGGCGGCGCTGGTCTTTCCCAAGCTGTTCTTTCCCGTTCAGGACCCGCTGACGAGCACCCTGCTGTCCTTCGCGACTTTCGGAGTCGCCTTCGTCGCACGCCCGTTCGGTGGTGCTCTCTTCGGCCACATCGGCGACAAGGTGGGCCGCAAGAAGGCCCTCGTCACGGCCCTGGTGACCATGGGAGTGACGACAACGGCGATCGGCGTGCTGCCGACCTACAGTTCTGTCGGGTTCATCGCTCCGGTCCTGCTGGTACTGCTGCGTTTCATCCAGGGCATCACGGTTGGCGGGCAGCAAGGCGGAGTCATCCTGCTCGCCACGGAGAACGTGCCGCAACGCCGGCGCGGCTTCTACGGCAGCTTCGCCTCGGCCGGCGCTCCGGGTGGGGTGCTGCTCGCCAACGGCGCGTTCCTCCTGGTCACCGCGCTCTTCGCCGGCGATGCCTTCCTGACCTGGGGATGGCGGCTGCCGTTCCTGGCGAGCGTCGTGCTCGTCGCCTTCGCCGTGGTGATCCAGCTCCGCGTCGGGGAGACTGCCGAGTTCTCTTCCAGTGAGGACCGTCCCGCCGGGCGTTCGCCGGTGCTGGAGGCCATCCGCCGTCACCCCCGGCAGATTCTGGTGGCGGCCGGGTGCTACCTCGCCATCAACCTCACCTACTACGTGTTCATCACCTTCGTGGTCGCCTACGCCACCAACAAGGCGATCCTGGGGCTACCGTCGAGCACCGTGCTCACCGCGGTGCTGATCGCCTCGGCTGTCGAGCTCTTCGCGCTGCCGGCGGCCGGATTGCTGTCGGACCGCTTCGGCCGGCGCGCCGTCTTCGCGGCCGGGGCTCTGCTGCTCGGGCTGTGGTCGTTCGTGTTCTGGCCCCTGGTGGACACCGGGTCCTTCGTGCTCATCACGCTCGCGCTGGTCGTCGGGCTCGGCATCCTGCACAGCCTCATGTACGGCCCGCAGGGTGCCCTGTTCTCGGAGGCCTTCTCGACGAGCGTCCGCTATTCCTCGCTGTCGCTGGGAATCCAGCTCGGATCGATGGTCGGCGGCGCGTTCGCCCCCTTCATCGCCACGGCCTTGCTGTCCGGCTTCGGGACCTCCACGGCGATCGCGATCTACATGGCACTGGGTTGCGTCATCAGCGCCGCGAGCACGGCGTTGCTGCGCACCGCCGAATCCCGGCACTGACCGGTCTCAGCCAATCTCAGGTGTTCGTGCGATGCGGCCGCCTCGCCGCTTCGTGTTGCCTGTCCTCGTAACGATTCAAGCCCGCCGATGAGAAGCCCCGCTGTCCGAGACGACCCCCTCCCGTCGTGTACCAGGGATTCGACCGCATGTTCCTCGGCGGGGAGTGGCGTGCCGGAAGCGGCGGTCCGCTCACCGACTCGGATCCCTACACCGGCGACGTGCTCACCGAGATCATGCTGGCTGACCACGGCGACGTCGACTTCGCCTACCGCGCGGCGCTGGAGGCGCAGCGCGGGTGGTCCGCGACGCCGCCGGGGGAGCGGGCGGCGGTTTTCGAGCGGGCGACGCGGATCATCGGTGAGCGGCAGGCGGAGATCGTCGACTGGCTGGTCCGGGAGGCCGGCGCGACCCCGCCCCGGGCGGCTGTCGAGGTCGGCATCGTCCAGGCGGTCACGGCCGCCGCGGTGCGGCACACCGAGGAGGTGGTCGTCACCACCGATTCCGACGTGCCGGACAAGGAGAACCGCGTCTACCGCCGGCCCGCCGGGGTAGTCACCGTGATCAGCCCGTGGTGGCGCCCGCGCTGGCACTGGGCAACGCCGTCGTGATCAAGCCAGCCGAAGACACCCCGGTGACGGGAGGGCTGTTCCTGGCCAAGATCTTCGAAGAGGCCGGGTAGCCGGCCGGGGCGGGGGATCATCGCGAAGGCGGGGATCAAGCGGCTGTCTCTGGAGCTGGGCGGCAACGGCCCACTGGTGATCCTCGACGACGCCGATCTCGAGCGCGCCGTGGAATGCGCGGTGTTCGGCAGCTACTACCACCAGGGTCAGATCTGCATGGCCACCAACCGGGTCATCGTGGACGCATCGGTGCACGACGAGTTCGTCGACCGCTTCGTGGAGCAGGCCCATGCACTGCGGGTGGGCGATCCCCGGAACCCGGCCACGCAGATCGGCGGAACTGGCAGTTGGCGCGGGCGCGGGGCCTTGGTCGAGCGACACGGGGAGATCGTCGTGGAGTTCTTCGATGTGGGGCAGTCCCGATCGATTCCGTGGAAGCGGCGGCCGGAGGCTGCTCGATTGCTTGAGGTGCTCAAGAGGCGGGATCGCGGTTTCGAGGCGGTGGTGGTCGGGGAGCCGCAGCGGGCGTTTTACGGCAATCAGTACGGATTGACGTTTCCGGTTTTTGCGCATTACGGGGTGGGGTTGTGGGTGCCGGAGGTCGGGGGAGCGGACCAGGATCAAGGTCCGGGTGCGGTCGGCGATGGCGGCGCAGGCCCAGGTGGAGGGCCGTTACCTGGGTGGCCGCCCTCCTTACGGCTATCAGCTGGCTGATGCCGGTCCGCATCCGAACCCGGCGAAGGCGGGCGATGGCAAGCGGCTGCATCGGCTCGAGCCGGATCCGAAGACGGCGCCGGTCGTGCAGCGGATCTTTCACGAGTACCTGTCGGGGATCGGTGTCTTCGCGATCGCCCAACGGCTCACGGCCGGTGGGGTTCCGTGCCCGTCCGCTTATGACCGTGGCCGAAATCAGCACAGGTCGGGGGTGGCGTGGTCGAAGAGCGCCGTCCGGACGATCCTGACCAATCCGCGCTACACCGGTCACGAGGTGTGGAACAAGCAGCGCAAGCAGGAGTCCGTGATCGATGTCGAGGATGTGGGGCTTGGGCATCGGACCAGGCTGGCGTGGAATCCACGGGACCAGTGGGTCTTCCGACCAGAAGGTCCATGCGGCGCTGATCAGCCGGGAGACCTTCGAGCAGGTGCGGGCCCGTCTGGCGTGACGTGGGCCGCGGTCGACGGGCCGGGTGACCGAGCGGAAGAAGCATCCCTATGCGCTCAAGGGCCTGCTGTTCCACGAGAGCTGCGGACGGCGCATGCAGGGCAACTGGATCCGCGAGCGGGCCCACTACCGCTGCCGCTACCCGAACGAGTACGCCCTGGCCAACCGGCTCGACCATCCCCTGACGGTGCACCTGCGCGAGGATGTGCTGCTGGAGCCGCTCGACACCTGGCTGGCCCAGGTGTTCGCGCCCGGCAACATCGAACGGTCGCTCACCGCGATGGAGGAGTCGCAGCCGGATCACGCTTCCGCTGGCGCCGAGACGCGCCGGGCGCTGGCGGAGTGCGACCGGAAACTCGCCCGGCACTAGGCCGCGCTCGAAGCCGGCACCGACCCGGCGCTCGTGGCCAAGTGGACCAGGCAGGTGCAGCAGGAGAAGGCGGTGCTGGAGGCGCAGCTGGCCGCCTCGGACGCCCGCGCGGTGGCGGACCGGAGAATGACCGCCGCGGAGATTCGTCAGCTGGTGGACGCGATGGGCGGGCTGCTCCAAGTGCTGCGCGACGCGGACCCGGGCGACAAGCTGGAGGTCTACCGACAGCTCGGCCTGAAACTGACCTACAACGAAACAACACGGATGGTGGTGGCTGAAACCCAGCCCCAACCATCCGTGTGCGCAGTGGTTGTGTCCGAGGGCGGAGTTGCACACTAACCACACGCCTTTACCTTTCCAAATGACAGTTGGTCCGCCGGATGTCGCAGCGGCTGCGACTGCGGCGATGCTCGCCGAGGGTGATCGTCGACGGCAACCAGCTGACAGTCCGCCGCTGATGCGCTTGCGCTCATGCCGAGGCCGGAAACGCCTCCAATCTCCTCGGCGTTCAGCAGCCGCAGGATCTGGGCGGGCAGATTGCCACGCGGCGTAACCTGCAGGGCCGCCAGCTTCGGGCGAGCGGTGGCCGTATGCGGTCCGGGTCGCCTACCTTCCCAATCCTGAACCATACGCAGTGCGCTGCGTGCGGCTCTGCCAGTCAGCCTGAATTTCGTTCACTGTCAATTGTCCACAATGACCGCACCGCCCAGTTCAATCGCACGTAGCACTGGATCACTTAAGCCGCTGTTCCGACTAAATCTGGCGCCCGCGAATCCGGCTGCGGTCGAAGTTCTGCTTATCACTTCGCCGGTAAGGACTGATCTGATGGCGACCTCGCCATATCTACTGACGGACATGAAGCGACTTTTATCCGGCAAGAGCACCATATCCTGAACCTCGATAGCGTCACTGTCGCACCATATCGAGGAGCCACTATCTGCTGCAAAAGCCCTCAGGCTATCCCCCGCGCTGAGGATCAGCGCGTTGTCGGCTCGAATTCCCCAACGGCGTCCGATGAATCCGAAATGGAACTCTGTCTCCGGTGCCAGTGCATTTAACTCGAATTTTCGATACAGTGTACCGTCCAATTCGAAAGCCGCGACAGTCAATTTGTCTCGTTCAACCTGCGCTCCCAATATAAGTGAGCCGGCAAGGATGACATCTAAGTTCGTCGATCCGAATGCGCTCTCAAAGTCGATCTTGCCGCGTACGGCAAACTCAATATTTCCGTCTTTGCATTCGGCGGTCAGTAAGTTTCCCTCGTCATCATCAAAAATCGTCCTGTCGAGCTCCTCTACGTAGTAGCCGAGAGCCGCGATTGCGGGAGCATCAAATTTGGTAACCTCTTCGAGTGTACTTCTGTCGTACAAGGTCGTGTTTGCCTGATCGGGATCCGCCACTTGAGGGCGCTGGATTACAAACCCGTCGTAGTTCTGTAGGTATAGTGGTGCGTAACCTGTAGCGTCCTCAAATTGACAATCGATCGTCCGCGACTCGATATTGACGATTAAGAGGCCGTTGTCCGCGAATGCCGCCAGTCGCGAGACGCCTTTGATTAACTCCATTTCAAATATGCTTGCGTCGTAAGTTAGAACTTTCTCGACGGCGCCTGATAAATCGCCGTTTTCCCAGCGTAGAACCCCGCCGGTACTCAGGCCGACGTAAAATCTTCCGCCGTTCTTATACTCGACTGCGAGCGACAGCGGTGATGCATTCTCTCGGCCGATATACCAACAACGTTCAAGATTCGAACCCGTTAGGTCGGCGCCGATGAAGATAACATTCTCAAGGTCGGTCTCGCGTAGATCTGCGTGACGAAGGTTGGCGTTCGTGAGGTCGCATTGCTGGTTCTTGCGGAGGTCCAACTCCGCGCCCCGGAGGTCGACTCCATGTAAGTCCTGTCCTCTCAGGGCCGTGCGATCGATCCTTGCCAACACGGTAGCGGCGTTTCCGCCTGTATATCCGGTGCTCTCTGCCTCCTCGTGTCGGGTGTCGAGAATTAGGTCGAGCAACCGTTTCGCCGCTAAATCTGCGTGAATCATTGGGACCATCAAGTCTCGTACGGCGGAATCAAGTTTCCGAATTCCAAACGTTGTTGAGAGGCGCCGTATATCCTCGCTTTCAAACTTCACGATCTTCTCGAAGCGGCGCGTCGACGGTTCTTTGTTGAAATAGCTTGACCAGCTTGCAGTAATCTCCGTCGCTACATTGTTGTCGGCCTCGGTAGCCATCTCCAGGAAGTCGGGATGCAAGATTCCTAGTTCCGCTGCAAGCTTGTAGGCGGCAAAGAACTCCAAAAGGGATCTGTGAGCCGGCGTGTAGTCGCCTTCAGCGTTCCGGATCAACATCGACTGGCCGAGCATGTCGTAATGCCAGTGATCTAGATCTTTTTGCTCTTGCACTACTTTGCCGAAGCAAGTCCGAATTCGGTCCGGAAATGCTCTGTAGTTCATGCTCATCGTGTTCGTGACGAGCATTTCCCACGCAAGTTCGCACAGGAAGAAGAGTTTGTCAGCCATCGCGGTGAACGTTCGCTCGGCTTGAATGTCCCGTGACATTTTGCGCCGCACGGCGTAAAGATAGACGCGTGCGAGATCGATGGCGCTCCCTTCAGATATTTCCGGCAAGGCGTCCAAGACAATTTCGGACATTACTGGTCGGCGCATGAGATCGAGTAGTTCCGAGTTGCTCATCACGACGTCGACAGTTTTTTTATCCGCAAGGTGGGAGAGCACCTCTCTTACCTGCTCTTTATCGAACGGAATCAAGTCAACTACCTCAAACTGTGGCGGCTCTCCGGTCAGAGATTGCGTTGATGCTTTGAGTCGAGCGCTCAGAAGATCACGGCTTTCCTTGTCTTCGGGAAAATGCTCAGTGCGACACGTCAGTAGAACCTTTGCGTCAGGTTCCACAACGCGTGCTAGCTCCCAAAAATTGTTGACCATGGCTTGTCGATCAACCCTCGCGGCCATCTCGTCAAAACCGTCGAAAATAAGTAGTAGTCGCCCAGTGCGATTTAAATACTGAAACGCGGAATATCCTCGAAGGTCAACCTCATGCTTCCGGAAAAAGAATTCCGAGAACAGCGATTCTACGTTTACCGCTTTTGCGTAGTCCCGCAGTGGGACCAGGAGGGGTAGGCGTGGACGAGGCAGCCCAAGAGCGCGCGCTTCACGATACTGTTGCGCGATCTCCCAGGCCAGCCGGAGACAGAACCAACTCTTTCCGGTTCCGAACTCTCCGAGTATTGATAGATGTTCTTTCGACGGGTCGGCAAGCCAATTGCGTACGTAACCAGCCAACCCGCCCCGATCTTTGCCGTAAACGCTGACAGCTTTGCTGTGTTTGTTGCTTGAATCGAATTCTTCTTTGCGACAATACAACGGCACATATTTGACGTCAATCCCCCTTCTCTTTACCTCTTGATCTAGCCAGGATAAGTAGGGTTCGAAGTCCGCGCCTTCGTCGATAAGGGTGTCCAATGTGTAGCAGGTTATCAGGCCGTCGGTTTTGCTTGCAGCTAGTTGTGCCGCTTCGCTGATTCGCCGAGGTACAACTAGCCATCCCTCATGTGCTCGTTTCTGTTCAACTAAGGTGACTAAGCGTTCAACATCTGAAACTCGAGCCTCCCCGGAGGTGCCGAGGATGACGACTCGGTCGTATCGTCGGCGTGTGGGTACATTGATGATCCAGTTGAACTCGTCTCCGTCGCTGGGCAAGTCATCGGTCTCGATGTTGTAACCGATCGCTTCAAACCAGCCGTGGAGACTGTTGGCCAGGTTCTCGATCACGACAGAGGGTTTACGTTCTTGTGGGGTAATAATGAGCTCACGAACTTCATTCAGTGAGGGTAGCTTGTGTAACTGATCGCGTAGATCGCGCAACTGATGTTGTAGATCATCCAACTTCCGCTCACTGCGAGCTTCTGCGGCTGTCCGACACCGGTCTACGAGGGTGTTGAAGACCGCTGTAAAGCCCGCGAACTCGCGACGGAAGTCGTAATCCATGCGGCCCAGTTCGCCGGTCTCATTGTTCCACTCGATAATTCCTTCAGCTTCGCGGTCAAGATAGCTTGGATCGCCGGTTTCGAATGATCTACGAAATGCTTGACGGATATATTCGTTCTGGAAAAAACGTATGACCGGCTCTGGTTGCGCGTAGCAATACTCTATTAAGGTGTAGATGTACACGCCGTCGAAGTCTGGTGGCGGAGTCTTTGGTCCTAGTCCGAAACGTCGGAGGGTTGCTACAACCTTCTCTTGGCGTTTCGCGCGTTCCAGTGCTGGTTTTGCGCCTACGCTGGCCAGAACCTTGACGACCGTCCCTAGTTCGACCACGCCGCACCTTCTTCCCGTGACTCGCTGTGTTGAGTTAGTCGCTCGTAGGTGGCGCAGTCGTTACACTCCCCGGGCGAGAAGGTATCGATTTCGCGTACGCCGGTTGCGGGTGACCGAGTTACGTACTTAACGACGCAGGGCATCAACTTGGTCGCGAGGCGTGGAGGTTCTGTCGCATGCGTCCTGATGGCCGTGAGGGCGTATCGGTCGCGTAAACCTCCCGGTATCTGCCGCCCGACACGGGCTGTGCCCGGCACATCGTTGTGAAATGCCAGGTGCTCGCCTGTCCTGTGCTTGATCCCGAGCCGGAGGGCCATTGGAGAGCTGTGACCTGGGATAACCGTACTCGCGCTCCATGGGGGGACAGCCCGGAGATCCCGTCCTGCTTGTCCCAGTGACGGCTTCAATGGGGCTACTGAACGCAGCTGCAACGTGTCCCGGCCGTGGCCCGCTCGGGGCCTCGTGCTTGCGGTGGGCCGCGGCAAGGCTCTCCGGTATGCGGTTGGCTGAGGATGAGCAGGCGTCGGGTTCGCGGCGCGTGGCCGAAGGTTCGGGTGAACGAGTCAGCGGAGATGCCCGGGTGGGAACTGCTCGCGTGACGGTTGGGGCGTTCGAGCCAGGCGCTGGTGATGCGCCATACCTGTACGAGGCGATGGCTGATCACTTGGCTGCCCGTGTCGCGGCCGGCGAGTTGGCGGACGGGGCGCGGCTGCCCTCGGAGGTTCGGCTTGCTCGCGAGTACGGCGTGTCCCTCGGGACGGCGCGTCATGCGACCGAGATTCTGCGCGAGCGTGGCCTCGCGCGGACGGTGCGGGCCAAGGGGACCTTCATCGTTCGGCGAGAGCGGGCAGCCGGTGATGGTGGCGAGGGGTACCTCGTCCTGGAGGGGATGGCGGGTGGTGGCAGTCCTGTACCGATCCTGGTTGGGCGGGCGGAACCCGTGATCCAGGTCGGTGTCAGCGGTCCGAGGGTGAGATTGTCGAGCGAAGCGGCGGCTGCGCTTCGCGAGGTGATCAGTGGTGCGTGGGCCGGTGAGGGCTCGTGATCGTTCTCGCGCGGCCGGTGCGTGGCACGGTTGCGGAATCTCAGTGCGTCGCTCACCTGGTCTGGGTGCCGCGGGCCGGCCGGCCGGAGGTGCTCGCTGCGTTCTGTGGTGTGGAGTTCGGGCCGGGGGAGCTCGAGCTGTTGACTGGTGTCGCGGGTGCTCCGTGTGAGGGCTGTCTGCTTCGGATTGCGCGTGTTCGGCGGATGGTTCAGCGTGCTCAGGCCGATGATCGTCGCCAGGTCGGCGCGGGCATGCCAGACTGAAATCATGGTTGAATCGGCTCTGTGTCAGCTCCGCGTGCCTCGCTATCGGACTGTGCTTGAGCAGAAGATCCGTGAACGGCGGATGACCCTCGAGGAGTTCGCCGAGTACGCCGAGACGTTCGCGCGGGAGCGGGGCGAGCCGGGGACGCTCAGCGTTCGTCACTTGAAGCGGTTGATGGCGGGAAAGGGGCCGAACGGCCGGCCGCTCGGTCCGCTGCGGCCGGCGACCGCGCGGCTGCTGGAGCGGATTTTCGAAATCAGCGCGGACGAGTTGCTCGGTAGGCCTGGCGAACAACCGCATACGGGTGACCGAGAGCGAGGGGGCACCGACGAGGCCAAGCGGTTGGTGATCGAGCGGGGTCTCAGTATGAGCAAGACCGACTTGGCGGATCGGCAGGTGCGCCGAAGCCGCGTGGGGCGTTCGCGTGTTGCGGATGCGCTCGCCGAGTACTACGGCGCCGAAGACGAGCTTTATCAGGTCCGGAGTGCTGGGAGCGTTGTCCGGACCAGCGTCTGCACCCGAGCGGATTGGCTCGATCTCTCGTGCTCTCCGGCAGGCGTTCACCTCCGGCTCGCACACGATGCGGGCGAGCCGGAGTCGTCAGACGCTGAGGCTGCCGCTGAGCGGCTGGCCGATGCCAAAGCCCTTCATGTGCGGCTCGTGGAAGCTCCGCTGTACCGGCTGCTCGATGTCGAGGTGAACCGTGGCTCGGTGTCAGGTGTGGTCGGCTTGACGTCGTTCATGAACTATGCCCTGTCGGCCGACTTGCTCGAGGCCGAGCTCGTCGACCAGCTGACGGCCGGCGGACCTACCCAGCAGGGCTCGCTGCCAATGCGGGACCGGGACCTGCCGGACCTCGAGGCCGTTCACGAACTCAACGAGCGCTTGTGCGCGGGAGGCGTGCTCGCCCTGTGTGCCATCGCGCGGCCGGCCGACCCGTACCGTGGCCCGGCCGACTACGCCCTGCTGGTTCAGGAACGATCCGACCAAGTTGTGAACGCCGCGCGTCGGCTCTCGGTCATTCCGAAGGGCTTCCACCAGCCGTTGGTCGACGCCAGCGGTGAGACCTCGATCGGTGCGACGTTGCTTCGCGAGATGGAGGAGGAGCTGTTCGGGCGGGGAGACGTCGACGGCACCGCCGGCCCGCACCGAGCCGCGGCACCAATGCACCCGTCGCGGTTGTCTGAGCCGATGCGCTGGCTGGCCGACGGACCCGATCGGTTGCGGATGGAATGCACAGGCTTCGGGTTCAACCTCGTGAGCGGCAACTACGAGTTCGCCAGCCTGATCGTGATCGAGGACGATGAGTTCTGGGCTCGCTACGGCGGTCAGGTCGAGGCGAATTGGGAGACCGGCGGTATGCGGATCTACTCGAGCCTCGACAAAGAGCTGATCACGCAGCTGATCAGCGACGAGTCATGGTGCAACGAGGGTCTCTTCGCCTTCCTGCAGGGCGTGCGGCGGTTGCGCGAGATCGGCGGGAAGCGCGTCGACCTGCCCGCGGTCGAGGTCCTACGTGGCTGAGGGCCAGCGGACGGTGACCACGACCGCATCGGTGAGGGCTTCCCAGGAGTGATCGATGCCCGGACCCCAGACGACGTAGTCGCCCTGGCGCTGCATGACCGTGCTGCCCTCGGTGAGGTCGATCCGGAACGTGCCCTGCACCAACAGGAGGAGCGTGGTCCGCTGGTCGTCCTTGGTCCACTCGGCGCGCTTGTCGCTGGCGGGGTGGACACCCCATTTGACCTCGACGTCCTTGCTCGAGCGGACGTCGTCAGCGGGTTCGATGAAGTGGCCGAGCAGCCAGCCGCGGTTGGCATCGCCGTCGTCGTTGGCGTTGCCGCGGTACCAGTTGCTGCCCACTAGACCTCCCACTCGATCTCCGGCAGGCTCACCCGCTCCCCGCCGATCTGCGCGAGCCGACGCAGCCCCTGGAGCAGGGCGAACAGCCCTTCGTTGCTCCACGCTACATCGCTGATCAGCTCGGTCAGCAGCCGACGGTCGAGGCTCGAGTACTGCCGCAGCGCGGAGGACTCCCAGTTGGCTTCGACCCGCCCGCCGAAGCGCCTCCAAAACTCCTCGTCCTCGATCACGATCAGGCCGGCGAACTCGAAGTTTCCGCTGATCAGGTTGAGGCCGAAGCCGGTGCACTCCATCCGGAGCCGGTCCGGTGCCTCCGTCAGCCAGCGCATCGGCTCTGACAAGCGGCTCGGGTGCATCGGGTCGGCGGCGCGTTGCCGGCCGAGCGTGTTGTCGATGTCGTCGCGGCCGAAGAGTTCCTCTTCCATCTCGCGCCGCAGCGTCGCGCCGATTCGGGTGTCGGCCCGGTAGTCCGTCATCGGCTGGTGGAAGCCCTTGGGGATCACGGCCAGCTGACGCGCGGCGTTGACGACTCGGCCGGAGCGCTCTTGCACGAGCAGCAGGTAGTCAGCCGGACCGCGGAACGGGTCGGCTGGGCGTGCGATGGCGGTGAGCGCGAGAGTTCCGCCCGCACAGAGCCGGTTGGAGAGGTCGAGCACGGACCCGGCGTCAGGCAGGTAGCGGTGCCGGAGGGGAGATGTTTCCGGGGTGACCTCCCCGCCCGCGGCGAGCGTGTCGATGAGTTCGCCTTCGAGCAAGTCCATTGTCAGGGCGTAGCGGACGAACTCGGTGATGGCGGCTGATCCCCCGAGGGTGCCTTTCCGGACGTCGGCCGAGATGAGCCGGTAGAGCGGCATGTCCACGAGGCGGATGCCGAGCGCGAGCGTCTCGGCGAGTCGTTGTGCGGCGTGGCCGGCGGCTTCCTCGTCGAGACTCTCATCCTGTGCGCCGGTGTCGGCGAGCTGAACCTGATCATTGTGCGGGGTGAGGGCGCAGTCGAGGTCCAGCCAGGTCGTGGACGTGAGGATGGTCGTCGCTGAATCGCCCCCGTCGTGAAATGCGGAGTAGCAGCCGTAGCCCTGCGGGAGATGGCGGTAGTAGTTGGCGAGGGCGCGAGCGACGTCGCGTTGACGCACCCTGCCCCGGCGGTTCCCGCGGTCTTCGAGTTCGCGGACGTCCACCCTGGCGAGCCGGTCAGCTACGTCGCGGCGACTCGTGCCCGGCGCTCGCCGGGCGTGGCGGTCCAGCCAGTCGAGCGCGGCACCGATGTGCGGATCGGCGCCCAAGCGCTGCTCAGCCTCGGATGTCGGCCGTGAAGATCCGGAGTTGGTCAAGGCCGCGAAACGCTCCTGCGCCGGCTGCGACGCTTGCTCCAGCGCAGTATCGAGGAGCTGCTGCATTTCCGATTTCGGACGCAGCGTCGGCTTTTGGTGCCAGGAAGCAACGGTGCGAACCCCAATCCCGAGGTGTTCGGCAAACGCCTCGTTGCTGAGTCGCAGCGCCGACTGAAGCGCGCACGCCGTCGCGCCGGTCCAGCCGTCGAGCAGGCTCATCGTGCTCCCGAACTCGTCTTGTGCAGTGAACCTGCACTGGTCGTGCACTCGGGCGGCACTGGATGTGCATGGGACGCGAGGTCGATTTCCAGTGCAATTACAGGCATGGAAAACAACGACTTCCGGAAACGGAAAACCATCGGGCTACCGCTTCGGGCGGACGTGCTTGAGCACGGTCGCGACGTCGGTCTGCAAGGCGTCGAGACGGTCGATGATCTCACTCATCTGACGTTCGAGTTGCTCGAGGCGCGTCCACAAAGTGTCGCCGCGATCCGTGACCGGCTCATGGAGTTCGGGCGGCCGGCGTCCGTGCAGCACCGCGTCCAGGTGCTGGGGGTGCCAGCCGAGGGCGACGGAGAGGGACTCCAGGGTTCGGGGGCTCCTGCGTCGCTCCACGACGTGGTGCTGGATCTCCCGCACGACCGCTTGCGACACGTTCGAGCGTTTGGCGAGCTCGCGCTGAAGCCACCCGAGTTCGTTGACCCGGTCGTTGATGGCCTTGGCGACTGCCGCCCAGTCCTCCGACACCGATTCCTCTTCCTCCGCGCTCCGCCTCGGCGACGAGGTTAGCGGTTCCGCTCCATACCGCGGCGTAACGCGGCGCTTCTTTGGCGGCGCGCTGGAAAAGTGCGCCCATTCGCTATTGAAATCAGCTGTCTATGGCTGAAATCAACGACTCGAAGGACTTCTCAATGCGTATCGCTACTCGCGCCGGCCGCCCGGCGTACTACACGATTTCTCAGACCGCTTCGATGCTGGGAGTCGGTGAGCCGCGTATTCACCGCGCGATCCGGCTCGGCACGCTGCGCGCGGAGAGGCGCAATGGTCGCCTCGTGATCCCCGCCCCGGCGTTGATCAAGCTCCTCGGCCGCCCGACGGTCGGAGGCGTCGGATGACTGATCTCCTCCTGGTCGAGTTGGCGTGGCAGCTGGACCGGTTGCGTTGGGTCCCCACGCCCACGCTCGACCGCATCGTGAGGCGTGACGGGCTCTGCTTCTGGCGCTCCGGGGAGGCTGAACCGCCAGAACCGTCTGGAATGGAGCTGCCTGACCGGGAACTGGCGTCGGCGTTCTGCGCCGGGTGCCCGGTACTCGACGAGTGCTTGGAGCTCGAGCTGCGCTCCGGCGGAGAGCAGACGCTGGGCATCTGGGGCGGGATGTGCGAGGACGACCGCCGGGAGTTGCACCGGTTCTGGCTGCAGCGTGGTGACCGCGCCGGCCGGCGGGGAGGCGAGGCCTGATGGGGAACGTCAGCCTGACGCCTGTTCAGATCTTGGCCGGCGTGGGAGTTCTCTGCGTGCTGCTGTTCGTGTGGCGGTCGGGGGCGCGGCGAGCGCGAGCGGCGGCGGACGCGGCCCGGACTGGCGCACGGTTCGCGTCGTTGGCCGGCCGGGTTCTGTTCAACGCGGCCCTGATCGTCGCGGTGCAGTGGGTGGCGATCACCTACGGGCGGGGGATCGGGCTCCTGCTCGTGGTCCTCGGGGTGCCGGCCCTGTTCGCGTCGTACACGATCACTCGCGCGCTCACGGTCACGATGGAGGACACTCCGCGGCGGCGGGGAGGTCGCCGGTGATGGAGCCGCTCGAGCGAGTCGCTCGGCAGGTCGACCGGTTGTGCTGGACCGGAATCCTGCTGGGGCTCGCGTTCACGATGACCAACGTTCAGCAGTTCGCGGCCGCCGGCGCGCCCGCATGGTCGCTCCGGTGGTGCGGTGCGTGGTTGCTCGACCCGATGGTCTCCCTGGTGTTGCTGGCCGTGCTGCGCGCGGAGCAGGTGACGTCCCGATACGGCATCCGGACCGGTGGCTGGGCACGGGGAGCCAAGTGGTTCACGCTCGGCGCGACCTACGTCATGAACACCTGGGAGGCGTTCGTGGACCGGTCGCCGGCGCAGGTCGTGCTGCACTCGGTACCTCCGTTGGTGGTGTTCGTGGCGGCTGAGGCCGTCACGGATCTGCGGGACAAGCTGGGGGCCGCGATGTATTCGGAGTCCTCGCTTGCCGAGGAGGCGGCTCGCCCGCGCGGCGTGCGGACGTCGTCCGCGGAGTACCTCGCGATGGCGCGGGCTGCCAGGACGCCGGAGACGGTGGTGACACCGGCTTGGGTTCGTGAGGTGACCGGGTGTTCGCGCGGTCTGTCTTCTCGCCTTGCGGCCGAGTTGCGGGCGGAGGGTGCGCATGGCTGAGGCACCCAACGCCGGGCACGAGGTCGAGCGGGCCGCGCCGGTGTTCGACGCGGAGTTGGTCGATGAGGAATCACCGATCAGTGTTGGTGGCGGCTCCCGCTGGCGCCGCCCGGCTTGGCTGACGTCTCGGCAGGAGTTCAGGCGCGCGGTCCGTGCCGTGATCGCTCTGCTGATCCGGCTGCCCTTCCGATTCGCTTCCGCGGTTGGTCGCGGTGCCGTGTTGATGTTCCGGGTGTGGCGGAAGTGGGTTCGCGTCCACGACTACCGGGAGGCAGCTGAAAAGTCCGAGAAGCTGGCGGACAAGTTCGTGGAGATCCGGGCGCTCACGCTCTTCCGGTGGAAGGTGAGTGGAGCGGTGGTGGCCGCTGTCGCCTCGGGGTTGCTCGTCGCCTACCTGCTCTACGGTTCGGTGGCCTTGTGGGGCGCGGGCGCGGTGGCAGCTGTCGTACTGGCGGTAGCCGGACGCCGGAAGGAGGGAGCGCCGGGGCGCAAGACCGTCCTGCCCGGTCCGCGGGCGTTGGCGTGGACGATGGATCCGCAGGTGCTGGTCGACGCCTTCCGGGACGCGAAACTGATCGGCAAGGACGAGACGCTCCGGCTGGTCGAGCGAGCCCGGCGTGTCGGCGACGGCTGGGCGATCACGATCGACCTTCCGGCTACGCGGAAGGCCGCGGACGTGATCAAGCACCGGGACGCGCTCGCGTCCGCGCTGGCCGTCGACGAGGTCCAGTTGATCGTCGAGCGGGTCCGCGGCCGGGGCGGCCACGCCGGGCGGGTGTTCCTCTGGGTTGCTGATGAGGACCCGTATTCCGGTCCGCCGAGGAGGACTCCGCTGGTCGAGGCCGAGTGGTGGGATGCGTGGCAGCCGATTCCGTTCGGTGTGGACGCGCGGCGGCGCCGGATCGACCTGCCGTTGGTCTGGACGTCGCTCCTGGTCGGGGCGATTCCGCGACAGGGCAAGACGATGGCTGCGCGGCTGGCTGCGGCGGGACTGATTCTCGACCCGCATTCCCGGTTGTACGTGTTCGACGGGAAGGGCGGTAAGGACTGGAAGGCGGCCGAGCAGGTGGCGCACCGGTTCGTGTGCGGAGACGGCCTGCCGGATGTCCAAGCTGTGCGGGATCACCTGCTTGAGCTGGTCGTCGAGGTGCAGGCGCGATACCAGCGGATGGCCGCCCTGGACGATGAGGTCTGCCCGGAGTCCAAGATCACTCCTGGAATCTCGCGTGATCCCGGCTTGGACATGCCGATCACCGCGGTGATCATCGACGAGGTCCAGGTGTTCCTCGAGAACCCCGCGAAGATCGAGGTCGGGGCGAAGAAGATCGCCATTGGCGAGCATGTCGCCGATCTGCTGGCCTACCTCGCGCGGAAGGGGCCGGCGGCCGGGATCGTCGTCGTGCTCGCGACGCAGCGGCCGGATTCGCAGACGATTCCCTCGCGGCTGCGGTCGGTGCTCGGCTCGCGGTTCGCTCTGCGGGTGATGGACTGGCGGGACTCGAACATCGTGCTGGGCGAGCAGATGAACACCCGCGGGTACGACGCATCCGCGCTCCTGCCGAGCCACAAGGGGGTGGGCATTCTCCGGCCGGACGGAGACATGGACGCCGGGAGCGAGTCGCTCGCGATGACGGTGTGGACGTACTACATGGGCAACCAGGACTGGCAGGCGATCTGTGCCCGTGGTCGAGCACTGCGGGAGGCGGCCGGCACCCTGACTGGGCACGCGGCGGGGGACGACTCTCGCCGGTCGATCGACTCGACCGCGGTTGTGATGGCGCTCGGCGGGGGCACTGGTCGATCCGAGCTGCCCGAACCGCTCGCGTCCGTCGTCGAGTACCTCGGTGAGGAACTTGAGGAACGCGAGTTCGTGCCGACCGCGGAGCTCGTGGAGGCGCTGGAGGTCGAAGCAACCGGCTTCGGGCGTCAGATGGGCGAGCTGGGGTGCAGGCCGACCAGGCATTACGTGCCCTCGGAGGACGGTGAGCTGCGGCGAGTCCGTGGATACCGCACTGCGGATCTGCGAGCGGCGATTGATGAAATCAAGAGCGGCGCCGACCCGGACCCGAGTTGACGATGGGCGCGCTCGATGACCACGTGATCGTCCGCGTCCCCGACCAACTCCCTAGCCTGAATAGGAAAGCTAGCGCCATACTGCTTGCCATACTGATCGAGCTGGCTGAGGTCGAGGCCCTGGATGGCCCCGGCGAGAGGGGATCGATGACTGCTGAAATCAACCACGACCCGTGGGCGACGCTCGATGACTTGCTGGGCGTCGAGGTCGGTGAGCCGGTGGATGAGGGCATCGGCCCGGTGGCCTTCTACGGCCGGTGCTCGACGGAGGACAACCAGGATCCGGAGACCTCGCACGGCTGGCAGTTGAGCAACGCGCGGAAGTTCGTCGAGCCGCTCGGCGGGAGCGTGGTCGCGGAGTTCTTCGACGTCGGACAGTCGCGGTCGGTGCCGTGGGAGCGGCGGGAGGCGGCGAGCCGGCTGCTGAAGGCGCTGAAGGACCCGGGCCGACGGTGGCGGGCGGTGGTCGTGGGGGAGGGGACGCGGTGCTGGTTCGGGAACCAGTTCTCGCTGGTCGCTCCGAAGTTCGCGGCGTATGGGGTTGACCTGTGGGTGCCGGAGCTGGGCGGGAAGTTCGATGCGCGGAATCCGTCGCACAAGATGCTGATGAGCGTGCTCGGCGGGATGAGCGAGTCCGAGCGGCAGCACGTCCAGGCGCGGGTGCGGGCAGCCATGGACGCCCAGGTGATCAACGAGGGGCGGCATCAGGGCGGCCGGGCGCCGTACGGGTACAAGGTGGTGGACGGTGGGCCGCATCCGAATCCGCGGAAGGCGGCCGAGGGGTACCGGCTGCGGGTGCTGGACATCGACGAGGCGTCGGCCGAAGCGGTGCGACGGATCTTCGCGGAGTACCTCAGCGGCAAGGGTGATCGTGCGGTCGCCAACGGCCTCAATCGTGATCGGATCCCGTGTCCGTCTGCTCGCCGACCGGATCAGAACCGGCACCGGCTGGCGGACGGCTGGCAGGGAAGTACGGTGCGGTCGATCCTGGAGAACCCGCGGTACACGGGCTACGCGTTCTTCGGGCGCTGGACGAAGCACGAGACGTTGCTGGACCCGGACGACGTGGCCGCTGGGCACGTCACGCGGTTCCGACGGTCGGCACCAGATCGCGTCGTTCGGTCCCGGCTTCCGGCGCACCCGGCGATCGTGTCGGTCGAGGACTTCACCCAAGCCCAGTTGTTGAGGAGGTCGAAGGGGGCCGGCGGGTTGCGGACTGCTCGCAAGGCTGAGCGGAGTGACCGGCCCACGCGGAGGTCGTACCTGTTCCGTGGTCGAATCCGGTGCGCGTACTGCCAGCGGAAGATGGAAGCGAGCCCGCGCAAGCACGGCATGTACTACCGGTGTCCGGCACGGACCCTCGCGCCCGGCTCGCCGGCGCTGGCGGAACACCCGCCTTCGGTCTATCTGCGGGAGGAGCCGCTGAGGGACGCCGTCAACACGTGGCTGGGCGGCCTGTTCGCTTGCGACAACGTCGACCGGACCGTGGCGGCGTTGGTCGCATCCCAGGGTGGCGAGGGAGCGACGTCTGGACGCGAGGTCGCCCGGCAGCGGCTCGCCGATGCGGAGGCGAGGCTCGAACGGTTCCGGGCGGCCATCGGTGCAGGTGTGGATCCCGCGGCCCTGGTCGACGCGGTCAACGAGGCGCAGGCGCAGCGAGCAGCGGCTAGGGCCTGTTTCAATGGCGTAGCCACTCGTTGATGGCGGCGATGTGGATTGTT
>NZ_JAKGSD010000046.1 GCF_021654135.1 Amycolatopsis tucumanensis | reverse complement strand
CACCTTCCGACCACCCCCGCCCCCGATGCCTGAGTGTGTTTCAGTCGCCGAGCAGGGTTGTCAAGGCGGGAAAGCGTGCCTTGACAACCCTGGTCGGCGACTGAAGATCGGCTGTGGATCGGGGGCGGGGGAGGTCTGGTTGGGGTAGTCGGCTTGCTTTCGTTGCCGGCCGGCGGTTGGTTGCTGGGTGGTGTGCTGGTCAGAGCACGAAGCTGTCCGACCACGGTTGGCCGGATCGGCCGGAGAGCGCGTCCAGCAGGCTGACCGCCTGCTTGTCCGTCAGCGACGACACGAAGTCGATCACCGCGCGGCCCCTCGCCAGCCCGCGCACGGCGTCGGCGCCCGCGACCGGCTCGCCCGTCGCTCCGACCAGCAGTTCGGGCGCGTTCCGGGCCAGGTCCTCGAACTCCGACTGCGCCAGCTCGACCAGGTCGTGCAGGCGCCTCGGCAGGCGCGAGACCTCGTCCCGGTCGGCGAGCCACGCGTCGAGCGCGTCGACCAGCGTCGTCAGCAGCGAGGCCTGTCCGCGCTGGTGGAGGGCCAGTTCCGGGCGCAGCAGCACGAACCGGCGGTGCACGAACTTCAGCACCTGCACCTCGTGCCACTGGGCGGTCCGCAGCGACACGTGCCCGGCCCGGGTGGACGGCGACGGCAGCACGATCACGCCGTCCACCAGCCGGTGCGTCCACCGCGCGGAGAACGCCGCCGTGGCCTGCTCCGCCTCGATCGAACCGTCGAACGGCTCCGCGAGCAGGCCGTCGACCAGCTCGGCCCGGATCCGCGACACCGCGTGGGCGAACGCGTCGTCGTCGACGATCCACGCGTCCTTGGCGTGCATGCGGCGCCGCAGCTGCTCCAGCGACCGGCCGGGGCGGCGGATCTGCGCGGCGAGCGTCGCGTTGTCCAGTCCGGCCAGCTCCACCGCGTGGTCGAGCCACTCCCCCAGCTCGGCGGCCACCGGCGCGTGCTGCAGGACCCCGATGCGGTGGAAGTCCTGGATGTCGTGGATCGCGTAGGCGAGGTCGTCGGCGGTGTCCATCACGGACGCCTCGACGGTCTGCTGCCACGGCTCGATCCGCCCGGCGAACGGCCTGCGCGCGGCCACCACGTCGTCCAGCTCCGTGCAGTACGCGGAGAACTTGCTCGACCCGGTGCCCGGCGCCTCGTCCGGCTCGGCGGCGCCCCGCGGCGGGATGCGCATCGCGGCCGGGTGCGGGTCGGGCCAGTGCAGCCGCGCCCACGGGTACTTCAGCACCGCCGCCCGCACGGCCGCGGTGAGGTCCAGGCCGACCGCCGCCGGGCCGCGCACGTCGGTAGTGGTGATGATCCGGAACGTCTGCGCGTTGCCCTCGAACCCGTCCGGCAGCGAGAACCGGTGCCGGGCGATGCGGTCCAGCACCTGCTCCCCCAGGTGCCCGAAGGGCGGGTGCCCGAGGTCGTGGGCGAGTGCGGCGGCCTCGGCGACGTCCGGGTCGAGCCCGCCGAGCTTGCCGATCAGCTCGGCGGAGTCCACCGAGGACAGCAGCCGCTGCGAGATGGCGCGGGCGACCTGGGCGACCTTGAGGCTGTGCGTGAGCCGGTTGTGCAGCAGACCGGACCCGGCCGCGCTGACCACCTGGGTCACGCCGCCGAGCCGGGCGAAGAACGGCGACACCACGATGCGGTCCCGGTCGGCCCGGAAGGGGTTGTCGGCCAGGTCGGACCACGCCGGTTCGCTGGCGTTCTCCCGGCGTAGCGTCCGCGGATCGGGTTCCATGCGCATCACCGTATCTGTCCCGCCCGTACCCCCGCGGGAGTACGCTGCCCGCCCCGCAGGTGAACATCAGTCGACATCTCTTTCAATGCGACCACCTCACCAGCGAAGATCGGTCCGTGCGCCCAGTCCGGTTCGCCTTCCAGCCGCTCTACAGCCTGAACACCGGCGGCATGGTCGCGCTCGAAGCGCTGGCCCGCCCCGCCGAGGGGTCCGTGCACGAACTGCTCGACACCGCGCGTCGCGAACGGCGCCTCGTCGAGACCGACATCGCGCTGGCGTGCGACGCCGTCCGCGCGGAAGCCGACCAGCAGACGCTGCTGCCGCTGCACCTGAACATCACGGCCGCCACTGCGGCCGCGCCCGCGGTCGATCCCCTGCTCGACACCCTCGCCCGCGTCGGCAAGCGGCCGCGCGAGGTGGTGCTGGAGGTCGGGCCGCCGTTCTGCTCGGTGTGGCCCGAACAGCTGCTCGCCGGCCTGCACCGGCTCGGCGAGCTGGGTTTCCGGCTCGCGCTGGACGGCCTCGGCCGCGGCGACCTGCCGTTCGCGATGCTCGCGGCCGCGCCGGTGGACGTCCTCAAACTCGACCGCAGCGTGCTGCGCGGGCTGCCCGGTGACGCCGGCTCGGTCGCGGTCGTCGAATCCCTGCTGCACTTCACGTCCCGGACCAACGCGCGACTGGTCGCGACCGGGGTCGAGACGGAAGCGCAGCTGGGAGCGGTGCGCCGCCTGGGGGTGCGCATCGCTCAGGGCAACCTGTTCGCCCCCGCCCGGGACGGGGTGAACCTCGGGCACCTGCTGACCCCGGCGATCCCCGACCCGGAGGAGCGCCTCACGCCGGGGCCGCTCACCACGCCGCGCGTGCGGGACTTCCTGCGCCCGGCGAGCACCCTGCCGCACGACGCGACCTGCGACGACGTCCGCACCGCGCTGGCCGCGGGCGACGCGCCGAGCGGCATCGTCGGGATCGACGCCGACGGGCGGCCGCGGTGGTCGATCGACCGCACCCGGTTCCTGGTGTCGGTCACCGGGCCGTACGGGCACGCCCTGCACGCGAAGCGCAGCGCGGAACGGCTCGCCGACAGCCCGCACACGATCCACGCCGACGCGGGCGCGCTTGAGCTGCTGGAGCTGGTGACCGACGCGGACTGGGGCCGCACCGGCGACGACGTGGTGGTGGTCGACGACGCGGGCCGCTGCCTCGGTGTGGTGCTGGTGACCGAGGTGGTGCGCGGGGTGGCCGAGGCGAAGGTCGAGGAGGCGGCGGCGCTGAACCCGCTGACGCGGCTGCCGGGCAGCGACACGGTGGCGCGGGACGTGGACCGGCGGATCGGCAGCCGGGAGGCGTTCGTCGCGGCGTGGCTGGACGTCGACTCGTTCAAGGCGGTCAACGACAACGCCGGTTTCGCCGCCGGGGACGACCTGATCCGCGCGATCGGCCGCACCCTGACGGACCTGGCGTCGCGGCTGCCGAGGATGGTGGTGAGCCACGTCGGCGGCGACGACTTCCTGATCGCCTGCGACGTGGACGAGATCGGCACGATCGCGGGCGCGCTGCTGGACACGCCGTGGAGCGCGGAGGGCATGCCGGTGACGGTGTCGCTGGCGACGCTGGTCTGCGCCACGGCGACGATCGAGTCCTACCGGGAGGCGTCGCGGCTGCTGGCGCCGCTGAAGAAGCAGGCCAAGTCGGTGCCGGGGTCGAGCTGGGTGCTGGGCCGTCCTGGTTCGGAGCGGGTCGAGGTGCTGCGCGGCCGTTCGCGGCACGCGCTGCCGGAGCAACGGCCAGCGGGGCCGGTGGGGCCGGTGGGGTTGAGCCGCGCCGGGTAGGGGCGCAGCCCGTCGGCCGGTACTGCACAGGTGGTCGCGGTGAGCGTGCCGGAGCAGTGCCGGGGAGGCGTGCAACCGGCGGGCCGCGTGGTCCGTCTGGGAAGCATGCGGATGTTGCCGGTGTTGGCGCTCGGGCTGGCTGTGCTGACGGCGTGCGGGGCGTCGGAGGGTGCGGCGGGCGGTGAGCGGGCCTGCACGCTGATCGGTGCGATGCCGGGGATCAGTCTCGACGTCGCGCCGCGGGCGGATGTCGCGGGCGCTGAGGTGACCGCCTGCTGGGGCGCGGACTGCCGGACCTGGCGGCCGGACCTGCACCGCGCGACGACCGCCGAACCGCAGGGCTGCACCGGCACCGGGCCCGACGACACGTGCTCGGCGCGGGTGGTGGAGACCGGTGGGTGGTACGCCTTCGTCGACGTCCCCGACCTGCGGGAGGGGCCGGTGGAGATCACGGTGGTGCTGACGAACGCGGCCGGGGTGGAACTGGCCCGCACGACGCAGGCCACCGCCGCCGAGCTGGTGTACCCGAACGGCCCGGACTGCGGCGGCGGCGTTCCGCAGGCGAACATCCGGGTATAGACGATGCGGAACCACCCGGCACTGCTGGCCGCCCTGGCAGCCTGCGGCGGCGTTTCGCACGCGGACGTCGGGGGTAGACGGTGCGGAACTGCCCGGCACTGCTGGCCGCCCCCGCGGCCTACGGCGGCGTTCCGCAGGCGAACAACCGGGAGTAGACGATGCGGACTCGCCCGGCGCTCCGTCTGGCCTCGGCCGTTCTCGCAGCTTCCGGCGGCGTACCGCACGCGAACGTCAGGGTGTTGACGATGCGGAACCACCCGGCACTCCTGCTGGCCATCCTCGCGGACTGCGGCGACGTCCCGCAGGTGAACAACCGGGGGTAGACGATGCGCGCGGCACTCCTGCTGGCGCTGGCCGTCCTCGCGGGCTGCGGCGGAGCGCCGCACACCACTGAGGCCCTCCAGCGGCCGTGTCCCGCCGTGGCCCTGGTTCCCGGGATCTGGCTCGACGTGGGGCCACGGCCCGGCCAGGTCATCACGGCCGCGACGGTGACGGCGTGCCGCGACGGCGTCTGCCGGACCGAACAGGCGTCACTCGCTCCGCAGGACACCGGGTGGGCGGGGTTCGCCGCGTTCGACGACCTTCGCGTCGGTCCCTACGAAGTCACCGTCGTCCTGCCGGGCGGCACCCCCACAACGCAGAACACCGCCGCGCGGCTCGAGTTCCCTGGTGGGCCCGAGTGCGGCGGCGGTGTTCCGCGGGCGGAAATCCAGCTCTAGACGGTGAAGCCCAGCGCCCGGAGCTGCTCCCGGCCGTCGTCGGTGATCTTTTCCGGGCCCCACGGCGGCATCCAGACCCAGTTGATCCGGAAGTCCTTCACCACGCCGGCCTGACCGACCAGCACGGACGCCGTCTGGTCCTCGATCACGTCGGTCAGCGGGCAGGCCGCCGACGTCAGCGTCATGTCGATCGTGGCGGTGTTGTCCGGCTCCACGCGGATGTCGTAGACCAGCCCGAGGTCGACCACGTTGATGCCGAGCTCGGGGTCGACGACGTCCCGCATGGCCTCCTCGATGTCCTCGATCTTGGCCACGTCCGCGGCGGGCGGCTGCGCCTGCTCGGGCAGGTCCTCCGCGGTGCGGCCCTCGCGCGTCTGCTCCTCGGTCACTTCTCGGCTCCGTTCGTGCGGGTCAGCGCATCCTTGAACGCCATCCAGCCCAGCAGGGCGCACTTCACCCGCGCCGGGTACTTCGACACCCCGGCGAAGGCGACCGCGTCCTCCAGCACATCCTCGTCCGGCTCGATCTGGCCCCGGCTCTGCATCATCTCCACGAAGGTGTCCATCGTGGACAGTGCCTCCGACACCGTGTGACCGGTCACCAGATCGGTCAGCACCGACGCCGACGCCTGGCTGATCGAGCAGCCCTGCCCCTCGTAGGAGACGTCGGCGACCTTGTCGCCCTCGACCTTCAGCCGCAGGGTGATCTCGTCGCCGCAGGTCGGGTTCACCTGGAACGACTCCGCGTCGAAGGGCTCCCGCAGGCCGTGGCCGTGCGGGTTCTTGTAGTGGTCCAGGATGATCTCCTGGTACATGCTCTCCAGGTTCACCTACGCCACCCCGAAGAACTTCTGCGCCTCGCGGACACCACCGAGCAGCGCGTCCACTTCGGACAGATCGTTGTACAGGTAGAACGTCGCCCGCACGGTGGCGGGCACCTGGCAGACCCGGTGCAGCGGCCACGCGCAGTGGTGTCCCACGCGCACGGCGATGCCCAGGCTGTCCAGCACCTGGCCGGCGTCGTGCGGGTGCACGCCGTCGACGACGAACGCCACGGTCGCGCCGCGGTCGGCGCTGTCCCCGGGACCGATCAGCCGGACGCCGGGGATCTCGGCGATCCCAGCGAGCGCGGCCTCGACGAGCGCGTGCTCGTGCGCGGCCACCCGCTCCATGCCGATCGCGGTCAGGTAGTCCACCGCGGCGCCGAGCCCGACGGCCTGCGACGTCATCGGCACACCGGCCTCGAACTTCTGCGGCGGCGGCGCGAACGTGGTGCGCTCCATGCTGACCAGCTCGATCATCGACCCGCCGGTGAGGAACGGCGGCATCGCCTCGAGCAGCTCACGGCGCCCGTAGAGCACGCCGATGCCGGACGGCGCCAGCATCTTGTGCCCGGAGAACACCGCGAAGTCCACCCCGAGGGCGTGGAAGTCGACCGGGAAGTGCGGCACCGACTGGCACGCGTCCAGCAGCGTCAGCGCGCCCACCTCGCGGGCCCGGCGGACGATCGGCTCGACCGGGTTGATCGTGCCGAGCACGTTGGACTGGTGCGCGAACGCGACGATCTTGGTGCGCTCGTTGACCAGCTCGTCCAGGTTGGACAGGTCCAGCCGGAACGTGTCGGTGAGGTCGAACCACCGCAGCGTCGCGCCGGTGCGCTGGCACAGCTGCTGCCAGGGCACCAGGTTCGCGTGGTGCTCCATCGCGGTGATGACGATCTCGTCGCCCGGCCCGATGCGGAACCGCTCGGCCTCGGGTCCCGCGGTGGCCGCGTTGCTCATCGCGTACGCGACCAGGTTGATGCCCTCGGTGGCGTTCTTGGTGAACACCAGCTCGCCCGGGTCCGCGCCGACGAACTCGCCGGTGCGGGCACGGGCGTACTCGTAGGCGTCGGTCGCCTCTTCGGCGAGCTGGTGCGCACCGCGGTGCACCGCCGCGTTCGAGGTCTCCAGGAACCGGCGCTCGGCGTCCAGCACCTGGGTGGGCCGCTGCGAGGTGGCGCCGGAGTCCAGGTACACCAGGGGTTTCCCGTCGCGCACGGTGCGCGACAGGATGGGGAAGTCGGCGCGCAGCGCAGCGACGTCCAAAGGCGTGTTGGCCGCGGCTGTGGTGGTCATGCGCGCCAACTCCTCTCTCGCGGTGTCAGTTCGGGCTCGGAGGCACATCCGGGCGAAAATTGCGAAGCCGCCTGGATGTGCCGACCGGGTGCGGGTGTCCCGCACAACACAGCAAAAACGTCAGACCGCCGCGGCTTCCTTCTTGCCGGTGTACTTGACGTAGCCGTTCTCCTCCAGCTCGTCCGCCAGCTCCTTGCCGCCGGACTCGACCACCTTGCCGTCGGCGAAGACGTGCACGAAGTCGGGCGTGATGTGGCGCAGGATCCGCGTGTAGTGCGTGATCAGCATGACGCCGACCTCGTTGTTGGCCTTGTACTCGTTGACGCCCTCGGAGACGATCCGCAGCGCGTCGACGTCCAGGCCGGAGTCGGTCTCGTCCAGGATCGCGATCTTCGGCTTGAGCAGCGCCAGCTGCAGGATCTCGTGGCGCTTCTTCTCACCGCCGGAGAAGCCCTCGTTGACGCTGCGCTCGGCGAACTCGGCCGAGATCTCCAGCTTGGCCATCTCGTCCTTGACTTCCTTGACCCAGTGGCGCAGCTTCGGCGCCTCGCCGCGCACGGCGGTGGCCGCGGTGCGGAGGAAGTTCGACATGGACACGCCCGGCACCTCGACCGGGTACTGCATCGCCAGGAACAGCCCGGCGCGCGCACGCTCGTCGACGCTCATGTCGAGCACGTTCTCGCCGTCCAGCAGCACCTCGCCGGAGGTCACCTCGTACTTGGGGTGGCCGGCGATGGCGTAGGACAGGGTCGACTTGCCCGAGCCGTTCGGGCCCATGATCGCGTGCGTCTCACCCGAGCGGATCGTCAGGTTGACGCCCTTCAGGATCTCCTTGGCGCCCTCGTCGGTGGTGACGCTCGCGTGCAGGTCCTTGATTTCCAGTGTGGCCATGGCCCTTTTCGTCTCTGTCTCTCGTGGTGGAAGGAGTGGCTCAGCTGCCGACGGCTTCGAGTTCGGCCTCGATCGCCTCGGCCAGGCGCTCGCGGACCTCGGGAACGTCGATCTTCATCAGGATCTCGTGGAAGAACCCGCGGACGACCAGACGCCGCGCCTGCTCCTCCTCGATCCCGCGCGACTGCAGGTAGAACAACTGCTCGTCGTCGAACCTTCCCGTGGCGCTCGCGTGCCCGGCGCCGGCGATCTCACCGGTCTCGATCTCCAGGTTCGGCACCGAGTCGGCGCGCGCGCCCGTGGTGAGCACGAGGTTGCGGTTGAGCTCGTAGGTCTCGGTGCCCTCGGCCGCGGCCCGGATCAGCACGTCGCCGATCCACACCGCGTGCGCGTCGTCGCCCTGCAGCGCGCCCTTGTACATCACGTTCGACTTGCAGTTCGGGACCGCGTGGTCGACGAAGAGGCGGTGCTCCTGGTGCTGCCCGGCGTCGGCGAAGTACAGGCCCAGCATTTCCACGTCGCCGCCGCGGTCGGCGAACGTCGCGGTCGGCGAGACGCGCACCAGGTCGCCGCCCAGGGTGACCACGATGTGCTTGACCGTGGCGTCCTTGCCGAGCCGCAGGTGCTGCTCGGAGACGTGCACCGCGTCGTCGGCCCAGTCCTGGACGCTGACCACGGTGAGCTTGGCGCCCTCGCCGACGACGAACTCGACGTTGTCGGCGTAGGTGCCCGAGCCGAGGTGGTCGAGCACGACCACGCCCTCGGCGTAGGCCTCGGCGCGCACCTGCACGTGGCCGTAGGCGGTGTTGCCCTCGCCGGGGCCGGTCAGCCGCAGCACGGTCGGCTTCGACGCCTTGGTCTCCTTGGGCAGGGTCACCAGGGTCGCCGCGGCGAACGAGCTGTACGCCTGCGCGGCGATCCGGTCGCTCGGGACGCCGGCCTGGCCGAGGCGCTCGTCCTCGCGGCCGACGGTCTCGACGCGCACCTCGGGGGCGGCGTCGACGTCGACCTTGACCTCGCCGGAGGCCGTGGCGGTGCCGTCGTGCAGCCCGCGCAGCCGCTTCATCGGGGTGAAGCGCCAGTTCTCCTCGCGGCCGCTGGGGACCTCGAAAGCCTGGACGTCGTACCCGGTGAAGCGCTCCGCGCGGGAGGCCGCCGGGACGACGGCCTCCGCGGCAGCAGCGGTGTTCTCAGCAGACACCGTCATGTCAGCCGACGGCTCCTTCCATCTGCAGTTCGATCAGGCGGTTCAGCTCGAGCGCGTACTCCATGGGCAGCTCGCGCGCGATGGGCTCGACGAACCCGCGCACGACCATCGCCATGGCCTCGTCCTCGGTGAGACCGCGGGACATCAGGTAGAACAGCTGGTCCTCGGAGACCTTCGACACCGTCGCCTCGTGGCCCATCGACACCTCGTCGTTGCGGATGTCGACGTAGGGGTAGGTGTCCGAGCGGGAGATGGTGTCGACCAGCAGCGCGTCGCACTTCACCGTGGAGGCGGAGTGGTGCGCCCGCTTGGCGACCTTGACCAGGCCGCGGTAGGAGGTGCGGCCGCCGCCGCGCGCCACCGACTTCGACACGATGGTCGAGGAGGTGTGCGGCGCCAGGTGCTCCATCTTCGCGCCGGCGTCCTGGTGCTGCCCCTCGCCCGCGAAGGCGATCGAGAGGACCTCGCCCTTGGCGTGCTCACCCATCAGGAAGACCGACGGGTACTTCATGGTCACCTTGGAACCGATGTTGCCGTCGATCCACTCCATGGTCGCGCCCTCTTCGCACTTGGCGCGCTTGGTGACCAGGTTGTAGACGTTGTTCGACCAGTTCTGGATGGTCGTGTAGCGGCAGCGGCCGCCCTTCTTCACGATGATCTCGACGACGGCCGAGTGCAGCGAGTCCGACTTGTAGATCGGCGCGGTGCAGCCCTCGACGTAGTGCACGTAGGCACCCTCGTCGACGATGATCAGGGTCCGCTCGAACTGGCCCATGTTCTCGGTGTTGATCCGGAAGTAGGCCTGCAGCGGAATGTCCACGTGCACGCCCGGCGGCACGTAGATGAACGACCCGCCGGACCACACCGCGGTGTTCAGCGCGGAGAACTTGTTGTCACCGGCCGGGATGACCGAGCCGAAGTACTCCTGGAACAGCTCCGGGTGCTCCTTGAGGCCGGTGTCGGTGTCCAGGAAGATGACGCCCTGGGCCTCGAGGTCCTCGCGGATCTTGTGGTAGACGACCTCCGACTCGTACTGGGCCGCGACGCCGGCGATCAGGCGCTGCTTCTCCGCCTCCGGGATGCCCAGCTTGTCGTAGGTGTTCTTGATGTCCTCGGGCAGCTCGTCCCAGCTGGCGGCCTGCTGCTCGGTGGAGCGGACGAAGTACTTGATGTTGTCGAAGTCGATGCCCGACAGGTCCGCGCCCCAGTTCGGCATGGGCTTGCGCTCGAAGAGCTTCAGCGCCTTCTGGCGCGCCTCGAGCATCCACTCCGGCTCGCTCTTCTTCGCGGAGATGTCAGCCACCACGTCGGCGTTCAGCCCGCGGCGGGCGCTGGCGCCCGCGGCGTCCGGGTCGGCCCACCCGAACGCGTAGTTGCCCAGGGACTCGATGGTCTCTTCCTGGGACAGCGGCGTCGTGGTGGGATTGCGCTGCTCGGCAGCGGCAGTCATTCGCGTTCCCCTCCGTCCGGAGCTTTCGCTTGCAGACCCGGCGGATTTTCCGCAGGGACGTGTGTCGTGCACGCGGCGTCACCGCGTGCGATGGTCGCCAGCCGCTGGACGTGGGTGCCCAGCAGCTTGGCGAACGCCTCGGTCTCCGCCTCGCACAGCTGCGGGAACTCAGCGGCGACGTGGGCGACCGGGCAGTGGTGCTGGCACAGTTGCGCGCCGGCACCGGTGGCCGATGCGCCCACCTGGCGGGTGGACGCAGCGTAGCCTTCCCTGGTCAGGGCGGCGGCCAGGGCCTCCGCCCGGTGTGCGGGGCCGTCGGCCGCGTTGACCGCGGCCCGGTGCGGCTCGACCAGGGCGGCCACCCGCCGCTCCGCGAACGCCCGCACCGCGTCCTCGCCCGCGTGCTCGGCGAGGAACCGGATGGCGGCGACCGCGAGGTCGTCGTAGGCGTGCCCGAACCGCGCCCGTCCCGTCTCGGTGAGCAGGAAGAGCTTGGCCGGGCGGCCCCGGCCACGCGGTCCGCGCCGGGGCGCGTCCCGCGTCTCGGCCTCCCCGTCGGCGACCAGGGCGTCCAGGTGGCGGCGCACGGCGGTCGGGCTGATGCCCAGCCGCTCGGCGACGACACCCGCCGTCATGGGGCCGTCCTCCAGCAGGAGGCGGGCGACCTCGTGGCGAGTCCGCCCTTCCGGGGTGGCCTGAGCGGGCACCACGGCACCGGGACGGCTCGCGCCGTCCTCGTGCTGGGTGGTCCCGCTGTTTTTCACAACATAAGTGTGTCGTATTTCGGGCGGGGAGGCAAAGAGTGGTCATCTCACGGTGAGCGGGGTCACTGCGCCGGAGGCGTAGGCGCTGGTCGGGGCCGGTCGGCGAGGTCGGCCGGATCACTCTGGTGGGTGAGCGCGGCGTGCCGCCCGCCGCCGGACGTGCGCGCCCGGCCGCTCGGCTCGCGCCCGCGCCCGCCGCGAGCTCCGCACCCAGGGGCGCGCGCCCGACCCACCACCGCAAGTCCCCCAGGGCTCGCGTACCGCGCCCTGAGCGGCGGCGGCCTGCTCCACCGCACGTCAGACACGGTGTTCGCGCTCGTGAACTGCCCTTCACCACAGCCCTTCGCGGCGTCGATACCCTCTCTGTGTGGCATTGGGCGAGCAGAGCACCGGTGGCGGTGCGGTGGCGGTACCGCTGTCCCCGGTGCGGCCCCCCGAGGCCGGGCCGCTGGAGCAGCGCGAACTGCGCGCGCTCGACATCATCCGCCGCCTCGGCACGATCGGCGCCCTGCTGCTCGCGCTCGGCTCGCTGGGCGCGGGGGCGGCCCCGGTGCTCAACCCGGTCCAGGACATCCCCGTCCTGCGCCTGTTCGCCCGCATCCCCACCGTCTCGCTGGCGATCTGCTTCGCCGGCATGGGCATGCTCGTCGTGGGCTGGCTGCTGCTCGGCAGGTTCGCGCGGCCGGGGCGCGCCCGCCTCGCCAGCCGTGCGCAGCTCACCCGCACCCTCGTCATGTGGCTGACGCCGCTGATGTTCATCCCGCCGCTGTTCTCCCGCGACGTCTACAGCTACCTGGCGCAGAGCGAGATCGTGCACCGCGGCATGGACCCCTACTCGCTGGGCCCGGCGCAGGCCCTCGGCGTCGCCGACCCGCTCACCAGCGGCGTGTCCAACATGTGGCGCGAGACCCCGGCCCCCTACGGCCCGCTGTTCCTCAAGCTGGGCAGCTGGATCTCCGCGATCGTCGGCGACAACATCGTCGCCGGCGTGCTGCTGCAGCGCGCCCTGGCACTGGCCGGCGTCGCCCTGATCATCTGGGCCCTGCCGCGGCTGGCGCAGCGCTTCGGCGTCGAACCGGCCACCGCGCTGTGGCTGGGCGCGGCCAACCCGCTCGTGTTGTTCCACCTGGTCGCCGGCGCGCACAACGAAGCCCTCGGCATCGGCCTCATGGTCGCCGGCCTCGAGCTGGGCATCCGCCGCCTCCCGGTGCGCGTCACCGGTGACACGGCGCCGCCGCTGGCCCGCGGCGAGGTCCTGTTCATCGTGCTCGGCGCGGCCGTCATCACGCTCGGCGCGGCGGTGAAGATCAACGCCATCATCGCGCTGGGCTTCTTCGGCGTGATGATCGCCCGCCGCTGGCACGGCCGCATCACCGACCTGCTGCGCGCCGCGGCGCTGGTCACCGGCGTGTTCGCGGTGGTCATGGTGGCCGTGTGCCTGGGCACCGGGCTGGGCTTCGGCTGGGTCGGCGCCCTCGGCACGCCGGGCCTGGTGCGCAGCTGGATCTCCCCCACCGCCGAGCTGGCCAACCTGGGCGGCGTGCTGGGCATCGCGCTCGGCCTGGGCAACCACACCAACGCGCTCGTGTCCATCCTGCAGCTGGCCGGCACCGCGCTGGCAGGGCTCATCACGGCCAAGTTCCTCTGGGACAGCTTCCGCTGGCGCTACCGGCCCATCATCGGCCTCGGCGTGTCGCTGGGCGCGTTCATGATGCTGCACGTCGCGATGCAGCCGTGGTGGCTGCTGTGGGCGGTCATCCCGCTCGCCGCCGCGGCGGGCACCTCCCGCTTCCGGGTCGCCGCCAGCGTCGCCAGCGTCGCGCTCGCGTTCCTCGCCGCGCCGCCGGGCAGCACGTTCGACGGCCGCTCGTTCGTCGTGCCGCAGGCCTACCTGGCCGCGGCTCTCGTCGTCGCCGTCGCGGTGGTCGTCGTGTGGCGCAGGGCACCTCTTCTGCTGAAGAGGGATCCGCAGCCGGTGGCCTGAGCCGAGGTCGTACGCTTGACAGTCGTGAGCACACCTGCCGTCGAGATCACCGGGCTGGTGAAGCGGTACGGCTCGAAGACCGCGGTCGACGGCCTGGACCTCAAGATGGACCGCGGGCGCCTGCTCGCGCTGCTCGGTCCCAACGGCGCCGGCAAGACCACCACCGTCGAGATCTGCGAGGGCTTCCGCCGCGCCGACTCCGGCTCGGTGCGGGTGCTGGGCCTGGATCCGGTCCGCGACGGCGCCGCGCTGCGCCCCCGCATCGGCGTGATGCCGCAGGGCGGCGGCGCCTACCCCGGCGTCCGCGCCGGCGAGATGCTGGGCCTGGTCGCCGCCTGCGCCGCCAACCCGCTCGACCCCGCGTGGCTGCTCGACGTCCTCGGCCTCACCCCCGCGCGCCGCACCCCGTTCAAGCGCCTCTCCGGCGGCCAGCAGCAGCGCCTGTCGCTGGCCTGTGCCCTGGTCGGGCGGCCGGAGCTGGTGTTCCTCGACGAGCCGACCGCGGGCATGGACCCGCAGGCCCGCCGCCTGGTGTGGGAGCTGCTGGGCGCGTTGCGGGCCGACGGCGTGAGCGTGCTGCTCACCACGCACCTGATGGAGGAGGCCGAGGCGCTGGCCGACGACGTGGTGATCGTCGACCACGGCAAGGTCATCGCCGAGGGCACGCCGAGCGCGCTGACCGCCGACGACGCCGACACCGCGCAGCTGCGGTTCAAGGCCCGCGCCGGGCTGGACACCGACCTGCTCTCCGCCGCGCTGCCGGAGGGCTACCACGTCAAGGAGTCCGCGCCGGGCAGCTACCAGGTCTCCGGGAAGGTGAACCCGCAGGTGGTGTCCACGGTGACGGCGTGGTGCGCGCAACAGGGCGTGCTGGCCGAGGAGCTGCACGTCGGCAAGCGCGACCTGGAAGAGGTCTTCCTCGAACTGACCGGACGGGAGCTGCGCTCGTGACCGCACCGGCCCGGTTCCCCGCCGGCACCTTCACCCCCGCGCCCGGCGCGGGCAGCCGCGCGCGCATGCTGCTCACCCACGCGAAGCTGGAGACCAGCCTCACGCTGCGGCACGGCGAGCAGATCCTGCTCACCCTGCTCATCCCGCTGGCCCTGCTGATCGGCCTGACGGTGTTGGACATCCTGCCGTCCGGCGACCTCGCCGGAGTGTCCAAAGCGGACTGGGTGACGCCGCGGATCTTCGCGCTCGCGGTCATGTCGTCGGCGTTCACCGGGCAGGCCATCGCGCTCGGCTTCGACCGCCGCTACGGGGTGCTCAAGCGGCTGTCGGCCACCGCCATCCCCCGCTGGCTGCTGGTCGCGGGCCGGATCGTCGCGGCCCTGGTCGTGGTGCTGCTGCAGGTCGTCGTGCTCGGCGTGGTCGCCGCGTTCCTCGGGTGGAGCCCGTCGCCTGCGGGCATCGCGGAGGCAGTGGTGCTGCTGGTGCTCGGCACGCTGAGCTTCGGCGCGCTGGGCGTGCTGCTCGGCGGGTCGCTGCGCGCGGAGGCGGTGCTGGCGCTGGCCAACATCGTGTGGTTCGTGCTGCTGCTCGCGGGCGGCATCCTGCTCGCGCCGTCCACGCTGCCGTCGGCCGCCGCGACCGTGATCGAACTCCTGCCGTCCGGAGCGCTGGCCGAGGGACTGCGCGCCGCGCTCGTCGACGGGCAGTTCGCCGTCGGCCCGGTTCTCGTGCTCGCCGTGTGGGGCGTGCTGGCGGCAGCGGTGGCCGCGAAAACGACAAAACTGACATAACTCTAGGATGTTGCTGTGGCCCTGAGCTCCCTGATCGCCCGTCTGCCCTACCCGTCGCGCCCGGTGCAGCGCGCGATCGCCGTCGCCGCGATCGTGGCCCAGGCGGGCATCGGGGTCACCGGCTCGGTCGTCCGGGTCACCGGTTCGGGCCTGGGCTGCCCCACCTGGCCGCAGTGCTTCCCGGGCAGCATGGTGCCGGTCGCGCACCCCGAGTTCGACACGCTCAACCAGTGGATCGAGTTCGGCAACCGGCTGCTCACCGTCGTGGTCGTGCTGGTCTCCGCGCTGGCGGTGCTCGCCGCGTGGCGCGTGCAGATCGCCCACCCCGAGCGCAAGCGCCTGGTGAAGCTCGCCTGGACGATGCCCGGCGGGGTCGTGCTGCAGGCCGTGGTCGGCGGCATCACGGTGCTCGCGAAGCTCGAGTGGTGGACCGTCGCGATCCACTTCCTCGCCTCCACCCCGCTGGTGTGGCTCGCGGTGCTGCTGCTGCGCGCGTTCAACGAGGGCGACCAGCCGGCCCGCTGGCTCATCCCGCCGCTGGCGAAGAAACTGCTGGTCACGCTCGTCGTGGCGCTGTGGGCGATCCTGATCGCCGGCACCACCGTGACCGGCGCGGGCCCGCACGGCGGCGACCCGGAGACCCACCGGCTGGACGCGCCGATCGAGGTCCTCGCGCAGGTCCACGGCGGCCTGCTGGTCGCCTACCTGCTGGTGCTCGCGACCTTCGGACTGGTGCTCATGCGCGGCGGCACGCCGGCCGCGCTGTGGCGGCGCTACGCGATCGTGTGGGTGGTCGCGCTGGCGCAGGGTGTGCTGGGATCGGTGCAATACGCCCTCGGCATCCCGGAGGCGCTGGTGTCGCTGCACGTCCTGGGCTCGGCGCTGGTGATCGTGGCGACCGCCGCACTGTGGTGCGGCTGCCGCGACCGCGGCCCGGTCACCTCGGCCGGCCCGGCGCCGCGCGAGCCGGAGCTGACCGCGGCCCGCGGCTGACCGCGGCTGGGGCGAGGTTTCGTCGCCCGTCATGCGGTAGTAACGCCCGAGGGGGGTATTCGCCAAGACGGCTCCGTACGGTGGGGCCGGAGAGAGAGGTTACTGCCGCCCATGACGAAACCGCTGATCTCGCATCGCCGGTCCTCCGGTCAGATGATCGTGCTCAAAGCGTTCCTGCTGATCCCGTTCCTCGCCCTGATCACCGCTGTTCCGCTGGCGTGGGGCTGGGGCCTGACCTGGCTCGACCTGGGCCTGGCGGTGTTCTTCTACGTCGTCGCGACCCTCGGGGTGACGGTCGGCTACCACCGGTACTTCACGCACGGCGCGTTCAAGACCGGCCGTCCGCTGCGCGTCGCCATGGCGATCGCCGGCAGCATGGCGGTGCAGGGGTCGGTCATCTTCTGGGTGGCCAGCCACCGCCGCCACCACGCGTTCGCCGACCGCGAGGGCGACCCGCACTCCCCCTGGCTGTTCGGCACGAGCCCGGCGGCGCTGCTGCGCGGCTTCTGGCACGCGCACATGGGGTGGATGTTCCAGCGTGAGGTGACCAACTACGAGCGGTTCGCGCCGGACCTGCTGGCCGACGACGACCTGCGCGTGGTCAACCGGCTGTTCTGGCTGTGGATCGTGCTGAGCCTGGGCCTGCCGACGCTGCTCGGCGGGCTGCTGAGCTGGTCGTGGTGGGGCGCGGTGACCGCGTTCTTCTGGGCCGGGCTGGTGCGGATCGCGTTCCTGCACCACGTGACGTGGTCGGTGAACTCGATCTGCCACATGATCGGCGACCGGCCGTTCGCCAGCCGGGACAAGGCGGCGAACTTCTGGCCGCTGGCGATCCTGTCCATGGGCGAGTCCTGGCACAACTCCCACCACGCGGACCCGACGTGCGCCCGGCACGGCGTGCTGCGCGGGCAGGTGGACGTGTCGGCGCGGGTGATCTGGATCTTCGAGAAGCTGGGCTGGGCGCGCGACGTGCGGTGGCCGCGCGCCGAACGCCTCGCCGCGAAGCGGCTCGAACCCGCCTCCTAGTTCCTACAGGGCGTGCCCGGCCATCCGGCGACGGTGGCCGGGCCCGATCTGCGTGGAGTTGACGGTCTCGGCGTCCCACTCGGCCGGTTCCAGGTCCTCCACGGCCTCGACGAGCTTCTGGCCGGTCTCCACGGACGGGACGACGACGTCGCCCATCGCGCCGTCGTGGCCGACGAGCACCACGCGCGCCCCGGCGCGGCCGATGTTCTCCACGACGGCCTTGGCCGGCTTGCCGTGCTCGGCGACGAAGCGGCGGGCGGTCGTAAGCTGCTTGGCGGTGGGCGCCGGTGCCTCGGTCTCTTCAGCCATGTCGGCATCTTAGGGAAGATCCGCGCGGCCCACCCGGTTGTGCGAGGTGAACCCGACCACGTCAGGAGGACACAGGCGATGCCCACGGCAGTGCAGATTCGGCAGACCGGCGGACCCGAGGTGCTGGAGGCCGGTGACGTCGAGGTCGGCGATCCCGGGCCGGGCGAGCTGCTGGTCGACGTGGCCGCCGCGGGCGTGAACTACATCGACACCTACCAGCGGAGCGGGATCTACAAGATCGACCTGCCGGTCACGCTGGGCATGGAGGGCGCCGGGACGGTCGCCGCGGTCGGCGAGGGCGTGACGGGCTTCTCGGCCGGTGACCGGGTGGCGTGGCAGGGCGTGCTCGGCGGGTACGCGCAGCGGGCCCGGATCCCGGCGAGCGCGGCGGTCGCGGTGCCCGAGGGCGTGTCGCTGGAGACCGCCGCGGCGACGATGCTGCAGGGCATCACCGCGCACTACCTGGTGCGGTCCACGTACGAGGTGCAGGAGGGCGACACGATCCTGCTGCACGCGGCCGCGGGCGGCGTCGGGCTGCTGCTGACGCAGCTGGCGAAGGCGCGGGGCGCGCGGGTGATCGGCACGGTGTCGACCGAGGAGAAGGCGGCGCTGGCCCGCGAAGCCGGTGTGGACGAGGTGATCCGGTACGACCAGGTCGATTTCGCCGAGGAGGCCCGGAAGCTGACCGGCGGCGAGGGTGTGGCCGCGGTGTACGACGGGGTCGGCAAGTCCACTTTCGACGGAAGCCTGGCGAGCCTGCGGGTGCGGGGTTTCCTGGTGCTGTTCGGGGCGGCGAGCGGGCCGGTCCCGCCGGTCGACCCGCAGCGGCTGAACTCGGCGGGCTCGGTCTACCTGACGCGCCCGACGTCGGCCCACTACGTGCGCACGCGCGAGGAGCTGGAGTGGCGCACGGGCGAGCTGTTCGAGGCGGTCACCTCGGGCGCACTGAAGGTCCGCGTGGGCGCCAAGTACGCGCTGTCCGACGCCGCGAAGGCGCACGAGGACCTGCAGGGCCGCCGCACGACGGGCAAGGTGCTGCTGATCCCGTAGTCAACCGGGGCGGGTTTCGGGCATGCGGATCGCGACCGCGATCCCGGAGGCGGCGGTGAGCACGGCGACGAGCGCCACCGCCGCCCGCAAGCCCCACAGATCGGCGGCGAGCCCGGACATCACCGCCCCCGCCGCGAAGCCGCTGTCCCGCCAGAGCCGGTAGACACCGACGGCGCGGGCCCGCCACGCGGGATGCGCGACGTCGCCGACCACCGCGAGCAGCGTCGGGTAGACCATCGCGGTGCCCGCGCCGAGCAGCACCATCGCCACCGCCCAGGTCGCGAAACCGGTGGCGAGCGCGGTCAGCCCGAGCGCGGCGGCCTGCACCAGCATGCCCGCGGTGATCAGGTGCTTGCGGCCCCAGCGGTCCGACAACGGGCCGGTGACGAGCTGCCCGGCGCCCCAGACCGCGGGGTAGAGCGCGGCGAGCACGCCGGCGCCGGCCACGGACAGCCCCGTGGCGACGAACAGGATCGGGAACAGGCCCATCGCGAGGCCGTCGTTGAGGTTGTTCACCAATCCGGCTTGGCTGGCCGCGGACAACGCGCGGTCCCGCACGCTGGTGCGGGCGAACACGGCCCAGCCGCTCAGTTCTCCGGTGGCGGCGTGGGCGCGGGACTCGAAGCGGGCGTGGCCGCGTGTCTCCCGCACGAACACCGCGGTCAGGCCGAGGCCGAGCGCGACGTAGGCCGCGCCGAGGAGGAACGGGGCGGGGCGCAGGCCGTAGTGCGCGGCGAGGTAGCCGGTGGCGGCCGCGGTGATCGCCAGCGCGCCGTACCCGGCGGCCTCGTTGAGCCCCATCGCCAGTCCGCGCCGCCGCGGGCCGGCGAGGTCGATCTTCATGATCACGGTGGTCGACCAGGTCAGCCCCTGGCTGAGACCGAGCAGGACGTTGGCGGCGACGATCCAGCCCCAGTCCGGGGCGAGAGCGAGCAGCGCCGGCGCCGGCACGGCGATCAGCCACCCGGCGAGCAGCACGGGTTTGCGCCCGTAGCGGTCGGACAGGGTGCCGGCGAGGTAGTTGGCGGCGGCCTTGGTGAGGCCGAACGCGAGCACGTAGGTGAGCAGGACGGTGTAGCCGGTCAGGCCGAACACCGGCCCCGCCAGCAGCGGGAGGACGGTCCGTTCCTGGCCCAGCACGCCGCCGACCAGCGCGTTGACCGCGACCAGGAGGCTGAACTGGGCGAGGTTGGCGCGCAGGCCCAGCCGGACCGTCACGCGCCGGTCACCAGGGCGTTCCCGGTCGCGCGGGCCCACTCGGCGGGGCCGCCCGCCAGCACCACCGAGATGTCCCGGTGGCCGGCCTGTTCGAGGAGGCTCGCGGCGCTCATCGCCCGTTCGCCGTGGCCGCACATCACCACCAGCGGTTCCCGCGGCAGCTCACGCCCGTCGAGGCGGCCCAGCTCGCGATGCCGGGCGCCGGGCAGGTGACCGGCGGCGAACTCGGCGTCCTGGCGCACGTCGAGCACCGGCCGCCCGCCGACCCCGTCGGCCGTGACGACCCGCGTGCGCCGCACCGGCTGCCCGGCGGCGGTCCACGCGGCGAGCCCGCCGTCGAGCTCGCCCGCCAGGCCGGTGCGGCCGATCTTGACCGCCTGCCAGGCGATTTCGGCCGGGTCCTGGTCGCCGCCGCGCACGACGACGATCGGGCGATCGGAGGGCACGAGCCAGCCGAGCCAGGACGCGAACGCCGGGCGCAGCGGGATCGACAGCGCACCCGGCACGTGCCCGGCGGCGAAGTCGGCGGCGGGACGCGCGTCGACCACCACCGCGCCGTCGGCGGCCAGCGCGCGCACCCGGTCCACGTCGAGGCCGGGCAGGACCGGATCACCGGGCAGGACCACCCCGCGGCGGTTGGTGTCGGCCAGTTCCCGGAAGTAGGATGGGAAGCTGCCCAGCGATCCCCGCAGCGCGGCGACGAAGGCGTCCTCGTTTTCCGCGCGCAGCAAGGAGTTGCTCGCCTTCTCGGCGCCGATGGTGCTGGTGCGCCGCGCGCCGGGTGGTGCGGAGCAGAACGAGCCGGCGCCGTGGGTGGGCCACACCGCGACCTCGTCGGGCAGGGTCGCCAGCCGCCGCAGGGAGGCGTACTGGCGGCGGGCCAGCTCGTCGGTGCGGGCCGGGTCGACCAGGTCGGTGCGGGCCGCGGCCCCGACGATCAGGGAGCCGCCGGTGAACACCCCGACCGGGGCGGCGCCGTCGAGCAGGAGGAACGACAGGTGCTCGTGGGTGTGGCCCGGGGTGAACAGGGCGCGCAGGCGCAGCCCGCCCAGGTCGGTTTCGTCGCCATCGCGCAGGCCGTCGTGGGTGAACTCGCGGTGCCCCGCGGCAGAGGCGAGGACGCGGGCGCCGTCGGTGGCCGCGAGCTGCCGGGCACCGGAGACGAAGTCGGCGTGCAGGTGCGTGTCGGCGGCGAAGGCGAGCCGCAAACCACGGCGCGCGGCCGCGCGCCGGGCGGCCCGCAGGTCCAGGCTCACGTCGACGACCAGCGCCCGGCCGTCACCGAGGTCGACCAGGTAGGCCGAGTTGCCGAGCCCTTCGTCCACGAGGGGCAGGACGTCTACAGTGGACATGATCGGTCACCGCCGCGGTTTGGTGGCCAGCACGGAAACGCTGCGCACGCCGTAGTTCGCGCCGGCGTCGCGATGGCGGTCCCGTGCGGCGGCGGCGTTGCCCACCACGGATTCCGGCAGCGGCGGTTCGCTGACGATGTCGGCGACGGCCGGCCTCAGCACCCGGGCGGCCTCGGTGAAGACGGCGTCCTTGCGCCCGAGCTCGAAGTGGAACCCCGCGCCCGGCTCCGTCGCGACCAGTTCGTACATCCGCTTGACCCGGGTCTCCAGGGCCCGGGTGTCCACGCCGGTGGTCATCGCGCACCTCCGCGCTTGTTCAAGTGAGTTCTTGAATAAGAGACCCGCGCCCGGTTGCTTGTCAAGAGTTCTCTTGAATATGCTGGTCGCGTGGGTGACCGAGCGGCGAAGACCGAGCTGTACGACGCGCTGGCCGAGACTGCGAAGGCGCTGGCCAGCGGGCGGCGCGCGGAGCTGGTGGACGTGCTCGTGCAGGGTGAGCGGCCGGTCGACGAGCTCGCCGCCGAGATCGGCCAGTCGGTGGCCAACACCTCCCAGCACCTGCAGCGGCTGCTGCGGTCCGGCCTGGTGCGGACCCGCCGGGAGGGCACGCGCGTGTTCTACTCACTGGCCGGCGCCGCGGTGGCGCAGCTGTGGCTGGCGATGCGCGCGGCGGCCGAGCAGCACGTCGAGGGCCTGGCCCGGCTCGCGGAGGACTACGTCGGCGACCGGTCCGGCCTGGACACCATCACGCGCGACGAGCTGGACCGGCGGCTCCGCGACGGCGACGTGGTGGTGCTCGACGTGCGCCCGGCTCCGGAGTTCGCGGCGGGCCACATCCCGGGCGCGGTGTCGATCCCGATCGGCGAGCTGCGGGCGCGGCTGACGGAGGTCCCGGACGGCGGCCAGGTGGTCGCCTACTGCCGCGGCCCGTACTGCGTCTACGCGGACGAGGCGGTCCGGCTGCTCACCGAGGCGGGCCGCCGGGCGGCGCGCCTGGAGGACGGCTACCCCGAGTGGGCCGCGGCGCACGGCTGATACCCGCGCGGGAATTGTCCGCAATCCCGGCTCCGGCGAAGCTTCCGCCATGGATCTCGTCGAACGCTATGTCGCGCTGTGGAACGAAACCGACGCGAGCGCGCGCCGGAAGCTGATCGAGCTGCTGTGGTCCGAGGACGGCGTGCACCTGCTGCAACCGCCCCGGGAGATGCGGGACCGGGCGGCCGCCCTCGGATTCGGCCAGGCGGTCCTGGCGGCCCGCGGTCACGCCGCCATCGAACAGCGCGTGCGCCGCGGCCAAGAGGACTTCCTGGCGCCCGCCGGCGTCACGCTCAGAGCCCTCGGCAACACCGACCGCCTCGGCGACACCGTCAAGTTCAACTGGGAGCTCGCCGACGACACCGGGCAGGCGCGCAGCGCGGGACTGGAGATCCTGACCCTCGCCGCGGACGGGCGCATCGCCGTGGACCACCAGTTCTTCGAGAGCTGACCCCGCCCCCCGGACGAGGAGGCGGGGCCGGACCAGCTCAGACGCTCACGGCGGCGCGGATCGTCTCCTTCAGGCTGCTCGTCGTCGCGATCACGGCCGTCGGTTCGTAGCCGCAGTGCGCCATGCAGTTCGCGCACCTCGGGTCCTTGCCGCGGCCGAACTTGTCCCACTCCGTCTCCTCGATCAGCTCCCGCCAGGTCTTGGCGTAGCCGTCGTCGAGCAGGTAGCACGGCCGCTGCCACCCCAGCAGCGAGTACGACGGGATCCCCCACGGCGTGCACTCCAGGTCCCGCTTGCCCTCGATGAAGTCGAGGAACACGGGCGAGTGGTTGAGCCGCCACTTCTTGCGGCGCCCGTCGGCGAAGGCCTTGGAGAACAGCTCCCGCGTCTGCTGCACCCCGAGGAAGTGCTCCTGGTCCGGGGCCTTCTCGTAGGCGTACCCGGGCGAGAGCTGCATGTTGTCGACCTTGACCACGTCGTTGAGGTAGTCCAGCACGTCGATGACGTCCTGCGGGGTGTCGGTGTTGAAGAACGTGGTGTTCGTCATCACCTTGAAGCCCTTGGACTTCGCGAGCTGGATCGCGTCGACCGCGGCCTGGAAACCGCCCTCCTTGCGCACCGACGCGTCGTGCTTCTCCTCGAGCCCGTCGATGTGGACCATCCAGGTGAAGTTGCGGTGCGGCTTGAACTTGTGGATGTGCTTGGGCAGCAGCAGCGCGTTCGTGCACAGGAACACGATCTTGTTGCGCTCCAGCAGGATCCGCGTGATCTCGTGGATCTGCGGGTGCATCAGCGGCTCACCACCGGCGATGGACACCATCGGCGCGCCGCTCTCCTCCACGGCGCCCACGGCCTGCTGCACCGGCATCCGCTGCTTCAGCAGGTGCGCGGGCTGCTGGATCTTCCCGCAGCCACCGCACTTGAGGTTGCACGCGAACAACGGTTCCAGCTCGACCAGGATCGCAAACTTCTCCTTGCGCAGCAGCTTCTGCTTGGCCAGGAACGCACCCAGCCGGATCGACTGGCGTAGTGGCATGCCCATGGTCTAGCTCACCTCCCGGGGTAGTGTGAAAACCACGTCTTCATCGGCCTCCGCGCGCTCGGTCACCGTCGACCTGCCCAGCCCGCGAAGGCACCGCACCAGCTCCGCCACCAGGTCCGGTGGGGCCGAGGCGCCCGCGGTGATCCCGATCCGCTTCACCCCGGCCAGCCAGCACAGGTCCACTTCGGACACGTCGTCGACGAGCCTGGCCCTGGTCCCCCGCCGCCGCGCCACTTCCACCAGGCGCACCGAGTTGGACGAGTTCGCCGAGCCGACCACGAGAACGAGGTCCGCCTCCTCGGCCACCGCCGTCACCGCGCGCTGGCGGTTGGTGGTGGCGTAACAGATGTCGTCGCGTCGCGGGCCCTCGATCCCGGGGAACCGCGAGCGCAGCACCGAGGCGATCTCGTCGGCCTCGTCCACGGCCAGCGTGGTCTGCATCGCGTAGGCCACGCCGCCCTCGGGCGCCCGCACGTGCGCGGCCGCTTCGGCGTCCTCGACCACCACGATCCGCTCCGGCGCCTCCCCGACCGTGCCCTCGACCTCCTCGTGGTCGGCGTGCCCGATGAGGAACACCGTGTCGCCGCGTCCGGTGTAGCGCTTGACCTCGGTGTGCACCTTCATGACCAGCGGGCAGGTCGCGTCGATCACGCGCAGGTCCCGTGCCTGCGCCGCGGCCCGCACGGCCGGGGCGACGCCGTGCGCGGCCAGCACCGTCGTCGCGCCGCGCGGCACCTCCTCGACCTCCTGCACGAACACCGCGCCCAGCGCCTCCAGCCGCCGCACCACGTGCGCGTTGTGCACCACCTGGCGGCGCACGTAGACCGGCGCGCCGTACCGCTCCAGCGCCCGCTCGACGATCTCGATGGCGCGCTCGACGCCGGCGCAGAACGAGCGCGGGCTGGCGAGCAGCAGTTCGCCCTCCCCCGCCGCCTCGCACCACTCGCGCAGCGCCGGGACCGCGGCCCGCAGCGACCGCAGTCCGCTCAGGCCACGCAGCACCGTGCCCGGCCGCCACAGCGGCTGATCCGGAGTGTCCACAATGGTCCGAACGACCGCGACCGGACCGGGCAGCGACGCGAACTCCGCGGACTCCATGTCGACAGCCAGCGCGCCGTTTCGCGCGTACCTGGCCCGTTCCGCACCGTCCACGACGGAGGGCGCGGACGCGATCGGTCCGAGGTGGACGGTCAGCCCGAGCCGCCGCAGCGCCGCGGCGAGCACCGGCGCCGAGTGCAGCGGCACCCGCCCGTCCGGGCCGTCGATCTCGGTCGCCACCACCAGGTCGCCCGGCCGCACCTCCGGCACGAGCGCCCCGCCGACCCCGGCGACCAGAACCGGCCGTCCGGCCTCGGCCAGCCGCTGCGCCGATTCCGCCGCGCGGCGCGGGCCCATCCCGCCGCGCAGCACCACCAGGCCCGGCGTCCGCAGCGCGGAGGCCTCGACGCGCATCGGCGCGACCACGACGCCGGTCATGACCGTTCCAGGTACCGGCCGAGCGCGGTCACCGGGAACACCAGCCGGTACAGGTGGTAGTTGATGTAGAAGTCGCCGGGGAAGCCGGTGCCGGTGAACTGCGGCTCGTCCCAGGTGCCGTCGGCGCGCTGGGTCTGCGCCAGCCACCGCACGCCGCGCGCGGTCACCTCCGAGTCCCGCTCCCCCGCCGCGAGCAGCGCCAGCAGCGCCCACGCGGTCTGCGACGCGGTCGAGTCGCCGCGCCCGGCCCACGACGGGTCGCGGTAGGACCGCAGGTCCTCGCCCCACCCGCCGTCGGCGTTCTGGTGCTCGGCCAGCCACCGCACCGCCCGCCGGATCGCGGTGGCCGACGCCGGCACCCCGGCCTCGACGAGTGCGGGCAAGACGGCGCCGGTGCCGTAGACGTAGTTGGCGCCCCAGCGGCCGAACCAAGACCCGTCGGGTTCCTGGTGGTCCAGCAACCACTTCACGCCGCGGCGGCACTCCCGGCTGCCCGCCCTGCCCTCCTTGGCCAGCATCTCGACCACGTGCGCGGTGACGTCCGCGGACGGCGGGTCGATGACCGCGCCGAAGTCGCAGAACGGCAGCTTGGTGGTCAGTTCCTGGGTGTTGTCGGCGTCGAACGCGCCCCAACCGCCGTCGCGGGACTGCATGCCGGTCACCCACGCCACGGCCCGGTCCAGCGCCCCGGACAGCCGCTCCCGGTCCGGGTGCGCGACGCGGCGCAGGCCGAGCACGACCTCGGCGGTGTCGTCGGTGTCCGGGTAGAGGTCGTTGGCGAACTCGAACGCCCAGCCGCCCGGGTCGAGGTCGGGCCGTCGCACGGCCCAGTCGCCGCGCACGGTGATCTCCTCGCCGAGCATCCAGTCGACGGCCTTGAGCACGTGCGGGTCGTCGGCGGGCGCGCCCGCGTCCAGCAGCGCGGTGATCGCCAGCGCGGTGTCCCACACCGGCGACTGGCAGGCCTCCAGCCGCCGCACGGTGCCCTCGGGCGTCTCCTCGCGGATCAGGAACCCCTCCAGCCCCTGCAGGCCCGCGCGCATCGCCGGGTGGTCCAGCGAGTAGCCGAGCAGGTGCAGCGCGAGCAGGGAGTACACCCACGGCGGCTGGATGCCGCCCCACCCGCCGTCGGCCTCCTGCCTGGCCAGGATCCACTCCGCGGCCTGCCGCATCGCGAACTCCCGCACCGGCTTGACCGCGACCTTGGCGTAGAGGTGCAGGGCCTTGTCGAGGTAGTGGAAGGCGCCGGACCAGGTCCACGGCGCGACGAGCCCGCCGCCGCGCTTCACGCCGGTGCGCAGCTCGTCGATGCCGAACGGCAGCGGGCGGACCGGCCGCAGGGTGCTGACCACGGTCAGCGGCACCACGGTCTGCCGCGCCCAGCAGCCCCAGTCGTAGACGTTGAGCGGCACCCAGGACGGCAGCAGCACCAGCTCGGGCGGCATGTTCGGCAGGTCGTCCCACGACCACAGCCCGAACAGCGCCAGCCAGATCCGGGTGAACACGCGGCTGGCCTCGACCCCGCCGCCCGCGCGGACGAACTCCGCCGCCCGCCGCATGTGCGGCTCGTCCGGCGAGTCCCCGGCCAGCCGCAGCGCGACCCACGCCTCCAGCGTGGTCGACAGGTCGCCGGGGCCGCCGTGGAAGGTGGCCCAGGTGCCGTCCGCGCGCTGCTGCGAGCGGATCCAGCGCGCGGCCTCCTCGGTCTCACGCGCGGTGCGGATGCCGAGGAACTCCCGCATCAGCAGGTCCTCGGCGTCCATGGTGACGTTGGTCTGCAGCTCGCCCTTCCACCAGCCGCCGTCGCGTTGCAGCCCCTTGAGGTGGGCGACCGCACGGTCCAGCGTCTCGGCGGCGCCGGCGGCGGATCTGGCCGCCGGGTCCGCGGTCTGCGTCATTCAGGCCTCCCTGGTCACGATGAACCGCGCGAGGGCCAGCAGCTCCTCGCGCACCCGTCCCGGGACCTCGGCGTCCTCGAGCTTCTGCCGTCCCGCCGCCATCCGGCGGTGGGCTTCCTCCAGCGCCCACGCCCGCCCGCCGGCCAGGTCGACCAGGTCGGCGGCGCGGCGCACGGCCGCGTCGTCGGCGACGTCGCCGCCGGTCAGCCACGCGGCCAGCTCCCGGCCGGGCGCGCCGCCGTGGGTGACGGCGTAGGTGACCGGCAGGCTCTTCTTGCGGGCTCGCAGGTCGGAGTGCACCGGCTTGCCGGTGACCGACGGCTCGCCCCAGATTCCGAGCACGTCGTCGACCAGCTGGAAGGCCAGGCCCAGGTCGGCGCCGAACCCGGCGAGCGCCTCGACCGTGCGGGCGGGCGCGCAGGCGAGCACGGCACCGATCGCGGAGCTGGCCGACAGCAGCGCGCCGGTCTTGCCGCCCGCCATGTCCAGGCACTCGTCGAGGGTGACGTCGTCGCGCTGCTCGAAGGCCACGTCGAGGACCTGGCCGCGGATCAGCTCGCCGACCGCCTCGGACAGCAGGCGCGCCGCGGCGACCGCGCCCGGTCCCTCGGCGTCCAGCAGGACCTCGTTGGCCAGGGCGAGCATCGCGTCGCCGGTGAGGATGGCGCTGGCCGCGCCGCGCACCGCCCACACGGTCGGCCGGTGCCGCCGCTCGGTGTCGCCGTCCATCAGGTCGTCGTGCAACAGCGAGAAGTTGTGCACCAGCTCCACCGCGACCGCGCCGGGCAGCCCGGTGGCCGGTGGCGCGCCCGCGGCCTCGGCGGACAGCAGCGCCAGCGCGGGACGCACGGCCTTGCCGCCGCCGGAGGTCGGGTTGCCGTCCAGGTCGGTCCAGCCGAGGTGGTAGTAGGCGATGGCGCGGCTGGCCGGGTCGAGCCGGTCGACGGCGGCCCGCATCGCGGGCAGGACGGCCTGCCTGCCCTGCTGCAGGGAATCGAGTACAGCGGTCATGCGGGTATCCCTTCCGATCGGCCCGGCGCCCCCGCGGGGGTCCCGAGCACGGCTTGGGCGGCCGCCTCACCGCTGCGCACGGCGCCTTCCATGGTCGCCGGCCACCCGGTGGCGGTCCACGCGCCGGCCAGAACCAGCCCCGGGGCGCGGGTGCGGGCCTGTGGGCGCAGCCCCGCGCTGCCCGGCGCGGGACGGAACGTGGCGTGCCGTTCTCGTGTCACGAAGAAGTCGAGCACCTCCGCGTCGCGTGCGGCGGGCAGCACTTCGCGCAGCGCGGGCAGCAAGCGTTCCCGCAGCGCCCGCACCGGCAGGTCGATCTCCTCCTCGGCCGCGGACAGCGAGATCGCGAGGTACTGGCCGCGGTCGAGGCCGGCGGAGGTGGTGCGGTCGAACACCCACTGCAGCGGCGAGTCCACGACGGCGAAGAACGGCTCGTCCGTGACCGGGCGGTCGAGGACGACGTGCGCGTTGACGATCGGCGAGCTGCCCAGCGCGTCGGCGAAGTCCGCGGGCAGCCGGACCGCGCCCGCGGGCAGCAGTTTCGCCGCGACCGGGGGCGGCACGGCCAGCACGACCTGGTCGGCCTCGACCGGCTCGCCGGTCCCGATCCGCCAGGAGCCGTCCGCACGGGACAGCCCGGTCACCTTGGCGTTGAGCCGGACGGTGACGCCCGCCTCGGTCAGCCGGGCCAGCGCGGGCTCGCCGTGCAGCCGCCGCAGCGGGACGGTGGCCCAGCCGATGTCGGCCGCGTCCGCGTCGGTCAGCAGGCCCACCTGGAAGACGGTCGCGGCCAAGCCGAGCGACGCCCGCTCCGCGGGGGCGTTCAGCGTCGCGATGCCCACCAGGTCCCAGAGTTTGGTGATCGCCTCACGGCTCTGCCCGTGCGCGGACAGCCATTCGCCGAACGTGCGCCGGTCGGAGCTGGGCGCGGCCGGGTCGACCGACTTCAGCGCGAGCGCGGCGCCGGCGAAGCGCATCCGGTCGCCGAGGCCGAGCGGGGTGTAGCGCAGCACCGAGTCCGCGAGGTGCAGCGGCGCGGGCAACGGGTTGCGGCGCAGCCACACCGGACGGCGCAGCCGCGGCGAGCGCACCGGGATCTCCAGCCGCGGCTGGAGGTGCACGCGGTCCATCACCCCGAGCCGCCGCAAGAGATTCACGTACGCGGTGCAGCAGCGGAGGAACACGTGCTGCCCGTTGTCGACGTGCAGGCCGCCGCGGGTGAACGAGTGCGTCAGGCCGCCCAGCAGGCCGCGGGACTCCAGCAGCGTCACCTCGTGCCCGGCGTCGGCGCAGCGCAGGGCCGCGGTGATCCCGGCGAGACCGCCACCGACGACCGCGACCCGCTGCCTCATGCCGCCCGCCCGCCCAGCGCGCGGACCGCCACGCCCAGCTTTTCCCTGCCGGACAAGGAAAGACGCTTGTCGTACACCGCGGCGGGGTCGTCGGCGATCCGTTCCAGCAGCTGCCGGTAGATGCCGGCCATCGCCAGGCAGCACGCGCCGCTGCGGCGATCCAGCAGCGGGCCCAGCCGCATGCCGTCGGCGTACCACTCGCGGGCGCGGGCCGCGCTGTGCCGGATGAGGTTCGCCAGGCCGCCGTCCGGGTCGGCCAGCGCGCCGTCGGTGATCCGCAGCTCGACCCCGAACGCGTCGAGGTCCTCCTTCGGCAGGTAGATCCGGCCGCCCAGGAGGTCTTCGCGGATGTCGCGGAGGATGTTCGTCTGCTGCAGGGCGATTCCGAGCGCGTCGGCGTAGCGGGCGGCCTGCGGGTGCGGTTTGTGCCCGAACACGCCCAGGCACAGCCGCCCGATCGACCCGGCCACGCACCGGCAGTACTCGGTCAGCTCGTCGAAGGTGCCGTAGCGGCGGCCCTCGATGTCCATCCACACGCCGTCGAGCAGCTCCTCGAACGCCTCCAGCGGCACCGGGTAGCGGTGGGCGGCGTCGGCGACCGCGACCATCACCGGGTCGGTGCTGCGGTCGAGCGCGGCCAGCTCCTTGCGCACGATCTCCAGCTGCGCGGCCTTCTCCTCGACCGGCAGGTCGCCGTCGCCGATGTCGTCGACGCGCCGCGCCAGCGCGTACACCGCGCACAGCGCCGACCGGCGCTGACGGGTGAGCAGCCGGATGCCCCAGTAGAAGTTGCGGGCCTCCGTCCTGGTGATGTCCTCGCAGGTGGCGTAGGCCTGGTCGATCGTGGGTGTCGTCATGTGAGCCGACCACCTTCCCGGATCCGTCGGACATGGGCGGACGGGCGCACCAGCAGGGCGGTCAGGTGCGCCAGGACGTCGGTCTTGCGCGGGCGCGGGGTGCCTGCCAGGACGTCCCAGCGGGCGCGGCGCAGCGCGTCGAGGGTGGCCAGCCCCCCGGCGATGTAGCCGGCCACGGCGAGCCGCGCCCAGCCGTGCAGGCGGTCCAGCAGCGCCGCGCCCTCGGTGAGGAGGTCGAGCGCGCGGGCGGTCTGGGCGGCGACGGCCAGCCGCACCGGGCGGCTCGTCGTGGTGGCGTCCAGGTCGGCCTCGGTGGCGCCGAACGCGGCCAGGCCGGTTCGCGGCAGGTAGACCCGCCCGTTGCGGCGGTCCTCGGCCACGTCCTGGCAGTGCTCGATCAGCTGGAGCGCGGTGCACACCCGGTCGGACAGGCGCTCGGCGACCGGGTCGCGCACGCCGAAGACGCGCAGCACGATCCGCCCGACCGGATCGGCGGAGAGCACGCAGTAGTCCTCCAGTTCGGCCTGCGTGGCGTAGGACGCGACTCGCTGGTCCTGGAGGTTCGCCCGCACGAGGCGATTGAACGGGTCGAGTTCCAGATCCCGCCGGTGAATCGCGGGAAGAAGATCACGCAATACCCGTTCGTGTGGTTGATCCCCCCGAAAGGCGCGTTCCAGATCGCGCTGGAATCGCAATAACCCGGGCGTGCGGTCCTCGATTGCTGACTCATCACCCAGATCGTCGATGACCCGGGCGACGTCGTACACCGCCACCAGGTCCGCGCGCAGGTCACGGGGAAGTATCCGCAGTGCTACCGGAAAGTTCTCGGCCCGCTCCTTTTCACGCAGCACGCGGTCGCCGACCGTGCCGGGACCAGGGGGTGCGGGAGCCATCGCCTCATAATCACTCCGCGGCCGCGTTCGATTCTTCGCTCCGGAAACAAAAATGGAGAAGCCACGGTTGTCACGAGCTGACAGTATTGACCCGGACGATGGACGGCACGCGGGCAGGCGAGTGGGGGTCCACGACATGGCGGGCAGACGAACGGAGACCAGCGACGGCACGCTGGCGGATCTGGCGAAGGCGACCTCGGAACGGTTGCCGCGCATGCTGGACGACGTGGCGCGGCTGCTGAACGAGCACTGGCCGGACTACGCGGAGTTCATCGTCACCGAACGGGACGAGGTCCTGGTCTCCGCCAACATGTTCCTGCAGCGGCTGCTGCGGATGGCCAAATGGGACATCGCGGAGCTGTCCGGCATCACCGACCACGGCGCGGACCGGTTCGGCGAGCAGCCGCTGTTCGAGGAGATCGGGCGGGCGCAGTGGCAGCAGGGCCGCGATCTGACGAGCCTGCTGTCGGCCTACCAGATCGGCGCGCGGGTGGCGTGGCACCACGTCGCCGAGGTCGCGCTCGAGGTCGGTGTCCCCTCCGACATGTTCGCCTCGCTGGCCGAGGCGGTGTTCATCTTCGTGGACCAGCTGTCCTCGGCGTCGGCTCGCGGTTACGTGCTGGAGCAGTCCGAATCCGCCGCGATGCGGGAGCGGTTGCGCGACGAGCTGGCGGACATGCTGCTGTCCGACCGATCCGATTCCGCCGCGATCCGCGCCGCCGCGGCCAGGGTGGACTGGCCGCTGCCGCGGCAGGCGGCGGTCGTCCTGGTGGAGCCGGACAATCCGGTCGGCAGCGCGCTGCTGGGGCGGCTCGGGAACTCGTCGCTGCACGTCCGGCGGCAGCGGCTGGTCTGCGCCATCGTGCCCGATCCGGACGGACCGCAGCGGCGGGAGCGGCTGGCGTCGGCGTTGCGCGGCGCGGGCGCGGTGGTCGGGCACGCGGTGCCGCTGGAACGCCTGCCGGCCAGCATGCACGTCGCCGAGCTGGCCGCGCAGCTGCGCCGCACGCACGTGCTGGAGGACGATCCGGTGTTCGTGGACGAGCACCTGGACTCGATCATCGTGCACCGCGACGCGAAGCTCTTCGACGCGATGCGCCACCAGTGTCTCGCTCCGCTGGCGCACCTCGGGCCGGTGACGCGCAAGCGGTTGTGCGAGACGCTCGCCTGCTGGCTGCGGCACCTCGGCGACCGCCGCGCCATGGCGGAGGAACTGCACATACACCCGCAAACGGTGCGCTACCGGATGGCCCAGTTGCGCGAGCTGTTCGGCGAGAGCCTGGACGATCCGGACAACCGCCGCCGCCTCACCCTCGCGCTCGCCTGGGGCACTTCGGACCCCGGCGACGTGTGACGCGTCAGTCCAGTTCCGCCAGCACCGCGCGGAATTCGGCGAGGAAGCCGTCCACGCTGTCCACCAGCGCCGCGTCCACGGTGGCGCTCATGGAGAACGATCCGTACCACCCCAGCACGCCGATGGTGAACGGGGTGCCCGGCGCGAGCGGAATGATGGCGAACGCCGTGCGCAGCGGGAAGTCGCCGAAGTCCACCTGCCACGCGGCACCGGGCATGTTGGACACGGTGCCGTTGAAGAACCGTTCGTTGTAGACGGTCCGGGCGAACCAGCGGTGGAAGAACGCCGGCATCAGCCCGGCCAGCGTGTGCTGCACGAACCGGGACGCGATGACCCTCGTGCCGGTGCGCAACCGCTTGGTGGCCTTGGCGATCCTCTTCAGGCGCTCGGCTTCGGGCATGTCCCCCAGCGGGATGTCCACCATGACCGCGGCGGTGACGTTGCCCTCCGCGCCGGGCCGCGGCTCGGCGGCCATCAACGTGACCGAGGTCAGCATCGACTCCGGCAGCGGCGCCACCGCGACCCGCCGCAGCGCGCCGGCCACCCCGCCCAGCAGCAGGTCGGTGACCCGCACGCCGTGCTTGCGCGCCAGCTCACGCACGTCGTCGAGCGGGATTTGCAGGGTGGCGTAGCGACGGTCCGGCGGGTCGCCCGCGGGCAGCCGCGTCTTGGGGCGCCCGTCGGTGGCCAGCTGCGCCAGGCCGACGGCGCCCGCGGCGGCCTTCTGCAGGGCGTTGGGCCGCTTGGTTTCGTTGAGCCCCTCGAGCAGGCTGGGCGAGTCGAACAGCTCCAGCATCAGGCTGATCGTGCCGATGCCGTCCGCCACCGCGTGGTGCACCAGCGAAATCACCGCCGCGGTGTTCTCCTCCACGCCGCGCACGACGGCGAACCGCCACAGCGGCCGGTCCCGCGGCAGCGGCTCGCTCTGGAACCGCGCGACGAGCTTGTGCAGCTCCCCCATGCCACCGGGCGTGCCGTCCGGGCGGGTCAGGTCGAAGTCGGGGACGTGCCAGTCCCAGTCGATGTCCGGGTGCGGCACCCAGTGCTGGCGGCGCCAGGGCGAGTAGTCCGACAGGCGCTGCGCGTAGCGGGGCATCGCGGGCAGTTTGTCGCGGATGGCCTGCTGCACCCACTCCCGGGTCGGCCCGGCGGGGTGGGCGGTGGTGTCGAGCATGATGAGCCCGCCGACGTGCTGCGGGTACGCCGGGGTCTCGACGTGCAGGAAGAACGTGTCGGAGGCGGACACCCGGTCGACCGGCCGGGCGACCTGCGCGAGCCAGGTGGCCGCGGCGATGAACACCACGGCGGCGGCCGCGTCGATCCAGTAGTGGTTGCCGGTGGCGATGATGACCGCGAACGTGATGGCGACGTGCACCGCGCTGACGATCTGCACGACCCAGCCGCCGCGGATGCGCGCGAGGACCACCGAGACCCACAGCGCCCACCCGACGTGCAGGGACGGCATCGCGGCCAGCTGGTTGGCCCCCTGGAGCATCGGCGAGCCCCAGGACAGGAACGTGTTCCCGAGCCGCACGGTGTCGACGAACCCGGCGCCGTCGAGCATCCGCGGCGGCGCGACCGGGTAGAGCCAGAAGCAGGCGAGCGCGAACAGGTTGAGCCAGACGAAGCTGTTGCGCACCGAGCGGTAGTGGACCGGGTGCCGGGCGTGCACCCAGATCAGCAGGATGATCGCGCTCGCGATGTAGGTGATCGCGTACTCGTAGTTGGCGAAGACGCGGATCCAGCCCTGCTCGGCGAGCCACAGGTTGACCGGGAGCTCGAAGTCCAGGTGCATCCAGCGTTCGAACGCCAGCAGCGCTTCGCCGTTGGCGTGCGCCCGCGGTTCGCGGCCCGGCAGCGGGAACGCCTCGACCAGCAGGTAGATCCCGAACAAGCCGAGCCCGAGCAGCAGTTCACCCCACCAGCCCGGACGCTGGACGGCCGCCGCGCGGGCGTCCGGGACCACCGGGGACCGTGAGGTGGAACCGACGGTGAGCACACCGTCATATACCACGCTTCGTGGCCGGAGCGCTCGCGCGAATCACCGCTCGACCGCGTAGTGCAGGTGGGTGACGCCCGGCGCCGGGACGGCTTCGACGAGGCGGAGCCGCACGTGCGCGGGCAGTTCCCGGAAGTAGGGCCGTCCCGCGCCCAGCAGGACCGGGACCTGGTGGAGGACGATCTCGTCGACGAGGCCGGCCGCGAGCGCCGAGGTCACCACGCCACCGCCCATGAGGCCGACGTCCCGGCCGCCTGCGGCGTCGCGGGCCTGGGCGATCGCGTCCTCGATCCCGGTGGTGACGAGGGTCTGCCGGGTGCTGGTTTCCGCGGGCCGGTGGGTGAGAACGACGAGCCGCGCCTTCGGGTGCGGGCTGCCGCCGCCGAAGCGGTCGGAGTCCTCGTAGGTGGTGCGCCCGGCGACGATGGCGCCCACCCGGCCGGCGAGTGCGTCGAACACCCGGGCGCTGGGCTCGCTCAGCCGGAAGCCGTCGAAGACGCCACTCGGGGTGTCGCCGTCGAAGTACCAGTCGAACAGCATCCCGCCGTCGCCGAGGCCGTGGCCGGGGCGCGGGTCGCGGCCGGTGATGAAGCCGTCGACGGAGACGGCGTGGGCGGCGATGACCTTGCTCCTCTCGGCGCTCCTTACGGGGTTCCTTCAAGAGACTCCGACGGTAGCAGTCTGAGTTCCTTCAGGGAACCCCAATTGCTAGAGTCGGGTCCATGCAGCGGACGAACTTCGGCGGGATGGCGTGCTCGATCGCGCGCACGCTGGACGTCATCGGGGAGCCGTGGTCACCGCTGGTGCTGCGGGACGTGTGGGCGGGGATGACCCGGTTCGAGCAGATCCAGGCCGACCTGGGCATCTCGCGGAAGGTGCTGACCGAGCGGCTGAACCACCTGGTGGAGCGCGGGGTGCTGGAGCGACGGCCGTACGACCGGCGGCCGCGCTACGAGTACGTGCTGACGGAGCGGGGCGCGGAGCTCGTGGAGGTCCTGATGGCGATGGCGCACTGGGGCGACCGGTGGCTGGCGGGCGAGGCCGGGCCGCCGGTGGTGTACCGGCACCGGACGTGCGGGTCGGTCAGCGGCGCCGGACTGCGCTGCGACCACTGCGGCGAGGCAATGCACGCCCAGGACGTCGACCTGCTGCCCGGCCCCGGCGCGGCGGCTTGACCGGGTACCGCCGGGCGGACCGTGGCCCGCACAATGGGGGTGGGCTCGGGGCTGCCGCGAGGGGGCGCGGGGCTCGCACCCTGGAGCGCGGGGCTCGGCCGCAGGAGCGGGGAGCTGGCGCGGGGGCGTGGGGCTCACGCGGGGGCGTGGGGCTCGCGCGGGGGCGTGGGGCTCGCGCGGGGGCGTGGGGCTCGCGCGCGGAGCGCGTGCGTGCGGGAACGCGGAACTCGCGGGCGGGGGCACGGCGCTCGGCACCCTGGGGCGTGGGGCTCGGCCGCTGGAGCGCGGGCTCTCGCGCGCGTGGCCCTCTCGCGCCGGTGGAGCTCGCGGTGGGAGCGTGCGCTCGCCGACAGGGGCGCCAGGCCTTGCCCGGGCATGCGGCTCGCCCACAGGGCGCGGGGCCTCTCGCCCGGCAACCTCGCCCGCGGGCGGGTGGGCCTCACCCACCCGAGCGCGCGGCTCTCGCGCACCGGCGCGGCTCGTCCGCGGGAGCGCCGAACTGCCCCCGAGCGGACGGCGGCGTCAGGCGGCAGCCGGTGCGGGGCTGTGGCGGCCGGCCAGCCGGAGCGTCACGCCGTCGCGGCGGAGTTTGCGCCATCCGTGGCCCACGCAGGCCGCGACGGTCAGCGCGGTGAGCAGCCCGCTGAGGATGCCGCGCGACATCAGGCCCGCCTCGACGCCCCAGTGCAGGAACCCGATGGTCATCGCGGCGTCGATGAGCCGCGAGCCGCCCCAGAGCAGTGCCACCTCGATGAACACGCGGTTCACCGTGCGGTGCTTGAACAGCTCCGCGGGCAGCCGCACGAAGTCCTTCGCCAGGCGCGCCGTGATGGGGCGCCCGATCATCGCGCTGCCGACGAAGATCAGGAACATCAGCACCGAGCCGACGGCCGGTTGCAGCACGTACACCACCGCACTGGACGTGACCAGCGCGAACGCCGCGCGTCCGACCAGCATCGCCGTGCACAGCAGCAGTGTGCGGGGCATGTCGCGCTTCATCAGGCGGCGCGCGCCGATCACGACGGCCGCCCAGCCCAGAACCGCGCACAGCGCGGGGACCAGGCCGACGAAATGCAACAACAACGCCAGCAGAACCGACGGGACGACGACCGTTTCCAGCAACAGGATCGCCGCATCCTTGATCGTTTTCCGCAGGTGCGGTATTTCGATCACCAAATGGCGGTCGCCGGACGACGCTCGGTGGTGCACGGGCTCCAGCCTCCAAGGGTCTGCCCTGGGTGCGCGGGGGCAGCGCACTCTCGACAGGCTCTGTAGGTTCCACCGCCCGCCGGGCCCGAAACCTACGCCGGATACCTGAATTAATCCTGAGCGAAGGAGTCCGAAGAACGGGACCGGGAGGGAACGGTTCCCGAGAATTTACCACTTCCGGGATAAACCCCGTGTTGGGCCGACCGGGTCGTCTCCGCCTGCACGCTCGGCGAGTGCGCGAGCCCGAACACGCCGAGGATCAACAACAGGGCCGCGCCGGCGGTCGCCGCGAGCGGGCCCGGCTCGGTCACCAGCGTCGCGTTGAACGCCAGTAGTCCCAGGAAATAGCTGGCCGCGGGGTTCACGATGGACATCACGGCGATCGCCGCGGACAGCGAACCCGACCCGTACGCCTGCTGCCCGAGCAGCAGCCCGGAGAAGGTCGACAGCGCCAGCACGTACCCCGGCCAGGTGAGCGCGGTGTGAGCGACACCCTCGTTCAACAGCAGGTCGGTGGTCACCTTCATCATGGCCGCGCTGATCGCGTAGCAGATGCCTGCCGCGGTGGCGATGAGCGCGCTGTGCAGCAGCGGGCCCCGGTTCTGGGCGACCTGCACGAGGGTGACGACGGTGGCCGCGGCGATCAGCACCGCGATCAGCAGGCGGCCCTGGTCCGGCGACCCGCCCAGCGGCGCGGTGCCCTCGACCGCGAGGAACACCACCACCCCGCCGGTGATGGCGAGCCCGGCCAGCCAGTCCCGCAGCGGCGGCCAGCGGCGGATCGCGGCCGAGGCCATCGGCAGCGCGAAGAGCAGTTCGGTGACCAGCAGCGGCTGCACGAGCGCGATCGACCCGAAGTGCAACGCGGCGGCCTGGCTGAAAAAGCCCAACAGGTTCGTGGCCCATCCCGCGAGCCACACCCTCTTGCGCAACAGCTTGCGGATCAGCCACAGTACGGGGACGCGATGTCGCGCGGCGCGCCCCTCGACGTCACTGTCGGCAACCTCGATCACCGCGCGTCGCTGCAGCGCGGCTGACGCCGCGAACAGGAACGCCGCGGCGAATCCGAGGAATACCGGGACTAACACGTCACTTGTCAGCGCTTCCAGTGGCGGAAAGATTCCGGGAACTCAGTCCGAACCCCCGAACCGGGCAGATAGTGCACGGTACACCGAGGGCACGGTCCCCCGCACCGCAATTGGCAATCTCAGCCAGCGCGGCACGTACTGCTCGGCCCGGTCCGCCGTGATCGCCGCCAGCACCGCCGCGGCCACCTTGTCCGCGGGCACCGGCCTGGGGCTGCGCCGCTGGTAGGGACGGCCGCGGCGGGCGAAGAACTCGGTGTCCACCACCCCGGGCACGACCACCCCGACCCGCACCCCGGTACCGGCCAGTTCCAGCCGCAGGCTCTCGGCGAAAACGTCCACCCCCGCCTTGGTCGCCGAGTACACCGACTCCCCCGCCACCCCGGCCCGGCCCGCGATGGATGTGACGAAGACCACCGCCGCCCTGGGCCGGTCGAGCAGCGCGGGCAGCAGGGCACGGGTCAGTTCGACGGGTGCGGCGAAGTTCACGGAGAGCAACCGCCGCACGTCGGCACCGGACATGCCGGACACGGGGCCGGCGTAGCCCATCCCGGCGTTGTTGACGAGAACGTCCACCCGCCCGGCCCGCGCGGCGATCTCCTCCGCGGCGGCCTCGACCGCGCCGGGCTCGGCGAAGTCGGCGCGGACGGCGACGCCGCCGGTGCGCTCCGCGAGCGCGTCCAGCCGGTCGCCGTCACGCCCGTGCAGCACGAGGCGAGCACCTGCCTCGTGCAGCCGGAGCGCGGTGGCCGCCCCGATGCCCGACGAGGCGCCGGTGACCACCGCGACCGCTCCGCGGACGTCCATGGGTCAGCCTCCGATCCGGGCGGCGTTCCTGCCCGCCGAGCCCGCCGCGAGGGACGAGCCCGGCTGCCGCCGGTCAGGCTCCCCCGCGGCTGCCACCGGGCGTCAGCCGGCGACCTGGACCGCGTCGACGACGAAGACGAGCGTCTCGTTCGGCTTGATCGGGCCGTTGCCGCGGGCGCCGTAACCGAGGTCCGGCGGGATGACCAGCAGGCGGCGGCCGCCCTGCTTGATGCCTTCCAGCCCCTGGTCCCAGCCCGGGATGGCGGTGCCCTCGCCCAGCGCGAACGAGAACGGCGCCGAGCCGAACGAGTTCTGCTGGTCGACCTTGTCCGACCAGGTCACCAGGTCGTAGTCCATCTGCAGCGTGCTGCCCGCGTGGGCGGTGGCGCCGGTACCCGGCTTCAGGTCCTTCGTCAGCAGCCTGGTCGGCGCGCTGCAGGTGTCCGGGATCGTGATCGTCGGCTTGGCGCCGAAGTCACCGGTCACGGTGATGTCGTCCGCGGTGCACTCGTGCGCGGCGCTGCCCGTGTCGTGCCCCGCCGAAGCGCTCGCGGACGCCCCCGCCGGCTCGGGAGCCGGGTAGGTCGGGCCGCCTCCGGGCGGGAAGGACGACGGTTCCTGGTCGGGCGCGCAGGCCCCGAGAGCGAGGGCGGCTGCCGCCGCGAGCACGATCTTGCCAGCGTTACGCATGGCGACACCTTAACCGGGCGTTGACGTCGGCCGTCCGGCGGAGTACAAGATGCCGAGCCGTTGCGTGGCACGGGTGTAGGCGACGTAGAGGTCGTTCCAGCCGCGCGGCGACTCCGCCACGATCTCCTCCGGCGCCAGCACCACGACACCGTCGAACTCGAGCCCCTTGGCCTCGGCGACGGTGAGCACCGACACCGCGTCGCCGTGACCGTCCAGTTCGGACCGGACCGCGCCCAGCCTGGCGGCCGGGACCAGCACCGCGACCGTGCCGCCGTCCGCGGCAGCCACCTCTTCGTCCACGATGGACGCCAGCGGGCGCTCGCCGAGCGGCGCGCCCCACGGCTCGACACCGGTTTCCCGCACCGACGTCGGCACCCGCAGGTCCGGGTCCACCTCGCGCAGCGCCTCGGCGGCGCGGTTCATGATCTCCACCGGGGTCCGGTAGTTGACGGTCAGCTCACGCAGCCGCCAGCGGTCCCCGACGTAGTGGCCGAGCATGTCCCGCCACGACGACGCCCCGCCCGGCGCGCCGGTCTGGGCGACGTCCCCGACGACGGTCATCGACCGGCTCGGGCAGCGGCGCATCAGCAGCCGCCAGTCCATCGCCGAGAGCTCCTGCGCCTCGTCGACGATGACGTGCCCGAACGTCCAGGTGCGGTCGCGGGCCGCGCGCTGCGCCGCGGTCAGGTGGCTGCTGCGTTCCTGCCGCTCGGCGAACAGCTCGGCGTCCAGGATGTCGGCGATGTTGATCTGGTCCTCGTCCAGGAGCTCCTCGTCCTGGTCCATGATGTCGAGCACACCTTCGGCGTAGGCGCGCTCCTCGCGCTCGCGCCGCTCGCGCGCGGCGCGCTCGGCCTCGTCGTCCTCGCCGAGCAGCTCGGCCAGCTCGTCGAGCAGCGGCACGTCGCCCGGCGTCCAGGGCGAGCGGGCCGGGCGCTTCAGCGCCGCGCGATCGGCGTCGGAGAGCAGCCCCTCGGACGCGGACAGCAGGCGGTCCGGCTCGGCGAACAGGTCGCGCAGCAGCCGCTGCGGCGTGATCTTCGGCCACAGCTCGTCGATCGCAGCGGCGACGGTCTCGGATTCGGCGAGCTCCTTGCGGATCTCGACCCGGTCCCCCGCGTCCAGCACCGGCGCGTCGGCGTCTTCGCCCTCGGCGAGCGGGATGTCGGGGACCCCCTCGAAGAGGTCGACCTCCATGCGCACCGCGGCCCGCTCGGTCAGCGCGTCCAGCATCGCGTCGACGAAGACGCGGCGCGCCAGGTTGTGCGGGCGGCGGGTGCGCCGGGCCTTGGCGCGCGCCCGCTCGACGACCGCGCGGTCGAGCACCAGCACGTCGTCGTCGAAGGCGACCTCGAACCGCTCCTCCGGCACCCGCTGGCGGTCGGCGACGGCCCTGGTGAGCACGTCGACCATGGCCAGCCTGCCCTTGACCTCGGCCGCCGCGCGGCTGTCCGCGCCGCGCGCCCGGATGCCGGGGAACAGCTGCCCGATCGTGGACAGCAGCACCCCGGTCTCGCCCAGCGACGGCAGGACCTGGCCGATGTAGTGCAGGAACGTGCTGTTCGGCCCGACCACGAGCACGCCGCGGGAGGCGAGCTGCTGGCGGTAGGTGTAGAGGAGGTAGGCGGCCCGGTGCAGGGCCACGGCGGTCTTGCCGGTGCCCGGCCCGCCCTGGACCACGACGACGCCGCCGAGGTCGTCGCGGATGATGTCGTCCTGCTCGGCCTGGATGGTGGCGACGATGTCGCTCATCTCACCCGTGCGCTTGCGCTCCAGCGCGGCCAGCAGGGCGGCCTCGCCTGCCAGGCCCAGGTCGGCCTGCTGCCCGTCGACGGCGCGCAGGTCGAGGATCTCGTCGTCGAGACCGACGACCTTGCGGCTCAGCGTGCGGATGTGCCTGCGGCGCCGCACGCCCTCCGGCGAGGCGGCGGTGGCCAGGTAGAACGGCCGCGCGGCCGGCGCGCGCCAGTCCAGCAGCAGCGGCTCGTAGTCGCCCTCCTCGTCGAACAGGCCGAGCCGCCCGATGTAGGCGGGCGCCTGTTCGTCGTGGAAGTCGAGCCTGCCGAAGCACAGGCCCTGCTCGACGGAGCCGAGCTGCGCGAGCCGCTCGTGGTGGAGGCTGCTGGCGGCGTCCCGCTCGGCGCTCTCCTGCGGGGTTTCGCCGTGCGAGCGCAGCGCCCGCTCCAGGCGCCGCTCGGCGGTGGTGCGCTCGGCGTCGAGCCTGCGGTAGAGCATGGACACGTAGTCCTGCTCGTGCTGAAGGTCGGTCGTGTTCTGGGGTTCCCGGTCCTCAGCCACGGACAAGAGCAACCTGCTTTCGGCATCGGGTGACAAGTCGGCCTGGAACCCAACGAAGGCGAGCGCCGGAAGATTCCCGGCCGCGCGTCAGAACGGCAGGCCGAGCGTGGGCAGACCGATCGCCGAGTCGACCGCGAGCGCGCAGAACAGGATCATCAGGTACGTGTTCGACCGATGGAACAGGGCCATCGGCTTGGTCTCCACGCCGCGCTTGACGCCCGAGTAGAGGCGGTGCGCGTAGAAGAGGAACCAGGACCCGGCCAGCACCGCGAAGCTCGCGTACAGCCAGCTCGTCGCGGGCAGCAGGAGCAGCGTCCAGCCGACCATCACCCACGAGTAGATGAGGATCTGGCGGGCCACGTGCTCCGGCGTGGCGACCACCGGCAGCATCGGCACGCCGGCGCGCTCGTAGTCGTCGCGGTACTTCATGGCCAGCGCCCAGGTGTGCGGCGGCGTCCAGAAGAAGATGACGGCGAACATCACGAACGCGGGCCACTGCACCGTGCCGGTGACCGCGGCCCAGCCGATCACCACCGGCATGCAGCCCGCCGCGCCGCCCCACACCACGTTCTGCGCCGTGCGCCGCTTGAGCACCAGCGTGTACACGAAGATGTAGAACAGGATCGTCGCGATCGCCAGCACGGCGGCCAGCAGGTTCACCGTGAAGTACAGCATCGCGAACGAACCGGCGCCCAGCGCCAGCGCGAACACCAGCGCGTTGCGCCGCGGCACCGAGTCGCGGACCAGCGGGCGCCGCTTCGTCCGGTTCATCACCTTGTCGATGTCGGCGTCGATGACGCAGTTCAGCGCGTTCGCGCTGCCCGCGGCCATGGTGCCGCCGACCAGCGTCGCCAGGATCAGCCACGGCGACGGGATCGTGCGCGCGGCGAGGAACATCGCCGGGATGGTGGTGACCAGCAGCAGCTCGATGACCTGAGGCTTGGTCAGGGCGACGTAGGCGCCGACGATCCGGCTCACGCGCCGCAGACCACGCGGGCGCTCGCCTCCGGGGTCGACAGCGCTGGTGCTGTCACTGCGCCCGTGCGCAGCGTTCACCAACGACAATTCCGCTCCCTGAGTCAGATTCGGGGGCACCGGGGCAGCCCGGCACCGCAACCGATCGTAATCGCCGGGTTCGCACCCCGCGCGCACCGGGGTGGGCCAGCCGCGTGTGTCGGCCCCGGAGGCGCCGGGTACCCGACCTACTAGGCTGGCGCCGGGGGTTGCGCTTGTGGTCGTGCGCACGCCCGCTAGCAGGAATATCGTCTCTTCGGGATCGATTGAGATGAGTGGAGCCTGCGCGCGCGAAGACCCCCACGAACAGAAGAGTTGCCACCGAGAAGGACGGGGAGTTCGAGTTCAGTGTCCGATATCGCCTCCATCAGCGAGAACAACCCACTGCTGCGGCGGAACCTGCCCGCCGACTGGACCGACCTCGACACCCGTGCGGTCGACACCGTCCGGGTGCTGGCCGCCGACGCGGTCGAGAACTGCGGCAGCGGTCACCCCGGCACCGCGATGAGCCTGGCGCCGGTGGCGTACTCGCTCTTCCAGCGGATCATGCGCCACGACCCGAGCGACCCGGAGTGGCCGGCGCGTGACCGGTTCGTCCTGTCCGCCGGGCACTCCAGCCTGACGCTCTACATCCAGCTGTACCTCGCCGGCTACGGCCTCGAGCTCGAGGACCTCAAGCAGCTGCGCAAGTGGGGCTCGCAGACCCCGGGCCACCCGGAGTACCAGCACACCAAGGGCGTGGAGACCACCACCGGCCCGCTCGGCCAGGGCCTGGCCAACGCGGTCGGCATGGCGATGGCCGCCCGCCGCGAGCGCGGCCTGCTCGACCCGGACGCCGCGCCCGGCGAGAGCATCTTCGACCACCACATCTTCGTGATCGCCTCAGACGGCGACATCGAGGAGGGCGTGACCTCCGAGGCGTCGTCCATCGCGGGCCGCCAGGAGCTGGGCAACCTGGTCGTCATCTACGACGACAACAAGATCTCGATCGAGGACGACACCAACATCGCGCTGTCCGAGGACACCGCGAAGCGGTACGAGGCCTACGGCTGGCACGTCCAGGTCGTCGAGGGCGGCGAGGACGTCGTCGCGATCGAGGAGGCCATCGCGGCCGCCAAGGCGGAGACCACCCGCCCGTCGTTCATCCTGCTCCGCACCGTGATCGGCTACCCGGCGCCGAACAAGATGAACACCGGCAAGGCGCACGGCGCCGCGCTGGGCGCCGAGGAGGTCGCCGCGGTCAAGGAGATCCTCGGCTTCGACCCGGAGCGCAGCTTCCAGGTCGACGACGAGGTGATCGCGCACACGCGCAAGGCACTGGACCGCGGCAAGCAGGAGCGCGCCGCGTGGCAGGAGCGCTTCGACGCGTGGGCCGCCGCCAACCCGGAGCGCAAGAAGCTCGCCGACCGGCTGGCCACCCGCGACCTGCCCGAGGGCTGGGCCGAGAAGCTGCCGAGCTGGGAGCCCGACGCCAAGGGCATCGCGACCCGCAAGGCCTCCGGCGAGGTGCTCAACGCGCTGGCCGACGTGCTGCCGGAGCTGTGGGGCGGTTCGGCCGACCTGGCCGAGAGCAACAACACCACCATGAAGGGCGCCGACTCGTTCGGCCCGGAGAAGGCCTCCACCGGCATGTGGCAGGCCAACCCCTACGGCCGCACGCTGCACTTCGGTGTCCGCGAGCACGCCATGGGCTCGATCCTCAACGGCATCGCGCTGCACGGCGGCACCCGGCCCTACGGCGCCACCTTCCTGGTGTTCAGCGACTACATGCGCCCGCCGGTGCGGCTGGCCGCGCTGATGCACGCGCCGGTCATCTACGTGTGGACGCACGACTCGATCGGCCTCGGCGAGGACGGCCCGACGCACCAGCCGATCGAGCACCTGGCCTCGCTGCGCGCCATCCCGGGCCTGAACGTGGTCCGGCCCGCGGACGCCAACGAGACCGCGGGCGCGTGGAAGGCCGCGCTGGAGGACAAGCGCCACCCGTCGGGCCTGGCGCTGACCCGCCAGAACGTCCCGGTGCTCGAGGGCACCGCGGCGGACAAGGTCGCCAAGGGCGCCTACGTGCTCGCCGACGCCTCCTCCGGCACTCCGGAGGTCGTGTTGATGGCGACCGGTTCGGAGGTCCAGCTGGCCGTCGAGGCCCGCAAGACGCTCGAGGCCGACGGCGTGCCCACCCGGGTCGTGTCGGTGCCGTGCGTCGAGTGGTTCGAGGCGCAGGACGAGGCGTACCGCGAGTCGGTCCTGCCCAGCGGGGTGAAGGCCCGCGTGTCGGTCGAGGCCGGCATCGCGCAGCCGTGGTACCGCTGGGTCGGCGACGCCGGTGAGATCGTCTCGATCGAGCACTTCGGGGCCTCGGCCGACTACCAGACCCTGTTCCGCGAGTTCGGGTTCACCGCCGACGCCGTGGTCGACGCCGCGCGCCGCTCGCTCGCCAAGACCAAGAACTCCTGAATCACCGCAAAGGGGATGAAGTCATGAGCGACAACCTTGCTCAGCTGTCGCAGGCCGGCGTGTCCATCTGGCTCGACGACCTGTCGCGCGAACGGCTGAACTCCGGCAACCTGGCCGAGCTCATCCGCGACCGTCACGTCACCGGCGTGACCACCAACCCGACGATCTTCGCCAACGCGCTGGCGGACGGCGAGTCCTACGACGCCCAGGTCCGCGAGCTGGCCGCCCGCGGCGCGGACGTCCACGCCGCCGTCCGCGAGCTGACCACCACCGACGTGCGCAACGCCGCGGACCTGTTCCGCGACGTCTACACCCGCACGAACGGGGTGGACGGCCGCGTGTCGATCGAGGTCGACCCGCGCCTGGCCCGCGACGCCGACAAGACGGCCGCCGAGGCGCAGGACCTGTGGAAGACCGTCGACCGGCCGAACATCCTCGTGAAGATCCCGGCCACCGAGGAGGGCCTGCCCGCGATCACCAAGACCCTGGCCGAGGGCATCAGCGTCAACGTCACGCTGATCTTCTCGGTCGAGCGCTACCGCAAGGTGATCGAGGCGTTCTTCGCCGGGCTGGAGCAGGCCAAGGCCAACGGCCACGACCTCGCGACGATCGAGTCGGTCGCCTCGTTCTTCGTGTCCCGTGTGGACAGTGAGATCGACAAGCGGCTGGACGCGATCGGCACCGACGAGGCCAAGGCGCTGCGCGGCGAGGCCGCCATCGCCAACGCCCGCCTCGCCTTCGCCGCCTACGAGGAGCTGTTCGCCACCGACCGCTGGCAGGCGCTGGCCGCCGCGGGCGCCCGGCCGCAGCGCCCGCTGTGGGCCTCCACCGGCGTGAAGGACCCGTCGTACTCGGACACCCGCTACGTCGACCAGCTCGTCGTGGCCGGCACGGTCAACACCATGCCGGAGAAGACGCTGCTCGCCGCCGCCGACCACGCCAAGGTCGAGGGCGACAAGGTCACCGGCACCGGCGCGCAGGCGCAGGAGGTGTTCGACAAGCTCGCCGCGGTGGGCATCGACATCCCGGACGTCTTCCGCACGCTGGAGGACGAGGGCGTGGAGAAGTTCGACAAGTCCTGGGCCGAGCTGCTGGAGACCGTCACCGGGCAGCTCGAGAAGGCGAAGGGCTGACGCCGTGGTGGGGGAAGAGCTGACCGTCACGATCAGCGACGAGGAGCTGGCCGCGCAAGCGGCCCCGATGGTCGACGAGCTCGTCGCCGACCAGGTCGCGTCCAAGGTCGCGGCGCAGGACCCCACCCTGTGGGGCGCCGACGCCGAGTCCGAGGCCTCGATCCGGCTGTCCTGGACCACGCTGCACAAGTCGTCGCGCCCGCTGATCGGCGAGATCGAGGCGCTGCGCGAGGAGCTGCGGAGCGAAGGCGTCGACCGGATCGTCCTGGCCGGCATGGGCGGCTCGTCGCTCGCGCCGGAGGTCATCGCGGCCACCGAGAACGTCGCGCTGACCGTGCTGGACACCACCGACCCCGGCCAGGTCGCCGACGCGCTCGCCGGCGACCTCCAGCGCACGGTGCTGGTGGTGTCGTCGAAGTCCGGCGGCACGGTGGAGACCGACAGCCACCGCCGGATCTTCGCGAAGGCGTTCGCGGACAACGGGATCGACGCGGCGCGGCGGATCGTCGTGGTCACCGACCCCGGTTCGCCGCTGTCGGAGCTGGCCGAGAAGGAGGGGTACCGCAAGGTGTTCCTCGCCGACCCGCACGTCGGGGGGCGCTATTCGGCGCTCACCGCGTTCGGGCTGGTGCCGGCCGGGCTGGCCGGGGCGGACATCGCCAGGCTGCTCGACCAGGCCGCGGCCGCCGCGCAGGTCCTCGGCGCCGACAGCGCGGACAACCCGGCGGTCAAGCTGGCCGCCGCGTGGGGCGCCGCGCACAACGCCGGTGCGGAGAAGGTCGTGCTGGCCGACACCGGCTCCGGCATCACCGGCTTCGCCGACTGGGCGGAGCAGCTGATCGCGGAGTCCACCGGCAAGCTCGGCACCGGCCTGCTGCCGGTCGCCGTGGACGGCCCGGCCGCGCCCGGCTTCGCCGACGCGGGCGCCGACGCGACCCCGGTCGCGATCGGCCCGGTCACCGGCGCCGCCAAGGTGGCCACCACCGGCTCGCTCGGCGCGCAGTTCCTGCTGTGGGAGTTCGCCACCGCGATCGCCGGGCGGCTGCTGAAGATCAACCCGTTCGACCAGCCGGACGTGGAGGCCGCGAAGAAGGCCGCCCGCTCGCTGCTGGACGACCCGTCGAAGCTGACCGGCGGCGAGACGCCGACCGCGGTGGACGACGCGGTGGAGATCTTCGCCCCGGCCGGGGTCTCGGGCGACGGCTCGCTGTCCGACGTGCTGCGGGAGTTCCTGGCGACCGCGCCGGAGGGCGGCTACCTCGCGGTGCAGGCCTACCTGGACCGGCTCGACGACGCCTCGGCGGCGCTGCTGCGTCCCGAGCTGGCGAAGCGGACCGGGCTGCAGACCACCTTCGGGTGGGGGCCGCGGTTCCTGCACTCGACCGGCCAGTACCACAAGGGCGGTCACCAGAACGGCATCTTCCTGCAGATCACCGGCGCGAACGAGGACGACCTCGACGTGCCGGACCGGCCCTACACCCTGGGCCAGCTGCAGCACGCGCAGGCGCTCGGCGACGGCCAGGTGCTGACCGAGCGCGGCCGTCCGGTGCTGCGGCTGCACCTGACCGACCGGGCCGCGGGCCTGGCTGAGCTCATGCGCGCGGTACAGGAGGCTGAGTGAGCACGAAGGGGTGGAGCAACCCGCTGCGGGATCCCCGCGACAAGCGGCTGCCGAGGATCGCCGGGCCGTCCAGCCTGGTGATCTTCGGCGTCACCGGTGACCTCTCCCGCAAGAAGCTGATGCCGGCCATCTACGACCTGGCCAACCGCGGGCTCCTGCCCGCCGGGTTCTCGCTGGTCGGCTTCGCGCGGCGGGACTGGGAGAACGAGGACTTCGGGCAGCTCGTGCACGACGCGGTCGCCGAGCACGCCCGGACCCCGTTCCGCGAGTCGGTGTGGAACCGGCTCGCCGAGGGCATCCGGTTCGTGCAGGGCACGTTCGACGACGACGACGCGTTCGACCGGCTCGCCCAGACCGTGCGCGAGCTGGACGCTGAGCGCGGCACCGGTGGCAACACCGCGTTCTACCTGTCGATCCCGCCCAGCGCGTTCCCGGTGGTGACCAAGCAGCTGGCCCGTTCGGGCCTGGCGCAGTCCGACGACGAGTCGTGGCGCCGCGTGGTGATCGAAAAGCCGTTCGGCCACGACCTGGCCAGCGCCAAGGAGCTCAACGCGATCGTCAACGACGTCTTCCCCGAGGAGTCGGTGTTCCGCATCGACCACTACCTCGGCAAGGAGACGGTCCAGAACATCCTCGCGCTGCGCTTCGCGAACCAGCTGTTCGAGCCGATCTGGAACGCCAACTACGTCGACCACGTGCAGATCACCATGGCCGAGGACATCGGCCTCGGCGGTCGCGCCGGGTACTACGACGGCATCGGCGCGGCGCGGGACGTGATCCAGAACCACCTCCTCCAGCTGCTCGCGTTCACCGCGATGGAGGAGCCGCTGTCGTTCGAGCCGCGGGCGCTGCGGGCGGAGAAGATCAAGGTCCTGCGGGCCACCAAGCCGATGCAGCCGTTCGCCGAGACGACGGCGCGCGGCCAGTACACCGGCGGCTGGCAGGGCGGCAAGAAGGTGCCGGGCCTGCTGCAGGAGGCCGGGTTCGCCAAGGACTCGACCACCGAGACCTACGCCGCGGTGTCGCTGGAGGTGCAGAACCGCCGCTGGGCCGGGGTGCCGTTCTACCTGCGCACCGGCAAGCGGCTGGGCCGCCGCGTCACCGAGATCGCCGTCGTGTTCAAGCGGGCGCCGCACCTGCCGTTCGACTACACCTCGACGGAGGAGCTGGGGCAGAACGCCCTGGTGATCCGGGTGCAGCCGGACGAGGGCGTGACGCTGCGGTTCGGCTCGAAGGTGCCGGGCACCACGATGGAGGTCCGCGACGTCACGATGGACTTCGGCTACGGGCATGCGTTCACCGAGTCCTCGCCGGAGGCCTACGAGCGGCTGATCCTGGACGTGCTGCTCGGCGAGCCGTCGCTGTTCCCGGTCAACGAAGAGGTCGAGCTGTCCTGGCAGATCCTCGACCCGATCCTGGAGTTCTGGGCCAAGAACGGCGCTCCGGAGCCCTACGCCCCGGGCACCTGGGGCCCCGACACGGCCGACGAGGTCCTGGAGCGCAGCGGCCGGAACTGGAGGCGCCCGTGATCATCGACCTGCCTTCGACCACGACCTCGCAGGTCAACCGCAAGATGGTCGAGTTGCGCGAGCGCGGTGGCGCCGTCGCGCTGGGCCGGGTGCTGACGCTGGTGATCGTCGACGACGACGGCGAGCACCTGGAGGAGCACATCGACGCGGCCAACGAGGCCAGCCGCGAGCACCCGTGCCGGGTGATCGTGCTGGCCCGCGGGTCGCGCACGGCCGCGGCCCGCATCGACGCGCAGATCCGCGTCGGCGGCGACGCCGGCGCGAGCGAGGTCATCATCCTGCGGCTGTACGGGCCGCTGGCGTCGCAGGGCCAGAGCGCGGTGATCCCGCTGCTGCTGCCCGACGCACCGATCGTGGCGTGGTGGCCCAGCTCCGGCCCGAAGGTGCCGGCGCAGGACCCGATCGGTGAGCTGGCGCAGCGCCGCATCACCGACTCGGCGGCGGAGCGCAACCCGATAAGGGCCCTGGCGGCGCGCCGGAAGGCGTACGTGCCGGGCGACACGGACCTGGCCTGGACGCGGCTGACCAACTGGCGCGCCCAGCTGGTCGCGGCGCTGGACCTGCCGCCGTACGAGAAGGTCACCGGCGCCACGGTGACCGGTGAGGCCGACTCGCCGTCGACGGAGCTGCTCGCCGGCTGGCTCGCCGAATACCTGAAGGTGCCGGTGCGCCGGGTCAAGACGACCACGGCGCAGGGCATCGTGTCGGTGGAGCTGGAGCGCCGGTCGGGCGCGATCGCGCTGCACCGGCCGGACGGCAAGGTGGGCACGCTCATGCAGCCGGGCCAGCCGACGCGGCGGATCGCGCTGCACCGGCGCAACACCAAGGACTGCCTGATCGAGGAGCTGCGGCGGCTCGACCCGGACGAGGTGTTCGAGGCGTCGCTGCAGGGCCTGGACAAGCTGGCCTCGGGTTCGGCGGGCGCCGCCAAGAAGAAGGCGCCCGCGAAGAAGCCGGCGAAGTCGGCGAAGGCGAGCGCGTGATGGCCTCTTCCGAAGTGGTGGTCTACGCCAACGGCGAGCTGCTGGCGGCCGCCGCGGCGGCCCGGCTGGTGACGCGGCTGGTGGACCTGCAGGCCGCGAAGGGTTCGGCGTCGCTGGTGCTGACCGGCGGCGGCACCGGGATCGCGGTGCTGGAGCAGCTGCGCCGCTCCCCCGCCCGGGACGCGGTGGACTGGTCGCGGCTGGACCTCTACTGGGGCGACGAGCGGTTCGTGCCCGCGGACGACGACGAGCGCAACGAGAAGCAGGCCCGCGAGGCGCTGCTGGACCACGTGCCCGTCGATCCGAAGCGGGTGCACGCGATGGCGGCCTCGGACGGCGAGTTCGGCGACGACGTGGACGCGGCCGCGGCGGCGTACGCGCAGGTGCTGGCGGACAACGCGCGGCCGGAGGACCACGGCGACGTGCCGCAGTTCGACATCTGCCTGCTGGGTCTCGGCGGCGAGGGGCACACCGCGTCGGTGTTCCCCGAGTCGCCGGCGGTGTACGAGACGGAGCGGTCGGTGGTGGCGGTGCGCAACTGCCCGAAGCCGCCGCCCACCCGCGTGTCGCTGACGCTGCCCGCGATCCGGCGGTCGCACGACGTCTGGCTGATGACGACGGGTGAGGCGAAGGCCGACGCCGTCGCGCTGGCCCTGTCCGGCGCGGGCGAGGTGCAGGTGCCCGTGGCGGGCGCCCGCGGCCAGCGGCGGACGCTGTGGCTGCTGGACCGCACGGCGGCGAGCAAGCTGTCGAACGTGTACCAGCCGCCCACGGCGTGATCTGAGGCAGAAACGAAGGCCCGCCGGCGCGCTCGCCGGCGGGCCTTCGTTTCTGTCGGGGCCTTCGCGCTTCCCGAACCGTGTGAGGTTGCCGTTAGCATCCGCACATTGTTGCGGCCACTCGCGTCCCGATCGGGTGATCTCGGACTCTCATAGGCAGTCCACAAGACGAGTGAGGTCCAAACCATGAGCACCGAGGGACTCTCCATCGGGATTTCGGTCGGCGGCCCAGGCGCGGGGGCCGCCGACCGGGCGCACCGCGGCTCGCGCCGGGCGGCTCTGGCTCGCCGCGCGGTGTGGGCGCCGTTGGCGATCGACGCCACCGCCATCCTCATCGCCGTGCTCGACGTCTGGCTCGTCATCCCCGAGAAGGCGCCGCCGTACTCGATCTACCTGTCCGGGCTCGCCTGCCTGGCGCTGGCCGGGCGCCGCTGGATGCCGTTCGGCGTGGTGCTGCTGACCGTGCCCGGGTTCCTCACCGGCTGGTCGCAGCTGGCCGCGATGATCGCGCTGGGCATGCTCGCCACCCGCAAGCAGACCCACTGGCAGGTGTGGGTCGGCGCGGCGCTGGTGTGGATGTGCCGGTTCGTGCAGTGGCCGCTGAGCGACTTCGCGCAGCTGAGCTGGCGCGAGCACGTGCTGGACGGGATCTACGGCGTCCTGGTGGCCGGGATGCCGATCGCGATCGGGCTGCTGATCGGCGCCCGCGCGCAGCTGTCGCAGAAGCTGGGTGAGCTGGCCGCCAGCCGCGACCGGGAACGCAAGCTCACCGCGGACGCCGTGCGCGCCGAGGAACGGGCCCGGCTGGCGCGCGAGATGCACGACGTGGTCTCCCACGACATCACGCTGATCGCGATGCAGGCCGGGGTGCTCACCGCCCAGGAATCGCCGTCGGCCCGGCAGACCGCCGAGGTGATCCGGCAACTGTCCACCCGCACGCTGGAGGAACTGCGGTCGCTGGTGGGGGTGCTGCGGTCCGGGCTGGTGGACGAAGGCCCGCAACCGGGCATCGCCGAGCTCGGGCGGCTGGTGCACAACAGCGCGGTCGCGGTGCGGCTGACCATGGACGAGGTGCCGGAGGAAGTGCCGCCGAAGGTCTCGGCCGCGGCGTACCGGACGGTGCAGGAGGCGCTGACCAACGTCCGCAAGCACGCGCCCGGCGCTACGGCGACGGTGCTCGTGCGCGGCGAGGACGGAGCGTTGCGCGTCGAGGTGTGCAACGAGCGGCCGCCGTACGAGGCTGTGGCCGAGCTGCCTTCTGGCGGGTACGGGCTGACTGGGCTGGCTGAGCGGGCCCGGTTGCTGGGTGGGAGTTTGGAGACCTGCTCCACGGAGGATGGAGGGTTTCGGGTTCTCGCTCGGTATCCCCTTGAGGTTTGAGTTCCGTAGCCGCTACGCGGGTGGTTCGGGCGCCGGGCTTCGCTTCGCTACGCCCGGATCGCGCCCTCCCGAACCCGATCTTTCGGTGTTTTGGCGGTCGAGCAGGCGTGTCAAGGCGGGAAAGCGTGCCTTGACACGCCTGGTCGACCGCCAAAGAAGGCTGGGGATCGGGTTGGGGAGAGGGGTGGTTCGGCGGGGATGTGGCTTTTGTTGCCGGCTGCCTGGTTTGTAGTGGTCTGCGGCGTTGAAAGCACGAACGGACCCCGCCTGCCGACTGGAGTCGGCTTGCAGGGTCCGTTCTGAGAAAGCGCTTCCTCAGATTTGACGGCGCTGACGCAGGCGCTCGAGCGCCTCGGCGAGGATGGCCTCACCGTCGGCGTCGCTGCGCCGCTCCTTCACGTACGCCAGGTGGGTCTTGTAGGGCTCGGTCCGCGGCGCGGCCGGCGGGTTCTTCTCGTCCTGGCCGGCGGGCAGCCCGCAGCGCGGGCAGTCCCACTCGTCCGGCACCTCCGCGTCCATGGCGAACGACGGCTTGGACTCGTGCCCGTTGGCACACCAGTACGACACCCGGCGGCGGGGAGCGGCCTCGCCGCGCTCCGACTCGCCGGACGGACCGGCACCGACCCTGGTGCCTCTGATTGCGTTACCGCCAACCATGAATCCTCACAGTGTGGATAGGCGGCGCACCCCCCATAGGCACGCCCGTGCGTTCAGTGTCCGTCACACCTTCAGCAGCAGGCCCAGGCCCACGATGCTGATCAGCCAGATGGCACCCAGCAGCAGGGTGATGCGGTCGAGGTTCTTCTCGGCCACGCTCGACCCCGCGAGGCTCGACTGCATGCCACCGCCGAACAGCGAGGACAACCCGCCACCGCGCCCGCGGTGCAGCAGCACGGCGATCACGAGCAGCACGCTGGACGCGATCAGCAGGATTTGCAGGAACAGCTTCATCTCATCCTCTGGTGTTCGGCAGTTGCCTGATCGTGTGACGGTCTGAGGTTGCCAGACTACTCGCCGACCCCCTGGTTACGGCAGCGGCCCACCGGCAGCCAGCGCACAGAGCTTGGTGAACTCGTCGGCCTGCAGGCTCGCCCCGCCGACCAGCGCACCGTCGATGTTGTCGCACGCGATCAGTTCGGCGATGTTGCCCGATTTGACCGACCCGCCGTACAGCACGCGGACCTCGTCGGCCACCTCGGCGCCGTACTTGTCGGCCAGCGCGCCGCGCAGCGCCTTGCAGACCTCCTCGGCGTCGGTCGCCGTCGCGACCTTGCCGGTGCCGATGGCCCACACCGGCTCGTACGCCACCACGACGTCCTTGACCTGCTCGGCCTTGAGCCCCTTCAGCGCGGCGAGCAGCTGCTGGTGGCAGTGGTCGACGTGGCCGCCCGCCTCCCGGACCTCCAGCTTCTCCCCGACGCACAGGATCGGCTTGATGCCGTGCTTGAGCGCCGCCCGCACCTTCTTGCCGACCAGCTCGTCGTCCTCGTGGTGGTACTCGCGCCGCTCGGAGTGCCCGACCGTCACGTAGGAGCACCCGAGCTTGGCGAGCATCGGACCGGACACGTCACCGGTGTAGGCCCCGGAGTCGTGCGGCGAGAGGTCCTGGGCGCCGTAGGTCAGCAGCAGCTTGTCCCCGTCGACCAGGGTCTGGATGCTGCGGATGTCGGTGAACGGCGGGAGCACCGCGACGTCCACCTTCGCGTAGTACTTCTCCGGCAGCGAGAAGGCGATCTTCTGCACCAGGGCGATGGCCTCGAGGTGGTTGAGGTTCATCTTCCAGTTGCCCGCGATGAACGGCTTGCGCGCCATCAGGCACCACCTTCCAGCACCGCGACGCCCGGCAGCTCCTTGCCCTCGAGGTACTCCAGGGAAGCGCCACCACCGGTCGAGATGTGCGAGAACTTCTCCTCCGGCAGGCCCAGCACGCGCACCGCGGCCGCCGAGTCGCCGCCGCCGACCACGCTGAACGCGCCGGAGTCCGCGATCGCCTGCGCGACACCCTTGGTGCCCGCCGCGAACGGGGCCATCTCGAACACACCGGCCGGGCCGTTCCAGAACACCGTCTTCGCCGCGGCGACCTCGGCCGCGAAGTGCTCGGTGGTCCGCGGGCCGATGTCCAGGCCCATCCAGCCGTCCGGGATCTTCTCGGCCGCGACGGTGTCGGTGGCCGCGTCGGCCGCGAACTTGTCCGCCACCACCACGTCGGAGGGCACGACGATCTTGTCGGCGTGCTCGGCCAGCAGCTTGCGCGCGGTCTCCACGTAGTCCTGCTCCAGCAGCGAGGAGCCCACGCTGTGGCCCTGGGCGGCCAGGAACGTGAAGGCCATGCCGCCGCCGATCAGCAGCCGGTCGACCTTCGGCAGCAGCGCCTCGATCACGGCGAGCTTGTCCGACACCTTCGACCCGCCGAGCACGACCACGTAGGGCCGCTGCGGGTCGCCGGTCAGCTTGCTCAGCACCTCCAGCTCGGCGAGCACCAGGCCGCCGGCGTAGGCGGGCAGCGCGCGGGCCACGTCGTAGACCGAGGCCTGCTTGCGGTGGACCACGCCGAAGCCGTCCGAGACGAACGCACCCCCGCGCCCGCCGGCGCCAGAGGCATCAGCACTGTCGCCGGTCAGGGCCGCGAGGTCGCGGGCCAGCTCGGCCCGCTCGTCCTCCACCTTGCTGGTCTCGCGCGGGTCGAACCGCACGTTCTCCAGCAGGGCGACGTCGCCGTCGGCCAGGCCGGCGACGACCGCGCGGGCCTGCTCGCCGACCACGTCACCGGCCAGGCGGACCTCCTTGCCGAGCAGCTCGCCGAGCCGGTCGGCGACCGGGCGCAGCGAGTACTTGGCCTCGGGGGTGCCCTTCGGGCGGCCGAGGTGGGCCGCCACGATCACCTTCGCGCCGGCCTCGGCCAGCCGCTTGATGGTCGGCAGCGCGGCCCGCACCCGGCCGTCGTCGGTGATGACCGAGCCGTCGAGCGGCACGTTCAGGTCCGACCGGACCAGAACGCGCCGCCCGGAGACACCCTCGGACAGCAGGTCTTCGAGAGTCTTGACTGCCATGGCCTCAGGAGAGCTTCGAGCCGACGAGCTTGACCAGGTCCGCGAGGCGGTTCGAGTAGCCCCACTCGTTGTCGTACCAGCCGAAGACCTTGACCTGGTTGTCGATGACCTTGGTCAGCGGCGCGTCGAAGATGCACGAGGCCGGGTCGTTGACGATGTCGCTGGAGACGATCGGGTCCTCGCTGTAGCGCAGGATGCCGGCCAGCGGGCCCTCGGCGGCAGCCTTGTAGGCGGCGTTGATCTCCTCGACGGAGGCCTTCTTGGCCAGGTCGACGGTGAGGTCGGTGATCGAGCCGGTGGGCACCGGGACACGCAGCGAGTAGCCGTCCAGCTTGCCGTTCAGCTCGGGCAGCACGAGGCCGATGGCCTTGGCGGCGCCGGTGGAGGTCGGCACGACGTTCAGGGCGGCGGCGCGGGCGCGGCGCGGGTCCTTGTGCGGGCCGTCCTGCAGGTTCTGGTCCTGCGTGTAGGCGTGGATGGTGGTCATCAGGCCCTTCTCGATGCCGAAGGCCTCGTGGAGGACCTTGGCGAGCGGGCCGAGGCAGTTGGTGGTGCAGGACGCGTTGGAGATGATCGTCTGCGAGCCGTCGTAGAGGTTGTCGTTGACGCCCAGCACGACCGTCAGGTCCTCGCCCTTGGCGGGCGCGGAGATGATGACCTTCTTGGCGCCACCGGCGATGTGGGCCTTGGCGGCGTCGGCGTTGGTGAAGAAGCCGGTGGACTCGACGACGACGTCCACGCCCAGGTCGCCCCAGGGCAGGTTCGCCGGGTCGCGCTCGGCGAGCGCCTTGATGGTCTTGCCGCCGACGACGATGCCGTCGTCGCTGACCTTGACCTCGTCGGGGTAGCGGCCCAGGACGCTGTCGTACTTGAGCAGCTGCGCCATGGTCGCGACATCGCCGAGGTCGTTGAACGCGACCACCTCGATGTCATGGCCCGCGGCCTGCACGGCGCGGAAGAAGTTGCGGCCGATCCGACCGAAGCCGTTCACACCTACGCGAACCGTCACTGCTGCTTCTCTCCTCGGGTCCGTCCCGGCTCCGCGGAACCGGGCACACATCTTCGGGCTCAGGCCAACCCTAGCTGGGCTGGCCTGCGTCTACTCGCACACCCTAACGAGATGTGCACCACCGTGGGGAATCGATCAAGACGACGATCAAGATGACAGATCTCGCTCGACGGGAGTGCGGAATTTCGGTATGACGGCGACCCCGCCGAGACGGCCGTGCAACCGTTCGGCGGCGGCCTCCACGGCCGCCGTTCCGTCGGCCCCGACGTCCTCCAGCAGACGGATCGCTATCTCCCCGTCGGGGCGCTGCCCCCACCCGCCGACGACCCGGCCCTCCCACCACACGGTCGGGCCGATGTTGCCGGTGCGGTCGAACAGCAGCGGCTGGTGCTCCCCCAGGAACCAGCCGCGCTCCTGCCAGCCCATCGGGGTCGGGTCCAGCGCCGGGAGCAGCGCGGCGACCGGCTCCGGCTCCGGAACCGGCTCGTCGTCGCCGGGCAGGGCGATGCCGGGGCCGCCCTCGAGGTCCACCTCCGCAGGCCCGATCGCGGTGAGCGCCTTCTTCACCTGCCCCGCCGTCCAGCCGGTCCACCACTTCAGGTCGGCGACCGGCGCCGGGCCGAAGGCGCGCAACCAGCGGCGGGCGAGCTCGACCCGGGCGGTGCCGGCGTCCACCGGCTCCAGCCCGGGCAGCCAGGTCTCGGTGGTGGACCAGGCGTACTGGGTGGACAGCCAGGTGCCGCGGGGGCGGCCGCGGACGATCCGGCCGGACGCGGCGAGCAGGAACAGGACGCGGTTGGTGATGTAGCCGCGCGCCTCGTACGGCTTGCCCGCAGCCATGACGATCTCGGTGCGCAGGCGCGGCTCACCGTCGGCGATCTGCTGGGCGAAGGCGGGCTCGCGGGCCTTCAGCGCGGCGTAGGCGCCCTCCTCGACCTCGGCGAGCCACTCGCTCAGGTCGCCGTCGAGTTCGGCGGTGGCCAGGTGCTGGAGCAGCAGCTTGCGCTGCTTGACGGCGATGTCGTCGGCGCAGGCGGCCTGCACGACCGGCACGAGCGCGGCCGGCACGACGAACATCGTGCGGCGCATGCCCAGCATCCGGACCAGCGAGCGGTCGTCGTAGAGGGCGCGCTCGACGTCGGCCGTGCCCGCCTCGGACCGCGCCAGCACCGAGAGGTGGACGGTGGCCGGATCGGTGGCGTGCAGGGCGACCAGGCTCTCCGCGACCGCGACCGGATCCCCGGCGGGCGCGTGGAGGTGGTGCCGCGTCACCAGACGGGCGCGGCGCTGGTCGTTCCCCAGTTTCGTGCTCACCCGGCGGTTCTACCACCGGGCACCGACAGTTTTCAGGAGTAGTAGTGCGGGCCCTGGTCCCACTTGAGCGTGGCCGTGGGGGCTTCGCGCTCGCGGCGACGGCGGCGGGCCGTGCCGGCCACGGTGGTCACCAGCATCGCGATCACCGCGCCGATCGCGAGGTTGATCAGCGCGGTGGCGATCTTGGCGTCCACCTTCACCGCCAGCGTCAGCGGCAGCACGATCGCGATCGCGGTGATCAGCACCATGATCCAGCCGAAGAACTGGGCGGGCGCCGAGGTGCCGAGGCTGAGCACGTGCATCAGCCCGGTCGCGAGCAGCGCCGCGGCCGCCGCGCACAGGGCGTAGGTGACGGTGTTGGCGTTGCCCCAGATGCCGTTGCCCTTGGGAGCCAGTACGGCGACGCCGAACAGGCCGCGGGCGATCAGCAGGCCGACGACGGCCACCAGCGCGGCGACGACCGCGGTCGCCACCCCGCCGGCCCACAGCCGGCCGTAGTCGGGCTCGGTCGGGTCACTGGGCGGGTATCCGGTCACCGTCCCGGGGTTGGCGGGCCGGCGGGCGGATAAACATTGGTCACCCGTGCGGCGGCGGCGATACCCTCGGCCGATGGTCTCGCCCAGCCATTTCGCGGCGTTCGCCGCCCTGGTGTTCCTGATGGTCGTCGTGCCCGGACCGAGCGTGCTGTTCACCGTGAGCCGCGCGCTGACCGTGGGGCGGCGGGACGCGCTGATCACCGTGCTCGGCAACGCCGCCGGCGTGTACACGCAGGTGGTGGCGATCGCGTTCGGGCTGGGCGCGATCGTGCAGACGTCGGCCACGGTGTTCACGGTCATCAAGCTGGCCGGGGCCGCGTACCTGGTCTACCTGGGCGTGCAGGCGGTGCGGCACCGCCGGAAGCTGTCCGAGGCGCTGACGAGCGCGACGCCCGCCACGCGCGGCCGCACTCTGGCCGTTCTGCGCGACGGGTTCGTGGTCGGGTTCGCCAACCCGAAGTCGATCGTGTTCCTGGCCGCGGTGCTGCCGCAGTTCGTCGACCACGCGGCGGGCGGGGTGGTCGCGCAGATCCTGGTGCTGGGCATCGCGCTGCCGGTGATCGCGGTCGTGTCGGACAGCGCGTGGGCCCTGGTCGCCGGCACGGCCCGCGCGTGGTTCGCCCGGTCCCCCAAGCGCCTCGAACTCGTCGGCGGCACCGGCGGGCTGGTGATGATCGGGCTGGGCGCGGGACTCGCGCTCAACGGTCGGAAGGACTAGACAGCACCAGGTCGAGCAGGCCCGGGAACGCCTCGTCGAACTCGGGGCGGCGCAGGCGGTTCAGCCGTCGCGGGCCCTCGTCGCGTTGTTCGATCAGGCCGGCCGCGCGCAGCACGGCGAAGTGGTGGCTGCGGGTGGCCTTCGTGACCGGCAGGTCGAACGTGCCGCACGCCTTGGTCCAGTCGGGCAGCTCCGCCAGCTCGCGCAGGATCGCGCGGCGCACCGGATCGGCGACGGCGGTCAGCGCGTCCTGCAGCGGCACGTCCTTCGGGTGGACGTGGGTCAGGCCGCGCGCTCGCGCTGTGTTCGATGCTTGTCGTACACTCATGTGGTCGACCTCCATCGAACACTCTAGACGCCAGGAGCGGACATGACCCGACGCCTCGCGGCCACCTTCGGCCCGGACTCCCGCAATCGCCTGGACGCGGCCACCGGACCGGGGATCGAAGGGGCGCTCGCCGCGCTGGAAACGTTCTACTTCGCCTTCAACCAGCGGGACTCCGACGTCTTCGCCCGGGTTTGGACGCAGGACGCGCTGGCCCAGCTGAACAACCCGCTGGGCGGCATCCTCCGCGGCGGCGAGGCCATCTCGGCGCTGTACGACAAGGTGTTCCACGGCCCCGCGCGCGTGACGGTCACCTTCGGCGACGTCGTCGAGTACGCCGGCGACGGGCACGCGCTGTTCGCCGGGCGTGAGACGGGCTCCTACGTGGTCGACGGCCGCGAGGTGCCGCTGCGGATCCGCACCAGCCGCTACTTCCGCTACGAGGACGGCCGCTGGGCGCAGTTCCACCACCACGGCAGCATCGACGACGCGGCGGAGCTGGCCGCGTACCAGTCGGCTGTCCGGGGCTGACCGCTCCTCACGCGACAGCGCACGCCGAACGTGGAACTCGCGCCCGCGAACGTGGAACTCGCGCGGGAGCGTGGGACTCGCGTCAGGCGGGGGTTTGCTCCCCTGGCTTGCTGAACAGCCGCGTCGCCGAGATGCGCGCTGTGCCGTCCGGTTCGCCCAGGTCGTCGAGGTGGTTGCGGATCGTCGCGTCGACCGAGAGGTACTTGCGGCCCGCCCGGAGGTCCGCATCGTTGCGCAGCCGGACGATCAGCGGGAACTCGGACAGCGCGCCGGCGTCGAACAGGCCCGTCGTGTAGATCAGCTGCACCCCGAGCGCCTCCGCGACGACCCGCTGCAGCTCCAGCAGGTACCCGGCGGACGCGCGGCCGATCGGGTTGTCCAGGAACAACACGCCGGAGTGCCGGTTGCGCACCAGCCCGCGGTTGTTGGCCCGCAGCGCGGCCAGCGTGCAGTACAGGATGATCGCCGCGGTGAGCTGCTGCCCGCCGGAGAACACGTCGCGGATCTCCGACACCCGCTGGCGTTCTGTGCGCAGCACCGAGTCCGGCTTGAGGATGTCCACCCGGAACCCCTTGGGCACCGCGGCCCGCACGCCGCGCAGCACCAGCGACATCCCGTCGCGCTTGACGTCGCGGCCGTCGCTGGTCTTGCCGACCGCCGCCTCGTCGACGACCTGCCCGAGCGCCTCCGACAGCTGCGGCTCCTCGGGGTCGCCGAACCGGATCCGCAGGAACTCCTGCCCGGACCAGCCGCCGAGCCCCTCCGGCAGCCGCGACAGCCGTTGCGCGGACCGCAGCATCCGCAGCGCGCCCTCGACCATGCCCTGCAGCCGCGCGACGATCCCGGACCGGTGCCGGTCGATCTGCGCCAGGTCGTCGGTCAGCGTGCGCAGCCGCGGCTTCAGCGCGGCCGACCACTCCCGCGCGTGCGCCGGCAGGCTGTCCCGGCGCACCGACACGATCTGCTGCCGCACCGGGCTGGTCAGCTTCTCGAACCGCTTGTCGGTCGCGTACTGGGCGAGCGCGTCCGCCGCCGCCCGCACCCGCTTCTCCGCGCTGTCGACGGCCGCCTCGGCGTCGGTCAGCGTCGTGTTCAGCTTGCGGTAGCGGGCCTGCGCGGCTTCCACGTCGCCGTCGAACACGGTCTCCGGCTCGCCCTCGGGGGCCAGGTGCGCCATCGACTCGGCGAGCATCTTGAACCCGGCCGCCGACGCGGTGGCCGCCTCCAGCGTGCGCTCGGCCTCCGCGCGCCGCGCCTGCGCTTCCTCCAGCGCGCGGGCCGCGGCCGACGCCTCCTCGACCGCCTCGTCGATCAGCTCGCGGCCGTGCTCGACGTCGCGCGGCCGGGTCTCCAGTGAGGCGTTCTGCTTCGGCAGCTGGTCCAGCTCGGCCTTGCAGGTCGCGACCAGGCCGATCGCCTCGCTGTGCTCGGCCTCCAGCGCGGACACCGTGCGGCCGGCACGCGCCAGGGCAGCGGCACGGGTCGCGGCGTCCGACCCGTCCGGGGTCTCCAGCAGGCGCGCGGCCTGCTCCCGCACCGCCGGCTCCAGCGCCTCCAGCGCCGCCCGCGCCGTGGACTCGGCGCTTTCCGCCTGGTCCAGCTCCGCCCGCAGGTCGCTGCCGACCTCGACGCGGGCGTAGGCGTCGCTGGCCACGGCGAACGCCCGGCGCAGCGCGTCGACCGGTTCGCTCGGCACCGGCTCGTCCTCGGACACCGATCCCCCGCCCGGCACCTCGGCCAGCTCGGCGCGGGCGTGGGTGACCGTGCGGCGGTGGCCGTCGGCGGTGCGCTGCTCCTCGGCCGCTTCCTCGCGCAGCCGGGCCGCGCGCGACGTCGCCTGCTCGGCCTCGGCCTCGGCGCGCGTGACGATCTCCTGCGCGCGCTCGACCGTCTCGGTCCACTGTGGAATCAACGCGACGCGCTCGGCCAGCTCGGCCAGCTTGCGGGCGCGTTCCTCGCTGCCGCGCGCCTCGGCACGCAGGGCCGGGATCGCCTCCCGCAGCCGGGTGCGGCGCGCGGCCAGATCGGCCAGGGCGCGTTCCTGGGCGACCACCGCGGCTTCGGCCTCGGTCTGCTCGGTGGCCGCAGCCTCGGCCTCCTCAGCGAGGGTGGCCAGCGCGCCGGGCGGGTAGTCCTCGCGCCACGTGGTGAGCTTCCACTCCAGCGCGGCGTCGTCGCCGATCGCTTCGGTGAGCGCTTCGAGCTGCTTCTGGCGGCGGGCGTGCCGGGCGGCGATGGCCTGGCGCTCGGTGTCGGCCGCCTCCTCGTCGTACATCGCGGGGTTGGGCGGGATCAGGAAGTCCACGCCGGGCGCCGCGCCCTCGGCCCGCACCGCCTGCGTGGTGCCGACCGGCAGCACCACGCTCGGCAGGAGCTTGGCGTCGGCAAGCACCTGCCGCGCGCGGTCCAGCTGCGCGGCGTCGTTGACGAGCACCCCGCCGAGCAGGTGCGGCAGGTCCCGCAGCACCCGCTCGCGGCCCGCGGCGTCCATCGTGGACAGATAGCGCCAGCCCGACCACGCGGTGATCCCCGCCGCCTCCAGAACGTCCAAAACGGACTGGACCTCCGGCGGCGCGGGCAGCAGCCCGCCGGAGCCGAGCGCCGCCAGCGCCCGCTCGTCCACCGACTCCTCCATGCGCAGGGCGGTCTGCTCACGTTCGGCGGTGGCGCGCGCCTCGCGCAGCCGGGTCAGCAGCGCGGGCGTGTCGGTCTCCAGCTGGACGTTGTCGCCGCCGAGCAGCTCCAGCAGCCGCGGGTGCGCGGCGAGGCTGTCCGACCGCCGGTGCGCCTTGGCCAGCTCCTCGGCAGCGTGCGCGGCCCGGGACCGCGCGGTCGCGGCCCGCTGTTGCGCGGCGTGCAGAGCGGCCTGCGCCTGGGCGTGGTCCTCGGCGACGCCTTCGAGTTCGCTCTCCCGCGCGGCCAGCTCGGTGGTCGCGTTCTCGCCGCGGGTGCGGGCCTCCTGCGCGGCGGCGGCGACCTGGGTGCCGTCGCTGAGCAGCCCGTCGCGGACGGCCTGCTGCACCTGCGCGCGCACCTCCTCGATGCGGCGGGTCAGCTGTCCCAGTTCGGCGCGGTGCCCGGCGGCGGTGGCGGTGGCCGCGTCCCGCTGGTCCTGCGCGGCCGCGGCGGCGGTGCGGGCGGTCTCGGCGCGGGCCTCGGCGGCCTGCGCCTGCTCCTCGGCCTCCCGCGCCAGCGCGAGCAGGCCGCGGGCGAGCGCGGTGGCGGCCGCGTTCTTGGCTTCCAGGGCCGGTTTCGCGCTCTGCTCGCGGTCGCCGACGAGCTTGCGGATGTCGGTCGCCTTGCGCGCGGCGTTGACGTGAGCCAGAACGGTGCCGGTCTCGCGCCACGCGGCCGCGGCCTCGCGGGCCTTCGCCAGCTCCTCGTCGATCCGCGTCTTCTGCGCGGTCGCGTCGGCCAGGCGCATCTCCCCGACCACGCGGCGCAGCTCGGTGACGACGGCGTTGCGGCGGCGGCAGTCGCCCTCGGCCAGTTTCTCCGCGTCCCGCGTCTCGTCCACATAGGACTTCAACCCGTCGAGGCGCTCGGCCTCCAGCTGGTGCCGCGCGATCACCGATCCGGCGAGCGCGCGGGCCTCCTCGCGCGCGACCGCGGCGAGCTTGCGGGACGCGGCGGCGAGCGACTCCTCCTCGGTGAGCGGCGTGAGCAGGTCCAGCGCCCCGGCCACGAAGTCGCGCTCGGACATCAGCTCGCCGCGCTGCCCGAGGTTGTGCGCGTAGGTCTGCACGACCTCGGCCAGGTCCTTCGGGTCGTCCTCGGGGATCACCGCGCGCAGCAGGAACTCGACGAACGCCTCGTCGGAGGTGAACGCGAACGCGTCGGCCGCCTCACCTTCGCCGGCGTTCATCGCGCGCTGGTAGCGGAACAGCTCGGTGTCCAGGCCGAGGGTGTCCAGCCGCTCGGTCCACTCGTGGTGGCGGCGGGTGGTGAACAGCTCCAGCTCCGGCTCGGCCTTGTGCGCGCGCTCCAGCTGCTCGGCGAACCCGGACATGGTCAGCAGGCGGCCGTCCTCGGTGAACGGCAGCGACTCCAGTCCGAGCGCGGCGGTGGGCCGGAAGCAGTACCACGAGTCGACCAGGTTCGCGGGGTCGTTGGACACCACGTGCCCGCGCCACTCCGACACCTTGCCGGTGATGACCCGCTGCCCGGTCTCGGTGTGCTGCCACTCCAGGACGACGTGCGCGACGTCCTTGGCCATCACGAACTTCTCCAGCACGCGCGTGCTGGTGGTGCCCACCACCTGGCGCCGCCCGGGCAGCATGACCGAGAAGATCAGCTTGATCAGCACGGACTTGCCGCCGCCGTTCTCCAGGAACAGCACGCTCGCCGGAGACGGCCGCCGCGGCAGGCTGCCGTCGGCGGAGTGGATCCCGGCGGTGAACAACGCGTCCTGCGCCGGCGCCTTGACCAGCGGGCCGACGCCGCTGAAGTCCAGCAGCACGTTCTGGTAGCGCGCGCCCGCCGGGCCGACGGAGTGCAGGCGCACCCGCGAAAGCTCGTACACCGATCTCCCCCTACAGAGTGTCCGAAATGGACGGGCGCAGCGTGCCCTCGCCGTCGGAGACCGCGACCACGCCGAGGGCCAGCAGCTCCTCGAACGCGCTGTCCGCGGCCAGTTCCCGCACCTGCACCTGGTAGCGCGGCGTGGTCCGGTAGGTGCCGCCCTGCTCGCCGCTGACCTGCACCAGGAACCCCTGGTCGGCCAGGAACCGCAGCGCGCGGGAGACCATGCCGCGCGTGGTGTCCGAAGCCAGGCGGCCGTCCTTGGTCGCCGCGGCTTCGGGGCGGCGGGCGTAGGCGCGCCAGGCCTGTTCCAGCTCCGGCGAGTCGGACAGCGGGTCGTTGTTGGCCTCGGCCTTCGCGGCGCGCTCGTCGAGGATCCGGCACGCCTCGCGCACCACGCCGTCCACCTGGTCGACGCTGACCCGGCCGATGTAGGTGTCGTTGGCCAGGTCGTCCGGGCGCGGGTAGCCCAGCGCCGCGGTGGCGAGGTGCACGAGGCCGTGCAGCACCTTCTCGGTGTCGCGGCGCTCGCGGATCTTGCTCTGCCGCGCGTAGCTGTCCATTTTGACCTCGAACACCGACTCGTCGGTGGCGGCCAGCACCGCGCCCGCCTGGTGGCTCACGTCGAGCACCATCAGGCCCAGCCCCGCGGCGACCGAGTTGGTCAGCTGCTTGAACGCGCTGTCCTCGCCGTAGCGGCGCACGAGATCGGCGTAGACCACATCGCGCGAGGGCAGGTGCTTGGGCCGCATGCCGAACGAGATCAGCCGTGCCGCGTTCTCGGCGTCGCCGGTGGTGACCGGACGCGTCATGCCGCCCCCTCTTCGTCTTCCTCGCGTTCCAGCCGGGCCGTGCTCAGCAACAGGTCGGCTCCCCCGAACTCAGGGTCCTCCAGCAGCGTGCCGTCGTCGACGGCCAGCAGCGCCCGATCGTCCCCCTGCCGGACGGCGGCGCCCACCTCGGGACTGTAGGAGTGCAGCGCCCGCAGCGCCACCAGACGCGGCAGCTCCGGATCGAGCTCGCGGGCCTCGGCCAGCACACCGGACAGCCGCCGCGGCACCTCCGGCAGGTCCAGCAGCTCGTCGGCCCGCCGCCACTGCTCGTCACTGTAGTGGTCGAGGCTTTCCGGTGGGACGAGCTCCGGCTCCGGCACCTCGCCGACCACCTTGTCCCGCTCCGGCGCGGGCCGCAACAGCAGCGAGACCAGCGACGGCAGCGCGGGCACGGTCGGCACCACCAGGCCCGCCGACGCGTGGAACCAGGACTCCAGCGGCACGACGGCGTCGGCGATGGGCAGCTCCAGCGCGGGCATCAGGATCTGGCCGAACAGGTCGACGGTGGCGCGCTGCGGCGGGCCGGAGAACTGCTGGCGGTCCTGCTCGGCGCGGAACACCGCGCCGGCGGCCTGCAGCCGGGCCTGCAGCTGGGTGTGGCGGCTGATGCAGTCGCTGACGATGTCCACCAGCTCGGCGGCGCGGCGCTTGTGGTCGACGTCCTCGGCCTCGTCGCGGGCCGCGGTGATGTTGCGGAGGATCGCGTTCTCCGCGCGGAAGCGGGCCTCGATGTGGGTCAGCGCCGAGTCCAGCAGCTCGGGCATCTCGCGGTCCCAGTCCACCGCCCGCACGTCGCGGCGGGTGGCGTCCAGTTTGGCGCGCAGCGTCTCGCCGTACTGGACGGTGCGGTAGCGGGCCTGCTCGGCGGCGAGCTTGGCGTCGGCGAGGCGGCCGCGGCTGATCAGGTTCTCCAGCTTGACCTCGGCCGCGATCTGCGCGGACTCCACGTCGGTGTCCAGCGCGCCGACCAGCACGTTGATCGCCTCGTCGCTGGCGCGCAGGTACACCTCACCGTCGGGCGCGGCCAGCTCGACGAGCAGTTTGAAGTCGAACGCGCGGCGCCGGTAGGTGCCGTTCGCGTCGAGGCTGCCGTAGACGCGGCGGAATCCGCGGTCGGTGGTGCCGACGTTGATCAGGTTGTCCAGCACCCAGCGGGCGACGCGCAGGTGCTCCTCGGCCGGGCGGCGCGGGGCCTGCGCGGCGATGAACGGCTGCAGGCGCCGGACGACGTCGTCGTGGTTGGCGCCGGTGTCGAAGTCCATCGCGATGGTGACCAGGTCGATCGTGTGCAACGCGATCTCGGCCATCTGGTAGACCGTGGCGTCGGCCCAGTCGAGCTTGGACTTGCGCGCGTCCAGGTCGTGCAGGGGCGCGGTGCAGGCGAGCGCCTTGAGCCGCCGGGCCAGGCCCTCGTCCACCAGCCCCCCGCTGATCAGGTCCGAGTCACGCACAGCGCGCCAGACTACTAGGGGGTCCGCTCCCGCTCGACTTCACGCTCGTAGGTGCGCAGCGTGTCGATCACCAGGCGCCGCTGCTCGGGGGTGAGCGGATCGAAGGCGGTGCGCCAGGCGCGAGCGCCGGCGGCGAGCCAGCCCTCGACCTCGGCGCGGTAGGTCGCGGCGATGCTGACGATCGTGCGGCGCCGGTCGCTCTCGTCCTCGGTGCGGTCGAGGATCCCGCGGCGGCTGAGGTCGCCGACCATCAGGCTGACGGTGGTGGGCGCGACTTCGAGCCGCGCGGCCAGCTCGTTGACCGTCATCGGCCCGTCGAACAGCAGGTAGGACAGCAGCGACAGGTGCCGCGGGGCGAGGTTGAAGTCACGCAGCCGCTCCGGCACCGGCAGCTTCTTGGCGCGGCCGACCAGCCGCGGCAGGAGCAGCAGCATGGTGCGGACGGCCTCGTCGGCGGTCGGTGCGTCGCTCGCCATGCCCGTCATGATCCCACGTCGCTAAGGTCGCCCCATGCACGCACTGAGCAGGGACGAGTGGCTGGAGTTCGCCTCCACCGGCACGCGCACCGGGAAGCTGGGCGTCACACGCGCCGACGGCAGCCCGCACGTGACCCCCATCTGGTTCGTCGTCGGCACCGGCGACGGCGCCGACGAGCTGATCTTCAACACCGGCGCGGAGTCGGTGAAGGGGCGGGCGCTGCGGCGGGATCCGCGGTTGTCGCTGTGCGTGGACGACCAGGAGCCGCCGTTCGCGTTCGTCCAGTTCACCGCCGAGGCGACGCTGCACGAGGACCTGGACGAGATGCTGCACTGGTCCACCCGCATCGGCGCGCGCTACATGGGCGAGGACCGGGCGGACGAGTTCGGCAAGCGCAACGCCGTGCCCGGCGAGCTGCTGGTCCGGGCGCGCATCACGAAGGTGATCGCGTACGGCGGTCTCGCCGACTGATTTCCGCCAGCCCGCGGCCGTCCGGGCGCGCAGACTGGGCGGGGTGATCTCGGACGTCGCGGGCTTCGACTGGCCCGCCCTCACGGCAGAACTGAACGACACCGGCTGCGCCCTCACCCCGCCGCTCCTGAGCGCGCGGAAGTGCCGGGAGCTGTCGGCGCTGTACGACGACGTGGGCCGCTTCCGGTCGACGATCGACATGGCGCGGTTCCGGTTCGGTTCCGGCCAGTACCGCTACTTCGCCTACCCGCTGCCGGATCCGGTCGCCCGCCTGCGCGCGGCGTTCTACCCGCACCTGCTGCCGATCGCGCGGGACTGGGCGGCGAAGCTGGGGTGGGACGCGCCGTGGCCGGACGACCTGGAGACCTGGCTCGACCGGTGCCACCGGGCGGGCCAGGTCCGCCCGACGCCGATCTTGCTGCGCTACGGCGCCGGCGACTGGAACGCGCTGCACCGCGACCTCTACGGCGAGCTGGTGTTCCCGCTGCAGGTGGTGATCGGGCTCGACGCGCCCGGCACCGACCACACCGGTGGCGAGTTCCTGCTGGTCGAGCAGCGGCCGCGCGCGCAGTCACGCGGCACGGTGACCCAGCTGCCGCAGGGCCACGCGCTGATCTTCACCACGCGGGACCGGCCGGTGCGGTCCACCCGCGGCTGGTCGGCGGCGCCGGTGCGGCACGGTGTGAGCACCGTCCGCACCGGCATCCGCCACACCCTGGGCCTGGTCTTCCACGACGCCACGTGAGGCGTCAGGCGATCTCCCGCAGCCCCGAGCCGTCCGCCGCGCGCAGCGTCGCCAGCGGCGGGCGCTGCTCGCACGCCAGGTCGGTGACCACCAGCTCGCGGTCGACACCGTGCCCGGACTCGCCCCGGCGGAACTGCGCGAGCATCGTCGCGGGCGGTTCGGCCGAGACCAAGCGGCCGTAGCGTTCCAGCCGGTCGAACACGGTCAGCATGATCTGGCCGGACATGCGCCCCAGCGCCTGCGTGTTCTGGTGCCGGTGGGTGCGTTTGCCGAGGTCGACCTGCGCGAGCGCGTCCAGCCCGTAGGTCTCCAGGATGTCGATCAGGTGCCCGACCTCGACGCCGTAGTTCGCCACGAACGGCACCCGTTCCAGCACCTCGCGCCGCCCGGCGTACTCGCCTGCCAGCGGCTGCACGAACCCGGCCAGTTCGGGCCAGTAGAGGTTGAGCAGCGGGCGCGCAACCAGCTCGGTGACGCGGCCGCCGCCGTCGGCGTCGGTGCTCACCGCCCCGACCAGCGGCCGGTGGTAGAAGCCCTTGACGTAGGCGATGGAGTCGTCGGTCAGCAGCGGGCCGAGCAGGCCGGTCACGTAGTCGCTGGTGAAGTCGTACAGATCGCCGTCGACGAACACGACGATGTCCCCGGTGGAAGCCGCCAGCCCCTTCCACAGGGCCTCCCCCTTGCCCTGCAGCCCGGGCAGGGCGGACAGGACCGAATCCTGGGCCACCACCGTCGCGCCCGCTTCCGCGGCCACCCGGGCGGTCGCGTCCTGCGAACGCGAGTCGACGACCATGACCTCGTCGACCAGCTGGTGGCGCTCGACGAGGTCGCGGCGGATCGTGCGCACGATGTCGCCGACCGTCGCCTCCTCGTCCCTGGCCGGGATCACCACGCTGACCGTCGTGTCCCCCTTGGCGGCGACCAGATCGGCCACCGGCCAGTCACCCGCCTGGCTGCTGCGCCGGGGCAGCCAGGAGCCGACGTCGGCGGACACCTGCGGCGCCGCCACCTTCCTCGCCCTGAAGCCTCGCATGCGCATCCCCTTCCCCGAACCGGACATCGGCGTGATCGATGCTTCGGCAGACGGGTTTCGCCGATCGCTCCGGGATGAAACCGGCAGGTTACGAGTTCGTACCCGGCAACGGGCGGTCGTAACACACCTTGCACATCCGTCGCGTTTGAACTTCAGTGCAGCAGCGGACAGGACCGGCCCTGCGCGGGGGCTTGCGTCTCGGGTCGCGCGGTGACCGTGGGGTAGCCGTCCACCTGCGTGGCGCTGGGCGGCCCGGTCAGCCGCACGAGCAGGTTGGCCGCCCGCGCGCCGGTCTGGGCGTGCACCGCGGTCACCGTGCACACGATCTGGTCCTTCGCCAGTTCGGGCAGGGTTTCCAGCGGCGCGCTGAGGCTCACCGAGACGACCCCCTGGTCCAGCGCCCCGACCGAGGCGCCGAGCGCGCCGGCGGGGAGCATGGTGGCGTAACCGGCGGCGGCCTCCTGCGGGTTCGGCCCGGCCAGGAGGAGGGTGACCGCGTCGGGCACCGTGCCGAGGTGACCGGTCTGCCGGACGACGGGCGCGAGCTTGCCCGCCTTGAGGAAGAACAGGATCGGCCCCGGCGCGGCCCCGACCGGCGGATCGCCCGCGGAAACCGGATCGGTGGGGCGCACCCCGCAGCCGGCGAGCACCAGCACGAGCAACAGCCAGGTCCAGCGCACGGTCACCACCGCCCCGGCACCCGCAGCACGAACCGGGCGCCGCCGCCCGGGTCGTTGCCGGCCTCGATCGTGCCGCCGTGCAGTCCGGCGTTCTTCTCCGCGATGGACAACCCCAGTCCGCTCCCCTCCGACCGCGATCGCGCGGTGTCGGCCTTGTAGAACCGGGCGAACACGTGCGGGAGCACGTCGTCGGGCAGGCCCGGCCCGTGGTCGGTGACCTCGACGACGGCGTCCGCGCCCGACGCGGACAGCCGCACCCGCACCGGCGGCTCGCCGTGCCGCAGCGCGTTGCCGACCAGGTTCGCCACGATGACGTCGAAGCGCCGCGCGTCCACCGCGGCGATGATGCCGGGCGGCAGATCGGCCTCGACGCGCTCGGTCCACTGCCGCGTGCGCAGGCTCGCGGCGATCAGCTCGCCGAGGTCGGCCTCGCGCCGGTCCATGCGGGCACGGCCGTTGTCGAAGCGGGAGATCTCGATGAGGTCGTCGACGAGCCGGGTCAGCTTGCGGGTTTCCTCGCTCACCAGCCGGGTGGCCGTGGCGGCGTCGCCCTGCAGGCGCGCCCCCTCCTCGTCGAGCACTTCGGTCACGGCGGTCATCGCGGCGAGCGGGGTGCGCAGCTCGTGCGACACGTCGGCGACGAACCGGCGCGCGTCGGCCTCCATGCGGCGCAGCTCCCCCACCGACTTCTCCAGGCTCGCGGCGGATTCGTTGAACGTGCGCGCCAGTTCGGCCAGTTCGTCCCCGCCGCGCTCGGGCAGGCGGGTGGACAGCCGGCCGTGGGCGAGCTGGCGGGCGCCGTCCCGCAGGCGGCGCACCGGTCGCAGCACCGCGCCGGCGGCCAGCCACGCCAGGACTACCGCCAGCGGCACCGCGACGGCCGCGGTGCGCCACCCGTTGAGCGCGAACTCGCTGATCTGCTGTTGTTCGGCGCTCAGCGAGAACAACCCGTACACCTCCAGCCCGGACGGGACGCGGTTGAACCCGGTGTCGACGGTCATGACGGGCATGCCGACCACGAGTTCGGGCCTGCCGATGTCGATGCGCTGGAACATCAGCCGCTGCTCGGCGCCCACGCGGGCCACCAGTTCGGGCGGCACCAGCCCCATCGACCCGCGGACATCCGAGGACAGGGAGCCGTAGCGGGCGACGGCGGCCGACGGGACCGACCGCACGAGCTGGTTGAGGGTCGCCACGTCGGGCGGCATCCGGAGGGTGGGGGCGATGGCGTCCACGTCGTCGCGCAGCTTGGCCATCACCTGGTCCTGGGTGGCGGCGAGCACGGTGCGCCGCGCGGTGACGTAGTTGGCGCCGGTCGCGCCGACGGTCGCCAGCACCGCGACGAGACTGATGATCAGCACCAGCCGCGCCCGGATTCCGCGCAGCCGCGCGAGAAGCCGTCTGATCACAGTGGACCGAACCGGTAGCCGAAGCCGCGCACGGTGCGGACGTACACCGGCGCCGCGGGCTGGTCTTCCAGTTTCGCCCGCAGCCGCTGCACGCACGCGTCGACGAGCCGCGAGTCGCCGAGGTAGTCGTGTTCCCACACCAGTTCGAGCAGTTGCTGGCGGCTGAGCACGCGGCCGGGCACGCGGGACAGTTCGAGCAGCAGCCGCAGTTCGGTGGGGGTGAGGTGGACGGGTTCACCGTTCTTGGTGACCTCGCAGGCGGCGCGGTCGATGGTGAGGGCGCCGTGTTGTTCGCGGGCCTGGCCTGCCGCGCCGCCGCGGCGCAGGACCGCCTTGATGCGCGCGTCGAGGACGCGGGGTTGCACGGGTTTGACCACGTAGTCGTCGGCGCCGGCTTCGAGCCCGCCGACCACGTCGATGTCGTCGCCGCGGGCGGTGAGCATGATGATCGGGACCGGGCCGGTGGCGCGGATGCGGCGGCACACCTCGAACCCGTCGATGCCGGGGAGCATCAGGTCGAGCAGCACGAGGTCCGGGCGGCGGGCGTCGAGCAGCCGCAGGCCGGCTTCCCCGTCCGCGGCCGGTTCGACGTCGTGACCGTGCCGGCGCAGGCCAAGGCACAGTCCCTCCCGGACCGCCGGGTCGTCCTCGATCAACAGCAATGTCGGCACTCGGCCGATTATGGCGGCGTTTCACCAACTCCCGCGACTCTGTAGCAAAACCATGACACGACGACGACGGGACGGGGACATCCGCGGCCGAGGCTGATCACCATGTCCGTGCAGACCAGGCCACTCCGCCGTGGCCCGATCGTCGTCCTCGTCGTCGCCGTCGTCGTGATCGCACTGGCCCTCGGCGCCGCGCTCGCCCTCCGCGGCAGCGCCGCCGAGCCGGTACCGGCCGACTCCGCGGCGACGAGCGTTGTCGTCTACGACCGCAAGCAGAACCGCCCGCTGCGCCAGGAGGGCGCCGACACGCGTTACCGGTCGGCGTCGCTGGTGAAGCTGCTGATCGCGGTCGACCTGGTGCAGCGCGGGCACGTGACGCCCGACCGGCCGAGCCCGCGGGTGACGAGAATGCTGTCGTACAGCGACGATGCGATCGCCAACCAGCTGTGGGAGTCCGGCGGCGGCCCCGACATCGTCCGCCGCACGGCGACCTCGCTCGGTCTGACGGCCACCGAGCCCCCCACGGACCCAGGCCGCTGGGGCGACACACTCCTGTCGGCCGATGACGTGGTCAAGATCTACCGGGCGGTGCTGGCCATGCCGTCCCGCGAGCGGCAACTGATACTCGACCCGCTCCGGGACGCGCACCAGGTGGCGGCTGACGGGGTCGACCAGTACTTCGGCATCCCGGACGCGCTACCGGGCAGGCCGTGGGCGATCAAACAGGGCTGGGCGGCAGGCCGTGGTGGGGTCGACGCGCACACCAGCGGCGTGGTCGGAACCGGGGACCGGTATGTCGTGGTGGTGCTGAGCCACCGGCCAGGGGGAACGGCGCTGGAAACCGCAATGCGAGAAGTCACCGAGACAACAGCGACAATCGAAGATCTGTTGAACTGACAAACAAAACGGCAAGCCGGCAACGCAAAGCAGCCGACTACCCCAACCAGACCTCCCCCGCCCCCGATCCA
>NZ_JAKGSD010000045.1 GCF_021654135.1 Amycolatopsis tucumanensis | reverse complement strand
TGGCTCAAGGTGATCGTTGCGTGTCAGGCGACGGGATGACCACCCAGCTCGGGTTTTGGTTCAAAGCCTTGCGCTGCGCGCTTAGCTCACTGCGTTTGCCAGTGCTTTGGCGTCTTCTTCGCCGAACGTTTCTTCCAGTTGCTCGGGGGAGTAGTCGAGGTCGATCTGGCCCACCGGAACGCCCCGTGCCGATTCGATGGCGCCTAGGCGGCGTTGTGCCCGGTCGGCCGCGTACTCGATGAACTCCTGCGGGTCGTTGTCGAACGGGCGCGGTTCTTCGAACTGGTCCTGCACCCATTGGATCATCCCGAGCGCGTGCGGCAGCAGTTCGCCCATGCGCTGCTGGACCGCGTCCCACAGGGAATCGTCGGCCGCGATGTGTCGTCGGCAGGTGAAGGTGCCCCACGCCATGTGGCGACGTTCGTCGTCGCCGATGTGTTTCACCAGTTGCTGCATGCCGGGCAGGATGCCGCGCGTGGTGCAGACCTTTTGCCACGCGTAGTAGCCCGTCAGCGCCAGGCTGCCTTCGATCACGTGGTTGTAGGTGACGCTCGCGCGGATCTGGTTCAGCGGGCTCGGGTCGTGCTCCAGCACGGCGAGCGACTCCGGCAGTTCCTCGTAGAACAGCTTGCGGTAGTGCGGGTTCTCACTCACGTACGAGGTCAGGTCCTCCGTCAGCCCCACCGCGTCCATCCACCGGCGGAAGACCTCCGTGTGCTTGGCCTCCTCGAAGCAGAACTGGGTCAGGTACATCTCGTCGCCGAACCGGCCCTCGGCGGCCATCGCCTTCATGAACGGCTGGATGTCCTCCGTCACCGCCTCCTCGCCGGCGATGAACTGCGCGCACAGGTACGTCGACGACCGGCGCTCCTCGTCGGTGAGGGTCTGCCAGTCCTCGGCGTCCTTGCTGAAGTCGATGTCGGCCGGGTTCCAGAACTTCCGGTTCCCCTTCACGAACAGGCGCAACGGGAACGAATCCCAGTTCAGCCCGCCCCGGCGCAGCGAGGCGAATCCGGTGCGGTGCGCGGGCAGGGTTCCAGTCATGTCGCTCACTCCATTGTGGACGAGTAGTGGGTGATGGCCGGTGCGAGCGCGGCGCAGACCAGGTCGGCCGCCTCGGCCGCGGAATGGGTCGGCAGCACCAGGTGGCTCAACGAGAGCCGCACCGCGGTCTCGGCGAGCAGGTTCGCGGCCTCGGTGCTGAGGGTGGGCAGGAACTGGCGGTAGTGCGTCGCGGCGGTGGCCATCGCCGCGGACAGCACCGGCTCACCCCGGGTGGTGAGCAGCGGCAGCAGGTCCTCGCCCTGGGGCGTGCCCAGCGCGGAGGCGACCAGGCGGTTCTCCCTGGCGTGTTCGATCGTGTAGGTGACGGCGCCCCGGATGCCGGTCAGCAGATCGGGCGCCGACGCGAACCGCTGGTGGATGCCGTCCAGGAACTCGCCCGTGGTGCGCAGGACGACCGCCTGCACGAGCGCGTTCTTGTTGCCGAACTCGTTGTAGACCGTCTGACGGCTGACCCCCGCCGCCGACGCCACGTCCGCCATCCGCAGGGCCGCGTAGCCCCGCGCCGCCAGGATGTCGGCCGCAGCGTCGAGCAGGGTCTCCCGGAGCGAAGTCCTGGTCCGCTCCACGAACGAGTCGGTGATCTCAGTCACAAGAACAGCTTGACACACGTTGTTCTGGTGTCAAGGAAGTTGACCCGAACGGCGTCAATGTAAAGCGCTTGTGAGACGCGGCCCGGAACTGTCGGTGGGTCCGGCTACCGTGGCTGTCGTGGGAACAGCCGTCGGATTCGACCTGGACATGACGCTCATCGATCCACGGCCGGGCATGGTCGCGGTGATGAACGCGCTCGGCGAGGAGGCGGGCCTGCCGCTGGACGGTGAGCACTTCGCCGCCAACCTCGGCCCGCCGCTGGACATGGTGCTGCGTGACTTCGGCGCGCCCGAAGAACGCATCGGCGCGCTCGTCGACCGGTTCCGCCAGCTGTACCCGGAGATCGTGATCCCGGAGACCGTCGCCCTGCCCGGCGCGCACGAGGCGCTCGCCGCGGTGCACGAGGCCGGCGGTCGCACGGTCGTCGTCACCGGCAAGTACGGCCCGAACGCGGCGCTGCACGTGAAGGCGCTCGGCCTCGCCGTCGACGTGCTCGTGGGCGAGCTGTGGTCGGACGGCAAGGCGGTGGCGCTGCGCGAGCACGGCGCGACGATCTACGCCGGTGATCATCTGGGTGACGTGCGGGGTGCGCTGGCGGCCGGTGCGGTGCCGGTGGGTGTGACGACGGGCCCCTGCACCCGCGACGAGTTGCTGGAGGCGGGGGCCGAGGTGGTCTTCGAGAGCCTGGCGGAGTTCCCGGCCTGGCTCAGCCGGCAGCCGCTTTCCGGTGCTCGCGAACCAGTGAGATGAGCGACAGGGCGATGCCGAGGGGAGTGGCCACCCCGGCGACGGCGCTCAGCCACACCGGGAGGTCCCGCAGGCCGAACGCGAACAGGACGAACACAGCCAGCACGGCCAGCACGCCGACGGCGAACACACCGATCCCGAGCCGCATGAGGAACGGCTTGCGCGGGGAAGTCTTGGCCGGAGTATCCATGGCACAAGGTTAGAACCCATATCTTCTTCACCGGAGGGCGCATACCGGGATAGGCTGGCGGATACGCGTCCTGGGTACGCCCAGGGCGCGTTCGTCGTGCAGGGCGGTCACGTGCCGCCGGTACGCGAGATGACTTACTCAGAGCGAAGGAACGGTGAGGGCAGTGCCGACCGGCAAGGTCAAGTGGTACGACGCGGAGAAGGGGTTCGGTTTCGTCACCCAGGACGGCGGCCAGGACGTCTACATCCGCAAGACCGCGCTCCCCCAAGGGGTCGAGGCACTCAAGGCAGGCCAGCGGCTGGAGTTCGGCGTAGCCGACGGCCGTCGTGGCCCGCAGGCCCTGTCCGTTCGGCTGATCGACAGCCTGCCCTCGGTCGCCGAAGCGCGCCGCCGCCCGGCGGAGGAGCTGCACGGCCTGATCGAGGACATGATCAAGCTGCTCGAGATGAAGGTGCAGCCGGACCTGCGCCGCGGCCGCTACCCCGACCGCAAGAACACCAAGCGGATCGCGGAAGTGATGCGCGCGGTGGCCCGCGACCTCGACCCGTAAGCCGGGTCACAGAGGGAGCCGCCGGCCACCACACAACCGCACCCGGCCACGCAAGCTGCTCACCTCACGAGCCACCCCTCTCCCGCAACCCGATCCCCAGCCAAATCGGTTGCCGAGCCACCGGGTCAAGGCACGCTTTCCCGCCTTGACCCGGTGTCTCGGCAACCGAACACTGAAAGATCGGGTTCGGGAGGGGCAGATCCGGGCGTAGCGAAGCGAAGCCCGACGCCCTAAACACCCGCGTAGCGGGCCCTACGAACCCGGCTCAACCTGAAGAGACCAGAAAGCCCGCGCCACCAACTGCGGATTCCCGTTCTCGTCCAGGATCGGATTCCCAGCCTGATCAGCCGCATACGCAGCCCCGAGCTGCTGCACCTCGACCACCACCAGCTGGTCGTCCGGCGCGGCTCCGGTGGCCGTGTAGGCCAGCTTGTCCCCGGGCGAGAAGAACTGCTGCTTCACCGGCTGCAGTTCGCCCTTGGCGTTGGCGTACTGGACGTTCACCAGCCAGGGCGTGTCGCCGATCTCGGAGGGCACGGAGATCTGCACCGGCTTGCCCGGGCGCACCTTCAGCCTCACGGCGGCGTCCGGGTTCTCCGAGCACGACTTCAACAGCGCGTCGCAGTTCACGATCGGCTCGGCGTTGACCGTGTGGCCGTCGCCGAAGAACGTGACCTCGGGCGGGCCGACCGTGGCGGAGCACCCGGTCAGCGCCAGCGCCCCGGCCGACAGCAACAGCAAAGTTCGCCGCATGCCGGAAACCCTACGGGTCGGCTCACTGCACGCGCGGAGCGGCCCCGTTGCCGGTCCGCGCCGGCCTGCGGTCCCGCCTGCTGCCCAGCCCCGGCAGGAGCGACGAGCCCCGCTCCAGCAGGAACGTCTGCGCCAGCCCCACCGCCAGCAGGATCGACACCACCAGGAACCCGATCCAGTACGTCGGCGGCAGCAGCAGCCCGATCGCGCCGCCGAACACCCACGCCAGCTGCAGCACCGTCTCCGACCGGCCGAACGCCGACGCCCGCGACTCCTCCGGCAGGTCGCGCTGGATCACCGCGTCGAGGCTGATCTTCGCCAGCGCGCTGGCCGTCGCGCCGACGAGACCGACGATCGCGGCCGTGACGATCCCGGCCATGACCGCCGCGAGGATCGTCGAGGCCAGCGCCGCGCCCACGCAGCCGAGGACGACCTGGCTGGGGTGCCCGAAACTCAGCCGCGACCCCAGCGCGTTGCCGACGAACCCGCCGACCCCGGCCGCGCCGCCGATCAGGCCGAGCAGCAGCAGCTGCATGAACGGGGTCTGCCCGGTCTGTTCCGCCTGCGCTTTCACCGCGAAGGCGGCGAACATCATCAGGAACCCGGTGAGGATGCGGATGGTCCCGTTGCCCCACAGGGCGAGCACCACGTCGCTGCCGAGCGGCTGTCGTTTCTTCTTCTTCGCCGGGTGGGCCTTGAGCGTCGCCGGGACCTCGCCCTCGGTCACCTCGACCCACGCCGGGATCCGCATCGCCTGCACGGCGCCCGCCGCGCAGATCAACGCGGTGAACCACAGGGCGCCCGCGGACCCGAACAGCGCGTTAACGCCGGAGGCGATGGCGCCGAACACACCACCCGCCGCGAGCCCGAACACCGTCAGCCGCGCGTTGGTCTTGGACAACGTGATGTCCGGCGGCACCACCCGCGGGGTGACCGCCGACTTCAGCACCGTGAACGACTTGGACAGCACCATCTTCCCGAGCGCGGCGGGGTAGAGGCCCCAGTCGTTGAAGTGCAGCGCCATCAGCACGGCCATCAGCACCTGGCCGACCGAGGTGAGGCACATCGCCAGCCTGCGGCCGCGCTGGATCCGGTCCAGCAGCGGGCCGATGACCGGCGCGACGAGCGCGAACGGCGCGATGGTGATCAGCAGGTACAGCGCGACCTTGCCGCGGCCCTCGCCGCTGGTGGCCGCGAAGAACAGGGTGTTGGCCAGCGCGATGGCCATCGCCGCGTCGCTGGCGTAGTTCAGCATCACCGCGTACGTCAGTGAGGTGAGGCCGGACTTGTCGGCGCCGTCGGCCTTCGTCGCGCGCTGGAACATGCCGACCGCGCGGCCGCCCAGCTCGCGGCTGCGCAGCGCGGCGACGCGGGTGACGGTCAGCTTCTTCGGCATCCGGGGCAGCGGCCCGGCGGTCGCCTCCGTGCGGTGCTCCGCGGCCGGCTCCGGCTCTGGGCGCGCGCTGTTGTCCGCGTACCCGTCGGTGTTGTAGTGCTCGTAGAGCGGCTCGGTGCGGCGGGGCGGCGGCTCGCTGTGCCACGGCCGCTGCTGCGGCGGCGGGCCCTGTCGCGGCGGGTACGGCCGCGCGCCACGCGGCGGTGGCGGCGGGGGTGTGCGCCCGCCTGCCGGGAACGCGCTCGTCGGCGCCTCGTCCGCGTTCGGCACCGCGGCCGACTCCGGGTAGAAGCGCCCCTGGGCGCGCCACGGCTGCCCGGCACCCGGTGCCGGTGTCCACTTCCGTTTGCGCCCCACACGTCAATCTTGCCGTATTCCTGGGCCGACGCGCTCGGTGATCAGGAAGCGGGCACGAATTTCACCCGGAACATCACCGGCCAGAGCTTCCCGGTGATCAGGAACTCGTCCGTGCCGGGGACCGCGGCGATGCCGTTGAGCACGTCCGCGGCCGATGCCTGGGCCGGGGTGAGCAGCCCGGCCGCGGTGATCTGCCCGGTCACCTCGCCGGTCGCCGGGTCGATCCGCAGGATCCGGTCGGTCTGCCACACGTTCGCGTACACCGCGCCGCCGGCGCACTCCAGCTCGTTGAGCTGCGAAAAGGTCTGCTCGCCGTAGTGCACGGTGACCTCGCCGGTCACCGCGAACGTCGCCGGGTCGCGGAAGGTGAGCCGGTCGGAGCCGTCGCTCATCACCAGACGGCCGCCGTCGTGGCACAGCCCCCAGCCCTCGCCGTCGTAGGGCACCCGCCGCAGCTCGGCGAGCGTCCGCGCGTCCCGCTCGATCGCGACGCCGTTCTGCCAGGTCAGCTGCCACAGGGTCGGCCCGGTGACGGTGATGCCCTCGCCGAACAGCGGCGCGGGCAGGTCCACGCGCGTGGTGGGCGGCTGCCCGGGCGCGCCCGCCCGCACGGACGACTGCCCGACCAGCCCGGTGCCCTCGTACAGGGTGGCGCCGGAGAACTCGAGGCCCTGCGTGAACGCCGCCGGATCGTGCGGCAGCGTCTCCAGCACTTGCACCGTGAGCTGCGGAACCGCAGCCGGCGCGGGCGGTGCGGCCGCCGCGCAGCCCGCGAGCGCGACGACCGTGGCGAGGGTCAAGGTGATCAGGGTGCGCACGCCTCCACCCTGACACGGCGGCCGGAGGCGCGCGGGGCACAATTGGGGTATGACGCTGCTGCTCACCCTGGACGACGGCTCCGTGGAGCGCGCTCTCGCCGAGGCAGTCGACCTCGCGCGCGAGGCCGCGGTCGAAGAGGCGGGGGCCGAGCAGGTCGGGGCGCACGTCGGCGTGTCGCGTGAGGACGCGGTGTCGGCGAGCCACCTCTTCGAGGCCAACGTGCCCGGCTACCGCGGCTGGCGCTGGTCGGTGATCGTCGCGAGCGCGGGCGCGGACGCCCCGGTGACGGTCAGCGAGGTCGTGCTCGTGCCGGGCCCGGACGCCCTGATCGCCCCGCAGTGGGTGCCGTGGGAGCGCCGCGTGCGGGCGGGCGACCTCGGCGTCGGCGACATCCTCCCGCCGGACAAGGACGACCCGCGACTGGTCCCGGCGTATCTCCAGTCCGACGACCCGGCGGTCGAGGAGGTCGCGCACGAGGCCGGGCTCGGCCGGGTGCACGTCCTGTCCCGCTTCGGCCGCGAGGAGGCCGCCACCCGGTGGCACCGCGGCGAGTTCGGGCCGCGGTCGGACATGGCGCGCAGCGCGCCGGCCCACTGCGGCACGTGCGGCTTCTACCTCCCGCTGGCCGGTTCGCTGCGCGCCGCCTTCGGGGTGTGCGGCAACGAGATCGCCCCGGCGGACGGCAACGTCGTGCACGCCGAGTACGGCTGCGGCGCGCACTCCGAGGTCGAGGTCGAGGTGACCTCGTCGGTGCCGGTCGCCGAGCTGGTCTACGACGACTCGCTGCTGGACATGGAGCCGGTCGAGGAGCCGAAGACCGAGACGGGCGCGACCCCGGACGCCGAGACGGTGAGTGAGTCAGCTGAGTGATCCGTTCGGCACCGAGGCGCTGCGGGCCTCGGTGCTGCGGGCCTGGCGGGACTCGCCGACCCGGTTCACCGAAGACACCAACGCCGAGACCGACCTGCGGGTCGGCGGCTACCGCGACCGGCTGTTCGTCGAGCTGGCGCAGAACGCGGCCGACGCCGCCGCGCTCGCCGGCACTCCCGGCACGCTGCGGGTGTCCGTGGCAGGCGACGAGCTCCGCGTCGCCAACACCGGCGCGCCGCTCGATGCCGCCGGCGTGGCGTCGCTGGCTTCGCTGCGGGCGTCGGCCAAGCAGGGCGACACCGTGGGCCAGTTCGGCGTCGGTTTCGCGGCGGTGCTCGCGGTCAGCAGCGAACCGCGGGTGATCTCGCGGACCGGCGGCGTCGCGTTCTCCGAGTCCCGCACCAGGGAGGTCGCCGGGCGCGACGGCGCGGTGCCGGTGCTGCGCCTGCCGTGGCCGGTGGACGAGGACCTGCCCGACGGCTTCGACACCGAGGTCCGGCTGCCCCTGCGCGAGGGCGTGGACGCGGACGAGCTGCTGGCCCGCCTGCGGGACGAAGCCGAGGACCTGCTGCTGTCCCTGCCCTGGCTGGCCCGGATCGAGGCGCCCGGCGCGGAGTGGGCGCGGTCCGAAGTGGATGGTGTGGTGGAGCTGTCCACCCCGTCCGGGACGGTCCGCTGGCTGACCAGGGTCGGCGAGAACGTGGTGTGGGCGAAGCCGGTCGACGGGCGCCTGACCGAGGACGTGCTGCACGCGCCGACGCCCACCGACGAGCGGCTGTCGTTGCCTGCCCGGCTGATCGCGACGGTGCCGCTGGAGCCGTCCCGCCGCCGGGTGCTGCCCGGCGCCGACGAGGCGCTCGCCGCGGCCGCCCGCGAGTACCCGGCCCTGGTGCGCGAGCTCGCGCCGGAGGAACGCCTGGACCTGGTGCCGGAAGCGGGTTTCCCGCTGTCCGAAGTGGACGGCAAGCTGCGTGAGCTGGTCGGCAGGCAGCTCGCGACGCAGGCGTGGCTGCCCGCGGCCGATGGCGACGACCTCGTGCCGTCGAGTGCCCGGGTGCTGTCGGTCGAGTCCCCGCGGCTGCTGGAGCTGCTCGCCGGTGTCGTGCCCGGGCTCGCCGGGATCAGCGGCTACGAGCCTGCGCAGCTCCTCGCGACGGTCGACGCCGACCGGCTCGACGTCGCCGACCTGGTCGACCTGCTGATCGGCGTGGACCGGGACCCGGAGTGGTGGCGCTCGCTGTACGACGCCGTCTTGCCGCTGCTGGACAACCACGAGGTGACCGCGGACGAGCTGGGCGCGTTGCCGGTGCCGCTGGCGGACGGGCGCACGCTGCCCGGTCCGCGCGGCGCGTTGCTGCTCGGCGCGTCCGAGCTTCTCGACCTGCTCGCCGACGCCGACGTGGGCGGGCTGCGGCTGGTCCACCCGGAGGCGGCGCACCCGTTGCTGGAGCGCCTCGGCGCGAAGCAGGCGGAGGCGGCGGACCTGCTCGACGCGCCCGCGCTGCGCGAGGCGATCGACCGCAGCGTGGCCGACGCCGAGTCCGGTTTGGACACCCGTCCGCTCGCGGAAGCCGTGCTACGACTGGTTTCCGACACCTCCGCGGAGGGGCTGGGCGCGCTCGCGTTGCCGTCGGCGGACGGCTGGCGGCGCGCCGACGAGCTGGTGCTGCCGAACTCGCCGCTGCGCGAGGTCTTCGACCCCGAGGTGTTCGAAGAGGACGGTCCGTTCTCCGTGCTGGACGCGGAGTTCGCTGAGCAGTGGCCGACCAGGGTGCTCACCGAACTCGGGGTGCTCGACGAGTTCCTGGTGGCGCCGAACGAGGACGAGCAGCCGGAGATCCGCGACCTCGACCTCGTCGCCGACGACGCCTGGCCGCAGGCGCTGCGGCTGATCGCCGGGCAGCGCGAGACCTGGCAGGCGCTGACGATGCCGGACAGCCCGTCCGCGGCGTGGCTGGAGCGCAACGCGCTGCTGGCCGGCCGCGCGCCCGCCGAGTGGCGGCTGCCGGACGCGGCGAGCCTGACCGGCCTGTACGACCCGGTGCCCGACGTCGGGGTGCGCGCGGACGTGCTGGCCGCCGCCGGGGTCCGGTCGGAACTGGCCGTGCGCAACCTCGACGACGCGGCCGACCTGCTCGACCGGCTCGGCGACTCGGACCGCGAGGTCCCGCCGGGCCTGATCCTGCGGGCGCACGCCGTGCTGGCCGCCGCGGACCTGGAGTGGGCCGAGCTGGACGCGCCGGAGCGGGTGCGCACGGTCGACGGGTCCGTGGTCGACGCCGAGCGCACCGCGGTGCTGGACTTGCCGTGGCTGGGTGCGGTGTGGGCGCCGGAACGCCTGGTCGCCGCCTCGCCGGGCGCGGACGTCGCCGCGCTGGCCGAGCTGCTGGACATCCCGCTGCTGTCCGAGCACGCCGACGCCCGGGTCAGCAGCGACGGCGAGTTCGTGCCGTGGGCGGAGATGACCGCGCTGGTCCTGGCCGCGGAGCTGCTGGACATCCCGCTGCCCGAGGGCGGGCTCGTGGTGCACGACGAGTTGACCGTCGAGGTCGACGGAGTCAAGCGCGCCACGCCGTGGTGGGTCGAAAGTGGGACGTTTCACGGGGAACATCACGCGGAGGACTCACCCGAAGGGCTGGCCCGCGCGTTCGCCTGGGCGGCAGGCCGCTGGTCCGATCGCCACCTGGTGGAAGCCGTGCTGAACGACCCCGCGACGACGACCTACCTGCTCTAGAGACCGGTCTGGGCGCTGCGCGAGCCGTGGCGGCGCGCCCAGCGCTGCCAGCTCATGATGCCCATCCCCATCAGCCCGAGCACCCCGCCGGACAGGCAGGTCCACATCCACACGTCCGCCGGGCCGCCGACGTCGAACAGGCGCAGCGCGCCCAGCACGGCGAACCCGGTGAACCACACGAGTGTGCCGACCACGACGACCGGGTAGAGCACCACCAGCCGCTCGGGTAACTCGGGCACCGGAAGCAACGGACGTTTAACATCCCCGGCGTTGATCGGATCGGCCACGTCAGGAAGGCTACCCGCGGGTCATCCCAGTGGCACCAGGTAAGGCAGGTTGCATGGCTGTGCAGGGCGGCAGGACCGGGCTCGACCGGTTCTTCAAGATCACCGAGCGCGGGTCGACCGTCGGCCGCGAGGTGCGCGGCGGGCTGGTCACCTTCGTCACGATGGCCTACATCGTGGTGCTCAACCCGCTGATCATCGGCAGCTTCTCGGCCCAGGACGCGGGCGCCCACAAGGACCTGTTCGGCAACATCCTGCCGGTCCCGCAGGTGGCGGCCGTGACCGCGCTGATCGCGGGCGTCATGACGATTTTGATGGGCGTCGTGGCGAACTACCCGTTCGCGATGGCCACCGGGCTCGGCATCAACTCGCTGATCGCGGTCAGCGTCGCGCCGCAGATGAGCTGGCCCGCGGCGATGGGCCTGGTGCTGCTCAACGGCCTGATCATCCTGGTGCTGGTGCTCACCGGCGTCCGCACGATGGTGTTCCGCGCCGTGCCGCCCGCGCTGAAGGCCGCGATCGCGGTCGGCATCGGCCTGTTCATCACGCTGATCGGCCTGGTGGACGCCGGTTTCGTGCGGCGAATCCCGGACGCGGCGAACACCACCGTCCCGGTCGGGCTGGGCATCGGGGGGTCGATCGCGAGCTGGCCGACGCTGGTGTTCGTGATCGGGCTGCTGATCACCGGTGTCCTGGTGGCGCGGCGGGTCCGCGGCGCGATCCTCATCGGCGTCCTGGTCACGACCGTGATCGCGATCATCCTGGAGGCGATCGTCAACGCCGGCCCGGCGGGCGGAACCAACCCGAAGGGCTGGAACCTCGGATACCCGGCGCTGCCCGACCAGATCGCCGGCCTGCCGGACCTCTCGCTGCTGGGCAAGGTGAACTTCGACGCGTGGGTGCAGGTCCCGGCCATCACCGCCGCGCTGATCGTGTTCACCCTGATCCTGACCGACTTCTTCGACACCATCGGCACGATGACCGGCCTCGGCAAGGAGGCCGGTCTGCTGGACCGCGACGGCGAGCTGCCCAACACCGGCAAGGCCCTGTTCGTGGACAGCCTCGGCGCGGTCGCCGGCGGTGTCGGCTCGTCCAGCTCCAACACCGTGTTCGTGGAGTCGGCGTCGGGCATCGCCGAGGGCGCGCGGACCGGGCTGGCCAACGTGGTCACCGGGCTGCTGTTCCTCGCCGCCATGTTCTTCACGCCGCTGTACGAGGTGATCCCGGTCGAGGCCGCGGCGCCCGCGCTGGTGGTCGTCGGCGCGCTGATGATCAGCCAGGTGCGGGAGATCGACTTCACCGACTTCAAGATCGCGCTGCCCGCGTTCCTGACGATCGTCGTCATGCCGTTCACCTACTCGATCACCAACGGGATCGGCGTCGGGTTCATCTCCTACGTCGTGATCCAGGCGGTGACCGGCGGGGCGCGCAAGGTGCACCCGCTGCTGTGGGTCATCGCCGTGGCGTTCGTGGCCTACTTCGCGGTCGGGCCGATCCAGGACGCGATCGGCTGAGTCACTCCGCCACGAGCCGCTCGACCGCGGCCGCGATCAGCTCGTCCCGCTCGGCTTCGCCATAGACGTCCGGCAGTGTGAGCTGCTCGACGATCATCCAGCTGAGGGTGAGGATCAGCAGCCGCACCGCGGTCGCGTCGCCGGGCAGCCCGGACTGCTCGTGGTAGGTCACGTTCGCGTCGACGTCGGCGCGCACGCGCTCGGTCAGCAGCTTGCGCAGCTCGGGGCGGCGGGTGGCTTCCAGGCGTAGTTCGAGCAGCGCGAGGTAGCCGCTGGGGAACGCGCTGATCCGTGCCACGAGTTCGCGCATGAGCTGGGTGTAGGTCGCCCGGTCCCGCGGCGCCGTCCGCTGCCGCTCGATCGTCGCGGCGTCCGGCTCCATGCGCTCGTAGAACCGCTGGGCGATCTGGTACAGCAGGTCGTCGCGGTTGGCGAAGTAGTTCGAGGCCGTGCCGGCAGGCACCGCGGCTTCTTTGTCGACGGCGCGGAACGTCAGCCCGCGTGCGCCCTCGGCGGCCAGCACCTCGATCGCGGCGTCCAGCAGGGCCGCCCGCCGCTCCTCGTTCCTGCGAACCATTTGACACCACTCCAGTTGTAGTACTACGGTCGAACCACTACAGCCAGAGTACTACGGATGGAGCACTTCATGCGAGAGCTGGTCTACTACATCGCGGTCACCATCGACGGCCGGATCTCGGGTCCCGGCGGCGAGTACGACTTCTACCCGCAGGGCGACGAGGGGCAGGCCGCCGCGTACAGCGCGTGGATGAACGAGCGGTTCCCGGAGACCGTTCCGACGATGATGAGAGCCGCGTTCGGCCTGGAGGGCGCGCCCAACCGGCAGTTCGACACGGTCGTGATGGGACTCGGGGCCTACCGTCCCGGCTTGGATCTCGGGTTCACCAGCCCCTACGCGCACTTGCGCCAGTACGTCGTGTCGAGCACGCTCGGCCCCTCCCCGGACCCTGCGGTCACGGTGGTCGCCGGCGACCCGCTCGGCCTGGTCCGCTCGCTCAAGCAGGAGGAGGGCAAGGACATCTGGCTCTGTGGTGGCGGCAAGCTGGCCGGGGCGGTGTGGCCGGAGGTGGACCGGCTGGTGGTCAAGAGCTACCCCGTGGTCGCCGGGGACGGGATCCCCATGGTCGACGGCAAGTTCGACCCGACGGTCTTCGCGGTCACCGAGCGGAAGTCGTTCGACAACGGCGTGGTGGTCACCTGGTTCGACCGTCGCCGGTGATGCGATCGATTTCACCCGCGGGGTCGATTGATCGTAAGGTATGCTAACTATGTGTCCGATATGCGGGAGCCTGCCCTGGCGAGCCGGTTGCGGCTCGCGGTGGTGCGGCTGAACCGCAAGCTCCGGGCGCAGCGCACCGACGAGAACGTCTCGCTCACGCAGCTGGCGGCGTTGTCCACGCTGCACAAGTGCGGACCGCTCACGCCGGGCAAGCTCGCGGCGAAGGAAGGCGTCCAGCCGCCGTCGATGACCCGGGTCATCGCGGCGCTGGAGGACTTCGGGTTCGTCGAGCGGAGCCCGCACCCGACGGACGGGCGGCAGTCGATCGTCGCACTGACCGAGCGGGGACTGGCGTTCGTCGGGGAGACGATCTCGGTGCGCGAGGCCTGGCTGGACCGGAAGCTGGCAGAACTGAGCGGCGAGGAGCGGGAAGTGCTCGCCCGCGCCGCCGAGATCATCGACAGGATGGCGGGGAACGAATAACGGTGGGCTTCAACACGGGTACTGACGGACAGTCCGAACTGACGAACACAGGTACCCGGGGCCAGGCGCCACCCGCCGACCGCGCCGCCTGCACCGCGCCGTCCGGCCGGATGCGGCCCAAGTCCGCCGCCGCTGCGGCCCCGGAATCCACTGAGCCCGCGGAGCCCGAGGAGAAGGCGCAGCCGAAGGCGAGCATGTTCGCCTCGCTGCGGGTGCCCAACTACCGGCTGTTCTTCTCCGGCCAGATCATCTCCAACGTCGGCACCTGGATGCAGCGCATCGCCCAGGACTGGCTCGTGTTCGAGCTGTCCGGGAACAACCCGGTGGCGCTGGGGATCGCGGTGGCGCTGCAGTTCCTGCCGACGCTCATGCTGTCCCTGTGGGCCGGTGTCCTCGCCGACCGGGTGGACAAGCGCAAGCTGTGCATCGCGATCCAGAGCGGCATCGGCGTGCAGGCGCTGGTGCTCGGGCTGCTCGACGTGTCCGGTGTGGTGACGCTGTGGCAGGTCTACCTCCTGTGCTTCGTGCTCGGCATCTTCAGCTCGCTGGACGTGCCGGCGCGGCAGTCGTTCGTCGCGGAGATGGTGGGGCGCAAGCAGATCACCAACGCGGTCGCGTTGAACTCGTCGGTGTTCAACATGGCCCGGATCGTCGGGCCCGCCATCGCCGGGTTCGCGATCACGTGGGTCGGCACCGGCTGGATGTTCCTGGCGAACGCGGTCAGCACGCTGGCCGTGATCACTGGGTTGCTTCTGATGGACCCGGACAAGCTGTTCCGCGGCCCGGCCGTCGCGCGGGCCAAGGGGCAGCTGCGCGAGGGGCTGGCCTACGTGCGCGGGCGGTCGGACCTGGTTTCGCTGATGGTGCTGGTGTTCTTCGTCAGCACCTTCGGCATCACGTTCTTCACGTCGCTGGCGATCGTGGCCGGCAACGTGTTCGGCACGCAGGCCGACGGGTACGGGCTGCTGTCCACGCTGCTCGCGGTGGGGACGTTCACGGGTTCGCTGATGGCCGCCCGGCGCGGGGCGCGGGGCCGTCCGCGCGTGCGGCTGCTGCTGATCGCGGCGTTCAGCCTGGGCGCGGTCGAGTTCGTCGCCGGGTTCATGCCGACCTACCTGGCGTTCGGCATCGCGCTGATCCCGCTCGGGTTCGCCACGATCACGTTCCTGAACACGGCGAACTCGCTGGTGCAGACGTCGGTGAGCCCGGAGATGCGCGGCCGCGTCATGGGGCTCTACGTGCTGGTGCTGATCGGCGGGAACCCCGTCGGCGGCCCGATGGTGGGGTGGATGGCCGACACCTTCGGCGGCCGGTCGCCGTTCCTCATCGGCGGCGTGATCTCCGCGGTGGCCGCCGTGGCGTGCGCGGCGGTGCTGGCCCGCCGAGGCGGCATGACGACGCCGGTGCGGCTGGCCGGCCTGCGGGTGCTCAACCCGCGGCGCCGCTCGGACCGGTCGCAGGCCGCCTGACGCGCCGGTGCCCGGGCGTCGCTCGGTGTCGTGACTTGTGACGTGTGTGGGGGCGACCTTCGGGCCGAGTGCCTGGATCACCCGAGTGACCTGACCGTCCACACCCCGTCGGGCACACCGGTGCTCGGACGCTGGGGCTCAGCGTCCGAGGAGGGCGGGTAGCACCGTCTCCGCGAGTGACTTCAGGTCGCGCCCTGTGCCGGTGAACGCCAGTTCCTGGCTCGAGTTCTCGTCGAGCTTCACCGCCACCACCTCGTCGGTGATCAGGGCGGGGTGGCCGGCCAGCGTGTCGGGGTACGCGCGCGGCGTCACGTCGTCCGTCAGGGTCGCCTGCACCGTGCGCACCGTGCAGCGGCCGTCGAACCTCGGCTTCGCCGTCGACGGGCTCGTGCCCATCGCCTTCGCGAGCTGCGTACACAGCTGCCACGACACCACCGGCCACGGCGCGTCCTGGATGCCATAGCCCGGCACCGGCTCGGTCGTCCGCATCGCGATCACCGCGTCGCGGCCCTGCGCGGGCAGGTCCGGGCCGGGCGCCATGGTCGTGTCGATGACGTCCCGCGCGATCGACATGGCGAGGTCATCCAGCGTGAGGCCCGGGCGCGTGACGGCGTATCGCGTGATGTCCAAGCGCAGGTACGGGTGGACCTCGCCACTGGGCGCGTCGTCGACCAGGTGGACGTTGAGCCGCGCGTTGACGGTGCCGCTCGACTCGACCTCCGCGGCCCGCCCGGACACCGTCACCGACTGCGGCGACCGCAGGGTGGCGGGCACGTTGTCGAGGCGCAGGGTGACGTCGAGACTCCCGGTGACCAGGTGGCAGACGCTGCCCCGCACCTCGCGCAGCGTGGCCCCGCCGAGCACCGCTTCCCAGCGCTGCTCCGACAACGCCTGGCACAGCACGTGACCGGAACTGCCCGCGGGCAGCGCGGCCAGCATCTCGCCGGAGGGCATCGGCACGCGGCGCGGCAGTTCGCCGTCCTTGCCGGGCCACACGGCGGGCAGGCCGGGGGCGGGCGGCGGCGCGTCGCTGCCCTGCGACCACAGGTACCCGGCCGCGCCGGCGACGGAGGCGAAGGACAGCAGCACGCCGAGCACGATCGCGATCACTGTCGACGTCTTCACACGGCAAACGCTATCCGGTGACCGAGCGAGTTCGATCAGTGATCCCCGGTTGGGGGAAGGGGATGCCACGCCGGTGCGCCGCCGTCCCGCCGGACCCGCCCGAACACCACGTCGGCGAAGTGGATGCCGAACCCGATCGTGTCCGGTTCGGACAGTTCGGCGACGAGGCGGGCGCGATGGGCGGCGGCGTGGACGGGATCGTGGTCGACCGCCGCCGAGAACTCCGGGTGGTCCACCTGGACCGGCGAGTGCAGCGCGTCGCCGAACGCGATGAGCCGCTGCCCGCCGCCGGTGATCACGTACTCGGCGTGCCCCGGGGTGTGACCCGAGCTGATCCGGATCCGCACGCCGGGGAAGATCTCCTCCCCGTCGCGCACCGTGCGGACCTGTGGCGCCAGCGCGGCGATGTCGCGTGCCATCGCGTCGCGCGCGGCCCATTCCGGTTCGGCGACCACGTAGTCGGCGTGCGCGAAGACGGGCCGGTCGGGCGCGGGGTGCCAGGCCCAGCCGGTGTGGTCGGCGTGCAGGTGCGTGAACGCCACCGCCTCGATCTCCGACGGGGACCGGCCGAGCGTGGCCAGGTTCGCGGGCAGCGCGCCGCCGCGGATCGCGCCGCGCGGGGTGCCCGGATCGGGCGGCAGGGACTCCGGCCCGAAGCCGGCGTCGATGAGCAGCGCGCGGTCGCCGTGCTCGACGAGCAGCCCGCCGATGCTGGCCACCAGGTGGCCGGAGTCGTCCAGGTACTCCGGGTGCGCGTGCCAGAACTCGTCGGTGGTGTCCGGCAGCCAGCCGCGCGCCGGCAGGTGCACGACGCCGTCCGGCACGAACGTCACCTTCGTGTCGCCCAGCCGCACTGAGTGGATGCCGGCCTGCCGTCGCAGGCGCTCGTCGGAAGAGGTGATCATGCGTCCGACCGTAAAGCATCAAGCTTGAAACATTCAAGCTGAAAATGTACTGGCTTGACGGATCACTACGATGGGAGCATGGAACCGCAGGTCATCGCCGAACGCGAGCTGTGCGGGCTGGTGAACGGGCTGGCCCAGCAGATCGCCGACCACGTGCGCGAACGCGCCGCCGCTCTCGGGCTCACCGCGCCGCAGGCGACGGCGCTGCGGGAGATGACCGGGCCGATGACCATGCGCGAACTGGCCGAGCGCATGAGCTGCGAGCCGTCCAACGCCACCTTCGTCGTGGACAAGCTCGAGAAGCTGGAGCTGGTCGAGCGCCGGCCGCACCCCACCGACCGCCGCGCCCGTCAGCTGGTCCTCACCGCGAAGGGCGAGGAGCTGCGCGGCAAGCTCCTCGATCTCCTCGTGCGCGACTCACCGCTCGCCGCTCTCGACGCCGGTGAGCAGCGCGCGCTCCACGGCTTGCTGGAACGGGCGATCGTCCGCCGCGATCACGCCGACGGGTGAACGGACGATCTCCCGGAACCGGCCCCTTGCGGGGGTTGGTGAAGTTAGGCTAACCTAATGCTTGTCCGCTTCGTGGTGGGAGCGGCAGTCAGTTCGGGAACGGGCGGAGCCCCGGTGCCGGGAAGGATCCCAGCACCGGGGCTTCGTTCATGTCGATCCCGAAGTGCACCCGGTAGGCCTCGACCTTCTCGGTGTCGCTCAGCTCGCGCTCGGCCCGCTTGCCGTCGACTGTCTCGATCAGCTTGTCGCCCGCCAGGGTGACCCGCCCGGACGGCGTCGAGATCGTGCTCAGCACGTTCTGCGTGAAGTGCGATTCCGGCGAGGTGGCCTGCCACCAGCAGGTCGGGCCGAAGTCGGACAGCTGCCGCGGCCGCTTCTCCAGCCGGTAGGCCGGCTCGCCGTTCAGCCGCACCTCGATGTCCCCGTCCGGCGCGTCCACCACCAGGAACTCGCCCTCGGGGTCGGTCTGCGGCTCGCACGCCGTCAGCCGCAGCGGGTGGCGGGCGAAGCGGCCGAAGCCCACGTCGGCCAGCCACGGCTCGTCCAGGTCGACCCGCAGCGCCAGGTGCTCCAGCGGCCGGCCCCACTGCCCGCCGCCGAACACGCGCCCGCCCAGCAGGGTCACCGGGAAGCCCAGCTCACGCAGGAGGGCCGCGAACAGGCCGTTGAGCTCGTAGCAGAACCCGCCGCGGCGGCGCCGGACGACCTTGTCGAACAACGCGTCCTCGTCCAGCACGATCCGCTCGGGCAGGTGCACGCTGAGGTTCTCGAACGGAACCGCCAGCAGGTGGGCTTCGTGCAGCTCCCGCAGCGCCGCCGGGGTGGGGGCGGCGGGACGGCCGGCTCCGATGCGGGCCAGGTACGCGTCGACATCCATGGCAGCCAGCCTGCACCCTCCACTGTGGTCGAGGTCAAGCGGAAAAAAAGAAGGGCCCTGTCCGCGCGGGTGCGCGGAAGGACCCCTCGATCAGGCTCGCTCAGAGGAGCAGGCCGTTGCCGCCGGAGACGGCGTTGTCGAAGCGCTTGCTGATCTCGCCCCAGTTGTAGACGTTCCACAGCGCCTTGACGTAGTCCGCCTTGACGTTCTTGTAGTCGAGGTAGAAGGCGTGCTCCCACACGTCGACCAGCAGGATCGGCACGGTCGGCAGGATCAGGTTGTTGTGGTGGTCGCGCAGCTGCTGCGTGATCAGCGTCTTGCCGATCGGGTCCCACGACAGGGCGGCCCAGCCGTTGCCCTGGATCGTCGTGGCGACGGCGTTGAACTGCGCCTGGAACTTGTCGAACGAGCCGAACGCCTCGTCGATCGCCGAGGCCAGCTCGCCGGTCGGCTTGTCGCCGCCTTCGGGGGACAGGATCTTCCACCACACCACGTGGTTGGCGTGCCCGGCCAGGTTGAACGCCAGCGTGGTCTCCAGGCCGACGATCGAGCCGAAGTCGCCCTTGTCCCGAGCCTCCGCGAGCTTGTCCAGGGTGTCGTTGGCACCCTTGACGTAGGTCGCGTGGTGCTTGCTGTGGTGCAGCTCGTTGATCTGACCCGAGATGTGCGGGGCGAGCGCGCCGTAGTCGTAGTCGAGGTCAGGAAGCTCGTAGCGGGCCATCAGCCCTCCTTCTTGTCTGACGCAGAGTCCCTTGCGGTATCAAAACCTAGTCCTCGCGCGCGCGGGAAGCTAACTGGGGAGCCGCTGTCCGCACTGCGGGAACCGGTCATGTCCCAACCCTGCAATCTCCAGCTAGATGGAGGTCAACGGGGTGTGCGGATGATCACTGGGCCAGGTCGTCGAGCACCGCGATGTTGAACTCGAACGCCACCAGTGTCTCGGTGACGATCCGGTCGCGCTCGGCCCCGGTCCACGGGGTGTCGTCGAGCAGCGCCTTGTACCGCTTCCGGAACGCCGGGACGTTGTCGATGTCGTCGAAGTGGTAGAACAGCGCGCCCGGCCCCTCGACGCCGTGGGCCTTGGCCAGCAGCTTGCGCACCGCCTGTCCGCCGGCGAGGTCGCCGAGGTAGCGCGTGTAGTGGTGGGCCACGTAGCCGCCTGCCCAGTCGAAGGCGACCGACCGGATGCGGCGCACGTAGTCCTCGGTGGCCGGGACCGGCGTGACGCGGTCCCGCCACTGTTCGCCGTAGAGGAACTCCAGGTCGGCCGCCAGCGCGGGCACCCGGCGCAGCTCGTCGAACACGAACCGGCCGCCGACCGGGTCGCGGCGCATCGCGTCCGCGGCCTCCTCGATCGCCTGGTAGATGAACCAGTACTGGGCCACCAGCCGGGCGTACTCGGTCAGGTCCAGGTCGCCGTTGAACAGGTCCCGCATGTACCGGGAGTGGTGCGCTCGGTCGTGCGCCCGCCGTGTCGACTCCCTCAGGGTGGTCGAGAACGGGGTCTGGGTCAGGTCCGAGTCAACCGCGAGGGGAGCCGCCATGAGTGGCACTGTAAGCGACATCGGTCACTTAGGCTACCCTAACAAGGCCGGATTGACCCGAACAGAGCCCGGTTGATCACGGAGTGTCCACGGGCCAGGTGTGCACGGCCTCGCCGCTCCGGCTCAGTTCCAGGTAGCGCCCGAGCATGGTGTTCAACGCGGTCTCGCGGTCCTCGCCGCGGTCCTCCGCCCCGGTGACCACCGCCCGCTGCCACCACGCGCCGTTGCGGCGGGTCAGGCAGCGCTGCTCGATGACGCCGAGGTAGCGGTCGATGGCCGCTTCGGACACGTCCGCGCTGCGCAGCCCCTCGACCGCGAGCGGCAGCAGCACGCGCAGCACCAGCTCGTCCGGCGGCACCCAGCCCTGGCCGGGCCAGTAGAGCTGCGCGTCAAACCCGTTGCGCGCGCCGGCGTACAGGTTCTCCTCCGCTGCCTGGAACGACATCTGTGTCCACACCGGACGCTCCGCCTCGGCGAGCGCCCGCTGCGCGCCGTAGAAGAACGCCGCGTTGGCCATCATGTCGAGCACGGTCGGGCCCGCGGGCAGCACGCGGTTCTCCACGCGCAGGTGCGGTTTGCCGTCCACCACGTCGTACACCGGGCGGTTCCAGCGCCACACGGTTCCGTTGTGCAGCATCAGTTCCGTGAGCTTCGGCGCCTGCCCGGACTCCAGCGTGTCCAGCGGGTCCTCGCTGTCGGTCTCCGGCAGCAGACCGGGGAAGTAGCGGACGTTCTCCTCGAACAGGTCGAAGATCGAGGTGATCCACCGCTCGCCGAACCACACCCGCGGCCGCACGCCCTGGTTGCGCAGCTCCTCCGGGCGCGTGTCGGTGGCCTGCAGGAACAGCGGGATGCGGGTCTCGTGCCACAGCGCCTTGCCCAGCAGGAACGGCGAGTTCGCGCCGACCGCCACCTGCACACCCGCCAGGCACTGCGCGGCGTTCCAGTGCGTGGCGAATTCCTCCGGCGCCACCTGCACGTGCAACTGCACCGACGTGCACGCGGCCTCGGGCAGGATGGACTCGGAGTAGGCGCGCAACCGCTCCGGGTTGTGCCCGCCGAGCGGGGCGCCGTCCATGGACAGCGTCATGTTCTCCCCGCGGGCGGCGAAGATCTGGTCGTTGAGCAGCGTGTAGCGGGTGTTGTTGGTGATCCACTTCTGGTCGAAGTGGTCCTGCGCCAGTGTCGGCAGGATGCCGATCACGGCCAGCCGCGCGCCCGCGGCCGTCGCGTTCCGGTCGGCCTCGCCCAGGTAGCCGACCAGGTCGTGCTCCAGTTCGATCGCGGACTTCCCGGCGAGCGGTCGCGGCGGCACGTTCAGCTCGATGTTGTGCTGCGACAGTTCCGTGGTGAAGGACTCGTCGTCCAGCGCCTCCAGCACGGCGCTGTTCGACATGGACGGCCGCAGCCGGTCGTCCACCAGGTTCAGTTCGACCTCGAGCCCGATGTGTCTTCGCGGGAACGAGAAGCTGTCGTCGGCGAGCATCCTGGCCAGGGTGTCCAGGCACCGCTGGAGCTTGTGCCGGTACCGCGCCCGGTCCCGGGGGCTGAAGGTTTCCGCCGACACGTCCTTGCCCATGCCATCCCTGCTCTTGTCCTCGGCCGCGGCTGTGGTGATCGCCGCGGCACCCCGGCCGACAACGGTCGCACAGCGATCGTCGCGGGGTCATCGGCCAAAACGGTGGCTCCGCTGCGACGCGCCCCACCGCGGCCCCTGCTGCTCCGTTCGGCCCAGTGGTACGCATGACGTTCGGAGCACCCACCCCGACGACGGAGGATCTACCCCGAAGCCGCAGACTTCATGCCGTGGCGCAGATCGTGCGAACCGAAGACGAGGGTGATCCCAGGCTCGACGACTTCCGGGACCTCTCCACGGCGGACCGGCGACCGGACCGGCCCGGCGGGCGCGGCCTGGTGATCGCCGAGGGCACCGTGGTGGTCCGGCGCCTGCTCGCGTCAGCGTACCCGCCGCGGGCCCTGCTGGGCGTCGAGCGGCGGATCGAAGAACTCGCGCCCGACCTGGCGGACGTGCCGGTGCCGGCGTACGTCACGTCGGCCGAGGTGATGGCGAAGGTCGTCGGGTTCCACCTCAACCGGGGCGTGCTCGCGGTGGCCGACCGCGCGCCCCAGCCGGACGCGGACGAGATCCTCGCGCGGTCGCGGGTGGTCGCCGTGCTGGAGGGCGTCGGCGACCACGAGAACATCGGCGCCCTGTTCCGCAACGCGGCCGCGCTCGGGGTCGACGGGGTGCTGCTCGGCGCCGGCTGCGCGGACCCGCTGTACCGGCGGAGCGTGCGGGTGTCGATGGGCAACGTGCTGCGGGTGCCGTTCGCCGCGCTGACGCCGTGGCCGTCCGGGCTTGAGCGGGTGCGGGCGGCGGGGTTCCGGGTGGCGGCGCTGACGCCCCGCGCCGACTCGCGGACGCTGCGCGAGGTGGCCGCCGACGGTGGCCGGACGGCGCTGCTGCTCGGCTCGGAGGGGCCCGGCCTGACCGCGGAAGCGCTGGACAGCGCCGACGTCGCGGTGCGGATCCCGATGAGCGAAGGCGTCGATTCGCTCAACGTGGCCACTGCCGCGGCGGTGGCCTTCTACGAGCTCGCCGCAGCGGTAAATTGACGACGTCCTGGCGCGACGGCCGGAAAGGTGCATGCGTGGAATTGCGGGTCCGCGGCGACCGCGCCGTGCTCAAGGGGCACGGTGACGTGTACACGCGCGAGATCGACCCCCACAGCCTCGCGCTGGGTGTCGAACTGGCCGACGCGCTGCACGAGTGGGCACAGGTCGCCGCGGCGCTGCGGCGATCGGCGAACGACCCGAGCGAGGCCGCGACCGTGGTGTCCCGGCGCGGGCAGCAGCTGGCTTCGCGCGTCGCCGGGGTGATGGGCACGCCGGTGCACTACGTGGACCCGGTGACCGGGGAGCAGGTGGTCGTGCCGCCGCCACCGCGCGCCGAGGAGCCCCCGCGGCTGTTCGCCGGGGTCGGGGACGAGCCGACGCCGTGGGCGACCGGGCTGGTGGTGGCCGGGTTCGTGGCGGCGGTGGTGATCGTCGCGATGATGGCGCTCGCGATCGCGCTGGCGGCGGAGACCGCGGGCTGGCTGGTGCTGGTCGCGGCGGTCGTGGTCACCGCCGGGATCGCGCCGTCGCTGTGGCTGGCGCGGAAGCTGCCGATCATCCGGTGGGTGGCGCTGGGCGCGGCGGCCGGGGTCGTGCTGTCCTGGTTCGGCGTGCTGGCCGTCGTGTTCTGACGGACCCGGGGGTGGTGCCGGGTTCACTGGCCGTCCGGCTGGAGGGATGACCAGCGGCCAACGCCGGCGCCCTGCGCGTAGGACAGGTGCCCGCCCAGCGCGCCGCCGGCGCTGAGCGTGACCAGCCCGGCCGCGGCCCAGAAGCGGGCGGTGCGGCGGCTGGAGCGGTTCGCGGCGAGGAAGCAGCCCGCGGCGAGGGTGTTGGCGACGGCGTGGATCGCCCCGACGCGGCGCTGTGCGGTGTCCAGTCCGGAGAACTCGGCGAGGCCGGTGAGGACCGTCGGCGGGGTCGCGGCCAGTCCGATCGTGACCAGGCGCCGGGCGGCTTCGGGCTGGCCGGTCAGGTCGAGCACCGCCGAGGACAGCCACGCCCCGATCGGCAACGTGACCAGCAGCGGGTGCACGGGGTGGCCGAGCCAGGCGCCCCGGAGCAGGCGGTCGGCGGCGCCGCGGCCGATCACCTTGCGCAGGCCGCGGGCCGCGACGGAGGTGGCGGGGTCGACGGCGCGGAGGGACTCGGCGGCGGTGAGGATTCGTTTCACCAGGTCCCAGTACCCCGTGGCGGTGGTTCGATTCGCCCGGCGCGGGTAGACGTGCCCGCATGTGGGGACGAGCGGTAGCGCAGGGCGCGGTCGCCGGGCTGGCGGGCGTGCTCGTGATGACGGCGGCGGAGAAGGTCGAGCAGCGGTTCACCGGACGGCCGGACTCGCACGTGCCGGGGCGGACCCTCGCACGGCTGCTCGGGCTGCCGGACGGCAGGCGGCGGTCGGTGAACCTGGCGATGCACTTCGGGCAGGGCGCGCTGCTGGGGGCGCTGCGGGGCGTGATGGCGACGGCCGGGCTGCGCGGCCCGTGGGCGTCGGCCATGTTCTGGGCGGTCCGGCTGACGAACGACCAGACGCTGGAGAACGCGACCGGGGTGGGGGCGCCGCCGTGGACCTGGCCGCGGCGGGAGCTCGTCGTGGACCTGGCGCACAAGGGTGTTTACGCTGCCGGGACCGGGGTCGTGGCCGATTGGCTGGCTTCGCGTTATGGGGAGGGGCCGGGGCAGCGGCATGCGTCGCTGCTGCCGGGGCGGCGGTCTGGTGTGGGGCCGGTTCCGCGTAGTCGATCAGGGCAGTAATGGGAGACGACGCACGCGGAGCCAATCGTCGGCGAGCACGACGACTGCACCGCTCGCCAGATCGTCCTCGACCGTCGGAAGGTTGGCGATGATGACGGCTGCCTGATCGGCAGCTCGTCGACCGACGAGACGGCGAACGAGCAGCACCGATGGACGGTCGGCGTGCTCCCGGGCGAGGAGGGTGCCGAAGTCGGTGTCCGCCGAGATCAGGATCCGGTCTTCGTCGCGGGCACGGCCAGCACGACCGGGTCCGGAGCGGCCTGCAGACCGTACTCCCGCAGGTGGACAGCCTCGTGTCCGGCGTCGGTGAGGAGCTTGGCAACCGCAGGCGACAGATTGTTGTCGACGAGGAACCTCACGCGGTGTGCCTCAGGGGCAGCTCACGTTCCCGTACTGCTTCGGCGGCGAACCGCAGCGCCTCCACGACGTCACCAGGCGTGAGGTCGGGCAACTCGGTGACGATCTCGTCCACGGTCATGCCGTCGGCAAGCATGGCGATCACCGTGGCCACGGGTATCCGTAGGCCACGGATGCACGGCTGACCCCCCATCAGGTCAGCGTCCACGGTGATCCGCTCGAATGTCACGTGTCCGATGCTAGCCGGAACTCGCCCGAGTTGCGGAAACTCGCGCCAACCCCGTGGCTGTCAGCCGCGCTGGCTGCGGACTCCCAGTAGGACGTCTTCCCAGGCTGGGACGGCTGGGTGGGCCTTCTTCTTCGGCTTCGGCTTGGCTGCCGTCGGGTCGGGGTGGGCGTCGATGTCGAGCGTGGGCTGCTCGTCCGCCGGCTCGGGCTCGGGCTCCGGCAGCGGCTCGGCCTCCGCGCCCACCGCTCGCAGCGTCCGCGGCGTGCGGTGCGGGTCCAGCAGGTCCTCGGCGTGCTCGTCCAGCGCCGTGACCGTGCCGCCGTGCGCGCCGGCCGAGAACTGCCAGTGCGCGGCGTTGTCGGAGCGGCCCGCGGTCCACCGGAGCGCCACGATCCACCGGCCGTCGTCGCCGCGCCAGGCGTCCCACGACGCCTGCGAGTAGTCCTGGCCTCGCACGCCGAACGCGTACGCCACGATCTCGCCGAGCGTCCGCACGTCCGGGCCGTCCTCGCGCACCGGGTGCGCCGACTGTGCCAGCTCGGCGGTGCGGGACCGCTCCAGCAGCACCGGGTACGCGAACCGCTCCACCCGTTCCACCGAAACCCCGGCGGCGTCCGCGACCTGCTGCACCGACTCGCCGGCCCGGATCCGGGCCTGGATCTCGCGTGGTCGCATCTGGCTCTCCGTCTCGATTTCGATCTGCCCGAGCCTCGGCACGTCGCCCCGGACGGCCGCGCGCAGCTTCTCATCGGCGGGCAGGAGGAAACGCTCGCGCCGCGCTGGGTCTTCGCACACGATGGACTTACCGTCCTCGTGCAGCCCGACCACTCTCAGCGTCCGCATCCGCTTCCTCCTGACTTCACCTTCGGGTGTTCACGGTAGGTCGGCGCGTCCGCTTGACGGGGCAGGCGCGCCGACACTTTTTGGTTGATCTTGCAGCAATTCCACCCGTTCGGCCACCCGGACGGGACCCCGGTGATCAGGATCCGCGAGTATTGCGCGGTGGGGCGGAGGGTGCTGGCCACGGGAGTGGCGATCGAAGTCGTGCTGGTCGGGATCCTGCTGGCCTGGAAGCGGTTGGACGGCCTGGATCTGGACGTCTACCGGCTCGGCGCGCAGGCGTTCTTCGACCGCGGTGACCCGTACGGCCCATTGCCGCCTACGCGGAACGGAACACTCCTGCCGTTCACCTATCCGCCGTTCGCCGCGTTCGTTTTCGCGCCGTTGCTGGTGATTCCGCCCGATGTCGCGCTCGTCGGGATCACCGTCGTGTCCGTCGTCGCGCTCGGCGCCGTGCTCGCGTTGTGCTTTTCCCGGTACGACCGGCGGCTGCACGTGTTCGGCGGCGCCGCGCTGATCGTCCAGGCGGTGGCGTCGTTCAGCGAGCCGGTGCGCGCCACACTCGGGTTCGGGCAGATCAACCTGCTGCTCGTGCTGCTCGTCGCGGTCGACGCGCTCGCCCCGGTCCGCCGTCGCGGATTCCTGGTCGGCCTCGCCGCGGCGGTCAAGCTGACCCCGGCCGCGTTCGTGCTGTTCTTCTTGCTGCGCAAGGACTTCCGGGCCGCCGGGCGAGCGGTCGCGACGTTCGCCGCCTGCGCGCTCCTGGCGTGGGCGATCGCGCCGCAGGCCTCGGTCACGTACTGGACGAAACTGGTCTTCCAGGGCGAGCGGGTCGGCGACCCCGGCTACATCGGCAACCAGTCGCTGCACGGCCTGCTCGCCCGGCTCGGCGCGCCGACCTGGGCCTGGCTGGTCGCGGTGGCCGTCACCCTCGTCGTCACCGCGCTGGTGATGCGGCGCGCCGACGCCGTGGTGGCGTTGCTGGCGTGCGCGGTCGGCGCGCTGCTGGTCTCACCGGTGTCCTGGACCCACCACTGGGTGTGGGCGGCGCCGGTGATCGGGGTCCTGACGTGGCGAGGGCGGCGGTTCCGGCCGCTGGTGCTCGGAACCGCCGCCCTCGCGACAATGGTGTTCGTGGTCAGCCCGTTGTGGGACCACCGGAGCGTCTGGCCGCTCGCCGAGAGCTACGTCCTCACCGGCGTCCTGCTGCTCCTGGTGCTGGGACTAGTCGCCAAGCCGCTCGACGACCCATTCGATGCAGCTGGTCAGCGCCGTGACGTCGCCCGGCTCGATCGCGGGGAACATGCCGACGCGTAGCTGGTTGCGGCCCAGCTTGCGGTACGGCTCGACGTCGACGATGCCGTTGGCCCGCAGCACCTTGGCGACCTGCGCCGCGTCGACCTCGTCCACGAAGTCGATGGTGCCCACGACCTGCGAGCGCAGCGACGGGTCCTTCACGAACGGCACGGTGTAGCTGGTCTCCTCGGCCCACTCGTACAGCCGCGTCGAGGAGTCCTGCGTGCGTGACACCGCCCAGTCGAGCCCGCCGTTGGACAGCATCCACTCGATCTGGTCGGCCAGCAGGAACAGCGTCGCCACCGCCGGGGTGTTGTACGTCTGGTCCTTGCGCGAGTTGTCCAGCGCCGTGGTCAGCGACAGGAACTCGGGGATCCACCGGCCGCTGGAGCCGATCTTCTCGACCCGCTCGATGGCCGCCGGCGACATCAGCGCCAGCCACAGGCCGCCGTCGGAGGCGAAGCACTTCTGCGGCGCGAAGTAGTAGACGTCGAAGTCCTCGGCCTTGACCGGCAGGCCGCCTGCGCCCGAGGTGGCGTCGATCGCGACGAGCGCGCCCTCGCTGCCCGCGGGGCGGCGCACCGGCACCGCGACACCGGTCGAGGTCTCGTTGTGCGCCCAGCCGACCAGGTCCGCGCCCTGCTCGTAGGCGATCTCCGGGGCGCTGCCCGGCTCGGCCTTGACGACGATCGAGTCGCCCAGGAACGGCGCGTCCGAGGTCACCTTGGCGAACTTCGACGAGAACTCGCCGTAGGTGAAGTGCTGCGCACGCTCGTTCACCAGGCCGAACGCGGCCGCGTCCCAGAACGCCGTGGTGCCGCCGTTGCCGAGCACGACCTCGTAGCCGTCGGGCAGGGAGAAGAGCTGGGACAGACCGGAGCGCACCCGTCCGACGAGGGACTTCACCGGCTTCTGCCGGTGGGAGGTGCCCATGTAGGCGGCGCCCTCGGAAGCGAGGTTCGCCAGCTGCTCCGCCCGGACCTTGGACGGTCCGCAGCCGAAGCGCCCGTCGGAGGGCTTCAGTTCAGCCGGAATGGTCAGCTCATCGGTCATGGACCCAGTCTCGCAGGTCGCGTTTCCGCCGCGTGACGGCGGTGGCGGGTCCCACTATGCGGTACGCCAGCCCTCCGGGTCGACGCCGCCGGGGACGGGCGCGGCCGGGTCGTACGGGGTGCGGGTGAAGACGAACGTCGCCAGGTCCAGGTGCCGCGGCGTGCCGTCGGTGTCGCGGCCGACGCGCAGCGTCTCGCCCGCGTAGTAGCCGTCCAGCCCGAGCCACTCGTCCGGCGCGACCGGGCGGAACCGGGACGCGCGGCCCATGCCGCTGACCGGGGCGAGGCTCAGCATGCCGCCCGGGATCAGCCGCAGGTGGTAGGGCGTCGGGCCCCAGTGCCACAGGCCGGTGAGGGTGAGCAGCGACCGGTCCACCTCGGACGGGCGCCACTCCTCGGGCAGGTTCGGCTCCTGCTCGTCGGCGATCGAGATCAGGTCGACCGCCAGTCCGAGGATCGCCGGGCCGGAGGTGGTGTTGGCGAGGGTCAGCGCGCCGGTGCCGGTGACCTCGTCGACCAGCGTGCAGGCGAGGAACCCGGGCATCGAGCCGGTGTGCCCGGCCAGCCGCCTGCCCTGGTGGCGCAGGACCTGCAGGCCGAGGCCGTACCCGGAGGTCCAGGTGTCGGCGTCGTCGACCGTGGCGACCGCGCGCATCTCGGCGACGGTGTCCGGGCTGAGCACGTCCGCGCTGTCGCCCCCGACGAACGCGGTCCAGCGGGCCAGGTCGCGGACCGTCGACCACAGCTGCCCGGCCGGGGCCATCGCGCCGGCGTCCGGGCTGGGCTCGGGCAGCAGCAGGTCGGCGAACGGGTGCACCGCCCAGCCGCGAGCGTGCTTGCCGGTGGGGTGCGGCGTCGTGCGCGACATGCCCAGCGGTTCGAGGACCTCGCGGTTCAGCGCGGTCAGCCAGTCGGTGCCGCGGTGGCGGGCGATCAGCTCGCCGAGCACGCCGTAGCCGACGTTGGAGTAGTGGAACCGGCTGCCGGGGCGGTTCTTCAGCGCGTCCCGGGCGAGGCTCGCCTCGAGGCTGGCCCAGTCGCCGCCCTCGCTGCGCTCCCACCAGGAGCCGGGGGACTCCGACGTCAGTCCGCCGGTGTGCGAGAGCAGCTGCCCGACGGTGGAGGCGCCGAAGCTCGTGCCAGGCACGTGCTTGTCCAGCGGGTCGTTGAGGTCGAGACGGCCCTCGTCGCGCAGCCGCATCACGAGCGCGGCGACGATCGACTTGGTGATCGAGCCGAGGCGGTACTGGGTGTCGTCGTCGGGCGCGGCGCCGTCGACGGAGCCACGCGCGCCCCACCAGGCGACCTCGCCGTCGCGGACGACGGCGGCGACCATCGACGGCGCGCGGCCGTTCACCTGTTCCAGGGACAGGCGGCGGAGCAGGGCGAACTCGGTGCTGGGCAGCATGCCGTCATTCTGCCGCGCGGGGCGCGAGCAGCTCCGTGAGGGCGAACTCGAGCGAGCCGAGCAGGCGGCGGTGCAGCTCCGACCCGGGCGGGGCCTGCAGCAGGTGCTGGGCGAAGCCGTCGGTGAGGGCGACGACGACGTCGGCGAGCTTCCCCGCGTCCAGGTCGTCGCGGACGTGCCCGTGGCGCTGGGCCTGGCCGAGGAAGTCGGCGGTCTGCGCGCGCATGAACTCGTAGCCCTCGCGCAGGTGGTCCGCCCACTCCGGGAGGACCGCGGCGCGCGCCGCGAACGCGAGGACGACGATGACCTCGGCGCGGCGCTGGTCGTCCAGCGGCAGGGCCTCGGCGACGAGCGCGCGCAGCATGGTGAGCAGGTGGCCCTGCGGGACGCGCATCCAGCGCTGCTCGATGTACTCGCCGGTGAGGTCGAACGCGAAGCGGAACAGCTCGTCGCGGGTGGCGAAGTACTTCTGCACGGCCCCTGCGGAGAGCCCGGCCTCGGTGGCGACGGTGCGCACGCTGACCGCTTCGATGCCCTCCCTGGCGATCAGCCGGAGCACGGCTTCCGCGATCTCCCGGCGGCGCTGCTCGCGGTCCACGATCTTGGGCACGGTTGCCATCCTAGGTTCGGCGGGATGGCGCGCATGATCGAGAGAATCCACACCGGCACGGCTCCGTTCGTCCGTTTCCCCGACGGCACCGAGCCGCCGCTGTCCCAGGCCATGCGCGCCGGCGACCTGGTCTTCACCTCCGGACAGGGGCCGCTCGACCCGGCCACGCACGAAATCCGGCCGACTTCGACGCCCAGGTGCGAGATCGACGGAGTCGCCGAAATCGTTTGACCGCGCGCGTTAAGATACGATCGTATCTTCAAAACCTGGGGGTTGCGATGGCGCAGGGGAAACGCCGCGCGAGTCAGAACGAGCTGGCCGCGGCCTTGACGCGCGGGCCGGTCGAGGTCCTGGACTTCTTCCTGCCCCTGTGGGCGGGCAGCGCGCTGGGCGCGAGCGCGGCCGGGGTGGGGGCGCTGACGGCGCTGGAGACCCTGGTGTCGTTCGTGGTGCGGCCGCTCGCGGGGGTGCTGGCCGACCGCTTCGACCGCGGACGGCTGGCCGCCATCGGCGCTGTCCTCTATGGACTGTCGTTCGCCGGGTACGCGGTCACTCCGGGGCTGGGGCCGGCTTTCGCGGCCGCGGTGCTCGGCGGCGCTGGCGGGGCGATCTTCTGGGTGGCGCTGCGCGCCCGTGTCGGCGAAGGGCTCGACAACGACAAGGCCGCGTTCAGCAAACTGTTCTCCGCCGAGGGCGCTGGCACGTGGATCGCCTTCGTCGCCGCCATGTCCCTGGTGCCGCGCATCGACTACCGCGGCGTGTTCTGGCTCGGCGCGGCCGCCTGTGCCGTCGCGGCGGTGGTGATGCTCGCGCCGACGGGTCCGGCCGCGCCGCGGACGACCGGGCAGGGGTTCGGGCAGCTGGGCAGGCGGTTGCGGCCGATGCTGCTGCTCGTGGTGATCACCGCGCTCGCCGAAGCGGGCGTGGCCCTGTTGCTGCTCATGCACCTGCAGCGCGGGCACCACCTGGAGCTGGGCGAGATCGCCGGGGTGTTCCTGCCCGGGTTCATCGTCTACACGACACTGCCGGAGTACCTGCACAAGGTGACCGGACGGCTGGGCCGCACGACGGTGCTGTCGCTGGCGATGGGGTGCAGCGCGGTCTTCGCGGCAGGACTGTCGTTCGCGCCCAACCCGGTGGTGCTGGCCGGGATGTGGGTGCTGTCGGCGGCCGCGTTCGCCGCGGCGATCCCCGTCGAGCAGGAGATCGTGGCCGAGGCCGCGGGGGTGAGCCTCGGCCGGGCGATGGGCATCTACGAGAGCGCGACGCTGCTCGGCGCCACCATCGGCGCCTTCACCGCCGGCCTGCTCTACGGCACCGGCTCCGGCTGGCGCGCGGCCTGCCTCGGCGCGGCCGTGATCCTCCTGGCCGGCGCGGTCCTGGTGCGCCCGGTGCTGCGCGCGGTGACGGCGCGCGGCGAAAAGGCCCCGGAACCGCAGTGATCCCGGGGCATTCCGCGACGGACTACAGCGGCTTGACCGCCGACCAGCCCTCGACCTCCTCCGGCGAGCGCGGGCCGGGGCCGACGTAGCTCGCCGAGGGGCGGACGAGCCGGCCGGTCTGCTTCTGCTCCAGGATGTGCGCCGCCCAGCCCGCGGTGCGCGCCGAGGTGAACATGGCCGGCATCATGTGCGTCGGGACCTGCGCGAAGTCCAGAATGACCGCCGCCCAGAACTCGACGTTCGTCTCGATCGCGCGGTCCGGGCGCCGCTCGCGCAGCTCGGCCAGCGCGGCCTGCTCCAGCGCCTCGGCCACCTCGTACCGCGCGGCGCCCAGCTCGCGGCACGTCCGCCGCAGCACGCGGGCCCGCGGGTCCTCCGCCCGGTACACCCGGTGCCCGAAGCCCATCAGGCGCTCCTTGCGGTCGAGGATCCCCTTGACCACCTTGCGCGCGTCGCCTTCCTTCTCGACCGCCTCGATCATCGGCAGCACCCGCGCGGGCGCGCCGCCGTGCAGCGGGCCCGACATCGCGCCGATCGCGCCGGACAACGCGGCCGCGACGTCGGCGCCCGTCGAAGCGATCACGCGCGCGGTGAACGTCGAGGCGTTGAGGCCGTGCTCCGCCGCCGACACCCAGTACGCGTCGACGGCCTTGACATGCGCCGGGTCCGGCTCGCCGCGCCAGCGGATCATGAACCGCTCGGTGATCGTGTGCCCCGCGTCCACCGCGGACTGCGGCACGGCAGGCACCCCGACGCCGCGCGCGGACTGCGCCACGTACGACAGCGCCATCACCGAGGCGCGCGCGAGGTTGTCCCGCGCCTCCTCGTCACTGATGTCCAGCAGCGGCCGGAAACCCCAGATCGGCGCGACCATCGCGAGCGCGGCCTGCGCGTCGACCCGGACGTCGCCGGTGTGCACCGGGATCGGGAACGGCTCGGCGGGCGGCAGGCCGTTGCCGAAGTGGCCGTCGACCAGCAGGCCCCACACGTCGCCGAAGCTGACCTTGCCTGCCAGGTCTTCGATGTCCACGCCCCGGTAGCGCAGCGCGCCGCCGTTGCGGTCCGGCTCGGCGATCTGGGTGCGGAAGGCGACCACGCCTTCCAGACCGGGCTTGAACCCGTCGTCCGGTTCAGTGTTGTTCGCAACGGGCGCTGAGGTAGTCACTGGTGAAACCTTTCGCTGCGCATTCTTCCCCGACATGGAGTTGTTACGCGCGCGTGACGCGCTCGGGGGCGCCTCGTCGCACGGTGACCACACCATGCCCCTCGAACGGCGTAGGGGCAATCGAAGAATGCGGTGGTTTCGGTCACGATTACGAGAACGATTCAGCCGGATGGGCCGTTCGCACGTAAATCCTGTGTTTCGCGCCTGCGTGTCGCCGTCCACGCGGTGATAGACCTGAGCCCATGCACCTGAGCCCCCAGGAGCGCGACAAGTTGCTGGTCCACGTCGCCGCCGACGTGGCGCGGAAGCGGCTGGAGCGCGGCGTGCGCCTGAACTACCCGGAAGCCGTCGCGCTCATCACCGACCACGTCCTGGAGGGCGCCCGCGACGGCCGCACGGTCGCCGAGTTGATGTCCAGCGGCCGGTCCGTGCTGTCCCGGGAGCAGGTGCTCGACGGCGTGCCCGAGATGGTCGACTCGGTCCAGGTCGAAGCCACCTTCCCGGACGGCACGAAGCTCGTCACCGTGCACGACCCGATCGTCTGAGGAGCACCGAGTGCGTCCAGGAGAGATCATCCCGGCGGAATCACCCGTGCAGCTGAACCCGGGTCGCCCACGCGTGCGGTTGCGGGTGAGCAACACCGGTGACCGTCCGGTGCAGGTCGGCTCGCACTACCACTTCGCGGTGACGAACCCGGCGCTCGAATTCGACCGGGCGGCCGCGCGCGGTCACCGCCTGGACATCCCCGCCGGCACCTCCGTCCGCTTCGAGCCGGGCGTCGAGCGCGAGGTCGGCCTGGTGCCGCTGGCCGGCCGCGGCGTGGTGCCGGGCCTGCGGAAGGACGCCGAGTGACCAGCATCGACCGCGAGCGCTACGCCGAGCTGTTCGGGCCCACGACCGGAGACCGGATCCGGCTGGCCGACACCGATCTGCTCATCGAGGTCACCGAGGACCGCAGCATGGGCGACGGCTCCGGCGACGAGGTGCTCTTCGGCGGCGGCAAGGTGATCCGCGAGTCGATGGGCCAGGGCATGGCGACCCGCGCCGAGGGCGCGCCGGACCTGGTCATCACCGGCGCCGTCGTGCTCGACCACTGGGGCGTGGTCAAGGCCGACGTGGGTGTGCGCGACGGCCGGATCGTCGGCATCGGCAAGGCGGGCAACCCGGACACCATGGACGGCGTCGACCCGGACCTGGTGATCGGCCCGGCCACGGAGGTCCTGTCCGGCAACGGGAAGATCCTCACCGCGGGCGGCGTCGACTGCCACGTCCACTTCATCTGCCCGCAGCTCGTCGACACCGCGCTGGCCTCCGGCCTGACCACGCTCGTCGGCGGCGGCACCGGCCCGTCGGAGGGCACCAAGGCCACCACGGTCACGCCGGGGCCGTGGAACCTGGCCCGGATGCTGCAGGCGATGGACGGCCAGCCGGTCAACGTCCTGTTGCTGGGCAAGGGAAACACCGTCCGGCCGGAAGCGCTGCGGGAGCAGCTCGCGGCCGGCGCCGGCGGGTTCAAACTGCACGAGGACTGGGGCACCACGCCGGCCGCGATCGACGCGTGCCTGTCCGTGGCCGACGAATCCGGTGTGCAGGTGGCGATCCACACCGACACGCTCAACGAGGCCGGGTTCCTGGAGTCCACTGTGGACGCGGTGGCCGGCCGGTCGATCAACGCCTACCACACCGAGGGCGCGGGCGGCGGGCACGCGCCGGACATCATCAAGGTCGCCGGGCTGCCGAACTTCCTGCCGTCGTCGACCAACCCGACCCGCCCGCACACGGTCAACACCCTTGACGAGCACCTCGACATGCTCATGGTGTGCCACCACCTCAACCCGTCGGTGCCGGAGGACCTGGCCTTCGCCGAGAGCCGGATCCGGCCGAGCACCATCGCGGCCGAGGACGTGCTGCACGACCTCGGCGCGATCTCGATGATGAGCTCGGACTCGCAGGCGATGGGCCGGATCGGCGAGGTGATCATCCGCACCTGGCAGACCGCGCACGTGATGAAACGCCGCCGCGGCGCGCTGCCCGGCGACGGTGCGGCGGACAACCTGCGGGCGCGTCGCTATGTCGCCAAGTACACGATCAACCCGGCCATCGCGCACGGGATGGACGGCGAGATCGGTTCGGTCGAGGTCGGCAAGCTCGCCGACCTGGTGCTGTGGGAGCCGAAGTTCTTCGGCGTCAAGCCGCACGTCGTGCTCAAGGGCGGGTTCGTCGCGTGGGCCGCGATGGGCGACGCCAACGCGTCCATCCCGACGCCGCAGCCGGTGCTCGCGCGGCCCATGTTCGGCGCCGCGCCGTCCGTGGCCGCCGCGAGCAGCCTGTACTTCGTCGCGCCGGAGGCGCTCGGCACCGAACTTCCGGTGACCCGCGCGCTGGTGCCGGTGAAGAACGTGCGGCGGGTGACCAAGGCCGACATGGTGCTCAACGACGCGCTGCCGGACATCCAGGTCGACGCGGACAGCTTCGCCGTGCACGTGGACGGCGAGCTGATCGAGCCGCAGCCGGTCGCCGAACTGCCCATGGCCCAGCGGTACTTCCTGTTCTGATGGGCATCTCCGCGATCCTGCTTGCCGACTCCCGGTTCCCGGGCGGCGGCCACGTGCACTCCGGCGGGCTGGAGGAAGCCGTGGCGCGCGGCCTGATCCGCGAGGTGCGCGACCTGCCGGGCTTCCTGCACGGTCGCTTGTGGACGGCCGGGTACCTCGCCGCCGCCTTCGCCGCCGCGTCCGTCGGGTGCAGGCAGTGGACGCGGCTGGACGAGGAGCTCGACGCCCGCACGCCGTCCCCGGCCCAGCGCGCGGCCTCACGCGCCCAGGGCCGCGGCACCGCGCGCGCCGGCCGCATCGCCTGGCCGTCCCCGGTGATCGACGAGCTGCTGGCCGCCACCCCGCGCCCGCACCACCCGATCATCACCGGCGCGCTCACCGGCGTCTCCGGGGGCACGCCGCGGGACGCGGCGCTGACCGTCGCCTACCTCGCGGTCAGCGGGCCGGCGAGCGCGGCGGTCCGGCTGCTGGGGTTCGACCCGTTCGCGGTGAACGCGGTGGTCGCGGCGCTCGCGCCCGACCTGGAAGCCGTGGCGGACAAGGCGGCCGGCTGCGCCGGGACCGACCCGGCGCGGCTGCCGTCCCCGGGATCACCGGCGCTGGACCTGCTCGCCGAAGCACACCTGCGCCACCACCAGGAAGAGGTGCGTCTCTTTGCCAGCTGAACACGGACACGGGCACGGCCACGTGCACCCGGTCAACTTCGACCCGACGGCCACCGAACCCGACCGCTACGAGGCGCCGCCGTCCCGCGGCCGGGCCTTCCGCATCGGCATCGGCGGGCCGGTCGGCAGCGGCAAGACCGCGCTGACCGCCGCGCTGTGCCGGGCGCTCGGGGACGAGATCGACCTCGCCGTCGTGACCAACGACATCTACACCACCGAGGACGCCGACTTCCTGCGCAAGGCCGGGGTGCTCGACCCGGCGCGCATCGAGGCCGTGCAGACCGGCGCCTGCCCGCACACCGCGATCCGCGACGACATCACCGCCAACCTGGACGCGGTGGAACGGCTGGAGGAGCGGTTCCCCGGCCTGGAGCTGGTGATCATCGAAAGCGGCGGGGACAACCTGACCGCGGTGTTCAGCCGGGGCCTGGCGGACAGCCAGATCTTCGTGGTCGACGTCGCGGGCGGGGACAAGGTGCCGCGCAAGGGCGGGCCGGGCGTCACGACGGCCGACCTGCTGGTGATCAACAAGATCGACATCGCCCACCTGGTCAACGCCGACATGGACGTGATGACCTCCGACGCCCACCGCATGCGCGGGGAGCTGCCGGTGATCACCCAGTCGCTGGTGCGCACGCCGGACGCGCCCGACGTGGCGGCCTGGGTGCGCAAGCAGCTCGCCGGGTGAAGGCGCACGCCCGGCTCGTGGCCGAGGTCGCCGGCGGGCGGACGGTGCTGCGGGAGCTGAAGTCGATGGCGCCGCTGACCCTGGTGCCGCGGCGCGCGTCCGGTCCCGCGGCCCAGGTCCACCTGGTCAACTCGGCGACCTCCCCGCTCGGCGGGGACGAGCTGGTGCTGGAGGTCTGCGTCGGGCCGGGCGCGGACCTGCGACTGTCCGGCGTCGCCGCGACGCTCGCGCTGCCCGGCCCTGCCGCGGCGGCCAGCAGGTCGTCCGTGCGGGTCGAGGTCGGCGCCGGTGGGTCGCTCGCGTACCTGCCGGAACCGACCGTGGTCACCGCGCGGGCCCGGCACACCGCGGAGCTGATCGCGACCCTGGACGGGACCGCACGTTTCCGCACGCGCGAGGTGCTGGTCCTCGGCCGCGCGGGTGAAGCACCCGGACGGCTCACCACGTCGCAGCGCGTCACCTCGGGCGGCAGGCCGGTGCTGGACCAGACCCTCACCGTCGGCGACCCGGCCCTGGACGCCAGCGCCGCCGTCCTCGCCGGGCGCCGCGTGCTGGCGACCGAGCTGCTGGTCGGCGACGAGGTGGTGGAGCCGTCGAGCGGCGACTGGTGGGCGGTGACGCCGCTGCCGGTCGCGGGGCACCTGATCACCGCGCTCGCCCCGGACGCGGTCACCGCCGAGGAGCTGCTGGGCCGTGGCAGGTGTCACCGTTCGCTGGCTTTCGGAGTGGCCCCCCAGGCCCTAACGTGAGCTGTTACGGGTGAGTAAGCGGGTCGGAGGTTGGCACATGCCAGAGGTCGAAAACATCGACGACGTTGCGGTACGCCTTCCCGGCATGCGGGTGGCCTACGACGGCAAGGCGCTGGACGAGGCCGACCTGGCCGGCAGCTGGACCGAGCAGCTGCAGGACTGGCTGAACGAGGCCATCGCCGCCGGGGTCGCCGAAGCCAACGCCATGGTGCTGGCGACCGCCGACGCCGAAGGTCGACCGTCCTCCCGCACCGTGCTCTGCAAGGGCCTCGACGAGCGCGGTGTCGTGTTCTACACGAACTACACCTCGAAGAAGAGCCACGACCTGACCGTGACCCGGTACGCGTCGGCGACCTTCCCCTGGTACGCGCTGCAGCGGCAGGTGACCGTGCGCGGCGAGGTGGAGAAGGTCGACGTCAAGGAGACCGCCGAGTACTGGAAGCAGCGCCCGCGCGGCTCGCAGCTCGGGGCCTGGGCGTCGCCGCAGTCGAAGGTCGTCACGAGCCGCCGGGACCTGGACGTCGCGCTGTCCTCGATCGAGCGCCGCTTCGGCGACGTCGAGGAGGTGCCGCTGCCGCCGCACTGGGGCGGGTGGCGCATCCGGCCCGAGATCGTCGAGTTCTGGCAGGGGCAGCAGAACCGGCTGCACGACCGGCTCCGGTACGTGCGCACCCAGGACGGGTGGCACATCGAGCGCGTCGCCCCCTGACCCGTGCCGACCGCGGATCTCGCCGCCGCGAGTTCTGCGTTCCCGCCCTGCTGCCGGCGAGCTAAATCACCAGCGCTGTTTAGTTAGCGCGGCTAAACTGGTCGGTTGTGAGTGTCGAGGCGGGGTCACAACGGGGTAAGAAGCGCAAACTGCTGAAATCGGTCGTTGTGGACGTGCGGCCGCTGCGCACACCCGCCTTCCGGCGCCTGTTCAGCGGCACCGCGATCACCGCGATCGGCAGCCAGCTCACCACCGTCGCCGTGCCGAAGCAGGTCTTCGACCTCACCGGCTCGTCCGGGTACGTCGGCCTGACCGGCATCGTCGCGCTGGTGCCGCTGCTCGTTTTCGGGCTGTGGGGCGGCGCGATCGCCGACACCGTCGACCGCCGGAAGCTGCTCATCGTCGGCAACACCGGCATCGCCGTCGTGTCCGCCCTGCTCTGGGCGCAGGCGTTCTTCGACGTCGGCTCGGTGTGGCTCGTCTTCGTGCTCCTCGCGTTCAACCAGGCGTTCTTCGCGATCAACATGCCGACCCGCAGCGCGATCGTGGCCCGGCTGATCGAACCGGAACTGCTGCCCGCGGCGGCCGCGCTGTCCGGCACCGTCAACACGTTCGGCATGGTGTTCGGGCCGATGGCCGCCGGCGCCCTGATGCCGGTGATCGGCCTGCCCACGCTCTACCTCATCGACACGATCGCCTTGGTCATCGCCCTGTACGCGGTCTGGCGGCTGCCCCCGCTGCCGCCGCTGTCCGGCACCGTCCGGGCCGCCGGGCTGAAGGACGTCCTCGACGGCTTCCGCTACATGGGCACCCAGAAGGTCCTGCTCGCCTCGTTCGTCGTGGACATCATCGCCATGGTCGCCGGCATGCCGCGCGCGTTGTTCCCGGAGATGGCCGAGCGCACGTTCGGCGACCCGCCCGGCGGTGGCCTCGCCCTGGGCTGGCTGTACGCGGCGATCCCGATCGGCTCGGTGGTCATCGGGCTGTTCTCCGGCTGGCTCGGCCGCGTCCGCAGGCAGGGCGTCGCCGTCACGATCGCGATCTGCGCCTGGGGCCTGGCCATCGTCGGGTTCGGGCTGTCGAGCTCGCTGTGGCTCGCCGTGGTGTTCCTGTGCCTGGCCGGCGCGGCGGACATGGTCAGCGCGATCTACCGGCAGGCGATCCTGGTGATGGCCGCGACCGACGAGATGCGCGGCCGCATGCAGGGCGCGTTCACGGTCGTCGTCGCGGGCGGGCCCCGGATCGCCGACCTCACGCACGGCTGGACCGCGGCCGCGGTCGGCACGGCCGCCGCCGCGACCGGTGGCGGGGTGCTGGTCATCGTGTTCATCGCGATCGCCGTCGCGCTGCTGCCGGCGTTCTGGCGCTACCGGGCCGCGGCGGTGGCGAAGTAGGACGGGAACTGACCTGCTCGGCTCCTACCGTTCGCGGTATGAGCTCCGTCGACACCAACCAGCCCGAGGGCACCCCGACCTGGATGGCCCTCACCGCCCCCGACCTCCCGCGCGCCACCGCGTTCTACCGCGCCGTGTTCGGGTGGACCACGCGCGACGACCTGTTCCTGCTGGGCGACCGCGTGGCCGCCGGGTTCGCCGAAGGCGCCCCGGCCTGGACGACGTACCTCGCGACCGCCGACTGCGACGCCACCGCGAAGCGGGTGCGCGCCGCGGGCGGGCAGGTCGTCGAGGGTCCCGCCGAATTCGGCGACCGCGCCCGGATCGCGCTGGCGGTGGACCCGGTCGGCGCGCGGTTCGGGTTGTGGCAGGGGCGTGAGCTGCCCGGCTGCCAGGTGGTCAACGAGCCCGGCTCGCTCGTCCGCAACGACCTGACCACCGCGCGGCCCGAGCACGCCCGCGCCTTCTACCCGCAGGTGTTCGGCTTCACGCTGGACCGCAACGCAGACCTGCCCGAGCTGGACTTCACGTTCCTCCGCCGCCCCGACGGGCACGAAGTCGGCGGGATCATGGGCGTGCCCGGCCCTGCGGACTCCAGGTGGTCCACGACGTTCGAGGTGGCCGACACCGACGAGACGATCGCGCGGGCGCTCGCGGCGGGCGGGAAGTCCACCGAACCGGAGGACTTCGTGTACGGCCGCATCGCGACGATCACCGATCCGTCCGGAGTGGACTTCGGCGTGATCACCCGGCCCTGAACGCTTCTGTCCCCGCCTGGACGCGGTGCGGCTCCAGCAGCGAACGCTGCCCCGCGGCCCGTTCGATCAGCGCGTCGAAATCGACTCCGGGGACCCGGTCGGCGAGCCCGGCCAGGTCCCGCAGCGTGGTCCACAGCTGCTTCTTCCCGTCGATCCCCATGGTCAGCACTTCCAGTTCCAGGAAGCGGCTCAGCGGTGAGTACGCCAGCAGCCGCCCGTTGGGTTTGAGGCGGGCGAGCCGCTCGGCCCCGAACACCGCGGCCGTCTTGAGCGGGTTCTGGCGCACGCCGAGCTGGTCCATGATCGACCGGAAGGTGTCCACGTCCTCGGCGATCTCCGTCGCCACGTGCGCGAGTGCGTCACCCACTTCGGTGCCGCGGTTGTTGCCCGCGGCCCGCCGGGCCAGCTCACGCCAGCCGATGCCGAGCGCGAGCTGGTCGTTGAGGTAGATCGCCAGGTAACCGTCCACGGTTCCGGTTACCCGGTGCCCGGCCGGTCACGCGTGCCACCGGGGCCGGAGGACGTCGGGATCGTCCTCCGGCCCCCCGCGGGCGCGGCGCGCGGGCGCTCGGCCATTCGGCGGTGCCCCTTCGAAAGCCGTCGACGCACCGGTGTTACCCCCCAGCGTTGATCCAAACGGCGGGCATTACCCCGAAAGCGTGGCCGGGCAATCCGGATTCGGGCACACTTCTCGGGCATGACTGAGGTGAACGCTACTCAGGAACCGGCCCTCAAACGGGTCATCGGCCCGAAGCTCCTGCTGTTCTTCGTGGTCGGGGACATCATCGGCACCGGCGTCTACGCCCTGACCGGGCAGGTGGCCGGACGCGTCGGCGGCGCGCTGTGGCTGCCCTTCCTGCTGGCCTTCGTGGTCGCGTTCATGACCGCGTTCAGCTACCTCGAACTCGTCGGGAAGTACCCGAAAGCGGCGGGCGCCGCGCTCTACACCAACCGCGCCTTCCGCATCCCGTTCCTGACGTTCATGGTCGCGTTCGCGGTGATGTGCTCGGGCATCACGTCCGCGTCCTCGGCCGCGATCGCGTTCGCCAACACCTACCTGAAGGAGTTCGTCGACCTCCCGGGCTGGCTGATCGCGCCGCTGTTCATCGTCGGGCTCGCCGCCATCAACTTCCGCGGCGTGAGCGAGTCGGTGAAGACGAACCTGGTGCTCACCTGCATCGAGGTGTCCGGCCTGCTGATCATCATCGGTGTCGGCGTGTGGGCGGTGCTCAACGGCTCCGGCGACGCCGGCCGCCTCGTCGAGATCGACACCGCCGACCAGACCGCGCTCGTCGCCATCACCTCGGCGACCTCGCTGGCGTTCTTCGCGATGGTCGGGTTCGAGGACTCGGTCAACATGGCCGAGGAGTGCCGCGACCCGGTGCGCATCTTCCCGAAGGCGATGCTGTGGGGCATGGTCGTCGCGGCCACCATCTACGTGCTGGTGTCGCTGACCTCCTCCCTGCTGGTGCCGGCGGACGAGCTGTCCGCCGCGAAGAGCAACGCCCTGCTGAAGGTGCTCGACGTCGGCGCGCCCGGCTTCCCGCGCGAGGTGTTCTCCGCGATCGGCTTGTTCGCGGTCATCAACTCGGCCCTGATCAACATGCTGATGGCCAGCCGCCTGCTCTACGGCATGTCGAACGAGCGGATCATCCCGAAGGTGCTCGGCACGGTGCACCCGCTGCGCCGCACGCCGTGGGTGTCGATCTTGTTCACCAGCCTCATCGCGATCGTGTTGGTGTCCACCGTGGACATCGGGGTGCTCGGCGGCACGACGGCGCTGTTGCTGCTGCTGGTGTTCGCCATCGTCAACATCGCCGTGCTGGTGCTGCGCCGGGAGAAGGTGGACCACCCGCACTTCCGCGCACCCACCATCATCCCGGCGCTGGCCGCGGTGTTCTGCCTGTACCTGGTGAGCCCGCTGTCCGGCCGGCCGGCGCGGGACTACGTGATCGCGGCGATCCTGCTCGGCGTCGGTCTCCTGCTGTGGGTGGTCAACTGGTTCGCGATGCGTGCCTCAGGAACCAAGGATCGTGCGCCGACAGCACCGTGACCTCGTCGCCGTGTTCGCGCACCAGTTCGCGCAACCGCCGGTGGTTCTCCCGCCGCGCGCCGGACACGGTCTCCACCCGGGCCTCGAACCAAGCGAGGCCCGGGGTGGCGTGTGGGCGGGCCGGGTCGATCTGGCCGTGGTGGAAGAACGCGTCACCGGCGTGCAGCAGCCAGCCGTCGCCGGTGTCCACCGCCACCCCGGCGTGCCCGCGCGTGTGCCCGCCGAGCGGGACCAGCAGGATCTCCGGCGGCAGCTCCTTCAGCTCCCGCACCGCGCCGAAGCCGAACCACTCCTCGCCGGTGTCCGCGTAGCTGCTCCACTGTGGACCGTGTGCGAAGTGGACCTGCTTGTACCGCAGGCGTTCCTTCGCGTCGCGCGGTGATTGCAGGGCCCGCAGTTCCTCGGCGTAGACGTGCACGGTGGCGTGCGGGAAGTCGACCAGCCCGCCCGCGTGGTCGAGGTCGAGGTGCGTCAGGACGATGTGCCGGACGTCCTCGACGTCGTAGCCGAGCCGCCGGACCTGCTCGGCGGCGGTCTCCGCCACCGACGTCCGCATGCCGACCATGCGCACGAAATTCGCGCCCAGCCACTCGGCGGCGCGGTCGACGGCCGGCGACCCCACGCCGGTCTCGATCAGCACCAGCTCGGCGCCGGTGTCGACGAGCAGGCAGTGGCAGACCAGCTCGGCGCGGTGCAGGAACCCGCCGCGGCCGTCGATCAGGCGGCCGCCGAGCGGGCGCATGGTTCCGCAGTTGAGGTGGTGGACCTTCAAGGCAGCTCCCGTTCGAAGGTGGCGCGCAGGTGCTCGCCGACGGCGTGCAGCGGCGCGAGGTCGTGCTGGGTCTTGGCCAGGAGCAGGGCGCCCTCGATGGCGCTGAGCGCGATGGTCGCCAGCGTCGCCGCCTTCCCGGCCGCGATGCCCTGTCCCGCGAGGTACTCGGTGATGACGGCGTGCCAGGACGTGTACCCGTCCGTGCACGCCTGGCGGATCGGTTCGCTGTCGCCGGCGTCGAGCGCGACCGTCGCGATCGGACAGCCGGACCGGTAGCCGGAGCCGACGAGGTTGCGGCCCAGCGCGTCGATCACCCGCGTGATGGCCGTCGCGGCGTCCGGCGCGGAGTCGAGCGTCGCGCGCAGCAGGGCTGCCATGTTCTCGCTGGAGAACGCGACCGCCTCGGCGGCCAGCTGCTCCTTGCCGCCGGGGAAGTGGAAGTAGAGCGAGCCCTTCGGCGCGCCACCGGCGCTGACCAGCTGGTTCAGCCCGGTCGCGTGGTAGCCCTGCGTGTGGAACAGCTCCGCGGCCGAGGCGACCATGCGGTTGCGGGTGTCGGTTCTCCGGACCATGACCATCACCGTAGCCCAAACTATGACGACCGGTCTAGTTAGTTCTCCGGGCGCTATGTTCGTCGCATGGCCAACCCCACGGGACAGCAGTTCGAGATCACCCGCGGCAACGCGCGCGCCGTCGTCACCGAGATCGGTGCGGGCCTGCGGACGTTCGAGATCAGCGGCGTGCCCTACCTGGAGACCTTCGCCGAGGACGAGCACCCGCCGAAGGGCGCCGGGCAGATCCTGCTGCCGTGGCCCAACCGGACCAAGGCCGCGCGCTGGACCTACCAGGGCGAGGAACAGCAGCTGGAGGTCACCGAGGAGGCCCGCGGCAACGCGATCCACGGCCTGACCCGGCACCGCGAGTGGACGCTCGTCGAGCACGCCGAATCGTCGATCACGTTCGAGATCGAGGTCGGGAAGCAGCCCGGCTGGCCGGTGCCGCTGCAGGCGCGGATCACCTACGACCTGGCGCCGCGCGAGCTGACCGTCACCCACGAGATCCGCAACGAGGGCGAATCCGCCATCGGGGTCGGCGTCGGCGCGCACCCGTACTTCCGCATCGGCGACGTGCCGACCGACGAGCTGACGCTGACCCTGCCGGCGACCCGGGTGCGCCCCTACGTGGGTGACCAGCAGCTGCCCTACGGCGACGAGCAGGACACCGCGGGCACCGAGTACGACTTCCGCGAGGGCCGGGTTCTCGCCGAGGTCGACCTGGACACCGCGTTCGGCGGTCTCGTCGCGGCCGAGGACGGCCGGTTCCACCACGTGCTGTCCCACGGCGAGCGCAGCGTCGACGTGTGGGCCGGGCCGGACTTCGGCTGGGTGCAGGTGTTCACGCCCACCGACCTGGTCGGCCGCGGCCGCGCCGTCGCGATCGAGCCGATGACCTGCCCGGCCGACGCGCTGAACTCCGGCACCGACCTGATCGAGCTGGAGCCGGGCGGCTCGTGGACCGGCAGCTGGGGCATCCGCGTCCATGGCTGACCCGGTCAGACTTGGCACAGCGGACGCGGGCGAGCTGCTGACCCTGCAGCGCGCCGCGTTCGTCACCGAGGTGCGGGCGCACCGGAGCCTCGACCTGCCGCCGCTGGTCGAGACCCTCGACGAGCTGCGTGCCGTGCTGACCGATCCCGGCGTGGTCACGTGGGGCATCCGCGAGTCGGGGCGGTTGGTCGCGAGTGTCCGGATCCGTTTGCGGGGCGAGGTGGGCGAGGTCGGACGGCTGGTCGTCGCGCCCGACCGTCAGGGCGCGGGACTCGGCTCGGCGCTGATGAAGGCCGCCGAGGACCGGCTGCCGCCGGAGGTGCGGGTGCTGCGGCTGTTCACGGGCGAGCTCAGCGAAGGCCCGCTGCGGCTGTACGCCCGGCTGGGATATGTCGAAACCGGACGAACCCCCGAGGCGCACTACCACCTCGTGCACCTGGAGAAGCGGTTCCGTTAGCGTGGCTGACCATGGTGAAGGCGATTGTTGGCGGATACGTGGTGCCGGTCGAGGGTGACCCGATCGACGGCGGCACGGTCCTGGTCGAGAACGGCAGGATCACCGCGGTCGGCACGGCCGCGGAGGTCGACGTCCCGGAGGACGCGGAGCTGGTGGACGCGTCGGGCACCTGGGTGCTGCCCGGGTTCGTCGACGCTCACACCCACCTCGGCGTGCACGAGGAGGGCGAGGGCTGGGCCGGCAACGACACGAACGAGATGACCGACCCGAACGGCGCCCGCTTCCGGGCGATCGACGGCATCGACCCGTTCGAGATCGGCTTCGACGACGCCCTCTCCGGCGGGGTCACCAGCGTGGTGATCAAGCCCGGTTCCGGCAACCCGATCGGCGGGCAGACCGTCGCGGTGAAGACGTGGGGCCGCACCGCGCTCGACATGGTCTTCGACGAGGCGGTCAGCGTGAAGAGCGCGCTGGGCGAGAACCCGAAGCGCGTGTACGGCGACAAGAACCAGACGCCGTCGACCAGGCTCGGTGTCGCGGCGATCATCCGCGAGGCGTTCACGAAGGCCCGCAACTACGCGGCGCAGCGCGACCACGCGCGGGCCGAGGGCAAGCCGTTCGACGTCGACCTGACGCTGGAAACCCTGGCGAAGGTCCTCGACGGCGAGCTGTACTGGGACCAGCACACCCACCGCGCCGACGACATCGTGACCGCGATCCGGCTCGCCGAGGAGTTCGGCTACAAGCTGGTGGTCAACCACGGCACCGAGGGGCACCTGATCGCCGATGTGCTGGCGGAGAAGGACGTCCCGGTGATCCTCGGGCCGCTGTTCACCACGCGGTCGAAGGTCGAGCTGCGGAACCGGACGCTGCGGTCGGCCGGCATCCTGGCGCGGGCCGGGGTGAAGATCGCGATCACCACCGATCACCCGGTGGTACCGATCAACTTCCTCGTCTACCAGGCCGCGCTCGCCGTGAAGGACGGGCTGGACCCGGAGACCGCGCTGCGGGCGCTGACGGTCAACCCGGCGGCGATGCTGTCGCTGGACGACCGGATCGGCTCGCTGAAGCCGGGCCTGGACGCCGACATCGTGCTGTGGTCGGGCGACCCGCTGGACGTGATGAACCGCGCCATGCGGGTCTTCGTGCGCGGCCAGGAGGTCTACCGCTTCGACGACACCAGCGGCGAGGGCGTGGTGACGCCGCGCCGCTACGCGGAGTAGGTCCCGGGGGCGCCGCCCTCGAAGGTGGGACTCGCGGGTCTCGCGAGTCCCACGATCCGCCACGCGAGTCCCGTGCTCAGCGGCGCCGCGATGGCTCACGCTCGTCGCGCCCCGCGCTCGCGGAACTCACGCCCGCGAGGGCCGCGCGAGTCCCGCGCTCCGCCGCGCGAGGTCTGCGTTCAGCCGCCCGAGTCGCACACGCAGCGGCGCCGCATCGGCTCAGGCGCGCTTCAGGTGCCGCGCGATCACCATGCGCTGGATCTGGTTGGTGCCCTCGAAGATCTGCGGCACCTTCGCCTCCCGCATGTAGCGCTCCACCGGGAAGTCCCGCGTGTACCCGGCGCCGCCGAGGACCTGGACGGCGTCGGTGGTCACCTTCATCGCCGCGTCGGTCGCGATCAGCTTCGCGACCGACGCCTGGCGGCCGAACGGCATCCCGCGGTCGCGCCGCCGCGCCGCGTCCAGGTACGTCGCGCGCGCCGAGTCGACCGCGGCGGCCATGTCGGCGAGCAGGAACTCCAGCCCCTGGAAGTCGATGATCGGCTTGCCGAACTGCGTGCGGCCCTTCGCGTACGCGACGGCCTCGTCGAGCGCCGCCTGCGCCAGACCCACCGCGCAGGCGGCGATCCCGAGTCGTCCGGAGTCCAATGAGGACAGCGCGATGCGCATTCCGGCGCCCGCCGGGCCGATCAGCCGGTCGGCGTCCACCCGCGCGTCGGCGAAGATCATCTGCGCGGTGGTCGACCCGGTGAGCCCCATCTTCCGCTCCGGCGGCGCCGCGGACAGGCCCGGCGTGCCGCCGTCCACCAGCAGGCACGAGATCTCGGACTCGCCGGTGCGCACCATCGTCGTGTAGAAGTCGGCCTCGCCGCCGTGCGTGATCCACGCCTTCGTGCCGTTGACGACGTACTGGTCACCGTCCAGCCGCGCCCGCGTCGACAGCGCCGCCGCGTCGGACCCGGCGTGCGACTCCGACAGCGCGTACGCACCCAGCAGCTGCCCCTCGAGCATGTCCGGCAGCCACCGGTCGCGCTGCTCGTCGGTGCCGTAGTGGGCCAGCGCGTAGCAGGACATGGTGTGCACGGACAGCCCGACGCCGACCGACATCCACGCGGCCGCGATCTCCTCCAGGACCTGCAGGTACACCTCGTACGGCACCTCGCCGCCGCCCCAGCGCTCGGAGTACGGCAGCCCGAGCAGGCCCGACTTGCCGAGCAGCCGGAACTGCTCGCGCGGGAAGCGCTCGGCCTCCTCGTACTCGGCGGCGAGCGGCTTGAGCTCGTCGCGGGCCAGTTCCGTCGCCAGCGCGAGCAGGTCCTCGTACTCGCGGCCGGGGAGCAGGCGGTCGACCGGCATCTTTGCCTCCGGAAGTGTACTCAAAACAGTACTCTGTAATCGTCTCCAGTACAGCACATACGGTGGTCCGATGACCAGTCGCGAGGCGCTACGACCCCCGGGCGGCAAGGCGCTGACCGCCCGGCAGCGGGCGCTGCTCGCCGAGCTGGAGGAGTTGTTCCTGGTCGAGGGCTTCGTCCACTTCACGCTCGACGACCTGGCCGCGAAGACGCACTGCTCGAAGTCGACGCTGTACGCGCTGGCGCCGAGCAAGGAACAGCTCGCCGTCCGCGTCGTGGCGCACTACTTCAAGGGCGCCGCCGACCTGCTCGACGAGCGGACCGCCGGCATCGAGGACGCGCGCGAGATCATCGGCGTCTACCTCAGCGGCATCGCCGAGTACCTGAACCGGGCGTCCCCGGCGTTCATGCGGGACATCAACGACTTCGCCCCGGCGCGCGCGGCCTACGAGCTGAACAGCAGGGCCGCGGCGGCGAAGATCCGGTCGTTCATCGCCAAGGGCGTCGCGGACGGGGTGTTCCGGGACGTGCACGCGACGCTCATCGCGGAGATGGCCGCGGTGCTCGTCGAGGCCATCCAGACCGGGGTGGTCGGCTCGCGGACCGGGGTGTCGGACGCGGAGGCCTTCACGGCGTTGTCCGAACTGTTGCTCGGCGGGCTAGCATCTCGCCCGTGATCGTGGTGGGTGGTGAGGCGCTGGTCGACCTGGTGCCGGGTGCCGAGAAGACGAACGACGGCCTGACGTCCCTGGTGCCGCGCCTCGGCGGCGGCCCGTACAACGTGGCCCTCGCGGCCGGGCGGCTCGGCACGCCGACCGCGTTCCTGTCCCGGATCTCGACCGACCGCTTCGGCCAGGCCCTGCGGGACCGGCTGACGGCGTCGAACGTCGACATATCGATGGTGCAGGAGGGTCCGGAGAACACGACCCTCGCCGTGGTGGCGCTCGCGCCGAACGGGTCGGCGAGCTACACCTTCTACACCGAGGGCACGGCCGACCGGCTCGTCGCCGACCCGGGCCCGCTGCCCGAGGACGTCACCGTGCTGTGCCTGGGCACGCTCGGCATGGTCCTGGAGCCCGGCGCCACCAGTTACGAGACGGTGCTGCGCCGCGAAGCCGCCCGCGGGGTGCTGACCGCGCTGGACCCGAACATCCGGGCCGACCTCATCGCCGACGCCGACGGCTACCGCCGCCGGTTCACCTCGTGGCTGCCGGACGTGCGCCTGCTGAAGCTGTCCGACGACGACGGCGAGTGGCTGGCCGGCGCCGCCGGGCTGGACGCGGCGATCAAGTCGTGGCTGGACGCCGGGGTCGACGCCGTCGTCCTGACCCGCGGCGGCGACGGTCTGGCCGTCCACACCGGATCCGTGACCGTTTCGGTACCGTCCGCGCCCGCGCAACTGGTGGACACGATCGGCGCCGGCGACACGGTGCAGGGCGCGCTGCTGTCGTGGCTGCACGATCGGAATGTGGGCACGCTCACGGATCTGGGTGAGTCCGGCTGGCGCGAGGCCTTGACTTTCGCGGCCAGGGCTGCGTCCATCACCGTCTCGCGGAGTGGCGCCGAGCCGCCCACCGCGGCCGAGATGGTGTGAACCTGATCCCAACGGTTTGCTCTAGGTAACACAATGGCTGCGCGAAGGCCCGTTGTTCGACTAGCGTAATGGGAGAATTAATACCCCAGCGGGGCGGTGTGCGCGGACGATTTCCGGTCACGCGCGTTCACGAAGCTGCCTGTGTGACCTGCAGGAGCTGCCGGCCCGTGTGACCGTGAGAGGGACGACCTGCATGTCCGACGCGACTGCGGCGACCGGTGGCGGCACCGTATCGCTGCGCCTACCGACTGGCGAGCACGAGCTGAAGGTTGTCAATGCCGTCGAGGGTGCTCCCGGCATCGAGCTGGGGAAGCTGCTGGCGTCGACCGGGTACATCACGTACGACCCGGGGTTCGTCAACACCGGGTCGTGTTCCTCGGCCATCACCTACATCGACGGTGACGCCGGGATCCTCCGCTACCGCGGCTACCCCATCGAGCAGCTGGCCGAGCGCTCCAGCTTCCTCGAGGTCTCCTACCTGCTGATCTACGGCAACCTGCCGACCCAGGCGCAGCTGGACGACTTCACCCAGAAGATCAACCGGCACACCCTGCTGCACGAGGACCTCAAGCGCTTCTTCGACGGCTTCCCGCGTGACGCGCACCCGATGCCGGTGCTGTCCTCCGCGGTGTCCGCGCTGTCCACCTTCTACCAGGACTCGCTCAACCCGTTCGACGAACCGAACGTGGAGCTGTCCACCGTCCGGCTGCTGGCCAAGGTGCCGACGCTGGCGGCGTACGCCTACAAGAAGTCCATCGGCCAGCCGTTCCTGTACCCGGACAACTCGCTGGGCCTGGTGGAGAACTTCCTGCGGATGACGTTCGGCCTGCCCGCCGAGCCGTACGAGGTCGACCCCGAGGTCGCCAAGGCGCTGGACCTGCTGTTCATCCTGCACGCCGACCACGAGCAGAACTGCTCCACGTCGACGGTGCGGCTGGTCGGTTCGTCCGAGGCGAACCTGTTCGCGAGCATTTCGGCCGGGATCATGGCGCTGTTCGGGCCGCTGCACGGTGGCGCCAACAGTGCGGTGCTGGAGATGCTGAACGGCATCAAGGCCGAGGGCGGTGACGTGGCGAACTTCGTCAACCGCGTGAAGAACAAGGAAAAGGGCGTGCGCCTGATGGGCTTCGGCCACCGGGTGTACAAGAACTACGACCCGCGCGCCAAGATCATCAAGCGCACCGCGGACCAGATCCTGGGCAAGCTCGCGCCGAACGACGAGCTCCTGGACATCGCGAAGCGCCTCGAGGAGACCGCGCTCTCGGACGACTACTTCATCGAGCGCAAGCTCTACCCGAACGTCGACTTCTACACCGGGTTGATCTACCGCGCGCTCGGGTTCCCGACGCAGTTCTTCACGGTGCTGTTCGCGCTCGGCCGGCTGCCCGGCTGGATCGCGCACTGGCGCGAGATGATCAACGACCCGCAGACGAAGATCGGCCGCCCGAGGCAGATCTACATCGGCGAGAAGGAGCGCGAGTACACCGCGATCTCCGAGCGCTGACTCTGCTGCGTTCCCTGACGGCGCGTCCCTGGCGGGGCGCGCCGTTCTTGTTTTCCGGGAGGCGTATTGGCGCGGTTGGCCCATTGATGCGGCTACCGGTGGCCATCTCATGTGAGTGGTGTTCTCGCGCGAGTGTTCGTTTGGTACGGCTGCGAGTGGTCATCTCGCCCGCCGGATACCGCGCGCAGGGTCCCGAGCCGTGCCCGCCGGAGCACATCCGTGCAACCCGCCAACCCGAGCGACGCACCGGCCCGGGGAACCGCCAACCAGAGAAACGCGCGCACGCCGCCAATCGAGCACCCCGCCGGCCGGGGCACCCGGCCAACCGAGCACCCCGCCAGCCGGCCAGCCGAGCGCCGCGCCATCACCCCGCCGAGCGAGCATCGAGCCATCCGGCCAAGTCAGTACCTCGCCGTCATCCCGCCCGCCGGACACCGCGCTCAACCGGCCAACCGAGCACCCCGCCCCAACCCGAGCACCCCGCAGGCGACCCGTTTCCGGGTACCCCGCCAGCCCGAGCACCGGGCCAATCGAGCACCCCGCCAACCGAGCAGCCCGCCACTCGCCAACTCGACCCCGCCAACCCGAGCACCCCGCCCCAGCCCGAGCACCCCGCCCCAACCCGAGCTACCCCCGCAAAAGAACCCCTCACCTCGCCGCCGGGCACCCATTCGCCTCGCGGGGCTCGTTTTCGCTGTACAGCTTGCCCACCAGGTATGCGCACGTGGGCACGCCGTCCGGGCCGTCGAGCCGGGAGATGTTCGCGATCGTCAGGATCGCCAGGCTCCGGTCGTTCGCGATCCGGGACCTCGCGAAACTGATCTCCCCGGTCGCGCCCTGGAAGGTCATCTCGCGGAACTGCTGCGCCACCGCCGCCCGGTTCGGGGCCACCGCAACGGAAGCGCCCGAAGCGCCGGAAGCCCCCGCGCCGCCCCCGAGGAGCGGCAACCGCCGGGCCGCGTCCAGGAAGAACCCGGCCGCGTCGTAGAGGCCGCCCACCCGCTCCCCGGCCCACGGCGTCGTCGGCGCCTCCTCCGGGGGCAGCTTCCGCAAGTCCCGCAACAGATCGGCGTAGCCGGCGCAGAACGCGTCCAGCGCGGGCCCGCCACCGGGCAGCGCCCCGGGCCGTCCGTCCACGCACGCCTGCCCGCCGAGCACCACCGGGCTGCCCATCCCGACGTAGGAGACGGGAATCCCGTTCAGCTCGCTGCGATTCCGGTCCGGCGCGTGCGCCACGAACCGAGACACCGCGTCGTCGGCGACGATTCGCGGCAGTTTCCGCGGCTCGGCACAATTGCTCCGCACCGTGCGCAGGAAATCACCGAACTCGGTCTCCCGCCCCGCGTAGAACACGATTTCGCTGCTCCGATCGGCCGAATCCCGGCACAGCGACGGCAACGACCCGACACTCGTGGTCCAGCCCTGGCTCGCCACCTCGATCCCGGCCAACCGCTGCCGCACCACCTCGACCAGCGTGCTCACATAGCTGTTCCCCGGATCCAGCGGCGGGTGGTAGATCGTCACCTTCGGCGCACCCACGTACCGCGCGTACCCGGCCAGCAACTCGGCCTGCTGGGTGTTGTCCGGCACCAGCTGGAAGTACAGCGGCGACCGCTCCGCCAGCCCCACCGCCGTCAACGTCGTGCCCAGCGCCGAAATCCCGTGGGCACCCAGCTCCGCGATCGCCTGCTCGGTCTGCGCGACGCTCCGGTCGAACCCGAGCACCCCGAGGATCCGCGGATCGCCCTCGATCAACGGGACCAGCATGTCCCGGGTCACCACGTCCGCGGCCGACATCCCGGTCCCGCCGTTGGCCACGACCACCCGCAGCAGCGGCTTCACGCTCGACGACGGGTCGTTCTGCTCACGCTGCCGGATCACCACGCCTTCCAGTTCCTCGGCGACGGCGTGGGCGGTCGCCGGCGAGTGCTCGTTGTTCGTCAGCCCCGCCAGGTACACCAGGCTCACGTACGCGCGTCCCGGGTTGGCGCGGTGCAGCTCCTCGGCCTTCGCGTTCTCCGCGAACACCAGCAACTGCGCCTGCCGCAGACGTTCGTTCTCCCCGAAGACCTGGCGCGCGTTGTCGCTGTAGCCGACGCACTGCGCGTCCACGACCTTCGTGGCCACGCCCGAGGACAACCCCGCCCGGAAGAACGAGCAGTGCGCGCCCCAGTACTCGTTCACCTGCACCGCGGTCGGCGCGAGGCTCACCACCAACAGCGCCGCCACAGCCAGTTCGAGCACCCCGCGACGCGCGATCCACGGCGGCGTGACCGGCCCGGCCTGCCGGTCCTCCCACACGCCGGCGTCCTCCGGGGTGATCGTCACCGACGGCTTGGGCAGGTCGATGAACAGGTACCGCGCGTCGCCGGCCAGCATCTGCCGCCGGCCCGGCAGCCGGTGCTTCCACGTCGACCACGCCCGGGTGGCGCGGGCGGCCGGCTCGGCCCCCGCGACCGACTCCGCGGCCGGCGGCGGGCGTTCGTCGCTCGCGGTGATGATCAGCAGCGGGTCCAGGTCGCCCGTTTCGTTGCGCACCTCGTTGATCAGCCGGAGCAGTTCCCAGCCGCCGTTGGCCTCGGTGACGTTGTCGAGCAGCACGGTCACGTACGCCGTGCGCCGCCAGCCCCGCCGCCGCGGCAGGAACCGCAGCTTCCGTCGGCGGTACGCCTCGCGCAGATCCTGCAGGAACGCGTGCACGAGCAGTTTCTTGAGCTGCTCGGGGTTCTCCGATCCGAGCCGGTCCCGGGTCAGGCGCTCGGCGAACCCGAGGAAGTCCGCCGAGTGGCGCGGGACCATGAACGGCTGGCGCATGAACCAGCGGCTCTCCCGGCCAAGCCCGGGCACGCGGTGACGGCCCCACCGGAACCCGAAGTACCGCAGGATCCACCACAGCACGCTCAGCGCGACCTTGCTCCACCCACCGGCCGGCACGTGGTCGACCGCCGCGTCCGCGCCACCCGGCCCGCGCTGCCCGGTCCAGTCGCGCAGCAGCCGCACGATCGGCCGGTCGCCCTTGCCCTCCGCGCGTGGCAGGGAGCGCTCGGTCAGCCAGGTCGCGAGCCGGTAGTGGTCGAAGTGCTTGAGGTGACCGCGGCCGAACGCGTCCGCGCCGAGGCGGTCGTGCAGCTCCTCCAGCAGCGGCAGGACCGCCGGGTTGCGCACCGCGTTCGCGTCGAGGTAGGCGTGCGGGACCTGCCGGAGTTCGACGTCCAGCTGAGCGCCCAGCCGCGGCAGGAACTTCGCCGAGCCCGGCTTGCGCAGCAGGCAGACCAGGGGGAGCGGCACGTCGCCGCGGATGCGCAGCTCCGGGTCCCGCCTGCTCAGACCCGGGCGCCGGTACAGCGTCCTGACGAGGTCGACCAGGGCATGGGCGCCCTCGAACACGGGGTTCTCCGGTGTCTGCCGCACATGATCTAGACGTACGCAGGGTCACCGGCGTTCCCGATCGAGTAGTCGCTGAGCCGGATTACCCCGGATCGCCTAGAGTCGGAGGCCGTGAGTACCGCCTTGTTATGGTTTCGGCGCGATTTGCGGCTCGCCGATCTGCCCGCGCTGGTGAGCGCGAGCGCACGCGCCTCACGGGTGCTCGCGCTGTACGTGCTCGACGACGCGCTGTTGAAACCGGCGGGCAAGCCACGGCAGGCGTTCCTGTACGGGTGCCTGGAGGCGCTGGCGGAGAGCCTGGACGGGCGGTTGATGGTGGTGCGCGGCGACCCGGTCCGCGAGGTGCCCCGGGTGGCGCGGTCGATCGGTGCGGAAAGCGTGCACGTCAGCACCGACACGGCGCCGTACGGGAGCCGCCGCGACCGGGCGGTGGCCGACGCGCTGGGGGAGATCGAGTGGGTGGAGTGCGGTTCGGCCTACGCGGTCACCCCGGGGCGCATCACGAAACCCGACGGCGAGCCCTACCGGGTCTTCAGCGCGTTCTACCGCGCCTGGTGCCGGCACGGCCGGCGTGCCCCCGCCCCCGGCTCCACAGTGGACTGGATCGAACCGGAGAAACCCTTCCGCCTCCCCGAGAAACCCGACCTCGGCTCGATGACCCTGCCGCGACCGGGTGAAGCCGCCGCGCACGAGGTGTGGGAGAAGTTCCTCGACGGCGGCTTGGACGGCTACGCGACCGACCGCGACCGCCCGGACCGGCCGGCCACCACGCGCCTCTCGCCGTACCTGCGCTGGGGCTGCATCCACCCGCGCACCGTCCTGGCAGACCTCGACACGCGGCACGGCAAGGACGCCGAATCGCTGCGCAGCGAACTGGCCTGGCGCGAGTTCTACGCCGACGTGCTCCACCACCGCCCGGAAACCGCGCGCGAGAACTACGACGAGCGCTTCGACAAACTGGCGTACGACACCGACCAGGAGTCCTTCGACCGCTGGCGCGACGGCCGCACCGGGTACCCGATCGTCGACGCGGGGATGCGGCAGCTGCTCGCCGAGGGCTGGATGCACAACCGCGTCCGGATGATCGTCGCGAGCTTCCTGGTCAAGGACCTGCACCAGCCGTGGTGGCTGGGCGCCCGGCACTTCATGAACCACCTCGTGGACGGCGACCTGGCGTCCAACCAGCTGAACTGGCAGTGGGTCGCGGGCACCGGCACCGACCCGGCGCCGTTCTTCCGCGTCTTCAACCCCACCAGACAGGGCGAGAAGTTCGACCCGGACGGCGCCTACGTGCGCAAGTACGTCCCGGAGCTGCGTGAGATCCCCGGCAAGGCCGTGCACCAGCCGTGGAAGCTGCCGCACCCGCCGAAGGACTACCCGGCCCCGATGGTCGACCACGCGCAGGAACGCAAGGTCGCGCTGGACCGCTTCAACGCCATCACCTAGCCGGCTCGGCGCGTGCCGCGAGGACGGCCGCGGCGAGCAGGACCAGGAGCAGGACGATCGCCAGGAAGACCTGCCCGTGCAACCCGAGCACGAACAGCGTCCGGTCGGCGAACTCCGGGTCGTATGTGGCGGTGCCGGGGAAGGCGAGCGCGCCGACCATGCCGAGCCAGGGCGTGGCCAGGACGGCGGCGGCGCACCACAACCCGCCGCGCGTGTTCCGGCGCGCGAGCACCAAGCCGATGACGCCGAGCAGCACCGTCATGACCAGGTACTGGGCGTCGTGGAACTTGGCGTGCGGTGGCCAGGCCGGGTTGAACGCGTGTTGCGCCGCCAAGCCGGGGATGACCAGGTCGGCGAGCACGGCGCTGACCGTGGTGACCACACCGACCACGGCGATCAGGACGCGGGGGAGGGTCATCGGGCCGGCTCCCAGACGTAGGCGGGCGTGATGGAGCGCCCGAAGAGCGCCGCCGGCAGCCGCGGCAGAGCCACGTCACGCACCGCCGCCAGCGGAGCCGCCCAGTGCGCGGGCGCGCCGGCTTGCAGGGAACGGCGCACGATCATCCGCGTGCGCGGCCGCCGGATCCGGTCGTACTCGGCCAGTCCCGCGCCGACACCCCGACTGTCCACTGTGGTCGCGAGGGTGACCGCGTCTTCGAGCGCCTGGCACGCGCCCTGCCCGAGGTTGGGGGTCATGGCGTGCGCGGCGTCGCCGAGGAGCGCGACCCGGCCGCGGACGAACGTGGGCAGTTCCGGCAGCTCGTGCGTGTCGTGCTGCAGGACTGCGTCGGCCGAAACCGAGTCCAGCAGCGCGGGAACCGGCGCGTGCCAGTGCGCGAACCGGTCGCGCAGCGCGGCCAGGCCGGTGCGGGAGCCGGCCTCGGCGTTCGCCATCAGGTAGCAGTAGACGCGGCCGTCGGGCATCGGCACGTGCCCGAACCGCTCGCCGCGGCCCCAGATCTCCACGCTCCCGTCCACCGGGTGCGGCGGGGCGATGAACCGCCAGGTGGTGTACCCGACGTAGCGCGGCCCGGGGTGGTCCGGCCAGAGCGACCGCCGCGTCACGCTGCGCACGCCATCGGCGCCCACCACCACATCCGCGGTCGAGGTTCCTCCACTGTGGACTACTGAACCGTCGGCGCGCACGGTGTGCACCTCGGCGCCGGGCCGCAGTGCGTCGGCCGGCAGGGCCGCGACGAGCAGGTCGACCAGCGCGGCGCGGTGCACGACAACCCACGGCCCGAACCGGCGCCGCAGGTCGCCGACGTCGTTGCGGACCAGCCAGTTCCCGTCCGCGCGGCGGATGCCCGCGGGCGGGTCCGCCAGTCCGCCGGCGCGCACCGCGTCGCCGAGCCCGATCTCGTCCAGCGCGCGGAGACCGTTGGGCTGGATCGACAGTCCCGCGCCGATCTCCGAGAACTCGGGCGCCCGTTCCAGCACCTCGACCTGCCAGCCGCGCCGGTGGAAGGCGACGGCCGCGGCCAGCCCGCCGATGCCGCCGCCCACGATGGTCGCCTTCACCGCCCGGACTCCGCCCGCCGCAGGTGCACGGTCCTGGACCTGCGCCACCACACGGCCGTCGTCAGCAGCACGAACGCGACCGCCGCCCACCACCAGTTCATCGGTTCTCCTTATCGCTTCTAAGTTGGCTTAGAGGTATTAAGTGAACATAGATGCTCTAGGATGTCAACGGAGTGACGAGAGGGGTGACGATGCCCGCAGGCACGAGCAGTAGGCGGGAGAAGCTGCGCCGGTCCACGCTGGCGGAGATCCACGCGGCGGCACGCGCGCTGCTGGTCGAGCAGGGGTCGTCCGCGGTGACGATCAACGCGGTCGCCCGGAAGGTGGGCATGAGCGGCCCGGCGCTGTACCACTACTACGCCGGTCACGAGGAGCTGGTCAGTGCGGTGACCGCCGACTTCTTCCGTGAGCTGACCACGGCCATGGAGGAGGCCAGGGACGCCCGCGCGGACGCCCCGGCCGGCGAGCGGATCCTCGCGGCCTGCCGGGCCATGCGGGCCTGGGCGATCGCGCACCCGGCCGAGTTCGGGTGGATCTTCGCCAGCCCGATCCCGCCGTCCGACCGGGAGTCGCCGCGCCACCAGGCCGGGCAGCGGTTCGAGCAGGTGCTGCTGGACCTGGTGGCCGAGCAGTGGCGGACCCGGCCGTTCCCGGTGCCCGACCTGGCCGAGCTGCCCGCGTCACTGCGCGAGCAGCTGACCGCCTACTCGGCCGCCATCGACGGACAGCTGCCGCCCGCGGCCGCGCACGTCTTCCTGTCCTGCTGGATCCGGCTGTACGGCCTGCTGTGCATGGAAGTGCTGCACCAGCTCGACTTCGCCTTCTCCGACCTGGAGCCGGTGTTCGAGGACTGCCTGCGCGACCTCGCCACGATCCTCAATTTGGAGTTCGGCGCCTAGGGTGTTTTGGACGTGACCTGCCTGACGGCCCACCGCAAGCGGCTCCGCCGCTCATGAAACAGAACCTACATCCGCAGCGCCGTGCGCAACCGCACGCGGCTGCCGGTGTGCAGCACCGCGTTGCGGTACACCCGGCCGCTCACCCAGGTCAGCAGCGCGCCGAACACGACGGTCAGCGCCAGTGCCGCCGCCACCTCCCACGACGCGGCCACCCCGGCGGCGATCCGGCCCGGCATCAGGATCGGCGAGAACACCGGGATCAGCGACAGCACCTGGGCGCCCGTGGAATCCGGGTCCTGGATCAGCACGTTGAACCCGGCCACGAACCCGACCATCAGCGTCATGCTCACGGGCGTCACCACGGACGCGGTGTCCTCCTGCCGCGACACCAGCGAGCCGGCCGCGGCGTAGACCGTCGCGTACAGGAAGAAGCCCAGCAGGTACCACAGCAGCCCCCAGGCGACCGTGCCGATCGCGACCCCGCCCAGCGTCACGGCACCGCTCCCGACGGCCATCGCGAGCCCGGCCACCGCCAGGATCAGCAGCTGCACCAGGCCGACCAGCCCGAGCCCGATCACCTTGCCCAGCATCAGCTGCCACGGCCGCAGCGTCGACAGCAGGATCTCGACAACCCGGCTGGCCTTCTCCTCGACCACGCCCTGCGCGACCATGCCACCGTAGGCCTGGATGCCGAAGAACATCAGGAACACGATCACCAGCCCGATCGCGAGCCGCTGGCCGCTGTCGGCGTCGCGGGGCTCCAGCTCGGTCAGCCGGACCTGCGCCTGCCCCACCTCGCGCATCACCTGCGCCGGATCGAGGTCGGCCTCCAGCAGCTTCGCGTTCAGCACCTGCTGCTGCGCGATCCCGTTCAGCAACGCCCGCAGCTGCTGGTCCAGCTCCGCCTTCACCACCACGCGCAGATCGGCCGCGCTGCCGGACACCAGCGCGTCCAGGTCGCCGTCGCGCACCTGTTGCTCGCCCTGCTCCGGGTTCGCCACCGGCACCGTCTCGACGTGCGCGCCTGCCGCCTCGGCCGCCTCCCGCAGCTGCTCCGCGACGGCCGTGGCCTGCCCGGTCAGCCCGACCTTCGACGTGTCCGCGCCCTTGATCAGCGTCGCCTGCAGCAGCAGGTACCCGCCGATCACCAGCAGGATCACCAAGGTCCCGACCACGAACGACCGCGTGCGCAGGCGGGTGTTCAGCTCCCGCCGCGCGACCAGGACGACACCCTTGATGGGTGAGACCGTCATTCCCCGCTCCCCGTGACCACGTTCCGGAACAGCTCGGCCAGGCTCGGCCGCCGCCACCGGAATTCTCGCACCACGCCCGTCGCGAGCGCGGCCGCCAGCACCCGCTGGTCGTCCACCCCGGGATCCAGCTCCAGCACGGTCCGCCCCGGCTCGTCGGCCACCACCCGCACCCCGGCCAGCTGCCCGGCCCAGCCGCACGGCGCGTCCGGCGCGGACACGACCAGCAGCGCCGCGGAAGTCAGCTCCGCCACCGTCCCGCACGCCACCACCCGTCCCTTTTGGATGATCCCGACGCGGTCGCACAGCCGCTCGACCAGATCCAGCTGGTGACTGGAGAACACCACCGGCACCCCGGTCGCCGCCTTCTCGCGCAGCACCTCGCTCATCACGTCGACCGCAATCGGGTCCAGCCCGGAGAACGGCTCGTCCAGCACCAGCACCGCCGGGTCGTGCACGAGCGCGGCCGCCAGCTGCACCCGCTGCTGGTTGCCGAGGCTGAGCTTCTGCACCTCGTCCCGGCGCCGCTCACGCAACCCGAGCCGCTCGATCCAGCCCTCCGCCGCCTGGTGCGCCCGCGTGTTGTCCAGCCCGTGCAGCTCAGCGAGGTACACGAGCTGGTCGAGCACCCGCATCTTCGGGTACAGGCCCCGTTCCTCCGGCATGTACCCGATGCGCGTCCGGGTGGCGTGCGTGACCGGCTCCCCGCCGAACCGCACCGCGCCGCTGTCCGCCGCGAGCACGCCCAGCACGATGCGCATCGTCGTGGTCTTGCCGGCGCCGTTGCTGCCGACGAACCCGAACAGCTCACCCGGTGCGACCTCGAAGGAGATCCCGTCGAGGGCAACCACCGATCCGTAGCGTTTGGACAACCGGTCAATTTTCAGTGCCGGTGCGGGCATCTCTGGGGTCACAGCGGCCGCAGGGCCGCGTTGAGGTGGTGGGCCAGTTCGCCGAGCAGCGCCTCGGCCGCGACGTCCGCGGTGGCCGGCCGCAGCGACAGCACGAACGACTGGACCACGAGCAGGACCGACCGCGCCTGCACGGCCGTGGCCGCGCGCCGGATCGAGCCGTCCCGGTGCCCGGCCTCCAGCAGCGCGACGATGAACTTCTCGCCGAGCCGCTGGGTGCCGCCGAGCCGTTCCAGGACGTAGGGCACCACCAGCGCGGTGTCGACGTCGAGGACCGTGCGCATGAGCGGATCTGCGTTGAGCAGCCGCACCGCGGTCACCGAACTGCGCACCAGGCGCGCGCGGGCGGTCGGGGCGTCGGCCCCGCTCACCGTCGCCTGGTGCAGCAGCGCGCCGAACTCGCGGGTCATCAGCGCGGACAGCACGCTGCGCACGTCCGGGAACCGCCGGTAGAGCGTCATCCGGCTGACCTTCGCCGTGCGCGCGATCTCGGCCAGCGTGGTGCGCCGCAGCCCGGAGGCGAGGACGCACCGGCGCGCCGCGTCGAGCAGGACGTCGTCGGACACGCGTGCCGCCGTGGGACGTCCGCGGGCGTTCGCGAGCGCGCTGGAGGGCCGGGCCTCGCCGATCACAGCGCGACTCTCATCGTCCATCTGTCGCACTGCAGCCCGTTGCCGCCATTGTTGACCACCATGCCTCGTGGTTCGTTGCCCCCACCGGTACCGAGGGTATCGGGAAATCCGGTGTGAGGCGCGGTGCCTTTTGTAGGCGGGCGATATTAGACGATCGCGGACGAGGTCACCGCCGTGACCCGAACGGGTTCACCAGTTACCAGTAAGCGCTCTGACCTCGATGTCCCCGTTCGCGGCGTCACGGGGTGATCAGGTAGACGACGCCGCCGGGGCCGCTCGCGACGGAGCCGTCCTCGGTGTGCCGCTTGGTGCGCTGCCAGATGTTCTCGAACTGGGCCCGCGGGTAGATCGTGCGCACGTTCGCGTTGCTGTTCGCGGCCGGGTCGTTGGCGATGACGTCGCCGTCCGCCGTGAACCCGACGACGACCATGATGTGCCCCGCGGTGCCGTAACCCGCGCCGTCCAGTTCGTCGGCCCGGAACGACTGGGACGTGATCACCGGGATGCCCCGGGCGATGTAGTCCTCCAGCTCGGTCAGCGAGTGCAGGCGCGTGACGTGCCCGCGCAGGCCGAAGGTCGCCGCGTACGCGGTGTTGAACGGCCAGTTGCCGGTGCCCTCGTAGGAGTGGTCGTAGGTGTGCCGGGCCGCGTAGTCGACCGTCCGGTCCGGGTAGTCGGCCGGGATCCAGGTCATGTCCTCCTCGCGCGGCCGCCTGCCCCAGTACTCGACGACCATCTCGGTGGAGGTCGGGCTGCACCAGCTCTCCCCGCCGCCGCCGTACTCCGGGAAGTGTCCCTTGTGGATGTTCTGCGCGTACGCCGGGACCGGCAGCTCGATGCCGGAGGCCTTGCCCGGCCGGGAAACCGGCACCTCGAACCGGTCCGGCACGTTGGACGTCATCGCGCCGACCGCGCCCACCGTGGCCGAGGCGCGCGTGCCCGGCGCGCGGTAGAGCGAGACCCGCAGCCGGTACGAGCGCAGCAGCACGCCGGGCTTCATCACGAGCGTGTCGACCGAGACCTGCGCGTGCGCGTCGTCCTGGCCGTCCACACTCGTCCGCTTGATGTCACCGTCGCCCGCGGCCCACCGGCCCATCACGTACCACGCGGTCTCCGCGCCCGTCGCGGTGCGCGCCTGCGCCTCGACCTGGATCCAGGTGCCCGGCGGCGTCTGCGCGTTCCACGACGCGATCAGCTCGGTCGCGTCGAACCCGGGCGCGTGGAACGGCGAGGTCCACTGTGCCCGCTCGTAGTCCCGGCCCTCGTACGGCTCGGTGCCTGCGGGCGCGAACGGGCCTGCCGGCGTCCACTCGTGGTAGTCGACGGCCTCGTCGGCCCGGCCGGGGGCAGCGGACGCGGGTTGCACGGTCACCGTCGCCATCATGGCGGCGGCCAGCACGGCGAGCAGGGCGCGGGTCATCCGGGAATTCTCCCCGCCGCCGCCGGTGGTGTAAACCAGTCAAAGGACTGATTGCGACTGCGTCACCTTCGCGACGAGCTTCCCGGCGTCGTCGTGCAGCTCGGTCTCCACCACGATCACCTTGCGGCCCGCGTGCAGCGGGCGGGCGGTCGCGGTCACGTGCCCCTCACGCACCCCGCGCAGGAAGTTCGTCTTCGACTCGATGGTCGAGGTGCCCTGCGCGCCTTCGGGCAGGTTGAGGAACGCGCACACCGCGCCGGTCGAGTCGGCCAGCGCCATCAGGGCGCCGCCGTGCAGCACGCCGCCGATCGTGCAGAGGGTGGCGTCCCAGGCGAGCCGCGCCTGCACGACGTCCTTCGAGTGCTCCAGGACCTCGATGCCGAGCCGCTCGGAGAACGGCATCGACTGGTGGAACAACGCCGTCCCGGCCTCGTCGAGCTGAGTCATGATCCGTTCCTACCGCAAGGGGTGGACCAGCAACAACTCCGTGTTGTGGTCGGCCGCCGCGCCGGTGCGGGCCGGGTCGGCGTGCAGGTCGTTGAACGCCAGCTCCCGGTACAGCGACGCCAGCGCGGCCGGCGAGGTGTCGCCGTAGTCGGCCGAGTACGGCGCCTGCGCCTCGATCAGGGTGGTGAACAGCGACAACGTGCCGTCGGCGTTGTCCGCCACCTCGATCACCCGCGCGTGCTGCGGGAAGTCGACGTGGGACGCGGTGTTGATCTCCCAGAACCCCTGCGCGGGGGTCGCGCCCGGCCGCGGCGTGATGCGGTTTTCGTGCGTGTGCCCGTTGACCCACGCGAGCACGTTCGGGAACCGGTGCAGGAGCGCGACGAACGCGTCCCCGGTCAGGCGCGGCTCCAGCGGGTGGCGGGCGTCGGGCAGGACGTTGCCCATAGTGTCCGAGGTGTGGTGGCTGAACAGGATGAACAGCTCGTCGGTGACCGGCCGGGTGACGCGGTTGCCCCAGAAGTCGTAGTGGACCGAGCTGCCGCGCTTGAGCGTCCGCTCGACCCACAGGTACTGCCCGAGCCCGATCGAACCGTCCGCGAACCCGGCGAGCGTGGTGGTGTCCAGGCTGATGCCGGTGATGCCCGGGGCGATGCGGAACGTGTAGTAGACGTCCAGGCCGTCGGCGTTGCTGCCGGTGAAGCCGTGGCCTTGCGGACCGGGCCCGGTGTTGGCGGGATCGAGGTGCGCCTGCACGAACTCGGCGGTGGTGAACGGCCGTCGCCGCTCGTCCGGCGTGATCTCGCGGATCGTGCCGCTGCCGCCGAACAGCTCGGTGACCGGCACGCTCGCCCCCGGCGTCCGGATGGCCCGCGCCAGCTTCTCCGCGGTCCCGGAGTCCTTGCCGATCACCTTGTAGCGGCCGGTGTACCAGTGCGCCATCCCCGGCAGGTCGGGCAGGCTGCCGACGATGCTGTCGTCGTGGTTGCCGAACGTGCAGTACCAGGGCACGTCGAGTCCCGCCGAGGTGAACGTGCGCGTGCCTGCGGTCAGGATGCCGGGCAGCACCGGGAACGCCGACCAGTCGCCGTCCAGGCGGCGGTCCGGGTTCCAGTACAGCGGGTCGCCGGAGGCCTGCACGCCCTCGTAGGCGCCCGGGTCGCCGGAGTTCGGGGTGACCTCGCCGCCGCCCAGCACGCCCAGGAACCAGCCGAGTTCGAGGTGCTCGTGGTTGTCCGTGTTGTCGCCGGTGGTCATCACGAAGTCCAGCGGCCGCCCGGTGAACGGCCCCTGCCGCAGGCTGTTCACCCGGTCCACGAGCGCGGCCGTGGCCACCGAACCCAGTGTCTCCTGTGGACGGTGGGCGGACCCGATCAGCGGGTGCAGGTACTCGAACCGCGCCGGCGATTCGGAGTCGGTGATGTGCAGGTCGGTGAACTGGACGAACGCGGTGAGCGCCGTGCGCCGATCGTCCCGGCCCGCCTTGCCCGCCGCCAGGTCCTCGCGCACCACCAGCGGCCAGCCCGGCCCGCCGGTCAGTCGCGTGTACGCCGCGGCGCCGTCCAGCGGGGTGGCCACGCTCTCCAGCGTGGTGCCGGCCGTGCCGACCGCGCGCCGGCTGCTTTCCCGCAGCGCCCGGTCGATCGCCTGCGCCGACGGTGCGCCGACGACGATCCCGAGCCCGGCCGCACCGGTCGCCGCCAGCACGTGCCGCCTGCTGATTCCCATGCATCCCCCAGATGTGCGAAGGCCACCCGCATCGAAGCAGACGCGGGTGGCCTCCCGGTGAACGTCAGAAGTGCGTCACGTCCAGCTTGCCCTGCGAGTGGAAGGCCCGCAGCCGCTTCTTGTCGAACTTGCCGACGCTGGTCTTGGGCACCTCGTCGATGAACGTCCAGTGCTCCGGCAGCTGCCACTTCGCGACCTTGTCGGACAGGAACTCACGCAGCTCCTCGGCGGTCACGCTCTGGCCCTCCCGGACCACGACCGCGACCAGCGGCCGCTCGTCCCACTTCTCGTCCGGCACGCCGACCACCGCGGCCTCGGCGACCGCCGGGTGGCTCATCACCGTGTTCTCCAGGTCGACCGAGGAGATCCACTCGCCGCCGGACTTGATGACGTCCTTCGCGCGGTCGGTCAGGGTCAGGTAGCCGTCCGGGCTGATCTTGCCCACGTCACCGGTGCGCAGCCAGCCGTCGTGGAACTTCTCCGGGTCCGCGCCGCCGTGGTAGGCGCCGGCGATCCACGGCCCGGCGACCTCCAGCTCGCCCACGCTCTCGTTGTCCCACGGCTGCTCGTTGCCGTTGTCGTCGATGAGCCGCGCGCGCACCGACGCGGGGAAGCGGCCCTGCGTGTACCGGTACTTCCAGGCCTCCTCGCCGGTCGCGCCCGCGGGCGGCCGGGCCACGCTGCCCAGCGGGGACGTCTCGGTCATGCCCCACGCGTGCAGGATCGGCACGCCGTAGCGCTCCTCGAAGGTGTGCATCAGCGCGGGCGGGCACGCCGACCCGCCGACGACCACCTCACGCAGGTGCGAGATGTCCTGCGGCTGGGCCTCCAGCTGCTGCAGCAGGCCCTGCCAGATCGTCGGGACCGCGCCGGCGAACGTCGGCTTCTCCGAGGCGAGGATCTGCGCGAGCGGACCCGGCTGCAGGAACCGGTCCGGCATGACCAGCGAGGCGCCGACCATGAACGCCGCGTACGGCAGGCCCCACGACATCGCGTGGAACATCGGCACGATGACCAGCGCGTTGTCGGCGGGCGAGAGCTGCATGCTGTCGGTCATGCAGACCTGCATCGAGTGCAGCCAGATCGAGCGGTGCGAGTAGACGACGCCCTTCGGGTCACCGGTCGTGCCCGACGTGTAGCACATCGCGGCCGCGGAGCGCTCGTCGATCTCCGGCCAGTCGAAGGTGTCCGGCTGTGCGGCCAGCAGTGCGTCGTAGGAGTGCACCTCGACGCCGTCCGGGGCCTGCAGCGTCGCCGGGTCGCCGTTGGCCACGATCACGTGCCGGACGGTCTTCAGCTCCGGCAGCTGCTTGGCCAGCAGCGGGACGAGCGAGCCGTCCACGATCACGACGTGGTCCTCGGCGTGGTTCGCGACGAAGGTCAGCTGCTCGGGGAACAGCCGGATGTTGAGGGTGTGCAGCACGGCGCCCATCGCGGGGATCGCGAAGTAGGCCGCCAGGTGCTCGGCGTTGTTCCACATGAACGTGCCGACCCGCTGATCGCCGGTTACACCCAGACTACGGAGCGCATTCGCCAGTCGCGCAGCGTTACGACCCAGATCCGCGTACGACTCGCGGCGGGGCCCCTGGTCGGTCCAGGTCGTCACCTGACTGGTGGCATGCACCCGGCTTCCGTGTTGCAGCAGGTTGGCAAGGGAAAGCTGTCCGTCCTGCATCGTGCTCAGCATGGGCACTCCCGCGCGGTGAAGTTCGGCGTTGAACGTGTTGCGGTCACTCTAAGTGGAAGACACCGCCTGTTGCCAGGACTGATCGCCCCCGCCCCGACCGGGGGTTTCCTCGCGTGTCGGTGTCGCGGCATCAGCCCAGGTGGCGTTTACTGGGCGCGTGGACCAGACGGCCTGGCCAGCGCTTGCACGAGCAAGCACCTCGCTGGGTGCCAGCCGTCGCCGCGAGAGCGGATATCCGACACACGGAAGGACTACTACGTTGGCTCTGCCCACGTTGACCCCGGAGCAGCGTGCGGAGGCCCTGGCCAAGGCGGCCGAGGCCCGGAAGGCTCGCTCCGAGCTGCTCGCGTCGATCAAGTCCGGTCAGCAGTCGATCGACACGGTGCTGTCGAAGGCCAAGGACGACAAGACGATCGGCAAGACCAAGGTCACCCAGCTGCTGAAGGCGGTTCCCGGGCTCGGCGCCGTCAAGGTCGCCGCGCTGCTGGAGAAGGCCGGGATCGACCCGGACCGGCGGGCCGGCGGACTCGGCGAGCGCCAGCGCGCGGCGCTGATCGACGCCCTCAAGTAACCGTTTCCGCAGGTCGGCGGCGAAGTGTTGCGCCCGTGACACTTCCGCTCGCCGCTGCCTGAGCGGGAGCACAATGGGGGTGTGGATGCCAGGGAGACGCTCGAGGAGTACACGCCAGGCGACTTCTACTTCGCCACCTCACGGCACACGATCTTCGGGTCCGGCTCCCGGCTGACCTTCACCGGCACCGATGTGCCGGCACTCGGTGACGCGGTCCCGGCCGCTCTGGCCGGGACCCCGGGGTCGCTCGCGGTCGGTGTCCTGCCCTTCGACACCACCGCGACGCCCGGGCACCTCGTCGTGCCCGAGGCGGTCCAGGTGGCCGCCCCGGCGCACCCCGCGGCCGCTGACCTGCCGCGGATGACCGTCGACGGTCCGGACGTCGTCCGGGCCGTGCCCGAACCGGTCGACCACGCGGAGGCGGTCGCCCGCGCCGTCCGGGCCCTGTCCGATCGCGGTATGCGCAAGGTCGTGCTCGCGCGCGCCCTCGACCTGGAGTTCTCCGGCGAGGTGCCGGTCAAGGCCGTGCTGCACAACCTGGTCAAGGACAACCCGCACGGCTACACGTTCGCCGCGGCCCTGCCCGGCGGGCGGTCCCTCATCGGCGCGACGCCGGAGCTGCTGCTGTCCCGCAGCGGCCGGCGCGTCGTGTCGCACCCGCACGCCGGGTCCGCGCCGCGCTCGGCCGACCCGGCCACCGACCGGGAGAACGCCGAACGGCTGGCGGCCTCGCGCAAGGACCACGTCGAGCACGCGGTCCTGACCGAGGCGATCGTCGAGACGCTGCGGCCGTTCTGCCGCGACCTGCACGTGCCGCGGACCCCGTCGCTCGTGTCGACGCCCACGATGTGGCACCTGAGCACCATGGTGACGGGCGAGCTGACCGACCCGGACGTGACGGCGCTGCACCTGGCCGGCGCGCTGCACCCGACGCCCGCCATCTGCGGCTCGCCCACCGAGGACGCGCGGCAGCTGGTCGGCGAGCTGGAGCCGTTCGACCGCGGGTACTACGCCGGAACCGTCGGTTGGATGGACGCCAACGGCGACGGCGAGTGGGCGGTGTCGATCCGCTGCGCCGAGGTGTCCTCGTCGCGGCTGCGGCTGTACGCCGGCGGGGGCATCGTGCCCGCGTCCGACCCGAAGGCCGAGCTGGACGAGACGTCCGCGAAGTTCCAGACGCTGCTGCGCGCTATGGGGTTGGAGCTGTAGGGCTCCACCAGCGCTCGGTGACCTTCAACTCGTCGTCGCTCAGCACGGCGATCGCCGCCCGGTAGCCCTCGCCCGGGTCCAGGTCGGCCAGCCGGGCGCGCGCCGGGTCCAATGCCGGGTCGGTCGAGGAGAGCAGCCGGGGCGGTTCGTCCGGACCGGCCAGCGTGATGCTCTGCAGCGGGATCCGCAGCCCGCGCCCGGTGGCCTTCATCAGCGCCTCCTTGCCGGTCCAGTACCGGAAGAACGCGGCCACCCGCTCGGCGCCGGTCAGGCCGTCCAGCGCGGCGACCTCCGTCTCGTTCAGCGCGTAGGCGATCAGCGAGTCCTCGGCGCGGCGGGTGGCCGTCTCGACGTCCAGGCCCACCGGAACGCCGCTGGTCACGGCCACCCCGATCCGCTCGCCGGAGTGCGAGATGGACAGGTCGAACCCGGCGCCTGGCACCCGCGGCCTGCCGTGGGGCTTGCCGCAGTCGTCGCAGGTCGCGTCGAAGGACACCTCGTGGGGCGCGCGACCGAGCAGCTCGGCGGCGACCGTCTTGGCCAGCACCCGCCCGGTGAGGAACCGCCGCTGGTCGATCTCCTTGCGGTAGCCGGCGTGCCGTCCGCGCTCCACGTCGTCCAGCAGGTCGAGGTACCCGGGCTCGTTCGGCAGCGGCACCGCCCACCACACCGCACACTCGATCACGCCCCCAAACCTACGCGGTGCGCGAACACGGGCGCGAACAGCGGATGATCCTCCTACGTTGGCCGTCATGAACCTGGTTCACGTCAACGGGGCAGACCTGGCCTACGACGAGGCCGGCGCGGGCTCGCCGGTGGTCTTTGTGCACGCCGGAGCGGCCGACCGGCGCATGTGGGCCGCCCAGTTCGACGGGCTCGCCGACACCCACCGGGTGATCCGCTACGACCAGCGCGGCTTCGGCGACTCCAGCGACGCCGTCGGCGACCACTGCCACTACGAGGACCTCCTCGGGCTGATGGACGCGCTCGGCGTCGGCCGGGCGGCCCTGGTCGGCTGCTCGATGGGTGGGTCGTACGCGCTGGAGGCCGCGCTCGCGGCGCCCGACCGGGTCAGCGGGCTGGTGCTGATCTGCTCGGGGCTGTCCGGCCGTGAGTGGCCGGAGTCGATGCGCGCCCGCGCCGCGCGCGAGGTGCACAGCGCGGTGCCGGCCGAGCGGCTGCGCGCCTACGCGGCGCGGACCCGGGCGCCCGACCCGGCCGACGTCGAGGCGATGGCGCTGGCCCAGGCGCGGTTCCTGGTGCCGGAACCGTCCGAACTCGTCCTCGACATGCTCCGCGGCGTCTTCCAGCGGACCTGGAGCGGGCCGCAGCGGACCGAACGCCATTTGGAACCGGGCCCGGCCGGCCGGCTGGCCGAGGTGGTGGCGCCCACGCTGGTGGTCAACGGCCTCCTCGACGTGCCGGAGATCCAGGAGGTGTCCGGCCTGCTCAGCGCGGGTATCGCCGGAGCTCGGCGGCTCGACCTGCCGGACACCGGTCACCTCCCGCCGGTCGAACGGCCGGACCGGGTCACGGCCGCGCTGCGTGGGTTCCTCGCCGAACGCCATTCCGGGAACGAGCCGCGTGCGCTAGCCTGACAGGTAAGCAAGCGCTTAGTAGGAGGGCCGACGATGGACTTCAGCTTGAGCACCGAAGAGCGGGAAGTGCGCGACTGGGTGCGCACGTTCGTGCAGCGTGAGCTGATGCCGCTCGAACAGGAGGTGCTGCGCCGCGAACGCCGCGGCGAACCCGGCCTCACCTCGGACGAGCTGACCGCGCTGCAGCTCAAGGCGAAGGAGTCCGGCTTCTGGGGCGTGCAGACCCCGGAGGAGTACGGCGGCATGGGCCTGTCGGCCGTGATGACCGCGCTGCTGGAGGCCGAACTCGGCCGCACCTTCGTGCCCTTCCGCTTCGGCGGCGCGGCGGACAACATCCTGTTCCACGCCAACGAGGAGCAGAAGGAGCGCTACCTGCTCCCGACGATCTCCGGCGAGCGCAAGTCGTGCTTCGCGATCACCGAGCCGGGCGCCGGCTCCGACGCGAAGAACATCCGCACCTCGGCCCGCAAGGACGGCGCGGACTGGATCATCAACGGCGAGAAGACGTTCATCACCGGCGGCAACGAGGCCGACTTCGTGATGGTGTTCGCCGTGACCGACCCGGAGAAGGGGGCGGGCGGCGGCGTCACCTGCTTCCTCGTCGACCGCGACATGGGCTGGAAGTCCGAGCCGATCGACACCATGGGCGAGTGGGGCCCGGCGTCGCTGGTGTTCGACAACGTGCGCGTCCCGGAGAGCCAGATCCTCGGCGAGGAGGGCCAGGGCTTCGCGCTGGCGATGCAGTGGATCGGCCGCGGCCGCTACCTGCTGCCGGCTCGCGCGATCGGGTCCTGCGAGCGGCTGATTTCGATGGCGATCGAGCACGCCAACACGCGTGAGACGTTCGGGGCGCCGATCGCGACCCGGCAGGCCATCCAGTGGATGATCGCGGACTCCGGTGTGGAGCTGGAAGCGCTGCGCTGGCTGGTGCTGCACGCGGCCTGGCAGGTCGATTCCGGAATGGACTCCCGCCACGCGCAGTCGATCGCGAAGCTGTACGGCGGCATCAAGGCCAACGAGATCGTCGACCGCGTGCTGCAGATCCACGGTGGCATGGGTTACACGCGGGAGCTGCCGATCGAGCGGTGGTACCGCGAGCTGCGCCTGCTGCGCATCTACGAGGGCACGGACGAGATCCAGCGCCGCACCATCGCCCGGAACCTGTTGAAGGGGCACGTCAAGGTCGGCGGCGCGCTGGGTTGAGAACAACCCTCAGGGCCGCCCCCGGAAAGTTCCGGAGGCGGCCCCGAGGGATCTGACAACTGACTCAGGATTCGTTGGCGGCGTCCCGCAGTGCGCGCGGCGCCCCGGCCAGGTCCTCCTCGTTGCAGAGGAGCTTCAGGTCGTAGTACGGCGCGCCTTCGCGGTCGTCGTAGTCGAGGTGGATGGAGACCACATCCACCGGCTCGCCCAGCCACTCCTGTGCCGACCTGAGCCAGTGCGCACAGCGCTCGAGCGCGGTGGGCAGGTCGTCGTCACGGAACTGGACGGGGCGGTAGGGCACATCGTGTACATGATCCTGAGGGTGGGACGGTGCAGGGAGGCCCAGTGCGAGACCCTGCTCATCCAATTCCAGTTGGATCGTTCGCTCAGTCACCCTTCGAGGGTCCCTCAGCCCGGCCGAGTCGGCAAGACCCCAGCTAGGGCCGTATGCGCCACACCTCAGCGGCGACCTCGCGTGCCCGTTCGGCGCCGTCGCCGCCGAGGAGCGCCGGGCTTCCCAGCATGCGCAGCGCGAGCTGGGCATATCGGGCGGCGAGGCGGTCCAGCGGCAGTGGACCCCGTGGTGAGTACCAGCGGGCGACGCCGGTGCACATCTCCAGCAGGGCGAGCCTGGTCACGGCCGGTTCGGGGGCGTCGAACACGCCCGCCGAGACACCCTTGTCGATGGTGTCCGCCCAGATGGCCTCGTACTGGTCCCGCAGCGCCACGATCCGCCGCCGCGGGGCCCGGGACAGGGCGCTGACCTCGTTGTCCACCACGCGGGTCTCGTCCGGCTGGGCGGCGTGGGCCATGACGTGCAGCGTGACCAGGGCGGACAGCGCGTCGGCCGGGTCGTCGACGGTGTCCAGGGCCCGGCGCGCGGCCAGCAGGAGCCGGTCGAGGCACTCCCGCATGATGTCGACGAGCAGGTCCTCCTTGGTGCCCATGTAGTGGTAGAGGCTCGCGCTGGAGATCTTGGCGGCCTGGGCCAGGTCGCGGATGCCGGTGCCGTGGAACCCCTTGGCGGCGAACAGCTTGACCGCGGCGCGGCGGACGCGCTGCTCGGTGGTCAGAGCCATGTGCCCGCCACCCGGTCGTAGGTCGGGGTGTCGAGGGCGGCGAGCTTGCCCTTCGCGATGCGTTCCGACGGGGTGCGCGGCAGGTCCGCGGTGAGCGACCAGTAGCGCGGGACCTTGAAGTAGGCCAGCTGGGACGCGCAGTGTTCGGCCAGCTCGTCCGGGGTGGTGTCCTTCGCAGGCACGATGAAGGCTTTGACTTCTTCCCCGCGCAGGTCGTCGGGCACCGCGATGACGGCCGCCAGCGCGACGGCGGGGTGCAGCAGGAGCGCGCGCTCGACCTCGTCGGCCGAGATGTTCTCGCCGCTGCGGCGGATCATGTCCTTCGTGCGGCCCACGTAGTGGACCCGGCCCTCGGCGTCCATTGTGGCCAGGTCGCCGGTGTGGAACCAGCCGCCGCGGAAGGCGCGGGCGGTCGCCTCGGGGTCGTCGTGGTAGCCGTGCATGAGGCCGACGCCGCGGATGAGCAGCTCCCCGGTCCGGCCGCGGGGCACCGGCTTGCCGTCGTCGTCGGCGATCACCACCTCGCGCTCCCGGATGGGGCGGCCGATGCTGCCGCTGCCCGGCCGGTGGTCCTCGGGGCGGTCGCGGATGTCGCCGCCCGTTTCGGTCATGCCGAACGCCTCGTACCAGGGCACGCCCCACCTGGCTTCGAGTTCGGCGTGCCGGTCGCGGGGGATGGCCGAGGCCATGACCGAGCGGACGCGGTGGTTCTTGTCGTCCGGGTGCTCCGGCTGGCGCAGCAGGAGCGTCGGCATCAGGCCGAGGCAGTAGAACCAGGTGACGCCGTGTTCGCGGACCTTCGCCCAGAAGGTGCTGGGGTGGAAGCGGTCGAGCACGACGAGCGTCGCGCCCGCGGCGAGGCCGGCCGCGACGTTCCACTGTGGATCAATGTAGTGGAACGGCTGGGCGGTGAGGATCGTGTCGTCGTCGGTGAGGTGGGGGAAGTCGTCGACGAGGCTGCGGGCGAGGGTGGTCCAGTAGCGGTGCGGCAGGACGCAGCCCTTGGGGGCGCCGGTGGTGCCGGAGGTGTACTGGATGTTGGTGGGCGCCTCGGCGGCCGGGTGGTGTTCGGGCGGCGTGCCGGCGGGCAGGTCGTCCGGGGTGCGGGTGGTGATGCCGATGCGGGTGAGCAGGTCGGTGAACTCCGGCGCGGCGATGGCGAGGCGGGCGCCGGAGTGGCGGATGACGTGGGCGCCGTCGAGTTCGCGGTAGTTGGTGTTGACGGGGACGAGGACGGCGCCGCGTTTGGCGAGGGCGAGCCAGAGCAGGGGGAAGGCGGGCTCGTTGCGGAGCATGACGGCGACGCGGTCGCCGGGGTTGACGCCGAGCGCGGCGAGGCTGCCGGCGAGGCGGTCGGTTTCGCGGTCGATGTCGGCGAAGGTGAAGCGGGTGCCCGTCTCGTCGAAGAGCCACGCGGTTTTGTCCGGCCAGTTCCGCGCGGCGCGTTTCGTGAGGGCGACCAGGTCGTCGGGGATCATGCGCGGCTGCCGAGTGCGTTGCCGGGCAGGTGCTCGGTGATCAGGGCGTGGCTGACCTCGAGTTCGAGGGCCTGTTCGAGGGCGCTGTCGATGCCCGCGTCGAGGGCGCGCTTGGCGAGGGTGGTGGCCGGGTGGGCGGGGATGCGGCGGGCCCAGTCGCGCGCCGTCTCGTGCACGTCCGGCACGACGGCGTTGACGAGGCCGAGCTCGTGGGCGGTGCGGGCGTCGACGCGCTCGCCGAGGAGGAGGAGCTCTTTCGCCTTGAGGGGCCCGACGATGAGGGGCAGGAGGCGGGACGCGGCGCCGGTGACGCTGAGGCCGAGGCTCGCCTCGGGGAACGCGAAGACGGCGTCCTCGGCGGCGAGCACGAGGTCACAGCCGAGCGCGAACTCCGCCCCGGCGCCGATGGCGTACCCATGCACGGCGGCGATGACCGGCTGCGGGATGGTGCGCAGCCGGCGGGTGACTTCCTGAAGGCGCTCGATGCGTGTACGGGAGTCGCCCTGGGGGTTTTCCTTCAGGTCGTGGCCCGCGCAGAAGGCCCGCCCCCGCCCGCCGAGCACGACGGCTTTGGTGCCGGTCGTCCGGTCCAGCGCGGTGAGCAGGTCGTCGACAAGTTCGGGCGCGACGGCGTTCAGGCGGTCCGGCCGGTTGAGCCAGATGTGCGCGACGCCTTCGTCGATCTCGAGGTCCACCGAGGTCATGGGAGGAGCTTAGGCGATCGATCGATCGATCGGCTATGGGTGCGGTGGGTGGCTTTGCTCTTCGGGCCTCGGCGACTGGTGATGCGGGATGCGTCCCTCCGCTGTGGGCGTGGTGGGAGGGCTGTGCTGTTCGTCCCTCGGCTGTGGGTGTGGTGGGAGGGCCTTGCTCTCCGTCCCTCGGCTACTGGTGGGGGGATGGCTTTGCTGTCCGGGTCTTCCGCTGCTTTGGCTGGCGGGGCTGCTTGGCTTCGTTGTCCGCGGGCGTGCGCGCTGCCCGGCGGTGGTGCTCGGTGGTGCCGTTCGGCGGGTCTTCCGCCGCCTGGTCCTGCTTCGGCCGCAGGTGGTCCCGCTCCTTCGCCCGGTCCTGCTTCCGCCGACGGTGGTCCCGCTTGTTTCGCTGCCGACCGGGCCTCTTCACGCTTCAGCTCTGCCGCGAGCAGGGCTTGCGCTTGGCCCGCTCCTGCCTGGGCCTCCGTCTTCGGTCGGGCCTGGTTTCCACCGGGCTTCGCCCTCTTTGGCTGCACTTGCGCCTGAACCCTCGAGCGGCGTTCAGCGGCCGGCCCGCACCACCACCTGGCCCCTGCACGACTGTGCCTCTCGTGGCGTCACGAGAGTGCCGCTCGTGCGATCGCGGCCGCTCCTGCCGCCTCACGCTCTGCCCTGGCCCTAGATGAGTAAGTCCTAACCCTGGGTGGTGTGTGGAGATGGGTGAAGGGTGTTC